>CAWJJO010000006.1:0-202232 GCA_963843285.1 uncultured bacterium
ATTTTGTTGCGAAACTTCTCCCGCCTTATTTTAGTGGAGGATTACCAAGGAGAAGGGGAATACAGTCTGGATGAGTACGAAGTCGTCCCGGTTCATTGTATAAACGGTGGCCCCGAGCGATCGCGCACTCACGGCGATAAGGCAATCATTTACCAGGGTCTGAAGTTTCGTCTTTGTTTCCGGCTTCCTCACAAGAATCATTGCCAGGATGCTTCCTGCCTTTTTCCAGTCTCGATGTGAAGGAGTAATCAAGCGGCGTGTCTTCTCGAATGGTCGTATCAGATTCAGGACAACTCTCCCGATTTGCGGTGACCTTACTCCTGCCAGAAGCTCCTGCGCGACAATGGAACTGAAGTAGATCCCCGCCGTTTCCCGAGCGTAGATAGCGTCGATTTGTGGGGCGCTGTTGCCTGTCCGGATCAGATCGATATATAGATCCGTGTCGATGACATGCTTTGCCACTTCAAAATACCCTTTCAATCTCTCCGGTGTTGGCCGCCTTTTTCAAAGATGCCCGGATTTCGGTGCGAAACAAAACAAGATCCAGGGCCCGGTTGATCGTTTCTGTCTCGGTTTTTGCCCCTAGTATTTTCTTCACACGCCGGATCTTCAATTCGTCCAGATAATAGTTTTTTCGCTTCACCGCAGTTTTCATAACTCAACTCTCAACCCCTGATCTATACAGATACTTTTCGATTTTATACATAAATGATGGGTTTCGTCAAACTCAAACCGATCGGTGGTATTAAGTCTTTTCGGTGTTTCTTTCGTTAGTAACAACTTGAGGTAAGGTCCATGAAAAAGAAATCGAAGATACTCCTGCTTTTCATTGTTCCCGCGTCCATCGTTATTTTTTCTTTCCTCGGGCGTCCAGCAAAAAACGCTCACGTACTGCAAGAAAGGGCGCAACTCCAATCAGCGGAATCAATTAGCGCACACGGATACATGTCGCCCCAAAATCGATGATGAAGTTCCTGCGGAAATCTCTCGCAAGGTAATCCGAAATGGTGAGATTTCGCTCGTGGTGAAAAACTACAGTTCCTTTTACAGGGAACTACGGAAGCAATTGATGCAAGTAGGTGGCTATATCTCAGAAATTCAGGTGATCAGAGACAGCAGTGATATCGCATCCGCTGTGATCACATTCCGGGTACCGCCCGGATCCCTCGATGCAGTCGTATCGTGGCTTGGGGAGGAAGGAATCGTTGCCTCTGAGAAAATGAAAGCGGAAGACATTTCCGAAAACTACTATGATCTGAAGGCGCGTCTGGATAACGCCGGAAAGTTTGAATTGCGGCTTTTGGAAATGCTCAAGACTCAGACAGGCAAATTGAACGATGTTGTTCTTGTGGAAGAAAAGTTGAACCAGGTCAGGGAACAAATTGAGCAAATGCAAGGAAAGCTGCGAATTTTAGACAATTTGGTTGGCATGGCTACATTGACGCTCAACGTGAGCGTGGAAGCACAATATGCGGCTCCGCATCCACCTACTTTCTCTGAACGTGCCGCAAGCACCTGGAAGGAGTCCACACGAACACTGATTGAGGTGGCGACTGGAACCGCACTGCTGGCCATCACGCTAGTGCCGTGGATCGTGCCGGTATTCGCCGCGACACTAGTGCTGCGTTACTTCTATCTGATTGCAATGCGCTGGAGGTATTCGAAGTCTTTCCGATAAGAACAGGACTGATGCACATCATCGCAAGCTATTGAGCCGACTGAGTCGCTGCGCTTGGAAGTCGATTTGAACATTCCAGCTGGGATCCCGAATACTGTCGTCATGATTTCCTAAAAATCGAATCGTCGACCGAGGGATTCGTCTGAATCTCCTTAATTGTTGAGGTTTGAAGGACAGTTCCGGTTAGAAATTCATTCCAACATCATCATGACCACCGTCACCGCCGCCTTGGTAAGAAAAAACCTGTAAGCCGGGTGACTCGATTCCTTTGTCTGAATTCCTTTACCCGGTGATACACTAAGAAAAGGTTGTGATCGGGAAAACGGTTTCGCATTATCGCATTTTGAATAAGCTTGGTGGGGGAGGAATGGGCGTGGTGTATGAGGCGGAGGATCTCAGCCTCAAACGCCACGTCGCGCTGAAGTTTCTGCCCGATGATCGCTGGTGGAATCGAAAGAGGTACTGGAACGCTTCCGCCGTGAAGCGCAGTCCGCATCGGCGCTGAATCATCCCAACATCTGCACCATCTATGAAATCGGAGAGCACGAAGGGCGTCCGTTCATCGCGATGGAAATGATGAAGGGAAAGACACTGAAGCACACGATTGGCGGAAACCGATGGAGATGGATCAGGTGCTGGATCTTGGGCACGCAGATTGCCGATGCGCTCGATGCCGCGCACGCGGAACTCATCATTCACCGCGACATCAAGCCGGCCAATATTTTCGTGACCGAACGCGGACAGGCAAAATTGCTCGACTTCGGTCTGGCCAAACAGAGCGGAGGTACGCAAGCCGATACGGAAATGCCTACCGCGAGCGCACAGGAGCAACTCACCAAAACCGGAAAGATGATGGGAACGGTTGCTTACATGTCACCGGAACAGGCGCGCGGAAAGGAGCTCGATGCGCGCACCGATATCTTTTCTTTTGGTGTGGTCCTCTACGAGATGACAACCGGCTCACTTCCCTTTGGCGGGCAAACCACCGTTGAAATGCTGGAGGCAATCTTCATTCAGGAACCAGCAGCGCCCGTACGATTGAATCCGAAAGTGCCTGCAAAGCTCGAAGAGATCATTGCCAAGGCATTGGAAAAAGATCGCAATGTGCGCTATCAGAGCGCTGCCGAGATGCGGACGGATTTGCAGCGATTGAAGCGCGATACGTCTGTACCGCGGGTATCCTTGCGCCGTAGCTCCGACCGGCGGGCGGGAAGCTCGCGCTCCGTCTAAGAAGCCGTGGATTGCGGTAGCTGCTGTCATTGTAGTACTACTGGCGGTAACATTGTTCGTCTTCGAACGCCAACAGCCGAAAGCGCCTGCGCCTGCTGCAGCAACCGGCAAGACTGCGATTGCCGTTTTGCCGTTTGAAGACCTGAGCGCAGACAAAGACCAGGAATACTTCTCCGATGGCTTGACCGAAGAGCTGACGGATGTTCTCACAAAGAATCCAAAACTCCGTGTAATCTCCCGCACCTCCGCCTTCTCCTTCAAAGGAAAGGAAGTCGACGTAAAAACGATCGCAGAAAAGCTGAACGTAACGCATGTGCTGGAAGGAAGCGTGAGGAAGGCCGGAAACCAGTTGCGGATCACGGCACAATTGATCGAAGTGGCAACCGACTCCCATCTCTGGTCGCAGACCTACGACCGTCAGATGGAAAACATTTTTGCCGTACAGGACGACATTGCAGGATCTGTATCAGATGCACTGAAGGCGACTCTGGAAGGAGGCCAAACTCCAAAAGCAAGGGAGTGAATCCCGAGGCCTACAACGCCTATCTGCAGGGGCGTTATTTTTCCGACCGGCGGAGCAAGGAAGATCTGGAGAAGGCGATCGGCTACTACGAGCAGGCGCTGCAGATCGATCCGAATTATGCGCGCGCCTGGGCGGGGCTGTCTGAGGTCCACGGTCGTCAGGCTGATCAGGGCTACGTGACGCTGGACGAAGGCTACGCAAAGGCGCGGAAGGAAGCAGAAAAGGCACTGGGACTGGATCAGAAGCTGGCCGAAGCTTATTCACGCCTGGGAAGGATCAAGACCGTCTACGACTGGGACTGGACCGGCGCAGATGCGGATCACAAGCGGGCGCTGGAACTCGATCCTGCAAATGTGGATGCAATTCGGGGGGAAGCTTCGCTGGCATTTACGCTTGGCCGTTTCGATGAGGCGATCACACTCGACCGCCGCGCAATAGAACTTGATCCGCTCCGGGTCTCAGTACACAGCAATCAGGGGATTAACTACCTTTACGCCGGGCGATGGCAAGAGGCGGAAGGCGCTTTCCGGAAAGCTCTGGAGCTGAATCCCCAGTTCCAGGGTGTGCACACGTATCTGGGCCGCATCTATCTTGCGCAGTCAAAAACCGAAGTGGCCCTTGCCGAGATGCAAAAGGAACCGGAGCCACTCTGGCGCGGACAGGGTTTGGCGCTTGCTTATCATGCCGCAGGAAAGAAGAAGGAAGCAGATGCTGCGCTGGCGGAGTACATCGAAAAGTTTCAGAATGGTGCAGCCTTTCAGATTGCGGAGATTTATGCCTATCGGGGCGAGACGGACAAGGCTTTCGAGTGGCTCGAGCGCGCCTATAAGCAGCGCGACGGCGGTTTGTCGGAATTGAAAGGCGATCCGCTGCTGAAGAACATGGAGCGCGACCCGCGCTGGCCTGCCTTCCTGAAAAAAATGAAACTCCCGGTTAATTGAGCTTGCGCGCGACAGAAGGCAGGACAGAGTAAGGTTTTCATCATTGCAATCACGCAACACACACAAGGACGTCTGGCAGACGCCTCAGTAGATTGGAATTCCTGGTCAGAATTTCGTTCCAATTTGTATTCTTGGCCAGAAATACACTCCAAATTGAGCGCCTGGAATTCCTGTCAATTCTCGAAACTCTGGCCAGAAATAGTTTCCAATCTTGGCCAGAATTAAGGTTTGGTCAAAGTTTTCTTCTGTTGATGCAGAAGGCGGATGCCTTTCCAATCAAACTGCAACTGTTATACAAGATTGATCGTCCGCTGTCAGAATATCAGAAGCTGGTTGAAGAGGGAAACTGGACTTTTCCATCATTTGAAGATGCTGCCCGATCTGTGGATCTTCCGGCTGCGCGACCGAGCATGGATTTTACGAGCGGGGAGCAGTAGAAAAGGCCGATAGCAAGGAGCTGCACATTTGGATTGCTCGTCGGACGGTTTGCATAAAATCAACGCTCCGTCCATCAGGCTAATTTCTGTTTATGCATGCGCGGGAATTGAGTACCGGGCCAACACAGCCGTCACATTATCTTGACCGCCTTTTTTTAGCGCCAGATTCACAAGGTTTTGGCACGCTTCCTCGGATCCTTCCGTAATCTGCATGATTTCAGCGATTTCCGGCTCGCTCACCATGTCTGTCAAACCATCACTGCAAAGCAACAGACGGTCCCCGTCTATCAGGCGCAAATGCCGCACTTCCATTTGGATCTTTCGAGCCTCTCCACCGAGGCAACTGGTGAGAGTGTGACGCAATCGGTGCGTGGATACTTCCTCAGCAGGAATTGCGCCGGCATCGGCCAGGGCCTGGGCGACAGTCTGGTCACGGGTCAATCGCTTGAGGTTGCTCTTGCGCAATAGATACGCGCGCGAATCGCCTATGTGAAGAATGAACAGATCCTCACCAAAGCTATAGGCTCCGGTCAGGGTAGTGCCCATTCCTTTCAGTCGGGGATAGGCTTCCGCATGCTCCAGGAGCGCATGGTCGACCTGTTGAAAGTACGCTTCAGCGCGTTCTTTTGCGTCTTGTAATTCTGCGTCTCTAGTTTTGGGATTATCTAATTTGATCGCCCATTTGGCTGCATTGAGGATCAAACTCACCAGTACACGAATAGCCATGCTGCTGGCCACATCACCTGCGGCGGCGCCACCCACACCATCCGCAACTGCCATCCCGTAGCCAATTTCATCGGAGCGGTCCGGCAAATCTCCCGCCTCAAGGCTTGTCTTCACTTTTTCCCAATAACGTCCGGCACGATAAATGATGTATGCATCCTCGTTCTTTGTTCGAACATTGCCGGTGTGGGTCATGGCTCCAAAGTCAATTCTTACGAGGCTCGAAAAAGGCCGGGGAGGCTGGAGTGGATCTACCAACAGTGGAAGCTCGATAATTGCAGTGTCGGCATCGCTGATACTCATGATTTACCTCGCAAAAGGGTTTCTGAAATACGAAGGTCTCTTTCAACTGACCAGGGCTGGTTTGATTTGCTTTGCCGTATCGTAACGCTCAGAAGCGATTTCCCAATCCACGTTCATCATGAAAGCGTCGATATATTCTGCACGCTCTAATCCATAGTCCAGAAGGAAAGCGTGCTCAAATACATCCAGAACTAGAATCGGAGAACATGCGGTCAGATGACCGCAATTATGTTCGTCAATCCACGTGTTCAAAAGCGCTCCCGTTGTGTCCCGATACACAATCGCCCATCCAATACCCCGTAAAGCGCCGGTCGCCTTGAACTCCTGTTCCCATGCGGAAAGACTGCCGAATTCCGTTTCCATTGCTCTTTGAAGTGGAGACTTCTTAAGAGGATTCATAGCTCCCAGATTCTCGAAATAGTATTCATGCAGTCGCATGCCGTTGAACTCCCAACCGAAGCGTCTTTTCAGTTCCGCAAACTCCGGTGCTTTCGGATCCTTCTTTATGCGGGAAAGAGCTTCAAGAAGTTGATTCGTATGATCCACATACCCCTGATACAGGGTGAAGTGGTTCTCCAGCAGCTTTCTTGAAAATCCACTCATCCCAAACAAGTGAGCATAATCTTTTGACTTGTATTCCATCTCATGTCTCCATAAGTTCCATCAAGATCTGGTTGCCGCAATACTCACGATTGCCAGGCGGCTTTTGACCGCCTGACGTTGTGAGAAAACTGTGAACGCAGGTCGCTCTAGTGGCTCAGGCGGAAGCGGAAATCGCCCCGGACCTGATCCTTGTTGCCGAGGTCATCGAATTGATCGAATGGCGCTCGAGCTTCATCCACAAATTGGACGCGACGAGCCTCTCCGACGTTGAAGCCCGTTGCGCCAATGCAGCGACCAGTTTTTATCCTCATCGCCGCTTTACTAGCTGCAAATCGGATCTGAATGTCTGGATGCCGTTTTTTCCCTCAGACACTTCTTGTGTCCCGTATGCCTGCATCGGTGTAAGATGATGAAAATCGATCTGCATTCTGTACCTGGACTCCTTCCAATTGCCGTACTCCCGACTCCAGAATCTCGCAAAGCATTGCTCACCGCACACATAGAATGTCTGATCGTTCACTTCAAATTCACGTTCGGCTTGAGATGTGCAGGGTTTTACGTCGCACAAGACTACGGTAACTTTTGCCATCGATTTCTCTCCAGGTAACCTATTCAGGTGCAAGCGGTGTGCCAAGCGATTCATTTCGACAATGAAACTATGAATTATGGAAGGATATGTCGCGTTTAGTCAGGACCTTCACTGTTGAGGACATGAACAGGAGGTAGGGCACTTTTATCCTATCGGTTGTTACGTAACTCGCCCAACTCATTCATTTCATGGACCTTGCAGGTAGGGCTTGATTGTCCATGATAAGTCGGGGAATATCCCGAAGAACTTCTTGTCGTAGGGTATGGAAGATCAGTTGCCGGATGCTTTGTTCGCAATCGCATGGGCCAGACCGCGAAACATGAGGCGGTGAATCGGGTACAGCAGGAACCAGTAGCACAAACCTTTCAGTCCCTTCGGGTAGTATTTCGCGGTTTGAATCAATCTGGATCGCGCGTCGCCAAGCTGTTCCACTTCATATTCCAGCCAGGCCCTTCCGGGAACTTTCATTTCGGCACGAAGGAGAAGGCGGTGCCCGGGCTGCACATCTTCCACTCGCCAAAAATCGAGAGCTTCACCGACAGCGATCTCGGATGCATGACGCCGTCCCCGCCGCAATCCAACTCCGCCGATTTGTTTATCCAAAAATCCACGGAATCGCCACAGCCAGTTGGCGTACAACCAGCCATTTTCTCCGCCCAGCGATGCCACAGCACGAAATAAATTCTCCCCTGGCGTTGCGACTTCCACTGTCTGCTTTTCTGTAAGCAGATGAGAGGGATCAATGTCCGGTTCTGAAACAGGGGCCGATGCGGCGGTCCACTTTGTTTCCAGATCACCGGATTGTGTTTTTTCAAGCGCGCGCTTCAAAGTTTCCTCAAAATGCATTGGGGTGAATGAAAAAAGATCCAGAGCTTTTCGGTTTTCGCAAACGGTCTCGTAGCGAAGACTTTCGATCAAGCTTCGTGCCAGGGAAATCGGAATCGGTGTAATCAGATTCATCCAGTAAGAAGAAAGTCTTGGCGTGAGAACAGGAACCGGGAAGATATAGCGTTTGAGCTTGAGCGCTTTCGCAACCGCCAACATCATTTCCTTATACGTTAAAACCTCAGGGGCGCCGATGTCGATGGTTTGTCCTGTGGTCGCTTCGTTTTCCACGCTTTCCACCAAATAGGTCAATACGTCGTCGATTCCAATCGGTTGCGTTTTTACATTTACCCAGCGCGGACAGATCATCAAAGGCAAACGATTTACAAGATGATGCATCATCTCAAACGATGCGCTTCCGGGCCCGATGATTACCGCCGCCCGGAATTCAGTTACAGGGACGCCGGATGTTCGCAGAATGTCTCCCACTTCACGACGGCTTCTTAAATGCGGAGATTGTTTTTCGCTTTTTTCACCGAGACCACCCAGATAAACAATTCGTTTTACTTCACAACGCTGAGCAGCGATTGCAACATTTTCCGCGGCAATTCTGTCAAAACGTTCAAACTGCTTTTCCGCGCCGGTCATGGAATGAACCAGATAAAATATGAGATCGATTCTGTCGAACGCCCGGCCGAACGATTCCGGACGAAGCACGTCGCCTTTGAGGATCTCCACCTGGCTCCATCCTCTTGCTGCTATTTTTTCAGGAGAACGGACCAGACAGCGAACATGATGACCCTGTCTTAAGAGGCGCGGGACCAGTCTGCCCCCGATGTAACCGCTAGCTCCCAGAACGAGAATCGATGCCATCATTATTCTCCCAGAATCATGTCGCGTGAAACTTGAATTTAAAGAATTCTCTATCGTTTGCAACGATAGACTGATTGACAGGCGACAGACAATGACTAATTTTCGGATTTCCAGACAATCTGTCGGCAGATTGACGGTCCCACGCGGAAATGCCGAGTAGGTGAATGGGCATATTTCTTGCTCAATACGGAGTGGCATCACTCACAAAGTGTGTCTGCAAGCAGGAGGCCCTATGGACTCGTTCAATGTTAGTAGAGACAAAATCACAGGTGAAGAGATACTCAATGTATCGCTGACTGGCCCATTACTCTTGACCTCTCCGCTTCTCAACAAGGGAAGCGCATTTACAGAAGAGGAACGCCAGGAGTTAGGTCTTTGGGGGCTGCTTCCTCCACATCTGTCTACTTTTGAGGAGCAACTGACAAGATCCTACGAGAACTATACCCGTAAGAACACAGACCTGGAGCGGTACATTCATCTCGTATCTCTGCAGGATCGAAACGAGACACTCTTTTTTCGTTTACTACAGGATCACATCACCGAGATGATGCCGATCGTTTATACACCAACTGTCGGTCTTGCGTGCCAGAAATACAGCCACATCTATCGTCGACCAAGGGGTCTCTATATTTCGTACCGGGATAAAGACAGGATCGATACGATCCTGGCAAATGCTCCAAAGGCGAATGTTAACATCATCGTCGTCACTGATGGGGAGCGCATTTTGGGATTAGGAGACCTAGGCGCCGGTGGAATAGGAATTTCGATCGGCAAGCTGACTCTCTACACGCTTTGTGCTGGGATTCACCCTGCAACCACGTTGCCTATTGTCCTGGATGTCGGAACGAATAATCAGGATCTGCTGGCTGATCCGCTGTATCTGGGCTGGCGTCATGAGCGTGTGCGCGGAACTGAGTACGACGACTTCATTGAGGCTTTCGTTCAGGCTGTCATGCGCAGATTTCCTGACGTACTACTTCAGTGGGAGGATTTTTCCAAGAACAATGCGCGGCGTTTGTTGGAACGTTACCGCGACCGGCTGTGCACGTTCAATGACGACATTCAGGGAACCGGTGCAGTGACCACGGCGGGTCTCCTCGCAGCTTGCGAAGTAACCGGATCGAGAATTTCGAATCAGCGTATTGTGATATTAGGAGCAGGGTCCGCCGCTACAGGCATCAGCGATCAGATTGTTGCAGCAATGAGGAGTGATGGCATTTCCAGGCGCGAATCTTTGTCATTGATTTGGCTGGTTGATAGCCAGGGTTTGGTGCATACAGCACGGACCAATCTGGAACCGTCCAAACAAAAATTTGCACAGCCCGTAGACCGATTGTCTCGTTGGAAGGTAAATCATGACGGGCAAATCAGTCTGAAGGATGTGGTGTCTAACGTTCACCCCACAATCCTGATCGGCACCGGCGCACAGCCGGGAGTTTTCACCGAAGAGATAGTCCGGGATATGGCAACACACGTGCAAAGGCCGATTATCTTCCCGCTCTCGAATCCAACCTCGAAAAGTGAGGCAGTCCCGGCAGATCTATTTTCCTGGACTGAAGGCAGAGCGGTAGTAGCAACAGGAAGCCCGTTCCCAGACGTAATTCATGGAGAAAAGTCGGTTCGCATCGGACAATGTAACAACGCATTGATCTTTCCGGGTGTAGGTTTGGGTGTAATCGCTGCCAGAGCCCGGCGCGTCACGGATGAAATGTTTGTGGCTGCCGCTGTAGCGCTCAAAGAATTCTCTCCCATCCTGCAGGACCCATTTGCACCGCTTTATCCCAAACTGGAAGACGTGCGCAAAGTGTCTCGTAGCGTCGCGCTTGCTGTTGTCTTAGAAGCGCAGCAGTCAGGCCTGGCATCCGAAGGTTCGTCATATGAGGAACTGACGAGGCGGATAGATGCGACAGTATGGAAACCCCATTACGTCCGCTTGAAGCGCGCGATACCTGTAGATACTCCAGAGAACACCGCACCGGAGAAAGATCCCCGAACAGACAGACAAAAAGAGGTTTGCTATGAGCAAAGATAGTATTACGATCATTGATAACAGAACTGGTAAGTCTTACGAAATTCCAATCCAATATGGGACATATCCCCTGTATGGCGCAGCGATTCGCGCCGGCGATCTACGCCAGGTGAAAGTCTCGGAGGACGATTTCGGCCTCATGACTTATGATCCGGCTTTTATGAATACCGCCTCGTGCCAGAGCAAGATAACTTTCATAGATGGCGATCGGGGGATCTTGCAATATCGCGGCTTCCCTATCGAAGAGCTGGCCCAAAAGAGCAATTACCTAGAGACAGCTTTCATCCTTCTCTACGGGAACGTTCCCAGTATCCCGGAGTTTGATGAGTGGGAGCACAATATCAGAATCCATACCTTCATTCACGAAAATATCAAGAAGTTCATGGATGGCTATCATTACGACGCGCATCCTATGGGGATGTTGGTGAGTACGGTGGCCGCTCTTTCCACGTTCTACGCTGACGCGAAGAATATTTTTGATCCGGTCTCACGAAAGCACCAGACGTACCGGCTTATCGGCAAGATGCCAACGTTGGCCGCCTTTGCTTACCGCCACAGCCGCGGATTGCCGTATGCCTATCCCGATAATGATCTGAGCTACGCAGGGAACTTCCTGAACATGCTCTTCAAGATGACTGAAGCCAAATACAAACCCGACCCGGTCCTGGAGCGCGCTCTGAATGTGTTGTTTATTCTTCATGCGGATCATGAGCAGAATTGCAGCGCCAATGCGATGCGCAGCGTGGGAAGCTCGCATGTCGATCCATATTGCGCTGTGGCCGCGGCTGCAGCAGCATTGTATGGACCTCTTCATGGAGGTGCGAACGAGCAGGTGCTTCGGATGCTTGCAGAAATCGGATCGATCGATAAGATTCCGGAGTTCATCAAAAAAGTAAAGGCCGGCGAAGGACGATTGATGGGCTTTGGTCATAGAGTTTACAAGAACTATGATCCCCGTGCGAGAATCATCAAACAGATCGCTGATCAAGTGTTTGAAGTTACGGGAAAGAATCCATTATTGAAAATTGCGCTGGAGCTGGAGCGGATCGCATTGCAGGACGAGTATTTCATAAAACGGAAACTTTATCCGAATGTCGATTTCTATTCCGGAATTATTTACCAGGCGATGGGTTTTCCTGTGGAGATGTTTCCGGTATTGTTCGCAATTCCACGCACTTCGGGATGGATTGCGCAATGGGAAGAGATGTTATTGGATCCTGAGCAAAAAATCGCGCGCCCCAGGCAATTCTATCAGGGATCGGTTGCGCGACCGTTTGTGAATGAGCCGGAGCTGCAGGTAAACAGGGCTTGAGATTTACCGGGCGGTTTCGAACACAAAATTGTTTAGTGATCCACAACGGATTGGACATACGTCTGTCTAGCTTGTATAAATAGACTCTGATTCGAACCGCAGGGCTAGGAGATAAATGATGAAGAAGACCGTTTCGCTCTTTCTGTTCCTTTTTTTGCTGACCGCTTTTGTGGCAATTGCTTGTAAATCACGGCAAGCCGATCAACAGACTGCATCGACTCCGGCGCCCGATCAAACGGCTGCATCAGCCCCGGGACCGATTTCCTCACATTCCGTGGAGGCAGCTTCGAACGCTGCTCCTTCCGCGTCAGTTGCCGGCATTGAATGGACGGTTCCACAGAATTGGAAGGCTCAACCGGATAGGCCGATGAGAATAGTCACATACTCAATCCCTGTAGCACAAGGGGATACAGAAGCGGGAGAATGTGCAGTCTTCTTTTTTGGGCCAGGGCAGGGAGGCGACGTGCGTTCCAACATCAACAGATGGATCAGCCAGTTCGAGACAGAATCTAAGGCGGAAGAGTCTTCGAAAATGATAAACGATTTGAAAGTAACTACCGTTTCCATAGCAGGGGCATATCTCGCGCCCGGCGGACCCATGATGCAGTCACAAGGGAAAAAACCCAATTACAGATTGCTGGGCGCTATTGTGGAAGCGCCCGACGGCGCCGTCTTCTTCAAGACTACAGGACCGGCTGCCACAATCGCAGCATCCGAAAAAGATTTTACTTCGCTGGTAAATTCCATCCGAAAGCATCTATAGGAAATCGGCTTTCCCGATAATCCGGAAATTTTGAAAATGTGAAACATTCTGGATGCTTTCTCCCCTGAATGTTACACCAATGTCGATTGAAGGTTCGACTGCACTTCAAAGTGAACCGGTTCAAGAATGGGTATGAACCAACTCCCTCCGGCCTTTTGGAGTATCTCTGCGGCCGAGATGCTCCGGCTCCTTGAAACATCTAAAGAAGGTTTGACTGCTGCCAACGCCGGCCAGCGGCTCGCTCGTTATGGCTCTAACCTTTTGAAGCCGAAAAAGCGGACGGATGTGTTCTCGCTCCTGCTGGCGCAATTCAAGAGTCCACTGATCCTCATTCTTTTATTTGCAACCGGGTTGTCATTTTTCTTGCATGATCCTGTGAACGCCTTCATCATTCTTACGATTGTCCTTGTAAGCGGCCTTCTCGGGTTTTGGCAGGAGCACAGCGCCACCAATGCCGTGGAACAGTTACTGACCATCGTGCAAATTAAGGCTACGGTGCTTCGCGATGGAGGCCCGCAGGAAATTCCTGTCGAAGCGATTGTGCCGGGAGATATTGTCATTCTAAATGCGGGGGATGTCGTCCCGGGTGATTGTCTGGTTGATGAATCAAAGGATCTTTTTGTAGATGAAGCAACCCTCACGGGTGAAACCTATCCTGTGGAAAAATCGATCGGAGTGCTTGCTGCTGAAGTGCCGCTGGGCCAGCGGACAAATTCGTTATGGATGGGAACCCATGTAGTAAGCGGCAGCGCCCGGGCGCTGGTTATAACCACAGGCACGCAAACGGAATTCGGCAAAGTCTCCGAGCGGTTAAGACTCCGGCCGCCCGAGACGGATTTTGAGCGTGGGATACGGCGATTCGGCTACTTCCTGATGGAAGTGACTCTGGTGCTGGTGATCGCCATCTTCGCGATCAATGTCTACCTGGCCCGTCCGGTTCTGGATTCCTTTCTTTTTTCGCTGGCACTCGCTGTTGGGCTGACGCCACAATTGTTGCCGGCGATTATCAGCATCAACCTTGCCCACGGCGCCAAACGAATGGCGCAAGAAAAAGTGATTGTCAAACGGCTCGCTTCAATTGAAGATTTCGGCAGCATGAATGTGATCTGCTCCGATAAAACCGGCACATTGACCGAAGGCATTGTGCACTTGCAATCCGGGCTTGATGTGGAAGGTGCTTCAAGCGATAAAGTGCTTCTTTATGCTTATATCAATGCATTTTACGAGACCGGGTTTACGAATCCGATCGATGAAGCGATTCGCACTCATCGCCAGTTTGATGTCTCCGGTTACCGGAAGGCGGACGAGATCCCGTATGATTTTCTTCGCAAACGATTGAGCGTTCTGGTTGCGCTTGGTGATACGCACCTGATGGTGACCAAAGGCGCATTGGAAAATGTGTTCGCCGTCTGTTCATCGGCGGAGACTGAAGCCGGCCCCCGGGTCGATATCAACGTGGTACGGGAGAGAGTGCAACAACACTTCGAGGAGTTTAGTAGTAAGGGCTTTCGCACCTTAGGCGTCGCATACAAGGACATGGGATCTAAATCACTTATGAACAAAGACGACGAAGAAGACATGACGTTTTTGGGATTCCTTGTTCTGTTTGATCCGCCGAAACCCAATATCATGGAGACTATCGAACGTCTGAAAGCCCTCGGAGTTTCACTGAAGATCATCACAGGAGACAACCACCTGGTTGCAGCCAATGTCAGTCAACAGATGGGATTATCGAGTACGAAAATTCTCTCAGGGCCGGATCTCCGTGAGCTAAGCGATGGCGCACTGCTCAAACGCGTGATGGAAGTGGATGTCTTCGCGGAAATTGAGCCCAATCAGAAGGAGCGCATCATCCTTGCCCTCAAGAAGGCCGGAAATGTTGTTGGATATATGGGAGACGGTGTCAATGATGGCTCTGCGCTTCATGCAGCCGATGTCGGTATTTCCGTTGAGAGCGCAGTGGATGTTGCCAAGGAAGCCGCAGATATCGTTTTACTAGAAAAGGATCTGGGTGTCCTTGTTCAGGGCGTGCGCGAAGGACGGACGACATTTGCGAACACGCTCAAGTATGTCTTCATGGCCACCAGCGCCAATTTTGGAAATATGTTCAGCATGGCTGGTGTATCGCTCTTCCTGCCGTTTCTCCCATTGCTCCCCAAGCAGATCTTGCTCACGAATCTAATGACCGATTTTCCCGAGATGACGATCGCGAATGACAGGGTGGACAGCGAAATGATTGAGTATCCCCGGCGCTGGGATATAAAAGCCATTCGCAAGTTCATGATCACCTTCGGCCTGGTAAGTTCGGTGTTTGACTACCTCACGTTCGGCGCACTGATAGCCATTCTTCATGCCACCCAGGATCAATTCAGAACCGGCTGGTTTCTGGAGTCCGTTATTTCAGCGTCTTTAATTGTGCTGGTAATACGAAGCCGGAACCCATTCTTCAAGAGTAGACCCTCGAAATATCTGCTCATGGCTACTCTCTCCGTATTTGTCGGAACAGTGATTCTACCTTTTACCGCTTTCGGCGCGATTTTTGGATTTACCCGGCTGTCGATTTCGTTCCATCTCTTGTTAGCGGTGATTGTCATTCTTTACATTGTCAGTGCGGAAATAGCAAAGCGGATTTTTTACCGGAAAGTGAGATTCTGAAGGGATAATAAGGCCCGAAGGCTCCAAGGTTATTGCGTCCTGCGCGCAAGCTGCGCTCACATTCGCATTCGTCGCTTAGAAGTATTTGTACGAAAATGGAGGGGGTCCCTCAAGTTCTGCAATTCCCGATAGTAATACAAGGCATTCGGTCTTTTTTCAATCAATCTGAACTTCTTCAAAAACTTCACTTCCTCATCGGTAATATCGCTGCACAGTGAGCGGTCACGCAAAAAATCTCTCAATCCAGGTTCAATCTCAACCTCTGATTCAGGTTCTATTTCAACAAAGGCAAACCTTTTTAGCCGTTCTTCCCCGAGCGTTGGGGTTAGAACAATGTCCATATTAAAGTTGCGGAGGTCGATATCCCAGGATTTAATCAATGGTTTCAGGAAATAGATGGAGTTCTGAATCGACAGGCTGAAAATGTCTGTATCAAAGAATTCAAGAACAATCACACGCATTTCTTCGTAACTTTTGTGGTTCGAACGAGCCAGCAGACGAAGCCAGTTCTCATCATTCCACCCTTGTTTGGTGATCTCCTTTGCCGTATCCAGTAGTTTTTGGGTTACGATTCGTTCAATTTCTCCAAAAGGCTCCTTCTCGAAAATATGAGAAAGCTCTTCTTGCTTCGCCCGTTTGCATTTGCTGAGGACCAGTTCTCTTACTTCTCCAAACAACGGAATGGACGGATGGTCATATCTGCGCTTCAATTCGTGTTTTCTTTGCAACTCGGCAAGATTCGAGAGATCTCCGGGTGGCAGCTTCAAGAATTTTTCGATCTTCCTGTAGATATCCGTCTTGCTTGGCGATGGCGGGCTCTTTTTTCTTTTGAGTAACTGTGAAATGAACGAGGGAGTTACTCGAACTGCAGCAGCCAACTGCCTCTGTTCGAAGCCTAATTGTTCCAGTCGAATTCTGATTAGCTCGGCAACGTCCATCGTTTTTTCGCTCCTCCGTGCTTAACCATGATCAGTTAAATCCTTAATGAAATCGGGACAATAGTCAATATCAATCCGTTTTGAGAAGCTACACGTCCATCTAGCTTGGGAGACAATGACAATAGCCTGAAGATTAAGCCGGAGTAGTTAAGTCGCCGAAAGGAAAGGCTGGCACTCTCTCCCGATCGGAATGAATCAATATTCAAATGGGAATTCTGGCCCTTGCGATTGCGAACAAAGAATTAAGCTGCGAAAACTTTGTAAAGATCAGCCGAAACAGAAGCAAGTAAACTGAAGGAATCGCTGGTGAAATCCATCAGAAATGTTTTGTATGAAATTGGCTTCCCCAATCAGGTATACCTCGTTGTTAACCATTATTAGTTAAATAGATTGAAAATAATATTACCTATAATACCAAGGTTTATAGTTAGTTACAGTGATTATGACCAGCTAATCCATCACGTATAGTGATTGATGAGAGACCTCCTCATTGACATGAGACGCCAATTAAGTTATTATGGTTCAGTGATAGAAACTCAGCTTTTAGTTAAAGAACTCCTAGCGGGTCAGAAAAATCGAAACTATAGGAGGTTTAGATTATGTATGCACGAATCGTCAGTATGAAACTTAAGAAGGATGCTCAACCCGAGTTTACTAAATTGTTCGAAAAGGATGTGATTCCCATGTTGCGCAAGCAGAACGGCTTCCGCGATGAAGTTAGCTTGGTTTCTCCCGAGAGATCCGAAGTAACAGGAATCAGTTTTTGGAACAAGAAAGAGAATGCGGAAGAATACAACCGCCTAGCGTACCCGGAATTAATGAAGACTCTGTCGAAAGTGGTAGAGGGAACCCCGGACGTGAAAATGTTTGAGGTTTCAAATTCGACTTTCCACAAGATTGCTGCCGGACAACTCGTCTGAAGCAGATTTGCCTTTTGAATTGAAAGAGCGGCGAGGGCCGCTCTTTCTTTTTGAGCAGCTGGTAGAATTTATAGCTCAGGTCTCCGTAGTGGTGTTTGGTTCCATTATTTGGACAAACCATGGTGCAAGCTGTCGCGTGCGGCACAGACGACCTAACCGATACCAAGCCGGAACCCATTCTTCAAGAGTAGACCCTCGAAATATCTGCTCATGGCTACTCTCTCCGTATTTGTGGGAAGATTGATTCTACCTTTCACCCTTGTCGGCGCGATTTTTGGATTTACCCGGCTGTCGATTTCGTTCCATCTCTTGTTAGCGGTGATTGTCATTCTTCTCTTGTTGCCCGCTGAGGTCGGCCTCTGGCATTCATTACTTTGAGCGCCTTTGTGGGGTAAATACAGTAAATTTCAGAATGTGGAACATTCAGATTGTGATTTACACAGCGGTCCCGAACAATGCTCCGATCCCTGCGGTAATTGCCATTGCAAGTGCTCCCCAGAAAGTGACACGTACCATACCCCTTAGAATGGGCGCGCCGCCGGTCCGTGCCGCAAGGGCGCCGAGAATCGCGAGAAAGAATAAAGAAGTCCCCGCAACAAGTGACGCCAGGCGGGTGGCAGGCGCGATAACTACAACGAGTAATGGTAGTGCAGCGCCAACTGCAAATGACAGGGCGGAAGCGATCGCTGCTTGAATTGGTCGTGCAGCTAGGGTTTCTGAGATACCCAGCTCATCGCGGGAATGCGCCGCAAGCGCATCCTTGTCCGTGAGCTGTTCTGCGACCTGTTTTGCAAGCTTCGCATCGAGCCCCCGCTGTACGTAGATGGCTGCAAGCTCTTTTTGCTCGCCTTCCGGATTGTCCGCAAGTTCCGCTCGTTCGCGATTGATGTCCGCTCGCTCAGTGTCTGACTGAGAACTGACGGAAACATATTCCCCTGCGGCCATGGACATCGCTCCTGCAACCAAACCTGCCACACCGGCCACCAACACATTACTATGCGTTGCATTTGCTGCAGCCACACCGATCACGAGACTTGCAGTTGAAACAATGCCGTCATTTGCGCCCAGAACAGCCGCGCGGAGCCAGCCAATACTCTCCGTACGATGCCATTCACGATGAAATCGTGCCATACCAGTTTTCCTCACTCTTGATTTTAGCAGAACACGGGTACACGATGTCCCGGCGCAAGCAAAGCATCTGCTGCGCGAAGGGAAATCATTGTTACTCGTTGGTGAGAATTACCTTCAGCGCATTTTCTTTAGCGGCATTTCCAAAAGTATCGTATGCCTTCATGATTCCGCTGATTTGGAACCTGTGAGTGATCAGTTGCTTCGGCTGCAGTTTCCCTGAAAGTACAGTTTTCAGAAGCATCGGTGTTGTAACTGTATCGACAAGTCGTGTTGTAAGAGTAATGTTGTGTGACCATAGCTTTTCCAGCCTCAGCGTGACGCTCTTCCCGTGCACGCCGATATTGGCGATTCGTCCGCCGGGAGCAACGATTTCCTGGCAAGTATCAAAAGTTGCCGGGATTCCAACTGCCTCGATTGCTACGTCCACCCCTTTGCCACCGGTAATTTCCATCACCTTCTCAATCGCTTTGCCATCGCTGTTGTTGATCAGCTTTGTGGCGCCAAATTTCTTCGATACTTCAAGCCGGTTCTGATCCATGTCAATCATGATGATGCCGGCGGGAGAGTAGAACTGTGACGTCATCAGAGTAGCAAGTCCGATGGGTCCTGCGCCGACAATCGCGACCATATCGCCGGGTTTCACCCTTCCGTTGAGGACTCCGCATTCGAATCCGGTAGGGAGAATATCACTGAGCATCGTCAGCGCTTCGAAATCCGCACCTTCCACAATATGGTACAAGCTCGTATCAGCAAATGGAATCCTTACGAACTCAGCCTGCGTCCCATCGATTTTGTTTCCAAGAATCCATCCACCCGTCTCACAATGTGAATACATCCCTTTCCTGCAAAAGTCGCATTTGCTGCAGGAGGTGATGCAGGAGATCAAAACTTTGTCGCCGGAACGAAAATTGGTAACGCCTTCACCGAGAGTCTCAAGAATGCCCGTTCCTTCATGTCCCAATATCCGTCCTTCTGTTACCGTTGGAACATCGCCCTTCATAATGTGAAGATCCGTTCCGCAAATCGTTGTCTTAACGATTCTGACAATCGCATCCGTCCGTTCCTGTAGTTTGGGTTTTGGTTTTTCTTCCCAGGCCCGTTGGCCCGGCCCACGATAAACTAATGCCTTCATTTAAATCCTCCTAACGTAATCTCTCCGATTACAAATATGGAGCAAGAAGCATGCCACAAAAAGTGCCCCTGATGGTGGACCAATTGCAAGCCGAGTTCATCAGATCGCTTATCTAGGTGGCGGCTGTTGCGCTTCTTTGTTCTTGTCTTTTTTATTTTCTTTCCCTTTTTCTTTTGACTTTTTGTCTTTTGACTTCTCCTTCTGATTCGGAGCCTGATCTTTCTTCGGTTCCTTAATCTTCCCTTCTTTTTCGATTTTTGCTAACTTTTCTTTTTCCGCCTGTGCGATCTCTTTCCTGCTTTGCTCACGTTTCTGGCTTGTCTCGCGCGCCTGGTTGATGATCTGCTCAGAGGAAAGGGTCTCGACTTTTGGTGCAACGTTTTCGGGATGGATAATCCTTGTTACCACTTCCTTGTTCTTGGAATTCTCGCCCTTGAATGCTTTTTGCTTTTCTGCGAATCCCGGAGCGATGATCTCTCTGACCACTTCGTTGCTATGTTTCCGGACTCTCTCCAGCGAGTTACTGTCTTTGGGAACAATGACTCTGATGGTTTGTTTGTCTGTGTGCAACTGTCTGACGTCAACTGGTGTGTCCTGGATCCGTTGACCTATAACTCTCTCAAAGACAGTTCGGTCAATCCGGCGGTTTGTAATTCTAACCAGTCTTCGGTCAAAGATGTGCCGGGTATAATCGTGGCCGAGCGCGTAGTCGGCATAATTGTCATTTCCGTAATGCGAGTTGTTAATAAAGATCCAAAGGTTAAAGTTAATGTTGTTGTAAGACGGGTTGTAGTACATGTTTCGGTAACGAGGATCATAGTACGGACCACCGTAACTGTAATTATCTGGGCTGAATTGAGCGCCAAAATCGTTGTCGTTATACGCGAATTGATTATATGGACCCACATTGCTCAAGTATCCACGGCTGTAGTCGTAACCGTTGGGAGGTGAGGGCATCCATCCAATCGAGTCATAGCTGCGCGCCCAGCTCACGCGACCAGCATGCCAATCGTAGCCCGGGATCCAGACCCAACCGTAATTGCGCGTATAGATCCAGTTGCCATAATGGTATCCGGCCCACGCCCAGGGTTCGTAGCCTTCCCACATCTGTCCATATTGCTGCGTGGAAATCCAGTGTCCATACATGTATGGGCGCCAGTCACTCGACGCGTACGGCTTCCAGACCTGTCCGAACGGGGAAACGCTCACCCAGATGCCATACTGGCTCATCATGTCGTGAAAGTTAATTCTGGGAGCCGCGTATCCGGGATTCGTTTGATAAGCGTAGGGAAGATAATCGTAATCCCCTACGGGAAGACCAACACTAAAAGACACTCCTGCATAAGTAGTTCCAAAGCCCAATAGCAAGAATGCCAGAGTCAACACAATATTTTTCAATTTACTCATTTGAAAATTCCTCCTTAAGGCGATCATGAAATTCGAATGAAGACTCTCGGAATTTCGGCCCGCAGGAAGGCCTACAATGGATTGCAGGCTGTCCTGCGGTTTCTACATCTCGGCGGCTATCTGGAGGCTGCTCGTGTGTCAGGCGCAGCTTGTCCTGATCATTTATGTCACTCTTCGTCCCTGCAAAAACTGGATTACGACGACAACAATGGCCACCACAAGCAGCAGATGAATCAATCCGCCAGCCGTATAAGAACTGACCAATCCGAGTAACCACAGAATCAAAAGGACTACAACAATTGTCCAAAGCATTTTTGCCTCCTTGAGTTGCCGGGATCTTCTAAGAGGGTTTCCGGCTTTTATCCTGTTAGTAATTCAATATCGTTTTTCCTGCCTGACTGCAAAAAAGCAAGAATTGTGCCGCGTGGGAACGAGTGTTTCTAAGTCGACGACTTGACTATTTGTCAGCCGAGCGACGTTATTGCAGCCATTCCGGGCCTCCATGTTGGCACATTGCTTGCATTACAAATCGAGGAGAGGTGAATTGTCGATGATTCAAACTGAAAAGAAAAACCTGATTCCAACGGGAAAAAGAAAAAAAAGCGATGAGGGTCTCGCGGAGAGTCTGGCTTGTCCCATGCTCCAATTTGATTTGAAGGAGGAACTCAAACATCTGCACAGGGAGGAGACGTGGCTGCAGACCGGGCGCAACGCAAGAACCCTGGTGAAGTACCCGGATTTTCGAATTGTTCTCACCCTGATGAAGGCAGGGAAACGGATGCAAGAACACAAAGCTGAGGGAAGAATCTCGATCCATTCCCTGACAGGACATTTAAGGCTTCATCTTGGGAAAAAGATCGTAGATCTTCCCGCTGGTCATGTGTTGGCGCTCGAAAGGGCACTCCCGCATGATGTTGAAGCATTGGAAGAGAGTGCTTTCCTGATCTCGATTTCGTGGCACGAAAGAAATCAGTAGTCCCGAATCGTCCGTTCAGAAATTGGGAGAATATCATGAAGAAGATCAATGAAAATAAAACAACA
This sequence comes from uncultured bacterium, assembly GCA_963843285.1. GTDB lineage: Bacteria > Acidobacteriota > HRBIN11 > JAKEFK01 > JAKEFK01 > CAZDDB01. The sequence goes on from CAWJJO010000006.1 coordinate 22,054, forward strand.
ATCTGGCTGAGCGTGTTTGTCCTGGCGGTGATGTTGGTATTTCTGCAGCCACGTAAAGTTTTCGGTCATTGTGACGGATTGGATGGTCCGGTAGTCAAAGCTGCACAAAAAGCTCTAGAAACCGGGAACGCAAACCTGGTCCTTATTTGGGTAAAAAAGAGTGACGAAACGATCATCAAGAACGCATTCCAGCAAACGCTGGCCGTTCGAAAACTGAGTCCCGAAGCAGGGGAACTCGCAGACATGTATTTCTTTGAAACACTGGTTCGCATCCATCGCGCAGGCGAAGGAGAGCCCTACACCGGCTTGAAACCTGCCGGGCGGGATTTGGGGCCGGCCATTCCAGCCGCGGACACGGCGCTGGGGACCGGTTCAGTCGATCAGGTATTGAAGCTGTTAACAGACACAATGCAGAAGGGCATCCGCGAGCATTTTGAAAGAGCGATGGCGAAAAAGAATTTCTCTCCCGAAAACGTTGAGGCCGGCAGGGAGTATATCGAAAATTATGTTCCTTTCATTCATTACGTGGAGCGCCTTTACGAAGCCGCGGCAAAACCTGCAGCAGGTCACTATGCCGAAATGGGTACACCTGAAGAATAACGGGTGGTTGCGGAACGGAGGTGGCAGGACTAGCTTTGGGCATGACGTAGGTGTGATCTCACTAGGAGGCTTGTTATGAAATGGACAGGTATGTATCTTCTTGGTTATATCATCTTAATTGGTGGCATTCTCGCCGCGCTCTGGAAATTGAATGTTCTGGCCAGCATCGGCACGACATGGACCTTGATCGGAGTCGTGATCGCGATTGGTCTCGGCATCATGATCGCAGTCTCCAGTAGTGGCACCAAAGAAAATATCGAAATCGACCGGAAGTGAGCGATGCGCTTCGGTACAATGTGTCTCCAGCACGGCTTGATCGATTTCATGGCTATCTCACGGAGCACCAGCGCAAAAGGAGATAAATCTGATGTTGCCGATCGGTGATGATGATAGCGATCGCAGAACTGTTCCGCTGGTGACGTATGCCTTGATCGCTCTGAATGTCCTGTTTTTCTTCGTAGAGCTGAGTGGCGGTGACGCTTTTATTGGGAAGTGGGCTTTCGTTCCTCGCCGCTTCCTTGCCAATCCCTCCGGTGATTTTCTGACACTCTTCACTTCGCATGTTCATGCATGCCGGATGGCTTCATCTGGGCGGCAACATGCTTTACCTATGGATCTTCGGCGACAATGTGGAAGACCGTTTCGGGCATTTCAAGTTCACGATCTTCTACCTGCTCTGCGGGCTTGCTGCAACGTTCGCACAATTGGCTTTTAGCGTTGGATCAAATGTGCCGAATTTGGGAGCCTCGGGTGCGATTGCAGGAGTGCTTGGCGCTTACATTTTGATGTTCCCGCAGGGAAGGGTCAAAGTATTGCAGGGCACGCGAGTGATTCAGGTGCCCGCACTGATCGTGATTGGATTCTGGATCGTTCTGCAGTTTTTTAGCGGTATCGGTTCCATTGCCAACAGCGCGCAGACAGGTGGCGTCGCTTACATGGCACACATCGGCGGATTTGTGGCGGGCTTTGTATTGACATTTTTGTTTAGGGGAAATTCGCCGCCGCGACTGGCAAACTAACTGGCGCCTCGATACCCGCAATTTGATGAATGGCGCATTTATGATAAGTTCGGCGCTCCGAAGAAGAAATCTGTCACTGGAAATTTGACATCATCACGTTGGTGTCCCTATATTCACGGCATGAGGCCCATGCGAAAGGTTCGCTCTGACCATACTTCCTTCTTTCTCGCTGTGCCTCCCGAACGGGCTATCTGAATTGCCTTGAATTAGTATGCCCGAAAATGCTGTTAAATCCCCGGAGCCGAAATTCTCGAGAAAGCTGAGAATTATCGACCTGGTGCGGCCTCACTGGAAGTCGCTGACGATGGCCCTGGTGGCCGTGTTCGGTGTAACGCTCACCGATATTCTTGAGCCGTGGCCCATCAAGATCGTTGTCGATAACATTCTGCAGTCGAAAAAACTTCCGGAGCCTCTCAGCCGAATCGTTACCGGGCTATTCGGCGAGAACCAGTATGCAATTGTGAACTTCGCTGTAGCCGCGGTGGCAGTCATTGCGGTCGTCGGCGCAGTCAGCGCCTACTTCGAGAAATACCTGACAACAAGCGTGAGTCAATGGGTGGGACACGACCTTCGCCGGACTCTTTACCACCACATTCATCGGCTGTCCCTTGCCGAACACGACGAATCTCGGACCGGCGATATGATCACGCGGGTCACCAGCGACATCGAAGCCGTCAAAGATTTCATCAACACCGCGCTTCTGGGAATGCTGGTCAGCTTGATGACGCTGGTCGGCATGATCGGAGTCATGTTTTATCTCAACTGGCGCTTTACCCTGATTTCGCTCTCTATCGCGCCGGTGCTCTTCTTTGTGGTCTATCGCTACACGCGGCGCATCAAGAAGGCTACGCGCGCGGTTCGAAAAAAAGAAGGCGATCTGCTCTCCATCGTGCAGGAGGTGCTGACCTCGATCCGCGTGGTAAAGGCTTTTGCCCGTGAAGACTACGAAGAGCAACGATTCGAATCTGAAAGTCTGGCAAACGTGGAGGCCGGACTGTCTGGCCCGAAGCATCAAAGCAAAACTTTCGCCGGTAGTGGAGGTGATTGTGGCCATCGGGACTTGCCTTGTGCTTGGGTACGGGGCACGCCTTGCGCTGGCCGGGGAGATCAGCGCTGGTGTTCTGATTGTATTCCTGATGTATCTGGGGAAGATGTACAAGCCGATGCGCGATCTTTCGAAGATGACCGACACCGTATCAAAGGCTGTGGTCGGCTTCGAGCGCATTCGGGAGGTTTTAGAGATTGAAAGCCGCGTGCTTGACATGCCGGGCGCCCGACCGGCTCCCAGGTTTAAAGGTCAAATCGAATTTGCCCAGGTCAGCTTTAACTATGGAGACGATAAACAGGTATTAAAAGAAGTTAGTTTCAAGATCGAAGCGGGGCAGGTCGCGGCGATTGTCGGTCCTTCGGGCACAGGGAAGACAACGATCGTGAGCTTGATTCCGCGTTTCTACGATCCTGTTTCCGGGCAGATCAAGATTGACGGAACGGACATTCGCCGTTACCGTGTGAAGTCTTTGCGCGATCAGATCAGTTTTGTTCTTCAAGACACGCTTCTTTTCCGTGACACAATCTGGAAGAACATTGCCTATGGCAAACCGGACGCTTCATCCAAAGAAATCATGCGCGCCGCTGAACTGGCCAATGCGCGCGAATTCATCGAAGAAATGCCTGAGGGCTTCGACACGATGCTGGGTGAGCGCGGGGTCAACCTGTCCGGCGGTCAACGACAGCGAATTGCCATCGCCCGGGCGGTCATTCGAGATACTCCAGTGCTGATTCTTGACGAGCCCACTTCAGGCCTGGACGCCGCTTCTGAGCAAGCCGTCATCCAGGCCCTTGAAAGGCTGATGAAGGGGAGAACATCTATCGTGATCGCACATGATCTCGGCACAATCCGTCACGCAAATATCATCCTTGTAATTAAGGAGTCCGAATTAGTTGAACAAGGTACTCACGAGGCGCTCTTGGCACAAAACGGAGTGTATGCAGAACTCTACAAAATCCAGACCCCGGAGCTGGAAGGGAGAGCCACAGTTCCAACTAGCGGATAAATAACAATTGTTTTCATAAGAAAGATAAGGTGAAAAAATGCGACAAACGAAGACATGGCTGAACACCATTCTAGTAAACTGCAACAGGGATTCGGAAAGTGGCTCCTCCCCCTTATCAAGGGGGAGGATGGGAGGGGGTTGTCCGGACAATCATCCCAACCCCCCTCTAACTCCCCCCTTCATAAGGGGTGAGAATCACTACTCAATCCTAATATACAAGGTACTAGTACTAGTGCTATTGGTGCTTTCGGCATCGTTAACGGCTCAGGAAACGGATAAAGACAAACAGAACCGCAACCTGCCGGAAGTGATCTGGCGAGATACCGGTGACATTGCCTCTTTGAATCTATTCTACGGCGCCGGGGGGAAAGATCGTGCGCCGGATCCGAACACCAAATTCACCTTTGTCGAGGAAGATACTCAATCAAGCAATCCGAAGTTCGATATGGAAGACGACCAGGGTGTCCAGTGGAAGGTAAAACTTGGTCAGGAAACCCAGGCGGAAACTGCGGCGACACGCTTACTGTGGGCTGCCGGCTATTTCGTTGATGAAGACTATTATCTGGTGAAGGTCAAAGTGGCAGGTATGCAGAAGTTGCAGCATGGCGAGGATTTTGTCTCGGCGGGCGGCACGGTTCACGGAGCGCGCCTGGAACGCAAACAGAAAGACGTGAAGAAGCTTGGCAACTGGGATTGGTTCAACAACCCTTTTCTCGGAAAGCGGGAACTGAACGGTCTGAGAGTGATGATGTCACTGTTGAATAACTGGGACCTGAAAGAGATCAATAACTCGATCTACGAAATCCACGGAGAGCGCAGATACCTGGTCACCGACCTTGGCGCCACTTTTGGAAATACGGGCAACACTCTCAACGCGATCCAAGGGTTCGCCCAAGGATTATGCAAAGTCAAAATTTATCAGAAAAGCGACGCCCAAATTCATTGATTTTGTGCTGCACAGCCGCCCCTTCTTCCTGATGGCAGTCAACGTACCTTACTATAAGGAACGCACGCGTATGGAGCAGATCGTCAAACAAGTCCCCCGCGCCGATGCAAAATGGCTCGGGCACAGACTATCGATGCTTTCCGAGGAGCAAATCCGCGACTGTTTCCGCGCCGCCGGCTATGGACCCGCAGAAATCGATATCTACACGAAGGTCGTGCGCAAGAGAATTGCGCAACTGAGCGCGCTATGATTGATTCGATGAGGCTCGCGGAGGAACGCGAGCCTGTGAGGTAAAGAGATGTCCGAGGAGATCCAATCATGAAAGTGATCATCGAGCCGGCTGACGGTGTGGGGCCACTATTAACCGCCATCAAGAACGCGAAGAAAAGTGTGGAGATTGCCGTCTTTCGCTTCGATCGCAAAGATATCGAGACAGCGTTGGAGGCAGCGGCCGCGAAGGGGGTGAGGGTGACCGCCTTAATCGCATTTGCCAACCGCGGCGGCGAGCAAAACCTGCGGAAACTGGAATTGCGCTTCCTCAATGCCGGAATCATTGTTGCGCGCAGTTCCAACGACCTGGTCCGCTATCACGATAAGTACATCGTGATCGATCGCCGTGTCCTTTATATGCTTTCGTTCAATTTCACACATCTGGATATCGGACCGCAGCCGTGGCTTCGGCATCGTGAGCACAAACGTGAGCTGGGTACGCGAAGCAGTGAAACTGTTTCGGGCCGACTGCACCCGAACGACGTACGCGCCAAAGACGGAAACGTTTGTCGTCAGTCCTGCTAATTCCCGGAACGTACTGGGCTCTTTCCTGAAACGAGCGAAGAAACAATTGCTGATCTACGACCCGAAGATCTCGGACAAGGAGATGCTTCGCATCCTGCAGGAACGGGCGAAAGCCGGCGTCGAGATCAAGGTCATTGGCCAGGTGGCCGGGCGCGTTCAGTTCGACGTACAAGAAACTGGCTGGCATACGTTTGCACACGCGCACGATTATTCGCGATGGACGCCAGGCCTTTGTCGGCAGCCAGAGCCTTCGTGCGGCGGAACTGGACTCGCGCCGCGAACTCGGCCTCATTGTTCAGGATGCGAAAGCCGTAAAGAAGCTGATCGATACCTTTGAATCGGACTGGGCCTTGACGAATGTAAAGACTGCGCCAGTCCCAACACCGAAAGAAACTCTGGCTCCCACGGACAAACCGGCGACCGCTTCAGAAAAGGAAGTGGAAAAGGCGGTTCAGGTCTTCACGAAGGAACTGGATCCACTCGCAGACACGGTGAAGAAAGCAGTGAGAAAAGCGGTGGCCAAGGCTGGTGAAGATGTTCTCAATGATAAGGATGTGAAGGACACGATGAAGAAGGTCGTCAAGCAGGCGGTAAAGGAAGCCGTCAAGGAAGCGGTCCAGGACGCCCAGGATGCTCAAGAAGTTCGAGGCGCCCAGGAAGCCAAAGACGCCAAGCCTAAGTCGACTCCGGAATAATTCATAGAACGATTCGGTGATGCCCCGGGGCTGATGGATCGTTTTCGAAACTTCACCGACATGAAGTGTGAAATATTGTAGAGTGAAAGCAAATGAATCTTCCCTCCTCATCGCGCACGAACAGCTTTGTAGCAGCGCTTCTCGTCATAGCCGTTCTCTATCTGGGACAGGAAGTTCTGATTCCATTAGCGCTGGCCTTGCTGTTAACTTTTCTTTTGGCTCCCGCGGTTCAAAGATTGCAACAACTGCATCTGCCGAGATTGCCGGCTGTACTGATCACGGGCATCTTGTCGTTTTCTCTGATTGGAATGATCGCCTGGATTATTGTCACTCAGACGCTTGGTCTTGTGGCGTCACTGCCGGGATACAAGGAGAATATTCAAACAAAGATCCGCGCATTGGGGCAGAATCAAAACCGGGGCTTGGAAAAAATTGCAGATACGATTCAGGAATTGACGAAAGAAGTCTCCAAACTTTTACCGCCAAAGATTGATGAGCGCAAACCGGTTCCTGTTGAAGTCGTCGAACCACCTGACAATGTTTTTAAGATCCTCCGTTCTGCTCTAATTCCGCTCTTGAAGCCGCTTGGCAAGGCGGCAGTTGTCATCATTTTTGTCATCTTCATGTTGCTGAAGCGAGAGGATTTGAAGGATCGGCTCTTTCGAATCATGGGTTCGGGGCATTTGCACCTGACCATGGAAGCGCTCGATGAGGCGGGCAGCCGCGTGTCACGCTATTTGTTGATGCAAACAATCATTAACGGCTCTATGGGTATTGCCGTGGCGATGGGCCTTTTCTTGATCGGCTTGCCGCATGCTCTCCTGTGGGGTTTTCTATCTGCTATTTTAAGATTCATTCCCTACGTGGGATCGTGGGTGGCAGCTGGCTTGCCGATTGCTCTCTCTGTTGCTGTCTTCAATAACTGGATCCCCACGGTCTCAGTGATCAGTCTTTTCGTTATCCTGGAATTAGTAACGAACAATGTGATCGAACCCTGGCTTTATGGCAAACATACAGGAGTCTCTTCGTTTGCATTGATCGTTGCAGTTGTTTTTTGGACGTCGTTATGGGGACCTGCCGGACTTCTGTTATCAACTCCTCTCACGGTTTGCCTGGTTGTCATTGGAAAGTACGTCCCGCAGTTGCAATTTCTTAATATTTTGTTGGGAGATGAGCCCGGTCTTTCTCCCCAAATGCGTCTGTACCAACGTTTGGTTGCTGCAAACCGGGAGGAAGCAGACGAAATTGTGGAGGATTTCCAGAAAGAGAATGATCTCCCGACACTCTATGATGAATTGCTCATTCCGACGCTTGTCCTTGCGGAGAGGGACATGATTGAAGGAGGTCTAAGCGAAGAAAGACATACGTACCTCTTGGAAAGTGTACGTGAGATCGCCGAAGAGTGCGCAGATAGGATGGATCAAAAAAAAGAAGATCAGCCCTTGCCCTCAGGCACTGCATTGAAGTTGTTGTGTTTGCCGGCTCGTACCATGGCGGATGAGATTTCCGCACTGCTTCTTGCGCGGCTGTCAGCAATGCTGCCGCAGGTCCAGGCAAGCCATCTCTCGTCAACTTCCTTACTGGGTGAAATGCTGAATCAAGTGACGGAATTGAATCCGGACATCATATGTATCTGCTCCTTGTCGCCGTCCGCTGTTTCGAAAGCGCGTTATGCACTTACACGGATCCAAGCGCGTTTTCAGAACGTACAGATTCTTGTCGGTTTATGGCTGACCAGGGAAGGGTTGGAGAAAGCGAAAGAACGGTTGGAATCCACAGGAAAGGGCAAGCTGGTGATTGCAAGTAACCTCCGCGAGGGGCTGGGCCACATAGAACAATCGCAATTAGCCAAAGTGTCCTAGATTTGCAAAGAGAATCGAGAGCATCCGGAGGAATACCTCTCGATTCTTTGCTAATTCTTATCGGATCTGCCCGTAACGGATCGGCTCAATAATCATCGATCCCGCTTTCCGTTTGAAGTTGCCCAGATCCCACGTATCCCTATCGATGACGATGCTTTTCCCTCTGAATTTATCGTCCTCGAACAGGACAACCCGTACGCTCCCGTTCACCCGAACGGATTGGATGTCATCATCCAAACGTCCTTCCATGGACGCATATTGACCGATGCCGAACGCTCGCGCATATCCCTGGTAGCCGGTACCCGTAAAGACCGTTACGGCGCCCTGCTCAGGAGATCCATAATTATGATTATACGGCCCGTTATACTGCCCCTGAGATCCAGCTTGTTGCTGGAACGCAAACAACGGGTTCCGGTGGAAATAACCATCAGCATATCCTTCCACGTATCCTAAACGGAGATTTAAGTCTTCCCGCGAGACACTGTTTTGGTGATCTTCTGCTCCAAACTGGTACCCTCTATCCTCTGTTGTCGTCTGATATTCCCTATCATGACGAAAATCAAAGTTCCTTCTTGCCTGCTGATCAGCACTCCCGTGTCCGTAGCCGGCTGTATAGCCTGCCCGAAATGAATCATTCTGCTCATCGTACTGCGGATCATACGCATATACGAACGCAGCAAACGAAATCATAGTTACCATCAGAAGGAACACTCTTGTTCTGAACTTTGGATTTCGATCTATCTGCGGATTTGAATTTAAGATGTACGGTTTTTGGTTTTTTGTCATACATTCTCCTTTTGTTTGAAACTCGAAACTTGAAGCAGCGGGGAAGTACCCTACAGGGTAGTGATTGTTGAAGCTGGGCTTGCTACGCGATACTTCTGAGCATCCTTCGAAGCCATTCAAAGTATACATTCGCAATTGTCCGGAAGATGTCCTTGAAAGCGCTAGTTTTCTGTCGGATTATCGCCAGGCTGCCGTAGTTATGAGTTGGTATTGAAAGGTGAGCGACAAAGCATTGTTGCAAGACTGCCGAAACCTGGACAATTATGTCCTACGTATAACCTCATCAAATCAATGAGCTAAACAAGAACCTGGAAAACCGCTAGGACAAAAGATTCCTACTTTTCATTGTGTTTCGAGACGTGATTTCTCTGTCCACACCCTGTAGTTTCCTTCGCTCGCAGAAACATTTTGGCGTATTATTTGCATAGGGCGTCATAAGGACAAGCTCGATGAAACCCAGGACTTCTCATAGGATTCCGGCCGCCAGCGTATTCAGGGCTGAAATTTTGACAATGATTGGACTGATTGTCCAAGTCGGTACTCTGCAGGCACCGGAGAAGAATGAATAATACGCGAGATATACGCGAATAATTAGGAGGCGAAATGCGGAACGCGAGGTTGTATCCGGCAATGATGATGATTTGCTTGTTGGGATTTTGGTTTGGGTCGCGCGTAACCGGAGAAGAAGAAAAAAGCGCACAACCGAAACAAGAGGCTGTGGAAACCAGTTCATATGCAGGCGCGCAGGCGTGTGCTGACTGTCACGAAGAGGAATTTAAGGCGCTTGAGAAATCGCCGCACGGGCAGGCTGCGTTTGCGTTGCGCTCCAGTCACGCGTGTGAGACCTGTCATGGTCCTGGCCAGGCACATATAGATTCGGGTGGAGACACCTCTATGATCAAGAGCTTTGCTGCCCTGAAAGGCGATGAAGCCTCGCAAGTCTGTCTCGGATGTCACGAAACCGGAAAGCGGGTAAACTGGAAAGGAAGTATCCATCAGCAGCGTGACCTTGCGTGTACCACCTGTCATACGGTGCATCATCCGAAATCAGACAATTGGCAGTTGAAGACATCGCGAGTGGAGGAGACTTGCAACGGCTGCCATGTGGAAGTGAAAGCGCAGATTCAGCGGACGTCCCACCATCCCATCCGGGAAGGGTTGATGTCGTGCAATGACTGTCACAACCCACATGGAACCCTGACCCCGAAATTGATCTCAGCCAATTCAGTCAACGAGCAGTGTTATACATGTCATACGGAAAAAAGAGGGCCTTTTTTGTGGTCTCATCCTCCCGTTCAAGAAAACTGTTTGAACTGTCATATCCCGCACGGATCCAATCACGAAAAGTTACTTGTCCAAAACCGCCCGTGGCTCTGTCAGAGTTGCCATCTCGATACACGGCATCCCGGCACTCTCTATGATGCAACGAATCAACTGACTTCCAACAGGGAATTATCCAGATCCTGCTCAAATTGTCATCTCAATATCCACGGCTCGAATCACCCATCCGGTAGAGTATTTACCCGATAAGGAGGGACGATCATGAGAGCAACGGAACAAAAACAAATTAAGATACTTCTATTTTTGATGTTTCTTGCATTGATGCCCCTTCCACTATGGTCGCAAGAAAGTAATCAGGAAACCCAGTCTGCTGAAACGACAGCAACTGCAACGCAGACACAACCGGCGTCCGAAGCGAACGAATCCACTGAGAATACGGAAGACACAAAGACCACGATTGATGGAACGGTTTCCGTATGGGGAACAGATGTTGTGGAAGACTCTTCCAAGGCGGAAGAATATGGAGAAGTTCCATCGGGATTTCTGATCGATGCATTGACCGTCGACGTGGATATGAAAGACGATCGCTTTATGGGTATCCGCGCGAAGAACGTCGGACTGAATGACGGCCGTTACGGATTCGACTACGGACTCAGCGGATCCTACAAGCTGAATATTGATTACACAAAAATTCCGCATCTTTTCAGCAAAGACGGTGAGACGATCTGGAATGAATCCGCTCCGGGAATCTGGACACTGCCCGATGCACTTCAGGGCGCAATTCAAGGCCTGAATGATGTTCCCACAACAGATCCAAGCTATGCAAGCGGTCTTGCCAACCAAAGAGCCTTTATCAGTAGCCTGCTTTTGGACGCTCATCCACAGCAGCTTGGCTTGCAAAGAAATCGCGGAACGGTGGATTTTTCCCTTACGCCGAACACTCGTTGGAATTATGGCCTCGAGTATTTTCGCGAAAACAGAGATGGATTTCGACCATACGGAACAACGTTTGGATTTGGCTGGGTTACGGAATTACCCGAACATATCGATTACAACACGGACCGTGCTCGCGCCGGAGTAGAGTACGCAAGCAAGGGTAGAACCTTTGCCGCGGCATACGAGTTCTCGGGATTCCATAATGACCTTCAGTCCATGATCTGGGACAACCCGTACCGCCTGATTGATCGGGCTGAACAGACAGCCGGTGACGGAACTTCCAGAGCGCGCGTCCAGCTTCCACCCAGCAATCACGCCAACGTGATCAGCCTGTCTGGCGCCACACCTGTTGGGAAAGGTAGAATTACGGGCGCTTTTTCTTACAACTCCTGGAAGGACGATGTGCAGCTCCTTCCTTATACAATCAATTCAGCCCTACCGCAGGTTGCGCTTCCGGCATCGACTTTTAACGGCGAATTGCGCAACATAAACGCCAATATCCGATACTACTTGCCGGTAGGCTCCAAATCGAACTTTACAGCCAACTACAGACTGTATGATCAGAGCAACCGAAACGACGAGCTGCTCTTTACAGCATTTGCCCCCACAGATTCGGGTGTCACTCTTGAAGACGAAGAAAACCCGCTTTTTGCATACAAAATCAACTCTATTGATTTGGATTTTCAAAGGTCTCTCTCACGGTCACTTCGATGGTATGCCGGCTATGGGTTCAACCGCTGGGATCGCGAAGATCGCGATACCACACAGACGGATACAAATACCATCCGGACGGGAGTGGATGTGACGGCTTCAGATAGACTCCTCCTGCACGCAAAATATCAATATGACCGGCGAAGATCAGATGAGTTCGATCTGGACAATCCGGTCTTCGATGTGATTCCCCTCCGTCGTTTTGATACTGCCGATCTAAACCGGAACGTCTTTCGTGTAACCGCAGACATCACACTCAACGATGCATCCAGTCTGGAAGTGAATGCGAGCCTGCAAAATAACGATTACACGAACACTCAGTATGGCTTACTCAAGACGAAATACTATACGGTCGGCGCGGATTTCTCGTACGCCGTGACCGCCCGCTGTACCCTCAATGCCTGGTATGAACATGCGCAAAACAAGAGCGATCAGAACGGGCGACAGAGCGGCGCAACGCCTTCCACCTCTACCACATTTGATTGGGCTGCAAACATTGAAGACAAGTTTGATACTCTGGGAGTCGGTTCCCTGATCAAGTTTCGGAATGGGAAATGGGCATGGAATACCGACTTCATTTATGCAACGGCGGACGGTTTCGTGGACCTTTTCGGTGGAACGTCCATCCGTCCAACGGGCGCTGTGGATCTTCCCAATGCCGACGATACGGATCATTACGCCGCAAGAACCGGCCTGAGTGTTAAGGCATTTCCACATGCAAAATTTGCGATCAACTATTGGTTCGACAAATACACGATCAACGATTTCGCGGAAAATGCTATCAAGACGGATCTCATAACAGTGACTGTTCAAACGCCAACCGGACCGGTTACATCATCCCCCGGTTTGATTCTACTCAATGCGCTTCAGGGAGACTATACATATCACACAGGATGGATCGCGTTCATCTATTCCTGGTAGAAAAGCCAACTTGTAGACTTCTTTTCTGGGGGTTGTGCGAGGTCGGCTTTCCTTTCGTCTAGCCTTTGCCTGCATACGGATTGATGTCCGGGCCTGGAGGCGTGTCGGGAGCGTCACCCTGCAACTCGGGGCGAGTTTCAGGGGCTACCCGATTGTTTAAGTTAGGTGTGCTGTTGGCGGAACTTGGGTCCCCTTCCGGACTCGGATCCCTTACGAACCGATAGCGATCCGCCGTGCTGGGATCAAACTCGATCGGCGGATCATTACTTAGTTCCGGACGCCCATCCGTGAATCCACCGCCCTGCATTTTCAGATTGCCTGCTGCGGAGAGATCTGTTGCCGAAGATATGTCGGCATCGGGATTTATGTAGCCGTCGTCATCATTTTCTTCCGCAGCCTCTTCTTCGGCATCCGTTTCTTCCGCGGCGGTGGCATCGGTCGAATTATCCGTTTCGGTCGTAGTTTCCGTTTCGGTTGTACTTCCGGATCCCGCAGTAGTTCCCGATCCGGTCGTTGTTTCAGATCCAGCCGCGCCGGCCGAATTTCCAGCCGGGGAGTAGAGACCAACACCTGCGCTCTTTTCCCAATCCATCGCGTCACCAAAGCTGGAGAATTTTAGCCAATACGTGGTGTTGACGATTCTTGCAACCAGGCATCCACAGTCGCCCGGTACAGCGAGCGTTCGAAATAAGTTCCTCCAGCAGAAAGCTGATCGTAACCTTTCTCCAATAGTATCCTCATAATCTATGCTGTTTTTAGCATTCCTGCGATTTTTGTGGAAAAACCGTTGTGAAATGGGAACTACAAAATTAGAATAATCAGGGGTCGTGAACGTCCGATTATTTCTTGGACAGCTTGTTAATCATGACGACCAGAAGGACCACCACCAGTACACCGATCACCAACCAAATCCACATTCCTCCGCCCATCCAGCCACCCATTCCGTCTGTATGATTCATTCTTAAAGCTCCTTTCGTTGCGATGCGAGCAGCCCACATCAGGGGAGCGGCAGTGTCATTTCATCGCTCTGCGTATCTCGTTAATACTTGTTACTGTTCCGGGTGATGTTCCGAGTGTTCCTCCTTTTCGGTTGCTTCTTTCTCGCATTTCTTGCATCATGGGGCATTGGATCATTGGACCTGCACCTTTCTGCATGTGCTCTCCCATATGTTCCATCATCATCGAATGATTACTCATCATCATGTCTCGCATGGCGTTCCGTTGATTGATCATCTCATTCAGAACCGCCTCCATGGCCTGAATCTTTTGATCTCCCGTCGCCTGATTCATTTTCTGTCCCAAATCGCTTAGTTTTTGATCCATCTCCTTCATCTTAGCTTGCATTTCCTGATGCATCTCCATCATCTCTTTGCATTTCGACATCATTCCGCTTTGCATCATTTCGGGTTTTGTTTGTTGCCCCATTGATGAAGTTGAAAACACGAGAAAGAACAAGAAAAGGATCACAAATGAAGTTCTCATTTTAAGGCTCCTGTTTTAAAAAAGACGAAGATTACATTATTTATCGTGCAATCATCATGCCAAACTCAGATTTACGATGCGAACAACGACGCAAGGGACAAGATGTCAGAGGAACGCCAAGTTGACGCTCTTTCCAATCCGCGCAGTTCGGGATTTAGTCTTTCTACAGGGACAGCAAACGAGCAGCAGGGCGGCCGAACCCTAAGCAACTTATGCTGTCAGGCCGAGCGCCCTCTAAGCATCCTGACGATGAGTACCACGATAATGGCGCCGGCTAAAGAGATCAGAAAACTGGGACGCGCGTAATTCTCATATGGACCGTGCATCCACGGTCTGTGAAAAAAAGTGGGCATCCAGGGTTTGTGGAGAAAAACGTTTACAAGAACCCCTCCCACAAAAGCGCCCGCAATCCCCAGCAATGATGTCGCAATACAACCCATGGGATCACGGCCGGGAACTAAGAACCTGGCGAGCGCGCCTACGATTAATCCGATGATCAGCCAACCGAGAATGTTCACAATATTCATAGTCCTCTCCTGAACGTGATTCTCGTTCCTTCCAAATCCTCAAACAGACGTTCCACAAGTTTTTCCAGGCGTGTTTCTGACCGCGTTAACCGGGGTTTGTTGTTCTTTCTTTGCAGCAAATTCTCTCGCTCGGCAAACTAGCTATCCCCAGAGTCTTGTCTCTAGAACATTTCATTGAGTCTCTAATTACAATGTAGGCGCCGCCCGAAGGAAACACAACCGACTCTGCCGGAATTCGGTCTATCCATCCCAACCAGCGTGCAGAAACGACGAAATCATCTGTACCTTGTGAAAAGCACTACAAACTTACTAATAAAGTACTACGAATATTTACGAAAGTTACAATACCAGCGGAGCTTGACAAGCATTACGATTAATACATGCGGGCAAGAAATGTGTACGCTTTCCTTATCAACCTGGCAACATTTAAGAAATTCTTGTTGATAATCCTCTGTCTGCTCTCGGCCGGTCTGTTGGTTGTTCTCGTCCACGCAACTATTCTTGTCCACTCCCGTTTGACTGCAATGGAAAAACAATTACAGAGCCATCAATGGAACATTCCATCCAGCATATATGCCGATAGTCCCGTCATTCATAAAGGAATGCCAATTACGGAAGAATGGTTGGTCCGGTACCTGCAACGCCTGGACTATACAGGAATGAAATCGTACCGGGTCAAGGCTGCCCAGTACTCCGTTCAAGAGAATGGGATCGCGTTTCGCAAACGCTCTCTTACCGCAAATCAAGGCGCGGATGATGCGGTCCTGGTAACCTTTGGTCCGAAAGGAGTATCCAAAGTCATTGATCTCTCCACCAAACAGGAGCTCCAGGCGTACGAATTGGAGCCGATCCAGATTACCCGATTGTTCGCTTCGCAATATGAGACGCGGAGCCTCGTGAAATTCAGTGAGGTGCCTCGTCAGTTAGTGAACGCCGTAATCGCAATTGAAGACCGCCGTTTTTACGATCATGGAGGCATCGACTTTCGGAGCATCGGGCGAGCGCTGAACGAAGACATCTTCGGGAATGGAAGATTGCAAGGCGCCAGCACGATAACTCAGCAGCTCGTGAAGAATTTTTATCTTACATCGGAAAAGTCGCTCAAACGGAAACTCAATGAAGCGGCGATGGCCGTTTTATTGGAAAGAAAATTGACGAAGAATCAGATCCTGGAGCTGTATTTCAACGAAGTATATCTCGGACAGCGCGGTCCGGTTAGCATCCAGGGGATCAGTGAAGCGAGTCGTTTTTATTTCCATAAAGATGTGCGAAACATCGATGTTCCTGAAGCCGCTCTTCTTGCAGGCATGCTCCAAGCGCCCAGACGGTATAACCCGTACTTATATACGGAGAGAGCCAGAGCGCGTCGCAATACGGTTTTGTTATGTATGAAGAATGCGGGCAACATCAGTTCAGAACAATACAAAACCTTCGCCAGTACTCCGGTTGTTGTGCAACCCTACGATGGAGCCACTGGAAAAGTCTCGTATTTCGTAGATCTGCTTCGCAAACAATTGGCCGGGGAATATAGTCCGGATGATTTACGAAGACGGGATTACCGGATTTTTACGACGCTCGATTTTGAGATGCAGCAAGCAGCAGAAGAAAGTGTGGCCGGCGGTCTGGCTCGAATCGACAAAATCCGTTTCAAAAAGGTAGGAAAGCAGGCCCAGGCGTGTTTGATTGCCATTGAGCCTTCTACCGGGTTTGTCCGCGCTTTTGTTGGTGGCCGAAGCTATTCCCAAAGCCAGTTCAATCGTTTGACTCAAGCGCTTCGGCAACCGGGAAGCAGTTTCAAGCCTTTCGTATATGCGGCCGCGCTCGAATCCTTTTTTCAGAAGGGAAGGCAGATGTATTCCCCGGCGACTCTTGTAAATGATGAACCATGGGGTCTGCCACTGACCAGCGCCGTCTGGCAGCCCAAAAACTACGATGGCCGCTATCACGGCATTGTCAGCATGAGAAATGCTCTGGCTAATTCGATGAATATTGCTACTGCCAGGCTTGCAGAAGAGGTCGGTTTAGGCAGAATTGCGGCACTATCGAGCGATCTTGGCTTTCAACACATCCAACCGTATCCTTCGCTTGCCCTCGGAGCATTTGAAGTAAGTCCCTGGCAACTCATTCAGGCTTACACGGTCCTGGCGAATGGTGGAAAAAAACTCGAATTAAGCACGATTAAGAAAATGACCGATTCCCAGGGCGCAGTACTGGTGCAAAATCATCCGAGGAGCGCCAGGGTTCTGCATTCTCAGACCGCTTACATCATCACCGACATGTTGAAGAGCGTGATCACTTCAGGAACTGGTGCTTCCGTTCGACGTTGGGGCTTATCACAAGGGATAGCAGGAAAAACAGGTACCACAAACAATTACAAGGACGCGTGGTTTGTCGGGTACACGCCTGACTTGATCTGTCTAGTTTGGGTTGGGTACGACGACAATACATCTTTAAACATGAATGGGGCTCAGGCTGCTCTACCGATCTGGGCCGATTTTATGAAGAAGGCGATCAAGAACCTGCCGGTGCGAGATTTTTCTATCCCTTCCGGTATTGTAAAGCAGCTCATCGATCCGACTACCGGAAAACTGGCATCCGAATTATGCACGAATACCGTTGAAGAAGTATTCATTGAAGGCACCGAGCCTCTGGAAGCTTGCAACGATTACTACCATTCCTTACCCGCGGAATATTTTGTGAGTCAGGAAGAAAGATGGAGGGATTCAAACCCCGACAATATTGCGGAGGCGCCTCCGATTTACGTCGACTCGGAAGTTATGCGCTTCCAGGATCAGCCTGCTTACCTTGCCTTAATAGTGAATCCCGCGCCTTTTGTATTTACAAACGAGAATATCTCTCATTCAGAAACCGGAGGTCAGAGAAATCATGACTAATCTAAAGATTCATCTATTCTTAATATTACTGCTGATCAGTTTGCCCATTTTCGCTGGAGCTGGAGAACTTTCAAAGACTTCTCTCATTTCGGGCACGCATCAAATTGTCGCGACGATCTACCGGCACGGATCGGGATTCGACGGAAACGAAGTCTTGAGCTTTCGATCGTCTCCTGACGGGAAATTGCTAGAGACAATGAAATCAGACGGCTTCGAAAGGCCGGCGTTGTTTCGTTACCAGGGGGAAAACTTCGTACATGTTTCTACCATTCCTGCCGGGTCAGGAGGTTTTGTAAGCAACACGATATTCTGGGTCGCCCCCGATAACACGATGCACGAGATTGAGTTTGAAGATGCCGCAGAAGCTTATGAGCACAAAGTGGATGCCGAAGAAATGGTTCTTGCCGGCGGGAGCAGCCCGGATTGCACCGGGGGAAAATTGAAATTTGAATTCTACATTGCTAATGACGACGATCCACATTGTTGTCCGACTGCGGGCAAGGTCACCGGGAATTATAAGATCGTCGGTAAAACGAAATTCGATCCGATCACAAACCAATATAGCTCCACGTTTAAAATGTTAGCCAGGCAATACTCAAGATCTCCGATCTCTACCAGCGAAATGTCAGCTAATTTCGCCAGATAGCGGCGGGGTACGTTTCATAGGAGATTCGAAATGAACCGATTCAGAATTGCGGTTTTGACATTGACGATGTTTTTCGTCAGCTTTATGAACTCACAAGCTTCACAAAATCCTGGTCAGATTTCCTCTTTGGTTAAATTGCAAATCCTTCTGGATCGCGCAGGATTCTCTTCCGGCCAGATAGACGGCTCTGCCGGAACTAATGTCAGAAAAGCTATCTCTGCATTCCAGGATGCGCGCGGATTGCCCCAGGCGGGAAGATCAGACGAAGCAACTCTACAGGCTCTGGCGAATGCAGAACTCATCGAGCCTCTTGTGAGCTATACGATATCCGATCAGGACTCTGCAGGGCCATTTACGGACAGTATTCCCGTAGATGTGATGGAGCAAGCGAAGTTGACGCACCTGGGTTACACCTCCATTCTGGAGGAACTCGGAGAAAAATTTCATTGTACGCCTGCACTTCTGAAGAAATTAAACCCTGAATCGCAGTTTCAAGCGGGGGATACGATTATGGCTCCGAATCTTTTCAATCTGCCGGATGACGGGCAAACACAATATAATTCGGATGCAAAAATCAGAAACAGAAACTCGGGGAGAAATGGAAATCGAGGCTCAGGGTCTACCATTATTGTCACTGAACAAACTTCGGATGTTGTCTTAAAAAACGCAAATGACGAAATTATTTTTTACGCGCCTGCAACTGTGGGCAGTGAGCACGATCGACTGCCGATCGGCGGTTGGAAAGTCACTGCGATCCACAGGGATCCTGTGTTTTCATACAATCCGGATTTATTCTGGGACGCAGACCCTGCAAATACGAAGATCCAGATTGCCGCAGGGCCGAATAATCCTGTCGGCTCAGTCTGGATTGGTCTGAACGCGCCGAGTTACGGTTTGCACGGCACAGCTGAACCGAGTAAGATCGGGCATTCGGAGTCACACGGGTGCATCCGAATGACGAATTGGGATGCTCTCCGCCTGGCCTCGCTCATCAAAGTGGGTACCAAAGTGATTTTCCAGTGAGTAGAAACTCTCTGCGTAAAGCTCGGACGATTCTGATTTCGTTTCTGATCGGTGTTGCAGCAGGAGTTGCTGCAACCACATATTCTCTTGAACATTACGGCTATCCGATCGAAAGGCCAGTGGTGCTGATTCCGGCTCGGTTTCCTCAACTGCAGGAGAAGGCATGGACGCAAGATCAAATTGATCAAATGAGTCCACAAACGCAGGAGTCGGAAGATACGTTTAATGACCCATATGAACACGGCGCGGTGCCTCCGATTGTTCCGGAGTCGCCTGCATTGATTGCGGATGACGTTATCCAGCTTCGGCAGCGCCATCTGCTTCTGCCATTGAGCAATCTCAGGAAGGAAGATTTGCGGGATTCGTTTGATGAATCACGCGGCAATCACATCCATGAAGCGATCGACATTCTAGCCCCACGCAACACTGCGATCCTTGCTGTGGAAGACGGATCCATCGCGCGCCTCTGGTACAGCGTTCCTGGCGGAATCACGATTTATCAGTTCGATCCGGAGCAGAAATATGAATATTACTACGCGCACTTGGAGCGCTATGCGGACGGCTTAAAGGAGGGAGATCGCCTGAAGCGAGGTCAGGTGATTGGATATGTCGGGACATCCGGGAATGCGCCGAAAGATACGCCCCATCTGCACTTCACGATTTTCAAATTAACGGAGGAAAAGCGCTGGTGGCAAGGTACCGCGATTAATCCGTATCTCGTCTACAAATGATCGCAAAGATAAGGACTTCTATTGGCCGGTCAGCGAGAGATTGCGAAACTCCTCCAGGGCTTGAACAACTTTCGCACGTTCCTTTTCCTTTCTCGGCTCCTTCCATTTTGCAGGCGCGCTGTAAAAGGTAAGGATGTTCTCCCGAAGACCGGCATCCACATTCGTGAAATGCCTTTCCTGAAGCTTTTCCAATAGACGCGCGTAAGTCTTGTCCGCAAGCGCGTACTCCCCCGCCTGGGAAGGCTGGCCGGTGTCCAGATCTTTGTTTGGAAGCGTCAAGGTGCCTGCCTCAACCTCTTTCGCAAGCTCACGGTATCGCGTTAGTGCTACGTCAAAGCTCCGCATAAACATCCGCTCCGTTTCCGGAGTTGGAATCTTAAAATCGAGTGTCTTGAACGGACCGATCTTCGGCATCATGCGCAGGATGAATCCAAAGAATCTTGCGAAGAAACCCGGCTTCTTGTAATCCTTACCCCACTCTTTCTCAAAGCTTGCGCGCGAGAGATTGTAAA
Source organism: uncultured bacterium (assembly GCA_963843285.1). Classification (GTDB taxonomy): domain Bacteria; phylum Acidobacteriota; class HRBIN11; order JAKEFK01; family JAKEFK01; genus CAZDDB01. The sequence continues at coordinate 42,475 of CAWJJO010000006.1, forward strand.
GAAATTGCCGCTCCGTCACGCCTGGTACTGCTTGCAGGATTTCATCCTTTTTGTTCTGCCATGCGATTCTTGTCATCTTTGGAATGATGACGCTCACGGCCTTCCGGTAACTTCCGATAGCCATGTCGAGATTCGAAAAAACATCCGACAGGCTCAAAGAGTATGTTTGTTGGAAGGCGCGTTCCAGCACATCCTTCGAAACATCGAAGCCGATGAAATCATGATAAGACTGCGGCGCAAAACGTCTCCGCGCCGTTTGGACGACATCGAACCCGAATTCTGTTTTAAGATGAGCCGACGGACTTTCATCGTAGGTGACTGTCGCGCCGAACTCTTTTCTGAGTTTTGGGAAAAGGATCGGTACTGCGAGATTCGTGGCGATCGCGTGACCATTATTGTCCGAAGCATAATGCGCGAGCGCACCGAGCGCGAATGCGTATTCGTTGAGGTCCGCCGATTGCTGAAGCAGCGCCGTAATGAAGTCCGCACTCCTGACATAATGTGTCAGATCGGTAAAAAGCTTGCTCCCGAAAGGATAATATCCCATGTCTTGAATGATAGCTCCACCATAAGCGTATTTGTGGGCTTCGAGTACATCGGTATCGATTGCTTCTGGAAACCTCTGCTTCAACAAAGGAGTGATCGTATCCGGCCAAAGCGAATCAATGATCGCTTCATGGGTCAAGACCGAATAGGCATGAGCTGGCGCAGACCATAGGCTCGCAAGAATACAGGTCGCCAGAATTGCCCGTTTCATGATAGGAGCTTCAGTACCTCAGTACAGAGTCTCTAGGCCAACGGTGTAACTACAGCCGTCCCATCAGAAACAGGATCAGCAGCACTATCAAAATGAAGCCCACGACTCCGCTGGGACCATAGCCCCAGCTCCTGCTGTGCGGCCATGCTGGAAACACGCCGAGTAACGCAAGAACCAAAATCACAATTAAAATCGTGTACATCTTTCTCCTCCAATCATTCAGTTTGACTGTTTATGAACGTTCCCATTTGGGGCGAACCGCGCGATCAGCAGCCGCTCATACGCGCGGTAGTGTTGCTTTCGGCGAGCGTGGGCCGTCGCGGCGAGCGGCAGCGCCAGTCACGATCACTCCAACAGGAATAGTGATTGCAACAACCAGTCCACAGATCACTCCCAGTAGAAACTTCATACGATCTCTCCTTTCGGCGGGCACGGAGGCCCGCCACTCCAAATCCGGTGGTTTCAACGAAATTACCTTTTCATCTCGGGTTCATCTCGGGAACCTTGTTATTCTTTGTTCTTATTCTGTTCCTGATCATTCTCCTGATGATTGTTCTTGTCTTTGGCTTTTGCCGCGGACTTCTTGTCTTTTGACTTGTTTTTAGCGTTTTTATCAGGTTGCCCCTTGTTATCTTTCACATTGGAATCCTGGGGCTGATCGGATTGATCCTGTTCCACAGTGTCTTTTGCTTGTGCTTCCTTTTGTACGGAATCCATGTCGTCCTGTCGTTTGTGCATCGCATTATCGTTCTGCTTCTGGACGTCCTGTTGTTTTTGCTTGGCGTTATCGTTCTGCTTTTGAACGTCGTGTTGTTTCTGCTTCGCGGCATCGCTCTGCTTTTGGGCATCTTGTTGCTTCTGCCTGGCGTTGTCGTTCCGCTTTTGGACATCCTGTGGTTTTTGCAAATCCGACTTCCCAGTGTTCTTTTCTTTCTTAGGTTCCTGCGGCTTTGCTTCTTTCTCGATCCTGGCTAACTTTTCTAGTTCTGCTTGTTCGACCTTTTTGCTAGTTTGCTCACGTTTCTGGCTTGCCTCGCGCGCCTGGTTGATGATCTGCTCAGAGGAAACAGTTTCGACTTTTGGCTGAACGTTTTCTTGATGGAAAATCCTGGTTACTGCTTCCTTATTCTTGGAATTCTGCCCCTTAAATGCCTTTTGCTTTTCAGCAAATCCCGGAGCGATCATCTCCCGGACTACTACCTTACTGTTTATCCGGACTCTTTCTACGGCATCATTGCCGGCTGGTACAATGACTCTGACGGTCTGTTTGTCTGTCTGTAACTGTCTGACTTCAACTGTCGTTTCTCTCCGTTGACCAACGAGTCTGTCCAGGACAGCTCTGTCAATCTGGCGGTTCGTAATTCTTACCAATCTTCGGTCAAAGACGCGCCGGGTGTAGTCGGAGCCGAGATAATAACTTCCGTAGTTGTCACGTCCGTAATTCGAGTTGTTGATGAAGACCCAAAGATTAAAATTGATGTTGCTGTAAGACGGGTTGTAGTACATGTTTCGATAACGGGGATCATTGTATGGTCCGCCCTGATTGAAGTTGCCGTTCCCAAAGTCCGTACCGAAATCATTGTCGTTATATGCGAATTGATTGTTTGGGCCCACATTGCTCAAGTATCCACGGCTATAGTCATATCCGTTGGGTGGCGATGGGATCCATCCAATCGAGTCATAACTGCGTGCCCAGTTCACGCGCCCCGCATGCCAGTCGTAGCCGGGGATCCAGACCCATCCATAGTTGCGCGTATAGATCCAGTTGCCATAATGGTAACCGGCCCATGCCCAGGGTTCATAGCCTTCCCACATCTGACCGTACTGTCGTGTGGAAATCCAATGCCCCTGTGTGTATGGCCGCCAGTCATTCGATGCGTACGGCTTCCAGACTTGTCCGAAAGGGGAAACGCTCACCCAGACGCCATACTGGCCCATCATGTCGTGAAAGTTAATTCTGGGAGCTGCGTATCCGGGATTCGTTTGATATGCGTAGGGGAGATAGTCGTAATCGCCTACGGGTTGGTAGTAATCACCTGATCCAACACCAACATTAAAAGACACACCTGCATTCGCCGTAGCAAAGCCAAGCAGCAGGAGTGTCAGGATCAATACAATATTTTTCAACTTACTCATTTTAGATTTCTCCTTAACATGATCATGGAGATTCGAATGAAGATGATAATTTTTCTCTTACGCGAATCATTGCGGGAGTGCGGCCTGCAAGTGATTGCAGGCCGCACTGATAATCTAAGCCACCCTTCGTCCTTGGAGAAACTGGATTATGATGACGACCACGGCTACCACAAGCAGCAGATGAACTAACCCGCCGGCGGTGTAAGCCGTAACCAATCCGAACGCCCACAGAACCAGAAGGATTACAGCAATTGTCCAAAGCATTTTGACCTCCGTTGAACTGATCTTTGTCACTGCATACTGTGCAAGTATGCCGCCAGACGATTTCAGTGATGGATCAAACTGTGATTCATGGACGACGAGATCTCATTTACGATGGGCTTTTGATTTCGAGAAGTAGATTGAAGGTAGGCTTCTTTTATCCTAGTGGTCTTTAAGGTAACCGTCCAAGTCTACCAGTTGATAACTATACAGGTATGACTTAATTGTCCATGATCTGTTTGGGAATGTCCGGTAAACCTCAAAACACAGACTGCGGGCAAGTAGTGCCCTCTAACACGAGGTTACAAAACTATTCCTTCTCCTTATGAACCAGACTGATTGAGAACATCGTGGACAGCATGAAGACAGTCCCGGAACGGATTCAGCGACTGCAGATCCAACACTTTTCCAAAGCGGATGAACGGTACGGGCACGGTGTTGCGGAAGGACTGAGGCTCGCAGTCGAAGAGGAAGCGCTCATGAGGTGAACTAGCGGAAGTTTAGCTGTAGCTTGGTTACCTTCTGGAAATGATATCCCATGATGGCAAGAGTGACGGCTTCAGAAAATGCGGCGGCATTGCGGCGATATGCTCGAAACAGAAACTTCCAGTAATCCAGACGCCCGGATTCGAGAATCCCTTGCTTCACGATCGAAGTTAGGAATGCTACAAGATCAGCCGGCTTCAAACGTTGTCGCACTCTTGGCTGGTAGTGAGAAAGGAATTCCAGCACACGCTGATAATACTGGCGCGGTTCATAGATGGTGGATAGAATTTTCTTGTAGCCGTCAATCAGCTTGTCTGCGTTCATTACCGGAATGAAGTTCAGGTCCAGACTGGTGTTGTTGCCGTTGCTTTCCATCAGCAATCTTCCTTCTTTGAGAAGTCGGCGTGTGAGCTGCGTGCCGGGAAGTGCCGAAAGCAATCCGACCATCGAGACGGGAATTGCGGCCTTTTGAATAAAGTCGATGACACGCGCAAAAACATCCGGCGGATCGGAATCGAAACCGACAATGAATCCGCTTAACACTTCCATTCCGGCCCGCTGAATCTTCCGTACGGATTCGAGCAGGTCCATGGTGGTGTTTTGCATTTTCTGAGTAAGCTTCAGGCTCTCCTGAACCGGCGTTTCGATTCCAAGGAAAACCTTTCGGAATCCGGCTTCGACCATGTTTTTGATCATGTCGTCTTCGCGCGCAAGATTGACGGAGGCTTCGGTGAAAAAGTTAAACGGATATCCGTGCTTCTTCTGCCAGTCGATCAAATGCGGGAGCAAATTGCGGATCACGGTCTTATTGCCTATGAAGTTGTCATCCACAATAAAGACCGCCCCGCGCCAGCCTTTGTTGTACAGTAAATCAAGCTCAGAGATGAACTGTTCGTTGGATTTGCAGCGCGCCCTGCGCCCGAAAATTTCTATGATGTCGCAGAACTCGCAATTAAACGGGCAGCCACGCGAAAACTGCAACAGCATCGAGCTGTAATTCTTCAGGCGTATTAAATCGAGATCCGGAGACGGAGTGTCCTTCAGGTCCGGCATGGTTGTAGAGGAATAGACTCTCTTTGCGCATCCGTTCTCAAAGTCGCGGATGAATTCCGGCAGGAGATGCTCTGCTTCCCCCACAATGACATGATCCACCTCATCATGATTGGCCGTGTCTTTGGCCCAATACGGACCGCCCACGACGATTTTCTTTCCCAGCGCTTTGCTGCGGCGAATCACTTCATGAGCGGATTCCTTTTGCACAATCATGGCGCTGACGAAAACCAGATCGGCCCACTGCAGATCCCTGTCGACGAGCTTTTCGGCATTCAAATCTATGAGCCGCTTGTTCCATTCGCGCGGTAGCAGCGGGGAAATTGTCAATAAACCAAGTGGCGGGTACGAGGCTTTTCTTCTTTGAAAACGAACTGCGTACTTAAAGCTCCAGTAAGTGGGAGGATATTCCGGGTAAACCAGAAGGACATTCATCGAATGACTCCTGCGATTACCCTTTCTTGCCGGCGGCAACCAGCATCACAATTCCACCTATAAGCGCGATGGCGCCAAGGACCGGCGGTAGCGGGATGGTCTTTTTCTGTTCCGCTGTGGCCTGGATCGGACCCAGATTGATGATGTTTTTCTGCGTTGTGTAAGTAATCCCTTGAAAGATAAGGGCTACCACACCAAGAACAATCAGTATGATCCCGACAATTTTTAACATGCTCATTTCACTGCTCCAACTGTATGTGTCCTGTACGTGAAGTCTGCAGCGCGATTCGATGCGCGCTGTGGACCTTCTTCATCAGGAGATGTTTCAGGGCGGCATAGACCAATACTTTCCGTTCAACACGTCGTGATACAACCTTATTGGCTTCATCGAATAATGCAACAATGAGATCTCCCAATGAATATTTTGTACCCACCTTGCTCTTCATATATCTGCTCCATCCTAACCGTTCCACCGAGTTGGCGACTGTTCCCGCGATGGGGCGGCCTGCGGGTGGTCGCAGGCCGCTCTAAAATCCGAAAACCGCAGAATTAGGAAGACCGTCTCGATTGTCCGATGCATTTCTCTTTCATTTCTTCTCAATAATTGCCGTGATTTCATGAAGCTTTTCCTGGTTCACTTGATAGTACTTTCTCATATCATTGCCGTGTCGTTCGAGAAGAAATCCTTTATAGGTGAGCTCTTCGACGGTCATCCTGACCAGAGCAACGTTCCGTTTGATGTCCTGTTGTAACAGCCACCAGTCCACAATGCCTTCCAGAGTGTCTTGAGCATCCGGATTGTCCATCAGATATTCCAGAATCTTGTAAGCGGTTTCCTGCGTTTCAATATGTTCTTGTTTCACTTTGACCTTTCATGAGTATCTGCTCAAGCGTGTTGCAAGCAGTATGCCAGTGTTTGATTCCACAGAGGGGAGCTATCTGGTAGAGGGAGATAGTTCTTCAGCGGGGGATCTTCGATCTTGAGAATGTTAAGGAATGTAGGACTCTTTTGTCCTACTGGTTTAACAGAACCAGACCAAGTCTTTTATTCGACAAACTTAAAGGTAGGGCCTTCTTGTCCATCGTACGGAATGGAATGTCCGGATCGTTACGACTTGAAGCTTTGCACGTCTATTTGATATTTGCGGACCAATTCCCAGAATGCGCGTCTGTTTTTTTGAGCTGCCCGAGCCGCCTGGGAGATATTGCCATGGTGAGCAAGAAGTAATCGCTCAATATAAGTCTTCTCGAATGCGGCTGTCATCTTCAACTTCGCATCGTGAAAAGATTCCTGAAGATCAGATTCAGAGGATGGAAGGACAATATCTTTTGCTTGAATCATTCGCCCTTCAGTAAGCACAACCGCCCGCTCCACATTGTGTTCTAGCTCCCTTACGTTCCCCGGCCAGTCGTAAAGCTGAAGCAACTGCATCGCTTCGTCAGAAAAATCTGCCGTCGGCTTGTTGAACTGTACCGAGTATTTCAACAGGAAATGGCGAGCCAGCAAAGAAATGTCTTCCCGTCTGTCCCGTAGCGGCGGTATCACGAGCGGAATCACGTTTAGCCGGTAGTAGAGATCCTGGCGAAGTCTACCTGTTGAAACTGCCTCCAGAGGGTCAATATTCATGGCAGCCAGAAGTCGTACGTCCGCTTTTTTCATTTTCTTAGACCCAAGAGGGCGGTATTCTTTCTCCTGAATAAATCGCAGCAATTTTACCTGCGCTGCAAGAGGAAGGCAGTCGATCTCATCCAGGAATATTGTGCCTCCCTCTGCTTCCGCGATCAGTCCGGTCCTGGAATCTGAAGCGCCTGTGAATGCGCCCTTTTCATGGCCAAACAGTTCATTCTCTACAAGATCAATCGGAATTGCGCCGCAATTTACCGGCATAAACGGACTGCGCGAGCGGGGGCTCAGATAGTGAATTGCCCTGGCGCATAACTCTTTTCCGGTTCCTGTTTCTCCAGTGATCAGGATAATTGCATCATTTTTTGCCAACATTGGAATCTTTTTGATCTCAGATAAGAAAACTGCGCTCTCTCCGATCATTTGTTTCAGCCCGAAGTTCTGTTTAATCGACTGAAAAACTGCATCCTCTAGAGAGTTTTTCTCCAACAGTCTTCTGATGCGAAGGAGGATTTCACCGCGCTTGATTGGTGATGAGACAAAGTCGTCGACACCAATCTCCAGTAACTGGAGGAGATCCTGCGATTCATCGCCTTCCACTACAGCCAGAATTGGGACGTCGAAGAATTTCTGTTTTACCGAGGGAAAGATTGCAACCGTCTGAGGCAGGACATGTAAGCCGGATACAAAAAGGATGACGATCTGAGTGCCAAAACTCGAAGTCCCGTCCTGTTGGAAAGTCGTGAAGGATCTGTATTCGACTTGAAATGCGGGTTCTGAAGAAGAATCAAATACTCTCTGCAGAGGATGTCCTCGCTCATTCGTAGTTTCGAACTCCAAAACTAGCGCTCTGACTTTATTCATGCAACGCGATATCAGGGAGGTGGAGAGTATTCATTACTTACTATACCACGATAAATGCCCATCCTGCTCGATCATTCCTTCAGATCAAGAGCTACGTTTCGGAAGCAGAAGGAAAAATCTATTGCGAATATGAAGCGCCGAATCCAGAAGCGGTTCTCGAGCATGCGCGCAGGGCCGGTTTGCCTGCCGATAAAATCTCGGAGGTAGCGATTGAAATTAACCCCGACATGTTCCTATAGCTCAGGATTCACCGCAGAGACGCAGAGCTCGCAGAGTTAGGAAGAGAACGTTGCTGCGGTGAAATCCTTCCCGCTTCGTGTCTTGGTGCCTTTGGGGTGAAATCCTGCCCTAGATGAATTCTTTGAGTTGCGGCCACAACTCTAAAAGCGGGATTTTGGGCTTGCGTCCGATCGTCACATCCAGATTGCGCTCATAGGGCATGCAACGAGGGCATTTGATTCGATCCACGATTTGGACGTTTTCAAACACAGCCGCATTATCGGGCGCATCTCCTCCGATGATGATCACCACATCGATGGGATCCTTGCCCGGTCCCCAGAACCAGTAGCTATTGTGCCCGCTGATCACGCGGGGGAGGCCGCGTTTCCTTCCCAGAACATCGATTGCGCCGGCTTCACCATAGTTTTGACCGAACACCACGCAATGCTTTTTCTCCTCCGGTGTCAAACTGTTGTAGGCGCGCTCCACTTTTTCGACCATTTCATCCCAACCGAACATGTCCGCATAATGCTGTGGTAATTCGGCGCGTTGATGCCTTTCTTCGGCAGGCGGTGTAACCCCCAGCTTTTTGGAATACTGAATGAATTGATCCGGCGGAAAGAGCGGGAGCGCCAGTGGAACGATGGGCGCCACAACCAGAATCTGCGCGGCTACCAGAACAGGACGCAGGATCCGTATTTTGCCTGGCGCCAGCCACATCTCCAGCGCCACCCCGCCGGCGGCAAGAAGCATCGGATACGCGGGCACGAGATAGCCTGCTTTGCGCGGACCGGTCAGCAAGATGATGAGCGAAGTGAGATAGATGATGGCCAGGATGCGCCAGCGCCGCCCTTGCGGCGCAAACAGGCAAAATGCCAAACCGGAAATCCAAACCGGCAACGCCGCCGGATTCATGATCAGGACCTGCTCTTTCAGAAAATCAAACACCGGGGTATTTACCATCTTCAGCTCTGCGGCGTTACGCATGAATTCAAGCGTAGGAAGACCGTTCCTGACGTTCCAAATCAGATACGGAGAAAAAAGAGCGAATGCAATCAGGATCGCCAGCCACGGCCCTTTCGTACGGAGCCATTTTCTATCGGGTGTGAGGAATAGTCCCGCCGCGATGCCGGCGCCAAGCCACAACACGCTGATCTTGTTGAGCAGGCCTAATCCCAGAACGAAACCGAGAACCATCCACATGCGCGGATCTTCTCGATTCAGCAAACGCACCAGTACAAGAACCGCGAGTGTCCAGAAGAAGTGATCCCATGCGTTCATGGAATACACATGATGGCTTCCTAAAAAAGCAGGGGCACAGAGCGCGCAAAGCGCAGCAAGACTCTGCGCGAAACGGCGTCCACCTAATTCGCGCGCCAGCATCGCAGTCATTACGATCACTGCAACGCCGCAAAGCAACGGAATCATCCGAATGGAAATCAGGGAATCCCCAAACAGCGTCTTTTGGAGCGCCAGAATGAAGATAGACAGTGGGGGATGATCTACGTAACCGGGACCGAGATGGTTCGTGGAAGCGACATAATATAGCTCATCGCGGAAGTAGCCGTATTGTGTGATCGATGCCAGATGCAGGATGACCTTTGCCAGCACCACCATCGAAACCGGAAGCGTGGCAAACGGCTCTTCTCTTTTTTCGCTTCCCATCGCTGAGATTATACGTTGCGCGCGATTTATCGGTTCTCACAACGCTCGTGTTAATCTAGATCTGATGGCTTCCAGCGATGAACATTCCCGGTCCGAATCGGATATCGTAAGGCCGCGATTAACGCTTCTTTCCACCGAACAAATTCAGAGAATTCACGAAGGCTCGCTGAAGGTTCTTGCAGAAATCGGCCTTCGCGTAGAATCGGCCCGCGCGCGGGCTGTGTACGCGAAAGGCGGGGACAGCATCCTCATCAAAGACGAACGGGTGACATTTCAGCGGGATGTCGTTGAATGGGCGATTCAGGCTGTGCCTGCCACCTACGACGTCTACAACCGTTTGGGCGATAAGATTTTCACGCTTGGCGATGGTCCCGCGCGCTTTGGAAACGGTGTCACAAATCTATGGTATCAGGATCCGGTAACGGACATGCTGTCTCCGTTTTCGCGCAAGAACATGGAGATGGGCGTTCGGCTCGCGCAATCGCTGGAATCTTACGATGTGATCTCAACGCTTGGCGTACTCCGTGATCTTCCGCCCGCGGTTGCAGATCTGTATGCGGTTCTGGAGATGATTGCGAATTCCACAAAGCCGCTTGTACTCTTGATCTCCGACGAAAAGTTGTTTCCGCAAGTTCTCGGATTGATCGACATAATTCATGGCGATGCAGGGAACCGGCCGTTTATCCTTCCATATTTGAATCCTGTCACACCGTTGAAGATCAACGAAGGCACCTCCGATAAGCTTCTCGACTCCGTAGATCGTGGAATTGCCGTCATCTTCTCCAACTACGGCATGGCCGGCATGTCCACTCCGATAACGCCGGCAGGCGCGTTGACCATGCTGAATGCGGAGCTGCTGTCCGGCGTCGTGCTCAGTCAGCTTGCGAAAGAGGGGGCGCCGATTATCTGCGGAAGTCTGCCCGCTTATTTTGAAATGAAGACGATGGTGGATTTCATGGATATGCAAAGTTACCTGATCAATCTGTCGTGCGCTGAGATGATGGCACACTACGGAATTCCGCACGCAGGCACATCCGGAAGCGGAGAGGGGTGGGGCGCCGATCTGCTCTCCGCCGGTGAGATCTGGGCAAATCAGCTCACGAGTGTGATCGGAATGGTGGGTCTTGCGCCATTCGTCGGAAGCGGTCTGAATTCGAAAGCTTACATGCCCACACAAACCGTTTACGCCAACGATGTGATCGCGCAGGTGCGTTTGTTTGGGCAGGGCTACTTTGTGGATGAGCGCTCTGTCGGCGCCGAAGAGATCGTCTACGAGATGAGGGAGAACGGCCACTTTCTGACATCGGAGACTACACTGGAGCGTTACAAAAATGCGTACTTTCAAGGGATCTTCCCGCGTATCAGTCTGGAAAAGTGGGAGGAAGACGGCAATCCGCGGATCGAGCAATTGCTAAGGAATCGCACGGTAGAATTGCTCTCGAATCAAGAGGGGCCCGACGATCATGATGGTCTGATCGCGCGTGGTGAAGAATTTATCAAATCGCTCGATTTGAAGTAAGAATGCAACCATCAATCAGGAATCTTCAAGCTGTTCTATCGAAAATCATTTCTGACTTTTTAGCCGGTAACATTTAATAAAGAAATTCTTGTCACCGATGACGGAATTGCCGCTTACTCCTTGGCCGAAAACGACAGCCACCTCATAATTTTGTTCAATCCATTCCATGAGCATCTGACAGTAATCGCGTCCGAATGCAGTTGCCCCGAACTCGCGGCTAGGCCGGTTCATCAGAAAAACAAATCTCACCCGCTTCTTACGAAGCTGCTGAATCGCTTGCTTTTGGGCTTCCGCATCCAGGAACCCTGGCGTGAGTACTTCATAGCGCAAGGGAGCGGGGCGGGCAGCAAGGAAATTCAGACAGCTGCCTTCCGGCAATCCAAGGATAAATTCCTGCGGCCCTGTATTACGGATGATAAAGTTCAATGCGCCATCGACTGCCTGCCCGACAGAAGAATCGAGGCGCATGACGCCCCGGCTTGTTTGAAGGGTAAAGCGGGACTCTCTCCGGTATCGACCGGTTGTAGCCAAAAGTGTAGTGGCAATCGTGAGTGAACACAGGATGAGCACGATCACTTGCGCGAAGTGTTCAGCTCGCAGAAATCTTGAAAACAGTCGAGGGTATGCTGTAGTAACAGAATATGTGAAAGCCAGTAGAGGAATTGGAAGCAGGAGTGCGTAATCTCCTCCACTGGGCACCTTGGTAATGACACGTGCAAGTACTGCGAGACTGTAAATGCTGAGAAGCAAAACCGAGCGTGAGCCCCCGTTCCTGCGGTCTTCAACGTCTTGTAGCAAATAGCCGTAGAGCAGCAGCGCGCATAGAAGCGGTAAAGCGCGCAACGGGCTGACGTTAGATACTGTTCCGAGTTTGAGAAGAATCACAATCAGAAGTGACAAGCTTCCACCGAAAAGCAAGGAAAGCCGATGCACCCAACGTCTCCGAACCGCCTCCTCGTCCTGACCGTTTGGCCGGGAAATGCTGATACTGATCAACCCGAACAATGCTGCGAGTGAACAAACAATCATAGTTGCGCCGGCAAACTCCAACATCGTTTTGCCGATATCATTCAAGCCCAGTCTCATACTGTTGTAGTAAACCTGCTCCCGGGGAATATAGTGCGGTAGAAAGTACGTATCCTTGAACAGTGCTTTGTACGGCATTTGAAGGGCGAGCGCAATGTAAGTGAAAACGGGAATAGCCAGCGCGGGAAGCAGCGCCAGGACAAGGATGCGGGTTCTTTGCCCGAGACGATCTGAGATTGCAAGAGCGAATGTGGATGCCAGAATCGCGATCCCGAACTCCTGTTTGCAGACCAGCGCCAGTCCTCCCAGGACTCCAGACAGGATCAGAGTAATCGCTTTCTGGCTTGTGATGTAACGAACTTGTAGAGCCAGCGCCCCTGTTCCGAGTAATGTGCCGTAAAGCGCTGAAAAAGTGTACGGAAATATCGAATGCGCCCCGTGTTTGAAAATACAAAGCGCCTCAACCGCCAGAGCGGCCAGCATGGCCGGCATTCTTCCCATAAACTGCTTTCCAAGCTGATATGTGAATAGCACGACCAGGAAGGAACATAGGATTCCGGCAAGGTATAACGAGTTGAGATGAACGCCGAAGATTCTGAACCACAAAGCGTTCAGGTAAGGCCCGAACGGGCCGTATAGAAAATAGACTTCCGTATACAGCGACTCCCCATTCAGCAACCGCAAAGGGACGTTCATAGCCGCGCCGCTATCGATGGTTGCGGAAGCCCATTTTTGCCAGGATACGGCGCACATGATCGCAAAAACCGTTGAAATCAGCGCCAGAGCTGCTAAATCATTCGAATTCCAGCGAGAAATGGATTGCTTTGCTATTTTGATCACGATCCGATCCGCCCGCGCCGCATTTTATTGGCTTTTTAGCCGGTAACACTTAATAAAGAAATTCTTGTCACCGATCACGGAATCGGCGCTTACTCCGTTGCCGAAAACGACGGCCGGCTCGTAGTGTTCTTCAATCCACTGCATGAGTTCGCGACAGTAATCGCGTCCGAATGCGATTGCTCCAAACTCGGGAGTAGGCCGGTTCATCAGAAAAACAAATTTCACCCGCTTTTCACGAAGCTGCTGAATCGCCTGTCGTTCTGCTCGAATATCAAGAAATCCGGGAGTAAGAACCTCATAGCGCAGAGGAACGGGTCGGCCGGCCAGGAAATTCAGACTGCTCCCTTCAGGCATTGCGAGGAAATATTCCTGCGGCCCGATATTCTGAGCGATGAAGTTCAGCGTGTCTTCGATCACAGGTCCGACCGAAGTACTCTCTTTGACTGTGCCGCGCGACGTTTGGACAGTGTATCGAGGTTCTCTTCGGTAACGATTTGCGACGGCCCAAAGCGTAATCGTAACAGTGAGCGAAACCAGAATCAGTACAATGCCGCCGGCATACTTTGCCGCTTTCGGGAACCTCGAAAACAGAAGGGGATAGGCAGTAGTGACGGCATACGTAAAAAACAAGATCGGAACAGGGAGCAAAAGCCCGTAAGCTCCGCCGCTAGGCACGCGAGTAATGACACGCGCAAGCACCGTAAGACTGTAAATGCTCAGCAGAAATACGGACTGAGGCCCGGCTTGTAGTTGCCAATCTCTGCCGCGTTCCAAATATCGGTAAATCAAAAGGACGCATAGAAGAGGCAGAGCTCGCAGAGGGCTCACGTAAACGACCGTACCCAGGATTTCCAGAATGACCAGGAGTAGGATGCAACTTCCACCGCTTAGCCACCAGAGCCGGCGGAGCCAACGCTTCTTCCGCGCCTCATCGATAGGGTCCGTATCGGACAGGTACAGGCTGATCAACCCGATCAATCCCCCCAGTGAACATAAGATCATGGTCGCGCCGCCTAACTCCATCATGGTTTTTCCGAAATTGTTTAAACCGGATTTCAGCCTGTTAAAGTAGATCAGCTCTCGGGGGATGTATTGCGGCAAAAAATAGGCATCTTTAAACAAGCGATCAGGAGGTATCGTGTACGCGATATAGATGTAGGCGAAAATCGGTATTGCCAGCATGGGAAGCAAGGACCGCGCGAATATCCTGAATCTGCATTCGGAGGGAGTAGTCAATATCAAAGCCAGTGTGGTGGCAAGGATTGCGCCTCCAAACTCCATCTTGGAGATCAGCGCCAGTCCTCCGAGCACCCCGGAAAGTGTGAGATAAAGATTCCTTTGCGAGGAGATGTGCCGAAGCAGTAAGATCAGACCTGTGAGCCCCAGTAATGTGCCATAAAGGGCCGAAAAAGTGTACGGGAATACAGAATGTCCTCCATGTTTAAAAACACAAAGCGCCTCAACAGCAAGAGTGGCAACTGTGGCTTCCAGCGTTCCCATGAACTGCCGCCCCAGTAGGAAGAGCAACAGCAGCATGAGGAATGACGATATGATTCCTGCGAAATACAGCGTATTCAGATGAATGCCAAAGATTCTGTACAGCAGCGCATTCCAGTAAGGCGGGAGCGGCCCATACAGATAATAAGCATCTCTATAAAGAGACTCTCCGTTTAGTAGCCGCAAGGGAAGGTTCATTTCCCTGCCGCTGTCTATGCACAGAGAAATCCATTTTTGCCAGGATACGGCGCACATGATAACGAAAACAATTGAAATCAGGGCGAGAGCTGCTAAATCATTGCGGGAGAGCGACTGCTTTATCGATCTAAGCACGATCATTTGATCCCAATGAGTACTAGTGCACTGTAACACAAGGTTGTAAAGTGATTGAGAAGGATTCTGAAAGTGGAGGATCAGGCGATTCGGTTTGTAGCGCCGGCGTCTCGCCGGTAGATCTCGATGGGGCACAGTGATTTGGCCGGCGGGGACGCCGGCGTTACAAAACCGTTTGCCGGAAATGGAACACTAAATGACCATGTGTTACAGTGCACTAACTGCCGGTCAGCCATTTCGAAAACGGCCCGTGCGTTTTCTCCTTCTGATCAACGGAAGCATTTGCCCGCCAGCGTTTTACGGAGCGCTGCATTGCAAGCGGCCACTTTCCTTCCTTGAGAGGGGTCCATTCAATTTTGCCCGCTGGTCCGGCCAATTGCGGATAGCTGCCTGTGGATTCATACAGTGGAGCCGGGACATAGATCAGTTCTAGATCTTGAAGCTGGACTGCAGCTTGTGCAAGCCGATTCAACAGGAGCGTGTTGAATCTCGCATGTGTGGTGGAAGGAAGGAAGAGCGGCAGGATCCGTGGAAAAAGTGCGGGAATCAGTTTTGGCGAGATCCCCGGCACAACGACCTCTTCTTTCCGCGCCACCCTTTCGTGAAGCAGAGTTTCGGACGGCGAGAGCGGCTGTTCACTGATTCGGGCTCCGAATCCAAACGACCACTCGTCATACTTTGTGATCGTCCAACAATCGAACGCAGGTACGCAATAATCTTTACGCGCCGGTAGTGATTTCAATGCCGGTATCAGATCGCGCATCAACAACGAGAGATCATCATAACGCTTTTCCTCCAGAACAAGCGATAGCTTAAATCGCCAGAATGGAAGCCACGCCGTCGGACCCTGATGCGCTTCCGGCCACCAGGAAGAATGTTCCGGAGACATCATCCGGTAAGGAACCACTCTCAATCCAGTTTCAGACGGCTCCACAAGACGCGTGCAGTTGTCGCAAAACTGGTAGATCCCATGTCGGAAGGTCATATCCCATCCGCAATTCGGACAACGAAAAGGACTCGCTTTGATTTTGACACTGCGAACTTTTCGCAAATCCAGTTTTTGTAAGTTTCCTTTATGCATGCGTTCCACTTCCTGAGGGGAAGGCGTACCTGCAATCGTTCCAAATTGGGCATCAATTAGAAACCACGATATGCCGTCGGGAGTGGTTGCCTGAACAAAATAATAAGGCCTGTATACCCACCAACGATGCGAATCGAGAACGGATCCGTGAAAGCACACGGGTTGGATTTCAGCTTCCAGCAGCTTGCGCTGCCCTGTGTACTGACGAGTCAGCTTTGCAATCTCCTCTGCGACCTCGCCCGTTGCAAGGTAAGTCCTCTTCATTTTTTCTGAGGCAAGCGGCCGCAATGTGTTCTTCGATAAAGACAGGCCGCGATCCCGGAAATTCCAGCCCGATGGATAGCCGGGAACAATATCTTCTGCTGTAAAAAACATCGATTGAAAGCGCTTCACATCACCGGAGATTCGTCCCAGCACATGGAAGCTCAGCAGACTACAAATGAGCTGGTACGGGGCATAAACACAGAAAGAGGTCAACAACTTGAAACGATGGATTCGTTCTTTCTTGATCTCATACACATCCATGTCCGAACCGCCAAAGTCGTAAACTGCTTCCTGCTGTTTCTCCGACAGCAAGGCTTTCATGCGGCCCCGACGCAAGCTCGATTCACGCATGGCGTCATAAGTGGCCAGGACATCGATCAGGTCCTCGGGCCGATCCAGGGTGCTGTCTGCTACTAAATAATGAAGTTCCCCTTCCGAATACGGCCATGATAAAACCGAACTGCAAAAGCTGCATTGGTTCAGAGTTTGCAGCAAGCTCCACGCCGTTTGCCCTCCACAATTCGGGCATGGAATTTCAATCTCAGGAATTCCGGATTCGTGTCCAGATGGCTGCTTCATGTTTAGATACTTTCGAGTTTAGTGGTGTAAGAAGGAAGATATGGGGGATGGTTTTTTGTTACTAATAACATATATCCCCACATCCCCAATATCCCCACATCCCCCTTCTTACACTTCATATATTCAACCGAATGGTTAAATGTTGGCCGATTTACGTTCGCAAACTCTCGTAAACTTCCATCGTCTTTCGGGCTGCCGTTTTCCACGAAAACCTGCGTGCGATTTCCGATCCCTGTTCCGTGTTGTTCCGGCGCAGCTCCGAATCGGATTGGATCTGGAGAAGGCAGCTTCGCAATTCGTCCACATCGGCCTTGTCAAAGTATAACAGCGCAGAACCTCCAATCTGTTCAAATACCGGAATCCGGGAGGCAACAACCGGTATTCCTGAGGCCATTGCCTCCAGCAACGGCAGTCCGAATCCTTCTTCAATCGAAGGCATTACCAGCGCCACAGCGCCCTGGTAGAGAGCGCGTAACTCTCCCTTGCTTAGATACCCGGTACGAATTACACGATCGGTGAAAAGATCTCTCCAGTTTTCTGCGCCCCAACCTTCGGGACCCGCAAGCACGAGCTGTGACTCCGGAATTCCATGAAACGCGTTGAGAAGCACGCTCAGATTCTTGCGTGGCTCCAGCGTGCCAACAAAAAGGAAGTATGGATATTGAATCTCGAATTTGCTTCTGACCCGTTGCTTTTCTTCATCGGTCACACGATCCAAAAAATAGCGATCTACGCCATGAGGAATGGAATACACCTTTGAGGAAGGGACTTCCAGATGCTGGATTAATTGTTGCCGGGTATATTCGGACACTGCGATGATCGCGTCACTCTTTTTGCAGTGTTGCCGCAGCAGGACAGGGAAGTCCCGTCTCATTTCTGCGGATGCGTCTTCCGGATGAAGAAAAAAATGCAGATCATGAACGGTGATAACGCTACGCGCATTGCGCGAAGGGATTACAAGGGGAGTTGGAGAATGAACGATGTCCACCGGTCTGCCCAGCAAAAATTCGATTGTAGGAAACGACAGGCGATTCCACGAAAAAGTGAGAAGGCGCACAGGCCAGCGATGATCGTGAATGTGGAAATTCGGAGCTGCGGCGATATCGCGGAAGCGCTCTTTCCAGGAGCTGGAGAATAGATGGTACTGATTCTCTGTGTCGAGTTCGATCAGCCCATTCAGAAGGTTCAACAGGTAAATCCCGACTCCGGTCGGACGCGACAGAGCAGGCCGCATGTCGATGCAGATATTCAAAGGTGGAAGAGGCACTCAGTTTCCTTCCGGTTTGCGTGCCAGCACAAAGATATGTTCGAACCAGACATTGGGACGCATCGACTGAACGAAACGGGATTTCAGGGGATGGGGATAGATGTTTCGCACTTGAGATTCCATGATATCGAACGAATGTCGCTTGAGAAGATCGACCACTTCAGGGAATGTAAATTCTCTGTTGTGGCGGCCATAAATTCCGTGTGGCGAATAGCCGTCCGCCACGTTTTTCCCCCGGATCAGGCGGACCAGATTGGCCAGCCGCGCTGAGTTTGGCGTGGTTAGAATCAAGTATCCGCCGGGACGCAGGATTCTACGCTGTTCTGAGATCGCGAAATCCGGATTCAAAAGCAAGTGCTCCAAAATCTCGCAGAAAATTACACAGTCGAATATTGCATCTTCATATGGGTAACGATCCACTTCCAGGTTGAAATGATGGTAGGGAAATTCGTGTCGTTCGGACCCGCTTTCAGCTGTCTGCATTGCCTGGCCGTTCTTAGAACTATCGCCGAAGAAGTTCGCCAGCTGCAGATCAAAGTCGAAATATTTTCTCATCAGCAAAGTCAAATAATACGGGTTGGCTCCCAGTTCCAGGACGCTTTTCACGCCCCGTTCTGCCAATTGTTGCAGCCAGCGCAAGACCAACTGCATTCTTTCCCAGGAATCGAACAGATATTGTTCCGCCTGAGAGGAATCCGGGAAAATGCCTTGAAAGCTGCGGAGATACTGTTTCGAATCTTCGGACAATGGAAATGAAATCATGATTTACGATGCGGCTGGAAGCCGGATCAGGAATTCGCTGCCGACACCCAGTTTGCTTACAACGGATACCTTGCCGCCATGTGCGGAGACAATTCGTTTTACTACAGCAAGTCCAAGCCCCGTGCCTATGCCTTTTCGTGATCCCTTCCAGTACGGATCAAAGACGTAGGAAACATGTTCCGGCGCGATTCCTTCTCCGGTATCCGTTACAGTGATTTCCACGAACGTGTTTCCGCGATCCAGGCTGGCTCCTTCTTTTTCCTGAACGCTCAAATGGACTTTTCCGCCGGAAGGAGTGAACTTGATCGCGTTGCTCAGCAGATTCGAGATGGCTCGCGAAATCATTCGCTTGTCCGCAAGTATTTTGGGCAGCGTACCTGGTACAGTCTTTGATAACACGATCTGTTTTCTTTTCGCCTGAATTACAGATTCATCAAACGCGCTATCCACGATTTCTTCCATTTGAAGGGAAGTCCGGTTCGGCTCAATCTGGTTCGATTCAAACCGGAAGATCTCCAGCATGTCCTGTACGATTTCCAAAATCGTGTTTCCGGAAGAAAGTCCGGCGGATATCATCGACAGAATTTCGGATGGACCGCTCTTTCCGAACTGATCTCGAATATGTTCGAGGGCCATCATCATGCTCGCCGCGGGTGTTTTGAGGTCATGAACGAGCATGGCTGTGAAATCTGCTTTGATGCGATCCAGTTCTGTCAGTTTATCGTTCGCTTCCTCCAGTTCCCGGGTTCGGCGGTGCAGCTGTTCTTCAAACTCTTTTGCTTCGGTTACGTCGCGCATGATGCCGCGGGCCCCAACCGGTTTTCCGAATTTGTTTCGAATGAGGGAGACATTGCATTCCAGGTGCCGGATTCTTCCGCCTGCTTGAGGAACGGAAACAACGGATCGATCGACTCCTTCTTTCAGAAGCTTTTCGTTGGTTTCCCGAAGATTTTGTTCCATGTCCGGATTCTCAAAGAATTCGTGGAGCGATCTCCCGATCAATGTTTGACGCGGATGTCCGAAAAATCCTTCGCCTGCAGCATTGATGCTGGTGATGACTCCCTTAAAATCCCGTGTATAGATGATATCGTTGACGTTATCAAACAGATCCTGAGCGTCGGCGTGTGGCCGCGGTTCCCGTTTCTTGAGGGCTGCCGGAGGGCTTGTGGAAGTTAATTCTTCGGGTTTGATGCCCATTCTTTCAACCATTCTGTAAAGGGAATAGCGACCGACTCCAAGCAGTTTTGCGGCGCGCATCTTATTCCCGGCCGTCATTTGCAGCACGCGAACGATGTGGTTCCGGTTGACTTCCTGCAGTGAAACAGGACCTTCCGTGGTCTCTTCCGGCGCCATCAGATCGGGTGGGCCGGGTTCGGGCACTTGTTTTTCAAATGTTCTGGATCCGAAGCCAAAATGAGTAAAGTCACCGGGCAAGAGTTCTCCGCTGACATTCATTGTTACTGCGCGTTCAATCGCATTCTCAAGTTCGCGCACGTTGCCTTCCCATGGAAGCGACTGCACCCATTTGATCGTAGATTCGGGAATTACAACGGACTTTTTCTGGCGTCGGTTGAATCTGCGAAGAAAATACTCCGCAAGCAAAGGAATATCCTCAGCCCGCTCACGCAACGGAGGAATATGAACATTGATTACACTCAATCTGTAGAGCAAATCCTTTCGAAATCCGGAATTCTGAAGTTTCTCTGCCGGAACATTTGTCGCGGCAATGACTCGAACGTCTACCGGTCTATCTTCGCTGCTGCCAACCGGCTTGATCCTCCGATCCTGCAATACACGAAGTAATTTTACCTGAAATGCCGGTGATGTCTCGCTAATCTCATCCAGAAAGATAGTGCCTCCGGACGCGCTTTCGAAAATTCCGCGATGATCTTTATTTGCGCCGGTAAAAGAGCCTTTTGTGTGCCCAAAAAGTTCGCTTTCCAGCAGCGTTTCAGACAGAGCTCCGCAGTTTACGGCGATGAATGCGCGGCGGGATCTCGCCGAATTGTCATGGATAGATCTGGCGGCCAGTTCTTTTCCCGTGCCGCTTTCGCCCGTAATCAAGACTGTCGAATCCGTCTTCGAAACTCTGGCCATTGCCTTGTACACTTCGACCATCGCCGAGCTTCTTCCAATCATCGGAACGGTTCTTGTGGTACTTTCGTTCCGGCCATCGTGACGTCTTTTCATGCGGCTGGCGACAGCTCGCTTCAAGACGTCCACGATCTGACCCTTCTGGAACGGTTTTGTAATGTAGTCGAAAGCGTTTAGCTGCATGGTTTCGGATACCGTCTCAATCGATCCGTGGGCAGTCATAATAACAACGGGCAACTGACTTCCGGATTTGTGTAGCTCTCGAAGCAGACTCAATCCTGATTCGGTTCCAAGCATTAAGTCGAGAAGTAGAGCATCAAACGGAGCAGATAGGATCTGTTCCATCGCTTCCGAAGACGTCTGAACAAGTTCCGATTCGATTCCTTCCGTTCCGAGTATATTTTTTACGACGACTCCAAAATGCGGATCGTCTTCAACGATCAGAATCCTCATCCCGCTCCCCCTACGCTGAAACTGTTCGAGACACAAAACAACCCATCGCTGTAACTCATTATGTCATTGGACTGGGAGGAAGTGCAACCGAACGAGACGCCTGTGATGACTGGCTCGACCAGCATAATCGTGGCATGAAACTGGCAATAAACTCCGCGTTCCTGGCAATTTGGCATTGATCCGATAGGTACATTTGAATACAAGGCTCGTCGCGTAGATCCAAATGGGGATCGGTATCGTTTCAATGGAAACATTGGGATTCAAAGTTCAACAGCAGGGGGAGTTCAAACAGACTTTGTATCGAATCTGCAAGCACAGACTTCGTTTCCGGGTCCCGTACCGAGCGAATTCGATCTCGCGAATTTTACGGGAAGCATCTCGAATACGGCAACAGCTTTTTCGTTTGGAGATGTGCTTGTCAATTATGACTTTCTGGGAGTTGCCAATCTTGCCCGACGCGGAATCTTCTTTCAGCAGAAACTGCCTTTTCTTGCTTCCGGCTTTGATATTTTTTCTGTTCGCTCGGAATCGATCATCGGATTCCGGCACGGATTTGGTGTCGCGGATCCGCACCAGAGAATTGATGGCGGTTCCTTCTTTTTTTCACCGACGAAATTGCCGGAAAGCCTCGGGCTTCGTGTATATATGCTTCGCGGCGAGAATGCGCAGGAGCAAGGTTTTAATTTTGGAGGTGAACGACCTGTGGACTTATTTGATGACTTCGTCCTACGCGATTCAACCTGAGAGAATCTCGCTGGATGGTCAGGTCAGTTTTTCAACGAATGAAAGCTCCGATCTGCAAAGCAAGGGTTCAAATCTAAAGAAGGAAGGGTCTGGTTCGCGTTTACTACACAATCCCGATATCTTTCTCTCCAAAGGAGTGGAAGTATTTTCCGCAGCTCTGCAGACAAACGCGCGAAGCTTTGTCCCCCGTGAAGAACAGCTTCGCAGATTACGTTCCGGAACCTGGTATGTTTGGCAGATCCAGGCATTGGATGTAACCGGCAAGCTGATCGCGGAGAGCGAACTGCGAACGTTTCAGATCCGCGAACAAACGCAGACGCAACCGTAACCGTAGGGGCTGTGCATTTGCCCGGTGCAAAACTCCAGAATCACAAAGTGATGTGTTTCCTGGAAAGCAATTTTGAAGCAATTGTGGTGCACGCAAATGCACAGCCCGCAACGTTGAGGCAATGATACCAGCTCGGGTGACGGGCTGAGCGTTTTCTACTGCGAACAAAATCTTGCACGAAGGAAGACCATCGCCAATTGCAGCAGGAAAAAAACAACGATGGAAAATGCTCGGCCCCTACAGCAAATAGTTCTGCTACTATTCATGTATGCTTCAAAGATTCTTTGTTTTTCTCTTCCTCGTGATCGCTACGCAACAGGCAACAGCAGGCAGGCCGGAGCTGGTATTACAAACCGGCCACACCGGTTCGATTCGCACTGTCGCCATCAGCCCTGACGGAAGATGGCTGGCTTCAGGAAGTCAGGACAACACGATCAAGATCTGGGACCTCGCAACGGGGAATCTTCTGCGCACACTCTACGGACACAACGGAAAGATCAACAGTGTCGCGATCAGTCCGGATGGACACTGGATCCTGACGGCGGCAGACGACAATACCGCGAGAATCTGGGACGTACAGGGTGGGAATGAAGCGCGTGTTCTGGGTGGACACGCGGGGATGATTACTTCGGCTGCGTTTGCTTCGGATGGGGCACAGGTTCTTACTGCAAGCACGGATGTCGTGAAGATCTGGGACGCATCAACAGGACGCGAGGTTCGATCGATTCAAATCAATGAAAAGGATCGTAGCGGGCGCATCACACTTGGGGCGGATGGCCGAGTCTATGTAATCGGTGGCGCTGCTCCGCCACAGGGTTCCGGTGGCTTTCTTCCGAAATTTGGTGGCGGCGGTGATGTTTTTCGTCCGCTCAAAGTCGTGGAAATTTCCAGCGGCAAAGAACTGACCAGCATCAAATTGGATACAGCCACGCCGTGTGCAACATACGTCCTCAGCTCCGACAGCCGTTTGCTGGCGTTACGAGCGAGCAAGTTCAAAGACAAGATCAATCAGGAAAGTATCCGCATCTTTGAAACATCCTCCGGCGACGAAGTTACGACCATCAAGATTCCCGGAAACGGAACACTTCACGCGACCGGCGCTCTGGCGTTCAGCGCGAACGGAAAACTGCTTGCGGCCGAATGCGAGCTTGGTGCAAACATGAAGGGCTCGCTGCGCGTGTTTGATATTTTATCCGGACAACAATCGCGCGAACTGACCATAAGCTCGATGTTTATGCCGGCGGTGAGTCTCGATGTAGTCAAAGTGGTCACTACGCCGCTTGCTTTCAGTCCGGATAACAAAATTCTGGCTCTGGGAGGCGCTTCCGGCATCCAGCTTTGGGATCCGGGCACGGGACAAGAGTTACGGGTTCTGCGTACGCAATTCAAAGAAGGAGCTACGACGGCCTCTTCGACCCCGGAACAGTTGTCGCAATCTGTCCAGAAATCCGGTGTGACGGAACAGGATATGGCGCAGATGACCGGGGATGTATCCGGGATGATGGAGATGATGAATGATCCGGACAACCCGATGAGCCAGTTTTTCGGAACAGCCCAAAAACTGGCCGGCATGGGGGGACTGCCTGCGCAACGCTCCTTCAGTGATAAGCGTCTGCAATTCACACCTGATGGGAGATGGCTTGTCACAGAAAAACGCGAAGGTTTGCAGATCTGGGATCTGTCAACGGGAAATTACTTGCAACAGCGAATGGGAACCATGGCCCCCATCGCATTCAGCCCGGATGGCCTCTACGTTGCTGTGATGGAAGTCGATCCAAAAGATTTGATGGCCGGAAAGATGGATTCCCGACAACTCGTGATCCGTGATTTGACAACGTCCAACATTCGCAGCAAGAGTCAGTGGAACGGACCCATTCAGCCGGAAGAGATTGCATTCGGTCCCGATGGAACCTGGATTGCTGTTAAGATTCGCGGAACAGGTGGACAAGTGGAAATCCACATCCTGGATGCTCAAACGGGAAGCGAGCTCAGAACCATGACGCTCGCAGGCGTTTCCGGATCGGACACGGGAATCGTCAGTGTGAATGCACGCTATATTGCAGTTGGAGGTCAGGAGGCTGCAGCCGCAGGTACAACATCCTCTCCTTTCGAAATGATGGGCGGACAGATGTCGCAAAAAGACATGGAGAAGATGAGCAAGGAAATGGCCAAGGCTATGGGGACCTCCATGCAGACGACTCAGCCGCATCAACCAAAGTATGAGATCAAGTTGTTCGACCTGCAAAGCGGCCAACAGCTCCGTACAATCGGTTTGGAACCGCCGCAGCAGACCAATCAACCGACAGCGAGCGTCTTCGGGTTCGGTATCGAAGATCATGCGATCCGCTTCAACAAAGACGGAAGCTTGCTCGCGGTAGAAGATACCGATCAGCAATATCCGGTGATCAAAATCTATGACACGGCTTCAGGCGGAGCTGTAAGTGTGATCAGATTGAGCGCCAAACAGCCGCGCCCGTCCTCAAGTTCCGACCCATATGCATTGCTGCAAAGTGGAAAGAAAACTCGCCCTACTTTTTCATTCAGTCCGGATGGCGTGATTCTCGCAGTCAGTTCCCAAGAAGATGGATACTCGGTGCAATTGTGGGATGTTGCCACAGGCAAGCTTCTCCGAACTGTTCCACACAACAATCGTGTCGATGCGATGGCCTTTAGTCCGGATGGCCGGTTTCTGGTTACCTTGTTGCGTGACGGCAGCAAGATGGTCTGGGATTCCCGCGGCGGAACTTTGCTCGTCACGTTGATTGAATTTCCCGGCTTACATTTCACAACGGAATGGTTGGCTGCGACACCGGACGGATTGTTTGACGGATCACCGGCAGCATGGAATCAAATTCTGTGGCGGTTCTCGCAAAGCACGTTCGATGTAGCTCCGGTGGAGACGTTTTTTAACGATCTATATTACCCGGGTTTGCTGTCGGAAGTATTCAGCGGAAGTGCCCCGAAAGCTCCACGTGATGTTTCACAATTGGACCGTCGTCAACCTCACGTACGACTTTTGGCGGAAGGAGATGGAACATTGCGTGTGAACAAAGTGAGAGTGGAAGTTACCGAAGCGCCCGCCGACGCAACACATCCCTCAGGAAGCGGCGCGCAGGATGTCCGGTTGTTCCGCAATGGATCACTCGTAAACGTCTGGCGCGCAGATGTTTTGCAGGGTCAAAGCAGCAAAGTACTGGAAGCGGATGTTCCGATCATTGCGGGAGAAAACAGGTTCGTTGGGTACGCCTTCAATCATGACAATGTGAAGAGCGCCGATAGTTTCCTGACCATTACAGGCGCGGATAGCCTCAAGCGTTCCGGCACGGCATACATACTGGCGATTGGTGTCGACCAGTATGAGAACGCGGACTTCAATTTGAAGTACGCCGTTGCCGATGCGCAAGCGTTTAGCGATAACCTGCTACAGGCCCAGAAGAAGCTTGGAACCTTTGCAAACGTGGAAGTGATCCAGTTGTTTAATCACGACGCAACGAAAGCGAACATTCTTGGCGCGCTGCTTCGCTTTGCCGGTAAGGAAGCCGGCGGGGCTGCGTTTGAAAAAATCCGCACTGCGCAGCCGGAAGACGCGATCTTTGTATATTACGCCGGCCACGGAATGGCGGAGGGATCGCGCTTCTACATGATTCCTCACGATCTCGGGTACACAGGTTCTCGCAGCTCACTGGACACAAATTCGATTCGAGCGATTCTGACTCGAAGTATTTCAGATGAAGAATTGGAACAGGCGTTCGAGAAAATCGGGGCAGGGCAGACCCTGTTTGTAATCGATGCATGCAACTCCGGACAAGCCCTGGAATCCGCAGAGAAGCGACACGGTCCGATGAATTCGAGAGGACTCGCGCAACTTGCGTATGAAAAGGGGATGTATGTACTGGCTGCCGCGCAGGGTTATCAAGCTGCGCTGGAAGCGGCGAAGCTGGGACATGGATATCTGACTTATGCGCTTGTGGAAGAGGGGATCAAGAATTCTTCCGCGGATGATTTGCCGAAGGATGGCGAAATCGTCGTGCGCGAATGGCTCGACTATGCGGCGGCGCGCGTTCCGCAAATGCAAATGGAAAAAATGATGGAATCGCGTCTTTTGAAACACGAAGTGGTGTTCGTGGAAGGTGAGGAGAAGATCGCGAACTTGCAGCAGCGAAGCGTGCAGCAGCCCCGCGTCTTTTATCGCAGGGAAAGCGAACAACAGCCGCTCGTCATCCAGAAACCGTAGCCGTCCAGACGATTGACGTTTGATGTTTCAACTCTCAAAGTGGCGTACAGAAGCGAAGTTTACAGAACTCGACATCGATCACCTCTCGGACCTGCGTTTGGAGCGGATTGAGGAGTCGGAAATCGGTTCACACTTCTATTATCAGCAATATTTTTTTGAAGTGCCGGTTGTTGGCGCAGATGTCGCAATTCATGTGAACAAACAAAACCAGGTCATCGCCGTAAACAGCCGTTTCAAGCCCGGTCTTCGCGCAACGGCGCAAACGATTCAGCCGGTTGAGGAAGCCGAAAAACACGCCAGCCGTTTTCTGTCGGGGCAGGGAGCTGCTTCCGGTGGAAAGCTGATGGCTGTTGGGTCCGGAGGCGATTTGATTTTCCTCCGGATGATCTCCGTCTGGCTGAAGTAATGGCTTACTTTCACATGACACGCGTTCACGATCACTGGCAAAAAATCGGATTCCGAAAGCTGGAAATCAGAATCTCACCATACCGGCTTGATATTTGGTGGCGCCTGGTGGGACGCAGGAAAAAATTACTTCCACAAAAGCGCAAGAGATACTCTTCCATAGCCTGGCTTTACTTCCAAACGAGATCACTTTATTTGAAGTTCGCGATGCGATGATCACTGCGGATACAAATGTGAACAGCGGAGTCAACTGGCAGGCAATTCAAAGTGCGTTTGCTGCGCACGGACTCGGTGGTGAGGATCCCGGTCAACCGGGAAAGTTGACGATTACCCGCCTGAGAGTGAGACTCTGGAACTCCATGGCGCCGACAAACTCCTGGCGCGGTTTGAATCCCGATACTCCCAGTAACTACAGTGGAATCGTCTTCAATCCTGTCTCCAACTGTTGTTTGATTTCGGTGTAGAGTTGTCGCTGAGCTGTGGTCGGTGGTCCATCTGCCTCTTCCAGATCAGTAACTAAGGCGATCAACGCATCTACAGCGTCTACGAGTTTGGCGATCTCTTTCCGTTTGATTTTGTGAGTATCCGCGGTTTCCGTTTCCAGTTTCTTATCGAGTTCCTTCGCAGAATCGTATTTGTCCGAAACATCAGCCAGTGTTTTCGACACTTCACGGTAGAACGCGAACTCGGCTTGCATATCCGCCACGGTCGCCGTTGATCGCGGATCGCGTTGCACTGTCAGTGGAGACTCTTGCGTTTGCCCTTGTGCAGTCAGACGCAGTGTATAGCGCCCCGGAATTACAAGCATTCCTTGCGGAAGTGCGGGCGTATCCTGTCCGGGTGTGGCAGCAATTGAGTATTCGTAACTCGGTGACTTTGGACGTTCGTATCGGAGATTCCAGACAAATCGATTGTGCCCTTCGCGCGCTGGAAGAATCGAAAGCTGTTGCTGCCAAAATTCAGAGAAGTACCGTTCAGCTTTAGGCCGTACTGGTTTGTCATCGCTCCGAAATGAGCGGATTGCCTCGCCTTTTGAATCCAGGATTTCCAGTTTCGCAGTTGTCGAATTTGTCGGCAGATTATAATCGATGACTGCGCCGGCCGGCGGATTTGCTGTTGTTGGAATTTCCGGCGGAAGCGGCGTGTCGCGATTTTCGTTTTTCGAGACACGAATTGTCGGCGCCGGGGGCACCAGAACGGGGACTTTGGGAATCACAGTTGGGTCTCCGTTCCGGAGTGGAGTTAAGTCATCGAAAATCCAGAGCGCGCGTCCCTGTGTGGCCGCGATCAGGTCGCGATCATGAATTAGCAGATCATTCACTCCGGTTCTTGGCAGGTTCAATTGCCAGGCCTTCCAGTGATCCCCGTCATCAAACGAAACAGACACCCCGGTTCGTGTTCCGGCATACAGCAGGCCGGCTTTTGCGGGGATCCTGACGCACAACGTTTACCCAGGAATCTTCAGGAATGCCCGCTGCAATCGCGGTCCACGTCCTTCCGTAATCGTGAGTACGATATATAGAAGGACGGCGATCATCCTGACGATGTCTGTCCACAGCGACATATGCGGTGGCTGCGTCTGTGGCCGAAGCGTCCACTGAAGCGATTTTGCTCCAATCAGAAATCGCATCCGGGGTGACGTTATTCCATGTCTTGCCGTCATCCCGCGTGAGCTGAATGCGGCCATTGTCCGTGCCGATCCAGATGAGTCCTTTTTCGCGCGGGGAAGGGGCAATCGAATAGATGACACCGTAGCCGCAAGCAGTGGCGCGATCAACCGGAACATCTTCTTCACAATTCTTCGTGCCGGCATCGGGGCCCGAAAGATCGGGACTGATGATCTCCCAGCTTAGTCCTTTGTCCATCGACCGGAACAACACCTGAGCGCCTTGATACAGCGCGTGCGGGGGAAGTGGCGAAATCGCAATTGGCGTAATCCATGTGTATCGATACTTAACTGTGGTGGGTCGCTTCGCATAACTGGAAGACGGCCAGGGTGATACGTTGCTGACTCTTCCATTGCGCGCATCCCATTTTGATAAACGCCCGCCCAGACCACTGCCGTAAACGAGGTTCGGATCGTCCGGATCCGGCAAATCGAAATCGCGCTCATCTCCGCCGACAGGATACCAATCGCGGAAAGTGAGCTGGCCATAATCGCTGCGAGAAGCAATTCGGACAGTGCCGCTGTCCTGCTGGCCGGAATAAATCCCGTATGGAAATCTGTTATCCGCACCGAGACGGTAAAACTGTCCTGTTGCCTGATTGTACCAGCCACTCCACGTCTTTCCGTTATTCACGCTGATCGTTGTCCCCTGATCGGCAGCAAGGATCATGTGGTCGGGATGCTTTGGATTGATCCACATAAAGTGATAATCGTCGCCCCCGGGGCTCCTTTGGTGATCGCGAGTGTCTTTCCGCCGTCTTCAGATTTTTGAACGGAGCGGCCCATAACGTACAGGACATCTGCATTGTTTGGATCTGCGGTCACGCGGTTCATGTATGTGCCTGCGAGCGCGTCATCCTCTTTCATCAATTGCCAGGATCCGCCGGCATCATCGGAACGGTAAAGCCCCGTGCCTCTCTCTGCAAGGACAGACGCATATACACGGTTCCCGTTTGTGTTTCGAGCAACGGCAAGACCGATGCGGCTCAGCGGCAGTTCAGGTAAGCCGTTGCGTGAAGTTTGTGCCCAGGTCTTTCCTCCGTCATTTGATTTCCAAATTCCGCTTCCAGGACCAACCTGAGGCGTAAAATAAGATTGCCATGGATACAGGCGAACTTGCCACATCGCGGCGTAAATCAGATCGGGGAATGCCGGATCGGAAGCCAAATCGACCGCTCCCGTTTTTTCATCCACAAAAAGGACACTCTTCCAATTTCGACCGCCATCTTCGCTTCGAAACACGCCTCGCTCTCTGTTCGGTCCAAATAGATGACCAAGAGCAGCAACCAGAACGATGTTTGGATCACGCGGATCGATCCATATCCTGCCGATGTGACGTGTATCCGTAAGACCAAGAGAAGTCCATGTTTTTCCATCGTCCTCGGATTTGTATACACCTGTGCCGTCCATGACGTCGTATCGCGTCTGAACCTGTCCGCTTCCTGCATAAATGACCTGTGGATTCCCGGGAACAATTGCTAGCGCGCCAACGGATGAAAATGGAGCGCGATCGGCAAGCGCTTGCCATGTGAGACCCGCATCCGAAGTCTTCCATATTCCGCCATCGGCTGCGCCAAAATAGAAGACATCGGGTTGATCCGGAACACCCTCAGCAACGATCGACCAACCGGCGCGAAGCGGTCCCAGCAATCTCCATTGCAAGTCCGAAGATGTATCCTGGGCTGACAAAATGGATGCCCCAAGCGGGAGAATGGATAAAAATGCAATTAGCCATTTAGCTTTCGTCATTCGTTCTCCGTGTGCGAGAATTATAACACTCCAGGTTCTGCCAGCCGGCAATCTGATATAGTTACGGTGTGGAGTTAAGTTCTCGTATTTCCTGACGTCTACGTAAGGCGGATTTCTATGGCACAAGATTCAAGCCCGAGTTGGATGAAGATATTTGAGGGCAAGTCCAAAGATTCTTTGAATTCTCCAAAGCAGTGGCTGATTCCAATCGGCGGTTTTGCACTCATCTTTTTTGTAGCCTTCGCATCAAGGGCGGAGGAATTGATCGCGATTCCTGTCATTGCTATGTTGATGTCGCCCATCTGGATCTGGATGCGCCATCGACACGAGTTGAATAAACAGCGGTTAAAGGCAGTGAGTCCCGAAGAAACCGCAAAGTCCAGCCGCATGGAAGATCGAATTGCAAATCTGGAAGCGCTCATTTGCCGATTGGATACCGAATTGAATCAGCAAATGGAACGTTCGCTCATATCCACCAGAATGTTTGCTGCACCCTCTTCTACCGGCGGAAGTGCAATGCCCACAACGCTTCTCAGTTTGGCGGCCGCGCTGGAAGGGCGCTATCAAGTGCTCTCCGAATTAGGCCGCGGAGGAATGGGAATCGTTTACCAGGCGTACGATAAACAGTTGAAAGATCAAGTCGCGATCAAGTTGTTGTCTCCATTGTTGAGCACGGACATTGATGCGCTTGAAAGACTCACCCGTGAAGTTTCACTGGCACGCCGGGTGACTCATCCAAACGTCATCCGGATCCATGATATCGCCGAAGTGAATGGTCTTCATTATGTTTCGATGGAATATTTCGGGGGAACCAACTTGAAAGAGCATTTGAAACGAAGCGGTCCACTGTCGCTTTTGAATGCTTATCAGATCCTGTCGCAAATGTTCGACGGTCTGGAGGCAGCCCATTCGCAGGGTGTTGTTCATCGTGACTTGAAAGCCCAGAACGTTATGATCAGTCCTTCGGGACAAATCAAGATCATCGATTTTGGTCTGGCGCGTTCGGTCCATTTGGAAGGGATGACGGCGACCGGTTTGATCATGGGCACACCCGAATATATGGCGCCGGAACAGGTAGCAGGGAAGCATGTGGATGAGAGGGCCGATATCTATGCGCTTGGAGTGATCATGTTTGAAATGCTGACGGGGCGCGTGCCGTTCAAAGGTGATTCAGCGATTGCCGTGGGATTTCAACATTTGAAAGATCTTCCTCCTTCTCCGCGTTCGATCAATCCGCAAATTCCGGAAGAGGTGGAACGCATAATCTTGAAAGCTCTCGAAAAGGATCCGATCCAGAGATATCGCAATGTGGACGACTTGAGGAAAGATTTTGAATCCGCGCTACCGCGTTTTGCTGCTGGAGCGACGGCCACCGCAGGTTCAGCAGCAATACTGCCTTCGCACCAAAAGAACTAAACGGTTTGTAAAACCGCTATTTCAGGTCCGAAGGGACAAATGGTAGCGACAGAAGACGTTCGAATTCGCGCCACCGGTTCTCTGGATTTCCTTCCGCGCGCGATTCCACATAGTTCCGCACAACGTCTTCGCCCAGATTGTAATTGATCACATAGCTGCGATACCGGTCGATAAAGGACACTCGCTGCACCGCGCGCTCCTTCTCCATCAGGGAATATTTCTCCAACAAATTCACCGCTTCTTCGCGCCCGATTTTTCCATCCAGATATAACCTGGCTGTATGATTTCCCGCATGACTGAGCAACGCTGTTAATTTTCGGA
This sequence comes from uncultured bacterium, assembly GCA_963843285.1. Classification (GTDB taxonomy): domain Bacteria; phylum Acidobacteriota; class HRBIN11; order JAKEFK01; family JAKEFK01; genus CAZDDB01. The sequence goes on from CAWJJO010000006.1 coordinate 74,550, forward strand.
TTTTGAAGTACTTTTCTGCTTTTGAAGGATCCAGTCCTGCGAGAGGGAAGAGGACATCCCGTTCGAAACTGAGTTTCTCGTCATCCGGGAACGCCACATCGATCCCGTAGTTTGCGCTTCCTTCTGCAATCAGGGATTGAGGACTGAATAGTGGATATAAGGTAAATTCGATCCAGCCTTTCTCTTGAACGAGCCGGTTTTCCAAAAGAACGTTGTACACATGATGGCCGGGATAACCTTCGTGGCATGCAAGATCAATCGCGCGATCAATGTAGATCGGCAGGTCCGTGTTGATCTGGATCAAACTCTGATATTTTCCTTGATACCAGTTGTACCCGCTCCAGGGCTCGTTCCGGACATATTCGATTTTGAAATTTTCACTCTCAGGAAGCCGGATGTGTTGGAGGGTTCGCTTGCGTGCTTCACGAATTGCGGCCTGGAACACCGAATCTACTTTGCCCGGAGGAATGACCAGGTCCTGTTTGAATGCGGCATATCGTTTTGGCAGCGGACCTTCTCCCGGCAACCGGGACTCAATCTCCTTCAATGCGTTGTCAAAATTGCTTTCGGGATAGTCCGGCGCGACAGCATCGAACAGTCCGCTGCATTCTTCGTCGAATGCAAGTTTTTCATGTTGAAGAACTCGAGCGCGGGTAAACAGCGCGACAAGTTGTTTTTTCAGGTACTTGCGACGCAGCTGGTGAGACTCATCGAAATCCTGGGGCACTTTTTCCAGCCGGGAAAGAATCGAAGTGGCGGTATCCTTAATCTCGTTCAGAGATTGTTTCTGTTTTGCGGATTCTTCCTTCCATTTTTCCGGTCCATAATACGCATCGACGTAGTCCGGATCCTGTTGCCCCAACGCCAGCGCAAGTCGAACGTATGATTCAGCAATCGAGTTCATCGAATCATCCTCACTATAAATTGAACTCGCCAGCGCAAGTAGCAGCCAGGCGGTGATGAAGATTTGAAGCATCATCCTCCACGAAACCAATAGCTTATTCCACTTTGCGCGATTCACAAGCATCCTCGTGCTAAAATGTCGCTTTCGAAAAAAGGAGAAACCAGTATGAAATCGCTTTTCCCCTTCCTGTTGCTATTCATTATTTCATTGCACTTTTCAGTCACTGGAAGTCTATACGCGGGTACCGGCGTCGTTGTGAGCGACATGGATACCGCTGCGGATCCATGCAAGGACTTTTTTGAATACGCAAATGGAACCTGGGTCAAGAAGAATCCAATCCCTGCAGATCGCTCTTCGTACAGTTCTTTCAGCGAGGTATTCGATCGCAATTTGAACATTCTTCACGAAATACTGGAAGCTGCCTCAAAGGATAAAGCTGCGCCCGAGTGGAGCGTTGTGGGAAAGGTCGGAGCTTTTTACAACGCCGGAATGAATACGGAAAAAATCGAAGCGGATGGTGCAAAGCCTTTGGAAGAGGAACTCGCTCGCATCGAAGCGATCCAGGATACACTCGGCGTCCAGGAAGAGATCGCGCGGTTGCACCGGTATGGGATCTTTCCGGCTTTCCAGCTACTGGCTGTACAGGATTTCAAAGACAGCACAAAAATCATCGGGATGGTGTATCAAGCAGGTCTCGGAATGCCCGACCGGGATTACTACCTCAGCGATGACGCGAAAATGAAAGCGGTTCGTAAGGAGTACGTGGCTCACATTGCAAAAATGTTTCAATTGCTTGGAGAAAAAAAATCACCCGGTGAAATGAAGGCGAAGAAAGTCATGGATTTTGAAACGCAGCTTGCGAAACGCTCGATGACACAGGTGGAGCAACGGGATCCCAACGCGATTTACCACAGAATGACCGTTGCAGAAATGGATTCGTTGACTTCTTCGTGGCCGTGGCCGCGCTATTTTTTGAAAATCGGAATCCCCAATCCGGGAAACATCAATGTGGCACAGCCGGACTTTCTAAAGGAAGTGGGGAAGATGGTTGCAGATCATCCGCTTGAGGATTGGAAAGCGTATCTGCGATGGCATCTGATTCATGGTACCGCCGCAAGATTGAGCACGGATTTTGAGAATGAAGATTTTCGTTTTAACGAGGGCGTCATTCGCGGAACAAAGGAGATGAAGCCGCGCTGGAAGCGTGTCGTAGAAACCACAGATCAACGTTTGGGAGAAGCGCTCGGCCAGCTCTTTGTGGAAAAGGCTTTCAGCGCGGATGCCAAGAAACGAGCGCTGGAACTTGTGATCAACGTGACGGCTGCGCTTCGCGATCGAATTCAAACGCTGGATTGGATGGGAAGCGATACAAAGAAACAGGCGCTTCGAAAACTCGATGCGATCCGTGTGAAAGTCGGATATCCCGACAAATGGCGCGATTATTCAGGACTCGGTGTGGAGCCCGCTTCCTATGTGTTGAATGTGATGCAGGCCGACGCATTTGAGTTTCAGAGACAGATCAACAAAATTGGAAATCCGGTCGATCCGAACGAATGGCAAATGAGCCCACCCACGGTAAACGCCTATTATGATTGGAGCTTTAACGACATCAATTTTCCCGCAGGAATTCTGCAGCCCCCTTTCTTCGATCCGAATGCAGACGATGCTTCCAATTACGGGGGTATCGGAATGGTGATCGGTCATGAACTGACTCACGGATTTGACGATCAAGGGCGACAGTTTGATGCAGAAGGAAATTTAAAGAATTGGTGGACAGCGGAGGATGAAAAACAATTCAATTCGCGCTCGGCAATGGTGGATAAGCAATATAGCGATTATGTGGCGATAGAAAACCTGCGCGTAAATGGAAAACTAACGCTGGGCGAAAACATAGCCGATATCGGCGGATTGAAGATTGCCTATCTCGCTTTGAAGAAATCGATGGAAGGCAAGCCGCCTGTTGAAAAAATCGATGGCTTTACTCCGGAGCAACGCTTCTTTCTCGCCTTTGCCCAGATCTGGCATGGCACAGAACGTCCGGAACAAACGCGTCTGCGCGTCACCACCAATCCGCATTCCCCGAACCGGTTTCGTGTGATCGGGCCACTGGCGGATACTCCCGAGTTTTCCGAAGCTTTCGCTTGCAAGGAAACTGCCGCCGCCCCCAATCAGATCTGGTAGCACCTATGAAGCACAGGCGGGACGCCTGCGCTCCATATCTGTGGTACTCTTTTCATGGAAGATGCTGGGCAAATCCAAAAATAAAAGGAGACCAGTATGCGACGAATCATTCTTTTGCTTGCCGTTTGTTTGCTTCTTGCTGTGACAACTGCTCATGCAGGTGTGGGAAAAGGTAAAGTCCCTTCCGAGGGCTCTCAGGTTTTTCATTTTACAGCCAACGAAGATGGGCACGTGCAGATCTCAATGATCTATTCCAGCGCTTCCGCGGATCTGGATCTCGTAGTCACTACGAGAGACAGTGCTGGAGACGAAGTCATTGTCGGCGCCGCGCTTTCTTCCATCCAGTTCTTTGAGCGTGTGGAATGCGGAGTGGAAGAAGGCCTTACATATGACATCACCGTTTCCAGTTTTACCGGAGCCAGTTCTTTCAAACTCTACGTCACAACAACGAGTTTGGAAGATCTTGCGAAGGGTCCTGCGGGTGCGTCCACTACCAGCGAGAACATCCCGGCGTCTCTAAAGAAGGTAGTAGACAACTTGAAGAAAGGAAAACAATCCATTCAGAAGAACTGAGGAGAGGTCCGGATGAGTCAGCAGAAATCTGAGCAGGGAACCCCTGCCCCTGAATTGACGCTTCGTTCGGTGCTTGTCGGTTTGGTCGTCGCGGCGATTATTGGAAGCGCGTATCCCTACATTGTGTTGAAGCTGGGCTTCGGACCAAATCTCTCTGTGGTTGCGGCGTTCTTCGGATTTATTGCGCTGGTGTTGATACTTCGAGCGCCGGGCACCAATGCGCGTGAAAATAACATCGTTCAAACGATGGGAACGAGCGCCGGCCAGACCGCCTTCATGTGCGTCCTGCTGGCTGCGTTTGACATGCTGAACGACAGGGGCGTTTTCTCTCCTCCGATTCACCTGGACACTCTCCAGATTTTTCTCTGGCTGTGCAGCGCTAGCCTTCTGGGAGTCTTGCTCGCCGTGCCCATGCGACAGCATTACATTGAGCAAGAGAATCTCACCTATGCGGATGGCCTGGCGGCCGGCGAAACCATCGCAGTGCTGCACGAAGGCAAAGAAAAAGGGGTAGGTGGTCCTACTGCCGCGCTGGGTCTTGGCGGTCTCGCGTCAGGCGGGTTGATGGCTGTATTGAGCCTGCTGAAACCGTTCGCTGACACCTATTATCCGGTTGCCTGGATGCAAACGATGCGTATCGGATTCAACTGGAGCCTTCTTTCGTTTGGATCCGGTCTCCTGGTAGGAATCAGAGTTTGTTTTGCGATGGCGATTGGAATGGCGATGAGCTGGTTCATTCTTCCCTCCTATCTTCATTCGCACCAGATGATCGCGGAAATGAGTTTTCGGGAAACACTTCGATGGGTGATGTGGCCCGCGACCGGGTTGATGGTTGCCGGCGGGTTGATGTCGCTGTTTTTGAAATGGCATTTGATTGTAAAGACGTTCAAGAATCTACGTGCCGCCGATGTGAAGAGCACGGATTTTCCGATCAAATGGGTTGTTATCGGATCGATTATTCTGACAATCGTTCTGTGTTTTACACAATACTTCAGCCTTGGGATTCCACTCTGGATCTCGCTGCTGTCCATCATTTTTTCGCTCCCATTGATGCTGGTTGGTTTGCGCGTTCTGGGAGAAACAAACTGGGGACCGATCAGCGCAATGTCGAACATGATGCAGGCAATCTTTGCCATAATTTCCCCGGGCAACGTCGCTGTAAACATGTCTTCCAGCGGTTTAACCGGTACGATCGCGGTCCAGTCCGAGGCCTTGATGCAGGACTTTCGCGCCGGGAAGATTGTCGGCTCGAATCCACGGTCGCTAACATACGTACAACTTCTTGCGGCTCCGGTGGGAGCCATTTGCACAGCGATCATCTATCCCGTGCTTCGCGCAAAGTACGGAGTAGGAGAAAAGGGGCTTTCTTCCCCGATCAGTGTAAAGTGGGCCGGCTTTGCGGAACTGCTGACCAAAGGATTGGACGCGCTCCCTCCCGGATGTCTGGTCGGGTTGCTCATTGGCGTGATTGCCGGAATTGTGTTGACCTTTTTAACCGAAAAATACGGCGTGGCCGTGCCTTCGCCTGCTGCAATGGGAATCGGCATGTTGATTCCTTCGGATGTTCTGATGCCGTTTGTTTTGGGCGGCGTTGCGCAATGGCTTTGGTCGATGCGATCGAAGATCACAGAAGATTTGTACCGCATTCCGCTTGCTTCCGGATTTATTGCGGGAGAAGCGATTATCGCTGTCCTGCTGTCTATTCTTGCCGCCGCCGGAGTTAACTTTTAAAACTTGTAGGGGCTGAGCATTTTCCATCGTTGTGCCGTTCCGGCTGCAATTGGCGATGGTCTTCCTTCGTGCTAGATCTTATTTGCAGTTGAAAATGCTCAGCCCGGGATCCGAAGTGCCAAATCATGACATTGCCATTCCGGGCTGTGCATTTGCGTTCACTTGCATGATCCAAAATTGCTTTTCGGCAAATAGAACTTCTGTCATCCGAAGCTGCGACTGGCAAAATGCATAGCCCCTACCAGAGCACGTTCAGTGGTAAAGTAGAAGTATGATTCCGGATCTCCCGCCTGGACTAACCATCCTTTCCATCCTTTCAGTGGTTGTCACTTTCGCGTCGATGACCTATATCGGCGTAAAAATCATAAACGTGATTGCGAACTGGCGGAAGCGAGAGAATCCTCAGGAATTGCTGGAGTTGAAGAAGGAGAACCAGACCCTGAAAGACCGGATAGAGAATCTGGAAGGGCTTGTTTGTAGATTGGACGGTGAGATTAATACTCAGTTGGAAAAATCGATGTGGTCGTCGCGCACTGGACCTGGAGCAGCTGGAAACAGCCAGCAGATGACTGCGATGTTGAACGTTGCAGGCGCATTGGAGTCGCGTTTTCAGGTGATGCAGGAATTGGGGCGCGGCGGGATGGGGATTGTGTTTCTCGCCTATGACAAGCAGTTAAAAGAAAATGTAGCCATCAAAGTGTTGTCTCCCATGTTGAGCAATGATACGGAATCCCTGGAGAGAATGCGGCGGGAAGTGACCGCCGCCCGGCGGATTACCCACATGAACGTGATTAAGATATATGACATAGCGGAAGCGGGTGGGCTTCATTACATCACAATGGAATATTTTCCCGGTGAGAATCTCCGGCAATTGATTCGCCGGAAGGGGATATTATCCCTTCAGGAAGGATTGCAGATCGCGTTTCAGGTCTGTGACGGACTGGCGGCGGCCCACGCTCAGGGGGTGATTCATAGGGACTTGAAATCGCAGAATGTCATCCTGAATGAGCGCGGTCAGTTGAAGATTATTGATCTAGGGCTGGCTCGAACGAATCAATTAGAAGGGATGACCGCGACGGGATTGATCATGGGCACTCCGGAGTACATGTCTCCGGAGCAGATTCTGGGCAAGAGGACGGACGAGCGCAGTGATCTATATTCGCTTGGCATTATGTTGTACGAAATGTTTACCGGCAGAGTCCCGTTTAGCGGTGATTCTCCGATCAGCATCGGCTTTCGCCATGTGAAAGAAAACTTTGAGCCGATGGGTTCGGTTCAGCCGCAAGTTCCAGCGCAGTTATCATCCATCGTGGATCGTCTTCTGCAAAAGGATCCCGCACACCGCTACCAATCGGTAACGGATCTGCGTCGCGATCTTGAAGCGTTTCATTCCGGCGCTCCTTCTCAGTTGCAATCTGCTTCTGTCCCGAACGTAACAGGCGGCGTTCGTAACTAGTTTCGCCAAGCGGTTTTGTAACGCCGGCGTCTCGCCGGCAGAGTTTGACGCCGGGTGTTGCTAGCCGGCCTCTGAAAGAGTAATATACGTAGTCTTTTCCAATGGCACAGAATAAGAAATACCGACTGGAGCGTGAGTTCGGCCTAATCGTCGGCGGCATACTCGCTGCGCTGGGTGGATGGTGGATTTTCCGTGGAAAGTTCTTGCATCTGGCGCAATGTTTTTTGGTTCTGGGGTTCGTGGGTGTGCTCTTGGGGTTATTATTTCCCCGCATTTTAGCTCTGCCACGACGCGGCTGGATGGCATTCGGGGAAGCAATCTCGTTTGTGATCACGCGAATCATTCTGGGGATTGTCTTCTTTCTCGTTGTCACACCGATTGGAACGGTGAAGAGATTGTTTGGCTGGGATCCTCTCCGGAGGCGTTCCGGCGCTGATGCGTCCTACTGGAATCCGTATCCCGAAAAACAACGGAATCCGCGTCATTATGAGAAAATGTTTTGAGGGGGTTAAGTATGTCCAAGTATCAGGTCTTTAGTGAATTCTGGCAGTTTATGAAAGAGAACAAGAAATTCTGGCTTGCTCCGATCATTCTTGTTCTCGTTCTGGTTGGATTTCTCCTTGTAGTAGCAAAGAGCTCTGCGATCGCTCCGTTTATCTACACGCTGTTTTAGGGGCCCTTTCATGACCAGCATTCTTGGAATCTCCGCTTTCTACCATGATTCGGCAGCGTGCCTGCTGATCGATGGAGAAATTGCGGCAGCAGCGCAGGAAGAACGATTTACTCGCGTCAAACATGACTACCGGTTCCCGATTCATGCGGTCCGGTATTGTCTCAAGGAAGCGGGCCTGACGGCATCTCAACTTGATTACGTCGGCTTCTACGATAAGCCCCTGCTGAAATTCGATCGCCTTTTGGAAACGTATCTGGATTACGCTCCCGCAGGCTTCCCTTCGTTTCTGAAGGCGATGCCGCTCTGGATGCGTGAGAAATTGTGGATGCCGGATCTAATCCGGACAGAACTCGCGAAGGCTGAGGGCGCTGAAGACGAGAAAGAAGCGAAGAAACTTGCAAAAACGTTTCGATGGAAGGTTTTGTTCGGGGATCACCATGAAAGCCATGCGGCCAGCGCATTCTACCCATCGCCGTTTGAGGAGGCCGCGATCCTTACGATGGATGGTGTGGGAGAATGGGCGACCAGCTCGATTGGAGTGGGAAAAGGGAATGAGATTACTCTCTTAAAAGAGCTTCGTTTTCCCGATAGTCTCGGTTTGCTCTACAGTGCGTTTACATATTACACGGGCTTCAAGGTCAATAGCGGTGAATACAAAGTGATGGGTCTGGCTCCTTATGGAGAGCCTCGTTACGTTTCTTTGATCAAGGAAAAGTTGTTGGAAATCCGCGACGACGGCAGCTTGCGAATGAATCACGAATACTTCGGTTATTCGCAAGGATTGCGAATGACGAATGGAGCGTTTTCGAGATTGTTTGGCGGGCCTCCAAGAAAACCGGAATCGAAACTGACGCAGAAGGAAATGGATCTTGCGAGAAGCATCCAGGTGATCACAGAAGAAGTGATGCTGAAAATGGCGTCTTTTGCTCATCACGAGACAGGTTTGAAAAGGCTTTGCATGGCAGGCGGAGTGGCACTCAACTGCGTGGCGAACGGACGGATCTTGCGGGAAGGACCCTATGAAGACATCTGGATTCAGCCTGCCGCGGGGGATGCCGGGGGCGCTGTGGGAATAGCGCTTGCATTGTGGCACCGTTATTTGAATCAACCGCGAACGAGTCCGGAATCTGCCGGGAAATGGGAATCGGTTCGAAATTCTACCAACGGGTTCCCCAGATATCAGGATGGAATGAAGGGCGCATTTCTAGGTCCACGACACAGCGAAGATGAAATCGAGTCTTTTCTCCGAAAGGACAGCTTTCCATATAAGAAATATTCGCGCGACCATCTCCCGGAATTGGTTGCAGCTTTTTTGATGGACGGGAAGGTGGTAGGCCTGCATCAGGGGCGAATGGAATTCGGGCCTCGCGCGCTGGGATCCCGCAGCATTATCGGAGATGCGCGTTCCCCGAAAATGCAATCGGTTATGAATCTGAAAATCAAGTACCGGGAAAGTTTCCGTCCATTTGCTCCGACTGTGTTGCGGGAGCATGCCTCTAAATGGTTTGAGTTGAATGACGAGAGTCCTTATATGCTCCTGGTTGCGGATGTTGTGAAAGAGCGCCGCAGGAAGATGACCGAATCGGAAGACGCGCTGTGGGGAATTGATAAGTTGAATGTGGCGCGTTCGGACATTCCTGCCGTGACTCATGTGGATTATTCTGCAAGAGTCCAGACCGTGCGTCGCGATGTAAATCCGCTCTACTACGATATCATCAACGCCTTTTACGGAAAAACGGGTTGTCCGGTCATTGTGAATACCAGTTTCAATGTCCGCGGTGAACCAATCGTATGCACTCCGGAAGACAGTTATCGATGTTTCATGCGCACCGAAATGGACGTCCTTATGCTGGAAAATTGCGTACTGGAAAAAGCGGATCAGCCGAAATTTGCCGACAATTCAGACTGGCGAAAAGAATTCGCTCTGGATTAGGAATTCTTCTGATTTGTAGTCCGCGGGCGTCCCTGCCCGCGGTTCCGTGTAAAGTACTTGTTGGCGGGCACGGAGGCCCGCCACTCCAAGTTACGTGTTTTACAAACTCAGGTCGAAATTCAGTGTGACCGTCTTCCCGGCTTGAACCGTGATTTTCTTCTCCTGCTCGAATGGTTTACCTGGAACAAAAGCCTTCGTCGTTTTTTCAAACTTTCCAATTCCCTCATGCCATAACCTCACCTTGTATGAGCCGGGCAGAACTGCGTCTACAACGAACGATCCGTTCACGTCTGTTACCGCGTAATACGGGTTCTCTGCAACCAGGATGTATGCATTCATCCAGGGATGTCCGGCATCACAAAGCATCATCACCATGCCCGGTTTGGACATCGTTCGGGGAATCTTCAGTCCCTGAATGGGCAGCGCCATATTGAAAAGCGTAGGCGGTCCCGATTGATTTGGATCTTTCTCATTCAATCCGTATGCGTGAACATTGTGAAGGAGGGAATCGCTATTTGCGATCTCCATTTTCTCTCCGGCCCGCACCACCAGCACGTGCGGTTCATACTCGCATTTGATTTGATTCACAGAAACCATCGGACCCGCCGGCCATTTTTTGCCGGTTGTTACTCCTTCGAGGTATACGAACGAGTCTTGAACTCCATTCCCATTCCCTGTTACGAGAGAAGTGATTTGCTTGCTCTTGCCGCATGTTGCGATATCCCGGCTTACCTCTACCACTTCAGGCGCAGGGGCTTTTCCAGAAAGCCGCACGGTTCCACGAATCGTCCCTCCGTTTTTCACCTCGAGTTCACGATACGTTGATTGTGAAAAGATAAGACTTGCAGCCGATAGGAGGAATACCAAAACAACGACACTTCGCTTTTGTAAAACCATAGTGTGCAAAATAAGACGTCCTCTATTGTTGTGGGGGGATCGGTTCGTGCACGGCGTTCTTAATCGGCTTCAGCGTTCTGGTGTAAGCCCAGATAGCTTTGAGGTCGTCATCGGAAAATTGACTGTAGAACTGCCACGGCATCGGGGGAAGGATATCGCGTCCATCAGGCGCGCCCAGATGTTTTCCGGTGCGCAATGTCTTCATAAACATCTCCTCAGTCCAGCTTCCGGTTCCCGTTTCCAGATCCGGGGTGAGATTCGCGGCAAAGCTTACGCCCCAGGGACCGTACCATGCCGTGAAATCGTTTGTCGCGATGGCTCCCCATTTGTCTGGGCCGATCACTTCTTTTGGGAGCGGCGGTAATTTCATGTCTCCTGGAGATCCGGACAAAGCGCGGCTCATGTCCGGCTCAGGTCCCTTTTCCGTAAAATTCTTGGGTGTGTGGCAATCGTGACAAGCACCGAGTGTAGTCAAGAATTTGCCACGCGCGATTTGAGCAGCATTCGCATCTGCCGGCTGATCTTTCGCTGCAACAAAACTTACACCGGGGATCATAAGACAAAGAAGCGCTGCAATACCGGCTCCAAACAAGAATCTTCCTATCCTCATAAAATGGTTTCCTCCAACTTTGTGAGTTCTTGCAAGAATTACTGATGGTGTTCGATCTTGATCTCCGAAACACCATTTACTTTTGCCCAATCGGAATAGCGGCCTTTGATCATTTGTTCCACCATGACCGGTTCCTTCGAATGCAGTTTGCCCAGAAAGAAGCTGAGCTCTTTCACAACTTCTTCGCCCTGCCGGATCTGGCCGGTAACCATCCCGGTGGACTCTGAAAAAACTACAACACAGCTTCGTGGTTCCATTGTGTTCTCCATCAAGAGTTGTGCGATCCTTTTTCCATTTTATCAGCAAGCGGCAAGTTTTTCTCTCCTGCTGGAATCGGAATCGGCAGATGATTTTCAGAGGGTGTGACCGGACAGGGAAAATTCCCTCCATAGGAGCAAGAAGGATTGTACGCGTTGTTGAAATCAATCACGTAGACGCCGTCCGCTTTTTCGAGTAGATCGATATAGCGTCCTGCGGGGTATGTCTCTTTTCCGACATTGGAATCTACAAATGGAACAAACAGGAAGTTCTTTTGTTCCAGATCCAGCAGCCGGTAAACCTGCAATTTGAACTGCTTTCCGTCCAGCTTGAAAAGAATATATCCGTATTTCACGGCATCCCTTCTTTCACCGCTGGTGGTCGTGATTTTGAACTGTTGCGGATTTGGGTAAGGATTTACAGGACCTTCAAACCTGTATTTCCAGTTGACCGGGTAGTATTCCAGTCCTTGGAACAGAAGCCGGATCTCCGGAGGAATGGGTGAGTCCGGGGATGTTCTGAATGATTCATCCTTGCGTTTTCGCATGTCCAGAACGTCGGCTTCCATTTTCTTTGCCATGAATGCATCGACATGAACAGGATGCGCGACCGTATTGATATCGGCTGCTGATTGACATCCCCAGTAGAACATGGAAAGGACAATACAGATTATGAAACGCCCTGTTAGGTTTTTCATGAGAATAGCGGCAAGCTGGACGTGCCGACCATTGCTTCCAGGTCATCGATTTCTTTGGGACAATTCTCGGACAGGACTTTGGGGCCATTTTCCGTAATCAGTACATCATCCTCAATTCGGATTCCAATTCCGCGGAACCTGCTGCTTTCATCATCCGGAGGAACATAGAGTCCGGGTTCAACCGTCATCACCATTCCCGGCTCCAACACCCTCCACGTGTCCGTCTGCTTGTATTTTCCCGCATCATGTACATCCAGTCCCAGCCAGTGACCGGTTCGGTGCATGTAATATTTCTTGTAATGTTCGTTTTCCAAATTTTCTTCCAGAGTTCCATGTAGCAGTCCGAGTGAGAGCATTCCCTGTGTGAGGTTGCGAACCGTAATGGAGTGCACCTGCATCCATGTGGTTCCCGGCTTCATGGCCGCAATCGCTTTCTTTTGCGCATCGAGTACGAGCTCGTAGATTTCTCGTTGTTCCGGAGTGAATCTTCCATTTACAGGATAGGTGCGAGTGATATCCGCCGTATAGTAATCAAACTCCGCTCCCGCGTCGATCAAAAGAAGATCCCCATCCTGTAATTTCCTGCTATTTTGCGTGTAATGCAAGATGCAGGTATTTGGACCTGAGCCTACGATGGAAGGATAACCGTTTCGCTGAGATCCGCCCGAGCGAAACACGTATTCCAACAGCGCCTGGATCTCGTATTCAAACCGTCCGGCGGCAGTGGCTTTCATCGCGACGGAATGCGCACGGACGGAAATGTTTACGGCTTGCTGTAACGCGTCCAGTTCATCCGCCTTCTTGTGCAAACGCATTTCCGCGAGGGTTTCTGACGGATCGATGATTTTTGACGGCGGATAGATGCCTGCGCGTCCCTTGGCACGGACATGATCCAGCACCGCAAAAATTTTCCGGTCCGCTTCCGGATATCGATTGAGCGAATAGTGGAGTGCGCAGGCGTTTTGCAGTAACTCGGTCAGGACGTCTTCGAGCCTGTCGTTCGTGTACGCCATTTCGGCCCCGAAGGTCTGGATTGCTCCTTCAACCCCCGCCCGGATTCCGGTCCAGGTTTCTTTTTCCCTGTCGCGCGGCAATACAAAAAGGAGATATTCATGTTTCTGATTCCCGGGCGCCAGCACACAATAGGACTCCGGTTCCTCAAATCCGGTCAAATAGTAGAAGTCGGAGTCCTGCCGGAACTCAAAATCAACATCGCTGTTGCGATTCCGGGTGGGAGCCGAGCAAAAGACAGCGATACCACCTTCCATTTTCTGCATGAATTCGCTGCGTCTGCGTGAAAAGATGTTCTGATCCATGCGCGCTCGCCAGGTCAGAGGTTCATGTCCACCCACACGCTCTTGACCTGCGTATATTGTTCCAGAGCGTGCATGCCGAGTTCGCGGCCAAATCCGCTTTGTTTATAACCGCCGAACGGAGAGGCAGGATCATAGATATTGTAGGTGTTGATCCAGACCGTTCCAGCCTTTAACCGCTTCGCAATGTAGTGCGCCTTCTTAATATCGCGAGTCCACACGCCCGAAGCAAGACCATAAATGGAATCATTTGCCTGGGCGATCAAATCATCGATATCTTTGAATGTGATTGCCGATAGCACCGGACCAAAGATTTCCTCACGGGCGATTTTCATCTGATTGGTCACGCTGTCAAAGATAGTTGGCTGGATGAAGTAGCCTTTTCCCTCTCCAACTTTCGCCCGGTCGCCACCCAGGACCAATCGAGCGCCTTCCTCTTTTCCGATGCCGATGTAGGAAAGGACTTTTTGCAATTGATCGTTTGAGCAGAGTGGCCCGAATCGGGTCTTGGGGTCCAGTGGATCGCCTACCTGCATTTTCTTGCCACGCTCCAATAGCTTTTCCAGAAACGCATCATGCGCCGATTCCTGTACAAACAGGCGCGATCCCGCTGCACAAACTTCTCCCTTGTTGTAAAAGATTCCAGTCAGCGCTCCACGTACGGCTGCATCAAGATCCGCGTCCTCTAGCACAATGTTTGGAGACTTCCCACCCAGCTCCAGAGTGATCTTTTTGATTGTCTTTGCCGCCTCTTGCATGATTGTGATCCCGGTTGATGTTCCGCCCGTGAACGCGATTTTATCCACACCCGGATGACGCACGAGCGCCATCCCGGTGGTTCTTCCACTTCCCGTTACTACGTTATATGCGCCTTCCGGCAAGCCCACCTCCTGACAGATCTCAGCGAGCTTCAATGCTGTGAGCGAGCTTTGTTCTGACGGTTTGTGTACCACGGCATTTCCCATCGCCAGTGCGGGGGCAATCTTCCAAACCGCGAGTAAAATCGGAAAGTTCCAAGGAGTAATAGCTCCGACAACCCCCACGGGCTCCCGTAATGTATAGTTCAGGTAGTTGCCGCGAACGGGAATCGTCTCGCCATGGAATTTGTTTGCCCATCCGGCATAGTACTGGAAGATCTCAGCAATAAAAGGGATGTCGATGTTTTTGCTTTCTGAGATCGGTTTCCCGATATCAATCGTTTCCAGATACGCCATCTCATCCAGATGAGCCAGAATGGCGTCTGCAATCTTATTCAGGAATTTGCCGCGGTCTGTAGCGCTCAGTTTGCTCCAGGCGCCATTCTCCTTCGCATTGTGAGCTGCGATGACCGCACGATGGACGTCTTCATCATCGGCTAGCGCGAGCTTCGTGATCTCCAATTCCGTTGCAGGATTAGTCGTAACAAATGTTTTTCCCGAATGAGGATCGGTCCATTGTCCGTTGATAAAAAGCTTTGCCTGTGGGAGAAGGTGTTGTGTATCAGATGACATGAGTTACTCCGTAAATCTTAAATATCAAAAATCAAATATCAAATAAACATAATTCAATAAGTAAATAATCCGTTTGGATGCGCGGGATTACAATGGTAGTCTTTTGCGCCAGAGTCGCACCACAAGCACGTCGGGCACAAAGGTGAAACCGGCAGAGAATGTGATTCTTTACTTATGGTTTTATGTTCATTTGATTTTTGATCTTTGATTTTTGATATTTCCATTATTTCCCTTTGAATCTGGGTGGACGTTTTTCAAGATAGGCCTGTAGTCCTTCGGATGCGTCTTCGCTTTCAAAGAGGCGTTGCTGCAGTTCCCGTTCCAGAGCGAGCGCATCTTGAAAGGAAAGCTCCAGACCGGTCTGCACGGCTCGCTTGATGAGTCCAATCGATTTTGACGCTTTGGAAGGCGGAACAAATTGCTTCGCGTATTCCAGCGCTTTCTCACTAAAACCGTCGGAGTCAAGGATGTGGTTGATCAAACCAAGTTCCAGCGCCTGCTCGAAATCGAACGTTTTACCTATCGCCATCATTTCAATTGCTCTGGATTTTCCGATCAGACGTGCAAGACGCTGAGTTCCACCCGTTCCCGGCAAAACGCCAAGGTTCACTTCGGGCAATCCGATTTTTCCCGCCCCTTTCCGCGCAATCCTGATGTCGGCGGCGAGAGCAACTTCCAATCCTCCTCCAACGCAATGGCCGTTGATCGCTGCGATTACAAGCTTTGGCGTCTGTTCCAAACGATTCAAGGTTTCATTGGCGTGAAGGCAAAAGTAGTACTTGAATTGTGGCGTCACGCTTGTAAGCATACGGATGTCGGCGCCTGCGCAAAAAAACCTCTCTCCGCTTCCCTGGATCATAATTGCGTGAACATCGTCCTGAAACCGCGCCTTCAGGATGGCGTCGTCGAGTTGCCGCATCATTTCGTAACTGTACGTGTTTGCGGGAGGATCGTTCAGGGTAAGTACTGCGATTCCTTGTTCTTCGGTGTATGCAACGAGATTTTCGCTCATAATGCCTTTCTTAAAAACGGTTCACCATTTTAGCACAAGCCGAATGAAGGGCCCGCGTTGGGTCACTACTGACCACCCGTTATTTTGACAGAAAAAAAATCGGTATAGTATAATACTTCGTTATTGTTTCCGAGCATCAAAAAGCATGCAAGTTACAGATTCAGAACAAAACAACATTACCGAACTTCTTACAAAATGCGAAGGTTCCCTTCACGCCAAGGATTTTGAGGAGGCCATCAACGGTTGCCGCGCCATCCTGACGATTTCTCCGGACAATCGACGCGCTCGAGAGTTGATGGATGAAGCTCAGAGCAAACTGGAAGCAGAACTTTTCACCCGTGAAAATCTGCGGAAAGCGCAAGAGTTTTTTGCCACCCGCAATTTTCAGAAGTGCATCAATGAATGCCAGAAGATCCAGTTGCTCGATCCGGACAATGCCATTGTCAGCGAATTGATGACCAGCGCTCAAGCAAAACTTGAGGCAGAACCGTTCGTGCAGAACTTCATCAGCTCGGGTCGTTCGTTGTTCGAGAGCGGCTTGTACAGTGAGGCCATCGCGCAATGGGAGAAAGTCCGCGCAATTGATCCGGCATATCCGGATCTCGACCGATTGATCGGCAATGCAAAGTCCAGGATGGATATGACTGGCGTAGGGGCCGAAGCTACCATGCGGATGTTTGATGCTCCTGAGGAGGCTGCCGTCGAAGGGGCCGAGCCGTTCGGTTTTGTCTCCGATCAGGACCGGGTTCAGCAATTGCTTGAGGAAGGGGAGCAGCTTTATCAGAGCGGACAGTACCAGAAAGCGATTGAAGCCCTGTCAGAAATCTTTATGCTCGATGTTAACCATCCCGAGGCATTGCAGAAGATTGAAGCGGCGCGGGCTGCGGCTAATGAACAAAGGCTGCGCATCAAGGACGACTTAAAGAAAGCGCAGCAAACTTACGAGCAAGGAGATGTCGCTGCAGCCCATGAACTCTTCAAACAGGTGGCCGCAATCGATCCGGAAAACAGCGAAGCTCAAAAGTATCTGGCCTTGATCGGTCGTTCGGAAGGAGAGCCTGCAGGATTGGACGATTTGATTGCACAGGGTTCCGAAGCAGAAAAGAACGGGCAATACCGGCAGGCGGCTCAATACTTCTCACAAGCGCTCGCGGTCGATCCTGAAAATGCAGGTCTCGCGGACAGAATCAAGAACCTCAATCTGCAGGCAAAGAGACAGGAACAGAACAAGACGCTTCTCGGAAACGCTCGTGCCTTTGTTGCGGAAGGGAAGGTTGAATCCGCCCGTCATGCTCTCAGTAAAGTTTTGGAAGCCGATCCCTCCAGTCAAGAAGCTCTCGATCTTTTGCGTGAACTAAAGGAGCTTCCTGCCGGCGCTCCAGGCGTAGCGCAACGGGGGGCGCGCGTTGCGGTATCCGCGCGGAAAGCTGGAGGAGCCAAAGGGTTCCCAATGATTCCAGTTGCAATCGGTTCACTACTGATTGTCGCGTTTGGAAGTGCAGGTTATTTCTTTTTTCGGGATAAGGGGAACGACCCGGATCATCGTCCGGCGATTTCCCGTACTGGGAAACCACCTTCGGATCCTTCGACCCGACCCAATACCAAGCCAGGGTCCGCAAACGCGTCGACTTCACAAAAGAAACCTGCTGTTCCAATAAATGAAGATAGTATCCAGAAGATGGATCGTCTGCTTCGTGAAGCAAACTTCTATTACCGGGAAAAACAGTATACGGAAGCGATCGCAAAAGCCGATGAAATACTCAAGACCGATCCTTCGAATAAGGACGCCATCGGCTTGAAGCTTCAGGCAAGAAAGATGATTGCCGATCTTCAGGCCTCGGAACGAAAGATACTCGATGATGCGAATACATATTTTACTTATTCCGATTATGTTGGAGCAGTCAAGTTATACGAAAAATATATCGAGCTTCATCCGGATCAGAAACAAGAATTGCAGCCGAGAGTTCTCATGTGCTATTACAATCTAGGCGTTCTTGCGATCCGTGAGTGGAGATGCGACCGCGCGGGCGATTATTTTCGGCAGGTACTATTCATTGATGAAACCGACCGGCTCAGTCAGGAAGCTTTGGGCATTGCCCGGAGATGCCAGCGATCCGGCGCCAGCGATATTGAAGTCCGCAAAGCAGTCGCGCTGATGGAAGTGCGGCGTTAACGGTTTTGCCGCATGAATTGTCCAGGATGCGGTTACTCGAATCCGGAAAAAAGTGAAAACTGCAGACGTTGCGGATCTGCCATGCTTTCTGAACCGGTTCCCGAATGGCGGAAGGAAGTTGCACAGAAAGTCCGCGCCTACGGAGACAGGAAGAAGCGTCTAACCACTCCTCCTGGTCCTCTTCGTGAACAGGAAAATGAAGAACTGACCCCTGCTCCGCCTGAGGTCACTCCCCCTGACCGCCCCCCACTTCCAGTGGCGCCTCCGGCGCCCCAACCTCGAGTTGCGCCCAGACCTGTGGCATTTCGCGAACAGCCCGCTCCGGAACAACCTTCCGCTGCTCATCCTTCTGTAGAGATTTGGAGCGCTGATCTTAATTCAGAGTCTGATGCGGAAGATGCCTCCGGTTTGTATCTCAGTCGAAGATGTGCTGCGTTTTTTATCGATCATAGCATTCTTGGACTGGCGTTTGCGGGCATTGTCTTTTCTGTTTCGACATTGTTGCAACAGGAAAGCCTTCAGCTCTTAAGAACGGTGTGGCCTTCCGCGCTTGGAATCTTACTGCTGATTCATTTTGCATACTATATTTACTTCTATAAGACATCTCGCCAAACACCCGGTCAAGTTTTTCTATCGCTCGAACTGAAGGACCCTTCCTCCATGCAGATCCCATTGCAAAAGATTCTGATGCGTTGGATGGCAATGATCGGCCTCAGTGTATTCAACTTAATCCCTGCTATGTTCGGGAAAAAATTGCTGCTGGATGTTTTCTCGGGAACGGAAATCCGCTCTCTCCGAAACAGGCGAAACGGAAACGGGGAATGGAACATCAACTGACGGCAACTGCGCAAAGCAAGTACAGTACCGGCTCGCGGAGATGGGGAATGGCGTGGTATGGATACATTGCAATCCTTGCGCTGGCGGGTTGCCAGTACTTGATGTTTCAAAAAGTCGAACCCGTACACACTTTTTTTACACCGATTCAATGGTGGAATTACATTTTTCTTGCTGATGCCGTTGTGTATGGACGGGAAAAGAAGAGTGTGATTGCCTCGTATCCGCTGGAATTTCTGATCATGCTGGTTCTCTCGAACGTATGCTGGCTAATGTTTGAGGGGTACAACATCGTTCTCCAGAACTGGTATTATGTGAACCTTGCGCCGCAGACTTGGCAGCGAATTCTCGGGGCAGGCGCTGCTTTTGCGACGATTTTCCCCGGGATCTTCATTACCGCGGATCTATTAGAATCCTTCGGATTGTTTCGAAACCTCCCGATCAAGCGTAAGGTGATCAGCCCTGTGTTTCTGGCCGGGTCTTTCTGGGGAGGGCTGGCCGCTGTGATTTTCCCGCTCGTCTTTCCTTCGCCTTACGTGTTTGGTCTTGTATGGCTTGGCTTTTTTTTCCTCCTTGAGCCCATTAACTATTGGATGGGCAACAGCTCGATCTATGCCGATCTGAAAGAGGGAAATAGACAGAGACTCTGGCTTCTCCTGGCGGCTGGAGTGATTTGCGGTCTGTTGTGGGAGTTCTGGAATTATTGGGCCAGGGCGAAGTGGATTTACACGGTGCCGTTTACAAGGCATTTGAAGTATTTTGAAATGCCCTTGCTCGGGTTTCTCGGTTTCCCGCCATTCGCCCTGGAATGTTTCGCGTTGTATCACTTTACGCGGGGACTACTTCAACCTCGAAAGTAGAGCAGGAATTCACCGCAGAGACGCCGAGTACGCTGACGTAGGAAAAGATTAATTTCGTGAGAAATTTGTTTTTTCTAACTCAGCGATCTTTGCGTCTCTGCGGTGAATTCTAAAGGAACTGGCCGCGGCGGATGCGGTCCACTTCCTTTCGGGCATCACTGATTTCTTTCAGACTATTGAGTAGTTTTTCGTAAAGCCGCGCGTTGTTGATTGCCAGGGAAGCCTGCTGTGCGATGCGGGACAACGTTTGTTTATCCGCTTCGCGAAACTTCTTGGGATCAAAACTGGCCAGTTCGAGCGAACCCGCCAGCCGGTCCTGCAATGTGATGGGAGCGCAAAGCCAATTTCGCACGTCCTGTTTGAGGAGAGACTTGAGCAGTTCGAAATCCTTGTGATCAGATTCTGCGCTGATCAGGTTTGGATGCACACGAAGGGGAAGCCACTTTTGCAACGCGGCTCCGGCAATCATATTTTGTTGAAACTTGTTTCCGCCCAAATAAAAAACCGCGCATTCGGTTGTCTTTTCACTCAGACTGAATAGAAATGCGAATTCAGCCCCAAAGATCGAGCAACATTCGCTGAGTAGCGTTTGAAACAAAACTTTCGGTTCGAGGCTCACGCTGAGTTTGCGACTGAGCGCCGCCAGCTCGGCTTCACGGGAAAGCATCCGTTCGCGATCGAAGTGGAGTTGCGCGTTGTGAAGCGTTAGCATCAACAAATGCGAGAAAATCGTAGCCATGTAAAGATCGTTTTCATCTAGAGATCTTCCGGAGTATTTGTTGTTCGCGCTCAGGATTCCGATGACTCGATCACCCGCCTTCATCGGCACACAAACCAGCGACCTGGTTGTGTATTGATGATAAAAAGCGGATTCGGAGAATTTTGGATCCTGCTGCACATCCTTAATCAGGAGCGGCTTTCCTTCACGCGCGACATGCCCTGCAATCCCTTCTCCGATCTTCTTGACGGTGTTCTGAATGACATAGGGCGTCAACCCTTTTGCCGCTTTGATCCGGAGCTCTTTTGTTTCATGATCGATCAACATGAGGGAGACTTTTTCTACCTGCAGGATGTCTCCCAGCAGATCGAGAATCCCCTGAAGAAGATCATCTTCCTCGAACGTAATCGTTTTTGGAAATGAATCTTTCAAAGGAGAAAAGAGTCGCGCGATCCCTTCTTCCAGATGTTCAAAATCTTTACGAGCGTCCACCGCGCTTTTTTGCTGATCTTCAATTGCAAGAGCCATCTTCATTACGTGCTGTAGATCGTCCGTATTGAGCGGCATCAGAAGGTGCCAGAATGCGCCTCGTTTTACGAGCGACCGTCCCATCCGCGCTTGAGCCATGTTGGTAAAGACAACGATGGGTACGCTCGGATAGCGTTTGTAAATTGCGTCAAAGGTCGATTCCCCATCCGTCCGGCGAAGAGAGCCGTTCAAAAGAACGAGATTCGGAAGTTGTTGATCCATGCGCTTGAAAATCTGTTCTACGGTTGTTTCACTAATGATTTTCCACTCGTTTCGGAGCAGATCTTCCAGCATTTTGAAGCTGAAAGCATCGTCATCGACCAGCAAAAGATTTCTTAGCATGGGTAAAGATCCGTCTTGAGCCCGGTTTCCCAAAAGACGCCATCGATCTCACCGGGTCTCGTTAGATCAAAATAGTAATTCTCAGTTTGAACCGCAAGAGGACCATGATAAATTTCTTCCAAAGGTCCCTGTCGTTTGAGAAGAGAGTCATTCCAGTTTGGCAGCCATTTTTCGCTGGTAGCTACGAAATAATTCCGCTTTCCCCGGAGCCGCGCGATTTGTGTTAATGGGGCTGTGCCCATTTTGTTTACAATTCCATGCTCAGTGATCGAGTCGCACCCGAAAGCCAGCAAATCCACTCGCGGAATAACCGAGAAAGCTGCCATATCGCTGATCACATAAACCGTGTGTTGTGTACCACAAAGTGCTTCCGCCAGAACTCTTCCTTCAAAAGCGGGCCGGCTTTCCGTGCAAAAAATAGTCAGGGGCGTACTCGTCGACTTCAGCGAAGTTAGAAGCAGACTGCTGTTGGAATGGACCAGCACAGTCTTCACATTCGAAAGATGGCTTGCGAAATGCCGGCATGCGTCCGCCTCATGCCGCTTGTAGGTTTCCAGCCATTCATGAATTCGCCCTTCGTTCACCGGTTCTGCGAAAAAGGAACGATACAGATTGTGAATCAGTGCCATCGATGCATGATGCCGGCATATGGATTGCAAATCATTCAGGATCGATTCGCCGTTCACTCCATCTTCCAAAGAGATGAGCATCCAGTCAATCGTCATGCGCAGGATGGTGGAGGAACCGGACAGATTGTCGTCGATCAACTTCTGAAAAGCGTTGATCCTCTCCAGCATTAATGAATTAGTATAACATGATTCATTAACACTTCGATCTCACGAGCGAGTGAGTTCCTGTTGCAGTAAGATCGATTCCAGGAGGCTTGAGTGAAGGAGTATTGACTTCCGAGATGGAGGTCATAATTATGTAAGGAGCCGGTGACTTGTTGTAACCAATGCAGGAGGGTAGGCTATGGTCAGAAGCAGAATTCTAGTAATGTGCTTGTTGTTCAGCGTCTCTGTTGTTGTTTCTGTATTTCCACAGGGAGATCTTCCCAAGGCTGGACACTATGCGATTGTCCCTGAAGAGAGTAAGATCCAGATCACCGCGAAAACTTCCGGGATGTTCGGTTTTCTCGGTCACGATCACTTGATTGTTCCGAAAACCTTCAGCGCTGAAGCGGAAGTGCAGCCCCAGGAATCTGTGCCTGCTGTAGTTTCTATCCGCATCGATGCAACTTCATTGTACGAAGCGGAACCGGAGTTCAAACCTGAGGATAAACAAAAGATCGAGGCTCAAATGCATTCAGAAGTCCTGGAAACTGCCAAGTATCCCGAAATCCTCTTCAAGAGTACGAAGGTCACTTATACAAAGAGCCCTGAGCATGTTTATGATACAAAAATTGAAGGTGATCTGTCTTTGCATGGGGTAACCCGCAAGATTACTGTTCCAACGAGAATCACTGAAGACGGAGCCAATTTGCGGGCAGCCGGCAAATTCGAAGTCCAGCGGGCGGACTACAAGATTGAAACAAAGTCCGCGGGTGGAGGCACGGTCAAAGTCGGAAAGACTCTTGAAGTCACTTTCAATATTGTGTTGAAGCAGTGAGCTCCGGTGCCGGAAGTGTAACCCGCCAAACCACAATAAAAATTTGAAGATCTTTACATAAAAGTTTACCTGCCTGCTACGGTAAAAATCCGCGAATCCTACTACATTACAGTAGGCTCTTTGGGCCTTTCGAAAACTAACCAGCCTTAAAATTTGTTGGAGGTGTTTATATGCAACGAAGAACGATCTTGTTCGTTCTGTTAGCGGTCCTGATTGTCCCTGTCCTTTATGCCGCGGACACAGGCACATCGATGAAAAGCAGCACCGAAGTGAATGGCACAATCGATCAAATCGATTTGAAAACGATGACGCTGACTGTAAAAGTTCAACCAACGGGAACAGGCGAGCCCGAGCTGAAAGTCTTCACTTTTGATGACAAGACTTCCTTTAAGAGGCTAAACGCCGGCAAATCAGAAGCCATCAAAGCACAAGACCTGAAGGCCGGAGACAACGTTTCGCTGAAAGCAGATTCCAGCAATCTGGCGACGGACGTTCATCTGGAATCAGCACCGCCATCCCCAGGGGCGACTCAAGATCAACCCGAACAAAAGCAAGAACAGAAACAAGAATGACGATCTGAGTTTGCCTTCCTTAAAGCTCACCCTGCAGTCGTTGAAAAAAGGACTGCAGGGTGAACGGAGGTCTTCAAAGTCATTTCCCTGTCTCATCTGCCGCATAATTTCAAATAGACTCCGATCGTTTCTAATTTCTTCAGTTGCGATTGTTCCTGATTAGGTGTCTAATTTTTAGTAGCATGCCTAACAGATGGGTTGTTTTCCTGGCAGTCCTTGTCGGAATTCCGGTGCTCTGTTTTGCGGGAAACGATCAATGGACCACGATTGGCCCTTACGGTGGGGCTTCCTTTGCGGAATTTGCTTTTCATCCATCAAATTCCAATCTCATTTTCTTTAACGCGGGTTACCGGAGCTTAGACGGCGGGAAAAATTGGGAACGATTGGACCTGCAGCCTTTTTCCGAGTTCCCCGTCCGGATCGATCCTTTTGATTCGAATTCAATTGTTACCGCCGACAGTAACTTCTATCGAAGTCGCGATCAAGGAAGGCTGTGGAAAGAGATCGCACACGCTCCTTTCGGAACATTCAACGGGTCTTCCTTTTTTGCGTTCGATCTGGAGTTTCATTCCACTTCTCCCGATGTTCTTTACGCGATTGCAGATGGGCACTTTCTCAAAAGCACAGATGGAGGCAAGTCCTGGCGGGAAAAAACATCGATCCTGCGAGCCAACACGTACCTGTACCAAGTTGAGGTGGATCGGGCAAATGGGGACAACGTTATCGTTCTGTCTAATCAAGGTCTCCATAAATCCTCTGATGGTGGAGAATCGTGGCAGTTTTTCGCAAATAGTCTGACTGCTGATTACGGATCATTCAGACTTAACATTGATCCATCCAACTCGCAAGTGCTCTATGTTGTAACCAATTTCGGACTTTACAAGAGTGTGGATGGCGGAATCAACTGGACGCCTGTCAATTGCAACTGTGAGGCGAAAGCGATTGCGATCGATCCACAGGACTCTAACAAGATCTACGTTCAGGCTTTTGATGCGATATTCAGAAGCAAGGATGGCGGGAATAATTGGGCACGATCGAAATTACCTTTCCGGCACAGGCCGCAGGGAATCGCGGTTCATCCGAGTGTCAGGAATCTTGTATTTACTGCTGATGCAGAAAATGGAAATGTTTTTCGCTCGCAAGATGCCGGAGCCACATGGCAAGTTTTTAATCAAGGCTTAGGCCCTGCACCTGTTCAGGCAATTGCCGCCGATCCGGCTCATCCAGGAAATATGATGGCTTTGCTCGCCATCTACGACAATGATAATGTAGTGCAAACCACTGACAGGGGAATGCATTGGAAGCGAGTGGGCGTACTCCAACGTATTCAGGATATTCAGTTTCATCCGCGCAACTCGAACTTGATTGGTGCCGTCGGCTTTTGGGGACTCGCCATCAGCAAAGACGCTGGAAAGAGCTGGAGTACTCGGGGTGGACCTTCAGCTTCCAAGCTGGTGTTCGATCCGCTGGACGAAAATACAATTTACATCGCAGCCTACCAAAGTGATCGCAACCTGGAAGAGGGGGTTGCAAAGACGATCAATCAGGGGAAGAAGTGGAAGTTGGTCAACACCGGCCTGCCCGAGGGAGAAATTACCGCGATCACTGTGAATCCGAACAAGAGCTCGAATCTCTTTGTTGCTACATCAAGAACGATTTTTGAAAGCGTGAACAGCGGACAAGACTGGCAAAAGACGACTGCGAATTTCTGCTGCTATGATATTTTCCCTATCGTATTCAGCCCGACTAATCCTGATGTAATCTTTGCTTCCACTGGTGACGCGCTTTTCAAGAGTGTGGACCACGGGAGTACATGGGATCGCAAAACGCGCGGGCTTCCCGATTCAACCGGACCCAGATGTTTGAAGATAGACCCACTCAATCCTAAAAGAATCTTTGGGTGTGGCTACGGCATATTTATTTCAACCAACGAAGGTGAAAGCTGGAGCACTTTTGATTTTCATGGTTTGAGTAACCTGGACACACGTGATCTGACGATTGATCCCTGGCAATCGGAAACCCTATTGGCGTCAGGCATCGGAATTTCTTCCTATACCAGAAAGATTGCCGCCGGCGGGCCAGAGATTGAACAAATCATCCCTGGCTCAGCCCCAGCGGGGAAGAGGATCGTAATTACCGGGAAGAACTTTGGACCCGCGCAGCCGTCTTCAAAGGTGCTCTTTGGAAATACTCCCGGTGGGTCTGCAAGGCATTGGTCAGAGAATAAGATCTCTATCGTTGTTCCTTCCAACGCCAATACCGGTTCCTTGACACTGGAGATCAGTGGTCAGAAAAGCAATGCACCTGAGTTTGTCGTGCTCCCGAAACCTGATAAGGTTCGGCCGGCTTTTGGTTCCCGCGGGACCAGGGTTGCGATTTCTGGTTTTGCGGATCGAATTCTATTTGGACAGACGGTGATCCGAGATTGCTTTCCGACCGTAATTCACTCTCAATTTATTACGGTATGTACAGCACCTCCCGGAAATGGAACCGTTGATGTAGTTCTGTCTTCAACTCTGGTACAAACAGTCAAAGTTGGCACATTTACCTACCGGTAGATTCGAACATATGAAAGTACTGTTCGGCATTCTGCTATTCCTCTATTTGACTGCTGAAGCTGTGCCTCCGGAAATTCAACGATTGGATGGATCAAGCCTTCAGGTTTCTGATTTAGATGCGCATGTCAAAACCCTTGTAGAAAAAGCGAAAGTCGCCGGACTGGCGTTGGCTATTCTGAACGAAAACCGGGTAGTGCATATCCAGACATTCGGGTACAAGGATCTAAAGACGAAAGAGCCACTCGCGCTCGACACGATTTTTTATGGCGCCTCGTTCAGTAAAGTAATTTTTGCTTATTACGTCATGCATCTTGTGGAAGCAGGCAAACTGGATCTGGACAAGCCGCTCGTTCAATACCTGGACAAGCCTTTATACGAATATTCATTTGCAAAAAGCACGCAGGGTTATCAGAGCCTGAAAGACGATGAGCGATACAGGAAGATCACCGCCCGGATATGTTTGAGTCATACAACAGGTTTTCCCAATTGGAGATGGTTTGAAGACGACGAAAAGTTGAAGATCAAGTTCGAGCCTGGAACAAAGTACAGTTATTCTGGCGAAGGACTCTTCTTGCTGCAGTTTGTCATTGAAGAATTGATGCATCAGCAATTTCAAGATGCTGTCCAGGAACAAGTTTTCAAACCTTTAGAAATGACGCGAAGCAGTTATGTATGGGAAGAACGTTATGAAAGCAATTATTGTCTCGGACATAACAATGAGGGATTGATCTGGCCAAAGAAGAAAAGAACTGCAGCGAACGCAGCCGGATCGTTGGAGACTACCATCACCGATTATGCGACTTTCATGGAAGCCATGATGCAGCGCAAAGGTCTGAAGCCGGAAACATTTGCTGAGATGTGGAAACCACAGGTGCGCATTACTTCGACTCAACAATTCGGACCGCTCTCAAAAGTTGAAACTCACGAGAACGACGGCATACAACTCAGCTATGGCCTGGGTTGGGGGCTACTCAAATCTCCATATGGCTGGGCTTTTTTCAAAGAAGGACACGATGATGGATGGGGTCACTATTCCATCGCCTATCCGGACAAGAAGATAGCCGTCATCATCATGACAAATAGCGATCGCGGAGAAAGCGCTTTCAAGGAACTCCTGGACTACACGATCAAAGACACCTTTACTCCATGGCACTGGGAGAACTACGTTCCATATGATTCTGAGAATTGAATGAAATCAAGATTTGGAGAGGACAGGCGTCCTGCCCGTCGGTAAAATAATAGTTCGTAATTGGCGGGCACGGAGGCCCGCCCTCTACAAAGGTAGGTTTTGGGCCCAGTTGCGTAAGAGTGTTCAATCAGGTTACAATTACGCACCTGCAGTTTGTTGAGTGGTCGGGTGAAATTGAGGAAGCAATCATTATGAAAGTAATTCTTTTTGTGCCCCCAGGCGGATATTTTGCCGAACGATGGAGCCAGGGCTCGACGATGCCTAACCTGGGTGTGCTGTATATTGCCGCGGTTCTCGAGCAGGAAGGGGTCGAAGTGCAAGTCATCCCGGCAGATGTAATGGGATTGACCTTCGAGCAGCTCGAGAAGATCATCGTGGACGAGAAGCCGGATATCACAGGAATCACGGTGACGACGGAAAACCGCTTCGATGCCTTTGAGCTTGCCATGCGGTCAAAACGCGTGTATCCCAAAGCGCTGACGGTGATTGGCGGACCGCATTGCACACATACCGCAGATGATACGCTCAAACATCTGAGCTACGTCGATGTGGTTGTTCGTAATGAAGGCGAAGAAACGATGGTAGATCTCGTTAAAGCGCTAGAGGCAGGCGGCGATTTCAGCAAAGTAACTGGAATTTCCTTTCACGATCGAGAAGGAAATACGGTTCATAATCCTACGCGGATTTATATCAAAGATCTCAATGAGCTGCCTTATCCGGCGCGACATCTTGTTCCGTTGGAACTGTACAATTTCAGGATGGATGTTCCTGGTCATGGCATGCTTCCAGCATCGTCCGTGATTACGAGCCGTGGATGTCCGTTTTCCTGCACGTTTTGCGCAACGCCCGGCAACTGGGGACGTAAAGTGCGCGCGCATTCGCCCGACTATGTCCTGGATGAAATCCAGTACTGCATGGACAAATACGGCGCCAAGGCCATCTGGTTTTATGATGACATCTTCAACTTCAACCCGAAGCGTGTAAATGAAATCTGCGATAAGATCCTCCAGCGGAAGATGGCGTTTAAGTGGTTTTGCGAAATTCGCGTGGACGTGATGACAAAACCTTTGCTTGCCAAAATGGCGGAAGCGGGACTTTTTCATCTTGGATTTGGTGTGGAAGCCGGTTCTGAACGTGTCCGGAAACAGATCATTGATAAAAAGCTCGACTTGAATCAGGCCAGAGATGTGGTGAATTGGAGCAACGAGTTTGGTGTGGTTCCCAATCCGTTCTTTATTTTCAGTCATCCGACTGAGACCTGGGAGGAAGCGCAGGAAACCATTCACATTATGGAAGAATTCCGTAATAAAACGGAGCAGAGTATTGCCATCATGCACGTGTATCCCGGAACACCGCTTGAAAAAACAGCGAGAGAAATGGGATTGCTTCCTCCGGATTTTACGTGGACAAAACGATACGACAAGCGCATTATCACGTTACCGGCCGCACAGGGGGACGTGCCGCTGTTTATTGATAAGCTCAACTGGTGGCAAATCAGCGAGCTGCTCTTCCGCTGGTCAGATTTCCGTCGCAAGAAGTACAACATCCTGAACAAAATCCCAAAAGCGATACAGAGCATTCACAATTTTGGTGATTTCAAACGCTATGCAATCATGTTCCTTGTCTACATGAAAGTGAAAGTGCTCGGACAGTTCAAGACCGATCCGCATATGAGTCCGATTCCGAATGGCCCTGTTGCCTTCAGCGGCGACTAGGACCTACCACAAAGGCACAAAGAGCACAAAGATTTTTCAAGCGGTAACCTCCTATTCTATTTGTGTCCTTTGTGTCTTTGTGGTGAAATCCTTACATGGCGAAAAATCGCTGCTTTGCTTGCGGAAAAGATAATCCCGAAGGTCTGCATCTACATTTCCGTTACAACTCGATTCAGCGTACTGTCGAGTGCTCCTTGAAGATCCCCGCGAAATATCAGGGCGCCACCGGTTTTGCTCATGGGGGAATCATTGCGACCTTGTTGGATGAAGCGATGGCAAAAGTGAATGGAATGGGCGGTGCGCGCGCCGTAACCGTCAAATTGAATGTCAAATACCGCAAAATGGTTCCGGTCAGCCGTCTACTTCACCTCCATGGCAGGCGGACCAAGCGAAGTGGACGAAAATTATATCTTTGCTCAGAACTGAGGGGCCCTGACGGCGCTGTTCTTGCGGAAGCGAACGGCCTCTTTATTGCGGTTCCTCATGCTTCTTAAGAAGTAACAGAGTCAGCCGCTGTTGATCGCTTACCAGCGATTTGGCCCCTACCAGCAGAATCATACCGCCTACCAGAATCGCTGCGGGACCAAGCATGATGCCAATCGTGAGCGAGTTTGTCATGTCAGACACCTTGCCCATAATCGCTGTGGAAATTGCGTCTCCAAAGAGATGAATGACAAGAATATTGAAGGCCATGGCAGTCGCGCGCATTCTCGGATAAACCACACTGATGATTGCCGCATTGAGTGGACTAATATTGAAAAAAAGAAAAAACTCTGTGAGAAAAATAAATGCAAAAACCCATTCTTTGCTTTCGAGCAGTATGGATGCACAGGCCAGCGGAACCGATAAGAGCATACCGATCGCAGAGATATAGAAATACGATTTCTGGTTTTGTTTCTGCCACAGATCCGCAATAAATCCGCCAAACAACGTTCCTGCAATTCCGGCCACAACGGTTGTGGCGCCAAACAACTGCGTCGCCTGTGTGATGTGCCAGCCGCGCATTCGCGATAAGAATGTGGGGAACCAGTACGCAAGACCCCCGGTGGCGAAAGTCAATGCCGTCGTGCCAACCAGGTTATACAGATACGAATGGGTTCCGGCCAGAAACCGAAAGGCGACCGGCAGGGACGGAGTTTCATCGGCACTGGTGCGTTCCGGCTCACGGATTCCAAGGGCCAGAAACGCAAGCACCAGACCCGGAATCGCTGCTACAAGAAAGGCAGTCCGCCATCCAAAATGATGACCCAGCACTCCTCCGGCGACGATGCCAATCGCGCTCCCCAGGGGAGTACCAATATAGTAGATGGAAAGCATTCGTGATCTGAGACTCTCCGAATAGTAATCGCTGATCAAGGTCGGGGCGACCGGACCGTAACCCGCTTCGCCGATCCCAACCGCAGTGCGGATTGCTCGAAGCGCTTGATAACTGTTCGCCATTCCTGAGAAAGCGGTGGCAATACTCCACAAAAATACGCTGATACTTGCCAGCCACTTCCGGCTCATCCGATCGCCCAGAAAACCAAGAAATGGAGAAGAAAGCAGATATCCGAACGTAAAGGTGGTGTGAAGCAGCCCTAACTGCGCATCTGTAAGATTCAGGTCCGCCTTGATGAATGGGAGCAGAGCCGAGATGATATACCGGTCCAGATAGTTCACGAGATTCATCGACGTCAAGACAACCAGCGCATACACTTTCATTCTTCCGGTAATCATGCAAAAAACATTACCATAACACGATCCAATTTGGAGTCGGGCGGGCGACTGAAGTCGCTAGTACAAACAGGATCTGATATGTAACCATTTGGTTACATATCAAGGGGATTGCCACATCTGCTACAATAGCAGCGTGGTCGTCCGGGGGACTTCTAGTTTCTTGAGAATATTTCTAACTCTTGCTGTTTTGCTTGTCGCGGATCATTCTCTTTTTGCCGCAACATTTGTTTTCAAAACGGGAAAAAAGATCGAAGGGAAATTGTTGTACGAAGACCGCGAAACGATTCGTATCCTGGATCGCTCCGGAACGAATATGAGCATTCGGAAGAGTCTTCTGGATCAGGAAGCTACTGACGCCGTAAACGCGCGTGTTGTGCCGGTTGCAGTTCAAGTCCAATCGGAAGTTCGCTACGCATCTCGCCCTGCCGCGAAGACTTATACCAATGCTTCCGTGATCAGGGTTCGATCAAATCACCCGGTAACAACCGGTAATCCGGAGCGACAGCTTCGGGAAACCCGCCGTGAATACGAGCGTCTCACGCAGGCATGCAGATCCGCAGGTGGCGGTCCTTCGCGCGGGGGCGTACTCCGAACTATGACTTACAAGGTTCACGGAAAACCTGTGCGCGTTACAGGCTACTGGGCGAATCCATCAGATATCGAAAACGCGAAACGCATTTGCAAACGCGCAATCCAGGCTGAGCAAGACTGGCTTTCGGCGAAACAGAATTGGCAAGATTCGCAGCGGGCCTCGATTGCCGGCTCTACCGCAACCGCGAAGTAATCCGTCCCGAACTGACAAAACGCCTACCAAACGCGACGACGCGATAGACACGACGACGCGATAGACGCAAAGGCGCGAAGATGCTAAAATTCACTGGAATCATTACTGAAAAACCGGAGGGATCATGAAGAGTTTCAAGTATTTGACAGTTCTTTTTCTTTCACTTTTGTTTGTTTCCAGTTCGTTTGCTGTGACGGACGAGGAAATTTTCCGCGCATTCAGCTTGAACCTTTCTACGCCGGGAGCACGCGCAGTCGGAATGGGCGGGGCTTTCATCGGCCGAGCGGATGATGCGACTGCGGCTGAAACGAATCCGGCGGGATTGACGGCCCTGGCGCGACCAGAAGTTTCACTGGAATACCGGCATTCCAACGCCCGGAACGTGACGACCAGCATTTTTAACGTTCCGATTCGAAACTTTGACTTGAATCCTCATCCTCCAGTCGAGCCCGGACTCGATCGAAGCATTGCGGATTTCCAGGCCCTCGATACATTGGATAGCACCGATTCCCTCGGTTTTGCCAGCTTTGTGTATCCCACCAGTCGTGTGACGTTTGCGTTTTCACGTCACGAGCTGATCAGAACGGACGCCACCCTATTTGGTGGACTCTCCGCAAGCCCATTTCATTTTCTCGAACCGAACGATTTCATCGGCGATGCCGAGATTCGAGACGTCAATTACAACTTTACTGCTGCGACGAAGATCGGCGATGCGATTTCCATCGGCGCAAGCCTTAAGATTGCCGATTTCAGTATGGAATCTTCAATCGCAGCGCGCCAGCGCCAGGAACCTGACTTTGGGCAGCATTTCGTTTCAAGAATCGATACAAGTGAAACCAAAGTTGGATTTAATGCCGGTGTTCTGGTTCATCCTACAAGTCACGTCTCTGTCGGCGTTGTTTATAAATTTGAACCTCAGTTTATACTCGGGACTGTTGTTGACAATCTAGATCAGAGCCCGCCATTCTCAGTCCAGAGAAACGTTTCGTTTGATGTCCCTGATAGTCTTGGGTTTGGTATTTCCGCATCTCCAAATTCCAACTGGACGATCAATTTTGATGTCATCCGCGTGTTCTATTCACAGCTCGAAAATGTCGACACAGGCTTCTCGCTTTTCACACATCTACTTCCCAATGACCAGCAGCAGATTCTTCTGCCAGGATCCGGAAATGCGGATGTAATCGATTTCAAGATTGATGATGGTCTGGACATTCATGCCGGAGCGGAATATCTCTGGACGCATGAGAGCTATGTGTTTGCGCTTCGCGGCGGATACTACAGCCAGAGCCGAAACAGATTCTTTCTGGCAAACGCGCCTAATATTGATGTCGATGCATTCTTGCGACCCATTTTCGGTTCCGATGCGGGCGAACATTTCAATCACGTAACACTTGGAACCGGAATCACCTACGGCAACTTCCAGATCGATTTTGCTGCAGACATCAGCGATGAAGATCAAATTGATGCGAATCTCGGGCAGTTGACCTTGAAGAAGGAGGTATCCGAGCGCAGCGTAGACATCATCCTTTCCTCCGTTTTCAGATTCTAGGATCGGGATGAACGGAGCGCGGGGCAGCTTTATGGCAGCTCTGTCGCTCCTTGTTCTGGCAGGTCCTGCTTTCGGACTTGAGTGGTATAAAGCTTACGATAAGGGTAAGAACGCAATTCGTGGAGGAGACTGTGCTCAGGGTCAAATGCTGATGCAGGACGCTTTGAGACAGAATTCCAAGACCGGATTGCTAGTCCCCACCTATGGTACGCGGCGCGAAGAATGACATTCCACAGTTTTATCTGGCCCAATGCGCATTCCAATCGGGCGATACGGCTAAGGCCGCCCAGTATTTGAGGGCGGCTGAGTCCAGCGGGGCGGCTTCTGCTTCATTTGCTGCGGAGTACGCGACCTTAAAAAGCAAAGTAGATGCCGCCGTGAGAGCTCAGAAACAAACACAACCTCCGCCGGTTACTGCCCCCGCAAAACAGGATCCGGTGGTTCCTCCCGTTGAAACAGCTCCGCCGCCAACAACCGTTACCGTTCCGCAGAAACAGCCGCCGGCCGAACTTCCGGTAGACAAAGAGGCGATCACACGACGGCTTTTGAAAGAGGCGACGAACGATCTGGAGTTGGGCCGGTTTGTTGAAGCGCGCAAGATCGTGGAAGGCGTCCTTCGGCGATCCCCGGATCGCTCCGATGCAGCCCTTCTCCTGGAGGAAATATCCAAACGGGAAAGGGCCGAGATTCAAGGCCGCGAGAAAAAAAGACAGATGAATGAACTCGAACAACTGGTTCGACGCGGGGACCTGGATTCCGCAGAAAGGACCGCGAACTCCATTCGATCAACTTTCGGAAGCGATCCCGAACTCGATTCAATTTTGCTGGAAATCGCACGGAAGAAGGAAGGTCAGCTGGATTCGCAACGACAGGCTGAGCTGCGTAAGACCGTGGAAAAGCAGGTTCTTTCTGCATATTATCGAGGTGACTACAGCGGAGCGATTGAACTGGCGGCTCAATGGCTGCAGCGAAACAGTGGAACCTGGCGCCTTCATTTCTTTGTTGGTTGTTCCTACGCATCACTGGCTATGATGGAAGAAACAGATCGAAGTTCGAGGCTCAGTCTTGCGCGGGATTCGTTTCGAAGGCCCGGTCCATTTCAAAGGAGATTGCTGTTCCGCCCTACATTTCGCCCAAGATCCTGGAGATTTATAGGACTTCCTGAGGTGAACCTGTCATGTACTGTCCAAGCTGCGGGAATCCTCTAAAAGCGGACTCAATGTACTGTTCGACTTGCGGCGTTTCGGCTCCGGTGACACGAATGGAGACCATCACGCCGGTAGATCCGCGGATTGCCGCGATTGAAAAGGCCTTGGGTTTCAAGTACAAGGTCTTGCGCAAGATCGGCTCCGGCGGATTTGCCGATGTTTATCTGGGGGAGCACGCACAGCTTGGCAGGGAAGTCGCGATCAAGATTCTGACACGCTCCCATTCAGCGGAAGACGAGATGGTGGAACGTTTCCGTAGGGAATCAAAGGCCGCCGCCAAGTTATCTCACCCGAACATCATCGACATTTATGATGTCGGCGAAAGCGGCGAGATTTATTACTTCGTCATGAAGTATATTGCCGGTGAGACGCTTCAGAAGAAATTACAGCGCGAAAAGAAAATCCCCCCGGCGGACGCAATCTACATTGTCCAGCAGGTTGCGGATGCGCTTTCCTATGCGCATGAACACAATGTCATCCACAGGGATATCAAGCCGGCGAATATTATGCTGGATGAATATGGCAAACCGGTGCTCATGGATTTCGGGATTGCGCGTGTCCAATTCGGCGGCCAACTGACAAGAACCGGTACGGTGATGGGAACACCTCATTATCTTTCCCCCGAACAACCGCTTGGAAAGGCTGTAGACGGGAGAAGTGATCTCTACAGTCTCGGAATTGTATTTTACGAAATGCTTGCCGGACGTGTGCCGTTTCACGATGATTCCGCGATTGCTTTGATTTACAAGCATATTAACGAAGCGGCTCCTCCGCTTCAGGAAGTGGTGCCCGAACTGCCGCAAGAACTTTGCACGATTGTTCATACGATGATCGAAAAACTCCCGGAGAACCGGTTCCAGTCAGCATCTGAGGTGATTGAGGTGCTGGATACACTCGCAGGAATTTATTCGATCCGCGCAACGCCTTCCAGCCGCCGCAGCACTCCGGGCATCAGGAAGAGTACAGAGAAGCTGGTTTTGCTGGCAGATGAGCATATGCAGCAGAACAAACTGGACAAGGCCCTGGAGATTTACGCAGGAATCTTGCGAAATCATCCGGATAATATCCAGGTCAAGCAAAAAATGGAAGACGGGCTGCAGAAACTCCGTGAGTCGGCATCCAAATTGATCAGCCAGGCTGAGTTTACGGAAGCCAGATCCATGATAGGACGAATCGAACGATTAGCTTCAACCGATACGCGACTGATTCTGCTGAAATCCGATCTGGAAACCGAAGAACAGAAACAAAAAAAGCAATCCGAGGTGAAGACGAATTATGATGCAGCGGTGCTGGCGCTCAAGCACGATAACGCGACGGGCGCCATGGACCTCTTAACCAAGGCTCTTACGGTCGACCCTACAAACATAGAAGCCAACGAATTGCTGCGGGAAGCTCGGTCGGCGTACGAAACAAATCGCAGAAAGGCCGAGCTTGCGAATCTCGTGGCCGAAGCGGATTACCACCTTCAGCACGGTTCATTTGATGTTGCAATCACAGCTGTCAAGAAAGCGCTGGAAATTGAGCAGAGTCCTGAAGTCCTGCTGCTGCAGGAGAAGATCCAATCTGCTATCAAAGAAAAAACAAATCGCGAAGCAGAACAGGAACGAATTTCTGCTGAAGTGGATCAATTGTGCGAGAAACTGAATTTTACCGGCGCACAGTCTTTGCTGGAAAGTGTTCGCGACCGTCATCCGGAACTCGTAAAATCCAGTCTTGGAATTGTTCAGCGGAACCGGCTTCTTTACCAGATTTTTGCGAGAGGGGAAGAGCTATTCAAACAGAAGAAGTTCGAAGAAGCCCGGGCGTCTTACCAGGAATTTCTACGTCAACCGAAACCATACGATTTCCAGGTTTTCCATTCACTCCGTAAACGCGCCGAAGAAACATTGAAAACGATTCGAATGCGAATTGATGAAACTGAGAATGAGCAACGGATCAAGAAGTCGGACGTGTTTCTTCGGATGGGTCAATTCGATCTTGCCCGCGAGGAATGCGAAGCAATTTTGGAAAAAGACAAAACGCATGCAGGGGCAGCGGCAAAGTTGACAGACATTGAAGAAAAAGAAACGGCGTTGAAAGTGAAGAGTCAGGGTCCGGATACGGGAGAAGTACTGAAGGAAGTTGCCGCCCTCCAGACGGTACAGGTTCTTCGTCCGACTTCGCCAACGTCTCGTACGATCCAACCGCCACCTCCTGTCGTGATTCCCCCGGTCCCGGCGCCGAAGTCGCAGCCTGTACCGGCGCCCAAAGTCAGACAGAGCCTTCCCATCGGTCTGCTGGTTGGAGTTGGATCTGTTGCTATTCTTGCTGTTCTCATTTTTGCATTCTTATTATGGAATCCGGGACCGGAGCTGAAAACCACGTCTCCCATCAATCCTAATGCAGGAACTGTGACGTCAAAGGAGGAGCCTAAACCTGTGGTTCTCCAGCCGTTGGCTGTTTCCATCAATGTAACTCCGTGGGCTAATTTTGAAATTCGAGGAAACGCATTGACGATCCCAATCAAGGAAACAACTCCGGCTGTTGTCAAACTTCCACCGGGGAAGTACACGATCGTGTTCCGGAACCAGGATTTTCCGTCTTTTAACGAGACGATTGTGGTCGATCAGTTCAACACCAGCTTCCGGTTCCAATTCAAGCAACTCGATCCTGAAAATCTTGCCAATTCGTTGGTGCAATAGGGGCAGGCAAGATGCCTGCGGACCATAATGCAGGTTGGAAGCCTGCGCTCCATAGCGGACTGGAAGTCCGTTGACCGTTGTTCTACACTAATAGAGTAAGCGGAAGGAGTCACACATGGAGTTTCCATCCAACGTAAAGAGCAACAAATTGCGCGAATGGGTCCGGGACATGGCCGGC
This sequence comes from uncultured bacterium, assembly GCA_963843285.1. GTDB lineage: Bacteria > Acidobacteriota > HRBIN11 > JAKEFK01 > JAKEFK01 > CAZDDB01. Next base: position 111,491 of record CAWJJO010000006.1, read on the forward strand.
CTGTGCAAGCCGGAGAAGATTCATTGGTGCGACGGTTCCCAGGAAGAATACGATCGTTTGTGCGAGCTAATGGTGGAATCGGGCACGTTCCGAAAATTGAATCAGGAGAAGCGGCCGAACAGCTATATTGCTTTTTCCGACCCGAGCGATGTTGCCCGCGTAGAAGACCGCACATTTATTTGCAGCCGCCGGAAAGTGGATGCAGGTCCTACGAATAACTGGGTGGAACCAAAGGAAATGAAGGCGACGCTTCGCAAGCTCTTTGATGGATCAATGCGCGGCCGGACCATGTACGTGGTTCCCTTTAGCATGGGGCCTCTTGGATCGCACATTGCCCAGATCGGTGTTCAGTTATCTGATTCGCCCTATGTTGCGGCAAATATGCGCATCATGACTCGTATGGGAAAGGCAGTTCTGGATGTTCTTGGCGACGGCGATTTCGTGCCGTGTCTCCATTCGGTAGGTATGCCTCTGGATGCCGGACAAATCGATGTCCCCTGGCCCTGCAACAAAGAACAAAAATACATCGTGCATTTCCCGGAAGAAAGATCGATCTGGTCTTATGGTAGCGGCTATGGTGGAAATGCTCTTCTCGGGAAAAAATGTTTTGCGCTGCGCATTGCTTCCTCGATGGCGCGTGACGAAGGCTGGCTTGCCGAACACATGTTGATTCTCGGTGTGGAATCTCCACAAGGAGAAAAGACTTATGTTGCCGCTGCTTTTCCCAGTGCTTGCGGCAAGACAAACTTTGCAATGCTAATTCCGCCCAAGGTGTTCCAGGGATGGAAAATTACCACGGTGGGAGATGATATTGCATGGATCAAGAAAGGAGCGGACGGGAGGTTGTACGCGATTAATCCGGAGGCTGGCTATTTTGGCGTTGCTCCCGGCACATCCAATCAATCCAATCCGAATGCGATGGCAACCTTGAGCCGCAACAGCATTTTTACAAACGTTGCATTGACGCCTGACGGCGACGTCTGGTGGGAAGGGATGACGAAATCACCTCCATCGCGGTTGACGGACTGGCAGGGAAAACCCTGGACTCCGGAATCAGGCGCCAAGGCCGCACATCCGAACGCGCGATTTACTTCCCCTGCAAGGCAATGTCCGTCCGTAGATCCCGATTGGGAAAACCCTCAGGGTGTTCCCATCAGCGCATTTATCTTTGGCGGACGTCGCAGCACTACAATTCCACTGGTATATCAGGCGTTCAATTGGAACTACGGAGTCTATCTCGCGGCAACCATGGGCTCGGAAACCACCGCCGCTGCCGCAGGAAAAATCGGAGAAGTGCGCAGAGATCCAATGGCGATGCTGCCATTTTGTGGTTACCACATGGCGGATTATTTCAATCACTGGCTGCAGATGGGCAGGAAGGTTTCGAATCCGCCGCGCATCTTCCTGGTCAATTGGTTCCGTGTCGATCAAGAAGGGAAGTTCCTTTGGCCGGGCTTTGGTGAAAACATGCGCGTTCTGAAGTGGATTGTGGATCGCGTTCATGGCAGCGGTTATGCCATTGAGAGCCCGTTGGGGTGGATGCCGCGTTACGAAGATCTGGATTGGACCGGTCTCGATTTTTCGCCCGAAAAATTCTACGAGCTGATGAAAGTAGATCGAGAGGCGTGGAAAAAGGAAGTCTCCTCACATGAAGCGCTATTCTCCAGGTTGTACGACAAGCTTCCAAAGGAATTTCTGTTCATGCGTGAGTTGATTCTATCCAGCTTGTGGCGATCTCCTGAACAATGGGGTCTTGGTCAAGACGAATACATCGGGTGAACCACAGAGACACGGAGGCACGGAGAATAGGAATAACGGTCTTTAATTCGATCTTGAATATAGGTTGATCACCATCTCCAGCGCGCGGCGGCAGACGGCGCAAAACGGCACATCATCGCGTGTAAACATGATGCAGTCGGCCTGCGGACGATAGTACTCTTTTGCTTCGTAGTTCGCGCCTTCGAATGCACCTACCTTGCCCGCGTATTTTTCTGAGCCGAACGCGCTCATCTCATGCACTTTCTCTTCCTGAAACAGAGCATCCATTTCCGATTCCGGTTTTCTTTCCGCGCGGATCTGGCGCCTTCTCTTTTGAATATCGCGCGAATAACTTTCGAAGGCTTCCTTATTCCATGGAGTAGGGATCGGAGTGCCGGATTCTACGAGATCCTTCCATTTCACCTTGGCGGGATCCAGCAAAGCTGTTGCATTCGGTTCCCAGGGTTCCAATCGATTTGCTGCTGGTGTATACGCCACATCCGAGGTGTAATATTCGTCCGCCAGCCCGGCAAAATGATGACCAAATTCATGAACAAACAGGTAGGGCGCCCAGACGCTGTCTGCAGCGACTGTGGAATATAAATTGAAGATTCCGCCGCCACCGTATGTCTGACTATTTACCAGGATCTCGACAAACTCGTAGGGCGCGAGTGAAGCGATCTCGCGGAAGGCCTTGTTCTCAAAACTCAAGATGTACCGTTCCGAGCCAAATGCGTCATACGTGGAGCCTACCGGATTCTTGCGGTAGATCCCGGTAGACGGGCGCGAGATTCCGGATTCATTTGCCGGCGGGCAAATCGCCCATACATTAAAGTCGCCCCTTCGTTCTTTGAACGGAGACGTGGCGAACAGGATATCCACAAGTTTTCTGGCATCTTTTTCAAACTTCGCCAGCTCCGCGGAGGTGTATCCATCGCCAAGAATCAGAAAATCTACTTTTGTAGACGGATCTCCATTCTTCTGGAGCGCCATCACAGGAAAGGAGAACTGCGGTTTGGATCGTTCGGTGAATATGTCGTTCGGATCAAACAGAACAGACCAGATCTCGCGAAATGCATTTCTGCCATCCCGCTTTTTCAGTACGATTTGAGCGGGGGATCCGGGAGCAGGAAATCGAAGGGACTCATGAAACGTGCGATTGATCTGTTTTGCCTCGTCTGTTGTCTCCCATTCTCCGTAAACAGACGCAAAGCCGCGCGAGTACACGATGTGATTTGTCTTGCGGTCGATCACTTCAAAGTAGTATTTCCCGAGGTTGGTATCATCGATCGGTTTTTGGGGATTGCCGGACCAGGGAAGGGGCTCTATGACAAAACGATCCAGGCTGAACAGCTCCTGGGATGCACTGCCGCTATGGTAGTAATCCAGGCGCGTTGTTGCAGGCGCTGCAAACGCCGTAGTTGCGGTAAGAAGAACAGACAGAAATAGTACGGTTCTTAGCATGAACCGAATTGTATCACTGATTGTTGGTTGGAGCCGACGGGCGTCCCTGCCCGCCAGTACGAGACCAAACACATACTGCGGGCACGGAGGCCCGCAGTCTCCAGATCGTTTCTATCCTAGTCCCCGGCGGCGGGGGATTCGGCCGGAGCAACCGCAGAGCTTCTGCGATCGGACAGTTTCCAAACCCGGCGCGCCCACGAAGCTGCATCATCAAACAAGATGTAGACGTAGGGCAAAACGATCAATGTGAGCACAGTGGATGCCCCAAGACCTCCGATGACTGCGCGCGCAAGCGGATAATAACTCAGACCAAGCAAGCCGCTATTTCCGATTGCAAGCGGCATCAGCCCCAGAATGGTAGTGCCGGCGGTCATCAAAATCGGACGCAGTCGATCATCACCGGCCTGGAGCAACGCTTGTTCTTTCGTCATCCCTGCTTCACGCAATTGATGAACGCGTTCAATCAAGACGATTCCATTGCGCACTACGACTCCGATCAAGATCATCAATCCGATTTGTGCCATCAAGTTAAACGGGCTCGCTGTGACCAGCAGCAGCCAGAGCACACCGACCATTCCAAACGGAATGGAGATAATGATTGCCAGCGGATGGATCAGTGATTCAAACAGGGAAGCCATGACGATGTAAACGAGGATCAGGGCCAGTGCGAAATTCACCAGCATGATCTTATTTTCCTCGTCGTTTTGCTGGACCTGACGATCAAAACTCCACGAATATCCTGGAGGATAATGTACGTTGTCCATGATGGTTGCGATTTGTTTTCTCGCGCCATCCCAATCTTTTCCTTCATAGATCGCTTTCAGGGAAAGAAAATTCTTGCGATTCTGGCGTTGAATTACATTCTGACCTTCGACCAGCTTGAAATCGACAAACGAGCGAAGCGGCACGGGGCCTTGCGCAGTCGTTACGGCCAGGTTCTTAAGATCTTCGATATTTTCGCGATCTTCCAATCGCAAACCGACAATCATTTCGATCTCTTTTTCAGGCGTCGTGTAACGGTTCAGCCGCTGCCCGCCGAGACAAAACATTGCGATCCGCGATAGATCCAGCGGAGTAATGCCCGCCTTCATTGCCTTTTCCTTGTTCAGCACCATCTGGACTTCCCGTCTGCCGGTATCTGCGTCCAGACGTATGTCCTCCACTCCTTTCACCTTCGCAATCGTGGTTTCCGTTTCGCGGGCCAGGCTTTTCAAGCTTTCGAGATCTTCACCGTTGAAATATACCGAGAAGAATGTGGAACTGCCGCCGGACTGCTGATCATCATCATCAAAAAAGATCTTGACCCCGCCGAACTTCGGGAGATTATCACGGACCATTTTGCGAAAAGTCTTCGCCTTTTCATCCGGCAGGTTTTGATCGGCAAACGTGATGACTGTGGCAGCATCGCTGTCGCTAAAGTAACTGTACACAGACTCCATCGGATATTTGGCTTTGATGGTGTCTATGTATTTCTCTACTTGCGTCACTACCTTCTCGGCATCGGACTTGTAAGTGAAATCTACGAATTCATAAATCAGCCGTTGCCTTTTGTTACTTGTGCCTGCAAATTGTCCTGTTTGCAAACCGAGCTTACTGGGGAGAAACATGCTTCCCAATAACAGTACTACTCCCAGAACAGTCAACCAGCGATGGCGGAAAGTCCACAACATCAGGCCGTTGTAATGTTTTTTCAGCCAGACAATCCAACGTGGATCTGTCATTTCATGATCATGAAGAAACCGCGAAGTGACCAGCGGAATGAGCGTGAGCGATACAACGAGCGAGCAAAGTAAGGTGACGGTGATCGCGACGCCAATTTCCGAAAGGAAAGTTGTGATATTCGTCTTCTTCCCAACAATCAACGGGAGGAATACGATTATCGTTGTTAGAGTCGAAGCTGTGACCGCAAGAGTCACCAGCTTGGTCCCCTTTTCCGCGGCCTGCATTCGCGACAACCCTTCCTGCCGGCTCTTGTAAATCGATTCGAGCACAACAATTGCATCGTCCACCAACATGCCGACCGATAGCATTAACCCCATCATCGACATGACATTGAACGTGTGGCCCAGGTAATAAAGAGCGGCGGATCCGCACAGAAGCGAGATGGGGATTGCGGAGCTGACGACCAGCGTCATGTCAATGCGGCGTAAGAAGACATAGAGAATCAGGACCGCAAAAATCCCGCCCCAGATGCCTCCGTCCGTAATTCCCTTGAGCCCGTTTGTAATTTCAGCGGCCTGATCTTCCCAGATAAATAGACTGATTCCTTTTAGGTACGGATCCTTCGGGAACTGATTCTTGATCAGCCCGGTTACTTGCGTGGCGACTTCTACAGTATTCGCAGTAGGTTCCTTGTACACTTCGATAGCCACCGCGTACGAATGGTTTAAATGCCGTCCGAATTCCTGCGCCGGCTCCTCATACTTCACCTCAGCGATATCCTTGAGCCGAAGTCCCTGATCGTTGATCGGCAAATTGGTCAGAGATTCGAAGTCGGGGAAGGTGCCGATCGAACGCACGGTTACTACAGAACTATCATTCCGGATCTTTCCGATACTGACGTTGCTGTTGTTCTTCTGTAGCTTTTCAATCAATTGGCCAAGATCAATGTTGTGTTCGCGAACTTTGTTCAAAATCAGGTCGACATAGATTGCCTTTGGAGAAACGCCGTTCAGATCGACACGCGCAACTCCCGGAATTCTCTGGATCGGAATTTTCACACGCTTTTCCAGCAAGTCGTAGTTCGCAGCCAGATCGATCCCGGGCGCGGAGATGCGCGCCTGAACCACGGGAATGTCGCTGGAGCTGAAATTCATGATGTTGATGCGCTGGATATCCGGAGGAAGGTCTTTTCGTACGATCTCAATCTTTTCTCCCACTTCCGTACGGATGATATCGAGCTTCGTCCCCCAGTCAAATTGCAAGTTGATTTCAGCACCGTCGGCTGTGGCTCTCGAATTCATCGTCTTAATTCCGCTCATGGTTGAGAGCGTTTCCTCGATCGGTTTGATGATGTTTTTCTCAATCTGGCTGGGGCTGGAGTTCGGATAGGAGACCTGGATGAAGATCTGTGGAAAATCGATATCGGGGAAGTAAGCGAGCTTCATGCGGGTAGTGGCAATGATTCCCACCACCATGATGCTGGCCAAAAACACGATTGTCGTGATGGGACGCTGAATCGCGAATCTCGGGAGACTCATGGTTTAAAACTCCGGAAGGTGCATGGTTTGGGGCGCCGGAATCATGGCCGGGTCCGTTTTGTCCAGATTCTCAGTAACGAGAAGGGTTCCCCGTTCCGTCATGCTGTAGAGTACGGGAATGATGATCATGGTCAGCAGCGTGGACACAGACAGCCCGCCGATTACAGTAATTGCAAGAGGCGCGCGGATTTCCGAACCTTCTCCGGTGGCAAAGGCCATCGGAACCAATCCAAGCAAGGTCGTCAATGTGGTCATCAGGATCGGTCGGATACGCACTTTAGCTGCTTCTACCATGGCATCCACAAGCTCCATCCCGGATCTGCGGCGGTTGTTGATGTAATCAACCAGGATGATCCCGTTTTTCACAACAATTCCTGCCAGAATAATAAATCCCATGAAAACGATTACGCTGATGTCCTGACGAGTGACCCAGAGGACCCACGCAATTCCGACAATCGAAAGCGGAACGGTGAACATCAAAATGAATGGCTGCTTTAACGATTCAAACTGTGCTGCCATCACGAAGTAGACAAGGAAAATTGCCAGACCGGTAACCAAATAGAGTGAGCGGAACGAACGCTGCATCTCCTCATTCTGTCCTCCCAGTATCGCCGTCACTTTTGCCGGAAACGTGGTGTCATCGAGGACTTGTTGGATTCGTTGGGAAACTGCGCCCAGACTGGCTCCGTCCAGATTTGCAGAAATCACGATTGCGCGCTTCTGGTTGATTCTCCGGATTTCATTTGGACCACGTCCGGTCTGAACCTCTGCAACGGATTTGAGGAGCACGGGTGTGCCATTGACGTTGGCTACCGCCATGTTCTCGAGGTCCTGAATCGAGTTGCGGGAAAGATCCTCATTCCATACACGAATATCAATCTCATCATCACCCTGGCGGAATTCGGTTGCGACATCTCCCATTACTTTGCTCTTCAGGGTGTTTGCCACGTCTTCCAGGTTCAGATTAAACCGCGATAGCTGTTCGCGATGAAACACGACATGAGCTTCGGGAGAACCTTCCTCCCAGCTCGTTTTTATATCGGCTAACCCGGGCATCCCATTCATCTTTGCTTCCAATTCGCGGGCGGCCTGGCTAGTGGCTCCCAGTTCATCTCCATACACTTCGACTTCAATCGGAGTGCGGACACTGAACAGACTTGGCCGCTGCAATTTGTAGTTCAGATCCGGAAAGCGATCCAGAATCGCGCGGATCTTGTCCGCCGCCACGTTCTCCGCTTCTTTTAAGTCCTTTCCCTGAACCTTGATGTTCATTACGGCCGAGTTCTCATAACTCTCTGCAGCGGTCCAGCTTACGTTTGCATTTCGTCCTACAAGGACCATGCAGGTTTTCACATCAGGCAGAGTTTTGACCTTTCCTTCAATCTCTTTCATGAGACCTTCGGTCCTCTGCAGCGGAGTGCCTTGTGGCATCTCAATTTCAAAGCTGAATTCCCCCTGACTGATCGGAGGAATCAACTCAACGCCAAGACCACTCAACATCAATACGGAAAGAACAACGAGCGCGAAAGTTCCTCCAAGTACCGCAAAGCGATGGCGCAACGCGCCCTTCAAAATTCCGGGATAACTGCGGTTAAACAGGTCCAATCCTGAATCCACCAATTTTACTACCGGGCTGATCAACTTCTGGAATACTTTACCTAGAAACCCGAATCCGATTCGCAAATAGTACATAACGGCCGTAGGGAAGGTGAGAAAAATACCGCGGCTTACGCGATTTCTATAGGTAGGTGTTTCCTCCGTGGAGTGCTTCATGCCGCGCGAAAACAGCATCGGAATCAACGCAAATGCGGAAACCATGGATACGAGCAGCGAAACGGTAACCGTAATCGCCAGGTCCTTAAATAACTGGCCGCCGATTCCTTCAATGAAAGAAATCGGTAGGAAGACAACTACGGTGGTAAGAGTACTTGCCGTGACGGCCATGCCGACTTCTTTTGTGCCGTCATATGCGGCAACGGCAAGCGTCTTTCCAGCCTTAAAATGGCGAACCACGGATTCCAGAACGACGATTGCGTCATCTACAAGCATTCCGACTCCCAGCGCCAGACCGCCAAGCGACATGATGTTCAGCTTGATCCCAAGCTGATACATGACAAAAAATGTGGCGATGATCGAAAGAGGAATCGAGAATCCGATAATGATCGTGGAGCGAAAATCCTTTAAGAAGAAAAAGAGGATGAATACAGCAATGATTCCCCCAATGATCGCATTATCGCGAACATCGTTGATGGAATCTTCAATAAACTTTGACTGATCGAAAAGGATGTCCATTCCGATTTTGGAATTGACGGCCACGCTCAACGCGCCTTTCTGGATGCCATCCAGCCGCTGTTTGGCTGCTTTGGCAACCTGGACCGTGTTGGCGTCTCCTTCCTTGAATATCGCAAGCTCGACGCCTTCCTTTCCGTTGATCCGGGTGATCACTTCCCGTTCTTTTGTGCCGCGCTCGATGCGGGCGATATCCTTGAGCAGGATCTTCTTGTCATTGTCTTCGCGAACGATTAGATCGTTCAATTCTTCGACATTTTGAAATTCATTGAGCGTGCGTACAAGGTAACGAGCTTCGTTTTCGTACAAACTGCCGCCTGCAATATTGATGTTGTTGCGCGACAGAGTTTGATTTACATCTTGAACGGTAAGTCCTACACCGGAAAGCTTCTGTTCATCCAGGTAAACATGAACTTCTTCCTCAAGACCGCCATTGATCTTGACTGCCGCGATACCATCCAGTGATTCCAGATCTTTCTTAACCGTCTTGTCGGCAAACTGGCGAAGTTCTACAAGATTGTTGCCCCCGCTCAGGATGACACGCAGGATCGGATCGTTTGAAGGATCGAAGCGGAGCACACTCGGTTTCTCTACGTCGCGTGGGAACTGAACCAGATCAATCTTTTCACGGACATCCAGTGCCGCAAAATCCATGTTGGTGCCCCAGCCAAATTCCATGGTTACTTCCGAGACACCCGGACGTGAACGGCTTGTGATTCTTTGAACCCCGGAGACTACGGCCACCGCTTCTTCAATCGGTTTGCTGACAAGATTTTCTACTTCGTTTGGAGCCGCTTGCGCATACTTTGTTTCCACGGTCAGCGTGGGATAAGAAATGTCGGGAAGCAAGTTGATGGGAAGTCTCTGGAACGCGACCATCCCAAACATCAGCACGGCCACGGTGACCATGCCGACCGTGATCGGACGCCGGATTGAGATTTCTGCGATTTTCATGGCTGTTTCCTTATCGTGTAGCTACAGTTTCCGTCTTGCTGCCGTCATGCAATGAGCCCTGACCGGCGATCACGACGGATTCTCCTGCTTTGATTCCGGAAATGACTTCGGCGAATTGATCATCCATGAAGCCGATCTGGATATTTCTACGCGCCGCAGTGTTCCCATTGATCATAAACACATACTTCGATCCTGCTTCGTCGATGAGTGCCTTCTTGGGCACAAGCAGGGCATTGTCATGGCGCTGCGTTACCAGTTTGACGTCCACAAATGAACCGGGCCGAACCTGCGCCGGGGCCTTCGTAATCTCAATGGTTACTTTGACAGTACCGGTCTTGGAATCTACGGATGGATTGATCTGCTTGATGATACCGTTAAATACGACATCCTTCTGAGAATTCAATGTCAGTTCTGCAGACTGTTTATCCTGCAATCCGAGGATCTCTTTTTCCGGGAGATAGATTTTTGCTTCCAACGGATCTGCGTCCAAAATCGTAAACAGCTGGCTCTGTGGATTGATGTTCTGTCCCTTCTCAATGAAACGCTCGGTAACGATTCCCGTAAAAGGGGCTCGGATCGTGCTGCGGTCCAAATCCACAAGCGCCGTATTTCTCTCGGACTGCGCTACATCCATATCATACTTCGCTTTGTCAAAGTCCGATTGGCTGATCAACTTCTGATCCCACGACCTCTGTTTGCGGTCCATCTCCTGCTTCGCGTTTTCCAGCCGGATTGTGGCTTTCTCCAGAGCTACACTCTTTTCTCGATTAGAAAGCTGTGCGATCACCTGACCTTCACGAACATGGTTACCTTCATCCACAAGAATTCTATCTACGACTCCCTGTGTTTCGGAGAGCATCGTGACCTGCTGTTCCGGCTCCAGGCTGGCAGTGGTAATAATGGAGCTGCTGATCGACCCCGTTTTTGCAACAGCTACTTCCACCGGCAGTTTCTTTTCTTCCTTTGGCTTATCCTTCCCCTTCTCTTTCGAAGACGGGGCTGCCTTAGCCGTAGAACTCGTCGCTGCAGAGGGTTTCAGAACAAAAAATAGCCCTGCAAGTACCAGGACTACTACAAGAACCGTAACTAAAGGATGTCGCTTTACCATTCCAAGAACCTCCCATTTTGAGGATTTTTTTTCATTTTCAACAAACATGACATACGCCCCCTGCTAAATTTAGTTCCACCAGGCGGTGATTTGGTTGCTTCCTTTCTTTTTGCATCACTTTGAAAAACTACTGCCCCGAGCCCGAATGTGCTAGTAAAGACGTAATTTAGTGGTAAAAAGTTTCAATCATCATCGTGGAGTGGCGGGGTCCCTGCCTGCCAAAACGTCAACACGAAGTCATTGCAGTGTTTTGGCTCTTTCTTGCTTTCGAACCGAAGATTCAGCCTTCAAAGCCGGCTGCGGTTGTAAGATCGCGTTTTCGAGGGCAGATTTCAACTCGCTGACGGAACGAAAACGCATTGCGGGGTCCTTCTCCAGTGCTTTTAGGATCAAAGCTTCCAATTCCGGTGAAATCTGAGCATTGATTTGATGTGGCGCTGTTGGCGCTTCCCGAAGCTGTTTGAACCCTACTGCGATAGCCGAATCGCCCTTAAATGGCACTTGTCCGGTGAAAAGTTCATACAGAATGATGCCGAGGGAATAGATGTCCGCCCGTTCATCTACTTTCTTGCCTGCGACCTGTTCGGGCGCCATGTATTCCGGTGTTCCCATAATGAGGCCGGTAGCAGTCATCCCTTCGAGCTGCGCCGTTCTTGCCAGACCGAAATCAATGATTTTCACGTGATTCGTCTGATCAATGATAATGTTTTGTGATTTCAGATCACGGTGAACGACTCCCTGACGGTGCGCAGCTTCCAATCCGTCGCAAAGCTGTGAGGCGACGTTGAAGGCCTGCATCTGCGAGAGTGAGCCGGACTGTTTGATATGGTCCTTCAGGCTGGTTCCATGAAAAAACTCCATGGAGACGTAGTAAAGGCCGTTGGCTTCCGCAAAATCATGAATCCGGATCACATTCGGATGGGTGATACGCCGGGCGGCAGTTACTTCACGCTTCATTCGGGTGATGGCATCTGTATCGTGGCTCAGTAATGGAGAAAGGATCTTAACCGCGACCTGCTCATTGAGTTGTTTGTCTTGCGCTTGAAAAACGATTCCCATGCCCCCGCGCCCTAGTTCTTTCAATACCTGATAACGCCCCTCGAGCGCCGCAGCAACATTCATAAACGTGGTCGGCATCTGGCTTGCCGCCGCGGGACTTGACGAAGTTGTCAGCTTTCCCGAGCTGAGAGACTGCTCGAGCTGATAGTTGATTTCCGAGTCGAGACGGCAGATTAGGCCTTCCAGATTTTCCAGGCGCTCTTTCAATTCCCGATCATTGGTCTTAGCGACCGGTTGTGACACTTTGCGAAACAGCCACTCTTTTAGGAGATCAAAGATCCGGGGTATTCCAACCCATCCAAGAATGATCGTGGTGACAAAAACCATCGGCGCAGGATCCGAACGATCCTGGTACATGATCAGCGCTACAAAAGAAAGTATTCCGAAGAGGATCAAGGACGCCCAATCCTTCATGTTTTGCAGCTATAGTGACGAGTTTACTCGCGGATCCGTTCCGCTACCTGTTTTGTTTGAGACGGGATGACAGAGACGCCTGCCGGCTGCAGCACCGCCCTTTCCAGATCCGCCTTTAGCTCGGCTACCGAGTGATATCGCATCAGCGGATCTTTCTGTATCGCTTTCAAAATGACCTGTTCCACTGGAGCCGGCAGTTGCGGATTGATCTGCCGGGGTGGGGGAGGATCCTCCTTCATCTGTTTGAATCCGATCGCGATCGCAGAGTCTCCGGTAAACGGGACTTTTCCTGTAAACAGCTCAAACAAGATAATTCCAAAGGAATAAAGATCGGCTCGTTCATCCACCTTCTTGCCTGCTACCTGTTCCGGCGCCATATACTCCGGTGTTCCCATGATCAGTCCGGTTGCGGTTAACCCTTCCAGATGGGCAGTGTGCGCCAGACCGAAGTCAATGATCTTGATCTGGTTGAGAGGGTTGATGATGATGTTCTGCGACTTCAGATCCCGGTGGATGATCCCCTGGCGGTGCGCGGCTTCCAATCCTTCGCAGATCTGAGAAGCTATGTTGTATGCCTGCATCACAGACAGCGCGCCTGATTTCTTAATGTGCTCCTTTAGACTGGTGCCCTGAAAAAATTCCATCGATACGAAATGCAATCCGCTGGTTTCGGAAATGTCGTGGATGCGGATTACGTTTGGATGCGTAATCCTCCTGGCCGCCGAGACTTCCCGTTTCAATCGCTCCAGTGCATCCGAGTCATTGCTGAGCATCGGAGAAAGAATCTTGATCGCTACTTGCTCTTTCAGCTGTTTGTCATAGGCCTGAAATACGATCCCCATGCCCCCGCGGCCGAGTTCCTTCAAGATCTGGAACCTGCTTTCAAGAGCCGCAGCCACGTTCATAAATGTGGTTGGCATCTGGCTGTTTCCGGAAGCATCCGGTAGGGTTTGAATCTTTCCGGACATCATGGAACGCTCCATCTGATAATTGATTTCCGAATCCAAACGGCAAAGCAGGCTTTCCAGGTTCTCTACCCGTTCTCTCAGTTTCTTGACTTCTGTTTCCTGCTGGGGATTCACCACAGGATTCTTTACCCTCTCTTTCTCGATTTCCTGTTTGTAGCGAAAGTATTTCGGAAACACGATCCAGGCAGTGATGGCGCCGAAAACGATGAAAGGGATGAGAATGTCTTCCATAAAGCCCTATCATATCAGCTTCCTTACCGTGAACAAATCAATGCAAAAAGAATGATTTTCTCGTCATAACTCTCGTAGTATTACAAGGTGCTTACGTAGGTCTTGACATACTATTCGTAAGATGATAACGTTCATTTGATATTTGTAGTACGTAGCTACCCGGTTGGGGGAACAATCGGGCTTGCCGCGTAACGACAAATAAGAGAGAGGGCTAAAGACACAAAGTAGAAATCATAGACCGCCCGCGGGGGCAGAAGGAGGGTTGTCCAATTGAGGCCTAAAGTCGTCAGACAGGGGGAGAAGCGCTACATGCTGACGGATCTGGAAATGAAGCTCATGAACCGGATCTGGGGAGCAAAAGGAGAAGTCACTGTTTCCGACGTTCATTATCAGATGCTTAGCGAACGGCGGATCGCATACACAACCGTAAAGACAGTCATGGATCGGTTGGTAAACAAAAAAATTCTGGCGCGGAGAAATAAACAAGGCACTTATCACTACAAGGCGCTGGTAGACGCAAAGACAGTTGCCGATTACTGGCGAAAATATATTCAAGAGAACATATCAGGCGGTACGAAAAAGAAATAAGCCCTTTTCATCAGTCGAAGAACCTAGCAAGCTGAAGCTCCGGATCCCCTCCGGAGCTTTTTTTTTGGTATGAAGCGCAGGCGTCCCGCCTGCATTATGGGTCGCAGGCTTCCGGCCTGCAGGATAATATAGACCATGATGAACCCCACAAATCAGCCTGATACGCCTTTCCGTTACAGAGATCGGGAACTGCATTGTGACAATGTCTCCTTGAGCAAAATCGCTGAGACGTGCGGAACGCCCTGCTATGTTTATTCAGCCGCGGGCATCATTGCCCGGTTCAAAGAATATGACGAAGGGTTTGGCGCATCTCCGCACACTGTCTGCTATGCGGTAAAGGCAAATTCGAATTTGAGTATTCTCCGGTTGTTAGCCCGCGCCGGCGCAGGTTTCGATATCGTTTCGATGGGGGAGTTGTATCGCGTCCTGCAGGCTGGTGGCGATCCAGACAAAGTCGTGTTCTCCGGGATTGGCAAGATGCCGGAAGAAATCAATTTCGCTCTTTCCCGCGGTATCCGTGTATTCAATTGTGAATCGGAAGCGGAGCTGGCGGTCCTGGATCGCTGCGCGCGGGCCCGAAACGCGATTGCACGGATCGCGCTTCGGGTGAATCCGGACGTCGATGCCGTGACTCATCCATATATATCAACGGGTCTGCGGGATCACAAATTCGGGGTCGATATCTCAGAAGCGGAACGCATCTATGCCGTTGCATCCGGGATGCCGGGCCTGCGTCCGGAAGGTGTGAGCTGTCATATCGGATCTCAGATGCTGGATCCGGCGCCGGCGCTGGAAGCAGTTGAGAAGATGCTGGCTCTTGTGGAGCGATTGCGGAAGGCCGGTGTCCCGATTTCACATCTCGATCTTGGCGGTGGACTCGGTGTTGCGTACACATTCGATCAGTCCACTCCGTCCATATCACAATTCATCGCCACACTTTCACAGCGTGCTTCGGGTCTGGAGCTTCATCTGTTTGTCGAACCGGGACGTTCAATCGTAGGTGAATGCGGCATTTTGCTGACACGCGTTCTTCTGAGCAAGCGAACTGTGGCAAAGGAATTTGTGGTTGTGGATGCAGCGATGAACGATCTGATTCGTCCGGCACTTTATGGAGCGCATCACGAGATTCTTCCCCTGGTTCAGAAGGATCGTGAACTGCGAATCGTCGACGTCGTAGGCCCCGTCTGCGAATCCGGTGATTTTCTTGCGCGAGATCGTAGGCTTGGAACACTTGAGGAAGGCGAGTTCGTCGCCGTGTTGACGGTGGGCGCTTACGGATTCACGCTGTCTTCGAATTACAATTCACGGCTGCGCCCAGCAGAGGTGTTAGTTGAAGGTGATTCCTGGCGTGTAATCCGAAAACGAGAATCGTACGAAGATCTTGTTCGCGGCGAATAGTCGAAGCGCAGGCGTTTTGGAGCGCAGGCGGCCCGCCTGCATTATGGGCCGCAGGCCTGCTCTCTGGTTCTTCCAGCCTGCTCCCCATATCGTGATAACGTAAGTACAAATGCAGGAAAAGCTCGTTCGCGGTTTGAATCTGGCTGGCGCCATTGCCGTTGTAGTGGGGACGGTAATCGGCACCGGTGTCTTTCTCAAAGCGCGGGTGATGACCTGCAATGTCGGACCCGCAAGCACCGTGTTGATTGTCTGGGTTGTATCCGGTTTGCTGTCATTGGCCGGCGCGCTGACTTACGCCGAATTATCCGCCATGATGCCGGAGGCGGGTGGGGAATACATTTTCGTCAACAAAGCGTACGGACCGCGGATGGGCTATGTCTATGGCTGGACACAATTCGTCATTACTTATAGCGGTTCTGCGGCCGCTAAAGGCACAGCCTTTGCAGTGTTTCTCAACGTGCTGACTCAGGGTTCCCTGAACGTGGATTATTTCACTTTGCATTTCCTTGGTCGCAATTTTGTGTTGGGCCATATGCAAATGATTGCTCTGATTGTTGTCACGATCGTTACTCTGATCAACTGCCTTTCAGTGAGCATCAGTGGCGCAATTGCATCGTTTATTACAGCCTTGAAGGTCTTGATTGTGCTGGCTGTCGGGACGGGAGTGTTTCTGCTGGCGAAAGGGGATTGGATGCACTTTGCGATGACCAATGCTGGCGGAACATGCGAAGGTGTTGCTTCCGGCGCGCGCGGCGGACTGGCGGGCTTTGGCGCCGCAATGCTTGGCGCGCTGTGGGCATACGACGGCTGGAGCAATCTGACGATCATGGCAGGGGAGGTGAAGAACCCGAAACGAAATCTGCCGCTGGCCTTGATCGGTGGCATGATTCTGATCGTCTTTCTGTATACGTTTGTAAACGCGGCATACTTTTACGTTTTGACTCCAACGCAAGTGGCGAGTGTCTCCCTTGCTTCTTCCACCGCAACGGAGGCGGTTCGTCAGATCCTGGGGCCGCTGGCTGCAAGCGTGATGGCGGCGGGACTTCTAGTTTCAACACTCGGTTCGTGTTACACGGGGATCATGACAGGGGCACGAATTCCATATGCGATGTCGGTGGACGGTCTCTTCTTCCGCAAACTTGCGGATGTATCTCGGCGTACGCATGTTCCGGTCAATGCGCTGATCGTTCAGTGGGTCTGGATTTGTGCACTGACATTGTCCGGCTCGTTTGATTCGCTCACGGACTATGCGATGTTTGCCGCGTGGATCTTCTACGGATTGGCGACTGCTTCAGTGTTCATCTTCCGCAAACGGATGCCCGATGCGCAACGTCCCTATCGCACATGGGGTTATCCAATTGTCCCGATCCTGTTTCTGCTCGTTACCGCGTTTTTGCTGATCAATACAATCTGGACTGCGCCGATGCAGTCGTTGATCGGACTGTTGCTGATAGCCGGCGGTCTGCCGCTCTACCAGTATTTTTCCCGGCGGAGGAAGGAATTCACCGCAGAGACGCGAAGTACGCAGAGTTAGGAAAAGGACTTGAACCGCAGAATATCGAACAGATGAATTTCGAACGGCAGAAGTTCACTACGTACTGAATTCCTCATTGCCAACGCGGCGAAGTTCCTGTAGTTTTATAGCACGGAGGTGAATGGGTGCTGGTGCATTCCCTGGACTTCAAATCCAGTGGCAGTTACCGGAAGGTAGCTGCGGTGGGTTCGATTCCCTCACGCCTCCGCCAATTTGCGTCTATTGCGTCGTCGCATCTATCACGTCTCTCGCGAAGGGAATCGTGAAGTGCGAATTTTGGACATTAGAGGCCATATCTAAAAGTTAATCAGGGTTGCCGTGCCAAGTGGTCAACGGATACGCGGCATCCTACCGAATTGACGTTTGAAATTCCTTCGCGGTCCGGCATCAGAAGTTTGACTTCCCATCAAGTCATTCAATTCTTTTTGCATTCCTCGCGGATTGCAAAAAGATATAGGTTTTCTCCGGCATAATCAATGATCTTGCCTCTGATCTCATCCATGGCTGCACCGGTGGGATGGACATCCCGGTGAGTGGAATGCCAAATGCTGTGTTCATTATCCAGAATGTAGTATTTCAATCCTCCGTTTGCTGCCGTACCCCATCGTGTAACCAGATGCTGTACCCATCCTTGCTGGAAAGTCGAATCCACGAGAACACTCGAATCGTTAGGATCATTTCCTGTGACGTTCTGTCCGTTTGTCCAGACTCCATTTCCTGCATCCGGATACCACTGCCAGTCGTTGCCGGTCTGCGCTCCATATTTATTAATCGAGAAACTGGCCAGCTTGCCGCGGTTGCTTCCGAGTTTTCCAACCCAACCGATGATAGGAATGGTTAGCATCGCCTGCGCGCTGGCTGCTTTCGCATTGGTGATGAACGTGTCCCCGCGCGCTCCCGCTGTAGAACTGCTCTCCGCGATACTTTCAAAGTACCAGTCGTTGCCGCGATTGTCCGAGTTGAGCTGCCAGTTGTAACGAGTTGTGTTGTTTCCGCCTTCCCGATTCAGCGGACTGTTCAAATCGTTTAGCTGCGCTTTGGTTGCATGCGCAACGCCGTAGATATTCGGATTGATTGCGTGCCGATTCGCATTTGCATCGACATTGATTGTAACAGCAGGATTATCTGCAAATGTCGCCACGGACAAAACGATGCAAAGCGAAAGCAGAGAAAAAAGTGTGGTGCGACTTCGAGGCAGTTTTCCCATCATCCCCTCCCGCGTAATAGCATACCGCAGAGACGCTTAGTTTGCGGGCTTCTTCTCCGGAGGTCGGGCCAGCGTTTCCCTTAACTGCCGGATCGGCGCAAAGGCATAGCTGATCAATGATCTGTGATCCACTACGACTTGTGCTGTTCCTTTCATTCCCGGCATCAGCTTTCGTGGCTGTCCCTTCACCATGATCGCCTCGTCTTCCAAATCTACCAGTACGGGGAATTCAGACCCTTCTTTTTGAGTCACTCCCGCAGGAGAAACCCATCGGACCGTTCCGAACTTCACACCATAGCGTTGATAAGGAAATGCATCATAGAGCAACTTGACCCCCTGTCCTTCCTCGATCCGAACGACTCCGGATTGCGCAATGACAACATGGGCCTGGAGTCGCTCTCCACTGCACGCAATTTCACAAAGACTTTCGCCTTCCTGCACGACTGCTCCGGGGGCATTGATTTCCAAATCTACGACAGTTCCCGAACAAGCTGCAGGTACAGTCACCTCATCCCCACCACTGAACACCAATTCCTTCTTGAGGGCTTCCATTCGGATCCGATCGCGGTCTATATTTTCGCGATTCTGCTGTTCCAACTCTTGATACTCGGCGCGATGAGCCTCCGATTCGTGCCGTATCTTCTTGATGCCGGCTTCCGCGTCCGCATAATCAGTCTGAAATTGTTCCAATTCCACCGCAAGTCTGCCTGCTTCCAATTGATGCGTTGTATATTCTGCGGGATTGATAACCCCTTCTTTAGTCAGTTTTTCGAAACGATCTGCAAATTCTTTCGCCAGCTCAAATTGCTTCTTCTTGAGACCGATCATTCGCATGATGTATTCCATCCGGCCAATCAACCGTTTTTCTTCCTGGTCGTTGACCAAACGCTCACTTTCATATTTCATTTTCGCGTTTGCGATTCTGGATTCCGAACCTTCCAATTGCATCTCCAGCGTTCGCATTTCAGCGGTGCGATCACTAACGCTTTGGGATCGGATTACAAAAAGTGGAGCGTCTTTGGCGATTGAAAGACCTTCCGTCGCGCGGACTTCCGTTACGATTCCGCCGTGAGGCGCCCGCACGGGATCCGTACCACGGATCGGAATCAGAATAAAGGCGCCGGAAACCGTTTCCGGAATCGAAATCAAAATCGAAGCCAGCAAGGCGGTTATAAAAAGCAGGATCACAACGTATGCGAGACCCCGCGCTGCCCAGTGCGGAGGCTCCGCTTCCAGAAATGGTGTCTGATCGTCTCCGTTCATAATCCGAGCTGCTGGCTACAGAGATAAAAATACAGTCCCTGGCGGTTCATCAGTTCGTCATGAGTCCCTTGCTCCGCGATTTTTCCCTTTTCCAGTACGATTATAAAATCGGCATCCCGAATGGTGCTGAGCCGGTGCGCAATGACAAAAGACGTGCGTCCTTCCAGCAACTTATCGATATTTTCTTTCACAGCTCTCTCCGATTCGGTGTCGAGCGAGCTGGTCGCTTCGTCGAAAATCAATACGGGCGGGCGGCTGTAGAGCGCGCGCGCAATCGCGACGCGCTGCTTTTGACCGCCGGAAAGTGCGATGCCGGTATCGCCGATACGCGTGTCGTATCCAAGAGGAAGTCGCTCAATGAATTCGTGCGCATATGCCGCGCGCGCTGCCCAGAGGACGCGATCCATGTCCGGCTCTCCATCTCCAAAGGCAATATTCCGCGAGATCGTGTCATCGAAAAGATAACTCTCCTGCAGGACAAATCCGATTTTCTGGCGGAGATCTCGATAGTTGAGAGCCTTCATGTCTACACTGTCAAAATAGATGGTTCCTTCCGTAGGCTCCAGGAGCCCCGCCAGACATTTCACCAGAGTTGTCTTGCCGGAACCGCTCCGTCCTATAATTGCCACCGTTTTGCCGGGCGGCACTTCGAAGTTGATTCCTTCTAATATAGGAGAAGAATCGGGACCTCCATACCGAAAGCCGAGATTCTGGAAACGGACCCGTCCTTCAAGACTTCTGACCGGCATCAAGTGCGAATGATCGGCTCCTTGTTCGGGCTCCTGTTCGAATACATCATGTAATCTGTTCAGAAGAATATCCGCCATCTGTAAGTTATCCCACAACGAAAGAAGCTGAGTGATCGGTCCGTTTGCGAGCGCCACCAACGAGCTGAATGCCACAAGTCCTCCAATCGTCAGCTTTCCTTCCATGACCTGGCCTGATCCTACCCACAGAAAAAAAGCCACGGACAGGAACGTCAGCGCCTGGATGCCCCCTTCATAACACATGACGGTGAAGTCGAGGCGAAAGATGCGTCTGGCGATGCGATGAAATTGATTCAACATTGCCTCGCGAAACGTGGCTTCGGCCCCCATCGCTTTTACGGTTTCCATTCCCTTAATTGCATCGATCTGGTAGGAACTGTAACGCCCGAAGGCTTCCTCCGTTTCATCGAGAATCGGGCGAAGCCATCTCCGGGAGAAGTACATCAAGGCGGCATAAAACGGGGTCGTCGCAAGGAAAACAACGGAAAGAAGGGGACTGTAGATAAACATCAGAACCAGCGCAGCCGTCAGTTGTACGATCGCAGTGAGGCCGGTGATTCCGTTTTGGGATAGGAACTCCCGGATCCAGCGCATCCCTTCCAGTCTCCGCTGAATGTCACCTGTACGCCTGGTCTGGAAATAGCTCATGGGCAGCTGCAGCAATTTTCTGGTGAGGAAATCGAGCGTGCTGGAATCAATGCGAACCGCGGCAAAACTCAAGAGATAGCGCTGCACAACCATCGCCAGAATCATGAAAAACAGAACGGCGATCATGGATAAAACTAGAATATGAAGAAGCGCAATATCTCGTTCGACCAAAACTCGATCCACGATGACCTGAGTAAAAATAGGGAGCACCATCTGCAGCGCGCTGACGATCACTGCAAGCACCAATGATTTCGCCATCAATGATGAAAAAGGTTTGAAGAATGGCCAGAGCCAGCTCAGGGTCGCTTTTCCTTCCGGAGCGTTTTCGAATTCTTTCGTGTAATCGAACAAAGCCGCATAGCCGGTCCATTTTTCTTCGAAGTCCTTTCGTGTTAATCGCCGGCGGGCAATTGCGGGATCCGCAATCCATGCATACTTTGGATCGATATCGTACAAGACCACCCAATGGTTTCCTTCCCAGTGCACAATTGCCGGCAACGGCATTTGCGGCAAATTCTTTTTGGATGACTTGACGGATCGCGCCGCCAGACCCAGCTCGGATGCAGCCAGACTAAGTCCCCGAAGGCTCGTGCCTTCCGAAGTCGTATGCACCAGTTGACGGATTCGGGCGAGACTCACAGCGCGTCCGAAGTGGCGGCAGATCATTGCGAGGGCAGCTGCTCCACAATCCATCTCATCAATCTGCTGGACATGAGGAAATCGTCGGATTCGTTTTGTACGCTTTGCAAAATATCCTTCTTCGGACGCGAATGGTTGATCCTCTTTAGAAGATAGCTCGCCGGTCTCTTCTTCAATCTGATCGACCTGTGAAGGTCCGACCTTTTCCATCTCTCGAATCTCAGCCGGCAGATTCTCCTCCGTGAAATCCAGAGGAACTTGCGCAACCTGTTTGTAATCGTATTGAGCAATCCGTTGCTCGATCTGCGTTCTGAAATCGGGGGAGGTCTTCAACAATTTCGTGAATGTATTTTCTGTGAGCCGGAGGAGCTTGCAACGGGATACGGCTTCGACCGTAGCGGCGCGTCGCATCCCTTTGAATATGGACATCTCCCCGAAGAAATCGCCCTTTCGGAGATACGCAATGTATTTACGATTGCCGTTTTCCTCCAGAAAAACTCTCAAACGGCCATCTTCCACGACGTACATCGGGCCCGGAAGTTCTCCTTGCCGAATGACCACATCCCCAGTCTGCACTTCGACTAATTCCAGTTCAGACAACATCAGGCGCAATGCATCGACGGGAAGTTGCGCCAGAGGCGAGTACATGCGAAAAAAATTGTGGAGGCTACGATGCTTAATTTGAAGTTCCAGATATTCTTTGATTTCCGGCTGGCTCTGCAACAGGGCGTTGAACACGGATTTGTCGAGCTTCAAAACTTCCACATCGCTGCTTGCGCGAACGGTCGCTTTGCTGGGGGTTTGATTCATGAGCCCCATTTCGCCGAAGCTCTCGCCCGTTCTCAGCACGTTCAGTGAAATCTCTTCGCCGTTTTGCCCTTGCTTCACCACTCGCGCGCGTCCGGAAACGAGTACGTAATAACCGTCCGTTTCCTCGCCTTCTCGTACAATGGGTGTGCCGAATGGGAGCGATTCACGCACGAAACTGCCGATGACCAGCTTCTTTACTTCGACAGGCAGAAATTGAATTAAGGGGAGATTCTCAAGGATAGAATTAGGGTCATTCATAGCTCACAAGCGGATATGCCACTTGACGACATTGTTTACTTCATGATCCACCATTCGCTGAAGCAGATCTTCTTCTGCCCGCCTGCGGATCTCTTCATCGTTAACTGAAGGAATGATCTTGCCTGCTACAAAGAACAGGGAGAACTGGTCCCCGGAACGGAATGGTCCCAGCAAATCACCCTTCTGTGCTCCAACAAAGTCGCTGCTCCATGTGGGGTCCAGGCGTTCGAGGTACACCCGTCGATCCCAAAACTCTGTGTGTGTCTGAGTCGCGATTTCCTGAAGCGAGCTTCCATCTTCTTTTACGCAAAGAATCGCTTCCCGAATCATCTGTTCCTCCGGAAATGAAATGCAGTGAAGATCGAATCGAATCCAATCCATCGAGTGGTTATGAATATTTTTATCAATTGCCTCCGGATTGATGACTTGCCCGCGAAAATCCTCAAAATATTTTTCCATTTGAGCAATATCGATGGAAGAAGATTCGTCCGCAATCGACTGGAAACTATTCGAGACGGCGGCCAGTCCCGCCAGCCGCTTGCTGACAAGACCCAGACGGCCTGAACAAAGACCTTCCACCGGAATCAATTGTCCCACTTCTTGATCGTCTGACGGGAATTCGGTAACGATTTCATCAATCTGCTCGGAATTTCGTTCCAGGAGCAATCCGCGTTCGATGAATTCCATCCACTCTTGCGTTGTTAGATCCCTTTCGTTCAGCCACGTCTCCATTTCTTCCGCTGAGATCAAATCCCTCGCGTAACGAAACTCAGCCGCCGCTTCTTCGATCTCCCCTTGATCAAGAGCGTTCTCTTCTTCGTCTTTTTTGAGGCAAGCCAGTCCTATGCGGACATTCTTTTCAATGTCGGTCCAATCATTCCAGACGTGGGCGGCAAGAACAATATCTTCCCACCGGTATTGCCTCTCGCCAATCGAAAAGATGACCTTGCCTGAAAGCCGATCCATTGGGAGCTAAACACCAAGCACCTATACTATAGCAGAAAAGCTCTGTTGACCTTGTTGGTATACTGGAAGCGTTTCTTTCTATTGCCATAGTTGACTTATGGGCCAAGGGTGAAATCACATCGCGTTAAATCGTTTGCGGCACATGATGCTAAGGTTCGGCATCTTTTTAGCTGATAACAAGGGGATCATTGGTAAGTACTACGGAAATCAAACAGAATGGAGAGAAGATGAGCACAAAACAAGATGCGTCAAAGAACAAAGCAAAGAAGCTGAAGCTGAATAAAGAAACGTTGAAAGATCTGAATCCCGCAGCGGAAAGAGTGAGGGGAGGCGGAGGAAAACCCGCAGGGACAGCGCCTATTTCAGATACCTGCAAGACCATTTGTCACAAGTGTTGATAACCGGAATCGACTAGACGACTGTCACTTCCGAAATGCGATCGCGAGAAATCTTACGCCTTGAGGTCCGGCTGTTCCGTAATGTGATTGACCGAACTTGACTGCGTGCGCGTCCCCCGCCGACAGTTCCTCGCAATGCTCCAGACCTTCGGGACTCACCGTCGTCATTTTGATGCTTCCTTCCAGGAAGTAGTAAATCTCTTCCGTGTGGTCATGCCTGTGTAATCCAATCGAGGCTCCAGGTTCCAGTCTTGCATCGATCACGAGTTCCAGGCCGGAAGAGAAGATTCCGTCTTTGAGGCCTTCCTCTTCTGAAAAGATCCAGACCGCATGATCTTTGCCGCGGCCTCTCCTTTCATCAGAAAAAGCAAGATTCTCATGAACCGCCTCATACAATACGTGGGCCATCTCCTCGTGCCTTTTGTTCACTGCCCAATCGTAATTACCAAAATAAACGCGTTTGATTTCGTTATGAAATTTCTCAGCCGGAATGTATTTCTGTTTATCTTTCATGGTCCCTCCAGTGAATATTGTATGGTGTTCTCGATGATTCGAAACATCGGAGTGGCATGATAGGTGCGCTTGTGCGATGTTATTAGGTACAATTGTCCCGATGAGAACTGCATCGATTGTTTTTGGCTTGATTCTATTTGCATTATTCAGCCTTGCGCAGGACTACACCGTTTCGGTTACAACCGTAACCGTATGGGTGCGTGCTACCGATAAGAAAGATCAACCTGTTAACCTGAGCGCCTCTGATTTTCAGGTATTTGAAGATGGGAAGGCGATGCCGATTTCCTGTTTTGAACAGGTTGGCGTCAAAAACCCGGATGAGAAGTTGACCCAAGAAACTCAGATGCAAACACAGGCCGCATCCGCTGAATCGGCGGAGCCGGCAGCACAAAAGCGGAAGCTGATTCTGGCGATTGATATCTACAACACTTCCAGCGCGGAGTACGATGGAGCAAAGGACGAGCTCAAAGCATTTGTCAGAAAACTGGATCCCGCAGGCTGGAGCATCCTGCTGGCTGCTCTCCTTCCTGGTCAGCCGACGGTTGCTGTTCCCTTTACTGAGGACGTGGAAAAGATTCTTGGCGAGCTGGAAACTTTGCGCGCAAACGAAAATCGCGATCGTGAAATCAGGGATCGAAAGAGGAAAATCACGGACATGCTCAAAATGGCTGATTCTAAAAGGGAATATGCCGAAGCACTGATGCTTGTCGAAGCTTTAGCGGAAGTTGAGAGACGCCAATCTCTAATGACACTGAAGGCTCTGGCGGCGCTGGATAAAAGTATGGGCACGATCAGTGCGGAAGAACATGTGGTGATTGTTTTTATTTCCGGTGGTCTTAATTCCGAACCGGGAAGAGAGTACAGACAAATCTGGGACAATGCATACAACAGGTCAGGGCTAGCGGTTGGGGAAGATGTGGATCGAGACTTCATGGGAAGAAGGGAAGAGCTGAATTTCGATTTTCCGCGTGAAGTTAAGAAAAGCATCGGCTTGCTGAACCGAAGAAACGTTACCGTTTACTGCGTAAATACGCGCGGGACTAAGAATCCAGGCATGGATGATCTCGAAGAGGTCAACTCCATCTACGCGGTTCGCGATCCTTCCATCCTCAAGGATTACCAGGAGACTCTCGATGGAATCGCGTATGAAACGGGGGGACTGTCATTCAAGAGTTCAAATAACTATGACAAAGGTTTCGGTCTGATCTTGAATGACACGGTGAGTCAATACATTCTCTGTTACACCACAGGGCGCCAGAGTCCAAAGGAAAAATATCACGAGATCAAGGTCAAGGTTGCTCAGTCTGGAGTAAAGCTACGCCACAGAAAGGGATATTGGGACTGAATCACTCCACACTCAATATGTAACCGAATGGTTACATATCATTCAACGGGAAGCTATCAGCGCCTTTGTAAACAGACCCAGACTCAGTGTTCGCAGCAGCGTCCCCGCGGGACCGCGCCGGCCAACTCCGTAGAATGCCAGCGCGCTACCCAGAGCTCCGACGAACCGCGCAGATGGGGACCACCCGGTGCCATTCTTCATTGTTTCACCGGCCAGCTGTTTTGCTTCCCGTCCGTACTGAACGGCACTCTCATTTAATGTCTGAGAAAGCCTGGTTGCTTGTTCCTTATATTTCTTGGAATAATCCTGGAACACGTTACTACCTGCCTTATAAGCTTCTCTGATCTGCTTTTCCAGCTTCTTTCGTCGCTTTTCGCCCTTTTTCGCATCCAGAAAATAAAATGCGCCCGCAGTTCCGGCTCCGATTAGCAATAAACCTCGTACCATAATCGCCCTCCTGTATTTCCGCCTGAATCAGATTTCTCTTCGAGATGAAATCTATTTCCAGGCCCGCGCCTTGTCAGCAATATTTCACGATGAAGGGATGTAGCACGATGTATGACAAACGCGCGATTCCCGGCGCCACGAAAGCAGGGAGTGCCTGCTGCTACCCGACCGTCGGTCCGGGATGTATATTCTTCACGGATAATGGTGCGATCGCGCGAATAAAACAGTGAACGTTTTCCAACGATTGGATCACAAAGAGAGAAGGACTGTACTGGTCTCTTTCTCATTGCTGTTCTTTGTGATTTGTGCCTTTGTCATTCTGAAATCCCTTCGGGATGCGTTTTTCTTGAGTCACTATCATGCCAGTGCCTTGCCAAAGTTCATGGCAGCCAGCACTGCATTGAGCGCTCTGGCTGCCGCTGGCTACCTTCGGCTCTATAAACATTTTTCAGCAAGACGAATTGCGCAGTTGTCTTTTTTTTGTTTTTCCGTTGCCACGTATGTGCTCTTGAAGGGTTTCCGGTACTCGCATGACATGCTTGCTGCTTTTCTTTATTTGTGGGTTGGAATCTTTGGAACGATCGTTCCGGTGCAGGCATGGATGATGGTCTCATGGCAATTCTCCACGCGTCAGGCAAAAGTCGTGATGGGAGTCATTGCTGCCGGGGCCACCCTGGGTTCCATTACCGGTGGCTTCCTGGCGCGATGGCTATCAGGGGCATTCGGTGTGTGGGCCATGCTTCCCGCCGCCGGCTGGAGCATTTTTCTGGCCTTTGCCGCTTCCCTCTTCTTGAAAGGCGACGAAACCGCTCCGGAAAGTTCTCTTCCGCCTCCGGATCACGAAACCGCCCACCGGCGCAAATTTATTATTACTTTGCTTGCTCTGGTAGCAGTAAGCACCATCGCGTTCACCTTGATTGAATTTCTATTTAAGACATCTGCCCAAGCGCATCATCGATCAGCAGTGAATCTTGCAAACTTCTTCGGCTCATTCTATGCAATCCTTGGAATCATTACTCTGGTAGTTCAGATTACCGGGATTCCGCCATTCTTGAGGAGGTTTGGCGTGCCTCCATCCCTCCATGCGCTCCCTTTATCCCTGTTCATTGCAAACGGCCTTTTTCTGATTACAGGAAGTTTCGGGGCGGTGATTCTATTACGTGGTACGGAAGATTCATTGAGACATTCCATTGACAGGTCCACACTGGAAGTCCTTTACGTTGCATTGCCTGGGCCTGTGCGCACGCGAGTGAAATCGCTCATTGATACCATTGGCGTGCGGATCCCGGAAGCTGCAACCTCACTTCTACTGATTCTCCTTTTCACGGCCGGTATGGCGTCGGCGCATCTGATCAGCGTGTTGAACGCGGGAGTGATCATAGTGTGGCTTGTGCTCGCATTCTTGCTAGGGAGCATTTATTACCCTTCACTGTTAAAGGAGCAAATACAGGGAAAAAACCTTGACTTTGATTCGGTCAGAAAGGATTTGTTTACAAAAGATTTCTACCGCGTCCTTCCTGAAATATTCCGGAATGCTGAAAAAGACACGATTCTGGGCATTCTGGAAATCCTCGAGACCAGCGACAAACGTTGGCTTGGCCGTTATCTGCTGATCGCTCTCGAACATGAGGATCCCGAGATTCGGTTGAAATCGCTTGTACTTCTGTTTGACCAGGATGCCAACCTTTCAGATCAGATCAAACATCTTGTATCAGACAAGGACAATCGTATCCGTAGAGAGGCCGTTCATTATCTTTGTGTCCGGTCCCGCTCCCCGCAAAAAATCGGATCAAAGTTTGAAGAGGACCCCGATCCTGTGATCCGGACGGCGATCTGCACCTGTTCGCGAAGGGGCGTTCTCACCAAGGGCAGTTACGCCAAACTGGAAAAATTCGTGGATGATTTCAACGACACAGACGGGATCGATGTTCGTCTGGAGGTTGCGCATGTGTTGAAGTATACGAAATCCTCCCTCGATTCCATTCGTTTACTCAAGCGATTGTTGTCCGATCCTTCCGATCAGGTGCGCAAAGCGACTCTCAAAAGCATTGAGGCGGCGCGACCCGCCGCTTTGATTCCGGAATTGCTCAGGATCAGCCGGTATTCCAT
The DNA here is from genome assembly GCA_963843285.1 of uncultured bacterium. Taxonomy (GTDB): domain Bacteria; phylum Acidobacteriota; class HRBIN11; order JAKEFK01; family JAKEFK01; genus CAZDDB01. Next base: position 139,826 of record CAWJJO010000006.1, read on the forward strand.
TCTGACAGCTGAAGTTAGTTCTGCGCTTGCCAGTTATGGAAAGATTTTGTTCCCGCAGCTCGAAAGGATACTCAACGACAGAACACAGATGATCCGGCAGAAGAAGATCGCATTGAAAGTTGCCGCCGATATCGGGGGAAACCAGGCTCTTGCGCTGATCTTGAAAGTGGCGGGACACGAAAATCTTACATTGCGTTTTAGCGCAATCAAGGCGCTAAATCATTTGAAAAAGAATCAGTCTTTGAGAAAATTTCATCCGGCCCTCCGCCGCCTTTTGAATGACGAAATTCGCACCCTGCAACGGGAAATCAACCGGGCTCAAGCTTTCACTGCGCGCCCGGACGGCATCATGAATCGTGTCGTCCGCCAGAGAATTGTCTGGGCAGCCGAGCGAGTTTTTCGCTATCTTGGATTATTTTATGATTCGGATTTCATATACTATGCTTACCTGGCGTGGACAGGTGACGATGATCGGCGGACGGACACGGCATTAGAATTGCTGGAACAGACATTAAGTCCTGATTTGCGCGGACGGATCGTACCTTTGCTCGAAATGCAAAAACAAATCAACACCGAAACCACAAAGGAAGAACGTTCCCGCGCCTTTCATTCGTATATGAAAGAGGGAGATCCGCTTCTTGTGGCTTCTGCGATCGAAGAACTTTCGCGGCGGGAACTGCTCGATTGGCTTCCTCCTCAAATCCATGTGAATCCCCTGGTGGTCGAAACGCTGAACCGGAGAAAAAGAATGACAGATGAACCGAACACAATGGATGCAGAACAACCTCTCACGAAGATTCAGAAAATGGAGGCTTTGAGCAAGATTGACCTGTTTTCGAAACTCGGTCCGCAGGAGCTACTATTGTTGGCGGATCAAGCCACGGATGTTCAATTCGAAAGCGGTCAGATCATCTTCAAGGAAGGGGAAGTCGCTTCTGAGTTCATAGCCCTTCTGAACGGAGAAGTGGAACTCACACGGGAATCGGAGCGTGTGAGTCTCATCGGCCCTGGTGAAAGTTTTGGGATGCATGAAGTACTTACAGAACAGCCGCGATTCTTTTCCGCAACTGCCATCAGACCTTGCAGTTGCTTGAGAATTGCAAGAAACACGCTGTGGGAAATCATGGAGGATTATTCTACTATCAGCCAGGGGATCATCCAGGTACTTGTGCAGCAGATTCAATCCCTGACCGAGCGCCTGACCTCCATAAAAGATCTTGCTATAACAGAGTCAAAGCCTTGAGTTTGTCGTAGCAGAATCACCTACAACCCTGTCCTGTCCAGCGCTCCCTCACTTCTTTGGAATATCTACATTAGAGCCGGGAAAATTGTGCTACTGCAAGTGTTTGGCGAATTGTACCCTTCATACATGAACGCAAAATATCTAAAGCAGAGTCATTCGAATCAATTGAGTGATCTGATCGAAAGGTTCATTCTCGTGCTCCACGATCGCCCGCAATCCGTATTGATCGTTGCGGGTTCTTTTTTGGGGATGAGTTTGCTTTTTGTAGGTCTTTGCATTCATTCCGTCAATCAACAGCTCGAATTCATGAGCGACCGATTACAGACACATCGCTGGGCTCTGCCATCCCCTGTCTATGCAGTTGGACCGGAACTGCAGAGGGGACTGCCTGTAAATCAACAATGGCTGGTTCGTCATCTGGAAAGACTGAACTACCAGCGGGTGTCGGAAGGCATTCTTAAAAATGCACAATATTCGATAGGTCAGGACGAGATTTCGTTCAGAAATCGATCCGGTAATGCACAGGCTCCTGCGTCGCTGGTATCAGTCCAATTCAAAGGCGATCGTATTGTGCGGTTGCAGAACCCGGAAACCGGAAAAGAGATTAGCAGCTACCATCTCGAACCGGAGGAGATCAGCCATCTCTTCGGATCTAAATGGGAGAAGCGAACTCTGGTCCGGCTCCGGGATCTGCCTCCTCATCTGCCACAAGCCGTGCTGGCGATCGAAGACCGCCGCTTTTTTTCTCATCACGGTGTGGACGTCTTCGGAATTTTACGGGCAGGTTGGAAAAACTTGCGTGGATCCGGCCGTTTGCAAGGCGCCAGCACAATCACGCAACAGCTAATCAAGAATTTTTATCTGACCCGTGAGAGATCGCTTCGTAGAAAAGTTCAAGAAGCTGCCATGGCGATTCTTCTCGAAAGAAGACTCGAGAAGAAAGAAATCCTTGAACTATATCTCAATGAGATTTATCTCGGACAACAGGGTCCGGTGAGCATTCACGGTGTGGAGGAAGCCAGCAGATTATATTTCGGAAAGGATGTCCGGCTTCTTTCGGTGCCGGAGGCCGCTTTGCTTGCGGGAATGATCCAGGCTCCGCAAAAGTACAATCCATATCTTCATCCGGAACGCGCCAAGGCGCGGCGCGATGAAGTTCTGCTCGCCATGAACAAGGTCGGCAGCATCACACCACAACAGATGGCAGATTATGCGAATGCACCTGTTTCAGTCCATTCTATCGATCCGGAAGTGAACAAAGCGCCGTACTTCGTCGATTACATCGGTAGACAGCTCCTGCAGACTTATAGCGCCGAAGAGCTTCATCGGGCGAATTTTCATATCTACACTACGCTGGATCTGGAGATGCAGGAGGCTGCGGAAGCCGCTCTGGCAAAGGGTCTTGCCTCTATCGATCGCTTTCGTTATCGCAAAACGGGAAAGCACGCGCAGGGTTGTTTGATTGCAATTGAACCGGCTTCGGGATCTGTTCGCGCATTTGTGGGAGGGCGTGAATACTCCAAGAGCCAGTACGACCGCATCACGCAGGCGTTTCGTCAACCTGGAAGTACGTTCAAGCCGATCGTTTATGCAGCCGCTTTGCAGTCTCCAATTCAATCGCAGGATCGCTTTTTTACACCTGCAACACTGTTGTCGGATCAACCATGGATGATACAGGAAACAGGCAGCATCTGGGCGCCGCATAATTACGATGGCTCATATCACGGAATTGTAACGACCAGAGCAGCACTGGCACAATCGATGAATATCGCAACCGTTCGACTTTCGCAGGAAGTAGGACTCAACAGGATCGCATCTCTTTCCCGCACTCTCGGATTTGAAAATATCAAGCCATATCCTTCACTAGCTCTGGGCGCATTCGAAGCCAGTCCGTGGCAATTGGCACAGGCTTATACTGCTTTTGCGAATGGCGGAAAACGAGCACGACTCATGACCGTTAGCGAGATCACTGATGCCGACGGTGTAACGTTGCATCAGAACCAGATCCGCCGAACGCCGGCCATCAGTCCCCAGGTGGCGTATCTCCTCGTCGATATGATGAAAACTGTTGTCACCTCGGGAACGGCCGCCTCCGTGCGACGTTCCGGATTTAGTCGACCGGTAGCCGGTAAGACAGGAACTACTGATGATTTTCGCGACGCCTGGTTCGTGGGTTTCACTCCTGATCTCATGTGCCTTGTCTGGACCGGCTACGATGACAACACGCCGCTCAGGATGAATGCAGCGCAGGCTGCCGTTCCTATCTGGACGGATTTCATGAAGAAGGCAACGCTCACGATGCCGGTTCGAGATTTTCAAAGACCTTCCGGGATCGTTTCCAGACTCATTGATCCATATACGGGAAAATTGGCGAGCGATTCCTGTCCAGACGTTGTGCAAGAGCTGTTTCTGGAAGGAACAGAGCCACTGCAACGGTGCAGCGATTACTATCACAACATGCCGCAAGACGCACTCACCGGGCCTCAATATCGAGGAAACAATACTTATCAAGCGGCAATTCAGAGACAGATGGATTCAAACGAGGAATATGCTCCTTCTGAATATTCGGAAACAGAATACGCGGATGAATCAGAACTGAAAGAGCAGGTTAAAGAGCCCGCCCAACAGTTTATTTATTTTGCAGCCCCTTCGAAATCCCACGAATCCAATGATGACGATGCGAATTGATACGTCGGGGGGAGCTTTCGTCGCCCCCATCGTGACAGACGGCTGGTTTTTCTCTGTACATAAGAAAAAGTTTCATGTGATAGATTCCCGGCGCTCTCGTCGTTAGAATGCATGTATGCATGACTTCAAAGCATCATTACTCGCATCGTTAGCACTCAGTATGGCCTTTTTCGGGAACTCTCCAGGACATTGGGATCCCGGAGCCACTGGTGAGTTTCTCCGCAAGGCGCCCCCAATTGAAAGGAAGGAAGTTTCGCCAGCCGACGATGCAATTTCATTCACTTATAAGAACAGGAAAATCTTTGCCCAGATGAATGTTGTGAACGATTCGGAAGAATTGAAGTTTCTTGTTTCCCGAGGGAATGATTTCAGACTGCTGCGCGTGATGAAATCCGAACCCGGGGAAGGATTTGAGTCTCCGGTTCTATTTGAGTCCGGTGGAGAAGGCTATTTTTATGTGGCTACCACTCCATCCGGATCCAGTGGTTTTGTCACAGAAGCCATTTTCTGGATTGCGCCCGACAGCAGTCTGCATTCGGTTGGATTCGAACAGGCCGGGCGCGTGTTCGAAAATCAACTTCGTGACGGTGAGATGGTCCTCACCGGAGGACCAGGAATTATCTTTTCCAACCAGGGATTGGAATTTGAATTCTTGATCGCCAGGCCGGAAGATCCGCACTGCTGTCCCACCGGAGGAACGATTACAGGATCCTACCGGATTGTTGGCGGGAAACAGTACAACCCTGCAACGAAGCAGTATAGCTGCACCTTCAAAATTGTCCCCGACACCTATCAACGAGACACATCATCTGATGTAGCCATGCGCTAATGGAGCGCAGGCTTCCAGCCTGCATCATGGACCGCAGGCATCTTACCTGCATCAAGAAATGTAGAGACTACGAAGTCAGCTTCATGACAAGAGCTTCGGTGCGGGGAGTCGTCGAATAGTTCGTAATTCCTTTTTCATCCACGAACTTGTAATAGACCACAGGCCGTGGTTTTACGATTGCCCTTTTCCCATTCCACGGCACATAACTTGTCTGGCCGCTGTAGAGCGCGAGAACTTTTCGCACATAGTTTTGAGTTTCGGTATATCTAGGGATGCCGTGAAATCGCTGTACGGCGTTCTCCCCGGCGTTATAGGCCGCAACGCTCAACGATATGTCGTTGTCAAAGAGCTGCGTCAGAAATTTTAAGTATCGCACTCCGCCTTCAATGTTTTCAGCCGGATCAAAGATCCTGTTGACTCCGAAACGGTTGGCAGTTGCCGGCATCAGCTGCATCAACCCGCGTGCCCCGGCGGGCGACACTGCTTTGGAATTGTAAGCTGACTCTACATGGATGACTGCCTTCACCAGCGCAGCATCCATCCCATGACGGCCGGCAATATCTTCAATGATGGCATCATAAGTGTGAACACGCTGTGGATAGAGGGATTGAGAAGAACGGTCTGCCGCTTCAGACTCTACGTGAACAGAAGGAATATTGTAGTAAACTTTCTTCCCGGCTTCTGAGCTGCAGCGAATTTCGTCTGCATATACTGCGGAAAACAACATCGTGAGTAAGGAAAATGACAAGAACAAACCATAAGCTTTGAATTGCAATTTGCACCCGACCTCCTATGACACAGTCTAGAGAGAAGATAGGCGCAAAAGCGGATTTGTCAAATTTTCTACGAAAGTGATGTAACAGTCTTGCCGGGAGCGTGTCGCATTTTCCGCGACACACAGCTATCTCTTGGTTTCTTTCCCCGGAATTGGTGGGATCGTTCCGATTGCTTCGGCCTGCATATCCTGGCTATACGGATCTTTCCAAACCACATGCATCGACTGGTGATCATTTCGAAACAATGCAATATTTGCTTTGTATCTTACTTTAAGGGAGGCGGGCAGGCATGCGTCTCCATAATGGCGTTGATCATACTGGATTTCAGCTTCACTGATTGTGGCGAGAACGCCAAGACCAAATCGGACTGGATTGGTTAATCTTGCTTCAGCCCGAAGGACATGAAAATTTTCATCCACCCAGACGGTCCCGGTTAGATGGTTTATCACGCGCTCTAACCGGTTCCGTTCAGGTAGTGTCGTCGTCTTTGGCTGAAAGGAGAGCACATAGGAGGATCCAGGTTGGGAGGGAAGTATCTTAAAATCGTACTTATCGTATATTTCCCACCACCGGATCTCTTTTAACTCCTGCTGAATCCCGCTCGGTTTGGATTTCTGATAGACCGCTTTCTCAAAGTCCGCGCGACGTTTGTCTTCCTGACTGCGTTCTCGTCGCGTAAGGTCTCTGGAGGCGATCTGGATGAGTTCATTATATGGTTTCCCGAGAACCCACGTGGTCCTGTAGAGCTTTTCTTCTTGTTTCTTCACCCCTCCGTTGCTATCCATTTTTGTAATGGTTACAGTCTGGGTAAATCCATGATGCGACTGCGCCTGGACATCCTGTTTGACCACATGGGCAATCTTTTCAACGAGGGGCCGAGTGGATGCCGAATCCTCGGCAAACACAGGCCCCGCAACAAATGAGATCGATAGAAGCCAGGCCGCAGTCTTTCTCATGGTTACACTACTCTGCGACGGAAGATTACGGACACGAGGAACAGCACGAGAAAAACAACAAACAACAGTTTCGCGATTCCCGCCGCTGCGCCTGCAATCCCGGCAAAGCCGAGAATACCCGCCACGAGCGCTACAATTAAGAAAATTAGCGCATAGTTCAACATAGTCATCTCCTTTAGTTTTTGGGTATCTGCCGGCGGCCTCCCGGCGGCCGGCCTCTACCATGAAAAGTGTTGTCTCAGATTGGCCGTCGACCCTGAATGACACGAATCAAAATCACAACAATGGCCAGAATCAACAGGATGTGAATGAACCCCGACATAGTGTAGGAGCTCACCATCCCCAGTAACCACAGAACCAACAAAATCACAGCGATTGTTTCAAGCATTTTTCTCTCCTTTAGTGATTTGCGATGGCTAACAAATCAAAGGTAGGGGAAGGAGAGAAGTGAAGGTATCGGACATGCACGTATTCTGATGTAGAGGGCGTAGTGGAAAAGGGTCATAATTTCGACTACAGTCGAGACTATTCAACCAGCCGGTTTTGCAACGCGTAACGGATTAATTCCGCATCCTTTGTCATCTTCATCTTGTCCAGGATACGTGCCCTGTAAGTGTTAATCGTGTTGACGCTCAGCGTGAGATCGTTCGCGATTTCTTTTGGAGATTTGCCAAGCGCGATCATGCACATGACCTGGTATTCCCGGTTGGACAACGTTTCATGTAACGGCTTTCCGATATCCGTTTCAAGCTGAAATGCCAGTTTTTCAGAGAGAGATACACTCACATACTTTCTCCCTCCAACGACCTTTCTGATCGCATTGATCAGTTCCTCAGCTGCACAGTCTTTGGTGAGATACCCTGCAGCTCCGGCTTTCAATGAGCGTGTAGCAAATCTGTCTTCCGGATGCATGCTGAGGATGAGGACGGGAATTTTGGGATATTGTAGTTTCAAGTCCTTGAGGACCTCCAGACCACTTTTCCCCGGCATCGAGATATCCAGTACAACCACATCTACGGGCTCCCTATTGACGTGTTCCAGAACTTCATCTCCACTTTGCGCCTCTCCGGTCACCTTCAGATCGGAAGCCGTTCTAAGGATTTTCTTCAGGCCTTCGCGAATCAGGACATGATCGTCCGCGATCAGGACCCTAATTTCAGCCAAATCCGTACTCCGATTCAACGTTTTCTCCCCGGCATCGTCCTAAAGACGAGCCTTCAAATAAATATAGCGTGCCGGAGTTCCGGTACGGTGTAGACCAGAAGCGTCTTGCGTGTCGTGCAATTAGCTACAAGGGGGAACCCGGATTGGTTACGAGGAAACTGCTAATCGATCAGCTGGTTTTGAACTGCGTAGCGGATCAATTCCGCATCTGTTTTCATATTCATTTTTTCCAGGATGCGTGCGCGGTAGGTATTGACGGTGCTCATGCTCAGAAACAGCTCAGCGGCAATTTGTCTCACGCTTCTTCCCGCGGCGATGAGACACATGACCTGGTATTCGCGATCGGAGAGACCTTCATGGAGAGGCTTCCCCGTATCCGTTTCCAGATCGAAGGCAAGCTTTTCGGCCAGGGCAGGACTGACGTACTTTCTACCTTGAACCACTTTTCGAATTGCATTGATCAAATCATCGACTGCGCTTTCTTTTGTTACGTAGCCGGATGCTCCGGCTTTCAAAGCACGGACGGCAAAGCGGTCTTCGGGATGCATGCTGAGAATCAAGACAGGAAGTTTGGGATATTGCTCCTTCAGATCCTTGAGCAGCTCGAGACCGCTTTTTCCCGGCAACGATATATCCAGAATCACCACGTCCAGTTCGCCTTTCTTCACTTCTTCGATGACTTCACGGGCATTTTGAGCCTCGCGAATGACTGAAATCTCCTGAGCTGCTTTCAGGATTTTCTTCATACCCTCACGGATGAGAGCATGATCGTCTGCAATCAGTACCCTTAACATCTCGCTCCTATCACACCGTATTGGGAAGTGATATTCGCACGGTTACGGTAGTGCCTTTTCCTGGAACTCCGACGATATTCACTTCTCCGCCGAGAAGGAAAGCGCGTTCCTTCATTCCCATCAACCCGAATGACTTGGAATTCGCCAGATTCTCTTCCGTGATTCCCCGGCCATTGTCACTCACTTCCATGGTCAACTTGTCGTCGTTCTCTTCCAACAGTATCTTAACATGGGAAGCATTCGAATGCCGTGCAACGTTGGTCAGTGTTTCCTGAAAAATGCGAAATAATGCCGTTGCGCTATCACGATCGAGAGAGACGGACTGAATATTAGAATTGAATTCGCATGTAACTCCAGATCGTGTCAAAAACTCCTGGATCTGCCACTCCATGGCAGCTTTCAAATCAAGGTGATCCAGAACCTCGGGTCGCAGCTCGGTGCAAATCCTTCGCACTGTCTTGATGGTTTGATCTACCAGTTTGCACATGGAGCCGATCTCTTCCATCAATTCTTTTCGGGGAACGACGGCGGATGTTTCCAACATTCCTCTGTTCAGCAAGGCCAGGTCCATTTTTAATGCGGTGAGGACCTGACCCAGATCATCGTGGATTTCTCGCGCGACTTTGGTCCGTTCTTCTTCGCGTACGGATTGAAGATGCGCAGAAAGCGAGCGTAGTTGTTCCCGCGACTTGTTCAACTTTTCTTCCGATTGCTTTTCCCTTGTAATGTCGATCATGACTCCGATCAGGAGGCTGACGGTCTCAGTCTTTGTGAGTACATTCACAAAATTGCGCAACCATACGACGCGTCCGTCACGCGAGATCATCCTGTGCTCGAACTCGTACGGTTTTTTATCTGCTGCGGATTTTTTACAAAACGATAAAGCCCAATCCTCGTCATCCGGATGAATATGATCCATCCAGAAAGTCGGGTTGCTGGTCCATTCTTGTACCGGATATCCGAGCACAACTTCCGCTTCCCGGCTGACAAAAGTAAATTCAAGGGTGTTCGCATCCGCGCTCCAAACGATTGCCTGGACCGATTCCACCAGCTGGCGGTATCGCAGTTCTGCCTGACTTAGTATCTCGAGAGCTTGCTGACGTTCGAAGACTCTTCCCAATTGGGTTCCGATATGATGCATCGCTTCGAGCAATGCTGTATTCGGCTGATCCACGCTATCGGAAAAGAATTCCAGTACGGCAACTACTTTCGTTCCGACCAAAACAGGAAGGCCGATGGCTGCTCGGATATTGATGTCAGTGTGTGCGCGTGCGCGCGGAAAGCTTGAATCTGCCGTCACGTCCGGGATCCAGAGAGTTTCTCCCTGCTCCAGGACGCGTCCGGGCAATCCTATTCCCGTGCGCAGAACCGTTTTTTCGGTAATTTCTTTGAAATTCCTGTACAGTTCAGGATCCTCTAAATGCCAGAGATTCGAAGGATGGAGTTCTTCGGGATGGATCGTAGAGGGAAAATACACGTGACCGACCGGCCATCCCGTAAATTTGCAGATGCGATCCAGGGAGAATTGGATCGCCGATTCAACCGAACCGGCTTGATTGGATGCAACTGCGACGTCCTGAAGCATATGAACGAGGGCGGATTGTTGCTGGGCGGCGGCTTCTGCAATTCTTCTTCTAGTTATGTCACGAATTGCGGCAGTGAAAAAAGTATTCGCGCCCAGCTTCCAGGAGGATAAGGAAAGTTCCAGCGGGAACTCCGTTCCATCAGGTTTCACCCCGTGCATCTCAACCGTTTTACCGATCAACCGCGGTTCACCCGATTCCAGAAATCTTCGAATTCCCGCTTCATGGGCTTCCCTGTATCGTTCGGGCATCAAAATCGTCACCGGCTTGCCTACGATTTCTTCACAATAGCCGAAAATTCGAACCGTTGAAGGGTTGCACGAAAGAATGATGCCAGTTTCATCTGCCAGAATAATCGCATCATTCGCGGATTCAATCACTGAACGGAACTTCAGATCGGATTCGCGGAACGCTTCTTCTGCGAGTTTTTGATCGTTGATATCGATGCACAGTCCGACCATCCGTTCCGGATTTCCGGCCGCATCACAATAAAGATGTCCGGCTCCCTGCACCCAACGAACTGAGCCATCCTGTCTCACAATCCGGTATTGAACGCGATGCTCTTGTTTTTTCTCAAGTACCCGTTGGATTGAATCTGACACTGCTTTGCGGTCCTCTGAATGGATTTCGTCCAGAACGGCATCTACTGTGCCGGGAAATGTTCCCGGGGCCATGCCGTGAATTTTTTCTAAACCGCGTGACCAGATTACTTTTCCGGTGCGGATATCCCAGTCCCAAACACCCGCTAAGTCCCCGGCTTGCAGTCCCAAGCGGAGACGTTCTTCATTCTCTCGTATTACTTCGGAGTCTTTTTGTTCCACAGATTTACGTATGGCAATATATAAGGAGGCATTCCAAAAAATGCAAGCGCCCTGTTTGTAGTAGCGACTCCAGTCGCTACTCTTCTGTAGCGAATGAATTCCATTATACGAACGTCACGGTGATCGGTATTCTACTATATTCTGATATACGAGATATGGATTGACGGCAGTTCCATCCCACCAGTGTTTCTCTTTTGTGAGACGGAAAATTGTGAAATGTAAATGAGGTGTGTTCGGGGGCGCATTTCCGGAAGTTCCTACATATCCGATCACTTGTCCGCGTGTGAGATGATCCCCCTCATGAAGATTGTCAACATAGCGTTCCAGATGCGCGTAGTAATAAGCGTATGTCTGCGTAGGGTCAAAGTGATAAATCGTAATGCCACCGTACTTGCTGTACCACAAACGCGCCACCGTTCCATCTTCTACGGCTACCACAGGCGTGTTTCGCGGCGCGACAATGTCGATCGCTTGGTGTATGTGATTGCCGCGCGATTCGTCAAAGGTGTCGCGAACACCTTGAATCGTGAAGCTCTTCAGAGGGAAAAGCAGGTTCCGTTTTTTTAGTTCTGAAACGCTGTCGTCATCCCGGTTCTTTCTGGCTTCGAGACGTTGTAAATACTCCTGATGATCACTTGGGGGAAGATCAAGCGGGGCCGAAATAGCGGCAGTTGTCTGTTTCAACGCATGTTGGAAATCGGCAAAATAGGGAAATTGGAGGCGCAGTCCATAATGTGTCAACACAACACCTGCGAGAAAACCAACAATCGCGGAACCGGCAAAGTGCCAGAATCTGAATGATTTCGGATCATTCATGAAAAATCACTTGAGTCCCAGGTTGAATCATTCCGACCAGCTTCATGGCGTCCCAGTTCGTAAGACGAATGCAGCCATTTGATTCCGAATGACCGATCTTTGAAGGCTCGGGCGACCCGTGCAAGCCATAATGCTCGGCATTCAGATCAATCCATACCACGCCAACAGGATTGTTCGGTCCGGGCGCAATTTTTCCCTTCGAATCGGCCGGATCCGCAGCCCAGAATAATTCCGGATTATAGTAAAAAACAGGATTCTTGCTGATTCCGGTCACTTTCCATTTGCCCGGTGGGAGTGGTTCGTGAATGCTGCCGGAAGTTACCGGAGCATAAAAAACAGCGTTGCCATCCGCGTTACGCACAATCAGACTTGAGTCCGTACCGGAAATCTCAACGCTGATTTCGGCTGCATTCTGTTTGGGTGTCCTTTCTTGCGCAACATCCGGCACCTGGATCATTTCTCCAGCTGCAAAGCTCGAATCAGGATTCAGTTGCTTCAGCAAATTGGGGTTGATATGAAACTTCTCCGCAAGCAGTTCCAGCGGGGAGGTGTAGTTCAGTGCTGGAAGTTTTGTCTGTTCCATCAAATCTGGAGGAATTTTTTCGGTGAAAGGACCGCTTACATCGTTTTGGCTAATCGTATAAGGAACGAGCAATTCCTGACCCTCGTCGCGCAATTCTGTTTTAGTCGCCTCATCCACGACTCCCGTGGCTTTCAACCCACGCGATTCCTGGTATGCAGAAAGCGCCTTTCTGGTATTAGATCCATTTTGACCGTCAATCTCACCCGGCGAAAACCCGGCCCTGTCAAGAAGTATCTGAAGTCGAAAGACAGGTGAGACTTCATGAGACCGGTCGGCGGCAACGACGGCAGTCGACGAGATAGTTAGCAGCACCAGGCAGAGAAGGAACCGAATATTTGAATCCATTTTGACCTCGGACAAAAACAGGTGGCCTTTCGGCCACCCGTTCCGCGTATGAATTGTTGTGGCGTTATGAAGGACGCGACCAGACTTCTTGATCACCCTGATGTTCAAATTCTTCTTCATGGCTTTCATCCAGATGATCTTCGAGAACTTCTTTTGAGTTGAAGATCCTGTCGCAGAATCTACATTTGAATTCCTCGTATGTCTGAGCCGGTCGCTCCTTGGATTGTTTTCGGGGCATGGTACCTCCTATACTAAGAATTCATGACGGTCGTCGTTTAAGGCGCCGCTCTGTTCAAACGATAAAACGATTCTTTTCAGCTGCCGTAAAGAAATCACGCTTTCGACGTGATAAACTCAACCACACGTATTGCGATTTGGGCAATCCGAACTACATTTGTTACGGAACCATACGTGTGTAGCTTTGCTGTACGAATGCACTGGCTTCTGGGGAAATTGGATCGTACAACCCATCTTATCGTCACTCGATCGAAGGAGAATTTATGCCAACAACTGAAAACCCTCTCGAAGAGGATCCGTCTCTATCATCCGCGCGGCCAAAAGGCGTAGGGAAAAATAAGAGAAAACAGTCGAAGGGTTCTCCTTCGTCTGGAAATGGAGGCAATGGATATCGTCATTCGGAGCTGAAACAACTTCTTAAGGCTCTGCGCTCTGCTCGGGACGGGGACTTTTCAGTTCGGCTGTCTTTCAAACAGGATGGAATCCTAAACGAAATTGCCGACGCATTTAATGAATACGTTTCCCGGAATCAGACAAGAGTGAACGAACTGGCACGTGTTAGCAGAGTGATTGGGGAAGAAGGCAAGCTGACAGAACGGGCGGGTTTATATGGTGCATCGGGAGAATGGCGAACCAGTGTCGAAGCAGTGAATGCATTGATCAACAACCTGGCCCAACCGACAACAGAAGTAGGACGAGTCATCACAGCTGTCGCCAGGGGCGATCTTAGCGAAAAAATGAGACTGGAAATCGACGGTCGTTCTCTAAAAGGTGAATTCCTGCAAATCGGTACGATTGTAAACACGATGGTGGATCAGCTTAGCTCGTTTGCCGGCGAGGTGACCAGGGTCGCGCGAGAAGTGGGAACGGAAGGCGAGCTGGGTGGTCAGGCCGAAGTAAGAGGAGTTGCGGGAACCTGGAAAGGATTAACCGATAACGTGAACGCCATGGCAAACAGTCTCACGTCGCAGGTGAGAAATATCGCAGAAGTAACGACCGCCGTTGCGCAGGGCGATCTCTCGCGGAAAATTACGGTCCAGGCAAAAGGAGAGATCCTTCAATTGAAGGACACCATTAACACCATGGTGGATCAGTTGAATGGATTTGCGTCGGAAGTCATTCGCGTGGCGCGCGAAGTCGGTACAGATGGAAAGTTAGGAGGTCAGGCAAGAGTAGAAGGCGTGGCCGGCACCTGGAGAGATCTAACTGATAACGTGAACGGTATGGCAAATAATTTGACGAGCCAGGTGCGTAATATCGCTGAAGTTACCAAGGCAGTCGCGCTGGGCGATTTGTCCAAGAAGATTACAGTCGACGTTAAAGGAGAAATCCTGGAATTGAAGAACACGATCAATACGATGGTGGATCAGTTGAATGCGTTTGCATCCGAAGTCATTCGTGTGGCGCGCGAAGTTGGAACCGAAGGAAAGCTGGGAGGTCAGGCAAAAGTAGAAGGTGTGGCCGGTACATGGAGAGATTTGACAAATAACGTCAACTGGATGGCCGACAACCTGACGAGCCAGGTGCGCAACATCGCTGAAGTTACCAAGGCCGTTGCGCAGGGAGATCTATCCAAAACGATTACCGTTGAAGTGCGGGGCGAGATTCTCGAATTGAAGAACACGATCAATACGATGGTGGATCAGTTGAACGGGTTCGCATCAGAAGTTAGCCGTGTGGCAAGAGAAGTAGGAACTGAAGGAAAGCTCGGTGGTCAAGCGGAAGTGAAGGAGGTTGCTGGAACCTGGAAGGATTTAACCGACAACGTAAACAGAATGGCGACGAATTTGACCGATCAGGTGCGAAACATTGCGGCGGTCACGACGGCGGTTGCGCAGGGCGATCTTTCCAAAAAGATCACCGTAGAAGCCAAAGGCGAAATTCTTCAATTGAAAGACACGATCAATACGATGGTGGATCAGCTCAACGCATTTGCATCAGAAGTCAGCCGCGTGGCGCGTGAGGTCGGAACCGAAGGCAAGCTAGGCGGGCAAGCGCGGGTCGAGGGAGTTGGGGGTACGTGGAAAGATCTGACTGAACAACGTTAACTACATGGCTACAAATCTTACGGATCAGGTTCGTAACATCGCTGCTGTTACGACCGCGGTTGCGCAGGGAGATCTCTCCAAGAAAATCACCGTCGATGTAAAAGGTGAAATCCTCGAATTGAAAAATACGATCAATACGATGGTGGATCAATTAAATGCGTTTGCGTCCGAGGTCAGTCGCGTTGCAAAAGAAGTAGGAACCGATGGAAAACTGGGCGGTCAGGCCGAAGTGCGTGGTGTTTCCGGTATCTGGAAGGATCTGACCGATAACGTGAACAAGATGGCTTCCAATCTTACGGATCAGGTGCGAAATATTGCGCTGGTGACCACCGGAGTTGCAAATGGAGATCTTTCACAGAAGATCACGGTAGATGCGAGCGGTGAAATCATGCAGCTGAAAAACACAATCAACAAGATGGTGGATCAGCTCAATGCGTTTGCAGCCGAAGTTACACGTGTGGCAAAGGAAGTGGGAACAGACGGAAAGTTGGGTGGACAGGCTGAAGTGAAAGGGACATCTGGAACCTGGAAGGACCTGACCGATAACGTGAACGCAATGGCCGGAAGTTTGACTTCGCAGGTGAGAGATATCGCGAAAGTAACGACAGCCGTAGCGAACGGAGATCTCTCCCAAAAGATTACCGTCGATGCTCGCGGCGAAATTCTTCAGTTAAAAGACACCATCAACAAGATGGTGGATCAATTAAACTCATTTGCCTCGGAAGTCAGCCGTGTGGCAAGGGAAGTGGGTACCGACGGAAATCTAGGCGGGCAGGCCGAGATCAAAGGAGTTGCCGGAACATGGAAAGATCTGACGGATAACGTGAACCGCATGGCTACGAATCTTACGGATCAGGTCCGTAATATCGCGCTGGTGACTACCTCGGTCGCACAAGGAGATCTGTCGAAGAAAATTACCGTTGAAGCGAAAGGTGAGATTCTGGAATTGAAGAGCACGATTAATACGATGGTCGACCAGCTCAATGCATTCGCCGCTGAAGTTACACGCGTGGCCAGAGAGGTCGGCACGGAAGGAATGCTGGGAGGTCAGGCCAAGGTTCCTGGAGTTGCCGGCACCTGGAAAGACCTGACAGACAACGTCAACCAGCTTGCGGCAAATCTCACCACACAGGTGCGCGCGATCGCAGACGTGGCAACTGCAGTGACTCGAGGTGATCTGACACGTTCGGTTGCAGTCGAAGCGCAGGGCGAAGTCGAGGAGCTGAAGAACAACATCAACCAGATGATCATCACACTCAAAGAAACCACTCAGAAGAACATCGAGCAGGACTGGTTGAAAACGAACCTTGCGAAATTCTCGCGGATGCTGCAAGGGCAACGCGATCTGCAGACGGTCGCCCAGCATATTATGTCGGAGCTCACGCCTCTCGTTTCTGCGCAACATGGCGTGTTTTATGTAAAAGACTCCGAAGGCGGACAGCCTGTACTCAAGTTGTTGAGCAGCTACGGTTACCAACAACGTAAGACGGTTTCCAACCGGTTTGAAGTGGGAGAAGGTCTGGTCGGGCAATGCGCGCTGGAACGAAAGCCGATTGTGATCACAAACGTGCCGGACGATTACATCAAAATCAGCTCAGGTCTTGGCGAGGGACGTCCCAAGAACATTATTGTGCTGCCGGTTCTGTTTGAAGGACAGGTCATGGCCGTGACTGAAATCGCCTCCTTTGAAGAGTTCAGCCAGATCCATCAATTGTTCCTGGAGCAATTAATGGAGAGCCTTGGCGTTGTGTTGAACATGATCGGCGCCAGTATGAGGACGGAAGAACTCCTGAAGCAATCCCAGGCACTGGCCACTGAGCTTCAAAGCCAGCAACGGGAACTCAAACGCTCGAATGAAGAATTGGAAGAACAGACTCAGGCGTTGAAGACTTCCCAGGAAATGTTGAAGCAACAACAAGAAGAATTACAACGCACCAATGACGATCTTGAAGAAAAGGCTTATCTGCTCTCGGAACAGAAGAAAATGGTGGAAATAAAAAACCGGGAGCTGGAACTGGCACAGGCGTCACTGGAGGAAAGAGCAGAGCAGCTTTCCATCACTTCAAAATACAAATCGGAATTTCTTGCCAACATGTCCCACGAGTTGCGGACACCTCTGAACAGCATTTTGTTGCTTGCAAAACTTCTCAGTGAAAATAAAGAGGGCAATTTCAGCGAAAAGCAGGTGGATTACCTTCAAACCGTGCATGCTTCGGGCAATGACCTCCTCGGATTGATCAACGAAGTGCTGGATCTGTCCAAGATCGAAGCAGGGAAGATGGATATCCACGCTCAGGAATTTCCCGTTGCACAATTGCAGGGTTTTGCCGAGCGCAGCTTCAGTCAGATCGCAGAGCAAAAGGGTTTGGAATTCAGCGTTCATATCAGCAGCGATGTAAGTGAAACAATCAAAACGGATCAACAGAGGCTGGAGCAGGTACTTCGAAATCTGCTTTCGAATGCCTTTAAGTTTACCGATACGGGAAGGGTGGATCTGCGCATCGAAAAAGCGAATCCGGATTTGAAGTTTGGGGAATCGACCCTGGACCTGTCGGACAATGTGTTAGCCATATCAGTACAGGATACCGGGATCGGCATTTCAAAGGAAAAACAAAAGATTGTTTTCGAAGCGTTCCAGCAAGCGGAGGGCGGCGCAAACAGACAGCATGGCGGTACAGGTCTGGGGTTGACGATCACCCGCGAGATCGTTCGCCTGCTGGGCGGAGAGATCCATCTGGATAGCAAAGCAGGGGAAGGAAGCATCTTTACGATCTATCTTCCACAATCTTATACTCCCGCGCATCTCAGCGCCGACTTCGACATTCCTGGAGTAACTTCAAGGCCCGAGCTGGTTCCTCAAGTTGAAACCGAAGTGGAAGCGGTTTCGGGGACAGCGGCGGACGACCGGTACATCATCCAACCGGGCGATCGAGTGGTTCTGATTGTTGAGGACGATGAGAAATTTGCGGAAATCCTTTTGGACATGGCCCACCAGAAAGGCTTTAAAGCGCTGATTGGCCTCAAGGGAGACACAGGACTCGCGTTGGCTCATGAGTTCGTGCCCAGTGCGATCATTCTGGATATCAATTTACCGGTAATCAACGGCTGGACATTGTTGGATCGCTTGAAGCATCATCCACGAACGCGCCATATTCCCGTTCACGTCGTTTCCATTATCGAGGAACGGCAACGGGCATTGCAGCAGGGCGCCTTCGCGTATCTGGTAAAACCGGTTACCGCAGAAGCTGTGGATGAAGCGTTTGGAAAGATCATTTCCTTTATCAACCGCGGGATTCGAAACCTGCTGGTAGTGGAAGACGATGACGCGCAGCGGAAAGCGATTCTCGAACTGATTGGGGACGGCGACCTCGAAATCACCGCTGTCGGAAGCGGGAGTGAGGCTCTTGCCGCGCTTCAGGAAAAACGTTACGACTGTATGGTTCTGGATCTGGTGCTGCCTGATATGGATGGCTTTAAGTTGATCGAAGAGATCAAAGCGCAAGCAGGCGAGTTGCCGATTATCGTTTATACAGGAAGAGAGTTAACTGAAAAAGAAGAGACGCAATTGAAGCGATATGCGGAAAGCATCGTGGTGAAGGGGGTCAGTTCCCCGGAACGATTGCTCGATGAGACCGCTCTATTTCTTCATCGCGTTGAAGCGAAGCTGCCGGAGGAAAAAGGAACAGTGTTGAAACAGCTTCACAATCTGGATATGGTTTTCGGCGGAAAGACGATTCTGATCGTGGACGATGATGTCAGAAATATCTTTGCTCTGACCAGCGTTCTCGAAAGCAGCGTGCCGCAAAACCAGAAGATGAAAATCCTGTTTGCCGAAACCGGACAAGAGGGAATTCAGATTCTTGAAGAAAATCACGATGTGGATCTCGTTTTGATGGATATCATGATGCCGGGCCTGGATGGCTACCAGACGATCCAGCATCTTCGAAAGGATGAGCGGTTTCAGACACTCCCCATCATTGCTCTAACTGCCAAAGCAATGAAAGGGGATCGGGAGAAATGCATCGACGCAGGCGCCTCTGATTACATTAGTAAACCGGTCGATATCGAACAGTTACTCTCCTTGATGCGGGTGTGGCTCTATAAATAGAACGTAAATATTGTATCGGATGAAAGACGAACGAATCAGCAATCTCGAACGGATTGAAATCGGTTTGTTGCTGGAAGGAATTTATCAGCAATACGGATGCGATTTTCGCGATTATGCGCTTTCTACCATCCGGCGCAGGCTCTGGAAAAGGGCGCGGGAAGAGAATGTAACAACCATTTCCGCGCTTCAAGAAAAACTGCTTCACGACCACACTTCTTTCCAGGGCCTCTTTGCCGAACTATCCATACGCACGACGACCATGTTCCGGGATCCCGAATTCTATCTGATGCTGCGCAACAAAGTGATTCCAATGCTCCGAACATATCCATTTATCAGGATCTGGCATGCGGGTTGCTCCACCGGTGAAGAAGTATTTTCCATGTCGATTTTGCTGAAAGAAGAAGGGTTGTACGACCGTGCACGCATTTATGCAACAGATCTGGATCCAGAAGCGATTCAGACCGCAAAAGCGAGATCGCTCTCCGTGGAAAACCTTCGGGAATACGTTACCAACTATGAGCGAGCAGGAGGAAATTCGTCCCTTTCAGATTACTACATAACGGAACATTCGAGAGCGATTTTCGATCCTTCTTTGAATGCAAATGTGACATTTCTGGAACACAATCTGGTAACTGACCATTCATTCATGGAGTTCAATCTCATTCTTTGCAGAAACGTGTTGATCTACTTTAATAAGGGTCTAAAGAATCGTGTTCATGAACTGCTGTACCAGAGCCTTTGCAGATTCGGCGTTCTGGGCTTGGGCCGGCGAGAGTCTCTCGATTTTACCTGCCGGGAGCGTTCTTACGTACCGCTGTCCGACGGGTACAAAGTTTACCGGAAGCTTCGCTGATGCAGGAAAGAAACAAGATCAACATCCTGATGGTTGATGATCATCCGGAAAGTCTGGTCGCACTGGAAGCAGTCTTATCCAGCGTCAATTACAATCTGGTGAAGGCGAATTCCGGCGAAGAAGCTCTGCGCGCGCTTCTGAGGACGGATTTTGCATTAATCCTTCTCGATGTGCGCATGCCGGATCTCAACGGTTTCGAGATTGCGCGCTTAATTCGGCAACGGGAAAAGAGCAGGCACATTCCGATCATTTTTGTGACGGGATACAACAAGGATACTGAGTCGGTTACCGAAGGATACATGTCCGGCGCGGTGGACTATCTCATGAAGCCCGTAGACCCGGATATTTTGCGCGCAAAGACGTCGTTCTTTATCGATCTATTTATCAAGAACGAGTCTGTAAAACAAGCGGGAAAGCATTATGCCCAGCTGGTGGAAACTGCGAGAGTCATTGTGTGGCGTCTGGATGCTCAATCGCTGGAATTCAGCTATGTAAGTAGGGAAGCTGAGAATATTCTTGGATACCCGGTGTCGGAATGGACCGCGGCTCATGATTTCTTGAAGAATCACATTCATCCGGATGACCGTGAGCGCATCGTTTCCTCTTTTTTGAAGATCGCAGCTGATCGTATGCCCTCCGAGCTGGAATATCGAATGGTTGCAGCGGACGAACGAATTGTTTGGTTTCACAATCTATTGCGCGTCCCCGAAGAAGATCTCGGGGGATCGGAGTTGATTGGAATCATGCTGGAGATTACCGAACGGAAAGAGGCGGAAGAAGCGATTCGGAGAGCGAACGAAGATCTCGAACAGCGTGTACAGGAACGGACGATGGAATTGCAGAAAATGCTGTCGGAAAAAGAAATGCTTCTCAAAGAGATTCATCATCGCGTAAAAAATAATCTTCAGATCATCTCCAGTTTGTTGAGTCTGCAAAAGAATTATGCAAAAAATGAAGATGGCTGGCACGTTCTCACCGAGAGTCAGAATCGCGTATTTACGATGGCGCTGATTCACGAAAAACTCTACAAAACGGCTAATCTTGCGGAGATTGATTTTTCCACTTATATCCTGGATCTCGGTTCCAGCCTGTTTGAATCGTATGGAGTCGGTCCGGACAGAGTGAAATTGATCGTACAATCAGCCGAGGCGCTGAATATCGATACGGCAATCCCGTGCGGGTTGATTGTAAATGAACTGGTTACCAATGCGTTGAAATACGCTTTTCCGGATGGCCGGAGCGGTGAGATTACAGTCAGTCTGACACGCAGCAACGGGCAGTTCTCTATGATCGTTCGAGACAATGGCGTGGGCGTCCCAAACGATTTAGATTTGCGAAAAACGGATTCACTGGGAATGAGACTCGTATATACCCTTACCGCGCAGCTTCATGGAACTCTAGATTTAGTACGCTCGCCTGGAACCGCGCTTCACATTGTCTTTCCAGAATCGAAAAGCACTCAGACTCACGCCCCCGCGATCGCCTAAAAAAATATTCTTCGGCTGTCACCTCATCTCGGTTTTCGCGACAGTGCGACAGAAGGTGGCTTGGAAAATGAAGCAAACCATGCTTTGTGTGTCGTAGAAAGGACTACAAAGCGAAACTCCAAAAACTACAAACAAATGATAGGGTTTTCGATATTTCAAAATCTGCCATCCAGATACTATTCGTAACTGAGGAGGACACAAAGATGTCGAAATCCGCAACTGTTACGAAAGAGAGGAAAGAAACTGGTTCAAAAGAGGCGCTGCGTCTCTATCTGAGTGAGATCGCCCATACCCCGCTGCTGAGCGTGGAAGAAGAAAAGGATTTGGGATGTCGAATTCAGCAAGGTGATCATGCTGCGCTGAAAAAACTTGTGGAGTCCAACTTGAAATTTGTGGTCAAAATGGCCAAAAAATACCGGCATTTTGGAGTTTCCTTCTTGGATCTAATTAATGAGGGAAACCTGGGTTTGATCGAAGCCGCAAAACGCTTCGATCCGAATCGCAACGTGAAGTTCATTTCTTATGCGGTATGGTGGATTCGCCAATCGATTCTGACAGCTCTCTCCAATTTGGGACGTCCGTTAAGACTTCCCATCAAAATCAATGCGGCACTGTATAAGGTTGGAGTCACTGTCGCAAACCATTTAAGCGAAACAAGTGAAAAACTGAGTTTGGATGAGCTTGCCGCAGAAGTCGGCATGAATCGGGACGATCTGATCTCCATTCTGGAGGTTGGAGGGGAGGGTATTTCTCTAAACCAGCCACTGACAAGAGGGACGGATTGGGCTCTGGAAGATCAGTTAATACAAAAATCCATTCCATCTGTTGAACAGGAAGCCATGAGTCGGTCTGTCAAACAATGCCTGAACGAAATCCTGGAGGATCTGGGAACCAGAGAGCAACAGGTACTGAGACTTCGGTACGGCTTGGATGATGATAGTACTCTTACACTTCAGGAAATTGGGAATCGGATCGGCCTTTCACGGGAACGGGTCAGGCAAATTGAAGAAAAGGCCCTTCAAAAACTCCGAAAAAATCGAAAGACATTGTCATTATGGAACGTCTGCTATACGGAAGTCAGCCAAGCCGCCTACTGACATTGCGAGGATGCCATGAGAATACTTGGATGGATGATTGTAATTGTGGTGGCTATGCTTTTTAGTGGCATAGCTGGCGGCCAGCAGCAGACCGAACCTGAAAAGGGTGTCGCACTCCTCTCAGTTAGCAAAGATGGAAACGGAACAGGGCTGATTGTTTCTTCGCCGCCTGGCATCGAATGCGGCGATGGAGGAAGCTCCTGTTCCGCCTCTTTTGTCTTTGGGACTCCGGTCACCCTAACCGCTCAGCCAATCGACCGTGATTCCGTTTTTGAGGCATGGTCTGCAGCATCAGGTTCCACAACAAACTGCACGGCAGTAAAATCGGATTGTAATTTTATCCTCACTGAGGATTCATCGATCAAAGGTACGTTTGTTTCTCATGTATCGCGGACCTTTCATTTGACCGAGGAATCGGGAATCACCGCTACTTTTGTCCATTCTCATCATGGATCGTGGGCAGGTCCGACTGCTCCATCACAACGGACGAAACTTCGGTAACGTTCATCATCATTTCGAAGAGTCTTGGAATTTTCACAAGAAATTTTCACAAGATTCGGGAAGGGGCTATAATATTCGCTGGATGATGGACGATTGAAGCATAAAGTGCCTCCCATGCATGTTGCAGACCCACAAGTTCGTCGAGCAAAGGTCCGTACTCCGGAAAGCAAGGAGATGAAGCGGTCCGTAAAGAACATATTTCCCGTAGTCGGAATCGGCGCTTCTGCGGGAGGACTCGAAGCGGTCAAGGAGCTATTTAAACACTTGCCGCCTGATACAGGAATGTCATTTGTCTTCATACAGCACCTGGATCCTACTCATGCGAGCTCACTTCCGGAAATTCTTTCCCGGACAACGAGAATCCCCGTGATAGAGACGAGTCATGATCTGCGATTGAAACCGGATCATATATTCGTAATTCCGCCAAATAAAGACATCACGGTATCCAACGCAACGCTGTTTCTTTCTCCGCGAAACAAAAGTAGCGGGCTGCACTTACCAATAGATACTTTCTTGCAGACCTTGGCGGAAGACAAAAAGGGCGCTGCGGTTGGCGTGATTTTGTCAGGAACAGGCTCCGATGGAGTTCTAGGATTAAGAGCGATCAAAAGCGAGGGCGGGATCACTTTCGCACAGGACAGCGAATCGGCAAAATATGCCGCTATGCCGGAAAATGCGATCGCCGCAGGAGTTGTGGATTTCGTTCTGAGCCCCCGGAAAATCGCGGATGAGCTCGTCAAACTTTCCCGATTCGAGGGCCGGGCGTTTCTGTTTGGCAAGTCGATCCGGCCTGGAGTTGGCGCCGCTGAAAGGGGAAATCACTTGCGGGCGATTATCGCTTTGTTGCGCGAATCTACCGGAGTGGACTTTTCCCATTACAATCCCAACATGATCGTACGGCGCATTTTCCGCCGTATGGCTTTAGCCAAAACACAAAAACTGGAACAGTACGCTGAGAGCCTTCTCAAAAATCCTTCCGAAGCGCGCGCCCTCTACGAGGACATCTTCATCCACGTCACTAATTTCTTCCGGGATCCGGATCGATTTGAAGTCCTGAAATCAAGCATCTATCCTGCGATCGCAAAAAACAAAAAGCCTGGAGAAGCGATCCGGATCTGGTGTGCCGGATGTTCGACAGGCGAAGAGGCTTACTCTTTGGCCATCACCTTACTGGAGTATTTGGGTTCTAAAGAAGCTCATATCCCGATCCAGATTTTCGCTACCGATATTAGTGAAACTGCAATTAACAAAGCGCGCGCGGCGACCTATCCAGCCAATATTGAGGCGCATGTCTCACCGGAGCGCCTGAAACGCTTTTTCGTAAAACAGGAAGGTGGCTATCAAATCAGCAAGGCTGTCAGGGAACTCTGTATCTTTACAAAGCACGACGTGACAAAGGATCCACCCTTTTCACGGTTGGATTTGATCAGTTGCTCGAATGTCCTCATCTATTTTAGTCCGCCGATGCAAAGGAAAATCCTTTCTATTTTCCATTATGCACTCAAACCATCCGGTTTTCTGATTCTGGGAAAATCCGAATCCGTCGGCAGGCAACTTCATTTTTTCGAGCCAACGGAAGTGAAACACAAGATCTATTCAAGGAAAAAGACTTTTTCGCCAAACATCGGGTTAGCTTACAGCAACCTCTCTTCTCAACCTGTGATGAAGAAAGGTTTGGAGAGCCAAGAGGGTCCGGAGAATGTTTTTGATTTGCAAAAGCAAGTTGACCAGCTCGTACTTTCAAGATACAGGCATCGAGGGGTGATCGTTGATGAAAACATGAAAATTGTTCAATTTCGGGGAATCATGGGCCCTCTTCTTGACCCTGCATCAGGAGAAGCCACTCTGGATCTGATTAGAATGCTTCATAAAGATTTGCGGGTGCCTCTGCGCGTTTTGATTCAGAAGGCGAGAAAGGAAAATCAAGCGGTTGTCAAAAAAAATGTACAGGTAAAAATCGATAGAACCGTGATTTATTTTTCTCTCGAAGTAATTCCCGTTGCTAATCCCCGCGACCGGGAGAAATTCTTTTTAGTACTGCTGGAAGAAGAACATTCTCTTCCAAAGGCAAGTCAGTCCCTGCGTGGGAAAAGAGCCGCGAAACCCGGTGACAGGGACCGGGAAATCCGTATCGTGGAATTGCAGCAGGAGCTGCAGGAATCCAGGGAATACCTTCAGTCGATGATCGAGCAGCACGAAGTCGGCAACGAAAAACTGGATGCTGCCAACGAGGAATTGCAGTCTGCAAACGAAGAGCTGCAAAGTGCAAACGAAGAATTGGAAACGGCGAAAGAAGAGCTGGAGTCCAGTAATGAAGAGCTCAACACAGTGAATGAGGAGTTGCAAAATCGCAACTTGGATTTGGAACAATTAAACAAGCAATTCAGGGCGACCCGTGACTATGCAGAAGCGATCATTAAGACAATGCGTGAACCTTTCGTCGTTCTCGACTCCACGCTGAAGGTAAAGTCAGGGAACGCTGCGTTCTATCGCACGTTTAAGTTAGACCCGAATCAAACATTGAATCGCTATCTTTTTGACCTTGTCCATGCACAGTGGAATATTCCCCGGTTGCGCCCGATGCTGGAGAATGTGCTGGTGAAGGGAGTGGAATTCCAGGATTATGAGACGGAAGGTGACTTTCCCGGCATCGGGACCAGAACCCTATCTCTGAACGCTCGGCGTATTTCAGAGGGAGACGGCCGGGAGGAATTGATCCTCCTTGCCATCGGGGATATCACGCACCAGAAAGAATTAGATGCTGCCCATGATGTCATGCTTCAAGAAGTTCATCACAGGGTAAAGAATAGTTTACAATTGATATCCAGCTTGTTGAGCCTTCAAGCCCCATTTATCCATGATGAAAACGCGCTGGCGTTGTTTAAAGAAAGCGCGAACCGGATCAGATCAATCGCCTTCATTCATGAGAAACTGCATCAGGCAGGGAAACCCGCGACGGTGAACTTCAAAGAGTATGTATTCGATCTTGCGAACAGTTTGTTCGGATTCTACGGACTGGACCCGAAAAAGATTACACTCAGTTTGGACCTGGACGATGTCCTTCTTCCTATGAAGCGTGCAGTTCCGTGTGGGCTCATCCTCAACGAACTGATTACCAATGCAATGAAATATGCTTTTCCAGCAGACAGGAAAGGGGAAATTCACATAGAATTGAAACAACACCGAGATGTTCGCGGCCAGAAAACGAGTAGCTATGGACTTACAGTGCGCGATAGCGGCATAGGAATACCCACGGATTTTAACCTGGAAGAAACAACCACGTTAGGCATGCGAATCATTCGACTGTTAACGAAACAGATCGATGGAACTCTGGAGATGCAGCTCAGTCCGGGCACGACGTTTCACATCACTTTCCCCCAATAAAAGACAGCTCTGATCATCAGCGGGGCAAACTAGAACGCAAGGAACCGGTTGCTGTGCACCGCATGGACGTCACAGAATCAGTTACAAAAACGCCGTCGGTTGGCCACAAGAAATGACGAGCGCCTCGACACCAAAACGGCCACAAGGATCACATCGTTGGTTGTGTTGGAGGATAAAAATATATGACACGCCTGCGAATTTATCTAAGTGTATGTCTCATTCTTTTCTTTGGGCTGCTAGAGTACGCCGGAGCAAATGAATCTATTCTCGCACTTCATCAGAATGGAAGGACACGATTGGACAAAGCAAGCGGGAATGTGGAGGACTATTCGGCACGCCTGGCAACCACGATCGCCGGACAAAATGTGGAACAGATGAAGTATCACAAATTTACCATTCTGGTCAATCCGCTTTCAAGCGGTGAGTACGAGATCCAGGTTTACCGAACGGTTCTTTACGGAAAACGGAAGGTATGCAGTATCTTTTCTTCGGTCTACGAATCCAGTATTGAGTATGTGTATAATTACGATCAACAAACTCGTGAAATTGTCCGGATGCACTTCGTCTTCCCGCCAAACTCACTGACAGGATGGGCCAATCCTGATGATTTTTCAACAATAACCCAATTTGACTGGAAGGAACAGTTCCCTGGAAGGAATTGTTCGGTCTCTACTCTCGAAGAATCTGGGAGGGAATATCTGGAAGCAGGTTGCTTTCAGAATCGAGATGACGCAGTTCGATTTGCGCAAAAGTTTATCGATTATGTATTGAGCAGCCGCGGAGTGTCCAACACGCCGTGATGGGCTCAACTTATTTGGTCCATTTAGGAGGAGAATGTGCTAAGAATCGTGGGGATTATTTTGATCGTGCTGGGTATTGTTGCTCTGATTTTTCAGGGCATCACTTACACTACGCGTGAGAAAGTGATTGATCTTGGTCCGCTTCAAGCAACTGCAAAGAAAGAGAAAACCATCCCACTTCCGCCTGTACTGGGCGGGATCGCACTTGTGGGTGGAATCGTATTGTTGATTGCCGGCGGCAAGAAAACGTAGACCCGGCTCGGCCTGCGATGAATGAAAATCTCATCAGTCGCGGGCCATTGAATTGGTAACTGTTTTTAGGAGAGAGCCAGATGAAAAAAGTTGGAGTGATTGGCTGTGGCGTACTGTTGATTCTTGCGCTGATTTTGGGAGTTACAGCGTTTTCCTCATACAACGGCCTGGTAAAGCTCGATGAAGGAGTCAAGAGCTCGTGGTCCCAGGTCCAAAATGCATATCAGCGTAGAGCGGATTTGATTCCCAATCTTGTGCGGACGATGCAAGGTGCGGCGAATTTTGAACGGGAAACTTTGAAGGAAGTGATCGAAGCGCTCGCGCGAGCCAGTTCCATACATGGGTTTTCAGGAAAAGGCTTACTTCCAGGCCACTGCCG
Organism: uncultured bacterium; assembly: GCA_963843285.1. Taxonomy (GTDB): domain Bacteria; phylum Acidobacteriota; class HRBIN11; order JAKEFK01; family JAKEFK01; genus CAZDDB01. Next base: position 167,570 of record CAWJJO010000006.1, read on the forward strand.
GCGCAGAGAAGCCGCCGGAGGTACGGTTCTGATTGAAACTGATTTTCTTTTCACTAGTTCTGCTTGCGATTTCCATTCCACCGCTCACCAGACGCGTGGTGGATGATGCCGGAATGCTTACCAGCGATCAGCGCGCAGCGTTGACGCAGAAGCTCGAACAAATCGAAAAAGATATTTCAGTCCAGATTGTTGTGCTTACCCTGCCTTCCTTGGAGGGAGAACCGATTGAGGACCTGGCTGTTGGGGTAGCACAAAAATGGGGGATCGGTGAGAAAAGTCTAAATAATGGCGCCGTAGTTGTTGTCGCAAAGAATGAACGCAAAATCAGGATTGAAGTCGGTTACGGACTGGAGCCGGTCATTCCAGATGGTCTAGCCGGTCGCATCATTCGTGAACAGATCTCCCCACACTTCAAGCAAAATGATTTTTACGGCGGACTGGATGCTGGTGTTGATGCGATTGCGCGGGCAGCTCGGAACGAATATCCACTGACGAGTCCGGAACAACCATCTTCACCCGATGCTACCGGTGGATTTCTGTCTTGTTTCTTCGCTGCTGGCATATTGTGGTTTATTCTTGCTGGAATATTTGCTCGTTTCCGGTCGGGAGGTTGGATTGCCGGAGGTTTCGCGGCTGCAGTTCTCTTTCCTGGAGCGTTGTTTTATTGCAATTTGATTAGCCCAAGGACGAGTTTAGTCCTCTCACCGTTCGGGTTCTTCTTAGGCGCGCTTGCAACTCCCATCGTGCGACGCATGCAAGATTCAAGTGGCGCCCGAAGCCGGCGAGACAACACTTGGACATATCCTGGTGGGGGATTCGGTGACTGGCGAGGCGGTGGTGGCGGGGGCGGGGGCTTTAGCGGCGGTGGGGGACACTTTGGTGGAGGAGGCGCCAGTGGAGGTTGGTAATCTGAAGGTAGTGCGGGTACCGAAAAACCTGACGCGGTATCTGGACGCACAAGGTCTGGAAGCCCATACGTTCTGCGGTGGATGAAGCCGAATCCCGCACATCCGCCGAAATTCGTGTCCACATCAACCACAGGATCCATTTTTGGGAATCATCGCGCAAACGAGCGACCAGCGTTTTTCAGGAGCTCGGAATGCATCAAACGCAAAACGAAACGGGAGTTCTGCTCTTTTTCACTTTGAAAGAACAACGCTTCGAAATAATTACTGACCGTGGAATCAATGCCAAAATCGATCCCCAGCAATGGAAAGTACTCGCCTCAGAGTTGGAATCTATGATTCGCAAGGAGGGTTTGACCGAAGGTATTTGCTATAGCGTTCGTCGGCTGGCAGATCTCCTCGCGGTTCATTTTCCCCGTCAAAAAGATGATCGCAACGAATTAAGCGACGATGTGAGCCTCTGACCTATTGCATTCTCCATTTTTGGAATTGTTTCAACGTTGCTCGCGGGCAAAGTCTGCATCATATACATTCAGATTGACTTCATCGCTCAAGTTTCGTCACCTATGTAATTGATTGGGGCGCTGACGGAAAACTGTCGGCACAATCACCCGTGATTTTGCTACAAAAGTCTCGGTCTGTTTGCGATAGTCCATGCCTGAGGGCGCTCATAGTCTTGAAGTGAACGCAATGCATCAGGAGGTAATATGTCTTATTCCTTAAGAATTCTCCCTTACAAAGAAGCAAAATATCAGGTTTTTGACGATGATCAATTGCTTGCTACCTTCACAAGTGTGAGCGACGCCATCGAATATATCAGGCAAACGGAAGATACTAAACCGGCCCAGACACCCGTATATGAGTACGAAACCGTGGGCGCGCAAGCGGCGAATGAGGACATCACTCATCCCGCGGCTTGACCAGCGTGCCAATAAGCGCAACTGTAGCGAATGAATTCGCTACTACGAACTGCTGCAACTGGCGTCGCATATCCATGTATGCGAACGGTTAGGATTGCTCTACAAAAAAGCGTGAATCTTGCGATGGAATCTTTTGGCGCGGCCAGTTATGTTCCTCATTGTGAGGTGATTATTATTATGACGGCAGACACTCCAAAACCACCCCGTTTCCAATGCTACCAGTGCGGAAAGCATTTTGATTCGCACGAGGAATGGAAAGCCCATCAACTCGCTGAGCATGAACCCACATTAACTTTTCGCCTGCTCGAACTTCCTTCAAACTTTTCGGGCGTCAAAGAAGGACGTAACTAGAGTTTATTGTCCTTGCGAATGCTTGAGAAGGCTTCGTTCCACTGCTGTGAGCAAGTCTTCGTCCCGGATCGGCTTGTTGACATAGACATAGGGCTCCACGGCGGCCAGCACGGGAAATTTCGCGGATGGCATCGCTGTAAGAAATACAATCGGAATTACTTCATTGTAGTGCCCTTGTATAACAATCGCTGTTTCAATACCGTTCAGATCTCCCTCGATACGCACATCCATTAAGATCAAGTCGGGTCGGTTTTCCTTTGCGATGGCAATGGCCTCTCTACCCGAATTAGTCACTCCCAGTATTTTGTAGCCATGACGCTTCAGAGTGTCCGATAATTGTTCCGCGACGATAGCCTCATCTTCGACGATCAGGATTTGGTTTGTGACATGATCAGCCAACCTAACTCCTTCAGCGATGTAACAAAGATTAGCACAATTTCTCGCTCTTTGCGATGTAACTCTGAATCCGGATTCTTTCGAAGGGGAGAGCCCGGAACCCTTTCCGGGCCCTCGAAATGAGCAGACTGGTGGTAGGGTTTACGATAGCAGATGCAAGATTATTGGCCTTTCTTGTGGCTCTCCTTCTTGTGGTGCTTCAGTACCGTTCTTGCGGCCACTTCCTCGGCGCGTTTGCCGTAGCGGCCGTCCTTACGAGCCTCTTCTTTAATGTGCTCGTACATGCGTTGTTCTTTCTTGCCTACTCCACGCACGTGTTTTTTCCCAGGCATGATTTCCTCCTGTTTGTAAGAAATGAAATGATCGGGCTCGGAGACCGCATCCTCCAATAGATAAAGACAGACTTTTCTGTAGTTCGTTCCGTTACAGAAGGAGTTTCCGGGTCAAAGCACACTTGCGGTCAATTATGAATCGCTTCGGCAATGGAAAGTGACTGAATATTGATTTTCATTAGATGCGGAATAAATTCGCTTCAGGAGGCTTTATTTATGAAACTAGCATCCAGTCTTTTTGTTCTGATCCTACTGTTCTGCTCCATCGGCTACGCAGCCACTCCGCCTACGGACGCACCGAAGCTTACCGCGAAAAATCATGGCGTTTTGGTAAGGGCATTTCAGGGCAACGGAAACAAAACAACTGAAAGCTTTCCATTGAAAAAAGCTCCGGCTAGGTTTGCTGTCCAGTTAAACTGGGATAAGCCGGATCCGGAACTTACCGGGGAGAAGGGTAAGTTTTCTGTACTCCTGGTAGATGACAGCGAAAAAGATGTGGATCTGATTATCGGCACGATCGATTCTTTTGACGGCGCCCGCACAATAGACATTCCTGCGGATGGAAATTACAAAGTTAAGATCATAGCTCCAGGAAACTGGAACGTTTCCATAGAGCAATAAGATTTCCCACTCATATATCCCCAGTTCTTTGAACCGGGATAAGACGAGTCTTCGGCTCGCCCCCGGTATCTTCCTGAAGTCCCCAATTCAGCCATCTGTCGCATAGAAACCGACAAACAATTGACCGTTCTTTCTACGGCAGCGTTTACTGGAGGTATACATCATCTTCCATGACAGTGGAGTAGAAGATGAAGCCCTTAAGAAAGAGTGAAAGAGTGTGTACCCACAAAGGAGATTATTTATGGCCAGAATCACGGTAGTACTATGTGATGTGAAGCCCTGCCGCTTACCTGCCGAACGAGAATTCGACTTCAACGGCAAGAAAGTTTATGTCTGCGGTGAACACTGCTACGTAAAATTTTGGAGCCGTGAATATGGTAACTGGAAGGAGTCACGTTATTTGATGCAAACGATGTTTCAGGATCGCAATCATGTCGGGATCCTGGATCAATACACAGCTTCCGAAGACCTGGCAAAGAGATGGGAAGAGGTGAAGCCTTCTTGATTCCTACTCGCTGCTGAAATGGTTGTCGTCTTTCTTGCGTCAAACCTTTTGACGATTTGCCACAGCGAAACCGGTCTTCATCGATACCGTGTGAGAACCATCAATTGTACTCTTGAACAGTAAGTAAACATAAGGAGAACGCCAAATGAATCGGAATCTGTTTTTTAGTTTTTTAATGTTCGTCCTCTTCGCCGCAGTATTTGTCTCGAGCGCATGTACCACTACCAAGAATACAGGCACGGCGATCAAAGAAGGCTCGACGGAAGCTGCGCAGCAAGTAGGCGACAAGGCTGAGGATGCTGGTGAAACGATTGAAGATGGCAGCATCACTGCAGCCGTGAAGATGAAATTTGCAAATGATGAGCTGGTATCTGCTTCAAAAATAGATGTGGATACGAGTCACGGAAATGTGACTTTGAATGGAACGGCAAAAAGCCGGGCCGAAGTAGATCGTGCAGTGCAACTGGCGAAATCAGTTGACGGCGTCAAGAGCGTCCATTCGAATCTCGTTGTGCAATAAGGAGGAATTATGAAAGTGGGAAATTGGAAACAAATTTTTCTTGTCTTGATCCTGACGCTAGCTGGATATTCGGCAGCGAGTGCCGGGATATCCTTCGGCGTTGGGACAGATGATTTCTATGTGTCCGTTGGCGACTACGACTATTTACCATACGCGTACGCGGGGAATCCAGGATATTCAGCTCCCCGTATTAGCTTTTATGACGTCATGGGCGACTATGGCGCATGGGTAAACGTGTCCCAATTCGGGCAAGTCTGGAGGCCTTACGCAGCAAGCGGATGGCGTCCCTATACCTATGGACATTGGATTTACACCAGTTACGGTCCAACGTGGCAAGGTTATGAGCCGTGGGCATGGGCTGGATATCACTACGGCAACTGGATATTCACCAGCAATTACGGCTGGGTATGGATTCCAGGTTATGAGTGGCACAATGGGCGGGTTGCGTGGGCCCAGGGCTATGATTCCATCGGGTGGACTCCATTGCCGCCAAATGGATACGACTATAGCCGTGGATACCTGAGTAATGTCGGACCTGTGAACCAGTTTTCATACTATGACAACGACTTTGGCGTTGATTTTGGAGTGGGCGGATACAGTTACGGCGGACCGTATTACGATCCGCGTTACCGCGACCTCTATTACAACCCTTCATTCACGAATATCAACGTAAACCTGTGGGTGTTTATCAACAACAACAATTTTGTCAACGATAACTACGCCGACTATTATCTCGGTCCGGATTACACGCGGCAGGTCTTTGATCGCCGTCTGGTTCGTATTTCAAACAGACAGCTCGATAAGCCCGTGCTGGAAAGAATCGTACACCAGAAGATCGAGGATGTAGCCGTTGAAGAAAAAGAAATTCAAACCGATAAGCGAGCGATCAAAGTGGTCGTGCCCACAGACACCCAGGAAATTGAGAGGGTTCGCAGACATGGCAAGGAAGTCGTAAACGAAGTCATTGCTCCGGCGTTTGCGGAAAAACAAAAGCCCTTCAAGGGTGAGCGCTCGAAAAACAAACAGGAAGTGAGTAAGATTTTTCATCAAGAGAATACTCCTCCTCGCGTTGAAAATCTTACTTCAGACGAGATCATAAATAGAGGCCGTCAATCGAAAGCGAATCGCGATCAGCAGAGGGCCCAAAGAGCTGAGGCTGCAACACAAGAAGTCCAAAGAGTGGAGAAAGAAGGAAAAATCCGCGGGCCAAAGAACGAGCCGAAGGATCAGGGGCGTCCGAAAGACGTCACTCCGGCGCAACCCAATACACCAGCTCAGCCCCAAATAGACAAAAAGCAGAACAATAACAGGCCGGCCGACCAACAGAAACCGGAAAACCAGAATCCGCGTAATCCACGCTCGGATAATCCGTCACAGCCTTTAGATCAGCCGGCAGATCAGCCCGATCGCAGTCCGAAAGATAAAGGAAAAATAGACGATCTCAGCAAGGACAAAGACCAGTTGGATTCTGAACCGTCTCAGCGAAATCCAAATCCTGAAGCGGAGGAATCCACGAAGGAAAATTCTTCTGATCAAACCGATAAGAACAATCAAAAAGATTCGGATACGAAGAAGAAGTCCAAGAAAAATACAGAAAAGAAGAAGAAGCCGAATCCGGATCAGGACGAAGAAACTCCCCAATAGCGCGATCTCCTGAGCCCCAAAGGAACCGGACGGCAAACTGCCGCGCCGGTTCCTTCCCCTTTTTATTCTGGAGTGAATTCAAATTCCGCTACCATCGGGAGGTGGTCTGAGGCGACCAGGGCCATACGGCTTCGATAGATTCTAGAACGTTTCAGGCGCAAAGCAGGGTCGAAGTAGATGTGATCGAGCGCTAAGATTGGTAGAAGACCCGGGAATGTCTTGATCCGCCGCGAGGTAGGCGGATCGATACTCTGAAAATTATTTCGCATGAACTGAGTCGCCAGACCGAGAGTCCACTCGTTAAAATCGCCCATCACCATCCGGATTCCCTCTATTTCCGGATTGTGCAGGATCGCAGTATCAATCAATTTTTGAGTCTGCCGTCGGCGCTCAAAATAATCTACTCCCAGATGAATGTTAAACACGTGCAGAAGAGTTTTTGGAGACAATTCTATGTCGGCACGCAAGCAACCGCGCCGCTCATAGGGGCTCATGCTGATGTCATGGTTCTTCATGGATCGAATTGGGAAGCGACTCAAAATCACATTTCCGTAAACGCCTCCTCGCAGCGTACGAGTTTGCCCGATGCAATATTGCGTGCCCAATTCTTCGGAGAAAAAACGCGTCTGGTCCTTTTCGCGCGATGTGCCTGAGATGTTTAAGACTTCTTGTAGCGCGATGATGTCGGCATCGATTTCAGCCAGGACCCGTCGGATTCGATCCGGCCGCACGCGTCCATCCATTCCCCGGCCTTTGTGGGTATTGTAGGTGACGACTCGAACCTGATTTTTCCCGGGCGTCATTGTTGCCGCTCCAGGATCCATCCAAACCATTCGTGTACGCGTTCTACGATGGAACGCCGCTTCCAATCATCGTAGGAGATTGGTTGGCTTTGAGCGAGGTCCGATTGAAAGTCGAGATACAGACGTTGTGCAAGCTTTTCATCGCATACAACCAGGTTGACTTCGTCATTGAGTCCAAAGGAGCGATGATCAAAATTTGTCGATCCGATCACGCACCATAGGCGATCGACGATCATGATTTTTGCATGGATCATCGATGGCATGTATTCGTAGATTCTGGCTCCGGCCTTCAGAAGATCCCCATACAGGCGGCGGCTGGATCGACGTGTCAGTAAATGATCGCTATTTTGACCGGGTGTGATGATTCTCAGATCAACACCACGATCCTGAACGGCGCGTGCAAACTCTGCGCGCACGCTGCGATCAGGCAAGAAGTAGGGCGTTGTGATGTAGATCGTTTCGCGCGCGGACGCCAGTAGAGTCTGATACAATACGCGGGCGCGCGTCGAGCGTCCCGCTGACGGGGAGCTGCTCACTACTTGAGTCGCTACGTTCCCCTTTCCCTGGGCCGATGGAGGGAAATAGATCTTGTCAGTCAGAATTTCACCGGACGCTTCCAGCCAGTTTTCAGCAAATACGGATTGCAGACTCTTTACGGCTTCGCCTTTTACGCAAAACATGGTATCGCGCCAGCGGCGGCGCTTTCGTTTTGAATACAACCAGTGGTCCGCAAATCCTGAACCGCCCATAAAACCGACCTCACCATCCACGATAATCAACTCCCTGTGAGTTCGGTTATTGAGACGCGGCAAGGTATACCATCGGAACGGATGGTACCATTCGATCCTGCCCCCCGCCTTCTTGAAATCTTCAAAGTAAGAGTTCCGTGTTGCAAAGCAGCCGATCGCATCCAGAACCATGTTTACTTTCACGCCGGCCTTCGCTCTTTCGGTAAGAGCTTTTAGAACTCGCCGGGTCACTCTTCCCTTTTGAAAGATATAGGCTTCCAGATTCACACTTTTCTTTGCTTTGCGAATCGCTTCCAACTCCGCTTCAAAGTACACTTCGCCATTGGTGAGCACTTCCACATCACAGTGGTGATGGATCTGTGCACCCGCCAGAACCTCCAGCAAGTCAGAGAACTGTTTTATCTGGAGCGCCACAGGTCGCTTTTTGATCTTGTACGGAAGGCATGGTTCGAAAAGAAACAAAAATATCAAGAAACTCTGGATGGCGATAGCCACACAAGCCAGCACCAGAAAAACTGTCGAGTGAAGCATGTTCTTACAGCGCTCCTTCGTCTCGTTTCAATTGCTCTTCCAATCGCCGTTCGATCTCATCGGGATCTGTCGGCTTCAGCATTTCTTTAAGCTCCGGCTCTTCACCCACATCGATTTTGAGGAACTTGTACAATCCCGCGACCATCCTCATTAATTTGGTGATTTCTTCTTCGGCGATCAGGTTGATCTGCAGATCAACTTCCTGCCGCAGATCGGCTATTTTTGACTGCCGGTTTTGACTGACAAGAACGATGATGGCGAGAAAGATTGCTTCTATGGAAACCACTGTTGTCAGCAGGACGAAGGGGAAAGGATCGAACGGTTTTAACCCGGGTATCATTCCGGCGTTCCATGCGAGCCAGATCCCAAACCAGGCCGCGTGAGCGATCAGAAATTCTGTCGTTCCTGATAAGGCCGTAACCGCGTCGGCAAATTTCTGCCGGCGAGTCCGGTGATGGCTGAACTTCCCCTGAAAACTTTGGATATTCTGAAGTCGCCGCTGAAATCGTTTTTTATGGTCAACTGCCATTTCTATTGCGGGGATTTTTCAGGATCAAGTGTGGCTAGCATATTGGATAGATCATCCGCGTGTTCTTCTTCGGCCTTAAGAATTTCTTCCATCAAATTACGCGTGGTAGGATCATCATTGGCAAGCCAGCGGATAATTTCCGAGTAAGATTCGATTGCGATTCTTTCCGCTACCAGGTCTTCGCGAATCATTTCCATTAAAGAATCGCCTTCCACGTATTCGGAGTGACTTCTGGCAGCAAGTCCTTCCGGATTAAAATTTGGTTTTCCTTTCAGTTGCGTAATCCGTTTTGCGATCATGTCGGCATGCTGCTGTTCTTCCTGGGCATGCTGGAGAAATTCCTGTGCTACCGGCTCCGCATGAATTCCTTGAGCCATGTAGTAGTGACGTTTGTACCGAAGGACACAAACGATCTCGGTTGCAAGAGCTTCATTTAAAACCGAAATCACTCTTTCCCGATCGGCTTTGTATCCTGCAGTGACCGGCCCTTCCTCTATATGCTTGCGTGCGCGTTTTCTGATTTCAGCAATACTGGATTGAAATTCACCCATTTTGTTCCTCCTGATAGGAGCTGGATTTGTGGCGTTGAACGGCACGAAATGGTTCCATCCCATGCTCTCTGGAGATCCGGCGGCATAAGGCCAATTCGGCGGCCATTCTGTCGAAAGCCTTTAAAAACGCCTCGGAGCGTAGAGTCTCTGCGCAACAGTCGCAGCAAGTTGAATAAACGGTGGCCATCACAGCATGGACCAAGCCTTCCGGCTCAATCTCGCGATTTCGGACGATTTCCTTTAGCTCTCTGTATGGATTCATGTTTGTCCTCTCGTTTCTAAAGCTAAGAATCTCCCTGCGTCTCCCAAGCGTGAAACTGCGCGATGAGATGTCGATGTTTCAAGGAGAGAGCTGTCGTCCTACTCACTACGTGAAGATGGGCATTTTCTTACACCCAAATTACGGCTTCATCGATAGACCTGAAGCCCTCAAAGTAGTTTTATTGATTCAGGAGGAATGGACTATGAAAGACAACAGCAAAGGAAACAAACAGAAATATCGCCTGGGTGATTTGATTGCGGCTCTTTTTGAGGAAGCAAGCAAGATCTCAACGCTTCCTTTTGAACGAAGTGTGATCGTTCATGCTGCGTTAAAAGACTTGTTGAATGGAAGAGTCAGTACGGAACATCCAATCGCCCTGATGCGGTAACTCAATCGATTCAAACCAAAGGAGGTGTCTGATGAGTATGATTTGTAAAGATGTGATGACCACCGATCCAGTTTGCTGTGTTCCTGAAGAAACGGTAAATCTGGCGGCCCGACTGATGAAAGCGGAAGACGTAGGATCCATTCCGATCGTAGAAGATCCGGAGAGCCGGAAGCTGATCGGTATTGTCACGGACCGCGATCTCGCTGTAGAAGTTGTTGCAGAGGGACGCGATTCGAAAAATACACGAATCGGTGAAGTGATGAAGCGGGCTCTGTTTACGTGTCGCGATACCGATCGAGTAGAAGAGGCGCTGGATAGCATGGCGCTCCATCAAGTCAGAAGAATTCCTGTTGTGGATCAACAGGGATGTATTATCGGAATTATTGCGCAAGGAGATCTCGCGACCCGGTTAGACGAACCGGAAAAAACCGGTGAAGTCGTTGCCTTGATCTCGAGATAGCCGGTTGCCGTAGCACAAAAATCGACAGAACTTTGTTCCAATCAGCCACAACCGATAGGGAAAAGTTCTATACCTTCACCAAAAGTAAGATCGTAATTTTCAATCTCGAATTTTAATCACGGAGGATTAACATGAAAAAGATTAAAATCTTTGCGCTCCTTGTCGCTGTACTCGCCATGATCCCGTTTGCATGTTCCAAGGGAACAAGCAAGGATCAGAGCATTGCGGAACAGGCCAGCCAGACCGTTGATGATGTAACTATCACGACCTCTGTAAAGGCAAAGTTCACTACTGACGACACAGTAAAAGCCCGGAACGTTGAGGTCGATACCGAAGATGGAGTGGTCTCCCTTCGAGGAACAGTGGCAACTCAGTCCGAAGCAGATAGAGCTGTTCAGATTGCAGAACAGGTCGAGGGTGTCCGTCAGGTGCGTTCGTTCTTGAAGGTCGATACCGCGGAAATCCCATCGGACAACGCCGATACATCAGAAGAATTGAAGCAGACGGCCGAGAAAATCGGGACCAAGATCGAAACGGGCGTCGATGCAGCCGCGGATAAGACTGTAGATGCTGCCATCACTGCAGAGGTGAAATTGAAGCTTGCCACTGATGACCTGGTAAAGGCACGAAACATTGATGTGGATACCGAAAACAAGACCGTGACACTGAAAGGTACTGTGTCCAGCAAAGCAGAAGAACAAAGAGCGATCCAAATCGCACAAGCTGTCGACGATGTGAGACGTGTGCGTTCGGACCTGTCCATCCAATAAATACGAAGTCCTATTGTTTGCTCAAAACAATTGGAGAAGGGGAAAATGGGATATACAACCTCATTTCCCCTTGCTCCTTTGGACTATTCAGGGAGAAGAAAATGAAATTCAAATCCAAAGATTATTCCCATCTGATCGGCTTGAAAGGATTTTCAAAAGAATTATTGACGAACCATTTCAAGCTATATGAAGGATATGTGGAGCACACCAATAAGCTCTTTGAAATTCTTTTGTGGCAGGACAAAGATTCGGCAAAATTTGATGAGTTGAAGAGACGTTTTGGCTGGGAATTTAACGGAATGAGGCTTCATGAATATTATTTCGACAATTTAGGAGAGCATACTCCGCTCAAGAAGTCTTCCTTACGGGACACAATCGAAAAAGATTTTGGAGGTTTGCCCCAATGGGAAACCGATTTCCGTGCCACCGGGGCGTGTCGCGGGATTGGGTGGGCTGTTTTGTGCCGGGACCACTGGACAGGTTCAGTTTTCAACATCTGGATTAATGAACACGATGTGGGGATCCTGGCGGGATGTTCCCCCCTACTGGTTCTGGATGTTTTCGAGCACGCGTATCTGTTGGATTACGGTCTCGAACGAAAAGATTACATCGACACGTTTATGAATAGTATACGGTGGGAAATCGCGGCGGAGCGGTTTGATAATGCCAGGGAGTACGTTCCCACGGAAGTGTGATCAGCCATGAAAGCTGTAAAAGTACTGTTGCTTCTAATTTTGATAACTGTGCCTGCATTTGCGGGTCCGAAGTTGGAAGCTGTCAATGGAGAGGCCCGGAGGGATTACATCCACAGAGCCCAGGTTTGGAGGCCGACTGACATTCCCAAAATGGATGTTCTACAGGGACCGTCCACTGATATCTCAGTGCCACCGGGGCGTGAGGTTGCTTGTCGATATGTGGAATGGCCCAAGGACTACAAGCCATCCGGGGCTACCCCGAAGTTCTTATGCAAACTGAAATCCGGGGCAGTTGTCCGCGTGAAGTTTGGCAAAGACACGCGGGAGGTTTATTCAGAGGTTGCAGCAACGCGTCTCCTCTGGGCGCTTGGATTTTACGCGGATGAGATGTATCCGGTTCGTTTGAAATGTCTTGGCTGTCCCGAAAAGGATCCAACACAACCAAAGAAAAACGAACGACGAATCAATCGCGTGATCGATCCTGCAACCATTGAACGAAAGTTCCCAGGTGCGGTGATTGAGGAATCGGAAGATGAAGGGTGGAAATGGTCCGAATTGTCTGAGGTCAAGGAAGAGGAGGGCGGGGCACCCCACGCTCAAATTGAGGCTCTGAAATTACTGGCAGTGTTCCTTCAACATTCCGACAACAAACCAGAGCAACAGCGTTTAGCCTGTCTTCCGGAAGATTTGCAGGATTCAGATGGAGATGGCGTGGCTACATGCGGTCGGCCAATCATGATGATTCAAGATCTCGGAGCGACGTTTGGAAAGGGCAACGCCACAAGTTCGGATGGCGCCAAGATGGATTATGACGGGTGGAAGAGCGCGGATATCTGGAATCATTGGAAGGAAAATGAGCATCTTGTTCAAAAGCAGGAGAAGGTTTGTTATGGGAACCTGACGAATTCAAAGGCTGCAGGTCCTGAGGGCTTATCGGATCCGGAGATTCTTGAGGATGGAAGAAAGTTTCTCGCCGATCTCTTGAATCAGCTCACATCGAAACAAATCAATGACCTGTTTCTCGTCGCCAGGGCGGAAAAACTGGGAGCAACCACGTATGAAAAGGGCAGTGTGATGGCTGTGACTGCGTCGGATTGGGTTGCCGCGTTCAACAAGAAACGCGATGAAATCAATCAGCGGGAGTGTTCGGTAAAGCCCGCAAAGGTGGATTGAACCATGAACATTCATACAGTCCGAAAGAAAGTGTTCCCACCAAAGTTCGCCGTGCTTATCGCTTTTTCATTGGCACTTTTCGTACCCTATTTTGCCGCAGGGGAGGAGGTCCCTTTTACATTCGTTGCCATTGGGGACAACGGTTGCGGTTGTTCCGCCCAGCAGCGTGTGGCGGAAAGGATGTTGCAATGGTTTCAGCAGAAACCGTTCTACACCGTCGTGATGTTGGGAGATAACATTTACGGGGGCGGAGATAAAAGCATATTTGTCGATCGCTTCGACAAATCTTATCAACCTCTGGTGACTCGCGGTGTGAAATTCTACGCCACTCTTGGAAATCATGATGTGGAAGCAAAAGGTAGGGCGCAGGATGAAATTGCAGACAAAAATCGTTTCCACATTCTAGGAGAGAACGGATATTATTCTTTCAGTCCTGCGCCAGAAATCGATGGCCGACCGCTGATAACTTTTTTCGTTTTGAATTCGGAACGACTGTTAAAGTTGAATGCCGATCCCGCCCAAATCGCCTGGCTGAGTAAGGAATTAAGTGCGAGCAAAGCGCTCTGGAAGGTGGTGTACTTCCATGAACCGATTTATGCGCCAGGGGGAGGTCATGAACCGGAAGGTGAGCTGAAGCAGGGGATTGAGAAAATCCTGGTTGCGAGTGGAGTTCAGATGATACTAGCCGGCCACAGCCACTTTTACGCTCGTTTAAAACCGCAGGAAGGCATTACTCACATTATTTCCGGCGGAGGAGGTCGGTCGCTCAAGACACCGACGGAATCCCCCATAACTGCATCCATAGCCAAACAATATCACTTTGTGTATTTCGAGGTTTTTCCAGATCAGCTCACCTTCAAAGCAATTCCTGTTTCCGGTTCGCCGCTCGATGAAGGAATGATTCTTCAGCAGCCGGCAAATACGAACGTAACAAAATAGAAAATGCTTGGGGTAACGAAATATTTAACCTTTGTGAAAAGGAGCCTATATGAAAAAGGCTTTTCTCCTCTTCTCTCTGCTCTGCAACCTCACCGTGTTTGCGGAAGTCAAGATGGACCCGGTAACCGATGAAGTACGCGACAATTATCTAAAACGCGCACAGGTATGGAAACCTACGGATATTTCGAAGATGGACATCGCTGCCGGCCCGCAGAATGAAGTCTCAGTACCTGCAGGCACAGAGGTCAGGTGCGAATACCTTGGAGCCGGAAAAAAACTCTATCGGGAAAGCAGCCGAAGTTTCTTTGCAAAACTGAATCGGGTCAAATCGTCAGGGTAAAATACGGCAAAGACACTCTGGAGATTTATGCAGATGTAGTCGCAACGCGGCTGCTCTGGGCCCTGGGCTTTTATGCGGATGAAGTCTATCCGGCAAAAGTGCTATGCCTGAACTGTCCGGAAAAAGATCCGTATGTTCACCGGAAGATCAGAAGCGGTCCGATTTGGTTTTCGAATCCGCAATCATTGAAAGGAACTTCCCGGGAACCATGATCGAAGAATCCGAAGATCAAGGATGGAATTGGAGCGAACTGGACAAGGTAGAGGAAAAGGAAGGAGGAGCTCCTCTGAATCAACAGGATGCGCTCAAGCTTCTCATGGTCTTCATTCAGCATGCGGATACGAAAGCGGATAACCAGCGCCTGGCGTGCTATCGCGAAGAGATTGCCGATCCGGATGGAGATGGAATCGGCAACTGCGAAAAACCAGTTCTCATGGTTCAAGATCTCGGCTCTACATTTGGGGGAGGATTGGGGGGATTGCATCTCAGCAAAACGAATTTCAAGGACTGGGAGCGGAAGCCCGTTTGGAATTTAACAAAACAGGCGAAATACATGGCTGAAAACAAGGTGCGTCCGTGCTTTGGAAATCTTACGCCGTCAAAGCTATCGCAGGAAGAAAGTATGGATGATCCTTTTATTTCTGAGGAAGGTAGAAAATTCCTTGCCGGATTACTGAATCAATTGACCAACCGGCAGATCCTCGACCTATTTCGTGTTGCCGGCGTGGAGAGGCTGCATCAATTCGTGGAAGACAATGGCGTGCAAAGGCGCATCACGGCTGAAGATTGGGCGGCAGTATTTGTAAAGAAACGCGCGGAAATCAATGAAGCTGAATGCACATCAGTACTGAAAGAGAAATAAAGAAGACCGCGTCGCACTCAAGCAACGCGGCCTCTTATGTTAACGATTTTTATTTACGATCCAGATTACGGAGTTCACGTTCAATTTCATTCGCTTTGTAAGTGCTTTCGCCATAGCGTTCCTGGATCTTACCGATAATCCTTTCCCGACGTCCTTCCATTGCTTCTATGTCGTCGTCGGTAAGCTTGTTCCAATTCTCTTTGATTGAGCCTTTGAATTGTTTCCAATTCCCTTTGACTTGCTCCCAGATCGCATCGGTTTTCTCGGTGATCTCTTCTTTCCACACCGCTTTTTCAGGGTCCAGACCCTTTCTTCTTTTTTCCTTGTCCAATAATTCTTCCTCTTCTCTCGTCAATTCTTCCAGTTTTTCATCCGTATATTTCATCGTTCTTGTTTCTCCTTTTTTACTTTAGTTTCTTGATCAATTGCCGTGAGGTTGAAGTTAATCGGTTCGTCCGGGCACTGCTGTAAATGAATCCAGCTTTTCTTGTGGTTCTGAGGGCGACCTCGATGCTCTGTCCGAGCTGATTACTTTTTCAGTTTGAGTAGTAACGCCGGCACGAAAACCAGGGTCACAAACATCGATAGCGAGAGCCCCCCAATTACTGCCAGGGCGAGCGGTTTCTGGAGCTCGGAGCCGGTGCCGATCCCGAACGCAAGCGGAAGAAGCCCGAACAGCGTAGCTAGAGTGGTCATCAAAATTGGCCGGAGTCTGATTTTCCCGGCTCGTATCAGGGCCTCCGCAAGTGGAATCTGCTCGCTCTCTCGCAATTGGAAAGTGTATTCAATCAAGATGATCCCGTTCTTTACAATCAGGCCGATTAACATGATCAATCCCATAAAGGAGGAAACGTTGAATTCGGTTCCGGTAATCCACAGCATCAGGAGCGCACCGACCAACGAAACTGGAGCTGCAGAAAGAATCACCAGACCGGCCAGGAAATCGCGGAATTGAAGAACCAGCAGGATGAATACGAGCATCACTGCAATTACGAGCACCAGAAGAAGTTGACGGAAGGAATGCTGTTGGCTTTGATAGAGTCCGCCAATCTCATAAGTGTAGCCAAGCGGAAGCGTCGTTTTTTGCAGAATCTTTCTGACCTCCGGAATTACGTCTCCCAGGGAAGTTCCGCTGATCCGGGCGGTGATCGCAATCAACTGTCTCTGATTTTCGCGCAGCATCTCATTTTGCCCGTTCACTTCCGTCAACGTCGCAATGGATCCTAGCGGAATCACTGTCTTGGTTTTCGGATTTAGAAGGGGAAATTGACGAATGAGATCGTAGTTGAACCGGTCTTCATCAGAAAACCGGATACGGATTCCGATCAATCGGTCGAATTGTCTGAACTGTGTTACAACTTTTCCGAGCAAGGAATCGGAAAGTTGCTTGGTGATGATTTCCTGATCCAATCCGGCTTGCAACGCTCTTACGGGATCGATTTTGACCTGAATTTCGGGGTTTCCAAACTGAACCCCGCTAAATAGATCCACGACGCCCGGTATCTTTGAGATCTGGTCAGCGATTTGCTCCGCCAGCTCCTGCAACTTGGAAGGGTCGTCTCCAAAAAGCTTGACTTCTACCGGGTCCGGATTTCCTTCCAGATCTCCAAGGATGTCTTGCAAGACCTGTACAAATTCAATGCGGATACTGGGAAGGGAAGACTCCACTTTTTGCCGCACATCATCCATAATTGCTTCGACATCGCGGTCCCTTTTTTTCTGAGCCGGACGATAATGTCCCCGGAGCTCTGTTCAGTGGCAAAGAGTCCAAGCTCGGCTCCTGTTCTGCGCGAAAGAGACTCGACTTCGGGTGTGGATTTCAGGATCTGCTCTATTTCTTTGAGCACACGATCGGTTTCCTTTAAGGAAGTGCCGGAAGGCATCCAGTAATCAAGCACAAACGAGCCTTCATCCATTAACGGCAAGAATCCGGATGCCAGTTGCGTGTAGATTCCAACTCCAACCCCAATCAACAGCAAGGCAGCCACAATGATTGCGCCGGTATGCGCAAGAGCCCAGCCCACTGTTCTTTCGTAAACCGATGTCAGGTTCTGCAAAAATCGATCTGTCTTTTTGCTTTCCTTTTTCTCTTCTTTCAAGTATCTCTTCGCCAAAAGAGGAATGAGCGTAAAGGACAAGACAAGCGAAACAAGCACCGCTGTCGATAGAGTAATCGAGAAGGCTGCGAAGAATTGTCCGACTACCCCTTCCATCAGGGCAAGCGGGAGGAAGACAACTACTGTAGTGAAGGTAGATCCGCTCACCGCTCCCAGAATTTCATTTGTGGCGTTCAGGACCGATGACTCCTTGCTGACGTCCGTTTTTATGTTGGTCTGGAGATGACGGTGTATGTTTTCGACAACCACAATTGCATCATCGATCACCAGTCCAATGGCGACCGCCATTCCGCCCAGCGACATCAGGTTTAGAGTCTGTCCGAGATGCTGCATGAAAAATAACGTAATGACCAGCGTGAGCGGGATGCTGCAGGCAGCGATCAGAGTGGAGCGCCATTCTCGTAAAAAGAGCAGCAGGATTGCAACAGAGAGAACGCATCCGATGGCGATCGCATCGCGAACACTGATAATGGAGTCATGGACAAATTCTGCGAGATCGTAAACGGTTGTGAGGTGTACCGTGGAAGGTAGATTCCCTTTGATCTCGGAAATCCGTTGCAAAGCGTCTTGCTCAATTGCAAGGATGTTTCCGCCGATTTGACGTGTCACATTGATTTGTGCTGCGGCCTCTCCGTTTCCGGAAATGAGCATCGTCCGGTCTTCAGAGCCTTCAAAAACTGACGCGATGTCGTGAACATATGTCATGGACCCCGGCTCATCTTCCGTTCCTGCAACGACGATGTTGTTGACCGTATCCAGGTTTTGAATCTCGCTGGACATCAGGATCATGAATTGCTTGTAGTCTTTGTTGAGACGGCCGACCGCTTCAATCGTATTTGCGCGCCGGATCGCATCTTCTACTTTCTCCAGTGTGAGATGATGCGCCAGCATTTTCCGGGAATCGACAACCACCTGAATCTCACGAATCGTGTCGCCCATCACCCCAACCTGTCCAACCCCCGGGATACGGCTCAGTGTGGGCCGCACTGTGTATTGTGCGTAATCTCGAAGCGCAGTAGGCGGAACATTTTTGCCTGTTAACAAAAAGATCATGACGGGAAATAGGGCCGGCGTGACGCGTTCTACCGTGAGTTGCGTCTGCTCTGGTAAAAAGGGACGAACCTCGCTGATCTTTGCCTGGACTTGTTGGAGAGCAAGCTGCATGTCCGCTTTGGGAAGAAAGACAAGCGAGATCTCGGCTTCCCCACGGATGGTTCGGGAGCGGACTCGATAGAGTCCGAGCACTCCGGATAGCGACTCTTCGATCGGTCGCGTGACACCGAGTAACACATTTCCGGTAGGAAGATCTCCCATCGATGCCACAACGATGATCCGCGGAAAGTCTACTTCTGGATAGATGCCACTTGGCAACTGAAAAGCTGAATAGATACCGGCAAAAACCAGTACAACAATGATCAGGCTAATTGCTTTCCGGTGGGCAACTGCTGCCTCTGCGACTGTCATCCCGGCTTCACCTTTACTATCATGCCATTTGCAAGACCGTAGCTCCCTACGGTGACAACCGGATCGCCTTTCTGAACGCCCTGAAGAATTTCCACGCGATCGCCTTCACGCCATCCGGTTTGAACCCGCTTCTCTGTAATCTTCGAATCTGTTCCTACTACAAAAACTTTAGCTTCTTCGTTTTCAACTACAACCGCTGCCGCAGGAACGTAGAGAGCAGCCGGGTGTATCGCGGCAATAATATTGGCCGTCGCAAACATTCCTCCCCGCAACTTGTGGTCCTGGTTGGGGACACGAATCCGGACGGTGGCCGAACTGCTGACTGCATCGATAGCAGGAAGCACGGCGACAATTTTTCCTGCAAAAGACTGGTCGGCGAACGCGTCCGTTCGAACTTCCACATCCAGGCTTTCGTGAACCGACGCCAGATAGGAAGTCGGCAGATTTGCGAGCATTTCGATGGGATCAAAATTTGCGATTTCCAGAATCGGCTGGCCGGCTGTTCCGTCCACCTGTTCTCCAACACTTGCGAAGCGTTTGACAACCCATCCATGGATCGGGGAACGAATCTGGGCTCGCGAGAGTTGAAGTGCCGCGGTATCGTAAGCGGCGCGCGCCATGAGAAAATCACGATGCGCGTCTTCCTTCTCTTTGCCGGCAGCGATTCCGCGCTCATATAATTTGTTGAGCCGCTCCTCATTCTCTTTCGCGTTATCCAGCACCGCCTTTGCCTGATTGGCTTCCTCTTTCAAAATCGAATCGTCCAGCATCGCAACGATCTGACCTGCGCTGACGGAATCGCCTTCAACAGCCGTAATTTGAGTGATTCGACCCGCAACCAGAGGACTGATCTTGATGTCACGGTCCGGCAAAGCTCCCAGCGTTCCGCTTGCCGAAATCATCTGCCGGATAGGCCCCTGTTCCACCTTTGCAATCTGTACTTCCACGTTGTTGACGGTTGTGCCCTCAGTATCGCCTTCGGGATCGCTCTTTTTTGCGCACCCAAGAGCAAGGAATCCGATCATTGGAACGACCAACCAGTATGAATATTTCATTCCAGACCTACGTTTGCCGTTAACTCCAGATCCGCAACCGCTGTTTGATAGCGCATCAACAAATCCAGATATTCAAGCCGGATTTCTCGCATGTTTCGCTGGGCATCCAGAACGGACAAAAATCCGGTTTTTCCTTCTCGATAGCTTTCTTCCGACATTTGCTCAATTTCATCCACAGCCGGCAAAATTTCCTCATGATAGTTCTTGGCTTGAAAGAGCGCAGCCTGATATTGAATGTAAGCGGAAGATATTTCGGCTCGAACCTTTTGTTGTGTCGCAGTCTGTTCTGCGCGTAGACTTTCCAGTGTGATATTGGATTTGAGGATTTCTCCGCTGTTTCGATTCAATAGAGGAACATCGAGCCGGAGAGCAGCGCGCCAACCATATTGGAAGTCTGCATCATGAATTTCCGTTCCTCCTTCCACATCCAGATCGGGGATTCGCTGCGCGTGTGCCAGGGAGAGTCGCGCTTCTTCCGCCTGGATTTTGCGCTGCAGCGTTTGTAAATCCGGGTGCACAGAAATAGCGCGTTCCAAAAGCGTTTCCAGATCGGCAAGCAGTGGCTGATCTTCCATCGATCCCTGCAGCTCTAACGGTTCCCCCGGCGGTCTGTTGAGCAACGC
Organism: uncultured bacterium; assembly: GCA_963843285.1. Taxonomy (GTDB): domain Bacteria; phylum Acidobacteriota; class HRBIN11; order JAKEFK01; family JAKEFK01; genus CAZDDB01. Next base: position 188,075 of record CAWJJO010000006.1, read on the forward strand.
ATTGAATCGAAGAAGGGCAGTGCTTCCTTCGGCTTCAACCTGCTTCCACTCATTTTCCCTGCGCTTCAACTCCAACCCAGCTTGCAAGACTTCAAATCGCGCGACTTCGCCCACTTCAAATCGCTGCTGAGAAATTTCCAGTAAGCGCTTCGCAAGATCTCGGGAAAGATCCATCTCTTTTCGCTTCTGTTGCGATTGGAGCAATTCATAGAATCCCTGGCGAACTTCGCGACGTAGAGCAAAAATACCTGCCTGGTATTCCGCAGCTGCAACGGCTGCCTCTTCTCGCGCGATGGTGATTCTCTTGCCGCGTTTCCCCCCTAGCTCAAATACGTACCCGGCGCCCACGAAATAGTTCGGTTGCGAACGGGTGTTTTCAGCGATCAAGCTTGGATTATTTCGCTGGCTCTGAACATTGACTTCCGCATCGGCGATCGCTTTTTGCTTTTGCAACAGAATTGCCCTCGGATTGTTTTGTAAAGTCCTCTGAATGGCTTCTTTTAGGTCGAGGGAGAGTGGAGTCGTTTCCTGGGCATAAACTGCAAATCCACAGAAAAGCAGGCTGATCAGAATCACCATTCGCTTAAACATGGAACTCATAGTACTCGCAAATCTAGGTCGACAAAAGTAGTAGCGTCAAGTATTACAAAACTGTAATGTTGCCACGCTGCACGCGATGCCTTTCATTCATCTTGCGAGCAACCTGCGTTTGCAACATCATTGCAATACTGTCACCTCTACGTGAACAAATCCGCTTCATGTCACACGCCTGAGACACAGTTTTTCGTAAATACGACGAGACGCACATCGTCGATTGTGGCGCGGATCTTGCACATTTATTTGCAAGCCGGGGAGAGCAAACGAATGGAGGGTGCAGTTTGAGTCACTCGGTTCGGTCTGTTGGATCTTTAGTCTCCCACGACTTTCGTCAACTGCGTTCTTTTTTTAGCGTCCGATCCCAATTCGGTCTCCCTCGTTTGCGTGTCGCACTGTATTCTCATGACACGATGGGATTGGGACATATTCGTCGCAACCTTTTGATCGCCCAGTCTCTTGTATCCTCACATCTTGAGCGCGAAGTTCTATTGATTACAGGTTCGCCCGAAGCGGGAGCGTTTTCGATGCCTTCGGGAGTTAGCTGTTTCCTAGTTCCTTCGATTCGGAAGGAAACAAATGGGGAATATCGTTCGCGATCATTGGATCTTCCGATAGAGGATCTGATTGCATTGCGCGCGAAGACGATCCGTAGCGTGCTGGAAGAATTTCGTCCGGACCTGTTTATTGTGGACAAGGTTCCGCGTGGTGTCTTGCGCGAGCTGGATCCGGCTCTCGAAATGATTCATGCTTCTGGCTCTACCCGGTGCATCCTGGGTTTGCGTGACGTGCTGGATGATCCAACTGCTGTACAGCGCGAATGGAAAACGGCAGAAAACGAAGAGGCGATTCGCAAATATTACGAGTCGATTTTTGTTTACGGGGATCCACGCATTTATGATCTGCGGCGTGAATACAATTTTACACATGAAACTGTTTCCAAGGTGATGTTCACTGGTTATATGGACCAGCGCCCCAGGCTGAACTGGAACGTTCACCATGCTGCCGTCTCCGAGATTCTCAAGGACCGGTTTGTCCTTTGTCTGGTCGGGGGAGGTCAGGATGGGGCACGGCTTGCTGAGACTTTTTCTCTGGCAGAGTTTCCACAGAATACGCGCGGCGTAATTGTGATGGGTCCGTTTATGTCGCCGGATGTGCAACGCCGTCTACAGGAAGTCGCTGCCGAGCGATCCAATCTACGCGTACTTGATTTTCTTCCGGAACCCGCGCACCTGATACAGAACGCGGGACGAGTGATTAGTATGGGAGGGTACAACACTGTCTGCGAAATCCTTTCATTTGAAAAGAATGCATTGATTGTTCCGAGGGTCGTACCCCGGCGCGAACAATTGATTCGCGCGGAACGTCTTGCCCACCACAAGTTTCTGGACCTGATGTCTCCGGATGAACTCACGCCTCTTGCTCTCACCCGATGGTTGCGCCGCAAGTCCAGTTCCCGCCGCGGAATGAAAGCTCGAATCGATCTAGCCGGTCTTTCGCGTGTTGCGTCTTTTGTCCGCGATTTGTTTTCAGAGCAGGAACTCGCACAAGCCCGAGGATAGGATGTCGGTTGCTTACGTTTTGAAACGATACCCGCGCTACTCGGAGACTTTTATCGTAAATGAAATTCTGGCGCATGAAGTAGCCGGATTGCAGATCGAAATCTTTTCCCTCTTACCTCCAAACGATGCGCATTTTCAAAGTCAGATTCCTTGCGTCCGGGCGCCCGTAACCTATCTTCTTGCCGATCCCTTAAGGGGCGTAGATTTTTGGGATGAAATCAGCAGAGCCTGTGCAGCTTTGCCCCGTCTGTGGAATCGTCTGGAAATCGCAGCGGGTGAGGATGGCCGCCACGTATATCAGGCATTGTTGCTTGCCCGAATCATTCGAAATAAAGGAATCGGTCATATACACTCCCACTTTGCAACTTCGGCTACAACAGTGGCCAGACTCGCTTCATATTTTTCTGGGGTTCCGTATTCATTTACGGCTCATGCCAAAGACATCTATCACGAGGATGTTCGTTTTGCTGAGATTGAAAGCAAACTCCTGGATGCATCCTGCGCGGTGACAGTGTCTGATTTCAACGTACAGTACTTAAGGGAATCATTCGGTGCTGCGGCCGCCAATGTCACAAGGATCTACAACGGCCTGGATTTAAATCGCTTCGCATTCGATTCTCCGCAGCATCGCTCCGCGGAGATCATATCGGTTGGACGCCTTGTAGAGAAGAAGGGGTTTTCGGATCTGATCGAAGCATGCGGAGTTTTAAAGAATTCAGGGAAAGCTTTCAGGTGCGGCATCATCGGTGAAGGTGAATTGGAGCAGGACCTTCGACTCCAGATCGAACGGTTGAACCTGGAAAAGTTCGTTGAGCTGCTTGGGCCGTTGTCGCAGGATGAAGTGATGCGGCGCATCCGGAATGCGGCGGTTTTTGTCGCTCCGTGCGTAATCGGCTCGGATGGCAATCGAGATGGTCTTCCGACGGTCCTGATCGAAGCCATGGCTTTAGGGACTCCGTGCGTCTCCACAGACGTAACGGGCATACCCGAAATGATTGAAGATGGTGTAACCGGCCTCATGGTTGGGCAGCGAAATCCGCATCATCTTGCTACGACAATCTGGCGTCTTGTTGAAGATTCAAAACTACGTGTTCATCTTGCATCTTCAGCCCGCCGGCTTGTCGAATTGAAGTTCGATGTCCATCGCAATACAGCACAGCTTCGAGCGTTGTTTGAAAGTTCACAATCGACATACGAATTCCGCAATGCAAAGGTCTTATGCGATTGAGGGCAGCATATATCTGCGCTGATCCCGGCGTTCCGGTATTTGGAAACAAAGGTTGTTCTGTCCATGTGCAGGAATTCATCCGAGCGCTTCTGGATTTGAATGTAGAAGTGCTATTGTTTCCAGCTTCGATTGGCGGCGAAGTCCCTGCAGGATTATCCGGAGTTCAGGTGCATAAGCTTCCCGAAATTGCGAAAGGGGATCGCGCAGTTCGTGAACAGGCGGCTATGGCGGCAAATCTAACGGTGCCGGCTTTTCTCCAATCGCGAGGCACGTTTGATCTGTATTACGAACGATATTCGCTCTGGAGTTTTGCTGCGATGGAGTTTGCGCGATCTGCCGGCAGACCTGCAATTCTCGAAGTCAATGCGCCGTTGATTGAGGAGCAGACGGCACATCGCGGACTGATCCACACAGATGCTGCGAAACAAGCTTCGCAGCGCGCGTTTACCGCAGCCACTTCGGTGATCGCTGTCTCGCGTGAAGTTGCAGACCATGTATGCGGTTATAAAAAAGTCAGGGGCCGTGTCCATGTGATCCCGAACGGAGTCAACCCGATGCGTTTTCCGCACGGAGTGCAACCTGCATTGCCGAATCCGTCGCATTCATTTGTGATCGGATTTCTCGGAACACTCAAACCATGGCATGACACAGATGGATTGGTGGAGGCATTTTCTCTGGTTCACGCTCAGGATCCGAATGTCCGGCTGCTGGTTGTCGGCGACGGCCCGCAAAAGAAATCGATGCAGTCTGCGCTATCAGAGCGCAGGTTATTGGAGGACAGTCATTTTACGGGCTCCGTTCCGCCTGCGACGGTTCCTCCACTTCTTGCAAGCATGAATGTTGCGGTTGCTCCATATGTAGAAAGCGAAAATCATTATTTTTCGCCGTTAAAGCTGTTTGAATACATGGCAGCCGATCTACCTGTTGTTGCCGCCGCTACGGGTCAGATCAAGGATGTAATTCGCGATGAGGAAAATGGTCTGTTATATCCGCCCGGCGATTCATTTGTCATGGCAAAGAAAATTTTGAGGTTGAAACAGGATCGGGAGTTGCGCGGAAGATTGGGTCAGGCTGCGCGATCTACGGTTCTGCGGGAATACACGTGGGGCGGAAATGTCCGTCGCATCTTGCGACTTGCAGGATTCAAAACGATTCGTGAGTTTCCTCTACAGGAGGTAAGTGTCTAATCGTGGATAAAAACGCGAGCCTGCAACAAGCGCTGCCAAGTCTGGGGCGATTTGTACGGCATTTCTGGCCTTATGTTCGCAAGCAGCGCAAGCTGATTGGCAGCGCAGTCATGGCGCTCCTTGCGGAGGTATTTTTGCGCGCGCTTGAGCCATGGCCGCTAAAATTTGTCTTTGATAGCGTGTTGCGGATGAAACCCGCGCCCGCGCATTCGCATTGGCCCGGATCCATTTTGTATGCGCTGGATCCGATGACGATGCTGCTGGTCATGGCGTGCGCGAGCGTGATCATCACAGCACTTCGCGGTTTCTTCGACTACTTGAACACGATCGGTTTTGCTCTCGTAGGAAGCCGCGTGCTGGGAGAAATTCGAGGCGATCTTTATCGTCATCTGCAGAGGCTATCGCTTTCGTTTCACCACAAGGCAAAAAGCGGTGATCTGATCCTGCGCGTCATGGGAGACGTAAACAACCTGAAAGACATTACTGTGACGGCCCTGCTTCCGCTTGTCGGAAATTTTCTGGTGCTGTTCAGCATGATCGGGATCATGTTGTGGCTGAACTGGAAATTAGCGCTGCTTGCCTTTCTGACTCTTCCCATTTTTTATCTTTTTACGTTTCGTGCCAGCAGGCGGATCCGGGAGGTCGCCCGGAAGCAACGAAGACAACAGAGCTTGATGGCGGCCACTGCGGCTGAATCCATCTCGGCGATCAAGATTGTTCAAGCTCTTTCACTGGAATCCACATTCTCTACTGTCTTTGGAGATGAAAATTCCAACAATCAAAAGGATGATGTGAAATCCACCCGATTGGCCGCCGGTCTTGGCCGCACTATCGATACGTTGATTGCGATTTCAACAGCTCTGGTTCTCTGGTTTGGGGCTCGACTTGTCATCCAGGGATCGATTTCTCCGGGAGATCTTCTTGTGTTTCTTACATATCTGAAACGTGCATTTAATCCTGTGCAGGACTATGCGAAATATTCCACACGTCTCGCAACCGCTGCAGCCGCCGGTGAGAGGGTACTCGATCTTCTGTCCCGCGTGCCGGAGGTTCGCGATCTTCCAGGCGCAGAAAAAGCTCCGCCGTTCCGCGGGAATGTTCGGTTTGACGCTGTGAAGTTTGAGTATGAACCCGGGCAGCGTGTGCTGCATTCGATTGATTACGAAGTCTCAGCCGGCTCGCACATTGCTCTTGTGGGACCCTCCGGAATCGGGAAGTCTACGATCGTTAGTTTACTGCTCCGTTTTTACGATCCTGTTGAAGGACGTGTGATGATCGACGGGCGCGATGTACGCGAATATACGCTGCAGTCCCTGCGAACCCAGATCAGTGTATTGCTGCAGGATTCCATTTTGTTTGCTGTGAGTGTGCGCGAAAATATCGCCTACGGTCAGCCGGATGCAAGTCTTGAGGAAGTGATTCAGGCGGCCAAGCTTGCAAACGCACACGAATTTATTATGGCTTTGCCGGATAGCTATGACACGATTCTTGGGGAGAGAGGCGTAACGCTGTCGCATGGACAGAGACAGCGAATTGCGATCGCCCGTGCAGCGATCCGCAGAGCTCCCATCTTGATTTTAGACGAACCAACAACCGGACTGGATGAGGAGAACGAGCGTGCTGTGATCGAAGCGCTCGATCGTCTTTCGACCGGTCACACAACATTTCTTGTAACGCACGACTTGCAACTTGCTTCGCGCGCCGATCTCATTCTGTATTTGGAACACGGTGGAATCAGAGAAAGCGGTTCGCATGCAGAATTGATGCTTGCAGATGAAAAATATGCGGCATTGTACCGGCTGCAGGCTTCCGCGCTGAATCGTCTTGTAGATAAAGAGGACCCCAATGCAATCGTCCAGTAATCCATTCGTTTTTGTAGTCGGTTGTCCGCGATCGGGGACGACACTACTCCAAAGAATGCTGGACAGCCATCCTGAGCTTGCCGTATCCAATGACACGCACTTCATTCCGCGGGTGCTCAAAGACGAATTGAATCCGCGGATGACTTCAGATCTTGTTGAAAACGTCTTGAACTACAAACGATTTCCGCGCCTGGGGCTCTCCACTGATATTGTTCTCGAAGTAGCTGCGAAAAGCTTTGATTTCCGGGGATTTGTCACGGGTTTATATGACGAGTTTGCGCGATCGCACGAAAAGAAATTTGGCGGCGAAAAGACACCTGATTATGTAAAGCATCTTTCACTTCTTCACGCCCTCTTTCCTTGGAGCAGGTTTGTGCACATCATCCGAGATGGCCGGGATGTGGCGCTTTCGATGCTTGAGTGGGCATGCAAAAAGAAAAATGGGCCTGCAAAATTTCGGCTCTGGGAAGATCAACCTCTTGCAGTTTGCGCTCTCTTCTGGCGCTGGCAGGTAACCCGCGGTCTTCGGGATGGAAGTCTGTTGGGGCCTGATCTGTATTGTGAGGTCCGGTATGAACAGCTCGTTTCAAATCCTCCGGAGAGTTTACGGCGGATTGCAAGGTTTCTCGATCTTTCTTATTCCGAGCGAATGGCAAATTACTATGAAGGGAAAACCCGGTACGAGAAAAATCTTTCCGCAAAAAGTGCGTGGCTCCCGCCCACAGCGGGGTTGAGGGATTGGCACGCAAACATGTCTGGCCGTGACGTGGAATTATTTGAAGCCATCGCTGGAGATTTATTGGATATATTGCGTTATCCAAGAATGTATTCGCGAATCTCGTCGCAGATATCAGACGCAGCAGAGAGATTCCGCTGTTTGTTTGAGGCGGAAATCCAAAAGAGAGTAGAAGCGGCTATCGATCTAAGCGTGTAAAAGGATGAACCGGTGAAGATTTTCTTACCCAGAGTACGAATGGAGGGACAAAGTGCTTTCGCTGTTTGATGCCGATCTCGCGCGACGCGATCCCGGTCTTCCGGGACTTGCTACGCTGCTGGATGTACCTGCGATTGTTGCGTTATTGCGGGATCGCTTTCCCGAAATCGAAATTAAGTCTGTCCGGAACGCATATCTCCGATACAAACAAGGCACGAATTGTCTGGCTTTGTACGAATTGCAATCCGGCGGACGTCGTTCCTGGTTTTACGCGAAAACATATCCGGTCGATATTGCCGAAAAACTGACAAAGCCGATTCAGCGTTCATCGGTTCGGGGTCCTCTCGGGGATGGGATCCACGTCTGGAACGATCCGCCGATTGTGCTGTACACGTATCCAAATGATGCAAAACTCAAACACCTTCGTCATCTGGGAGGCAGTGCCCGCTGCGACGGAATCTTTAAGCAGATTGGACTGGTTTCATCGAGGTTTCAAGATTGTTTGATAGAGCCCTTGCGGTATAAGCCTGAGCGGCGACTGGTCGCGAAGCTCTTACTGGACGGTGTTCCGCGCGCACTTCTTAAATGCTACACGGATGCAGGGTATTCGTCCGCAGGTTTGAAGTGGAAAGCGTTTCGATCGAGCGGGAATCTTCGAATTCCCGCGCGAATCGCCCGGTCAAATCGTTTGAAGCTGCTTGCATTCGAATGGCTTCCGGGCACTGTTCTCCAGCACTCGATTCATTCGCCCACGTTCGATCCGGGTGTTCTTGGTTATGTCGGGAAAGCACTTGCGGAACTGCATGCGCAGCACCCGGAAGGAATTCCAAGTCTCTCGCGAGAAACTGAGATCAAACGATTGCTTTCTCATGCGAATCATCTCAACTTCTTACTTCCCGGTCGCCGAAGAGGAATCCGAAAACTAGCACGAAACCTTGCCATGCGTTTATCCGACACTCCGCAACTGTTATCACCGATACACGGAGATTTTTATGCTGCACAGGTTCTGATCGATCGTGATCAGTTTGCAATTCTCGACCTGGATGAAGCAGTGTACGGCGATCCGGCAAGTGATCTCGGAAATTTCGTTGCGCATCTGGAGGCGGAATCGCAGGATGCTCCGGCTGGATTCCCTGAAGCCTGCATGGAATCGCTCACGCAAGCATATTGTTCTTGCGGAAATCAGGTTTCACAGGAACGGCTAAATCTTTACACTGCAATCGGTCTGTTCCGCATTGCCGGAGAACCCTTTCGAATGCGCCGGGCTGATTGGCCGGAGAGAATGGAATGGTTACTGGAGAGAGTCGAGCATTATTGGAAACGGATTCCGGAAGGCAAGTCCATTGGCTTCAGATCTCCAGCTGCGCCTGTTCCGGTGATCGATCCTTTTAATGTGGTGAACGATCCTGCAATGCCATTTCTATCGGGGGCTCTTGATCCCATGCAGGTGCAGTTCTCGTTTGGACGTCATGTTCCATTTGGCAACGTCCGCTTATGCCGAATTTCGGTCACGCGTCATAAACCGGGCCGCCGTTGTTTGGTGGAATATGAAGTGGACGCTCAAAGGGGAGAGGGTGCTACGGAACGGTATACGCTGATTGGAAAATCCAGAGCAAAAGGGTTCAACCGTCCGGTATATGAGTTATTAGAAGCTCTTCGGGAGGCGGGTTGGAATGAAGAGAGTCCTGACGGAGTTGCAGTTCCTGAAGTGTTAGGCGCTATTCCCGAGTTCCATATGTATTTGCAGCGTAAAGTTTCGGGTGTCGTTGCAGGGAAAGTCCTCACATCTCATAGTGGTGTACAACAGTCACGGCAGATCGCAGAGCTCATCCACAAACTGCACGGCATGCACTTTCCCATCGAACGGGTACACACCCTGGAAGACGAACTACGAATCTTGAGAGATCGATTGGCGGCTGTTGCTGCCGATGTCCCGTCGCTTTCAGAAAGATTAGATCGCCTGTTTAAGAATTGTGCCAGAACCGCGCGCGGGCTCCTTTCAGACCGGTTATCACTCATACACAGGGATTTTTATCAAGACCAGGTGCTCTTCAGCAACGAAAGGCTTTACTTGCTGGATCTCGATCTGTTCTGTCTTGGGGATCCGGCACTGGATGCAGGCAATTTCCTTGGACATGTAACGGAACAAGCTCTGCGGATGTATGGATCTGCGGACAGCTTGCGCGAATGCGAAACTGCGTTTGAAAACAGATTCGTGGAATTAACTGGAGAATCTGTGCGCCCTGCAGTGCGAATGTATGCGGTACTCAGTTTGGCGCGCCACATTTCTTTGAGCCGCCAATTTCCGGATCGAACTCATCTCACGGAAATACTCTTGGATCTTTGTGAAGCACGGCTGGCTGAACGAAACGAGCTGCTGTTTTCCGGGAGGAAAGAATCATGAAACAGAGAATCCTCTTATTGATGGCCGGTCTTTTCATTCTTGTCATCAATCTGCATTCGTATGCGTTTACAGTGGTCCTGAAATCGGGCCAACAGATACAAGGAACATGGATGGAAGAAAACTCGTTTCAAATCCGGATCCGTGATACAAACGGCATGATCCGTACTTTTCCAAAGAGCGCGCTTGATCTTCAAGCCATGTCTTCCAAATCGAGGTTCGATCCCCGACGCAGTGATCCGACGACCCAGCAGAGCAGCGATATGACAAAAACGGCGACGCAACACGCTAATGATGCGACGATGCAACGGCGCGATGGGACAATCGCGGTGCCGACGCGACCCGATGACGCGATCAATTCCACCCCGCGATTGCCTGCAGGCCGTCTTTGGACTTCCTATGTGCTCGTCTCGAATGAATACGACACAAATATCAATCATGACAGCCAGGATCTTGTGGATTCGGTGGGAGTTGTTTTCGGCGCAGGAATTCGTTGGCAAAACAATCTTTCCAAACCCGCGTGGGAGCTGAGCTACGAAATAGGCAAACACTCCTATACCAACACGGATCTCTGGGATCGTGTCAGTCACAATATGAAGGCTTCCTATGAGTGGCGGTTCGCTAAGAGATGGAGTCTCGAGACCGGTGGCGAGATTGCAATCAAAGGAGCCACTGAAGACCGCGAAATCGGGAACCAGTATAGTGTGAAACCAAAACTCAAATACAAGATCACCCAGTCGAATCGCCTTGAATTTGTGGGCACTTACAGACTCAAACGATACGATGTCTTCCCGGAAAGGGACGCGATCAACACGTACTATGGATTTGCTTTTGAACACCGCTTTGGAGAGCAGCGTCTCGAATTTGGTTGGCGTCGGGAGCAAAACAATGCCGATGGACCTCGGTACGATTACCTTCGTTACATCTACAGCCTGGACTATACCATTCCTTTTGCAACGCGGAATTGGATCTCGTTCGAAGCGGAGTATAAACCGCAGCGCTACTACAATCGTTTCGGCACCATCGATGTCGATCATGGTCCGGATATTCGATTTCTGCGGCATGATCAAAGATGGGTGTTTACGGCAGCGACGGCAATCGCGCTATCACAGCATATGGATCTTGTTCTTGGGTATCAATATGAGACTCGTTCTTCGAACGATCCCGATAAGTTTTACGATGCTCATCAGCCGGGTTTGATGCTGAGATATGTGTGGTGACGAGAAATATCGAAGATCAAATATCAAAAATCAAATAAACATACATTCAGGAGACTGAGATCATGCGGAAAGACATAACTGCTCGGACAACTATTTCGGGAATCGTGAACGGCCATGCTATGAAAGGCACCGTATTGGCCTCGTTCAATCCAGATCGTGGTGGTCGTTCAGCCTGTGAATTCTCGCAACTCCCACCGCGCTTTACTCCAGCCACGTTTGGCAATCAAACGTGAACCACCCACCATACTTCTGCTGGTCTTAGCAGAATCGGAGATAATGTGTTCAATTTGTACGACTTGACAAATGGGAACTATCACGTCCTTCGGGCGATCTCGTATCCTGAATATCCTGAAAGCCTGATCGTACTGGACGTACAGGTGAAAACAGCCAAAAACTCAGACTGGATTACGAATATACGGATCAATGGAACATATAATGGGCCGACCGAGGTTGTCTCATGCAAGGACTATCAGATCAAATGGGTCCTCGTTGGTAAAGAACTTCTTGAGTTGGGTACGGCGATGCTTGAGGTGTCGTCAGGTAAGTCAGTACGCCAGGTATGGTCATCAATCATTCGACCCAAGAAAAGATCCGGGAAAGCATTCGACAAGTTTCCTTCAAATGGTGAACTGATTAGCGCCACCATTTCCCCGTTTAAGATGGACGGAAATAGCATGAGTTATGAATGGAACGGAACGGTGAAGAAGCAGTCAAAAATCAAAAATCAAATATCAAATATCAAATAAAAATAGCAAAATAAGAAAAAAAACGTTTCAGCTACGCACCTCAGACCAAGTACGTGTTACACGTGGCCTGTCGAATCGAATGCAAATTTTATAACATCTGGGCCTGTAGATTCTTTACTTTTAGAGTTATGTTCATTTGATTTTTGATATTTGATCTTTGATATTTCCAAGACCCAATCTTCCGAAGATCTCACTCAAGTTCGGGTGATTTGTTCCCCAGAATTTTGACTTTTTCCCGCCGCCCATCCATTCACCGATATCTGCCAGTCTGTTCACTTTTTCAGGGTCGCCGTAAAACTGCGCCTTGGTCACGGGATTCCCGGTCAGGACCAACAGATCGCGGACTACATTCGGATTTTCCAGCACGAGAAAATCTTGCGCGAAGCCCGCTTTCCCTGATTGCAGGCGAAGAATGGTGATTCCTGCGTCAACTGGGGCTGTTTGCATTGCGGTTCGCACTGCTTCAAATTCCTCCGGCGAGATGCCCTGGGCTTCCAGATCGAACCGGCGAATTGCAAGAATTTCATCCATATCATATCCGGCATCCAGAACCCCAAAGATGTAATCCCTGTCATTGAGAGCGATGCCCGTTTCCCATCTTGTAAGGGAGTAGTGAAAGAGAGCTGCAACCTGTTCGAGACTGGAGACGCGTTGACGGCGATCCAATCCCGATGCGGGATAGAAGTGATGATCCACCACAAAGACCTGATGCCCCGACTGTCTGAGCTTACCTTCTAATTCAATAGATGGCATTTCTACGATCACTACAGACGGTTTCAGATTGGCAAGATTGTCCTCCGGTTCGCGGTCCAGAGTGGCGCCCCACGGCTGCAATGAGATTCGCAAATCTACGCCCAGGCGTTGACAGATCGACACAATCGTTTTGGATTCACCGTCGTTGATTGGGCAAAGGACCGTCGTTTCCGCAGGGTTTAACATGTCTCCGATTATACCTATAATAGGAGCATCAAAAGTGCTCTGGAGTTTCAATGCCTGAAGATCATACACTTGCAATGTTTGTCGACTTCGAAAATCTGGCCCTCGGTTTCCGGGATCGGGCGAAATCGCATTTCGAGGTTGAGAAGGTGCTCGAACGATTGGTAGAAAAAGGGAAAGTGATCGTGAAGAAAGCCTACGCCGACTGGAGCCAGTATAAGGACTATAAGGGGGATCTTCATGAAGCTGGAATTGAGCTGATTGAAATCCCGCGTCGGGGTCAGGTCGGCAAGAATTCTGCCGATATTCGACTCTGTGTGGATGCCATGGATCTTTGTTATTCCAAGCATCACATCGATACCTTTGTCATTCTTTCAGGTGACAGTGATTTTTCTCCTCTGGTTTCCAAGCTGAAGGAAAACGGAAAGCATGTGATCGGCCTGGCAACAAAGAATTCAACTTCCGATCTGCTGGTCGCAAGCTGTGATGAGTTTATCTATTATGAGGACCTGGAGCGCCCAATCGGGCAGCCCCCGACGATCAAGAAAGACCTGCCCAAACGCACCAAAGAGGCATTTCAATTGCTTGTAAATGCGATTGTGGGATTGGTTCGTGAAAATAAGGAGGTTCTCCACTCCTCCATGATCAAAGACTCCATCAAGCGCAAGCTGCCTTCGTTCAACGAGTCCTACTACGGCTATCGTGGTTTTACCGACTTGCTGGAGGACGCTGAAAAGCAGGGAATCATCCGTCTGAAAACGGATCCTCGTTCGGGGACTTATGTGGTGATCGGGTTCGGCAAAGAAGGCTGATCCCTGGTCCGGATGCTATTGTGGCTCGGGAGCTGATTCGCCCGATAGTGCGGGAGTAGACAACAGTTTCTTGATCCGGTAGGCCAGAAACTCAGGAACAGCTTCCTTGCTGATAAAACCGCTGGCGCCTAGTTCATGGATCATCTCTACTTCCGCGGGCTTGTAGACTCCGCTAGTTACAAGTACCGGAGTGTTCCGAAAATTCTTGTATCCGGGGTTTGTTTTCAGAGCTTTAAGAACTTCAAACCCGCTCAGATTCGGCATGAACAAATCCAGAAGGATCATATCGGGACGATTCTCCGCGATTTTCTTCAGGGCGTCTGCTCCATCATGAGCGCCAATCACGACGTATCCTTCCTTCTTCAACAAGTCTTGCACGATCTCTACAAATGCGTGAGAATCATCCGCAACCACAATACGCATTGGACGCAATTTCTTATCGGTCCAGTAGGAAGTAGAGGAAGTAGGGATGACATCCGCCTCAAGATCAATCATCACAATCTTTTCACATTCACGGCAAAGGTATCGAACCAATTTTTCCTTGAGGTTGAACTCGGAAGTGGAAACAGAATCTTCACCCTACACGACGGACATCTGACGAGCATATACAGCCACTAGCAATCAAGAACTATACCACTTGAGTGGGCTTGTGTGAAGGATCGACGCCGGAGCGTCT
>CAWJJO010000007.1:0-52296 GCA_963843285.1 uncultured bacterium
TGTCCGGTTAAATGTCGAATAGTTGCAATTGTTTACAGTTTAGATCCTGTTGAATCGTATAGTTTGGTTGTGAAAGTGCTTGGAAAATGGGCATTTTTTCGAAAAGGCTGAGACTCAAAATCTGTAGAATTGTGTAAAGGCTTTGATCCAGTTGGAGTTGTTTCTTTATCACCGACACCAGAACATAAACCGAGATGGAAATCCAAATTTGAGTCTTCACAGCGTTTGGTGAGGTTCCATAAAATGCTTTGATTCGCAAATGCTGTTTGATCCATTTGAAGAAAAGTTCGATCTGCCAACGGCATTTGTACAGCTGGCCGATGACCACGGCAGGCAGATGGAAATTGTTGGTTAAGAATGTAAATCGCTTGTTTGTTTCGGTATCGTAGTATCGAATGCGGCGTAGTTTGTCGGGGTAATCTAGTTTGGTTTTGATGCCATTTAGCAAGATAGTTTGATCGCATCGAAGTCCTGTGGATCGCTCCACAGGATAGGAGTATAGACGATGGTAGTCGAAGTTGCTTTTGGCTCTCGTGATGAAGAAGGCCATGGTTTGATCGATCTTGTAGAGTCGAGCAAAATCGACGTAACCGCGATCCATGATGTAGATGGCAGCGGGCTCGAATGTCAGTTGGTCCAGGATGTTGATATCGTGCACTTTTCCTGTCGTGACAATAACCGTCGTCGGAAGATTGCCGCGCAAATCCAGCAGCGTGTGAAGTTTTATCGCGCCTTTGTGCTTGCGAAACCTCGCCCACGGAAACAACTCCAGACAAAGATCGATTGTAGTGGAGTCCAAAGCGTAGACCGTCTGATCCAAATCCAAAGCGAAAGGCCCGTCTGCGTACAGTTGTCGAGCAATGCCAATGAGCACCTGCGCAAAATCGGCGTAAATCTGCCAAGATCGCTTCTCGTTGGCATCGGCCAGTGTGCTGCGGGAGATCTTGCCGCGAATGCCAGCATGATAAAGTTTGGATTCCATTACCCGCAGACACGTCTCGATATCCCGCAGACTCTCCCGATATGTAAGTTGCGCAAAGGCCATGCAAAGAAACTGATCCAAACAAGAGAAACTCCGCGTACGATGATTCCCTTGATAACGTTCGACACATTGATTGAATTCCAGGCGGGGAAGCGAGTCCATCAATTGAGAGAAAACCGTTCGTCCTTCGTTCATAGACCACCTCTTTCCGTAACAAAGCGCGGAAAGTATGGCAGAAAGGATCAACTAATTTGAAATCGAAAACGACTATTTTGTACTCTAAGATATTCATTTAGTATAAGTTATGGGCAACTTCAAAATTTTAACCGGACAGCACTGATTTGATATTTGATTTTCTAGGATAGTACGATTTTCAGCAGGAAGCGGAAGTTCCAGATCTGTTCGATCGGGATGGCGCTGCCAACTGCGCTGACCATGGCATCCCCCAGCTTGAGACTGCCGGCAAACTTTCCAACCAGATAGCGGGATGCTGCCGGCCATTTCATCGCGTGTTGCAGCAAACGCGCCATCTGAAACTTCTTTCGGAACAAACGCACTCGCTCACGATCGTAACGAGCGAGCACAGAATCATCCATGCGACCTGTGCGAAAGGCTTCCTCCATCACATCGACTGCTAGATCGGCTCCCAAAAAAGCGTAGTTGATTCCTTCTCCTGTAAATGGATCGATAAAGCCGCAAGAATCGCCCACCAGGATCGTCCGAAACCCGCTCGTACGTTTCATTTCAAAAGCGAGTGGTCCTACAGTAGACACGGGCGTAATCGGCTTCAGCCCTTCGAAGCGATCCCTCAGTGAACTTTCATAAATTCTGGATAACAGAAAGGAGGTCAGCGAAGTCCCGTTCCGCGGCAATGCAGATTCATCCACAACCAGGGCGACGTTTGCAAGCGACGCATTCAATGGCGCAATCCCAATGTAACCGTTGGCAACCGCATGAATTTCGCCAAAATGGTCCAGAGCGGGAAGATTTTCAAAATATGCAACAAAGGCGTACTTCCGCAGGCTTCGGATCCCCTTCATCCATCGGAATGTGCGCCCAACCAGATTGTTCCTGCCATCCGCGCCGACCACGATTCGCGCTCGTCTTTCAAATCGCTCGCCGTTTGCAGTAACACCGGCGACACCACTGACAAGACCGGAATCGAACAAAAGTCGCTCTGCTCTGTATCCTTCCGAAATCCGGACACCGGACGTGCGCGCGTGAGTCACGAGCAGCGAATCAAAATCCTTCCGCTGAACCGCATATCCATTGCGGCGCAAACTCGGCCCGTAGCGGCCCACAAACGACGCGCCTTGCAAATCCGAAATTTTCATTCCCTCGATGGAAAATGGATTCATCGCAAGCACCGAGGGAAGCAATCCTTCCCGTTCCAGCCAGGAAACCGCTTGCGGATTCAGAAACTCCCCGCAAATTTTCGGGCGCGGGAAAAAGGCAGGATCGATGATTTCAACGGAATATCCACGATTCGACATCAGATGGCCGACAGAGAATCCGGCCGGCCCAGCTCCGATAATCAATACATCCAGATCCATAAAACATGATTATAAGTCCGCCTTATGGAAAACCAAGGATGCTCAACGTATACTTGAGGCAATGCAACCACGTGTGGTCATTACCGGAATCGGCGCCATCAGTCCGAATGGGAATACCAGGAAAGAATACTGGGACGCTCTGGAGGCAGGTAAAAGCGGAATCTCGGAAATCACTCTGTTTCCCGCAGACAAGCTGGGATGCCGCGTAGCCGGTGAAGTAAAAGGATTAACTTACGATTGTCTTCCTCCCAAAGATCGCAAACGCGTTCCGAGAATTGTGCCACTCGCAATCGTGGCCTCCGAAGAAGCGCTGTCGGACGCCAGGATTCCCTGGTCGACGCTTACAGAAATTCAGAGACAGGATCTCGGCGTAATCATCGGTTCCGGTGGCGGTGGCCTGGATTTCTCCGAACGGGAATACGAAAAATTTTTCAAGGGGGAGGGACGCAACAGCCCCTTCGCAATTGTCTCCTCCTTCATCGGAATGGTCTCCAGCGAAGTCAGTATCCACTTCGGCTTTCGTGGACCGAGTCATGTCCTCTCCACTGGATGCACCAGTTCCACCGATGCGATCGCGTACGCAGCGTCCATGGTTCGCAGCGGGATGATCCGGTACGCGCTAACCGGCGGAGCCGAAGCTTGCATTACTCCCGGGATTTTATCCGGCTTTGTTTTGATGGGCACTACGGCAACCAAGTGGAATCACGCACCGGAACGCGCTTCGCGACCGTTCAATATTGACCGCGATGGGTTCGTCCTTTCGGAAGGTTCGTGGATGTTGATTCTGGAAACGTACGAAAATGCGATTGCTAGAAATGCAAAAATCTATGCGGAGATTGCGGGCTATGCGTCCACGTGCGACGCCTATCACAAATTTCAGATTATGCCTACGGGTGAAGAGTCCGCCCGCGCGCTTCGAAAAGCGCTGGAATCTGCGCATCTCACAACGGACGAAGTCGAATATATCAATCTGCACGGAACCGCCACGCAAATGAACGATGAAGTCGAGACTCTGGCCGTGAAAAAAGTCTTCAACAGCCGCGCGCACAAAATTCCCGCGAGCTCCACCAAATCCATGATCGGGCATCCTCAGGGCGCGTGTGGAGCGGCGGGTGTCATCGCAACCTGTCTGGCGATGGAACGGAGTATCATTCATCCCACCATCAACCTGGATAATCCGGATCCCGCATGCGATCTGGATTATGTGCCCAACACATCGAGAAATGTATCTGTCCGAATCGCGCTTTGCAACTGCATCGCATTCGGATCCAAGAACAGCGCGCTGGTCCTGAAGAAAGTCGAATAGCCGGCGAGTAAGATGTCTCGCATCGCCATAGAGCCGCAAATGATCGAGATCCCTGCCGGTTCGTTCCGGATGGGAAGCGAATCGGGCGCAGCAGACGAACAACCGGTTCATGAGGTCCGGATCGATTCTTTCTCGCTTGGCAAATTCACGGTTACAAATCGCGAGTTTGATGTCTTCGCGGCACAAATGGCCCATCCATTGCTGCCGTTTGCAAATGATCCCGATTTGAATCATCCGGAACAACCTGCAGTCGGAGTGAGCTGGCATGATGCGACCGCATACTGCAACTGGCTGAGCGCTACGACTGGACAAACGTACCGTCTTCCCACTGAAGCCGAATGGGAATACGCGGCGCGCTCCGGAGCCACGGGAAATGTCTATCCATGGGGCGATCGCGGATGGGCTGACCTGCCGGAACTGCATTCGTGCTTCGATCACGGACCATGCAAAGCCGGATCGTTTCCAACCGGTTCCCTGGGCCTCTACGAAATGGGAATGAACGTCCATGAATGGTCCGGTGACTGGTACGATGCGGCCTACTACGCCGTGTCACCCGCCGGGAATCCGAAAGGACCGCCGGAAGGATCGCGTCGCGCGTCCCGCGGAGGATCGTGGCGGCACATGATCAAAATCACGCGCTGCGCTGCGCGTAGCTCCATTCCGCCGGCTTTGCGATATGCGGATTATGGATTTCGGGTCGTGAAAATCAAAGATCAAATATCAAAAATCAAATAAACATAATCCCATCAGCAAAAAATACCCTGAGTGCTAACAATCGTTACCTGATAGCCAACAATCGTTTCGCCAGACATAAAGCCAATTGGAGGAATTAGTTACGATTGGCGCTGCGCATCAGTGGCGCGATGCGATGTTAGCTCATTGCGCTCTGCTAAAGATCGCCGAATCCAAACGACTGTTGATGGCAAGCTAGATTCGCGACGAAGCAATGACGCGACGACGCGACGACGCTAATGGTCGTACTTCATGGCGATCGGCATGCGGCGGCCAAATCCAAATGCCTTGGACGTAATCTTGAGGCCGATCGGAAGCTGTTTCCGCTTGTATTCGTTGCCGTCGACTTTGCTCAAAATCGCGCGCACGAGCTTCAGATCGAATCCCGTCCTCTCTGCAATCTGCTCCGCACGAAGATTGTCTTCGATGTAACCTGCAAGAATCGGATCGAGAACATCATACGGGGGAAGAGAATCCGTGTCCTTCTGGCCGGCGCGAAGCTCCGCGCTGGGAGGCTTCCGAATTGTATTTTCCGGAATGATCTCACGTTCGCGATTGATGTGAGCAGCCAGTTGATAGACCATGGTTTTGGGAACGTCCGAAATCACAGCCAGACCGCCACAACTATCACCGTACAAAGTGGTGTACCCGACCGCAAGCTCCGATTTGTTCCCCGTGCTCAGCAGCATCCTGCCGTATTTGTTTGATAGCGCCATCAGCAGATTTCCACGGATTCGCGCCTGAAGATTTTCTTCCGTGATATCCGAAGGAGCATCTTTGAAAATCGGATGCAACTCTTCGATATAGATATCAAAGATTCTTCGGATTGGAATCAACTCATGACGGATGCCCAGATTTTTGGCGAGATGGATCGCATCGGTGACCGAGTGTTCAGAAGAAAACTGAGAAGGCATCAAAACACCCAGAACGTTTTCAGCTCCAAGAGCTTCCACTGCTAGTGTCGCGGTGACAGCAGAGTCAATTCCGCCGCTTAAGCCCAGCAAGACTTTTTTGAAACCGCACTTCCCCACGTAATCACGAACGCCCAGTACCAGAGCTTTCATCGCGTTTTCCATCGGACTCGAGCTGCTAGGACGGATCTCTCGCTGCGCGGAATTCAAATCCACAATCAGCAAGTCCTCTTCGAAATCTTTTGCGCGGGCAACAATCTCCCCTTGAGGTGAAAACACTACGCTCCTGCCGTCAAAAATCAGCTCATCGTTCCCACCGACAAGATTCACATACACGAGGAACTTCCCGTATTTCATGGCTTCCCCGCGAATCAGGTCATGACGTTCTTCCCACTTTTCAAGATGATAGGGTGAGGAGGAGATGTTGACGATCAGCTCCGCCTGTTTCGCAACAGCGATCTGAACGGGATCACTATGATACAAGAGATGCGGAGCGTAATCTTTGTCATTCCAGATATCCTCACAGATGGTGACACCGACTTTATGACCGTCCAGAACAAGCGGTTCCTGTTCGCGAGAGGGTTCGAAGTAACGCCCTTCATCAAACACATCATAGGTCGGCAACAAAGATTTGCGGTGGACCGAAAGCACTTTCCCGTCCCGAATGACACCGGCAGAATTGAAGAAGCGCTTTCCCTGTGGCTCGGGATTAGGCTCGGCAAAACCCACAATTGCAGTGATTCCTTCTACTTGCTTTGCAAGGTCATGAAGCGTTCGCACGTTCTCCTCACCAAAGCCACTTTTCTCCAGGAGGTCTTTCGGTGGATATCCTGTGATCGCAAGCTCTGGAAACAGGATCACATCCGCATTCCTGGTTTTAGCCTCTTGAATCCAAGACAGCATCTTTTCAGCATTTTGCCGCAGGGCGCCTACGGTTGTGTTGATTTGTCCAAGCGCAATTTTCATATCTATCTATTCTACACGCTCGTTGGTAGGGGCCGGGCATGTCCCCGCCCGCACGTAAAGGGCGACCACAAGAGTCGCCCCTACCACATGTCGCGAGGTTCCCTCCAAGTTGCCTGCGTAGGCGGCGACGTGATACCTTTATTGCAATATGTCTGAACGGGTGTTGATCGTCGATAATGACCGATTGATCGCTCAGCAGCTTGCGGATGCATTTCAGGGACTGGGCTACGAAGTTCGGATCTCCAGTGATGGGCTCGAAGGTCTTGAACAAAACCGGCAGTGGCGTCCGGCAGTGATCGTTCTGGATCTGTTGCTTCCAAAAGTGGACGGCTATCGTTTTTGCAAATACTTGCGTGAGGACCCTGAGTTTTCAGAGCTACCGGTGATTGTTCTTTCCGCAATGCCTGCCGAAGAGATGCCGCGCGTTTTAGAGGCGGGCGCCTCTGCGGCGTTGGAAAAAGAATCCATGGCGCAGATGCTTCCAAAGCTGGCAAACGCAATCGAACGCGTTTTACGAAAGGAATCAATACCAACTGAGCGCAAGACCGAATGGGCAAATCCAAAGTTGGAAACTCTGCGAGAGCTGTTGCAAGAACGTTCTCACTTTCTGGAGATCCTCCAGGTTCTTCCGCAAGGAATTATGGAGGTCGATTCGGATCATAGGATTACGTCTGCAAACTTTGCCGCTTGCAAGCTATTGGAAAATACGGAATCCGGAATCATCGGCAAACGCATTGCGGATCTGTTTTTACCGGAAGGACGCCAACGCCTGGAAACAGCGCTTCATCGCCTCGCCGCGGGAGAGACTCAGACAATGATGGAGCCTTTTCTCCTGGAAAATCATTCGATCAAGATCAGTCTGTCGCCTGTTCTTTCCTCAGGAAACTACAAAGGCGCCGTTGTTTCCGTTCTGGATGCAACCGCTGAGGTTCTGAGAATGGATGAGCTCAACCGGCAGAACCGCCAGCTGCAACAAATGAAACAGGAGCTGGAACGCAGGCTCAACGCGCTGCAAATCATTCAACGGCTCTCGTCAGAAATCGAGTATCCCTTTGGTTCCGTGGAAATTCTGGAGGCGATTCTGCATTTCCTTCACGAGTTGATCAACCTTCAGGTGGCCTCCGCGTTGATTCAGACCGAGCACGGTTACACGCTGCACGTTTTCATCAAAGACGATGTGGGAGAGGAGAATTTGAACTGGATCAAGACGCAGATGATTCACAAAAGCAACCCCGTACCGGACCTGCGTCCAGATCCGGCAAAGATCCTCTATCACTTCAGCGGTGTGACCGCTTCCACAGATGCAACAATTGGCCCCGTGCGTTCTTCTTTGTTTCTACCGCTCAAAATCGAAGAAAAGGCTACCGCGATCATAGGCTGCTTCTCACGCCAGCCGAATGCTTTCAGCTATTTCGATGAGCAGCTGGTCAGCACCTTCGTCAACATGACTTTTCATGCGGTCGTCAACATGAAGAATCTCGTGGATGCGGAAAGAATCAAGATGCAAGCGATGGTCGAAAGCATGGTAGACGGCGTGTTGATGGCTGATCAAAACGATGAAATCGTTATCATGAATCAGTCGGCGAAAAAGATTTTGAGAGTATCGCGGAGAGAAGACAGCATTACCAAGAAGTATTTCCAGGAAACACTTGGATTTTACCCGTTTCGTCTGACAAAGGGGCTGGTGCACAAGAATGCATTGCATGCGACGATCAAAGAAGAAGTCAAGGTCTTCGACAAAACGCTCCATTCGATTGTGGCTCCTGTGTACGACGCAGACGGTCAGCACGCGGGAACAGTTGTGGTGCTGCGCGACATCACGGAACAAAAGGAGATGGAGGAGCGCAAGAACGATTTTCTTTCCATTATCTCTCACGAGCTCCGAACACCGCTGGCAAGCATTGGCGGATCGCTGGATCTGGTACTGGAAAATGTTGTAGGACAAATCAATGAGAAGCAGCGTCGCTATTTGGAGCTTGCCAAGAACAGTTGTCAGAAGCTGAATGTGGTAATTGATGATTTGCTGGATATCTCCAAGTTTGAAAAAGGAAGAATGGAAATGGCGATGGAGCCGACTTCGATTTTCAAGCTTGTGGACGAGGTGGCTGAAAAATTTCAGGCATCGGCCATGGAAAAGCAAATCGTGGTGAAACTGGAAATGCCGGCGCAGGATGTGCGTATTTATGGCGATTACAATCGCCTGGTGCAGGTCATGAACAATCTTCTTTCCAATGCGATCAAGTTTACACCGGAGCAAGGAGAAATTGAGATCCGTGTGTTTACTCCGAAAGTCATGTCGCCTCACATCGGGGTAAGCGTAAAGGATACAGGGCCGGGGATTCGCGCAGAGGATCTCGAGCGTGTGTTTGATAAGTTCGAGCAGGTGCGGAGATCGGACACTCGCAAGATCGGAGGGACAGGACTTGGTCTGGCGATTTCTCGAAGCATCATCGAAGCTCACAAGGGGAAAATCTGGGCAGAAAGCAAACCGGGTGAAGGAGCCAAGTTTATTATTCTGTTGCCTGTGGAGAAACGCGCAAGCATCGCTCCGGAAATCTATGAGGAATCTGCCGCTTCCAACACGGCAGGTGAGATCCATGCGATCCTGCTTGCGGCTGATGCGGATACCGCGTATCTGCTCAAAGGGATTCTGTTGGAGCGGGGCATCCGGGTGACGCTGTCCTACAATGCGCAGGAAGGGTTTTCGCTGGTACGGCAAATGTCACCGCATTTGATGCTGGTGGATCTCGAACTGGAAGATGGATCGGGTTCGCAGTTGATCGAAATTCTGAGTCACGATCCGGAAACAAGCGCGATTCCGATCATCGCTTTTTCACGCAGCGATGCGCAGCAGACCAGCCCGTTCTCCAACGTCCTGCATGTGCAAAAGCCGATCGAGATGAACCACTTTCTTCAGGCGCTCTCCAATTCGCTGCTCAAAATCCGCGGTGGCGATAAGCGGCGCAAGATTTTGCTGATCGATGATGATCCGAATATGCGAATGATCACACGCGAAGCGCTGCAGTATCAAAACTATCTGGTGGTAGAGGCCACTGACGGTGCACAGGCTCTCGAACAGCTCAAGTACCACAAACCGGATATGATTTTGCTGGACGTCATGCTGCCGGGAATTGACGGCTTTCAAATTGCGCAAATCATCAGATCCAACATCATGACATCTCATATTCCAATCGTTTTTCTGACCGCGAAAGGACAAACGGAAGATAAGGTGAAAGCGCTCAAGGCGGGAGCGACCGATTACCTGGTAAAGCCGGTGGATTCTACTGAGCTGGCGGCGCGAATCGAAACAATTGTGGAACGCACCGAATCCGAATTGTCGGCAAGTCCAACCACCAAATTGCCCGGAAGCGTGGCCATTGAAAAGGAAATTAATCAGTTGATTTCACAACATGCAAGGTTTGCGCTTTGCTATCTGGATCTGGACAATCTGAAGTCCTACAACGATGAATACGGATATGCGAAGGCGGATGCGGTTGTAAAGCAGACGGGAGACATTATCCGTGAGACCGTACTGCGCCTGGGCCATCCCACGGATTTTGTCGGGCACATTGCCGGAGACGACTTTGTTTTTATCACACAGCCGGATCTCGCGGATCAAATTTGTTTGAAAATCATCGAACGGTTCGATCAGATCATTCCCTTTCTTTTACAAGCAAGAAGACCGCGATCGCGGCTTTATTGAAGCGCGCGACCGGTTCGGTGTCTTGCGAAAATTCCGGATCTTATCTGTTTCCATCGTATGTCTGACAAACGAAGACCAGCAACTTACGGATCACTTGCAGATTGCCACACTTGCGGCCGATTCAAAACGGAGGCCAAGACAATTGCCGGATCTTGTTACGTTAGAAACGGCAAAACAATTGCCTTACCCAAAGAAAATGTATACAAAAACTTCCGATTGGAGGCGCGGTCGGCCATGCCCTGAGGTGCTCGACATGAAAGCGATTCGGATTGAGCGGTACGGCGGCCCTGAGGTCTTGCAATACCAGGAGGTTCCCACGCCCGAACCCAAGACCAGTGAGGTGCGGGTCCGGCTGGAAGCAGTTGGCGTAAATTACATCGATGTCTATCACCGCACGGGCCTCTATCCCATGGCGCTGCCGTTCACTCCAGGATCTGAGGCCGCCGGCATTGTGGGAAGCCGTGGGACCGGAAGTGACTCGAATAAGAATCGGAGACCGCGTTGGCTATGCGATGACTCTGGGATCGTATGCTGCCGACGCCATCGTACCTGCATGGCAGTGCATCCTGGCTACCGGATTCCCTGGATGCGCTTCATGCCGCTGCAGTTTTACTGCAGGGATGACTGGTCCACTTATCCGGTTACGACGGTTAGGCTATTCGGCCTGGAGATACGGTGCTTGTGCACGCCGCTGCCGGCGGAGTTGGGCTTTTGCTGGTGCAGATCGCGCGGCATCTGGGAGCGTTTGTAATCGGGACGGTATCCACAACCGCAAAAGCTGAAATCGCAAAAGAAGCCGGAGCGCACGAAGTGATTTTGTACGCGGAAACGAATTTTCTTCAAGAAGTGAAACGGATCACGGAAGGTCGCGGCGTGCATGTTGTCTATGATTCGGTTGGACAGACAACGTTTGATCGGAGTCTCGATTGTCTGCGTCCTCGAGGCATGCTCGTTCTATTCGGCCAGTCCAGCGGCCCTGTCGCTCCTTTCAATCCCTCCATTCTGGCTGCCAAAGGATCGCTCTTCTTAACCCGCCCCACGCTCGCACACTATGCCGCCACCCGGGAGGAATTGCTTCTTCGTGCAACTACCGTATTAGATTGGGTAAGAAACGGCACACTCAAAATCAGGATTGACAGAACATTCCCGCTCAGCGAAGCTGCAGATGCTCACCGGCGCCTCGAATCCCGTGCCTCTACCGGCAAAATCCTGCTGGTCCCCTAGCAGGAGCACCGGGAATCGTGACGCACAGAATCGAAATTACCGATACACTGGATCTCCACACCTTCCGGCCGGATGAAATCGAGGAGATCGTCGAAGAGTATCTCTATCAGTGTCGCAACAAGAACTTCCGGGTTGCGAGAATCATCCATGGCAAAGGAATCGGTGTTCAGAGACAGACTGTGCGCGCGATTCTGGCCCAGTCTCCACTGGTGGAATCCTACACGGACGGGCCGGACTGGGGCTCTACAACCGTGTTTTTCAAAAGCCGGAGTTAGCAGCGCTGTTTAAAACGAAACGATGTTGCCGGGTGCACTTTCATCACTGGTGCTGGAGCCCGGAAGCAGGCCAGCGTGGCCTGCTGATCGATAATGCAGGCGGGACGCCTGCGCTCCATGATTTACAATATCGGTAGTACTATAGTCACAGTAGTCCCCTTCCCTTCCTGGCTTTCTACCTGGATGGAACCGCCCTGGTCCTCGACATTTTTGCGGGCGATGGGGAGACCGAGGCCCGTGCCGCCGGACTTCGTAGAGAAATAAGGCTCAAACATGCGTGGCAGTACTTCCGGGGGCACACCCTGTCCGGTATCATGGATCCCGATCTGGACGCGACCGTCTTTTCCGTTCGCCACTTCCAGCGTGATTCGACCGTGTCCATTCATTGCCTGCAAACCGTTCTCAATGATGTTCATCAACGCGCCACGAATCTTGTCTGCATCCATTCGCACTGCCGGAAGTTTTTCATCCAAACGGACGTCCATTCCAATTCCCTCCGGAAGATGTCCTCTATATCCGTCGGCAATATCGGTCAGGAATGCGTTCAGATCTATTTCTGTGCGGTTCAACGCGCCGGGACGCCCGTATTGCGAGAAGTCGGAAACAAGCATGCGCAGCGCCTTCACCTGCTTGAGAACGGCATCGACACAACTTTGCAGAACTTCACCAAAACTCTCAGATTTGTCCTGATACACCCGTAACAGGTGTTCCATTGCAAGCTGGATCGGAGTCAGAGGATTCTTCACTTCGTGCGCGATGCGGCGAGCCATTTCTGCGTAAGCAGAAAGACGATTGGAACGGATGATGTCCGAAATATCCTCCACCAGCAGCACAGCCCCTTTCCATTTCGATTCCTCAAACAGCGGAACGTAAATCAGCCGGAGATTCGTTTCCCGGTTTGTGTGAAACAGACCAATCTCTTTGATTTGGAACTCGGAACGTTTTGTCAGAAAGCCGCAAAGAGCATCCTGTACTTCGGACCAGACACTGCCGGCCGGGAGGAGACAGTCCACCGGTCCGCGAAAGGACGCATCGATCCCAAACATTCGCACCGCCGCGGGATTTACTGTTGCTACGATTGTAGTACTATCTATTGATATGACAGCCGTCGTAATGTGGTTGAGAATGTTTTCGATGTACGCCCTTCTTCGTTCGAGCGTCTCCTGCTGCTCGTGGAGCGACCCCGCCATTGCATTAAACGATTCTACGAGCTGCCGGAATTCATCTTGATACGACTCGCGAATCCTGTACTCCAGGTTTCCACGGGACATCTCGCCGGTGCCCTCGATTAGAACTCTCACGGGACGCGCAAACCGGCTTGCCAGGAAGTAGCCGAGAAATACCGCAAATAGAATCAGCCCGGCGCCCACCAGCATCATGTATTCGCGCAATTCGCCCACTTTCGCTTCCACGCTTTTTCTGTTGATCAAGAATGGAATCGTCACTACCTCATCTTTGTATCGGCCGGTATAGATGCGGCCACTCACATTCAAGAACTCTAGAGTGCCGATACGGCCATCGCTGATACTGTATTTTTGTCCTTTGTAAAACAAATCCATGTAGGTCTTGCCTGAAATCTGTTCCCCGAGCAGGCCGGCGCTAAACAGCTCGCGATTGCTGGCAGCCAGAAGATAGCGATCGTAATAGAATGAAATATCTTGCTGGATGACCTGGCTGATCCATTCCAGAAGATCATCGGTAAATAAGCCCTTCGTTCCTCCCGGTCCCTGAGCCTCCGTTCTGTAAAGCAGATAATCGCCAACCACTTTAGTCGCCACCGAAAAAGAGTGAAGTGAGCGTGATGTGACCTCATCCACTTTTTTCTTTTCGACATAATTTCGGATAAAAAGTGATAAAAACAGCATGGGAACCATGGAAAAGATGACAAAAGCCACCAAAAGTTTTTGAAAGAAATTGAACCTTGTGGATGCATCGGACGAAAAATAAGCCGTCAGTCGCCGGTGAAAAAACAGGCCAAGCGCCAGCGCGAACAACGATAGCCAGAGCAGATTAAAAAGCAGCAGATCAATCAAATGGACCAGATGTCCGCGGAGAGTGACAGCGGGAATGAGTAACGAAGCATATCCGTCCGTGGTCTTGAAATAATAGACATGGAATGGTCGTCCGTTCGGCGATTCGACGATCCACCCAAAATCCTTATTCCGCAAAGTGTTCGCTCCATTTTGAACGGAGACCGGCATGTCGGGACTCGCGACGTAAAGAGGACGCCATGCAGGATCGTATACGTTTAAGAGCGGCGGAGTGGTATAAAACCGGTAATCATGAGGGGGGCGGAACAATTCCTGAAACGGACTGCTGGGCGGAACAAACGGCAAATTCTCATAATCCTGAGCCACTTCAACTACCAGATATCCGACGCCGGGAAGAGTGCGAATCGCGATGGATACCAGCCGCCTGGAATTTCCAAAAACAGCTACACGCCGGAACGTGTTCCACGTCTCACCCGAACCATTCCCTGCAAAATCAAACGAAAGACGGGGCAGGCTGATCGCAAATCGATTGAGAATCGCTCCATTCTGACCATACACTTCCACGGCCGATTTGTAACCGCGTCGCGCGAGATCCGTACGAGACCACAGCCTGTATGCGAGATCCGGGATTTTGGGATCCACAGAAATATTCCTTACGATCTCATCCAATTGCCTCTGTGACGCGCGAAGCACATCGGCGAGAGTGCTGTTCAACTTGTTCACCTGTGACGCGGCTTCCTTCTCAACAAACGATTTCTGCACGTCTGCTGCGTAGTGAAACCTGGCAAAATGAAACAACGCGCTCACCAGAGAAACCAGAACCAGAGAAACCAGGAACCGTGAAACGAGATTCACCCTGCGAAACCGCTGCCATCCAACAGGAAGAAAAAAGACCAGCGCGCACATCCCGACGTAAAGTATCAGAAACGGCACATACGGAAACGCGACCAGGCGCCGGAAAATCAGGTACAAGATTGCAAAGACGGCAAGCTGCACTCCGGAAAGAATCGCGAAATGAGATTGATTGCGTGGAATATTCGGCATCGCAAGCGAGTAGAGGATCCCTATGATAATTGCGACGCTGAGATCCAGCCAGAGCATCCCAAAAACCTGTGAAAAGTGAAACATGTCAAATTGTTCCGCAGAGAATCCGATCGGATCAAAGGCTGTAAAACTCACACCGCTTCGAACAAGATCGTAATAACCCGCAAACAAAACTCCCGATAGGAGAAAACACCCGGCCAGAAACAGATATGCGGTTCTTCCGGATGGGGTTGCGAACCGGACACGCCGCACAAGCAGGGCCAATCCCATGACTACATTCAGAATGAGAAAGGAAGTCAATAAAAAACCACCGGGTGAGCGGAATAGATGATGATTGCCGGCCGGATCAATTCCGGGCAAGCGAAAGAAAGCCGTGAACCCGGTAGAAGAAAAATGCGCCGCAATGAAGCAGGACAACCCTGAAACGACCAACAGGACAAACCAGGAAAGAATCGTTTCCCCTGAAGAAACGTCTTCGCCGCAGCGTCCCACAAAATCAAAGAACAAGAAAATGTTCATCGTCAGAATAAATGCCAGCGCAACCAGCTCGAGCCACCAGTGAAGTTGAAAAATGCGATGAACCAGGAATTCGCTATATTGCACTTTCTTGTACAGAACGGAAATGCTGAATTCAGGCGCGATCGCAAGCGTACGGATAATCAAATCGGGAGAGGTGGTGGTCGATTGTTGCGAATTGTATAGAAGATCCGGACGTATGCTCAGCCCATCAGTAAAGAGGTTGTAGCCGTTGAGGTAGCGATTCCTGATCCCATAATCGGCGGCAACAGGATTGAGCACGGTAATGGAATAAGCGGTGTCTTGAGCCTTCACAGAGCGCCGGTGCTTCAGGAATTGCTGATGCAATTCGCTGACGACTGAGATTTCTTCTACCCCCGCTGCCAGGAAGCCCTCACGATACGGTACCTGACCTGACCAGGATACAAGTTGACCATCCTGTGCGTATACTCCCCACCAGTATGATTTTTTCTCAAGAGTCTCCTGCAACCGGATAAATGAGTCGGCGGTCGAAAGCGAATGAACGCGATTGAGAATCTCCTCAATTTCGCGTGAATGACTCCTGCATGTTTCTAAGAGCGCCGTTGCGCGTCGCTGGATTTCCTTGTCGTTTTCTTCAATCTTGTAGAGAACTTCGGCATCCGAAGATTTGCCATAGCGGATCAGCTGAAGAAAATCGACGAGCACCAAACTGGAAATGATTACCCAAAAAATGAGAAAAAGGCGTCGAAATCCCCCCGCAGGCATGCGGATATACATCAGCAAAATCGTGTAAGAAAAGAAGAGCCAGACGGCTACAAGTACCGGATGAAGATGAAAGGAACTTTCAAACCAGAACCAGACGAGGAGGAAAAGAAAAGGGAGCACCCTGAAGAGGAGATGGTAACGATTCACGTTCAGATCAATCTTCTAACTCATTTAATTTCAATCACTTGATAATAGTGTTACGGCAGCTGGCAAGTCAAGAATGGCGGTGTGTCTGGCGTCCTCCCGCTTGCCCGAAGCGAATCCTCCATTCTGAACGGATTGCGGGCAGGGACGCCCGCAACTCCTAGGGGAATGTCCCTCTGATCTTGGGATCCGATTCTTCGGCAGTCACCGTCATCAACGAATAGATCGCGGATTCGCGGCACAAATCATGCGTAGGAATCTTCATTCCCTTCAATAGATGAACGTATGCTCCCTTTCGCGGGACACAATCCTGGACACCGCGTTCGTGTTGAACAAACTGGTAGTTCCCACTTACGGGAGCAATTTCGCCCGATCTGAATTGCTTTTTCTCCATACGACTAGTTCCCTGGTTGTGTCTGAGTTTCCGGTTGTGTCTGAGTTTCCGGTTGTGTCTGAGTTTCCGGTTGCGACTGATTCTGGGTTTGGCTTTGCGGCTCCGCCTCCGGTTCAGGTTCTGCTTCCTCTTCTTCTTCTTCGGCAGTTGTTGATGTCTGTGTCTGGGTTTGAGTTTGTAATAGGCCTTCCTGTCCTTCCGGAGGTGGGGGAGGAGTCCGGGTCATACAGATCAGACTCCCATTATTCAAACCGATGAATAGCCGATCGTTCGCCGTCATCGGTGAGGACCGGACGCGGCTGGATGTATTGGCATCGCCTACACGAGATCCGGTATGCGGATCATATCCAACAATCGTAGCGCCAAATGGCGCAAGGAAGATTAATGCCCGATCAAAGTGCATTCTGTTAAGAACCCTCGAACTTGTTGTGGAAAGCCATCTGCGACCGCCATTCTTGATATTCAAATCATACAGGAAATTATCGAGGGCCGTCATCAAGACGTCGGGTTCCCCGTCGGGATTCTTCGGATCATAGTAGAACATTGGCACTCCGCGTACTGCGCCGCCGGCTTTGAGTCTCCATTTTTCAAGTCCGTCTGCGGAACTAAGACAATAGAAATAGCCCTCTTCTGTTCCAAAAAAAACATGACCCGAGCCGGCAAGAGGTGCTCCTTTGATTGGTGATCCAACGGGAACCTTCCATTTTACAAAACCCGCG
Organism: uncultured bacterium; assembly: GCA_963843285.1. Taxonomy (GTDB): domain Bacteria; phylum Acidobacteriota; class HRBIN11; order JAKEFK01; family JAKEFK01; genus CAZDDB01. Next base: position 17,208 of record CAWJJO010000007.1, read on the forward strand.
GTTCGGTCCAGCGCATAAAGAATTTGATCGTCGCAACCGGCAAACACGATGTTCCCTTCCAGGGCTGGTGAAGTGGAACAACCGGCACCGGTCTTGAATTTCCAGAGTAAAGTTCCTTTGGCCTGGGTCACCGCAAAGATCGTTCCATTTTCTGACGCAAAGTACAGATTTTGGTCATCAGTTGCCGGCATTGTTCGGAAAGGTTCATCGCTCACATTCTGGCTCCACACGATTTTTCCCTTCTTTGTTTCGAGAGCCAAAATCTGACCACGCTGAGTCCCGATGTATAGAGTACCGCTTCTCAGTATAAATGCTTCTTCAACGACATCAGCCACGTTTGTTTTCCAGATTTGCTTCCCATCGGTTTGCGAAACGGCGTAGACGAGCCCCGGCTTCGACGCGCAATAAACGGCGTGATCGTCTGCCTGGGGTTGTGTGATCACCGGCCCGTTGGTCTTGAATTTCCATGTAATCCTCATCGGAAAGCCGATGAATAAAGGTTGGGTCTGAGTCTGAGTCTGAGTCTGAGTCTGAGTCTGAGTCTGAGTCTGAGTCTGAGTCTGAGTCTGAGTCTGAGTCTGAGTCTGAGTCTGGGTCTGGGTCTGGTACTGCGATTGAGTCTCCTGAGTCTGTGTCTGGGGCAGTGTTTGTGTCGGGGATGGAGGAATCAATTGCGCAAAATAGACAGGGCGTTGAACGGGCTGGCGGGCCACAAAAGAAATGATCTTTTCAGATGTAATCGCGTCGACGCGGAAGTACGCGAATCCAAGGATCGCCAGGAGAATCAGAAAAAATCGCTTCATGACAACCTGAAACCATAGCACAGCGAACTGAGAAGTGGTAGGGGCGACCCTTGTGGTCGCCCGCACGGCTGTGCGTTCTTTTGGAGTGGGTTTACAGAATGAACTCGAGCCAATCGGTAGCGATCTTGAAAGGAGTTTTTGAAAACTCTTTTGATTCGGGCGTATCCGGATCGAGAAGCGGATTCGTGTGGTTGAGGTGAGTAAAATAAATTGCTGCTCTATACTTTGGAAAAGACTGAAAGAACGAGATCGAGTTTTGAATCGTTGGATGAGGAACCAACCGGATGTCGCGACCAGGCAATTCCGTTCCTGAATAAAACGTCCCATCCATTAGGGCCAGATCGGTGTTCTGTAGCAGACGGATCAAAGTATCACGAACCGGTTCCCAGGAATCAATATCAGGAATAAATAACAACCCTCTTGTCTTTCCATGAATGATATAACCGTATGTATCCGTAAACTCTTTGCGATGCGGGACCTGGATCGGAGTTACCGTCACGTTTCCAAGTTTGATTTCTTCATCGGGCTGGACCGGATGCAATTCGATATTGGAATTGCTTACGAGCAAACTCCATGGAGCGTTTTGTTTCAGAAATACACCCATTTCCCGGCTGCAATACACGGGTACCCTGGTTGTAGAAATTGATTCCTTTCCGAGATACATCAGACCGGTGTAGTGTCCCATGTGAGCGTGAGTCAAGAAGACTCCGTCAAACAGATTCTTTTTGGCCAATGCCGGGCGCCGCCGGATCAGCTCGGAATATTGCTCCCGAAGATCGGGAGTCGCGTCGATCAGATAGACGGAATCTCCATCGAGAATTGCAAGAGAGCTGACAAAATGATGTTGAGTTCTGCAGATTTTTTGAGAGCATCCAATGTGAGGAATTCCGCCGTCTTGAGCAATTCCCATGACAATCACGCGCGTTTCAGGCAACTGGCTTTCACCGGCCGCGTACGCAAATAGAAGGAGAAGCGCAAGTAGAAAGAGGATCTGTTTCATCGAATCTGGGATGAATACAGGGTGACGCGATTGCGTCCCGCATTCTTCGCCTCATAGAGCGCAAGATCCGAAAAACGAATCAACTCGGTCATGTCTCTCGCGCCGCAATGCGGATAACAGGCTGCGCCGATGCTGAATGTTACACGTTCCTGATTTTCTAGGACTAATTTATCAAAAGCGGCATCCTGTATCCGTTGGGTGACGATTTGAGCGCCTGCGGAATCTGTTTCCGGCAGCAGGATGGCAAATTCTTCCCCGCCATAACGGGCTACGATGTCTTCCTGCCGGCAAGCTCCTTTGATTACCTGCGCCGCTCTCTTGAGTACCTGATCGCCTTTCGCATGCCCATAGGTATCATTGACTCTTTTGAAATGATCCAGATCGATCATCAATATTGTCAGCGCGCGCTTGTGTCTTCGGGCGCGTTCCCACTCCCGCTCGGAAACCGCATCAAAGTAGCGGCGTTGAAAAACACGAGTTAATCCATCCAGCGTTGCGAGCTCGTAAAGCCCCGCATTTTCAAGTGCAAGACCCGCGTGAAGCGCAAGAGAACTCACGATCGCTTCCCCTTCCTTATCCACGTTCGTGATCCGCTTGCTGTCCTGATAGAGGATCCCGACCATTTTCCGGGCGTCCCCTTCATTCCCAACCGTACGATTCGAGAAGAGCGGGACACAAAAACCACTTCCAATTTGAAGGTTGTATACGCTCTCACTCGCCACCTGAGAAGGGCTCACAAAATAAAATAGCTCTCTTTGCTTGATTGTCCTCTCAATCACAGTCTGGCTTACCTGAAATTCATCCAACCCCAGCGTTCTTCCTTTGTTGTCTCTTCCCAGACGAAACTCCAGTTGATCCTCAGAGTTGAACAGCATGACAAATGCGCGCTGCATTTGGGTCAACTGCAATGCCGCATCAAGAACGATCTCCAGCGCTTTTTCCAGTTCGAGTGTGCTGTGAATCTTCTGTGTTAGATGAAGCAGCTTCTGATAACGCTGGATCTTTTCGTTTTCATCCTGGCCGGCGCCCAAATAAGTTACCCCTCAGTCTCATCGATTATACCCGGAAAGGCCATTGTAGGGGCTGAGCATTTTCGAACTCTGTTTTGTTCTGGCTGCCATTGGCGATTGTCTTCCTTCGTTGCAGGATTTGGTTCGCACGTGAAAATGCTCAGCCCACCCAAGAAGTTGACCATAGCACTTCCCAGCCGGGCTGTGCATTCGCGAGCCCTTGTATGATCCAAAATTGCTTTTCAGGAGAGCTACGTTTTGTGATCTCGCGGCTTCAAATGGCGAATGGCACAGCCCCTACAGATGCGCTTCAATCGTCCCAGAACCGTTGTTCTTTGAACGGATCGCCGTAAATGTGATAGCCGTTTTGCTCCCAGAACCCGGGAGAATCTGAGGAAAGGAATTCGAGTGCCCGGACCCATTTGACGCTCTTCCAGGCATAGAGGTGCGGAACGATCAGACGCAGCGGCCAGCCATGATCCGGCGTGAGGTCTTCCCCGTTGTTCTTGTAGGCAAACAAAACGTCCTCGCGCATCAAGTCCGCGAGAGGAACATTGGCGGTGTAGCCGTAGTCTCCGTGTACCAGCACAAACTTTGCTTCCGGTCTCACCTGAACGTGTTTGAGAATTTCCAGAAATCCGATTCCTTCCCACACATTATCGAAGCGACTCCACCGCGTCACGCAATGAAAATCGGATCTGGTTTGCACTTTCGGTAAGCCCATGAATTCCGGATAGCTCCACCGGACGGCCGCTTCCACAAGACCGCTCACGCGAAAATCCCATGTTGCAGCATCGAATCTCGGAACTTCCCCCGCATGCAGGACCGGCCATTTGAGAGTGAGCGATTGGCCGGGCGGTAGACGTCCTTCGCGCTTCATTTGCGATTCCCTATCGCGCCGCTCACGTGTATCTTTGGATTCAAAGAGCACTCGTCATCTCCAGCGCCAGAGCACTTACAAAATTAGAGTAGATTCCTCTACTCTTTCTTCCGCGCAAAGTAAAATGTGGTGCGGATCTCCTGGCTTGCGTAGTACAGATAGTCAAACTCAAGCTTGATTTCTTCAAACTTCTTTGGAAGCGCCGGGAAAATCAGGAACTTCGTAACCACCTGACCGGCGGAAAGTGAATCGGGGGAGTGATACACCGATTTCTGCAGTATCTCCTGGATCCTTCTTTCTTGTCCGTCAACAATCCCCAGAAGGACCGTGAAATCCATGGGGAAGTACGCTTCGGTCTTGATCTTGAGCGTAATATAGCGCGGTGTGAATGTCAGAGATCCTGTCGTGCGGTTAATCAACGTCAGCATAAAGATGCTGGCGCCTTGCATTTCACCTCCCAACTGTGAGAACGGATTGCCGAGATCGATTCCCCGATCGGCATAATACTTTGCGATCTTTGCATCGGTCGCCGGTTCCAGAACAATCCCTATATTTCCGGACCGGAAATAAATCGCGTCCTCTTTGATCTCATAACCTTCATGCGGAAGAGGAACGAGCTCAAACGGAGTGACTGCCGAGGCGTATTGCGACAATAATAGTACGATTACTATAGCAATTAGCGGAACATGACAGAGGGTAGGATAGCGATTCTCCTCCCTGATCAAGGGGGGGGTTAGTGGGAGGTTGGGAAAATGTTCGAGACAACCCCCTCCCAGCCTCCCCCTTGATAAGGGGGAGGAGATACCAACCGAAACTCTATTACAAGGTACGAGATTTATGGGTTTTGACATACGAAGATCATATCCAGCGAAAACTGGGGAAAGAGTCTTCCCAGGCGGTTGAAGGTTTTCATCAGCGGCTTAAACTTCTCCTGGTTCCATTCAGCCTGCAGATAGTCCCGGCGCGGATTTCCACTCAGCCAGTTTAACAGGACCTCGAGATAAATGCCCGTGCTTTCAATCACTTTCAGCCCTGCCCGTGGCAGGATGTCGTCTCTGAGCTCGCGATAGGAGAACTCATAAAGGTGATCCGGAGAGTAGGGGCGCTCCCTGCCTTCGATTTTTGCCAGCAGTCGTTCGCGGTTCGGTGTTGTGAGAATCAAAATGCCGCCTGATTTCAGCACGCGCCTCCATTCCTGAAGGACCGGAAAAGGGTCCCGAACATGTTCGATGATCTCACCGGCAAACATAGCGTCAAACGAACCGCTTTGAAACGGCGCATGCGAGGCATCGGAGAGGAACCAGTGATTTTGCGGCACCTCTCTTTTTCGTTCACGAATCAAACCAAGATCCAGATCCCCCGCAAAAATCTGAAAGGGCCAGTTCGGCTGGATATCAGTGAAAAGACAGCGCCCGCAACCTAGATCCAGCGCCTTCCCGCCTGCCGGAACATATCTTGTAAACAGTTTTTGAAGGACCGAAAGCTTATAGAAATGCATGGTAGGCAAAAATGGAAGCGGAGTTCCGTAGCCACCGCCGGCATGGAGGCGGGCATAAAACTGCTTCAACACCATCGAATCATCGATCTTCATGATCACATGTTCCAACTGTTGGATTTGAAGCTTATCATCTCGCAGGACAAGCTGCAGATCCTGAAGAGGATCGAGCAAATACGAAGGATTCACCCAGCAATCGTTGCATGAGGTCTTGGCCCCATCCACAATCATTCTCACCGAGTCCCTGCTTACCGATCGGAAATCGACATAAAACTGGATCACTCTTTCCCCGGGGGGCAGAGTAAAGGACCACCATCCCAAATGCGTCTCGGGATGTTCCTGGCGGAGATAAGAATAGATATCGACAGTAAATACATGAGGAAGTCCGTTCATCCGGACATCTACGGCAATCGACCCCTGGAATTCATGAAGGCGAAAGCTCTGCTGTAACGGTGTGATGGATTTCATATTTGATTGCAGATCGTGGAGCTGGCAGCAAAAATTGTAGCATACGGAGAGGAAAATTCCCATGAACGTGAGTCTAAGTATGTAGGGGCGGGGCCTTGTGCCCGCCCTCATGAAATCGCAAGTTGAGTTTGAGGGCGACCACAAGGGTCGCCGACGGTCAGGGACCGTAGTACTACGGGGATCATAGAAAAAGCTTGACAAGACTGGGAAAACTTGATAAATAAAGAACGGCATTCTGGAAACGGGGCGGATGCAAACCAAATTGGAATCAGAACTTATAGGCGGATGAAGATCATTTTTCGAACGCGTTATCCGTTGCGCCGAATCATTCTTATCCTTTTACTTTCCGTCGCAAGCAGTTTCTACTACCTTCAAAAACATACACCGCAAAATGAAAACCCGGCTCAAGCCAGCTTGATGCCGATTTCTCCGGTCGTTCAAAAATTCGATTCGCCTGCTCCGGCGGTAGCTCCAGTCACGAGATCGATGGAGATCAAGAGGGACCAGACATTCAGCGAAGTCATGCAGTCAGCGGGTTTTGACGCGCTGGAAGTTCAAGAGATCTACGATAGCGCGCGGGATGTCTATAATCTTGGTCAAATCCACGCCGGGAAGCAATTGCTTGTAACTTCGACCGCAGAAAGCAAGTTTACCAGGCTGGAATATCCGATCGATCCATTCAAGACGCTTGTGATCGACCAGACCGAATCCGGTCTGCATGCAGAAATGTTGGAGCACCCTGTCGACGTTCGCGTTGAGGAAATCGGCGGATTTATCGAGGGCTCGCTCTATTACACGATCAATCATCTTGGACAAAACGATGAGCTGGTAATCACATTTGCCGATATCTTTGAATGGGATGTGGATTTTTTCAAGGATCTGCAGGAAGGAGATTCGTTTCGTATTGTTTACGAGCGAAAATACATTCAGGGAGAACCGTATGGTTACGGCAGAATCCTGGCCGCGGAGTTGAGCAACAAAGGCAAATCATACACGGCCATTGGATTTCAACGCGGGAAAAACTGGGAATATTTTTCAACCGATGGAAAGGCGATGAAAAAGGCCTTTCTTGCATCCCCTCTGAAGTTCTCCAGAATCAGCTCGGGCTTTACGAGCCGGCGCTATCATCCTGTTCTCAAGGGATACAGACCACATTACGGCATCGATTACGCGGCGCCTATGGGAACGCCGGTTCGCGCAATTGGCAAGGGAACTGTGATTCTTGCAGGCCGAGCGGGCGGCGCGGGAAATGCGATCAAGATCCAGCACAGCAAGGAGATTGCGACTGTCTACTGTCATCTGTCACGGTTCGCAACCGGCGTGCGAAGAGGCGCAACGGTTTCACAGGGGCAGGTCATCGGTTACGTTGGCATGACCGGTCTGGCAACCGGCCCGCATCTGGATTTTCGATATCTGAAGAACGGCAAGTACATCAACTTCCTGAGCATCAAATCGCCGCAGGCCGAAGCACTGGCAGCCGGCGAACTTTCTGCATTCAAAAACGCATCCGGCGCGATTGTCGATCAACTGGCGCAGGTGCGGCTCCGCAATTTGTCTGATGTTTCGTACGATCCCCCCCTTGCAATGAAACTCAGCGAAACAATCCGCTGAGGGTTCAATTTCTCGCCAAGACTGTCCTCTGTGCTCTCCGTGGTAAGAAATTAAGTCTTAAACAACTTCAGGATGTCGGAAAAATCAGAAAGCAGAAAATCGGGGCCGGCCGATCGCAACTCTTCTGGTGAACCGCCGCCTGTTGGGATCAGGGCAACACGGACGCCGGCATTCCGCGCCGTCTGGACGTCCAGAGCCATGTCCCCAACATACAGGGTATCTTCCGCTGAAGAATCCATCAAACGAATCAATGCTCTCAGCATTGCCGGGTCCGGCTTGGGTGGGACCCCGCGATCAGGCCCGTAACAATCAAGAAAAAACTGGTTGATCTGCAGATGCGCCAGAATGCTCTTACTGTAATCGGAAGGCTTGTTGCTTGCAACGCTCATCCCAATACCCTTGCGATGTAGACCTTCCAGAGTAGACAGCACTCCCGGCAATAGAAACGTTCCTCGCCGGTGCGTTTCATCGTAACTGCCACGAAAGGCTTTGACGCCCTCTCGGACATTCTCTGCTCCGATTGCTCGCGTAATGAGATTCTCAATTCCTTTGCCGACAAGTTTCTTCACCGTTTCCAGATCGATTGGATCTTTGTGAAATTTTTTCAGGACGTGATTCAAACTTTCCAGGATGGCAGGATAGGAATCGACAAGAGTGCCGTCCAGATCAAAAATAATGGACCGAAACATGCGTGGAAAAACTAGCGGGGAAACGGAAACCGCATCTTGCGGGGATCCATGTTTGCAACTTGCTTCAGCATCTTTTGAGCTGTCAGGAATTGTTTGAGCAGCTTATTTACTTCTTCCACCGTCGTCCCGCTTCCTTTTGCGATCCGCTTCCGCCGGCTGCCGTTGATCAAGCTGTGGTTCGCGCGTTCCCTCTGCGTCATGGAATCGATGATCGCTTCGATTCGCACCAGCGCTTTTTCATCTACGTTCATGTTCTTCATGGCAGCAGCGTTTACACCCGGAAGCATTCCCAGAATCTGACTGATGGGGCCAAGCTTTTTCAACTGTCTCAGCTGATCGCGAAAATCCTCCAGTGTAAATTGCTGTTTGCGGAGCTTCTTTTCCAGTTTTTCAGCTTCTTTTTGATCGTATGCCTCTTCGGCTTTTTCGATCAAAGAAAGCACATCCCCCATTCCCAAAATTCGGGAAGCCAGACGATCCGGATGGAAGACTTCGAGCTCTCCTAACCTTTCACCCGTTCCTACGAGCTTGATCGGCTTTTGCGTCACCATCCGAACGGAAAGTGCTGCGCCCCCTTTCGCGTCGCCGTCCATTTTGGTCAACACAATTCCGGTGATATCCAGCGAATTGTTGAATGCTTCAGCGCTTCGCACCGCATCCTGTCCCGTCATGGAATCGGCAACAAAGAGAATCTCTCGCGGATGCACCTCTTCTTTCATCCTGCGCAGCTCTTCCATCAACTCCTCATCCAGATGCAACCGTCCGGCGGTATCGATGATCAGGATGTTGTAGCCTGTATTCTTCGCTTCATACAAGGCCTTGCGCGCGATACTGACCGGGTCCTGATCGGGCGTGGAGGGGAAAAACGGAATCTGTGATTGTTTTGCAAGAATGGCAAGTTGATCCATAGCAGCAGGTCTGTAGACGTCGGTAGAGACGACATACGGCGCTCTCCCCTGCTTCCGCAGCCAGATCGCAAGTTTTCCTGTTGTGGTAGTTTTTCCTGAGCCCTGCAATCCCACCATCATATAAACAGTTGGAGGATCGGAATATGTGAGAGCGACGTTCTGATCACCGAGAATGTGAATCAACTCATCGCGTACGATCTTGACGACCTGTTGTCCCGGCGTAAGTGAATTCAGGACTTCCTGATTGAGACACTTCCCTTTTACAGAATCGATAAAAGCTTTGACAACCTTAAAGTTGACGTCTGCTTCCAAAAGCGCGATCCGAATTTCGCGCATCCCTTCTTCGATGTGCTTCTCGGTCAGCTTTCCTTCGCCGCGCAGGTTCTTTAACGTGCGCTGCAATTTTTCGCTTAGTTGATCAAACATGATTGTTATTCACCACAAAGGCACAAAGGACACAAAGTAAAACTATTTTACCTTTTCTTCGTGTTCTTTGTGTCTTTGTGGTGAAATCCTACACTCCGGAGAGGATGTGACCCATTTTCTCTTTTTTTGTGCGCAGATATTTGATGTTAGAGCCGGTAGGCGCAATTTCCAGCGGAACGCGTTCCACAAGCTCGAGGCCATAGCCCTTCAGGCCCACATACTTGGACGGGTTGTTGGTCATCAAACGCATTTTTTGCACGCCGATTTCGATCAGGATTTGGGCTCCGATCCCGTAGTCACGCTGATCCGCTTTGAAACCGAGCTTCTCGTTTGCTTCCACTGTATCCTCACCCCGATCCTGAAGCTCATAGGCTCTTAACTTATTCAACAAACCGATCCCGCGCCCTTCAAAACGGTCGCCATGAAGATATAGCAAGACGCCCTTTCCTTCCTGTGCAATCAGCTCAAGAGCGCGTTCGAGCTGCTGGCCGCAATCGCAGCGCCAGGAATGGAAGATGTCACCCGTAATGCACTGAGAATGGACACGCACAAGCACCTTATCCTCACGAGCAATCTCCCCACACACAAGCGCGAGATGGACACCACCATCGATTACACTTTCAAACGCTTTGATTCGAAATTCACCAAAGCGTGTGGGCATTTTTGTGTCGGCCACCTTGCGCACCAGCCGTTCATTTGCCATCCGGTACTGAATTAGATCGGCGATCGTGATCATATGAAGCTTATGGCGCTTACAAAACCGGATGAGCTGCGGAACACGAGCCATCGTGCCATCGTCATTCATCACTTCGCAAATGACGCCCGCAGGATAAAGCCCGGCGAGCTGCGCCAGATCCACCGCTGCTTCCGTCTGCCCCGCGCGACGCAACACACCGCCCCTGCAGGCGCGCAACGGAAAGATATGACCCGGACGCGCGAGATCGTAAGGCTTGGTGGCCGGATCAATCGTCGTCAGAACGGTCGTGGCGCGGTCATGCGCGGAAATACCTGTTGTCACATTTTGCTTTGCTTCGATCGATACACAAAACGCAGTGCCGTACTTCGCGGTGTTTTCCGTTACCTGTAACGGGATTTGCAGCTCATCCAAGCGTTCCCCGGTCATTGCCAGACAAATCAGACCGCGTCCATACTTCGCCATGAAATTGACGATTTCAGGAGTCACTTTTTCCGCCGCAATGGTGAGATCACCTTCATTCTCGCGGTCCTCATCATCTACGACGATGACCATCTTGCCTTTGCGGATTTCCTCAATCGCCTTTGGGATCGGTATGAATGGATACATGGTTGCTTTCACTTCTATAATATTAGATTTTTTGATTTCTGCCCATCATATTGCCTTTTCAGGGCGGAGACAACATATCGGCCGATGATATCCGTCTCGATATTGACGTGATCACCGGGCTGAAGACGCTCCAGATTGGTCTTACGCAAGGTATAAGGAATCAGCGCAATTTCCATTTTTCGTCTTTTCAAACCGGCGATCGTAAGACTGACACCGTTTACCGCAATCGAGCCTTTTGACACGCAGTTTTCAACGAGATCGGGAGTCAGACGCAACACCAGACGCACATCATCACCCTCTCGTTTCCACGCTTCCACGCGGGCAATCCCCTCGACATGTCCCTGGACAAAGTGCCCGCTGAGCATCGTGGAAACAGTCACCGGCAATTCCAGATTCACCAGATCTCCGGTTTTCTTGTCCATCAAATTCGTCTTTCTCCAGGTTTCGGGGGAAACATCAATCGACAAACCACTGCCGTTTTTTCGGGTAACTGTCAAACAGATTCCATCTACGGCAATACTATCGGCCGGCTTCAACCGTCGTGCCAGCTTTCCCGAATGGATCCGCATCCGGAAGCCTCCCTGATGAGTCGGTTGAATTGCAAGAATCTTACCGGTCTCTTCAATGATTCCGCTAAACATCCGTCTTCCTTCTCATCCGAACCAGGAAGTCTCCATCCAGCTCCAGCGGCGGGTCGATCCGGTACCTTTGGGTTTCGGAAAGCGACTGCTCGGGGCCGCCGAAAACGTTTAAGAAGTGCCTGCCCGTTAGAATCCGCGGCGCCACCATCAGGATATATTCATCGATTACCCCCGCCGTATGAAAAGAGGTAAAGATCTTTTGTCCACCTTCGACCACCATTTTATGGACACCGGATTCTAATAGTTTAGTAAGAAGATCAGCGGTATTCCGGAAGCGTAGCGTGCGTACGCCATGCGGATGCCAGATTTCCTCTTTGCGAGCCGGGGCGTTTTCCGAGCCGCAAATCAAAACCGGTGTTTTCCCTTCCAGCAGAGAGCATTCGTCAGGATCCAGCTTGAAACGGGCATCCAGAACGATACGCATCGGGGACCGCTTGATCCCTTCAGCCCGGACGGTCAGATGTGGACGGTCCAAAATGACGGTATCGGCCCCTACGAGAACCGCATCACAGCGGGCGCGAAGATGGTGCACCCAGCTCAAACTGGTTTCGTTTGTAATCCATCGCGAATTGCGGTCCGCGGGAGAGATGATCCCGTTTGCCGTCATAGCAGCCTTGATGACAACGTAGGGACGCCTTGCGCTGAACGAATGAAAGAAAGGCGCATAGAACGCATCGATTACGTTACTTTTGATCCGGTCCACGCGAATTCCAGCACGCTCCAAAGCCTCATGGCCTTTTCCGCTCACCAACGGGTTCCGGTCCGTTGCTCCATAAACAACGCGCGTGATCCCCGAACGCACGATTTCGTCCGTACAAGGTGGGGTCTTACCGGTATGCGAGCAAGGTTCGAGAGTGCAATACAGCGTAGCGTTTCGAGCGCGATCGCCTGCCTGCTGAAGCGCAACGATTTCCGCATGCGCTTCTCCTGCGGCGCGGTGATAACCGTATCCGGCAACGTATTCGCCGCGCGCGACAATCGCTCCCACGGACGGATTTGGCGCTGTGTTTCCCTCATTCTGGAGGGCCAGCTGATACGCGAAGTTCAGATAATAACGATCCAGGGCCATGTCCTATGTTTCCAATAGGGCGTCGATAAATTTGTTCGGATCAAACGGCAACAGATCGTCGATCGATTCACCGACACCAAGAAACTTGATCGGCACACCAAGCTCCTTTGCAATGCTGACTACAATTCCGCCTTTGGCGGTTCCATCAATCTTCGTCAGGATGATCCCACTGACAGGGGTGATGTTCATGAATTCACGCGCCTGCACAATTCCATTTTGCCCGACAGTCGCATCTAACACCAACCAGCTTTCGTGGGGCGCGCCCGCGACTTCGCGATTTGCGATCTTTCTGATTTTCGCGAGCTCCTGCATCAAATTCGCTTTTGTATGCAAACGCCCGGCTGTGTCGATCAACACCAGATCCTTTTTCTGAGCTTTTGCGGCGCTCAATGTGTCAAACACAACCGCAGCCGGGTCCGAACCGGTTTTCTGGCGGATCATTTCCACACCGATCCGGTTTGCCCACACTTCTAATTGTTCCACAGCCGCAGCACGAAAAGTATCTGCAGCGCAAATCACTACTTTCTTGTTCTGCTTCTTATATTCATAAGCGAGCTTGGCGATGGTGGTAGTCTTCCCCACGCCATTCACTCCCATAATCATGAAAACCGCCGGTTGGGGATATCGTTTCTCCCACCACGGATCGGTGTTTTGAAATATCTGCAGCAACTCATTTCGAATTAATTCTTTTACCGCGGCTCCACTTGAAAGTTGATTGCTCTTAATTCTTTCGTTGACCAGATCCATCAGATGTGTGGCCAGACCAACTCCGATATCTGATTGGATCAGCGCTTCCTCCAGGGACGCCAGAATATCCTGGTCGACATCCCTCCCCATTTTTGCGACCTTGTCCAGCTGTGTCGAGAGTGAGTCTTTTGTTTTGCGCAGACCGGACTTTAGCTTCTGCAGAAACGTTTTTTCTTCAGTGATGAACTCAAACATATTTATAACTCGCGTGCCAGAGATTCACACGCATCTTGAATCCGAAGCTGTTGAAGAGCAAAGTGAGTCTCCGGGGAGAGAAGTACGCAGATAAAATAACCATCCTTGATGTGACGAGTCAAGATCGATCGCTTTTCACCCAAGGTAATAATCGTCTGATCACGAATCATGCCGATTCTGGAAACAGAATTGAGTAAGATTCCTTGATACGCGCCGAGAAGTTGCAATCTTTCAGAATCCTCTTCGCCAAACGAAAAAATCGTCTCGCCGGTAGAATCCAGGAACAGCACCGCCTTCACACCCTCTATGGCGGATACCTTCTCCAGGATTCTCTCAAACGACACGGTCAGGCACTCGGAAAGCTACTGCTGGCAACGAATGTTCTTGAGTCCCTCGATCGCTTGCTGTCCCAACGGTCCCAGCGGGCTACCGTCCACAACCTTCGTGTAATACGTACGCGCTTCACAACCTTTGTTTTGAAGGACGAGGACATTGGCGAAATAATAACAAGCCTCCAGATTGTTCGGAGCAACCTTGAGAAGCGAACGGTAGGTCTCCTCTGCTTCATTCAAACGTCCCAGTTTTTCGAGCGACAGGGCATACAGCATCATAGGACCAATCGCTGTCGAGTTTGTGTCCAATACTTTTTTCGCGAGCGCACGGGACTCTTCATACTTCCCTTCCATATAGGACGCTTTTGCCAAATTGAAGTATGGCCCGGCCGTGGGGTAGCTCGTATCTTCCAGCGCCCTCAGGAACTCTTTGCGGGCTTCTGGATAATTATTTAACTCCATATATGCCACACCCAGATTATTGTGCACATCCGTATAGGCAGGCGAGACCGCAAGGGATTGATTGAAAGCGGCCAAAGACTGATCCGCTTTCCCATCGCAAAGGTACGCCAGTCCAAGCAAATTCCAGGCAACAAAATCCTTGGGAGTCTTTTGCAGAAATTTTTGATACAGAACGGCGGCCTCCGCGCATCGCTTTTGCGCAAATAACTGATTTGCATCCTTGAGCTCGAGTTGGGTCGTCGGCGAAGGCGGCTGATCCGGAGTCGGCATATCCGGATGGGGCTTCTTCGGGCCACAATAGACCAGGGAAAGTGAAATCAAAAGAATGAAAGTAAGATGTTTCATAGTTTGCTTTAGCATCGTATTAGATTCGTAGCAGCCAAGTATAACATGACTCCTGGAACGCTTTGGAGAATGCGGGCCTCCGTGCCCGCAACAAGTGATGATTCACGTTTCCGGCGGGCAGGGACGCCCGCCGACTCCACACCTTCACACGACGGGCTGTTTCGGGCGTGGCCGGGCCGGCTTATGGAGTGTGACTTTTCCTTCTTCACAGGCGCGACTGAAGAAATCGACAACTTTCGCGTCGTACTTTGCCCCCGTCATGGAACGAATTCTGTTGAGAGCAAATTCGAGTGTGAATGCTTTTTGATAGGGGCGATCCGTTGTCATCGCATCAAACGTATCGGCCACGGTAATGACCCGCGCTAGAAGCGGAATTTCTTCCCCCTTGAGCCCACGCGGATAGCCTGTGCCGTCCCAGTTTTCATGATGAGCTCGCATTCCGGGAATGATATCGGAGAGCTGAGCAATCTGGGAAAGAATGCTGGCACCTTTATCAGGATGGGTTTTCATGATTTCGAACTCTTCCGGCGTTAGATTGGTTGGTTTGCGAAGGATGCGATCTTCGATTCCGATTTTGCCGACATCATGCAGCAGCGCGGCAATCTCCAGACGCTCCAACTCTGCCGCGTTAAAACCCATCTGCTTCGCAATCACCATCCCATAATCTTTCACACGCTCCGAGTGACCGCGCGTATACGGATCCTTCGCATCGATTGCAGCAGCAAGCATACGGATCGAGCTCATGAACAGCTCCTTGTTTTCCCGCGCTGCCGTTTGTAACCCGATGATGTTCTGTTTGATTTCGTCGGTCATGAAATTGAATGTGTCCGCGAGCTGCTGGATTTCATTACTCGCTTTGAGCTCAATTTTTTGATCAAAATTTTGATGCCGGCCGATATTCAACGCGTGCTCAGCAAGAATCTGAATCGGATTGGTAATCCAGCGCGCAAAAAACACACCAACCGTCGCGGCCAGAAGGGCGAACAAAATCCCCCATTTGGTGGATTCACGAATCATCGCATCCACCGGTTCCAGCGCGATCGCTTTTTCAATTTGAATGACGACGCCCCAACGCAAATCGGGAATGGAGGAATAAGAGCCCAGAATTTCCGTAACTCCGGTGCCTTTCTTCTCTTTATACGGACGCACGGTCGAAATGTGACCGCCTGTGGACATGAATTCGGCAACGATTGTGCTGGATGCAAGACTGGGATGCGATTCCATCTCGCTCTTGCGTGGATCCAGAAGCAAGTTTCCAGCGGTGTCAACCACATAGACACGCGTTCCGCCTGCATTCTGTTCGGCAAGAATTTCAAGAAGCGGATCCATACCTACGATCATGGAAACGACGCCAACGGTATCACCCGAGTCATTCCGCACCGGCTCGGCAAGAATCAGAATCGCCGTGTCATCTGCCTTGCTGTAGTAGGGCGTGCCGATAAACGATTTCCCCTGGGCGGCAGCCTGAAAAGCGCTGTATTCCAGCTCCGGAACGTGCGGATCTTGAAACTCCAATTTCTGACCGTACGGCCCTTTTCCCTGCGTACTCAACACCCGGACCCGCAGAACATTCAGATCCTTCATCAAGACCGAAACTTCCTGCGGAAGTGCCTGGCTCTGGATCGCTCCAAGCGCTTTGGTGGAGAAATCGCGAATCAGCGAGCGGTAGTCCCCGACATAGGCGGCTATTCTGGAAGAAACAGTGGAGGCGGTGTTTACAAAATTCTCCCGCAGACTGCTTTCGAGCTCTTCTTTGTTAATGGAGATCAGTTTCCAGTTACTGATCAGGAGGGGGATCACGCCGACGCTGAAGAATAACAGGGTCAAGGTGATCAAAATACTGACTTTTATTTTTGTTTCTTTGAAGATCGCCATTTTCTGTTATGTTGGTTCGGCGGCAATCCTATTTCTCCCCGAGTACTTCATACACCATAATCGATTTTTCCAGCCCTTTCAAATTGAATTCACCCAGAGGCTCCGTTCTAAAAAAATCACCGAGCATCTGATGGGTGGTTTCTCCAATCACAATCTGGCCCGGTTTGGCAACACCGGATTCCAAACGCGATGCAATATTGACCGTATTCCCCAGGACGGTATATTCGATACGTTTCGGGGAGCCGATATCTCCCGCGACAACCCGTCCACTATTAATTCCAATGCGGACCTCGATCCTGTGTTTCGTAAATTTTTCCGCATTCATTTGTTTCAGTCGTTCGCGCATTTCGATCGCTGTGCGAACGGCGCGTACGGCATGATCTTCCATCGCCAATGGAGCTCCAAAAACGGCCATGATCGCATCGCCGATAAATTTGTCCAACGTTCCATCATGACGAAAAATAATGTCTGTCATCTCCGCAAAATAATCATTCAAAAGAAGCGAAACTCTGTGTGGCTCAATCTTTTCCGCGATGCTGGTAAATCCGACAATATCAGAAAAAACTACCGATACATCCAGTTCTTGCGCTTCCATGCTTTGATCGTTAGACCCTACGCCAAGGATCCGGCTGATCACTGCGGGAGAATGGTATCGTTCCAACTGGCTTCGGCGCTTAATTTCTTCCTGAATTTTCTGGTTGAGCCGCGCCTGTTCGATTCCGATTGCGGCGTAATTGGCCAGGGCGGTCAATAGATCCAGATCGGACGGCATGAAGGTACCGGTGCGGGTCGAAGAATCGATAAAAACAACACCGATCACGTCATCTTTGTTCCAAAGAGGAGCGCACATCGCCGATCGAATGCTGTGAAAAATGATACTCGCTCCGCCGTCAAAGCGTGGATCCATCTGCGCATCAGAGGTCAGGATGGAAACCTTGTCGGTAAAAACCTTATTCGTAATCGTCTTGCTGATCGTAATCTGGTCCTTGTCTGCGGACGGATCCCTGTATTTGACGATTTTGGGAATCAACTCTCCGGAATGCTCGTCGTAAAGCATGAGAAAACCACGTTCCGCAGGGAGATGCTCAAAAATCAGGTTCATTACGAGACCCAGCACATCCTCCAGGGGTTGGACTTTCAGAAGAGATTTCGCCACTTCAATCAGGACACCGAGAATCTGATTGCTCTTCTGGATTTCGGTGATTACTTTTTCTTCTGAAGGTTCGAGGTGCTGGAGCGCTTCCGGAATGATATTCTGAATATCACTGATCGGCTTGATGAAAGTTCCGGGACTGAGCGCATTCCCTTCGTTTTCTTCTTCCAGCTGGACTTTTTCATCAATCCTGGTAAAACGCAGAGTAAACTTTCCCAGATTGATTTCATCACCGTCTTTCAAGCTTCCGCGTGTCACAAGAACGTTGTTCACGCGGGTCCCGTTGCGGGAATTCAAATCGACGACAAAGCATTCGCCGTTGTCGACCACGAGCTTGGCATGGTGTCTGGAAACACCAAAATCATTGACAACTACGTCGTTATCGGAAGCACGTCCAATGCCGACTTCAGGGCCACGAACAGGAAAAGATGCGATCTTTTCCCCATCCTTATAGATCAATTTATACATGCGGTTGCCTGACCGAGGGGCCTACTTCTCCTTTTCCGTGTCGAATGCAGATGAGATTTTTTGCGCTTCGGGTTGCGCCACGGGTGCAGGCTCTTTAATGAGTCCCATTTTTCGTTTGAGATCTTCCAACGCGGCATCCACTTTCACTTTGCCGGTCAGCTGATCCAACTGTTTGTCCAATTCTTCCCCTTCACTCACCGCGATCTTGTCAAACGCCGCAAGCTTGTCCGACTGTTCCTGAACTTGCTGCGCTGCAGAATCGAAAGTAGACATTGCGCCGTCAATGTTGTACTTGTCGGTGATTTCCAACATCTTTTTCTGAGCATCGTTCATGGCCGCAATCGACTTTAGTTCACCCAGTTTTCGGATTTTTTCCTGAACTTTTTCCTCTTCCACCTTCAGTTTGGCGCGGGCCGCTTCGGCGCGAATCTTCGCGCTCTTCCAGATTTGCTCCGAACGTTCGAGCTCACTTTGGGCTTCCAGCTGCAATTGCAACGCCCGGCGTGCCAGCTTCTCATTCCCCTGTCTTAGAGCTTCTTCTGCCTGGGCCTGCAATGTCTTGACGCGCTCCCTCTTTACTTTGAATTCGCGCTCTGACCTGGCTTCAAATCCGAGCGTCATGGCTGTCGCTTCCCGGAGAGTCTTCAGGCTATCGAGCATCTCGCGCACCGTTTGTTCCAACATCGGGATGGTCATCTGCGATTCGGTTTTTCCCATCATCCAATTGAACATCGCGGCAAACATTCGTCTAATCCGCTGAAACATGACTTCCTCCTAACTTGGATCCAGGCAGGCTTCTACCCTGATGAAAATTATAGCACAGCGCCCGCCTATTCTTATTCAACGCTGTGCAAGGAGATTAGTTCACAATAATGTAGGGGCGCACAGCGTGCGCCCTCTCGTCTGGTGGGCAAATCCGACTAGGGCGCATGCCATGCGCCCCTACGATTTTTTCACATCTCTGCCAGGACGCGATCCAGGCACTCACGCAGCCAGTAGACATACGATTCCGGATTCGCTTTCAGATCTTTTCGCAATACTTCCGGATCGATCCATTTCCAATCTTCTACTTCCTCAGGATTGGGGACCGGATCGGCTTCAAACGTTCCAATGAATACATGATCGAGCTCATGTTCGAAGAGTCGATTCTCAAACTGAACCTTATAAATGAAGTGAAAGACCTTCCGTACGTCGCAATCGAATCCCATTTCGGATCGGAGCTTTCGATGTACCGCGTCTTCCACCGTTTCCTCAGGTCTGGGATGACTGCAGCATGTATTCGCCCAGAGACTCCCGGAATGATATTTGCCGGCGGCGCGCTGATGCAGAAGAAGTTCTCCGCGAGAGTTAAAAACAAACAATGAAAACGCGCGGTGAAGCGCCCCTTCGCGATGCGCGCTCAGTTTTTCCTGCGCGCCGATTTCCTGATCGTTTTCATCAACCAGAATGACTTGCTCTTCCATTTTCTTGTTCGGATGCACACAGAGAATAGAGTGATTGATCAGGGAGGGCAAGGGGGGCAGGTTCACCTTGACAACAATTGGGTTCTTATTGATAATCGATCTTTGATTTTTCAGATCGATTTTTTCCGCATTTACCCGCCGCAAGAAGAAAGAGAGGATTGATGGCAGAAGAGAAAGTAAGTCGAAGAAGTTTTATCTCCTGGCTGGCTCTTGCGTGGGGCTCATTTGCTGCCGCCATGGGGGTTGCTTCCACAGCAACCGTTCGCTTTTTGTTCCCGAATGTTTTGTTTGAACCGCCTTCCTTATTTAAGGCGGGTTTTCCGGAAGATTATTCGGTAGGAAAAGTGGATGAACGCTGGAAGGAAAAATATCGTTGCTGGATCGTGAGGACTTCCGACATCATTTATTGCTTGAGCACCACATGCACTCATCTTGGATGCACCCCCAACTGGCTGGAAGCCGAAGCCAAGTTTAAATGTCCATGTCATGGTAGCGGATTCTACATGACGGGGATCAATTTCGAAGGGCCGGCTCCCCGTCCGTTGGAACGGTTCAAAATTACAATGGGCGATGATGGCCAACTGGTGGTCGACAAGGGCAAGAAGTTTCAGCAGGAAAAAGGTGAGTGGAGCGATCCGGAGTCATTTGTCAGGGTATGATTTCAACGCGGAGACCGCAGAGAGCGCGGAGGGAAAGAAAAATTCTCCGCGTTTTCTGCGCCCTCCGCGTTGGTTTTAAGGGGTAAAACATGGCGGCACCGAAACGAGGTATCTGGACGCAAGTCACGCGATCCCAGATTTGGAAATCGATCTTTCGTCATTCTGTTCCAAAGGACACACGCGGGCGCGCGCTGGCAGTGCTCAATAACGTTTTTCTGCACCTGCACCCGGTGCGGATCCGAAAATCAGGCATTGCGCTTGGATATACCTGGTGTATGGGCGGGCTGACATTTTTTCTTTTCCTTGTAGAAGTGTTTACCGGCTTGCTGCTGATGTTTTACTATCGCCCCACGCTCGAATATGCATACATGGATATTGTGGAGCTGGGAGAGCAAGTGCCGCTGGGGATTATGCGCGAATTGCATCGATGGGGAGCTCACGCGATGGTGATTTCCGTTTGGCTGCACATGTTGCGCGTCTTCCTGACCGGCAGTTACAAGCCGCCGCGTGAATTCAACTGGGTTGTCGGAGTCATTCTGCTCGTGCTCACACTGCTGTTGAGCTTCACCGGTTACCTGTTGCCCTGGGATCAGCTCGCAATCTGGGCAATCACAGTCGGTTCCAACATGGCGCGTGCGACGCCGTTTATGGGTCATGAGGGACCCGGTGCGAGCTTACTAAAGATCGGTGATGTGGCACTGGTTCATGCAGGCGACGATGCCCGGTTTGCGCTGCTAGGGGGCAGGTTTGTTGGAGCCGGCGCGCTGCTTCGCTTCTATGTGCTGCACTGTGTCGCGATTCCTGTTGTGGCTGCCATTCTGATGGCGGTCCATTTCTGGCGCGTCCGAAAAGACGGCGGCATATCCGGACCGATGTAAGAAGGAGCATCTATGGAGTTCCTGAAGCATATTGTCAATGTTCTGACATCTCCCCTGATTCTGATTAGTGCTTCTGCGGTTCTCTTTTTGATTGCGTTGCGCGCCAAAAAAATCTGGACACCTTTCTGGGCAAAGATCCTTTTTGCTGCCGGCACTTTGTTTTTGCTGGTAAGCTTTTTAGACCCCAACTTTCGGAAAATTGTCAGCGCGCCGGATAACGTCCCGATTGTCGGGATGCTTTTCCTGGTCGGATTTTTTGTTTGGTACGGACTCTATAAAGGAAAACAAAACGATCAACGGCTGGAGCAGGGGCTTCCTGTCAAAGAAGTAGAAGACAATGAAAAAGTCCTTGTTTGGCCGAATCTCGTATATACCGAGCTCATCTGCATCGTTCTGATTTCCGCCCTGCTCACCATCTGGGCGATCGGATTGAAGGCTCCGCTGGAACAGCCCGCAAATCCAGCTGAATCCCCAAATCCATCCAAAGCCCCCTGGTACTTTCTGGGTCTGCAGGAAATGCTGGTGTATTACGATCCGTGGCTCGCCGGTGTTGTGTTCCCGACTCTGATCATTGTTGGATTGATGGCAATCCCGTTCATTGATGTGAATCCAAAAGGAAGCGGTTACTACACATTCAAGGAACGGAAGTGGGAAATCGGAGTCTATCTGTTCGGGTTCCTGATCCTCTGGGTGCTGCTGATCATCCTGGGTACATTCTTGCGCGGGCCAAATTGGAACTTCTTTGGGCCTTATGAATTCTGGGATGTTCACAAAGTCCTTGTGCTCAACAACATCAATCTATCTGAATATTTCTGGGTAATCATGCTCGGGAAAGGGTTGCCGACACAGTGGTGGCTCCGCGAAAGCCTCGGATTCATTCTTGTGGGCTTGTATCTTTTTGTGTTGCCTGTGGTTCTTGCCAAGACGGTGTTGAAACGCTTTTACGTAAAAATGGGGCCTGCCCGGTTCTATATTGGATGTCTCCTGTTCTTGTGCATGGTCGCCTTGCCGATCAAAATGTATCTTCGCTGGTTCCTGAATTTGAAGTATATCATTGCCATTCCGGAGGCATTCTTCAATATCTGACGACTGAATTCTTATGCCAAAAAGAGATCCTGATCACGCTTACGATATTCTCCGGTTAAACAAATGGTTCGCAATCTCCAGCATCGTGCTGTTTGTGTTTTTCATGTGGACCATGTGGCAGGATTACAATCGCGGCTGGAAGTACTTTCAGGCTACATTTCGGAAACTGGATCTCGCAAAAACAAAGGCGCAAGAGACTCAGGAAGTAACCTCGCTGCAAGGCAACCCTGAATATCAGCGGATCCTTCAAGACTTGCAAGCCGCAGAAGCCCAACAGAAGCAAAATAAAAGTGATTATCAAAAGGCGCTGGATGAACAAAAGGTGATGCAGGGCGTCTGGTACAAGGCCGACCAGCAATTCCGGTTCAAGAAAGCGGAATATGAAGCCGCCCGTTACGATTATGAAGAAGCTGTCGCCGACCATCCAAAAGACGCTCCGAAGCTGAAAGAAAAACTCGATCAGATCTTTGCGGAAATGCAGGATCTCACTGCAAAACTGGATGTGGTGAACGCAAAAAAGGCTGAGGTCGACAATCGCGTTGCCGCATTTACAAAACGGATCGATGAGCTGGAAAAGGAAAAGACGAAACAGCTGACCAAGCTGGATCGTCTGAAACGGAAAGCGGAAAACATCTCTCCGAACGTGGCAAACATTTTCCGCAATCTTCCGATTGTCGATTTCATGGATCCATCGATTAAGATTCAGCAAGTCGTTGTCAACGGGCAGAATGAAGACCTCAACTTCCTGCAGGTAGCGCGCGTCGACCGCTGTATGACCTGTCATGTCTCAATCGCGCAAGATGGATACGAAAAGGACGCCGAGATTCCAAAATACGGAAAGATAGAACAGCCTTTTGTTTCACATCCCAGGCTGGATCTGTACGCAGGAAGCAATTCCAAACATCCGATGGAGACGTTTGGATGTACGGGGTGCCATCTCGGCCGTGGACGATCCACAGATTTTGTGACTGCAGCACACATGCCGGAAAACGAAGAGGAGGCAAAGCGCTGGGAAAAAGAGCAGCACTGGCACGAGATGCACCATTGGGACCAGAAGATGTATACCACATCCACGGTGGAGGCTTCCTGCATCAAATGTCACACCGGCGTAGCGCAGATTCCGGGCGGAGACAAGATCAACGAAGCGCGTTATCTATTCATCGAAAATGGCTGCCATGGCTGCCATCTCACAAAGGGGTTTGAAAATCTTCCGAAGGTCGGACCTGATTTGCGGCATGTAAGCAGCAAAGTGACAAAAGAATGGGCCATGAAATGGGTTGAAAATCCAAAAGCTTTCCGGCCTACAACCCGAATGCCCCGCTATTTTCATAACAGCAATAACAGTTCTCCGGAAGATATCGCGCGAAGCCGGGTGGAAATCCGCGCCATGGTGGAATTCATTTTCTCCAGATCGGAGCCCATCCAGTACGCCGCATTAACGCAAACGGGAAATGCGGAGAATGGCAAACGACTGGTCCAGGAGGTTGGTTGTGTCGGATGCCATCTGACTGATGGCGAAGCTCCGAAAATCATGAATACGCGCCGCAGATTCGGACCGCCGTTGATCAAACTCGGATCCAAGACAACTGTGGAATGGCTATATCACTGGCTGAAAGAGCCACGTCATTATTCCGTACAAACCCGGATGCCCAACATGAGACTGAGCGATGAAGAAGCGCTCGATATCACCGCCTACTTGTTGTCGCTTCGCGATCCCGCATGGGAACAGCAGAAGGTCGGGCCCCAGGATGAGAAATACCTGAAGGATGAGATTGTCTACGGCTTGAAACGGCAATACGGCCTGGCCGCAGAACAGGAATACAACAAGATGTCCGAACAGGACCGCTGGGTCTTCCTGGGTGAAAAGACAGTCCAGCGCTACGGGTGCACCGGATGCCACCTCATCAAAGGATTGGAGAATGCGAAAGGGATCGGGACTTCGTTATCTGAAGAGGGCAGCAAGCTGCTCACCAAGTTCGATTTCGGATTTGTAGAAATCGAGCATTCTGTACCAGCCTGGATTTCGCAAAAGCTGCACGATCCGCGGGGCTATGATAAGGACCGTGTCAAGCGCTGGGACGAAAAGTTG
The DNA here is from genome assembly GCA_963843285.1 of uncultured bacterium. Lineage (GTDB taxonomy): Bacteria > Acidobacteriota > HRBIN11 > JAKEFK01 > JAKEFK01 > CAZDDB01. The sequence continues at coordinate 41,263 of CAWJJO010000007.1, forward strand.
ATGATGCCGAACTTCGAGTTCCATGAGGATGAGATCAAAGCGATCACCATGCTCATCACCGGTCTTACAAAGGAGCAGGTGCCCCTGGGATCACAGCGTGTCTTAACAGCACAGGAGCAGGTTGCAGAAAAGGGGCGGTGGCTCGTGCTGGAAAAGAACTGCGTAGCGTGCCACAACATCGATGGGTGGGGCGGCGAAATCAGAAATGTGATCACCGAAGCGGGTATGGCCCCTCCGGCTCTCTTGAATGAAGGGGAAAAAGTTCAGTCCGATTGGTTGTTCCAGTTTCTAAAAGGCCCGGGGAAAATCAGGCCCTGGCTGAAAGTGCGCATGCCCAATTTCAGACTGTCGGATGACGAAGCAAATACGCTGGTGCAATTTCTTATAGCCTCCGGAAAAGTAGGACCATTCAATTCTCAGCCTAATTTTGCGGAACATCTCAGTGATGGACAAACTTTATTTACGACATTTCAGTGCGCTTCGTGTCATGTGATCGGAGCTCAAACCCCCGAAGGGAAAACATCTGCAGATTTGGCCCCGGACCTTACAATGGCACAGACAAGATTGCGCGCGGAATGGATCGTGAAATGGCTGGATGATCCGCAGATGCTTCTGCCGGGAACCAGAATGCCCGATTTCTTCCCGGAAGCGGCTCTTCCCAATGTCCTGGGCGGAGATGCGGAACAGCAAAGAATCGCGTTGCGGAATTATCTGTACAGCATTGGAAAGGGCAATCAGGCTTCCATCTCACCCCTGCCGGTATCGGAAGCTTCGAGCACGGCTTCTGCCGGAAGCCAGTAGGCTTCTTCCCTGCTCAACATGGATCTTACCTCCGTTCTTCTTGTGCTGGCGCTTGCTTGCTGCCTCGGTTCGTGGCTACTGTTCGAATGGGCGATTCGCAAATCGGAAAAGCAATATAACAATCATCAGGATTTGAAATGAAGAAAGAACCGCAAGATACGCCACCGTTGCAGGAAGAGGAAGAGAAAAAGGAAACCGGAATCCTTGTTGTATTTCGCTTTATTCTGGTGCCTCTCCTCGTAGTAGGTGTGGTGGTTGTGTTAATTGTCATCTTCGGCCAGATGGCATTGAAGGAAAAATCCGTCCGCGATTACCTCTACGATATTCGAACCGGAAGCCAGTCCGAACGGTGGCAAGCCGCGTATCACCTGTCCAACCTGTTTGCAAACCCGAAAAAGGATTATGAGACCGAAGCGCGAAAACAGCTTCCGGAGATGCTTCTGATTTTCAGGAACACAAAGGGAACTGATCCGCAGATCCGCCGCTATCTGGCGCTGGCACTCGGCAGATTGAAAGATCCGCGCTCCGTACCGGCGCTTCTGGAATCGATGAACGATGAGGATTCCCAAACAGTGATCTGGTCGATCTGGGCGCTTGGCGCTATCGGCGACCGGAGCGCTGTTCCGCAGATCATCGAGAAGCTGGAAAACACCGATTCGGGAGTGCGATCGATGAGCGCCTATGTGCTAGGGGCAATCGAGGATCCGCATGCAGTGCCGCCGCTGCAAGCGCATCTGGACGACGCGACGCCTGAAGTTGCCTGGAATTCGGCAATTGCGCTCGCTCGTATGAAAGATGCATCCGGCGCGGATCTGCTTCTGAAGATGATGAGTCGCAACTATCTGGCCGGCTTTCCGCAAATGTCGGAGCAAAACAAGGAAGAGTTGATGATCAACGCGATCCATGTTTCTGCTAAACTCGGCGACCCCTCGCTGACGCAACAGATCAAAACGCTAAGCGCATCGGAGCCCAATCCCCGCGTGCGGGACGCAGCCATCAAGGCGAGACAATAGTCCAAAGTCAAAGTCCAAGGTCAGACCGGTTTCAATATTTAACCAGTTGATTAACTATTCAGGGGGTTTTCGCTGCGGCCTTGGCGATCTGTAATTCGCTCCGGGCTTTCTCCCACGTTGGATCGATCCGGATGCACTGATCGAAATACGCAATCGCCTCTTTGGACCGGCCTGCCTTGCGCAAAGAGTGACCGAGATTGTAGAGAACAAACTTGTAAGCTGGAGCGGTGCTGTCTTTTGGAAAGGACTTCAGCGCTTGTTCCAGAATTGGGATCGCCTCGACGTACTTGCCTTCACCAATCAATTGATGCGCTTGAATATTCAACTCGGTTCCTTTCTGTTCATCGATCACAGGTTTTTGCGCCTGCGCCGGGACAGCCTGTTTCTCCACGGGTTTTGGGTACGAGACTGGATTTGGACTGACCTCAGACGCCTTTGGAGCCGGCGGCACCTGTTCTTCCGGCGCCACATTCTTGCTGCCGGAAAAGCGTACAGCCAGATACAGAGTCATTCCCAGAATTGCCGTTGCGAAAAGAATCGACATCACCGGGATCCGTTTAACATTGGCTTTTTTGGATGTGCCGCAATAAGGACAGTATTCTGTTGTTTCAGGAACGAGCCTGGAACACCTGGGGCAATATCTCCTGACAACCGGCGCGTGACAAATGTCGCAAACCGTTGCGTCAGGGGCAATCATTCCCCGGCATTCTCGACACAGTACCTGCATCGGAGCGGACGATTTTCGCAATCGTCGAATTGACATAATTTGAACCATTCTGATTCCTATTACGATTATATGTCTTCGAAATTCCAGTGCGCCACATGGTTCGTGATCTGTAACATTGGATTGAGTAGGAATTCTCCCACCTTATGAAGGGGGGAGGTAGTGGGAGGTTGGGAGGATTTTTCGAGACAACACCCTCCCGACCTCCCCCCTTGATAAAGGGGAGGAGTGGCGTGCAGAATCGCCATTGCACACTCTAAAGCCTGGGAAGATACCCGAGACCCAGTGTGATGATCTTTTGCAGGAGATTCTCGAAGTTGACACCGCAGTGAGCCGCCGATTGGGCAAAGTCTTCGGAAGCGGCAATATTCGGGTTGGGATTGGCCTCGAGCAAGAACAGTCGACCATCTTCCGTCAAACGATAGTCGATTCGGGCGTATCCACTGAGACTCAGGAGCTTGTAGATGCGTTTGGAAACATGATCGATCTTCTTTCTCTCTTCGGCCGAAAAAAAGGCTGCTTCCGTTACCAGACCGACCTTCTTCTGATAAGACAGATCCCACTTGAGCCGGTTTGTCGCGATATTTCGCGCCCCGTCCGGGAGATTCTTAATTACAAGTTCCCAGGGCGTATATGTTTGCAGACGCTCATTCCCGATGACCCCCACGTAGATCTCACGACCTTCAATATATTGTTCGGCAATTGCATCCGTTTTCGTCTGCCGGTGAATAAAATCCACGCGTTCGAGTAGCGCTTCATGGTCCTTTACTATAGATGCCTGGGAAATCCCCAGCGAACCGTCTTCAATGAGCGACTTTACAAGCATCGGAAATGGAAGCCGTTCTGTCCGGCGTATTTTGCGACGGATGGGAAACACTGCAAAAGCAGGGACATGAATCCGATGATAGGTGAGGATCTTCTTGCTGAGCGCCTTGTCATTTGCAAGCATCAACCCTCGCGGGTTGCATCCCGTGTAGGGTTGCTTTAACAGCTCCAGGTATCCAACGATATGTGGCCCCAGGGATGTAAACCCGCGAAATTCCTCAAGAAGATTGAAAGCGACATGAGGATGGTGTTCTTCGATCGCATCACGAATTACCCTCTGATCATCCCCGATTCCCACAGGAATGACTTCATGACCTATTTTCTCAAGAGTGGAAATTACGTTGTATTCAATCTCAAAAGGTTTTCTCTCTTCCTCGGTCAACTCCTTGGCCGTACCGGGAGGAATCAGGTCCTTATCAACAAGAACGATAACGCGAAGCGGTTTCTTCTTTTTAGAGCCCATATTGAAACCTGTAGTATCCCGAATAGACAATATTCATTGTATGAACGGTTAGCATAATCATTGCCTGCCTCTTCGTCAGGCGCTCTGAAGCGCTTATATGGAGCTTCAACTGTCTGGCACGTTCGATAATGTTCTTGAGCGTATGGTCCACAGTATAGGGATGAACGCCTGTTCCCTCTGCAACGATTTGTCGAAGTTCCAAACGGAAATGCCGGAGAAAACTGGCGGCGGTAATCCGGGATGCGTAACGGTGTTCTTGCGAAAAAATGCGGCGCAAATCGCGATCATAGGAAGCGGAAAACTCCAGCGAGTACTGCTCGCGTTTGCGTCGATAATGTTCCCGCAGCGTGGTTTTGATCTGGAATAAGGAATCGACTTTTGTACGGTCTCGATTCTTGAGATGTGTTTTAGAAATCTCCTTCATCAAATGGTCAATGTATTCCAGCTTCCGAAGCGCGGGCCAGTCTTTATACCGGGTCTTCCATCGGGCTCCGGGTTTCAACCAGACCGCAAACGTTTCGGCGAAGTCTTCCGCAGGATGGGCCTGCGCGTACCACGCATCCAGATGTAAGACGATATTTGCGACTCTTCGGTTTCGGCTTATAAGCCTGCGGATATGGACGCGCAAATGAGCCGAATGTTTGTTGCCAGCTTCGTTTGAAATGGAGCCGGTAGGCGTGGTCCAGCGCATGGCCCGCTTCGTGACGTAGAATGCGCATGCACGAGCGATCTGTGCCTCCTTCCACTTCCAGCATTTGCCGGCGCTCCAATTTCATCAACCGCGGATGGGCCAGATAAAATGGAATCGCAAATCCCGGCACGCCATCCGGCGTGAAGAATTCCTCGGACAGCCAGACGTGAGGTTTGAAGCGGATCCCACGCATCCGCAGTTCCTTATGAAGATGCCTCACCCTTCTGGCCAGGGGCCCTTTGATCTTCAGCCGAAGGTCCCGAATGCGAAGATCGAGCAGTTGCTCATCGGTAATCCGGTTCCAGGCAATTCGGTTTGGCATCGACTACTAATCTAGTCGCCGGATTTCGAAGAATCCACCTTAACATTTAACCGGTTGGTTGAATATGAACCGAGCAACGCGGTTGTAGAACACTACTTCATTAATTCTGTTTACTTTGATAGTCTCGCATCCTCTGAAGGGGATCCCAGGAAGTCTGATGATATTCTTGCGCCTCTGACTGCCAATCAAACGAGGAAGGTAACGTCAACTTCAGGGCTTCGTTGGACTCATGTACCGGCATTGCCGGACCCTGATTGGTGTTCAGAGACATCGATGCCGCCTGCTGGGTTAGCGACGGCTGATTCAATCCATCATACTTTCGCAACCGGGAGACTCTCTCCGCATCCGGTTTAAGCCAATCACCCGGCATTTTGGTCCTGTTATCCTCCATCCACCGGCCCACGATCGCATTGAAAACGTGATTGAACTCGCGGTGGTTTTCGTAATAGCGCAAGAGTTGATCTGTAAGATATGGATACTGGCCCAAATGACGGTTGTCCTGAAAGTGCCAGCGAAGATACTCAGCAGACGGCGTGCCGATCAAAACGATGTTTCCATCCACGCTGTAAAAATAACCGCAATAATGCCAGTAACGATAGGGATACCAGTAAGATTCCGAATGCCACTTCGGATATCCGTACCAGTATGGGTACGGCTTGATTTCCCGAGCCGTATCCTTTTCCGAAACCGGTGTCAAGACTTTAGCCGGATCAAAACCACGTTCGGTAGCTAAAACGCGAACGGCTTGTTCCAGCTCTCTGAAAGCCTGGGGAGTTGATTCCAGTTGCGTCTTCCAATCTTCAATCCCTTTGGCACTTTTTTGCCGGACTTCCACTCCCACTTCGCGGGCCCGGCGCTCCGCAAAAGCCGGATCTTGTTTATAGACTTCCCCAACAAGTATGGTCAGGTTCATGCCCTGAGTCAGCAGCGAGAGTGTCTCAGGAAAACCGATCAGCTTCTGAATCGCTTCCTGAATCTCAGGGGAATACGCTTTTTGCAAGGTAAAGAACGATTCCTGGGTCGTACGATCCACTCCATCGATTTTGACCAGAGCTTCGGATTCCGTTTTTATCGCGCCGGCGCGGAGGATGGTCTCGCGCAGCGGAGACTCGTATTCGGATGCAACCTTTTGAACTTTCGCCTGATCCTGGCCGGTATCAATTAGCCTTTTGAGAAGTCCGGGATACCGAACGATCTCCCAGATGTCTCTCTTGTCCTGTTCCGGGAAGCCCGAAATGATTTTGTCAAAGGCAGCACTCGACTGCTGCTGAATCGCCGCAACTTTTGCAAGCAGCTCCGGGCGCGTGGAAACACGGAAGATTGCGGTCCTGACATCATCCGGATAAAGCACCAGAGCGTCTGCAGTGCTCCGGTCCTCTTTCAACATCTCTCGCAAGCGCGAAAGCTCATTGCTGGCTGGGGCGGTCTGAGGATCAGCAATGGAAATCCGCAAATCACCGGCCAACAAAATCAAGACAACGATAATGTGAGACTTTCACGAATAATCTATTCATGTTCACGATCTTACTTTGCCTGCCATTTGATGGCAAGCTAAGAGGTGTAAGAAAAGGGGATGTGGAGATATTGGAGATATGGGGATATGGAGATCGGATCGGTTCTCTTCCGGATCTCCGTCATCCCCTTATCCCCCTTCTTACACGAGCTACAGACCTTTGCGCGAAGGCCAAAATCGTGAGATGCTGGCTTGATGTATCGAGTTGGTACCGGTTTTGACGCTCATCGCTTCGCGGAAAACCGCAGGCTGATTCTCGGCGGTGTTTTGATTGAGCACAGTCGCGGATTAGTCGGTCATTCGGATGCCGATGTGCTGCTGCACGCGCTGGCGGACGCCCTTCTGGGCGCCGCAGGAATGGGCGATCTCGGCATGCATTTCCCAGACAACGATCCCGCTTGGAAAGATGCAGCCAGCTCTGTTTTCATCCGCAAGATCAACGAGGACCTGCGGACAAACGGCTGGTCTCTTGTGAACGCCGATTTGACGATCATTGCGCAGGAGCCGAAACTTGCTCCGCACCGTGACGTGATTTGCGCCTCTATCGCTACAATATTAGAAGTCTCGCGTGATTCTGTGAACGTGAAGGCCACGACCACCGACAAGATGGGATTTCCGGGCCGGGGCGAAGGAATTGCGGCGCAGGCCGTTGTTCTGTTGAAGCGTGACAAAGATGGCGCGTGAGAACATCCTATTCGGGTTCCATGCCGCGGAAGAAGCTCTCAAGAAAGATGCACGGCGAGTAAACCAGGTCTGGACTTCCAGCGCTCATTCCTCTTCCCGTCTCCAGCGCCTGATTCGAACGGCCCGCGAGCAGAAAATTCCAGTTCACATCGTGGATTCCAATGCCCTCTACCGTCTGACCGGGAATTCACGACATCAGGATATTGCTGTTGAGGTCAGCCCCTATGAATATCAGAATGCAGACGCGCTGCTGGAAAGTGTTACGGACGAATCGATCTTCTGCATCCTGGATGAAATCCAGGATACGACAAATCTTGCATCGTTGATTCGCACTGCTGAAGGCGCCGGCGTGCAGGGAATTTTTCTTCCAGACCGGCGCTCCGCTGCAGTGACTTCCACTACCGCCAGGCTTTCCGCAGGCGCTCTGGAACATATCAAAATCGCGCGTGTCGGCAATCTCGCGCAATGGATCGAAACGATGCAGCAGAAAGGAATCCGGATCATTTGCGCGGATTCTGCAGCAACCAAACCATGGTACGAAGCGGACTATTCGGGTCCGGTTGCGATTCTGGTTGGAAACGAATTCAAGGGCGTGCGCCGTCTGCTGAAGGATAAAAGCGATGAGCTGGTACGAATTCCGATGCTCGGTAAAGTTGCAAGCTTGAACGTAAATGTAGCCGCTGCGATCTTATTGTACGAAGCAGTTCGACAACGGCGCAAATAATTCCTGGAGTTGAATGATGGAAATCAAAACGATCTCTTCTTTTCTTGATTATTATGAAAAGCTTCGCCAGCGCACGCTGAAAGTGATTCGGTACATTCCACCGGACAAACTGGAGTGGACGTACCGTCCAGGGAAATTTACGCCGGGGGATCTGGTGCGGCATCTTGCATCGATTGAGCGCGACTTATATGCAGAAAATGTCCAGGGCAAGACAAGCCGCTATGCAGGTCACGGAAGAGAACTGGCCGATGGCCCGGAAGCCGTCATGAAATTTATGGAACAGAAACACAGCGAAGCGATGGCCATCTTTGGAAAACTTTCGGATGAAGACTTGCAAAAAAAATGCACCACACCCGAAGGAATTCCGATCACAACATGGAAATGGCTTCGCGCGCTCGTGGAACATGAAATTCATCATCGCGGTGAGATCTATCTGTATCTCGCGTTGTTGGATGTCCCGACTCCCCCGCTATTCGGCCTGACGTCCGAACAGGTGAAAGAACGCAGCATCTAGTGCACTGTAACACATGGTCATATAGCGTTCCATTTCCGGCAAGCGGTTTGTAACGCCGGCGTCCCGCCGGCCCAATCACTGTGCTCGTCGATGAACACTCAGTGGAATTGCTCGATTTATGGCACGATTTTTCAATCGCAATCTTCAACGATCCGGAGTGGACCACCAGAGATCAGGGACCGTTAATCGCTGCTGTGTGGAAGTTGGGGCTCGAGCGACAGGGCAACCTTCCTAGCCATTTCAATATCCTTGCTGATTATTACCGAACGGACCTCCACTTCGATTGTCATCGTGGCTTCTCATTCAACGGGACAGAGGGGTATCTTCAGCCTTTCTTTGTACACGCCTACCACCACTTTGGGGATCGTTCATGGCAGGTGTGGAAATGGATCGAGAGGATCGGCTCATCACTTACCCTCGATCCAACGGTGGAACCATCGAGACAGTATGTAGATCGACTCGTCTCGCTCGCAAAAGAGGATCCCAAGCCCAGTAGACGTGTTCCTGGTTTTGCATAACGTCTAAGATGTTCGTGAAACGTAGACGAGATCTAGTTTTCTATCCTGTTCGGTCATGATCGGAACAAATCTATTAGATTCCCTTCGGACGTGAAACCGATCTGCAACTGCTCCATGATTTTCAAGTTCGTTCGCATTCGGATCTCGGGTAAATAGTCTTCCGACACGACCAGTTGATCTAAAGCTGAAGTATTTTTGATCCAAACAAGCCGGCAAGATTGACTCTCGACCAGACCGCTGGTTGAGATTGCTGCTTCGAGCGCCTCGCGATCCGTCTCAAAAGTCACAGGGATCCGCGCTCCTTCCAGGTTCGTGCTCGTAATCACGTTTGCGTACGTGGCGGTAAAATCGATTTTGTTTACGAGGCGGCGAACGACTACATCGGCTAAGCCAATCCCATTGGCGTTCCCGTAACTATCGTCGGTCAGATCCCTAACCAGAATGCGCTGAAAGTTTGGCTTCATTGAGGAACGTTCTCTCCTGCTCACTGTTCTGCCGATTACGTTCGTATCCATGCCGGTTCCGCTGATGTTTTTGCCCATTTCGTTTACGATGAGAACATCTCCTTCATCAAACGGAATTCGCGCCATCAGTTCTTTCGCTTTCAGAAGTAACCGCTTTTCCTCTTCCTGAATGTTTTCTGTGGAAATTGCCTGAATCAACGCGGATTGATTGTAAGCGTTCTCCACGATCCCCAGACCGAAGAGTATGTGAACTTTTTCTTGAACAACGCGCGCTACTCGTGTAAGAACCTCGTAATATCCATATTTCACGTTTGCACGATGACAAGCAATGGCCCCATCGTGATTTCCCAAACCTATGGCGATCATTTTTATCAGGCCGCTGCCAAAATCCGCATCAAAGTCCGTGTGGGGTTTAATCCGGTTTACAACAACAATATGATCCGCATTCAGTGCCTCCCGCGTAATGTAAACGGGCCAACCTTTCTCCGTTTCCGCCACCAGGCTTGCATCTATCGAGCAGTGAACCGGCGCTTCGACATAATCTTCCGTAATCCCTGAACGCTCCAGTAATAACCGCTGCCCTTCCGGTGTCGCGCCTCCATGCGAACCCATTGCAGCCAGAAGAAAAGGGCGACAATCATATTTTTTCAATTCACGAACGGTCGCTTTTAAGATCGCGGCCACATTCGTAATGCCGCGGCTTCCCGCTGTAATTGCAACCCGGTCCCCAGATCGTAGCTGATTTTGCAACGATAAACTGGAAATCTCCCGGGATACAATATCGGAGACATTCACAATCTGATGGTGGTCAAATTCCTGTTGAATTCTTAAAACACGGGGAAATTGCATAAACGCTGAACTTGCCAAAATATAACATAAGTGTCGAATCGATTTTGATCTGACACGGGTTCGGAACGACGGATGAGTAATTCGACTCCCTTTTCTCAACAGGCTGGAAGCATGCGCCCCATTTTGCTATAGTATTCGTTCTTAACGCTGGCGTAGCTCAGTTGGCAGAGCAGGGGTTTTGTAAACCTCAGGTCGGGGGTTCAAGTCCCTCCGCCAGCTTCTTTTTTCCTAATCACTTACCGCTATCACCCGTTTTGAATAGATTCCTAGGTGTGTGCTGGTGGGGTTTGTATCATATTTATTTGGATTGCTGAGTTCATGTCCAGCTATGTGGTATTGATTTGATCTTTTTGAATTGATTGCAATTGTTTTACCATTTTTAGATACGAGGATTGAATATTCTTTAGCATATTGAGATAATCCAGGAATGATCATATCCAAGGTGAGTTTGGTTTTTGCTGATTTTGGTATGTCTTTTGTTTGTCAGTCAGGGAAATTTGGTCAATTCCATTTCCATTAAATTTGAACTTTGGCTTCATTGATTTGTGTGAATAAAGGCCAACAGAGTTGTGGATATTTGTTTATTGTGAGAAAAATTCTTTGGTTGCACAGGAAGTAATATTTCCAATTTGTGAATAAATCCATTGTTACCATCTTTAAATATATTGATTTTATGGGAGGTATTTGATTGTTTAATCCAATTTGCATTCATCAGATGTCTTATTGATTGATTACCAGTTTTACCTTATTCTATTAAACACCAAATTTGAAAAAACAAAAAAAAAAAAAAAAAAAAAAAAAAAAAAAAAAAAAAAAAAAAAATTTATTTATTTATTTATTTATTTATTTATTTATTTTTTTTTTTTTTTTTTTTTTTTTTTTTTGTATTTTGTATCTGCACCTGCACCTCCCAGCCTCTGCACCTCCCA
>CAWJJO010000008.1:0-115892 GCA_963843285.1 uncultured bacterium
GTTGATGATGAGCCGGCATCCCGGTACGGGATCAAGAAAGCGCTCTCCCCTTTTAAGTTTTTGATTCACGAAGCGGGCACAGGCAAAGAGGCGCTCCAAAAGATCATGCAGCTTGGTCCCGATCTTGTAATCCTGGATATCAATCTACCCGAAATGGACGGACTCTCGGTATTATCTGAAGTGCGAAAACACAACTCCATGCCGCGCGTGATTGTAATCACCGCGTACGGTTCCGAAAAAATCGCCGTGGAAGCGATGAAGCGCGGCGCATACGATTACGTAGCCAAGCCATATGACATTGAAGAATTGCGCCTGGTTGTCTCCCATGCGCTCGAAAGTCTGCAGTTAAAAGTTGAGAACCAGCAACTTCGAATGGGAGCTGGAAAAACGTTCCGGCTACGGTACGATTCTTGGCCAGACGGTGGCAATGCAGAAAGTCTTTGACCTGATCGATAAGGTGAGCCAGACAGATATCACGGTGCTGATTCAGGGAGAAAGTGGAACCGGCAAAGAACTCGTGGCCCGCGAGATTCATCGCCGTAGTCCGCGCTATCACGGCCCGTTTGTTACGATGAACTGCGCTGCGCTGCCGGAAAATCTGATCGAGAGCGAGTTGTTCGGTCACGAGAAAGGGGCATTCACCGGCGCTGTCAAACAACGAAAGGGAAGTTTGAAGCCGGTCAGGATGGGACTATCTTTCTGGATGAGATTGGCGACATGAGCCTGAACACTCAATCGAAGATCCTGCGCATCTTGCAGGAAAGAAAGTTTGAACGTCTGGGAGGAAACGAAACGTTGGAAGTGGACGTTCGAATCATTTCAGCTACGCATAAGGATCTGATGAAGGAGCTGGAAGCAGGAAACTTCCGGAAAGATCTTTATTACAGATTGAAGGTGATTGACATCGTGATTCCACCTCTGCGCGAACGTCGCGAAGATATCCCCGTTCTTGTCGATCACTATCTGCGGGAGTTTTCTGCCAGACACAACAAGACGATCCAGGGGATTGAGCCCGGCGCACTGAAGCAAATGATGAACTATCACTGGCCGGGAAATGTCCGTCAGCTCGTTAACATGCTGGAGCGCGCGGTTGTACTCGCGTCCGGGCCTGTGCTGGAGCTCAAAGATCTGCCCGAAGAGCTTGTACTTCCTTCCAGCTTTAACACCGGATTCGTTGATGACATGATGCATCTTCCGTTTAAGCAGGCGAAGGAGCGAATTACAACACACTTCATGAAAGAGTACCTGGCCCGCAAGCTTCACGAAAACGAAGGAAACATCAGTCATACGGCGGCCGAGCTGGGGATTCACAGGCAGAGCCTGCAATCGATGATGAGACGTCTGGGAATCAAGTAGGCAGGCGGGACGACGCTAACTCCACACCCCATTATTTTGGAGGCCGCGGGCCTCCGTGCCCGCGGCAAGTGTATGAACACATGCAATGGCGGGCAGGGACGCCCGCCGACTCCAAGTATAATCGGTGATAAAATACCAACTCGTATGCTTCGGACAACAAAATACGGGGTGACGGCAATGAAAGTGTTGTCTCTTGCCGAAAATTTCTGGAAGACGAAGGAAGCCCCCACTTCTTTCGATGAAATGCTGCGATTTTCCGCTCTCCTTTCGATACTGCCTCTTTCCGGCTATCTCTTCTCATACACGGTTGTGGGACAGATCTGGAGCACCTGGCCCTGGATTCAGACCACTCTGCCGGTCACACGCGGTTTGATGTGCGCAGGATTGCAGTGGATGTTCTTCTCGACTTTCCCGCTGATCAGCTCACTGGTTCTTGATGCAGTTTTGAATCGAGGCTCATCGACAGTGGATTTCGGCTCGCGGGTATTGATTGCGACATACTCCATGACACCCCTCTTCATCGCAGGCCTGTTTGTGGGCGTACCGTTTGTCGGACGAATCGCGGTAACACTTTGCTTCGCGACATTTCTGTATCTCCTCTATTACGGATACCGGATCCATGCAGCCTACGGCGTAGCGCGTTCTGCCGCGATCGCGACGGCGATTGCCGTTTTGTTTGCCTTGATCCGCCAGATGTTCGTATTCGTCATCGGTTTCTAGTGAGCCGTAACGTAGACTCTGCCAGCGAGCCCTCCCCCTTATCAAGGGGGAGGCCGGGAGGAGGTTCTTCTGAATCCAACCCCCCACTAACTCCCCCCTTCATAAGGGCGGAGAATCACCGGGTCCTGTTATTGCTTTTGATCTTGCTGACCGCCGGATTTCGTTTGATCAATCTGGAAGCAGATCCTCCATCGAATTTCAGCTGGAGCGGCGGATACTTTGCTGATGAAGGATTCTGGGCACACAATGCAAGGAATGCCGAGCTGTTTGGAAAACCCGTTCTGGATGATTGGGACTCGCGGGTGGTCAGTCCGTTGTTCACCCGCTTGCAATCTCTCATCTTTCACAACTTTGGGGTTGGATTACTCCAGGTGCGAATCATCGGAGTCTTCTCCTCGATTCTTTTAGCAGTCTGCACTTTCCTTCTCCTCCGAAAACAATTCGATCAGCAAATTTCTTTCCTGGGCGCAGTCCTTGTTTCGCTCAACTATCCGATGCTGATTCTCGGCCGCCAGGGAATTCTGGATCCATTTGCCTCAGCCCTGGCGTGGGGCGCGCTCGCTCTGGTCATCGGTGGATCGCCGGTCGCGTTATTCCTCGGCGGCACACTTGCGGCGGGAGCGTGCATCACGAAATATCTGATGATTTATATTTTCTTGCCGTTTGTCGTTTTGCTGACCGGCAGCCGTCGAAATCTTCTCGTATTCGCAGCAGGAGCGACGGCCGCATTTCTCGTGTGGTATCTGGGAAACTATTTGCCAAACCGTGAACTTTTGTTGGGCTACAGCCGGTATTATTCCTCGCAACAAAGCTGGGAAGTTTGGGGCGTGCTCAAGAGCATTGCTTTGCAGCCGTTCTATCTCTATTTCGTCAAAACCCCCGCCATCTTGATGTTCGGCAATCTGATGCTGTGGCATTTGGTTCTCCAATACCGGAAATCAGGAACCGTCGAAAAAGCCTGCTGGTTGTGGCTTCTCACAGGGATTCTGTTCTTTTCGATCTGGAGATATCGTCCGCTCCGGTACTACACTTCCCTCTTGCCGCCCCTTTGTGCCATGGCCGGAATGGTGTTCTTAAAAACCGAAGAGCTGGCTGCTTCGCTACGCGGCGGCAAGTCACGTCTACTCCTCCTGGTTGGAATTCTTGTTCCGGCAGCACAAATGAGCTTCGTCCTGTTCGACAGGCTATTCAGTTGGAATATCTTGCCGGAACAACTGGGAATTCAGGCGACGGACGCCGTAATTTTTCTGCTTCTCAGCGCAGCCGTACCCTTGATCTTGATCCGCGCAAGAGAAAAAGCGCGATGGATGATCCTGGCTTTTGCGCTTGCGTTTCTGGGATCCGACATGCGGAATTATCTGAGCTGGATCCAGAAGCCGGAATTTGCGGCGGCCGAGATTTCGCAGGACCTTCAGAAACGTGTTGGTAATGGAGTTCTGACCGGCCAATGGGCGCCGGAACTCTGTCTGGAAAACAAGGTTCGCACAGTTCCGGTATGGCACGGCTTCGTAAACTCGGAGCAACCTTTCCAACACTACGGAATTACACATATTTTGCTTTGGGAATACACATTGGGCGGAGAAAAGTTTGAAGAATGGTATCCGCAGGACTTTCAAAAGTTTCGCCCTGTAGCAAAATACAAAATCAAGAATTCAGATTTGATTCTGTACGAAAAGTTCGAGGATTGACATATGAAACTGAAATCGATTGTTTCCACATTCTTCTTTTTGCTGCTGGCGACCGGCAGTGTTCGTGCCGAAGCCGATCTGGTTCTGAAAAACGGCACCCTGATTACGATGGAGGAAGGCCTTCCCCGGGCTACGACGATTGCTGTCTCAGGCGACAAGATCCTGGCAGTTGGAAGTGAAAAGGAAATCTCTAATCATGTTGGTCCTGACACAAAGGTAATCGATCTTCATGGAGCATTTGTGTATCCGGGCCTCATCGACAGTCACGTGCACATCCGAAATCTGGGAGCGCTTCGCGTTCAGATTGATGTGACCGGCACACACGACAAAACAACGATCTTGAATCAAGTGAGAGAGCGCCTCCTCAAATCCAGAAAGGGCGAATGGATTCTGGGCCGCGGATGGGATCAGAACGATTGGCCGGTGAAGGAATTTCCATCAGCAGCCGACCTGGATGCGGTTTCGCCGGATCATCCCGTAGTTCTGGAACGCATCGATGGCCATGCGTACTGGGTCAACAGCCGCGCGCTCAAGCTTGCCGGAATTGATGTGGGCACAAAAGACCCGCAGGGCGGAAAAATCGTGCGAGACACCGCAGGAAGTCCAACCGGAATCCTGGTGGACAACGCAATGACAATTGTGGAGAACAAGATTCCTGCGTTCACGGTGCAACAAGAAATCGAACTCACCAGAATTGCTCTACACGAATCGCTGCAGAAGGGTCTGACGATGGTCCATGATGCCGGTTCCACCGTTACAGATCTCGAAGCCTGGAAAACGCTGGCATCGAAAGATGAACTGCCGGTTCGAATCTATTCGATGGTATGGATGCCTTCTGCATTTGCAGAAGAATACTTAAAGACCGGACCGAAAAGTTACGGCCCCTATCTGGATGTCCGCAGCCTGAAACTTGTTATGGACGGCGCCATGGGGTCGCGTGGCGCCGCATTTCTGGAGCCATATTCGGATGATCCGGCAAACACAGGACTTCTCATGTGGAAAGAAGACGAGCTAACGCGTGTTTTGAAGGCGGCGAAATCGGTTGGAATTCAAGTCGGCATCCATGCGATTGGAGATCACGCCAATCGGATGATCCTGGATGCTTACGAAAAAACCGGCGTGAAAGGACTGCGCTGGCGCATTGAACATGTTCAGGTTCTCGCACCATCGGATATTCCACGGCTCGCGGCGCTGGATGTCATCGCATCGATGCAACCCACGCATGCAACCTCCGATATGCCCTGGGCTCCAGTGCGGATCGGCCCGGACCGCATCAAAGGCGCGTACGCATGGCGATCGCTGTTGGATGTGCACACCGTAATCGCAGGCGGCTCCGATGCGCCGGTGGAGGACATCAATCCGCTATGGGGAATCTACTCGGCGATCACGCGTCAGGATCATGAAGGAAAACCGGATGGCGGTTGGCTCCCCGGGCAGAAGGTGACCAGAATGGAAGCCCTTCGAATGTTCACCATCGATGCGGCATATGCCGCGTTTCGAGAACAGGAACTCGGATCACTAAAAGCGGGTAAACTTGCCGACATGATCGTTCTGCCGGAAAATCTGCTCGTGTGCGATCCAAAAGACATGATCACAATGAAAGTGCTGTACACGATTGTCGGCGGCAAAGTCCGGTACCAGAAGGAATGAAAGGATTTACCACGGAGAACGCGGAGGTGTAAGAAAGGGGATGTGGAGATAATGGGGATATGGGGTTTTCAGAGAGCCCCGACGGGGCGGCGGCTGCCTTGGCGTACATGGCGTTCTTGGCGGTTTCTGAGCTTTCCGTGTTTCCGTGCTAAAGCTTTTCCTCCTTCGTGTTCTTTGTGCCTTTGTGGTGAATTCCTCCCCCGAGAGTTGACAGCCCCGAAGCAGAAAACGATAATCAACCAGTTAAAGGAGTGAACTCATGGTAACTCGCGAACAGGTTGACGGTGTTTTGCGTCATTGCTTTGACCCTGAAATTCCTGTAAACGTCCTCGATCTTGGTCTCATTTACGGTGTGACAATGGAAGAGGATCGGGTCAACATCAAAATGACTCTCACTGCCCCCGGTTGTGGTATGGGGCCAATGATTGCTGAAGACGTCAAGACCAAACTGTTGGGCCTTCCTGGAGTCAAGGAAGCAAAAGTGGAACTCACTTTTGATCCACCGTGGACTCCGGAATTGATGAGCGAAGACGCGAAGAAACAGCTCGGCTGGGAATAAGATCCACCGTCCCTGATGACGCGCACGGGCCGCTCGCTGCTGTTGCGATTTTTCCTTTTTCTGGCGGCAGCGCTTTTCCTTGCGTGCTTATTTGTGATCCATACTGTACGCCGGTCTTTTCCTCAAACAACGGGCGAAATCCGTATCCAGGAGCTCAGCGCCCCCGTTGAAGTAAAGCGGGACGCGCTTGGCATTCCTCACATTTTTGCAAGCACGACACACGATCTTTTTCTCGCCCAGGGGTACGTTCATGCACAGGATCGTTTCTGGCAGATGGATGTGTGGCGACATACCGGTTCAGGACGTCTGGCGGAAATGTTCGGCCGGCCGGTATTGAAGACGGATCAATTCTTGCGAACGATGGGATGGGCCAGAGTGACCGCGCGGGAATTGGAGATGCTCGATCCGGTTTCTGTCGCCATGCTTCGCGACTACGCATCCGGTGTAAACGCATATCTAAAGGAACATTCCGGCGCGGATGTAAGTCTCGAATATTCCCTCCTTCGATTGGCAAATTCCAGATACCACATTGAAGAGTGGCAGCCGCTCCACAGTCTTACCTGGGGAAAAGCGATGGCCTGGGATTTGTCCGAGAACATGGGCTTTGAAATCGATCGCGCCGTATTGCTGAAAAATCTTACGCCGGATCAAGTCGATCAGTTTTACCAGGAATATCCTTCCGATCATCCTTTCATTGTGCCGGCCGAAAAAGTGTGGAGTGGCGGGCCTCCGCGCCCGCCGGCTGTGCAGCATCTTTCTGAGAGCATTGGCGGGCAGGGACGCCCGCCTCTCCAGAGTGCTTCCCAAAAAATGCGGGATCTGAATACCATTCTGGATTCAGGAGGCGATGGAATCGGATCGAACAACTGGGTAATTTCCGGAAAGCGTACTTCCACCGGCAAGCCTATTCTCAGCAACGATCCGCACCTCAGCACGCAGATGCCCTCCATCTGGTACCAGATCGGTTTGCATTGTAAGCCTCGAGGTTCCCAGTGTCCGTTTGATGTTGCGGGATTTTCGTTTGCCGGAGTTCCCGGTGTGATCATCGGTCACAATGACCGGGTCGCATGGGGATTTACAAATGTGGGACCGGATGTTCAAGATCTCTACATGGAACGTCTCAATCCGGCCGATGCAAATCAATACGAAGTGAATGGACAATGGGCCCGGATGAATCTGGTAAACGAGACGATCCATGTTTCAGACGGATCCACCGTTCCATTGACGATTCGATACACACGTCATGGTCCGGTCATCTCGGATACGTATGAGGACTTGAAAGACTTCCGTCAAAAGTCGGGACTGCAGGTTCCGGAACACTATGCCATTTCG
The DNA here is from genome assembly GCA_963843285.1 of uncultured bacterium. Classification (GTDB taxonomy): domain Bacteria; phylum Acidobacteriota; class HRBIN11; order JAKEFK01; family JAKEFK01; genus CAZDDB01. The sequence goes on from CAWJJO010000008.1 coordinate 7,306, forward strand.
TTTCAATGGACCGCCCTCGATCCTTGTAACACGTTCCCTGCCATCTGGAAAATGAATCTCGCAAAGAATTGGAGCGAATTCCGCGAAGCAGCCTCCGCATTTGATGTTCCCTCTCAAAACATTGTTTACGCAGATGTGGATGGAAACATCGGGTACCAGGTGCCCGGGAAGATTCCGATTCGCGCGCATGGAGACGGACGTTATCCCGTTCCCGGATGGACGGATGAATATGACTGGACAGGCTATATACCGTTTGAACAGTTGCCGTCGTCCTACAATCCGGATCGCGGATACATCGCTACTGCAAACAACGCTGTCACCACATCTTCCTATCCTTATCTGATCTCAAAAGATTGGGACTACGGTTACCGCGCACAGCGGATCGTAGACATGATCGAGCAGCATGGTCCGGGAATTTCTGTGGATGATATGCAAAGAATCCAGGGAGACAACAAAAATTTAAACGCAGAAGTAATGGTTCCGTTCTTGCTGAAACTTCCCCTGGCTGATTCGCATTTAAAGGAAGTTCGATCGTTGCTTGCAAACTGGGATTTCCAGGAACATATGAATTCGGCGCAGGCAGCGCTCTTCGAGACTTTCTGGAAACACTTGCTCGCGGAAACGTTCCATGACGATCTTCCAGCCGACTTCCGGCCCGGTGGAGGAAACCGTTGGAACGAGATCGTTCGCCGTCTGCTTTCCGACCCGCACAGCAAATGGTGGGACAACTGCGTCACGCCTGAGGTTGAATCACGCGATCAAATCTTCGAAAAAGCATTTGTGGGAGCCGTGAAAGAACTGGAACAGACGCTCGGTCGCGATACGGCAAAATGGCAGTGGGGTTCCCTGCACACCACTACCTTTCGCAACGGGACTCTTGGACAATCCGGGAACCGCTTGCTGGAATGGCTTTTCAATCGCGGTCCCTATCCTACTTCCGGAGGTACCGCGCTTGTCAACGCAACTGCCTGGAATGCGTCCAGATCGTTTCAGGTCACTTCGCTCCCTTCCATGCGCATGATCGTAGATCTCAGTGATCTCAACAATTCGATCGTGGTGAACACAACCGGGCAATCCGGTCACGCGTTTCATCCTCACTACATCGATCAAGCAAATCTGTGGCGTCAGATCAAATATTCCCCCATGCTGTGGGAAAAGAACCGAATCATTCAAGGGACCAGTGACAGTCTCCTACTAAAACCGTAGTTCTAGAGCCGGCTCTAACCAAACGTTTTGTTCAATAGCGCCTTTACATCCGTTGCCAGCTGTGCCATCTCCTGGGCTGTAACAACGCGCGTATCATCGCTTGCAAACATCTTGTATTTCGGTATGGATAACCGGACTTTCTTTTTCTTCAGATTCTTAAAGCTGTAGTAGAAAGTCAAGTTCGTTTCTTTGGTTTTCGTCGCTTTCCACCAATGATGCGCCATGCTTTTTTCCTCCTCTACGCTTTCGTTTTAAGACCAAGTCGTTGCAATAAATCCACGTACCGCGGGTCCGACTTCAAAGGGTCAAATGCCGGCTCCACCTGAATGAAGTTGATCAATCCTGCATGCTCGGCATAGGCCCGCTCGAGCCACCGAAATGCCTGATCACGATCGCTTAATCCCGCATACACCATGGCGATATCTGCCGGAGATACAAAATCCGTATCCAGATTCTTTTCCAGCTCACTGATCGCTTCCATGGCTTCCTCTTTTCTTCCTGATATACCATAGACGTAGCCCAGTCCGGCCAGATAACAGGTGCGGCAACCCGAGAGAGCAATCGTCTTCTCAAAGGAATCGATTGCTTCTTTGTATTTTCCGATCTGTGCATATGCGAACGCGATGCCGTAATGAGCGGGAGCAAAATTCGGTTCCTGTTCCAGTGTTTTCAAAAACTGGTGAATTGACTCATCGTATCTTCTCGCAAGATAGAGCTGTGCTCCAAGCGCCTCGCTGATGATCGGAGATAGCGGATCCAGATCGAGCGCAATGCGGATTTGGTCTAGCGCGTCATCGCTTCGCCCCAGGATCGCCAGATAATTGGCGTACCATTGATGTACCGTTGCATAACCGGGATTGAGCTCGATCGCGCGCCTGAATTCACTCTCCGCGCGCGGCCAATCGCGGTAATAGAAACACACATGGGCCATCGATGTGTGTCCTTCCGCAAGATCTTCATCGATTTCGATGGCTCTTTCGGCAGCAGCCTTCGCGCGATGAAACGCTTCATCTGCGGGCAGAGCGTTGTAGTCGCCCAGAAGCGCATAGCTATCGGCCAGTCCGGCATATGCGAGCGAATACGCCGGATCATGATCGATCGCCTGCCGGAAATAATCAATCGCCGCGCGAATCGCATCAGGCGATCTCTGATTCCAATGATAACGACCCCTGAGGTACAACTGGTAGGCCTCGGTATCGTTTGTCGAGCGCCTGGTCAAACGCTTCTCCTGCTCTCCGGTCAATCTTAACCTCAAATGGGAAACGATTTCATGCGAAATATCTTCCTGGACCGGAAGTATATCCACCAGCCGTCGCGTATAGATCTGGCCCCAGAGCTGCGATCCATCCGATACCCGTACCAATTCCACTTTGACAACTAAGTTGTCAAGTTCATGTTTCAGGCTGCCCGTCAAAATGCTGTCCACTTTCAGCTCGCGTCCGATTTTTCTCAGATCGGCTTCCCGGCCCTTGTACCGGAAGACGGTGCTGCGCGCCATGACCCGCAGATCCTGCAATTGCGAAAGGTTATTGATGATGCTTTCGGTAACGCCATCGGTCAGGTAATCCATCCCCTCATCCGCGTTTTCGTTTACCATGGGCAGCACCGCGATGGAACGCACGTTTGCGCTTCTCCCCATGTAGAGCGCAAGTCCGGCGACACCGAGAACAAGTACGGCAACGAGTACCGCCAGTAGAATGTTTGTTTTTGCAGCAGGCGGCACTCGAGACGTTTCGGTTGCATCCAGAATCGCGCGTAATTCGAAAGCAAGATCGTGGGCCGACTGAATCCGTTCGTTCGGATTCTTTTCCATACAGTGACGGATGACACGCTGCAGCTCAAACGGAATATTCTTTCCGGATTCCGCAATATCCGGAGGATCTTCCTTGAGCATCGCCGCTACCGTTTCGAAAACAGTATTCCGGGAGTATGCTTTCTTGCCGGTAATCAGCTCATATAAAATGCAACCCAGCGAAAAGAGATCACTCCGCGCATCCGCCGCCGATCCCCTTGCCTGTTCCGGAGACATGTAACCGACTGTGCCCAGCACAGCTTCTTCCGTCTCCGCAGATTCGCCGATGGGCTTTGAATTTTCACGAATGGTAGCCAGACCAAAATCGAGAATTTTGACCTGACCATCACTGGTGATGAAAATATTTTCCGGTTTGAGATCGCGATGAATGATCCCTTTTGCGTGAGCTGCAGAAAGCCCTTTCGCTACGGCAATTCCGATTTCTGCAGCCTTTCGCCACGAGATCGAAGATTTGCTGAGTCTTGCCCGAAGTGTCTCTCCATCCAGGAGTTCCGAAGCAGTGTAGTAAATGCCATCACTGTGGTCGAAATCATGAATCGCAAGAATATTCGGATGTGAAAGCGCGGCGACCGCTCTGGCTTCAGTTTGAAAACGCAGCAAGGCTTCCGGATCGTTTACCAGGCTCTCTGTCAGGACTTTGATTGCGACGTCGCGTTCGAGCCGGACGTCCCGCGCGCGATAAACTTCGCCCATGCCCCCCTGCCCCAGCTTTGATAGAATTTTGTATGGACCCAGCCTGGTTCCAGTGGCCAGCATAGGCGTCTATTCTGCGTCTATTCTATTAGAAAGGCAAGGATTGAGCGCAGACTTGGAGCGCAGGCTTCCAGCCTGCATTATGGACCGCAGGCATCTTTGCCTGCATTATGGGTCGCAGGCTTCCAGCCTGCATCCTCCGTCACACAAGCAACTAAACGGTTGCATATTCTTACAGAATGAGTTATTATGCAACCTGGAGGTTGCATAACATGAAGGATCGAATCGAGAAACGGATTGAGCTCAGAGCGCCGGTTTCGCGCGTCTGGCGCGCGCTGACAGATTACCGCGAGTTTGGCGAATGGTTTCGCGTAAGACTGGATGGCCCATTCATGCCAGGTCAAATCTCACGCGGACAGATCACATATCCCGGTTATGAGCATCTTCAATGGGAAGCTGTCGTACAGAAAATGGAATCTGAACAGCTCTTTTCTTTCACCTGGCATCCTTATGCCGTTGATCCCAAGGTGGATTACTCGAATGAGACTCCCACACTCGTCGAATTCAAGCTGGAGAAGACTGCGAATGGCACGCTGCTTACTGTGACTGAGTCCGGATTCGACAAAATCCCCGGCGAGCGTCGCCTCGAAGCATTCCGAATGAACGACGGCGGTTGGGCAGAACAAATCAAGAATATCGAGAGTTATGTCGCGCAAAAGTCGTAGCAGCGCAGCTGTCAAACAGGATCCCGCGCCTGTTTTTGCCGCTTTGGGAGACGAGACGCGGCTGTCACTTGTTGCAAAGCTTACTGGCGGACAGTCGCGCTCGATCTCTGAGCTGACGGAAGGTTCTAAGCTGACCCGGCAGGCAATCACGAAACATCTTCGCGTACTGGAAGGTGCAGGAATCGTGCGCGGTGCCCGTTCCGGCCGCGAAAGCCGCTTCGAATTCGATCCCAAGCCGATTCAAGGAGTCAAAGAATACCTGGATCTTGTTTCTGAGCAATGGGATCAGGCTTTGCATAGACTAAAGTCCTTCGTTGAAAGCTGAGCGAAAGGCTTTTAGGATCGTTCGTATCGAGATAAAGAATTCCCAGAGCAATTGGTTCTTCCAGAGTGCGCATTTCCTGGTCCCCTGGCCTGTTCCCGACTTTTGCCCCTGCGCAGCTTCCTGTTATACCATTGAAAAATCATGAGGCATGGAGCCGACAGCACGTTTGGAGCCGTTACACGCGTTCGCACAATCGGCGGCCTTGACGTTTTCGAGGTCTGTCTTTCCGAGCAGTTAAAACTGCCCTTTCATGTTCATCCCACCGCACAAGTGTGTATCGTTCTGGAAGGTACGTACGCGGAAGAAGTCAGAGGTCAGCAGAGGACTCTGGAACCGGGCGGAGTTTTATTTCGGCCTGCCGGAGAGCTTCATCGCAACGAGGTGGGCGCCCATAAAGTCCGCACGCTGCTTGTCGATTTTGAACCGGCACGTTTCGCTTCCCTGGAACTCGATCAATTCTTGACCCGCCCGGCATACTTTTCTCCCGGGCTTTTGTGGAGCTCGATTCAGGGCCTTGAATCGGAGTTGGAATCGGCGATCGCAACCGAAGGCATCATTCTTTTGACTGTTGCGCGTGCTGCGCGTATGCTGCGGCGTTCCTGCGAACAGAAAGTTCCCGCCTGGCTTGAACGGGCTTCAAAGATCATCCATACCTGCTACCGGGAAAAGATCGGATTGTCATCGGTTGCTTCTGAAGTGAAGGTGCACCCGGTAACATTGGCGTCTGCATTCCGCCGCTACCATGGGACAACAGTTGAGAAATACATATTACGACTCCGGCTCGAGGAGGCCAGGCAACTGCTTCTCGAAAGCGATCGTTCACTATCGCAAATCGCCCAGGACCTTGGCTTTTGCGATCAATCTCACCTGGGCAAAGCATTCAAACGCCAGTATCGCGTTTCACCGCGCATATTTCGCAGCTCAGCACGTTCGACTAATTTCGTACCAAAATTTCGTTGAGCTGATCCTATACCTCCACCGCAACAAACGGCTAAAGTAAAGACACATGAATCTCCTGATGAAATGGTTCCGGATTGTTCTCGCAATGATTTTCGGTTATGCGGTGATCGTTCTGCTGACAACCCTGACCTTCAAGCTGACCGGCCCTGTTCGATATCAAGAGACTTCGATGGTGACACTCCTCTTTGCGGGCATTGGTGTATGCCTTTCGGGCGTATGTGGCGGTTGTATTGCGGCGTGGATCGGACAAAGGGCTCCCTTTCTACATGCAATGGTGGTACTGATTCCATTGACGGCCGACACGATTTATGTCGTCACTTCGGGGATCAGCCGAGATCCCGTCTGGTTCGATTTGCTAAATAGTTTCGGTCTAATGGTCGCAACTTTGTGCGGCGGCTGGGTCTACTCCTTCTCTCCGCTTTCGAGGCACAAAAGCCTCTCCAAATGATTCAGGAAACCGACCTGGCCTTTCAGAATTTTCTTCTTTGCATCCGAAATATCGAACCATTCCGCTCTATCCACTTCGGGAAATTTCTGATACTTGCCCGAACGAGGCGGCCATTCCAGGGAAAACAGATTACTGGAGATTCCGGCAGGATCAAAATCACATCGCGTAGCATGCGCGTAGATCAGTTTTCCGCTCGTCTGCTTGATTGGATCCAGAGGAATGAATTTCTGATTCCTTCCTAACTCGAAACCCGTCTCCTCCTTGAACTCACGCCTGGCTGCATCCAACGGCTTCTCCGGTCCATCCAATTCCCCTTTTGCAATGGACCAGGCTCCCAGATCTTTCTTTGCCCATAATGGTCCGCCCATATGAACTAGAAATACTTCCAGAGCATTGCCTCTGAACCTGTAGGGCAAAATTCCAGCGCTGATTTTCTTCATGCGAGTCATATTGTAATCCGTACCTGTCTGAAAAGATCGGACCGATGCCTAATGCTTGGCAGCCTTGACGCAGCGGAAACCAACATGGTCACTGCCGGTAGTGACTTCGCCCTTTCCGCGTGTTCCAACCATATAACGGGTACAGTACTGATCGGTGCAGAGGAAGGAGCCGCCGCGATGCACTCGTTTTTTTTCCGTTGGCTCCATAGGATCAAATGGCGAGTCCAGTCCCTGCGGATTCCGCGGAACACTACCTGAAGCTAAGTATCGCTCATATGTGTCGGGACGATACCAGTCGCTTACCCACTCCCATACATTTCCAGCGACATCATGCAGGCCATAGCCGTTTGCGGGAAACTGACCTACCGGTGCGATACCCGGGAAACCATCAGCACCCTGATCTTCTACTGGAAAGGTCCCGGTGTAGATGTTCGCCATCCACCTGCCATTCGGATTGAGATCGTCGCCCCAGGGATAGACTTTCCCCGATAAGCCGCCTCGCGCGGCAAATTCCCACTCCGCTTCTGTCGGCATTCGTTTGCCGGCCCACGTGGCGTAAGCCACTGCGTCATCGTAGGCGATGTGTACTACCGGATATCTTTCGTGTCCTTTGATATTTGTTTTTGGCCCCAAAGGATGACGCCAGTTTGCGCCTTTCTCGTAACGCCACCAGCGGTAATGGTTATCCAGAGGAACCTGGTCCGGTGTGGGTGTAAACACTGTCGAGCCGGCCACCAGATTTTCCGGTGGAGCAGTGGGGAATTCTTCTTTTGTCGGTGTCCGTTCGGCGATTGTGACATAACCCGTGGCTTTCACGAATTTCGCAAATTTCTCATTCGTTACTTCGGTTGCATCCATCCAGAACCCATCTACGTAGACACGATGAACAGGGCGAGCATCACCCATCGGATCGGGACCTCCATGATCATGTCCGCGCGGGTCCTCAGCGCCCATGGAAAATTCACCCCCGGGGACCCATACCATTCCATCCGGGATTGGATCCGGCGGCTGTGTCTTGTTTGGAATCGTGGGTACAAATGAAGTAAGGGAAACGGGGGCCGGGGTGGATCCTGGCGAAACGCTGTGATCAACGAATACAGTAGATTTCGGTTCATTGCGTTTCAACGAGTAAGCTAGCGCAACCATGCCGCCGATCAACAAAATAGCGACGATCCATTTCCAATTCGCGGATCTGCGCACCGGCGCCGCATACTTCTCTTTATTTTGCTTCTTGCTCATTGCCGCCATCGCCCATTGTAGCATTGCGGACCTCTATGAGAGACCCAACCATTGTGACCCTCAAGAGTCTAATCAATGAAACTTTTATCCGGAGATGTCATGAATCGCAAGTGGATCCTTTTGTGGATTGTTTTTCTATTTGCAAGAATCTCATTCGCCCACGGCGTCGTGCTATTCAAGAACGGACTTTGGTTTACCGGGAGAGATTTTGAACAGAGGGACTTCTATTCCGTGGACGGAATTCTGGAATCGAAGTTTGATGGCCAGGTGAATCAGATTGTCGATCTAAAAACGGGGTTTGTGATACCGCCTCTTGCGGATGCTCACAGTCACGCGCTGGGTTGGAAATACGGGATTGACGATCAGATTCACATGTTTCTGGAGCGCGGAATTTTTTACGTAATGAATCCGAACAACATCCAGTATCTGACGGCTGAGATCAAATCGAAGCTGAATACTCCGGAATCAGTCGATGTCATCTGGGCAAACGGTGGCTTGACCTCAACCGGAGGGCATCCTGTACAGATTTATGACCGTGTTGCCGAAAGTATTGAAACAAGTCCGGATCGTATGAAAGGGCAGGCTTATTTTGAAATCGATTCTATTGAACATTTGAAACTTACCTGGCCGGCCATTCTTGCCGGCAATCCGGAATTCATAAAGATCTACTTGGAAAATTCTCAGGATTTCGATAAACAAAAAACAATCCCGATTTTTATGGGCGGCGTGGACTGGACCCTGCTCTGGTGCCCGAAATCGTACAGCTTGCTCATGAGAAAAGGTTCAGAGTCGCTGCTCACATCGCTAGCGCTTTTGATTTCCGAACGGCGGTTACGGCAGGATTGGATCTCATTGCCCATCTGCCTTTGGAACGTCTCTCCACAGAAGATGCTCGCGAAGCGGCCACAAGACATGTTATCGTTCAAACGACAACGCTCAGTCACCGGCACACCGAAGGAATTCAGGATTTACCGGCCATCCATGCTCAAAACCTGCGGTTGCTGAACGAATCGGGAGTTCCATTGGCCCTGGGCACGGACAGCGATCACAGTGTAGTTGACGAAGCGGAAAATATTCTGAAGCTGGGAGCCATAGAGACCGCCACGTTACTAAGAATCGCAACACACGATACGGCGCTGACCATCTTTCCGAAGCGAAAGATCGGCACACTTGCCGATGGTTACGAAGCAAGTTTCCTGGTCCTTCAGGACAATCCGCTAACAGACTTCGACAATGTTCGCAAAATATCCATGAGAGTGAAGAGAGGGCACCAGCTCTCCATATTACCGTCGATTGCCATCGTCTTATCTGAAGAAATCAAGAAAAACGGAATCGATTCCGCTGTCGCTCTTTATCTTAAACTGCGACAGGAGAAAGCGGGAGAATATGATTTTTCCGAGCAACACCTGAACAGGCTTGCATATCAATTACTGTATCAAGACCACAAGATTCCTGAAGCGATTCGGATTTTCGAGCTCAATGTCCAGGCATTCCCTAAATCTTCAAACGCTTACGACAGTCTGGGAGAAGCTTGGGTGGCTGCCGGGGAAAAAGAAAAGGCACGTCTCAACTATCAGAAATCGTTAGAACTCAATCCCCACAACACAAACGCCATCGAGGCCCTCAAAAAGCTTCAATAGATTTCGGCGGATAGCGACAGGTTCCCGTTCGCCTCAATTGACAATGTGTATACTTGGCTTTAGTATACACATATCATGACTACGGTTCGAAAAGTACGGAAGCAGTTTATTCTGGATCCGCAAAAGATTCAAAGAGTAAAAAAAACTCTAAAGGCAAAAACCGAGACAGACGCGATCGACAAGGCCTTGGATCTGGTGCTGGCCGAAGAAAAGATCTGGAGTGTGATGGAGTCCCTGAGGGGGAAACTCAAAATTCGGGATGTATATGGCCGCTCCGCAGATTCCTAGAGTTTTGTGGGATACGACGGTTTACATCAACTATTTTTCTAAAGGAATTCTCCCGCCCCATCAGGCTAGAGGACATCTCTTCTTGTCTTCCGTTGTCGTCCAAGAACTTTATGCAGGAGCGGAATCAAAGGATGCATCCCGCAAATTGGATCTGCTATTTACTACTATGAGTTCTTACGATCGCCTCATCACGCCAACGGCTACCGATTGGAGGCAAGCGGGCAAGATTCTATCCGGTATCGGGCGCAGATTCGGTTTTGAAGAAATAGGCCGAAGCCGACTGACGAACGATGTTCTGATTGCGATCTCTGCGGCTCGCACAAACTCCACACTCTGTACGGGCAATACTAAGGACTTTGACCGTATCCGGCAGTTTCTTGATTTCTCATTTGTAATCACCTGAACCGGCGGAACTGGAACGCGCGGCTAGCGTAAAATTCATACGACGCAGCAAGCTTGCATAGCGCCAGTCGGAACGGATCGGATCCCAAACCGGATCTACACTGAGTTGTTCTGATAACCAGTCGTCTCGCGCTTCATAAGCCTTTTCCAGCCACTGGAATGCCTGTTCTTGATCTCCCAAACCAGCGTAAATGAGCGCAATATTATAGGGAGAAACATAAATTTGCTTCGATTTGCTTTCCAGTTCGCCCGCGATTTTCAGCGCTTTTTCCTTATCGCCGGACATCGCATAGGCATATCCGAGGTTCGCCAGATACGTGGGACGGGAATTCGATAGTTGGGAACCTTTTTCGAATGCTGTAATCGCCTCTTGATATCTGGACTTTTGGATCAGCGCTTTTCCAAGACGAAGGTAAGTGCGGGGATACGTTGGATCCAACTCGAGTGTTTTTTGAGCTTGATCGATCGCCAGATCATACTTCCTTTCCATGTAGTATGCGTAGCTCACCATCCCGCCCTGAATTAAGGCCAGAGGATCCAATTGCAAAGCTTTCTCGATCTCCCTGGCGCCTTGCTCCAGGTTGCCCCGGCTGATCAAGAACTCGCCGTACCACTGATGCCCTGTAGCATAATTCGGATCCAATTCAATCGCTCGTTTGAACTCTTTTTCTGCGCCGGCCCAATCCCACTCAAATCTCGATAAGGTATACGCGAGCGAGGTATGAGCTTCAGCAAGCGATGGGTCGATTCTTATCGCTTCTGCGGCCGCACTTTTTGCAAGTGGAAACGATTCTTTTGGAGAGACCAGGTCATAGCGGGAAAACAGCGTGTAGCAATCAGCAAGGCCTGCATACGCCGGTGCGTAGTTTTTGTCTAATTCCGTCGCGTGCTGAAAATACCCAACAGCCTTTTGGAGTGCTTCCGCGTTCCTCCGGTTCCAGTAATAGCGACCCTTCAAATAAAGCTGATAGGCTTCCGTATTATCCGTATCCGCGCTTGTAACCCATTTCTCTTCTTCACCCGACAACTTCAAGCGAAGTTGTTCGGAGATCCGTTTTGAAATGTCGCGCTGCACGTCCAGAATATCAGCAAGCTTCCTGTTGTATTGTTGCCCCCAGAGCTGAGATCCATCGGAGACTCTGATCAGTTCAGTGTTGATGAGCAGAGTATCGCCTTGAAGAAGCAGGCTGCCTTGTACGATCGCTTCCACATTCAGATCGTGACCTGCCTGTTGTGGATCAACCTGTTTTCCCTTATAACGAAACACCACGCCGCGTGCGAGCACGCGCAAATTCGACAAAGGTGACATGCTGTTGATGATGCTTTCCGTAATCCCATCGCTTAAGTACTCTGTCTCCGGATCGGAGCGAACGTTGGTGAACGGCAAGATCGCAAGCGACCGGATCTGATTCCCGCGGGCGTCACGAAAGTATAGAGCAGCGCCGGCGACAGCAACTAGTAAAAAAGCGATTAAGGCAAGGCCGATATGGCGCCTTTTGCTCTCTTTCGGATGCGTTTCGAGGAGTGTTCCTGATGTTGATTTTCCCGAATCCAGTTCCCTCTTCAACCTCTTGAGATCCGCCCGTAATTCGGCTGCGCTCTGATACCGCGTATCCCGGTCTTTTTCAATGGACTTGTTGATGATCCGTTCCAACTCGGGCGGCGACTTCGGATTTAACTGCGCGCAGGATGATGGAGCCCTGTTCAAAATCGCATCAAATACAATTGCTGTAGTAGCGCCTGCAAACGCCTGTCTACCCGTGGCCATTTCGTAAAGCACGAGGCCGAAAGAAAACAGATCCGTCCTTGCATCTACTTCCACACCCCGCGCCTGTTCCGGGGACATGTAGGCAGCCGTGCCAATGGCCATTCCCGGACCAGTCAAAGGATCAACTTGTTCCCGGGTCGCCATTGCAGAGACTCCATCTCGATGCAAGTCGGTTTGAGTCAGTTTTGCTAAACCAAAATCCAGAATCTTTGCCCGCCGGCGCTTTGTAATAAAAATGTTCGCCGGCTTCATGTCGCGATGAATGATCCCTTGCGCATGCGCAGTATCCAGCGCATCCACAATTTGTAATGCGAAATCAAGTACATCTTCTGTTGCAAACGGTTTTCCATCAATCGTATGCTTCAGCGTCTGCCCATCCAGATATTCCATCGCAATGAAGTGAACAAGGTCGTTCGTATCGGTAAGGCATGCCGCATCAATCTCATAAATCGTACAGATGTTGGGATGATTCAAAGCAGACGCTGCGCGCGCCTCTCGTTGAAAGCGTTCTAGGGCCTGAGCGTTTTTCGCCAATTCTTCGGGCAAGAATTTCAGGGCGACTGTTCGGCCCAGCTTCGTGTCTTCTGCGAGGTAAACGACTCCCATTCCGCCGCCGCCCAGGCGTTCGATGATCCGGTAGTGTGAAAGTGTTTTGCCAACCATGGAAAGCTATTTTTTGGGCTTCAGCAAAAGTGGCCAGTCTAAAACTACGATCATGTTAGGCGGAGAGGATGTGAGAGCGGAATGAACCACAAAGCGCTGTCCATCCGGTGTCGGCTCAAAAGCATCGTACCAGGGAGCGATACGTGGTGTGCGAAATGGGTGGATAGAGAAAAGCGGCCGCGGCCGACCAGCTTCAAATCTGGCGCCGGATCTGATTTCAGTGGACATAATCTGGTTATCCGGAGAAAGAAAAAATAATTCCTTCCCGTCCTTGCTCCACTTGGGTGTATATCCACCTTTGTTAGAAACTTGCCATTTGCCTCCTTTTTCCGCAAGAAAGGGCTGAACGTAAACTTCGGGTTGACCTGATTCATCGGAAGAATAGGCGATCCATTTTCCATCAGGAGAGAATTTGGCGCTAGATTCGTTGGCGTCCGTCTCAAGAAACGGAAAAGCTTTTCTTTCACGTAACCGTAATACCCACAAATCATATTTTGTCTTCGGGTCCACTTCCGTAAAGATGATGTACTGAGCATCAGGGGACCAATCCTCGGGTAAGTTCCAATTCTTAGATTCATAGAGGCGCTCATCATTCCCTGCACCATTGGATTCCCGCAAATAGAGCTGATAAGGCCCGGTACGATCCGACCCAAAGGCAATGCGTGTTCCGTCCGGTGACCAACGAGGAGCAGCATCCCAGGAAGGCGAAAAAGTAAGTCGCGACCGACTTTGTCCAGACGACTCGTAAACCCAGATGGGAGTAAACACATCGATTACTTGAACGGCAAATTTCTTTCCGTCGGGTGAAAAGTGAGGAGCTTGAGAATATAGATCGGGAGAAACCACGGACCCTTCTGGCTTCCCATTGCGGTCAAACCACAACAGTTGTGACTGGTTACTGCCTTCAATATAAGCAAGAAGATTCTTGTCCGAAACGGCCATTCCACGGGTCCCCATGATCTGCGGTTCGTACCATACGTTTTCAGAAAGCGGTATGGCTTCGCCGGAAAGCTTAAGTTTGCCGGTGTCAAAGGCTTGCGCCAGTAACTTGTTGCCTCTTTGGAACAATAGGTAGCCCGACGAAAAAACTGCAGAGCGGTCCGAACGCAATAAAAGTGACTTTCCCTGCGATTCCAGCGAAGCCAGATAGATTCCCGATTCTTTCTTTTGGGATCTGACAAAGAAAATGAAGTGCTTCCCATCAGGAAGAAAATAAGGAAACCGATGGGTAGTCTCTTCTGCTGCAGGTTCCAGAGAAGTGACCCGCGTGGGGATCCCTCCCGCGCTACTAATACGATAGAGTCCATCACCGGGATTGGGACTAAACAAAATCACTCCGTCCTGGTTCCAGGCGCCGCCCCGCTCATCTACCACATCGCACAGAGCCTGCGAATGCCCCCCGGACGGATCCACTTTAATGAGTTTTCCATTGGCAAAAAAGCCAATCGACCGGCTGTCGGCCGACCAAAACGCGTAATTTGCTCCCTCCGTGTCCGGAATCTGTTGAGCAGAAGTTGAATTAATAGCGCGTACCCACAGGTGGACCTTCCCATTCTTATCCGCAGTCCGAAATGCGATCAAAGAACCATCCGGAGAAACAACGGGCGCATCCACCAGCTCATTTTCAGGAGGAGGCGAAATGGATAGTTGTACCAATTTTTGCTGTGGGCTATTGTGAACGAAGTACCCGATCCAATATGCTGCGATTGTCAACAACAATGACGCAATCATCCATGGAAGAACGCGGCGCTCTGCTATTCGAGCAGAAGTTGTCACGGCTGCCTGCGAACCGCCTTCCGCAATCCAGGTGAGCTCCTTCATCAAATCATGCGTATTTTGCCAACGTTCCTCCCGATCTTTTGCCAGACAGGTTTTCACCACACGATCTAATGCAGGTGGAGCAACTGAGTGAACTTGCGAAATGGGAAGCGACTCGTCTTTCAAAATGGCAGATATCAAACTTGCCTGACTGTTTCCGTTAAAAGCACGCTTGCCTGTTGCCATCTCATAGAGCACGCTTCCGAACGCAAAAATATCCGAGCGCGCATCCGCCTCTTTTCCTTCTAACTGCTCCGGAGACATGTACTGAATCGTTCCCAGAATCGTACCTTCTTTCGTTAGATCCGGAGCTTCAGTTTGGAGAACAGAGAAGTCTTGCGATAACCCCGCGGGTGCTAATTTCGCCAGACCAAAGTCCAGCAGTTTCACTCCTGATTTGGTCAGCATGATGTTGCCCGGTTTCAGATCACGATGAACGATTCCCTGCTTGTGAGCCTTGTCAAGCGCGTCGGCAATCTGAATTCCAAATCGCAACACCTGATCAGTTGGCAGCGGTCCTTTACTCAATCGATGCGCCAGAGTTTCTCCCTCCAAAAACTCCATGACCAGAAACTCGATACCATCTTGTGATCCAACATCGAAAAGCCCGCAAATGTGAGGATGCGAAAGCTTGGATATGGCGCGTGCTTCGCGTTCGAATCGCTGTTTTAAATCAGCGTGATTCGAAAGATGGGAAGAGAGAATCTTGATTGCCACCGTGCGGTCCAGCCTTGTATCTTTGGCCCGATACACCTCTCCCATTCCGCCTGCGCCCAGGGGAGCAAGTATTTCGTAGGGCCCCAGCCGTGTTCCAACGGTAAGTGGCATAGCGCTATTTTACGACTTTTTGCGATTAACGCGCTTTTTGATTCAGCAATGGCTGCTAGTTTAGAACAACTTGTGATGTTGGGCAGAGAAGAAATGAGAGTAGAATGCACCGCGAAGCGCCGTCCATCCGGAGCCGGCTCAAAAGCATCTATTCCCATGGCTGTGACGGATTTCGATGGTTCATTGAGCAAAATAGATGTACTGGTTATCTTTGGAAATCCTAAAGGATTAAGTCTCGATCAGATATTTTCATTTTCATGAATGGATACAGGCTTCGTAAATTTTAGCGCTTCAGATCCGAGGCCCAGTTCAACACAACCCGAATTTTCCCGCTATTCAGACTTGAAAGTGAAGAGATCATAAACTGCTGGCCGTCAGGTGTCACATCATACGCAGAGTACTCCCTTGCTAAGATGCCGATTTGAGTGGGAAACAAGACTTTTGGCCCGCCTGCTTCCAATGTATTCGAAGCTTGGGTTACTTCCACCGCCATCATTTTTTGATCAAGAGAGAGGTAGAACAGTTCTTTTCCGTCACCGCGCCATCTGGCAAATTCGCCACCGTTCGTTGAGATCTGCCAGCGGGTTCCCCCCGAAGGAAAGGGTTGAACATAGATCTCATACTTGCCGCTTTCATTCGAAGTATATGCGATCCAATGTTCATCAGGTGATAAGCTTGCATGAGATTCATCAGAATCAGTCTGAATCAAGGAAAATGGTTTACGGTCACCAAGTAACGGCAGCGCCCAGATATCGCTTTGCGTCTTCGGCAAAACTTTGTCAAACAGAATAAATCGTCCGTCGGAAGACCAGTCCGTTGGATATATTGAAACATCGCTCTTCAGAAGAAGTTCTTCATTTCCGACACCGCTCGAAGATTTCAAGAAGAGGCTGGGCGGCCCTTCCTTCTGGGAAGTGAATACGATTTGGCTGCCGTCGGGAGACCAGACCGGCCTGAAAGTCCAGTTGCTGACTGCGGGCGGCGTAAAGGAAATGGCGCCCATCGGGCAAGAAGCAAGGATAACGGTGAGTATCTTCTTTTCTGGATTCATCGAGCGCAGTGACTGGGGTTACTTTTCCGCCATTTGACGATATCCGATACAGCCTATCCCGGGCAGTTGGAGCGAAAAGGATGATTCCTTCATGGTTCCACGCTCCGCCTCTTGGAGTGGGAGCATCACACAGAATTTGTGGATGCCCGCCACCTAGCTCGATCCTCTTCAATTTGCCGTTGGCAAGAAAGCCTATAGAACGGCTGTCGGGGGACCAAAAGGGACCAATGGCATCATCCGTTCCTGGAAGCTGTTTCGCGTCAAATGAATCGATCGACCGCACCCAAAGAAGCGTCTTCCCGTCACTATCCTTAGCCGGAAACACGATTTGCTTTCCGTCGGGCGAAATCGCTGGAGCTCCCACCACCGTCACATTATCAGGCAAGGCGATTGAAAAACGCATCGTGCCCGCCTCTTCCGGTTTGCGCTGGAAATAGCGAACGGCGAAAGGAGCGATTGCAATCAGCACAAGAAGAAGGATACCCGTGGCAATCCATCCCATTCTGCTTTGCATTTTGTTGCGCGGAAAGGCAGACGCGATTGCAAGCCCGTTCGAACTGCTTTCCGTAATCCATTGCAGTTGGAGCATCACATCACGCGCTGTCTGCCAGCGGTTGTCCGGGTCTTTCGCCAGACAGGTTTTCACCGTGCGATCAAACGCTGGGGGCGACATGGGTTGAATTATCGAAATCGGCTGAGGCTCGGACGACAGAATTGCGACAATCAAACTGGCCTGACTCTTTCCGGTGAAAGCTCTCTTACCCGTTGCCATCTCATAAAGCACTGCACCTAGCCCAAAAATGTCGGTTCGCGCATCTGTTTCTTTTCCTTCCAACTGTTCGGGAGACATGTATTGGATCGTGCCAAGGATTGTTCCTTCAGCCGTTAAGTCTCGCGCCCTGGTCTTTCACATCGGCCGACTTCAGTGTAAGGATCGTGCTCTACATTCGACAAATTATGGAGGTTATTATTTGAAGCGAATCAAGTCTGACTCTCTTGCGGCAGAGCGTGAGTTCTTTTCTGCACTCGTTGCACAGGATCGTAGCATGTTGGAGCGAGTATTATCCGATGATTTTCTGTTGATCGACGTGATGAGGGGTGGGCTCGTGACAAAGCCGGGATTGCTTTCGATCATCGTCTCCGGTCAGTTCCGATTCGAATCGATCGAGCCCTTTGATTCCCACATGCGCCTGTACGGGTCAACGGCCGTGATCACAGGCCGGACCCAAATGAAGATGGTCTTCGAGGCAACGCGCTTCACATTGCACAGCCGCTACACGCACGTCTTCGTGAAGCAAGGGAACGAATGGCGCCTGGTATCCGCACAGGGAACGCAAATCGCTCCGGATTCCGGAGAAGCCAATTAAATGAACGCCAAAATCCGATTTCCCGGGCTTACTATTTTGCTCTTTTTGGCGTGGTCTTTATCGGTTATGGCAGCGTCAAATCCTATGGATCATAAAGTCAAAGCGGTTGTTTTCGATGCTTTCGTCATCTTTGATCCACGGCCGCTTGTAGCGCGTGCAGAGGAGCTTTTTCCGGGCCACGGAGCCACGCTGTGCAACGAATGGAAGACAAGACAGTTTGAATATAGCTGGCTGCGTTCGATGTCCAATCGTTATGTGGACTTTTGGAAAGTAACGGAAGACGCTCTCGTCTTTGCCGCAAAAGACCAAAAGCTCGACCTGACCGAAACTTCCCGCAAAGAGCTCATGAACACATATCTCGAGCTCAAGGTATGGCCCGATGTAGTTCCGGTCCTTCGATCACTCAAAACAGCGGGAGTACGACTGGGATTTTTGTCCAACTTCACATCGCAGATGCTCGATTCCGACATCAAAAGCGCCGGCCTGGATGGCTTTTTCGAACATAGTCTCAGTACGGACAACGTAAGAACATATAAACCTGATCCCCGCGCTTACCAAATGGCCATCGATGCATTTGGACTCCAGCGGAAAAATATTCTCTTTGCTGCCTTCGCAGGTTGGGATGCCGCGGGCGCAAAGTCGTTCGGATATACCACCTTTTGGGTGAATCGTCTCAACCTACCAGCGGAAGAGCTGGACAGCCCGGATGCTGAAGGTGAAAGCCTGAACGATCTTTTGAGTTTTCTTTCATTGAATTGAGTTCTGTTCCTTGACGCGTTTGCGCATTTCGTCGATTTTGCCTTTTAAGTTCGCGATGATTTGCTGGAATTCGGCTTCGTTTCGAAGGTTTTCGTAGACCGGAGTTTTTTCTAGAATGCGATATTCGACAAATCCCCTTTCAACCGCTTCATGCAAATACCGATACGCCGTAGGCTTATCTCCACGGATGGCATAGATACCTCCGAGGAGCGGGTCGGGTGCTTCATCCCCTTGCCTCTTTTTTTCTTGATATTCTTCTTCAAGGTAAGAAAACATTTTTTCTGCTTCAGCAGTCTTCCCTTGTTTCCATAACAGGTAGCCGTCCTCCGCATCTTTCCATTCCTCCGGCAGCCTGATGCTGTATTCCCCGGCTTTTTCATAATGGCCAAAGAACAATTCAGCGTGCCGCAATGCGTAAAGAGTTTTCACTTCGTCCGGAGCAATCGCCTGAAGCTTTTCTTCCAGCGGCTTTACTTCTTCATAGCTGCCGTATAGAGTGCTAGTGTAGATTAACTCTTCGTAACACTCACGCGCATTCGGTTCGAGTGCCAAACAATATTCAAACCATTTCTTCGCTTCGCTTACATTTCCGAGCATTCGATTTACGTCACCGACGTAACGGGAAGTAAGAAAAAAAGTTGGATCGAGTTGTTGATATTTCTTCACCCAGAATAAGGATTCATCCAATCTGCCCGACCTCCAAAGGGCTTTACCAAGCAGTCCAGCCGCGCGCGCGTAGTTGGGATTCAGTTCCAACGCTTTCTTTTCCATTTCCATTGATTTCTGCAACCAACCCTTGGATCCAAAGGCGTTGCCGAGCGCCTGGTAGCCTTCGGCTAAATTAGGATCCAGCGAAATCGCCCGTTTGCTGGTTTCAATGGAAGTATCTAGAATCGAGAGTGGAGCTCCTGATACGAGCGAGACAGCGTATGCATCTGCCAAACCCGCATAGGCAAGCGCAAACCCAGGATCCAGCGAAATCGCCTGTTTGAAAAATTCGATCGCTTGTTGAATGTCGTGTTTCGTAAAGCGATTCAGATGCTCTCGTGCTTTCAAATAGAGATCATATGCGGCGAGATTTTCGGTAGGCTTCTTGTCGATCAGCTGTTTCTCGGGTGTTGAAAGCTTCGTCTTCAGCGCATCCGCAATATGCTGAGCAACATCACTCTGAATTTCGAAAACATCTTTCATCTCACGATCGTATGTATCTGCCCAGATATGCTCATCGGTGGAGGCGTTGATCAATTGAGCGACAATTCGTAAACGGTCACCGGAACGGCGCACACTCCCTTCCAAAATTACGGCCACTCCGATTTCCTTGCCAATCTCGCGCAGACTCTTCTTTGTATTTTTGTATGACATTACCGACGTGCGCGAAATAACTTTCAAGTCAGCAATCTTAGAAATTTGCGTAATTACGTCTTCCGTCATTCCATCGCTAAAATATTCTTCTTCCTTGTCGCCGCTCAAATTCGCAAAAGGAAGAACTGCGATCGATTTTTGAAGTGCCGGACTTGATGTATTTCTAAATCCAAAAAACCAGCCGGCAATGACCAGTAATAGAATTACAACGAAAATTCCGATCTGGCTCAGTCGAAATCTCGGTTGGGCAATCGGATGACTGGAAGCAGTTGAAGTTGTGAGAATTGTTTTCAGTGCGAATTGCAGATCGCGAGCGGACTGGAAGCGCTCCTCCGCTTTCTTTTCCAGACAATGAGAAATGATTTGCTGCAATTCAGGTGGGACATTGATGAGAAGCGGCGGATCTTCTTTGAGAATGGCAGTCATGATCTCCGGTGAAGTTTCTCCCTGAAACGGGCGAGAGCCGGAAATCATTTCATACAGCAGACACCCGAAGGAAAAAATATCAGTCCGCGCATCCACCGCATCCCCTTTGATTTGTTCAGGCGCCATATAGGGCACCGTTCCGAGGACTACGTCTGGCGAGGTTTGCCGAGATGCTGTCTGCGCAGTTGTGACTTCTTCCGGTGCTACCTTTAATTCACGGCGAGCGAGTCCGAAATCTAGAATCTTTACTCTTTGATCGGAAGTCAGAAAAACATTTTCGGGTTTTAGATCACGGTGGATAATTCCCGCCATATGCGCGGCCGAAAGTCCATCCGCAATCGAAATCGCAATTTCAACAACTTTTTTCCACGGAAGAAAAGATCCTCTTAAAACCTGGCGAAGAGTTTCCCCACGCAGCAGCTCGATAATTGCGTAAGAGATATTCTGATCCGTACCGGAGTCATAAATCGATAGGATATTCGGATGCGAAAGAGCGGCAAGGCTTTTGGCCTCCCTTTCAAAACGAGAAAGAGCGTTTTCATCGAAGCGAACCCGATCAGGCAAAATCTTGACGGCGACATCGCGCGACAATCTTTGGTCGTAGGCGCGATATACTTCGCCCATACCCCCGGCTCCCAGAGCTGCCAGAATTTTGTACCGCCCCGCTAAGGTGTGGCCGATTGGAATCACGCCGTCTATTTCATCATACTGATTCAAAAAGGCAAAAGGGACAGACACACAGTGGTAAAATCTAAATCAGCTTGGAAGGAGCTATATCCATGATTCTTTCACCAGGCTCGCAACTTGGTCCGTATAAGATTCTTTCCCCATTGGGAGCTGGTGGAATGGGTGAAGTCTATCGAGCCAGAGATGCGCGTTTGGAGCGGGATGTGGCCATCAAGGTTCTTCCGGAGCGACTTGCGGAAGACCCGGATGCTCTTGCACGTTTTCAAAAAGAGACGAAGGCGCTTGCAGCGCTTTCGCATACCAACATTCTGCCCATATACGATATCGGTTCGGAGCGAGGCATCACCTACGCCGTAACGGAGTTGTTGGAGGGAGAAACTCTTCGACAGAGGATGGCCCATGGCCGTATCACGTGGCGAAAGGCTCTTGAATTTACGATTGCCATAGTGGACGGTTTATCCGCAGCACACTCGAAAGGAATCATTCATCGGGATCTGAAGCCCGAGAATATTTTTCTGACTTCTGATGATCACCTCAAGATTCTCGATTTCGGACTGGCCCGGCGAGATATGCCATCAGCAGTGAAGGATGTTAGTTCAGCTCAAACAGAGCTGCCGACAGAAACGGGCATTGTGATGGGAACCGTCCCCTACATGTCGCCGGAGCAGGCTCGTGGCGAAAAAGTCGATGCCAGGTCAGATATTTTTTCACTGGGTTGCATTTTGTATGAAATGCTGAGTGGAAGGCGGCCGTTCGCAGGGAATACGAATGCCGAAATCCTGGCAGCGATTCTCAAAGATGATTTTAATATTAATTGCATCGATTCGTCGTTTTTCAGGCATGAATTGAGTGAGTTGTACATGAAAGCGGTCAGCTCATCGACAACCTTGCGAGCGCAGCCAATGATCTCGTTCGTTTCATTGGTACAGAAATCTTATGAACGCGCAGTGCTGCCGGAGCGCGGTTTCCCGGCCGCCGATTTTCTGAGTACAGCGGACGGGACGTCCGCACCACAAGAAGAATTACACATACCTTCTACAACCGAAAACTGTTGAGGAAATTCATTCGATGCGCCTGGAAGGGGATCCGTTCTGAATCCGGTGCCCGCAATTTCCAGAATACAGGTGCCGATGATGGCCTTCAGACTAAAAATTGCATAAACTATTTCACCACGGAGCCACGGAGTGCACGGAGATTCACGGAGCTAACTGTATTCTCCGTGTTCCTCTGTGTTCACCGTGACTCCGTGGTGAATTCGTAGGAGCTCGTAATGCCAAAAACGAATCTTGACCCGCAACAGGAATCGCGGTTCCGGCCGCTTGCTATTCTCTTGATCGTGTTTTTGATTTTGCTCGTGGGCGTCGTGATTGTTAGTTTCAGACGACTCGAAGGTGAATCGCCGGAAGTTCGGCTGGATAAAGATTTTAAAACGCTGGGCAGGAAACCTGCATTTTCACTGACGGTTCAAGATGCAGGAAGCGGCGTGAAAACCGTTTCCGTGAACTTGATCCAAAAAAATCAAACAGTGAACCTTCTGGAGCAGAATTATGACGGCCCTCCTAAATACGAATTCTGGAGAATTGGCGATCGTAGTCCGAAGAATTTCGATTTAGGAAAATTGCTTGCGGAAAAATACAAGATTCAGGATGGCCCCGCTACTCTTGAAATCCTGACTTCCGATTACTCTTTCCGAAATTTCTTGCGCGGCAACCGCGGCGATTTCCGGAAGGATTTTGTGTTCGATCTTTATCCTCCACGGCTGGAAGTATTTTCAGAACAGCATTACGTCAATCAAGGCGGTATGGACTGCGTTGTTTATCGGGTTTCCCCGGATGCTGAAATTTCGGGAGTTCAGGCAGGCCCCAATTTTTTCCGCGGTTTTCCGATCAACGAAAGAGATCCCAACCTAAAATTTGCTCTCTTTGCGTTTGCTTACAATGTTGATGCAAAGACTCCGTTGAAAGTCATTGCAAGAGATGCTGCCGGGAATGAATCTGTCTCAGGTTTCTGGTACAAACTTTTCCCGAAGCAGTTCCATCGCAGCGACATTCAAATCGAAGACGCCTTTCTGCAAAAGGTAGTGCCCGAAATACAGTCCCGTACTCCGGAAATGAAAGGCGAAGGCGACCTTGTCAAAGATTTTCTTGAAATCAACAACAAATTGCGGCAGGCCAATCACGCAATGCTTGCCGAGCTTTCGAAGAAATCCGCGCCACACTTTTTATGGGACGGAGCGTTTCTTCAGTTGAGCAATTCGCAGGTGGAGGCTTCGTTTGCAGACCATCGCACTTATTTCTATCAAGGCAAAGTCATCGATCATCAAGACCATGTCGGTTTCGATCTTTCCGTTGTCCAGCAGTATCCAATCGAAGCGGCGAACGATGGTGTTGTGTTGTATGCGGATTACTTCGGTATCTACGGAAACTGCGTTTTGATTGATCATGGCTACGGATTGGTTTCATTGTATGGTCATCTGAGTACGATTGATGTGAAACAGGGGCAAGCAGTAAAAAAGAAGCAAGTCATTGGCCGCAGTGGCGCAACAGGATTGGCTGGCGGTGATCATTTGCATTTTGGGCTTTTCCTGCAAGGTGTGCCGGTGAATCCAACAGAATGGTGGGATGCCCACTGGATCAAAGATCACATTCAAGATCGCTTAAAAGCCGCAGTAGAAAAACAAGGCTAAATAAATACACCGCAGAGACGCTGAGAAAAACTGTTCTCCCCTCCGCGTCTTACGCATCTTCGGTACTCCTCAAATGCTGCTGATGATAAAATTAGTACGGACTCACGTGTCTGATTCACAAGAGAAGAGGAGCCATGAAATACCGTATTTTTGGTAGAATCGGCTGGCAAATATCCGATATTGGTTTTGGAATGTGGGGCATCGGCGGAGCACTCAGCGGTTGGACTGGCGCGAACGATGAAGAATCGATGCGCTCGCTGGAACGCGCTGTTCAACTCGGATGTAATTTCTTTGATACCGCCTGGGCTTACGGAGACGGCCATAGCGAGCGATTGCTGGGACAACTGCTGGTTCGTCACTCGGATAAGCGATTGTATGTTGCTACGAAGATTCCGCCGAAAAATCTTCAATGGCCCGCGCGTCCGGAATTTACTTTGGACGAAGTGTTTCCACCCGATCACATTCGGAAATATGCGGAATCAAGTTTGAGAAATCTCGGAGTAAGAAGCATTGATTTACTTCAATTTCATGTCTGGAATGATCGGTGGGTCAACGACGAACGATGGCAACGAGCGATGGATGATCTCAAACGGGAAGGTTTGGTTCAGAAAGTCGGTTTGAGTATAAATCGATGGGAACCTGAGAATGGCATTCAAACATTACGGACCGGCCTGATTGATTCTGTGCAGGTCATTTACAACATCTTCGATCAAGCACCTGAAGATCGGTTGTTTCCGGTTTGCCGCGAATTGAACATTGGCGTGATTGCACGCGTTCCTTTTGATGAAGGTTCGCTCACGGGCAAGTTGACTTTGGAAAGCAAATGGCCCGAAGGCGATTTTCGCAATACGTACTTTAATCCTGTAAATCTAGAGAACAGCGTACAACACGCAGATGCTTTGAAATCGCTGCTGCGCGATGGCATGTCAATGCCGGAGCTTGCGCTGCGATTTATCTTGTCTCACCCGGATGTGAGTACTACAATTCCTGGAATGCGTCAGGTGAAACACGTGGATCCAAACATCGCCGTCAGCGATCAGGGCGCTCTTTCGAAAGAATTCATCGATAAACTGCGAGCACATCGGTGGGATCGCAAACCAGCCTGGTGGTCGGACTAGCCAGAACAGCCGTGGTTTCTCTAACGGCCTGAGTCGAATCCCCAGCGGCTGAAGTTTTAGCACCTTTTGGCTTTCGAAATTACGGAACTAGTCAACTAGTCGGAAGCTGTCCGAGCCTACGCGGCCTTCGCGTCATACGAATTCCCTGAAGATTGCCCTGTCGTTAACGGGATAGAAAATAGAAAAACGGCAACTCAGTTTATCCTTGCACGTCCATCACAATTCATCCTCTCTCGAGCAGATTTGAATCCGGCAACAAAGTTGACGCAAAACCCCCTGCTTTTAGCTGGCATTAGGATTGCTGGAATCGAATGCCGAATCAACTACAATGAATCCATTGGGAGGTGAACAATGAGTATTCGCCTGTCTGCTTCGGCTTTTGTGCTTTTCTTTTTTACCTGTATCTCATCAGGGTGGTCCGCGCAAAACAATAACCCGCTACCCAATTATGATGCTCGTATTCGGCAAGACAGAAATGCATCCCGGCGGAACTTGAACATTCAGTCAGCCCCGTTTGGACAAATGCAAAAAGCTGAAGAGCAGCTGACAAAACTCGTCCCCCGTCTCAAAATAAAATATCACCCGATTCTCGGCGGACCTTCTGTTGTTGGAGTTCAAGGCGGACATCGTTATCTGACTGAGCATTCCAATGAGGATCGTGAGCAGATCCTTCGCCGGTTCTTATCCGATCATTCCGCGTTGTATGGACTTACGGATGATCAAATTTATCAAATGAAGACAATCGCGAATTATACGAACCCCGCAGGAAACCTCTCCTTTGTCAGGCTTCAACAGACAATTCAAGGGATCCCCGTCTTTCGCGGGAATCTCCGCGCGGCGTTCACACAAAAAGGAGAATTGATTCGAATCACCAGTGAATTTGTTCCATTCGTAGATCCGAACTCCTTGGTCTCTCCAGCCAGGATTAAGCAAAACGAAGCCATTGCCATCGCTGCAAAATCGATCGGCATAGAAATAACAGGTGTAGACTCCGATTTGCGACAGGTCTATTTTCCGCTTAGCGAGGGAGTTGTGGTTCTCGGCTGGTCTCTAATCGCTCGCAAAGATCTGAACCGTTATTACATGGTTGTTGATGCCCAAACCGGCGAAATTTTATTTCGAAAAAACCTCGTCAACGATCAGCAACCAAACATTGGCCACCCAACCTTTGGCCAGGTACTTCATCCACCTTCCCTGCCTCTCTTCCGCCCCACACCAATTCCTATTGCGTTTAGCTGACTGTTCTTGCCGCCCTGTCAGAAACCCTCAAAGACGTTTATCTTCGATAGGCCAGGCCGAAGCGGTCAAGGTTCATTACCTTGTTCCACACCGCTACAAAGTCGTGCACGAACTTCTGCCGGGAGTCCTCACATCCGTAGACTTCGGCTAGGGCCCGAAGTTGGGAGTTCGAACCGAAGATGAGGTCGACACGACTGCCGGTCCACTTGAGTTCGCCTGTTGTGCGATCACGACCCTCGAACACGTCTTTGTCTTCCGAGGTTGCCTTCCAGGTCGTGCTCATGTCGAGCAGATTCACGAAGAAGTCATTCGTGAGCGTCTCTGGCCGCTTGGTGAAGACGCCGTTCTGGGACTGTCTGAAGTTGGCATTCAAAACGCGCATACCGCCAACGAGAACGGTCATCTCAGGAGCGGTCAGCGTCAGCAGTTGCGCCCGATCAACCAGCAGTTCCTCTGCCGACACGGCGTATTTGGTTTTGATGTAGTTACGAAATCCGTCTGCAGGCGGTTCGAGTACGCCGAATGATTCCACGTCGGTTTGCTCCTGCGACGCATCCATGCGTCCCGGAGTGAAGGGAACGGTCACATCGTGACTGGCATTCTTCGCAGCTCGCTCGACACCTGCGCATCCACCCAGGACAATCAAGTCGGCGAGCGAAACTCTCTTCCCGTCTTTTTGCGCACTGTTGAACTCCTTTTGGATTCCTTCAAGCCTCTGAAGTACTTTCTTCAGTTGGGCCGGCTGGTTGACTTCCCAATCCTTCTGCGGCGCGAGGCGAATTCGTGCGCCGTTGGCACCGCCGCGCTTATCGGATCCGCGGAAGGTGGAAGCGGACGCCCAGGCGGTCGAGACCAGTTCGGAGATGGACGGGCCCGAGGCAAGGATCTTGGCCTTGAGAGCCGCAATGTCCTTCTCATCAATTAACTTGTGATTTACCGCGGGGATGGGGTCTTGCCAGATGAGCTCCTCGGCCGGAACCTCCGGGCCGAGATAGCGTGCGCGCGGACCCATGTCGCGGTGCGTTAGCTTGTACCACGCGCGGGCGAATGCGTCTGCAAACTGATCCGGGTTTTCGTAGAAGCGCCTTGAAATTTTCTCGTAGGCGGGGTCAAATTTTAAGGAAAGGTCCGTGGTCAGCATGGCTGGCGCGTGCCGCTTCGATGGATCATGGGCATCGGGAACCGTGCCGGCGCCTGCGTCACCCTTCGGTTTCCACTGATGCGCACCGGCCGGGCTCTGCGTCAGTTCCCAGTCGTAGCTGAAAAGATTCTCGAAGTAGTTGCTGCTCCACTTCGTTGGCGTGGTGGTCCAGGTGACCTCCAGGCCGCTGGTCATCGTGTCACAGCCCTTGCCGGTGGCGAAGCTGCTCTTCCAACCGAGCCCTTGCTCTTCGATGCTCGCCGCTTCGGGATCAGGCCCCACATGAGACGCAGGGCAGGCGCCATGGGTTTTGCCGAAGGTGTGACCACCAGCGATGAGGGCCACCGTCTCTTCGTCGTTCATGGCCATGCGACGGAATGTCTCGCGGATATCCCTGGCCGCCGCGATCGGATCAGGGTTGCGGTTCGGGCCTTCCGGATTGACATAGATCAGCCCCATCTGCACGGCTGCGAGCGGATTTTCGAGATCCCGTTCGCCGGAGTAGCGTTTATCTTCCAGCCACTTGTTCTCAGCACCCCAGTTGAGTTCTTCCGGCTCCCAAACATCCGCACGACCGCCGGCGAAGCCGAAAGTCTTGAATCCCATCGACTCCAGGGCGACGTTGCCCGCAAGAATCATAAGGTCGGCCCATGAGATTTTCTTGCCATACTTCTGCTTAATCGGCCAGAGCAGGCGGCGCGCCTTGTCGAGGTTTCCGTTATCGGGCCAACTGTTGAGGGGCGCGAAGCGCTGCTGGCCGGAACCGGCGCCGCCGCGACCGTCACCGATGCGGTACGTGCCGGCGCTGTGCCATGCCATGCGAATGAACAAGCCCCCATAGTGACCGAAGTCCGCCGGCCACCAGTCCTGCGAGTCGGTCATCAACGCGTGCAGATCCTTCTTCACGGCCGCCAGATCGAGACTCTTGAACTCTTCGGCGTAATTGAAACCTTTACCCATGGGGTCGGACTGCTGCGAGTTCTGATGCAGGACACTGACGTTCAGCTGGTTGGGCCACCAGTCCCGGTTCGACATCCTTCTGATGATTGCTTCTTTGTTTGCTTCGCCCGTTACGGGGCAATTTTTATCTTTATTCATATCTAATCTCCTTTCCTCTCAGGTTCGGGTTTGTACAGACAAAGCCAAAATCCATGATGCTGAATGCCTCATGAAACAGGTGGCCTCCGGTGGGTTCACAATAGAGGAAAACACAGGAGGCTGAATGTTTGTCCAAACAGAAACATTTTACCTTAAAACCAAAGTACGAATTCTTTTGCGGAATGGACGTCGGTCATAATGTCATATCGAAATCAGTTCACTACCGCCTTCTGGCAATCGGGACAGAGTCCCATCATTTCGATGCGGAACTCATGGATCCGAAAGCCATGTAACTTTTTCGAGCGAGCGGGAAAGGACAGTTCATTTTCGGTTACATCCTCGAGTCTGTCACAGCGCGTACACCGCAAGTGCGAATGCCGCGAGACGTTAGCATCATACCGCGATGGACCCTTTGTGGTGGTGATCTCCAGAAGCCTTTGTTCCTGACAGAGGGACTTCAAGTTTCTGTAAACCGTCCCCAGACTGATGTGCGGCTTCTCCCTTCGCGCCTTCTGGTATACCCAGTCTGCGGTCGGATGCGTCATCGTTGAAGCAACGATGCCGTAAATCACTTCCTTTTGCTTGCTCATATCATAATAATAATCGTTACTATTACTACTGTCAAGAGCGAACGAAGCAATTTCCAGTACGAGAGGAACTTCACGGTGGTTCCGAACATGTCCACTCTCTTGTTCAATGCGAGATTGATGACCCACAAGGTTCAAAAAGTACTTGAAGAGTATAATTTCAGCTAGCATTCCGGATCGCTACTGCCTGTAACATGAGAATGTAACCCCTGAGAGGTGCCAGATATAATGCTCACTGTAACGCGACTGAAATACTGCACGCACTCGGCGCAGAACTTCATTGCTTAACCACTCGGTTAAGTGTTTCTATTTCCAATCACGGGAGCCTCCCCTGTGATAGAATTCTTTTGGGTGAATGTTTCGTACGCCGACAGGCAAAGTTGATGATTCGAGTCAGCTAAAACGTACGTTTTTCTTCTGTTGACTCAAACCTTCTGGGCACTGTAACACAGGATGATGAAGTATTTCATTTCCGAAAAACGGTTTGTACCGGCGTCCCCACCGGCCAAAACATCGCGCATCGCCGATCTCTGCCGGAGAGAGCCCGGCGTTACAAACCGAATGGTGTGCGCCTGCGCCTCCCGAATTTTTCCCGACGCTTTTGAACCTTGTGTTTCAGCGCTCTAGTCTCAGGATCACGGTTAGATACTGATGGCACTGCCGAATATTTCGTTTTCCCCTGTGATTGATATTCATCTGCTGTGGGGACTGAGTATCGATCTGATGAATCTATTAAGAATCGGGACCGATAGCGCGGCAAATTTCCGCACGGCAAATCCGGGTGCCACTATCACTTTCACACCTTTTTTCAAAAAAACTTCAGGCGCGGGCGCCGAACATTCCGGACCTAACATCACAGTCAATACGCAAACCGGAATGGTTACGACGCAGGTATCACCGCCCGGGTTAAACAAAAAGAATTTTCTGGTGAAGACCGTGGTGACTTTGGGCGCCGAAAGCAAAGAGACTTACATCCGAATTCATCTGCACCACACAATTCATGACGCCTGGCTGACACCCGGTATTCTTACGGTGCAGCAAGGAATCCCCGGATTTCGATTCTCCGTGCGCGCTCATTTCGATGATGGCGTCGTGGCGGAGATCGGCTTAATTTCAGATGGCTCGCCTCTTCCGACAAACCATAATCTTTTTAATATCGCATGGAGTCATCCTGTAGCCGGACTCGTTCTCCCTGATTCTGGTCTCATCCAACCGAACGTGATCACTACCAATGGGATCGTTCCTGATCCGGTAACGGCGACGATCACAGTTCCATCGCTTGGCCTGAGTGTGGCTGCTACAGGACTGATCAAGATGGATGATTCATTTTCCGGGAATCGAAGCGACATCACGGCAGAACTGGTTACCACGGGGAATTGCCCCGGTTTTGCCAAAGCACAGGAAGTGCCGAACATTTTGTTCATGCCGGATGGCTTTCAGGACGAGGACAAAGTCCATTTCGATTTGTTCGTCAATGAATATGTATCACGACTCACAACGGGCAAAATCACCGCTCCATTTGATTTGCTTGCCGGCTCCATAAATTTCTGGAAGGCTTTTGTCCCTTCGCGAGAGCGAAGCGTAACAACTCGCAGCGAAGTGTATTTGATGACAGTCAACACAAAACCGGTTGGAGTTCCTTTTCCAAATCCTGTGAAACCCACGCGACCTGATGGTCTCGAGAATCTTAATGCGACACAATGGAATTATTGGAATCTTTATTACCATGTCGGATTGCCTGTCAGGGCAGACGTAACCCGCGACAATGGTTCACTTCGCGATGAATGGAAGCAAAATACATTACTGACAAGCGCTCAGGTGGATGCGATTCCCGGTTCGAGTATTACGCAATGGAAAAACTCAGGAGTGAGGCGATTGCCGGAAGAACGGGATTCCATTTTGGGATTGATGATCAACGATTATACTGCCGCTGCGAATGACTTTCAATTTGACATGGTCGTATTCAACTTCATAAAGCGAATGAATCGTTTTAAGTTGGACAAATTCTTGATGAACATGAAAGACAGTAGCGGAAATCGAATCGGCAATTTTTTTGTTCACGGCTTAACCTCTTCAGGACTCCAGGGAAAAGATTACGACAACGTGTGTTTTGTCACCGCCGCCACGCGCGCGCGGGAGAACAACTTCGACGGTGGCTTTTTCATCGCGATTCGGGAGTGGCAGGGCTATTACAAAATGGAAAGCGGTTCCCTAACCAACGTGAAAGTATCTGTAGAAGTGGATACTGAAATAAAAGAACTGCCGCTTTCAAAAATGAAAACTTTGACCCATGAGCTTGCTCATTCCTTTGCCCTGGGAGATGAATATGGAGAGAGTCCGCCATCCGATACATTTCTAAACAAGTTCGTCAATGATCCGTTGATTACCGGTTCTAACTGGGCCTTTGGCAGATTTATCGGAGGCGGCAATTTCACAGATTGGGCCGGAAACCTCCAGGCTAGAAGAGATCTCCTCATCATGGCACCGCCTGGCATCAATGCAAACAAAATCAAATGGCGATACCACAGAATCGAAAGGATTGGTGTCGTTGCTGAAGAAATCAGTTCCTCGGGTAATCAGCATACAGTTACTTTGAAACAGGGGCAGGCGAGTGCATTTGCCGTTGGTGATCACGTTTTTCTTCGCAAAAGAGTTCAATACAGCTATTCTTTGCTGGCAGAGGTCAGCCCGGGGACCATGGTTCCCAACCAGGATGTCCATCGAATCCTTCCGGATAGCGTGATTCATACGGAAGGAACAATTCTCTCTGTAAATCACCCCTCAAACCAAGTCACGATTCGCGACATTGAAGGCAATGTCTTCATGATCACTTTGAGCATTCCCAATTCCTCTACTCTCTTTCAGCCCAATCAAAAATCTATTCTCGTACGATCCGTTAAAAGAGAGCCGATTTTTTCCAAGGTACGGACGGATCCGGCGCTTGGAGAGTTCGCTGATACTCTAATTCTGTCGTTGTCACAGGAACTCAAAGTCTTGTCTGTGCAGCAAGCGACGAATCAGGTGGTGGTCACTCCCGAAGATAGCAATTCTCTGACGGAGGAGTTGCGGAAACTTGCGACTGGAGAAGTAATGATATTGTACAAACCAATGACAGCGCCGCAGTTGGTGACAACCCCGGAATACAAATATGCTGAAGTGATCTCGAAACAAGTGCTGGATCATCTGGTGACGAAGCCTTTTGCATTCAACGCGAAAACAGACCCGTCTCATGGGAACGAGATTTCGGAAATCGTTGACAGGAGAGCAGAACAGGAATCGAGCATTCCTGACGTCCTGGTGCCCAGCTGTTCCAGTCAGAAGAAAAAGATCGTAGGCATGTATTCGGGTGGTAGTCGATTTCATGGAGATGTCTATCACGGCACGGGGAAATGCTTCATGCGTAATGAGCAGAACGAATCTTCGTTCGATGGGTTTTGCATGGTGTGCAAATACGTGCTGATTGACATGATTGATCCATTCAAGCATGGAACTTTGAACGCGAGATATCCAAACAAAATCTATCCGGATATCCAGCTGGATCTAACATTTATCGGTGGTCTCCCAGAGATGTAAAAACAGAATAGGAACCATTTCCGCCAATGGGAACTTTAGAGAACCTCGGAAGGAACCTCGTACTGGCAGTAAAGCCCCTGCGAGACGCCGCGTCTTCGCCCGATCATTTCAAGCAATTCATTTACCGGCTGGGTTGGAACGCCACAGACATACCGCCCTCTTATTCGAATCTGATTACGAAAGTTGACGAAGCTGTCGCGGAGCTGGAAACCTTAATCGCCACGCCAAAGACCGAACAAGCTTTGAAGGTTTTTTCCAAAGTAAAAACAGTCCTCGATGCGATCGATGCATTGTCTGATATTCCGCCCGGCATTGTAGATACAACAGATTTTCTGGCTGAGATCAAAGACAGAATATTTGAAATTCTGGTTGCGGATTACTTGTCCGCCTACAAGCCTTTTCTATTTAATGTTCTCCAGATCCTGGGCGTCATCGAGCCGGTACATTTGCCGGCTACGCCAAACCGCCCCTCGATCATCAGATTCAAGCTCAATTGGGAGAGAATTCCCGAAACCATCGCGCATCCGGATGATTTGCCTGAGACGATCTATGGCTGGGGAACACCGAATGTGAAGTATGAACGGCTCTTCCACCACCTTCTCGAGATTCTCCATGCTTTGACAATTCCTGTTTCTATTGCGCCGATAGATCGCACAATCAGTTCCGGATATTTGGAAACAGATGAGTTCGATCCGTTGACTCCTTCCATAAACCGGGAACTAAAAATCCCCTTTACTTATTTGAATATTGCAGGAGTAGACCGCGAGATCGGATTGGCGATTCTGGAACTGCCGGAGTCTGAAGGAAAAATGCCTGGCATCATCATCCAGCCGAACATTCCTTCGGAGATCGGCGAGCGGCTGCGGATCCGGGAAGATATCAACCTGCGAATCAAAGCGGGTTCCAATATTGCTGAACAGTTCGGGATCCTGATTCGTCCGGGTGATATTTCGGTCAAATACCCTTTTCAGGGCGGCACGCAGCTTCCTGAATTCGGGTTCGGAGCGGGTGTCGAATTTACTCCCGCCACATCCACATTACTTTTGGGCAGCGCAGGTTCTACCAGAATCGAAGCCCTTGGCGGCTCCATCGATTTCGCATTCCGGTTTACAAACGAGCAACCGGAGTTGATGTTTGCATTTGATCTCAAAGGTCTCGCTCTGATTCTCCAGGCTTCAGAGTCCGATGGATTCATCCGAAAGATCCTGGACGACCGCCAAACCAAGATCGACATACCGCTTGGTCTGGAATGGTCCAGTAAAACAGGCGTCAAATTCAAAGGAGGCGGAGGATTTGAAATTTCGGTTAGCCCGCATCTATCTTTGGGCCCCATTTCGATTGAGCAGATGCTCATTCGCTTGGTTGGCGACGCGACGCCGCCTGCCAGTTTGAAATTGACTGTAGGCGCAAATATCAAAGGGGATTTGGGCCCCCTGCAATTTGTTGTTCAAGAAATCGGACTCAATCTGCAAATGAGCTTCGTCAAAGGAGGGAACGCAGGTCCTTTTGATTTCAACATCGGTTTTAAACCACCCAACGGTATTGGCCTCGCTGTAGATAGCGGAGTCATTCAGGGGGGCGGGTTCCTTAGTTTCGATCCTGAGAAGGGAGAATACATCGGCGCACTGGAACTGGAATTTCAGAATCTGTTCAGCATGAAAGCCATCGGGATTATCAACACCAAAATGCCTGACGGGACGAAAGGGTTTTCTCTGCTAATTATTATCACGACCGAATTTACACCGGTTCAGTTGGGCTTCGGCTTTGCTCTCCTTGGCGTTGGCGGGTTGTTGGGCGTGAATAGAACAACACGGATCGATGTGCTACGGGAAGGGATCAAAACAAATGCACTGAAGAGTATCCTTTTCCCAGAAGATGTTGTGGCTAACATCAATCGCATCGTCAGTGATATCAAACAAATCTTTCCGCCATTGAATGCCCATTTCGTAATCGGTCCGATGGCCAAAGTGGGTTGGGGGACGCCCGCCATTATTTCACTCGAATTCGGGTTGCTGTTGGAAATTCCGAATCCGGCGATCGTCATCCTGGGCGTTTTGAAAGCGTTGTTGCCGGAAGAGGAAACAGCGTTACTCAAGCTTCAGGTTAATTTCCTCGGCGTAATCGATTTTGAGAATCGATACATTTCATTTGATGCGAGTCTCTACGATTCGAGACTACTGACTTACACCTTAACGGGGGATATGGCGTTTCGGTTTTCCTGGGGAGAACACGGGGTGCTCATTTTAAGTGTAGGCGGATTCCATCCGTCCTTCCGCGACGCGCCTGCGGATCTGCAGCACATGACAAGGCTTACCATCAATTTGCTTTCCGGCAAAAATCCGCGCCTCACCATTGAATCTTATTTTGCAGTTACATCGAACACAGTTCAGTTCGGAGCGAAAGCAGAATTGTACGCTGCTGCGGCCGGTTTTAATGTGTATGGCTTCGTCAGTTTTGATGTGCTTTTCCACCGGGACCCGTTTCATTTTTTAGCGGACATCCACGCGAAACTTGCTTTGCGGAGAGGCACCTCGGTCGTAATGGGGATCAAGGTGAGAGGAGAACTGGATGGTCCCAGGCCCTGGGATCTTCACGGTGAAGCCAGCGTTAGTTTCTGGTTTTTTTCGATCACGATCCCATTTCATGAGAAATGGGGCGAAGGACCGGATGAAATCGAACCGCAGAAAGCGGATCTTATTGCGATGCTGACTGCGGAAGTCCATGATTTCAGAAACTGGAACGCTGAGATCCCCTCCAATAGCAGACTTCACGTATCACTGAAAAAAATCGAACCACCTTCAGGTCAGCTTGTGATACACCCCTTTGGCGCTCTCACGTTCAGCGAGCGGCTCCTGCCACTCAAGGTGACTCTGGATAAGTTTGGGGACAAAGTTCCGAAAGATGCCAATTTGTTTGCGCTAACCGATATCAAGAGCAATACCACGGATCTGCCAACGGACGAGGTTTCCGAGCAATTTGCGCGCGCCAATTTCATCCAGATGAGCGATGATGAAAAATTATCAAGTCCTTCATTCGAACGGATGACGAGCGGGTTCAAAATCATTGCTTCTTCTGATTTGCTGATCGCGCCGCCCGTTGCGAAGAATGTCGACTATGAGCTGACATACTTGCGCAAAAGGCGATTCAGCCTATCGCCGGCGGGACTTTACAAATTCGCAAAAGGTCTGTTTAAGGCCTGCGCAAAAGGAAGCGCTGTTTCAAAGTCGCCTTTGTCACATCAAAATAACCGCACTTCAACAAATGCTCCGGAAGAAGTTGTTCTGAAACCGGAAAAATATATCGTTGCAAACATCAGCGATATGCAGATGTTCAGTTCAGGGCTGGCAGCGGATAGCTACACAGAAGCTTCCGAGCTTCAACGCCGGCTGATCGCAAAAAATCCCGAGCTGCAAGGTCAACTTCAAATTTTGTCCGATTACGAATTAGCAGTGAATTCATTATGAGTGTTGAAATCGCGAGATACCAATTTCATTCCTGGGCACGCAAAGGGATTTCTTCCAATATTACTGAACCGGATGACCTGGGAAGCGCAAGTTCCGGACTCCTCGAAAGGGCGGAGGTTCCGATTTCGGTCAAGCTCAACGAAAGCGCGCTGAGCAAAAACTTTTCTTTGATTGGCCCGGGGGATGTAATCGGTGTGAATCGCAACGCGATTATCAGAACGGAGCCATTGAACTGGATCAC
Source organism: uncultured bacterium (assembly GCA_963843285.1). Classification (GTDB taxonomy): domain Bacteria; phylum Acidobacteriota; class HRBIN11; order JAKEFK01; family JAKEFK01; genus CAZDDB01. The sequence goes on from CAWJJO010000008.1 coordinate 43,361, forward strand.
CGACACGGAACCGAATTACCTGTCCTTTGTGGAATTTTATGATGAGGATTTCCCATGGCGCTATACACCCGCTGCCCCGCAGCATGAAAAGTTACGGCCATGGATTTTCTTGCTGGTGCTAAAGGAAGGCGAATTTGAACGCACAAAACGAAGAGTCCCACTGCCGACGATTCTCATAAAAAACAAGGACGCATTTCCTCCCAACAATGAAACATGGTTGTGGGCACATGTGCACAGCAACGCAGATATACCGGATTCAGAATTATCGGATTACGAGAAATTCCTGCTGTCACTCAATCGAACAGTGAACGATGATCCAGACCAGATTTTCAGCCGCTTGATGAGTCCCAGAAAACTCGAACCCAATACAGCCTATTTGTCCTTTATCATTCCTGCCTTCGAAACCGGCAGATTGGCCGGACTGGAACAACCCACTTCAGGAATCAATGCACAGCTGTCATCGTGGGATAACAACGGAGCCAGAGGTGAGATGCCTGTGTACTACGAATGGTTTTTTCGCACGGGCGCGAATGTGGATTTTGAATCACTGGTGAAAATGCTCGAGCCGCGTCCTATCGACAAACGTGTGGGCATTCGGGACATGGATTGTTCGCAGCCTGGATTTATCCAGGCGGACGGGACCGGCCCGATTCCGGGAACAAAACCACCAATCATCGGATTGGAAGGAGCGTTAAAATCGCCCACGACCGAATCCACCATCTTCCCGAATCCTGCCGCGGAGAAAGAATTTCAGGTGGAGCTGCAATCGATTGTGAATCTTCCCGAAACGATAGCCGCGAATCTGAATGAAGATCCAATCATCTCTGTGCCACTCTATGGAAAAAATCACGCGAAGCAAAGCGCCACTGATGTAGTGGTGCTGGATATCGTAAAGGATGCGTGGGTTCACGATCTCAACAAGGATCCGCGAACGAGGGTAGCTGGGGGTTTTGGCACACTCGTTGTTCAAGAGAACCAGGAAGAATTCATGAGAAAAGCCTGGGCGCAGGTTACAAAAATCCTGGAGGCCAATCGCCGCATCAAAGCCACAAGATTCTGGATTTCTGTTGCGTTTCAATATACACAAAAGACGTTTGGCAAGCTTCAGAATCATGTCCTCCTGGCGATCAGCAATCCTGTGCTGAAAAGAGTGAAAGGCAGCCCATCCACGATCCATCAGATGCTTCATGAAAGCAGATTGCCGGAAGCCGTATTCAGCGGGGCGTTTCGCCGTCTTATCCGGCCGCAAGGGTTTATTACCAAGAAACTGGCTGCTGCCGGAAGAATGAATTACAGCAGGCTCGTTGCGGATCTGAACGAAGGAAAGATTACCGCTTCACCACCAAAAGAAACGCCGGCCGGTTTATTCACCACGCAGGATATTGCGACTTTGATTTTTCCACATCAGTTGCCTCCCTGGTTGACGTGGCTTCTCCAAAATAGCGGCATCGTTTCTCTGATTTTGTTCGTAATTTTTGTACTTCTTGCTGCTTCAACCGGACAGATTTTGCTGTTTGGTCTGCTGGCTGCAGTCGTAGCCGTCTCCTATCCATTTGTGAGGGGCTTTCGTGTAAATGCAAATGCCTCGGAAGCGATACTGGACAACCAGAAGCAACTGGAGAGTATTGAGGCAATTCCCGCAAAACCAAATTTCACTCTGCGGTTGAGTGATGAAAAAAGCACTCCTCCCCCCACATCTACCGCAGCCGGTCAGGATAGTGTGGAAGGCAAGAATTTTAGAACTGCTCTGCTCCATATGAATGCAAGGCTGGCTCCAAAAGCTCCCGTAAAGAAGATAGAAGCGTTTCCATTTTCCGCCGCTTATACCAAAATCAGCAATGCCATTCATCCGCACAGATCATTCCCGTTTCGTCTTGGATCGCTAGTGCAACTTCCCGGCCCTGTTACCCTTGTGGAACCGGAAAGTATCTTTCCGGCCATGGCTTATCCCGATTTTGAAGACCCCATGTATAAGAAGCTGAGCGATATTTCCAGTGAGCTTTTGTTGCCCAATCTTCAGCTCGTTCCGCCCAATACCATTTCGTTATTGAAGGTCAACCAGAAATTCATCGAATCGTATATGGTCGGTTTAAATCATGAAATGGGACGGGAGTTGTTATGGAGAGAATACCCAACCGATCAGCGTGGAAGTTATTTCCGTCAATTCTGGGATGTGAAAGGCGTCATTCGTCCCAGCGAAGGGAAGCCGGAATCAGAGTCAACAGAAGAATACAAAGATATCGATCCGATCCATACCTGGCCGGGCGATACTTTGCTGGGCCGGCACAGCAAGCGTGATCCGGGTGGAGAACCAAAGCAGTTGGTGCTGGTGATTCGGGGCGATTTGTTAAAGCGGTACCCGAATACTGTGATCTTTGCTCAAAAGGCAATTGCCGGCGCCGATTCAGCCGGTGAATCACCCGTCATCGATCTGGATTTGGATGAAAGTGAATTCAATACGCAAGTGAAGTTTCCGTTATACAAGGCGGAAATATCTCCGGACATCAAATTCTTTGGCTTTGATCTGACGCTGGAACAGGCGCGAGGCACGGAACCGAGCAGCGGTTTCACCGATGATCTCGGGTGGTTCTTCATATTGCAGGAGATTCCGGGAGAACCACGGTTCGGCATGGATCTAGAGTTCGATCCCGGTGTGGATGGTGTCAGTTGGGACGATCTTTCCTGGAAGAGTTTTGGCAATACGGAAATCCAGATGATCACTGCCGGCGTGCATCCAACTTTCAATCCGTCTGATAATACCCCGGATAAATGGGGAACAAATTCAGCCAACATGGCTTACATTCTGTTTCAGAAACCAAGCATGGTGGCGGTTCATGCCAGAGAGATGCTGGAAAAAATCTAACAAAGATGCCCGATTTTAAAGAACGATTACAGATCATTCAGCGGCTCCGAAGCCAGAGGGAGAATTCTAGCGAAAAACTCTACATCTCCCATCTGGAGCTTCATAAAACGGAGAATCTCCTCAGTCAGCTCCACCGAAAAGAAACAAGGCCCCGCAATGCTCAGGAGATGATTGCCCGGCTGGAAACAGAAAGAAGGAGACTCGCCGAAGAATTGGAACGGAACAAAAATGAGTTCAATGTCCGGCGCGACCGACTGCATACAGAAATTGAAGGCATTTTCGTAGAAGATCATCCACGCGATATTCTCCAAGAATTAGACGACGCTATCCCGTTCCTCCTTCTGCCAGTGCGCATCGAAACAAGATTCGTGACAACGGGAACGAATCCGGAGCTGTGGCTGCGAATTTATCCGGATGATATCGCGATCCATACACATGAAAAACTGCTGACCGACCAGGAAGTACTCGAAGGAACAAAATACTGGAAAGAGTTATTCAGCGCAGAAAAATCCGGTGGGGATCAAAAAGAGGGGAGAAAGAAATCTGCATGGAGTCATCTCGCTTCCATCTTTGGTTCGCAGCGAGCCGCCTGGATCGCCAGACAAACGAAGCCAGCGAACTGGGCTTCCGATCTGAGCGGCATTGCCAGTGAAGACATGCTCGTTTTCCCGGACCATGATCACACAAAGACTCATGCATGGAGCCGGGCGCCGCGCACAACGATATTGCCTGACAAATTTGTAGTCCTGTTGTACGAAGGCGATACGATTGTTCGGGAACAGGTTGGCAGAGTTATACCGGATGAATTGTTTCTGGGACCCGATCCCTTTGAAGCAGAAGAAGCATTTCAGACTGAAAATGACAAACTCGTATTTGGTGAGTCCTTTGATTGGATTTCCAATTTTGATAAAGCGGTCGACTTTGGGATGGGATTCAAAATCCCTCTCACACCCGTACAGGCATCCGGCGGATTCGACAAAATCCTGGTTTTAGGAGCGTTTCTTTCCGCTGATGAAACAGGGAGTAAGCAGGCTCTCGAAGAGTTAATCGACAACCATCACTATTCGCCGAATGGATTCAGTATCGTTTCTCAGGGGACGCCAACGAATAATACAGATCAGGCCGGTTCTGGTTTTACGAAGAACGATCCATTCAACAATACAAGCTACTTTGTAGAAACTGGTGAGCCTCTTTTTGAATCTGATGAAGACTGCGACGGTCGCAACCTCGCCGATGCACTGGGAATTGAATACGATCCGCTGCATTCTGTTTTGAATGCGAATGGAGGCGACTACAAACAAGCTGTGATGATGAACACCGTTTTGTATCCTGCCACGCTTGGGTATTTTTTTGAAACCTTGCTGAAACCGGTTCTCGGTGAGCAGGATCTGGATGCAGTCCGCCGGCTCTTTGTCGATCATGTCACGGGTAGAGGTCCGCTGCCTGCGATCAGAGTAGGAAATCAGCCGTATGGAGTCTTACTGACCAGTGATTTCAGGAAATGGAAATGGAGTGAAGCGGAACCCTTTTTCCATGGAGCTTTCCTCAAAAAGACTCTAACGGTCCTCAATCATTATCAAGGCATTTGGGACAGTTTGCTGGGAGCGCTGATGCACGTAGGAAAGGCTGGCATAGACCCGTCTGAGGTTCTGATGAATCTTCTAGGATTGCAGGCCGGTTCTGTTTCTTTCTTCCAACGAATCGGCTACAGCACGGATTACCTGAAGAATCTGGATGATTTTCAATATGATGGGAAATATGCCGCTGATATGACAAGAAGCTTCGACCAGAAAAATGTTCTCTTGAATTTATTCGCTCAGTTTGGCTATCAGTTGCAGGATGAATCCGGAAATTTGAAGGTGCCACAGGCACTACGCCTGATTTACCAGCATTACACTACGTTGCTGGATGCATCCAATCTGATCGACAACCTGCCGTTATCGGAAGAGGAAATGGTCCGCGACTACGATCCGGATGTGAAGAAAAACTATCTGCATTGGCTGGCGGACGCGGCGAGTATTGCCGCGCTGCAGCAACAAGATTTTGGAGCGGGGAAAGCAGCGCCGACGTCATTATTGTATTTGCTACTTCGACGCGCTTTGCTTTTACAATTGCACAAATCGACCGTGCTCTGGTTCAAAAACCATGACGTAGTACTGGATCAAACACTGCAGCCCGCTAATTTTTACAACATCCGCCCACAAGGAGATCTCACCAAATATGAAGTCCTGAAAGCCACAGTGGGGGTGGCGTTACAAGATCATCCGAATAAGACAATCCCAGCTTCGGAATATTTATTGACAACCGGAAATAACGAAGACGAAGCGCAATTCCTCAATGAAATGAAGGCCTCCTTGACCGAGCTTGCAAAGTTGTCCACCGCAAAATTGGAACGCTGTTTCACCGAGCATCTGGATGCCTGCACCTACCGGTTGGATGCGTGGCAGACCGCGCTATTCCGTTTACGGCTGTTGAAGCAGCGCTCTGTTCTCAGCTCGGATGAAAGAGCCAATCGAAAAAAAGGCGTGTACCTCGGCGCGTACGGCTGGCTCGAAAATATTCGTCCTGGCAATCAGCTGAAGGTCGTGGCAGGGACGGTGCCTGACAAGCTAAAGCCGCCGAATGACGAACCGCTGTTCGAATACACGGACAATGGAGGATTTGTTCATGCTCCTTCCCTGAATCACGCTTCTGCGGCGGCGATATTGCGCAACGGTTATTTGAGTCACGCGACACCAACCAATCCGGATTTGATGGCTGTAAATCTATCCTCGGAAAGAGTACGCAGAGCATTACTTGTCTTGCAGGGAGTCCGTAACGGACAGCCCCTGGAAGCGCTACTGGGTTATCAGTTTGAAAGGGGTTTGCATGACAGAGCTTCCGCAAATGATTCGCTGAAAAAACTGAATCTCTATATCTACGATTTCAGAGACCGGTTTCCGATTCAACAACACCAGATCAAACAACAGGGTTCACCCGCCCAGGCAACCGAAAGCATGCCGGCAAGAAATGTTGTCAACGGAATCACGCTGGCTGAAAACAATACCGCGTTTCCTTACGGGGCAACAGGCGATGTCACCACGGCAAACATCGAAGAACGCAGTGCGATTGAAAACGAAAAGAACCGTCTGAACGACACATTGGATGCCATCAAGGATTTGCTGCTGGCCGAGGCTTCGTATCAGATGGTTCAGGGAAACACGGACCGCGCAGGTTCCGTATTGAATGCTCTCAAAGATGCGCATATCCCGCCCGAAGTGGATGTGATTCACACGCCACGCAGCAGTCATCTTTCTTTTACGAATCGCGTGACCATTCATTTTGAGAATGGAGATCCGGATCTACCGGAAATGAATCCCTGGTCCCCCGTCACAATGTCTCCGCGAAGCAGGATGGAGACCGGGATGAATCGATGGCTAGGGACCATGCTTGGCGCGCCGGCAGATATGGTTTACAGAGTTTCTCACCTCGATGCATCCGGAGTTGAAGCGGGCAGTAATGTCATGACGGTCGCAGATCTTGAATTACAGCCAATTGACCTGACGTACCTCGCCGGCGAATCGGAACTGGAGATCCGAATCGCTGACCGGTACAGGGAGATCAACGCACTCGACAATGAGACGATCGTGGGGATCGAATTCATGACAACGGAGGTGCCGGGCAAAAGGGCTTTGGGCCGGCTGTTGCCGCTGATTCGAATGCTGAAATCATTGATTACGGACTCCCGGCACTTGCATGCGGAAGACTTTGATCCGCCTTCGAAAGAGAGTCTGGCAGATCCAAACAATCCCAAAGGCTATGATGTGGCCGATCTGCAAGCCAGAATGGAACGCAGTGCATTGTTATACAAATCCCATCTGGATGACTTAGGCGCAATTACGATTGCGGCAACTGTAGACGATCAAGATGGCGTACCACATTCCTTCAGCGATCTGAAGACGACATTTTCTGCGATGGATGAAATGAAAGTCAACTTTTCGGAGATCACCTTTACTTTGAGTGGAATGAATGCTGTATCCCTGAAAGATGTGCTGATTCTGATTTCGAATTTCGGCCTTTCCGATGCGTTTCCAAAATTGACATCGATGCTCACACCGGAAAATCAGGTGATTCTGCTGGAGCAGGCAAAGAGCGTCTTCGGTCGAATGGCGGAAGCTCATGCGAGAGCCGCAATGCTGATGACTGAAGCCGGAGCAGCCACTGAGATAGGGAAAAAGGTAGATGCATGGATCGTTGCAGCAAAAATGCTGTTTGGAGATCATTTCAATATTCTTCCGCTGTTTGCCTATAACAATGAAGAAGATATTCAGGAATCAAATGCAGACCGCTCGCAATTATTGAATCATGCGACCAATGCTCTGAAGATGACATTTGCAGAGGATGAATGGCTTCAAAGTATCTCTTACGTTCGGCCAAAAATAAGACGATGGGACTACATTCGGACACTCACGGAGTCATTGCATGATACATCTCCGGAGCTGAAGGCCGTACAGCTGCCGTATCGCGCGAAAGATAGCTGGCTGGCGGTCGAATTCCCGGAAACGGATGAGATTACGAATGAGCCCTTTAGCATCTTGCACGATACTCTTTCCGTAGTCGTTCATGGCGATGCTGCTTTCACGCCTGCGGTCAAGCAAAGTGGTTTATTGATTGACGACTGGACGGAAGTAGTTCCCGGCAAAGAAGAAGTCACGGGAATTGCTTACAACTATAATCAACCGAATGCCTGCCCGCCTCAAGCGTTGCTGCTTGCTGTGACACCGCAAGAAAAGGGCCATTGGGTGTGGGATGACCTTGTGGGAATCCTGAACGATACGTTGCAAAGAGCCAAACGAAGGGCCGTGGAACCGATTCTTCTGGATCAAGTGAGTCGTTCGGAGCTCAGTGTTTTGTTACCTGCTCTCGTATCCGATTTCAGCCAGTACGATTTGAACATTTCTTTAGATTACAGAATCAACGTAAAACATTTCGCAGAAACGATCCCGATATCTCCCGTATCGAGTCTGCCCGAGCACTAGATCACTATGCCAAATGAACAGGTCGTCAGGGGTTTGTTGTTAGAAGGCTACCGGATTCCTTCGATCACGGCCTACAACCGGTTGGAGCCGAATCCCCGCAAGCCTGATTTTGACCGCAGCCTGAAAGCGGAAGTCAGAGATCCGCTGTGGATGCTTACGAGGCAGTGGCAATTCGGGGAATTTCAAGGAGAAGACGCGGCCACGGCATTGACGGCTCAGATTCTTGGCGAACACAGGGTAATGGATCGCATGGGATTTCCGGATGGACGAGTCTTTCGCTACGACGAAAACATTCCACTGGAAACAAAAGTGGAACAAGAAAAACTGAAGCCCGATTTATCTCTGGCTGTGCAGATGGGAAGATACTTTATTAAATTGATGCGCTTCAAATCGGTGCAGAATTACCTCGAACGATTTTTATCGAGATACTCATTGACCTTCACGATGGATCCGAATGATATCGAAGGCCAACATCTGCTGGATGCCGTTCAAGGGAAAATATTCGATGGATACAAGTTACGTGACGATATTCTCACCATTGAAAGCGGCGAAACACAAACAAACTTTGCAAAGTGGTTGAATGCTGTTGAGAACAACGACATCCCTTCTGTTGATAAAAACAGATTGACGGATTCAGCAACGACTTTTTCAGAATGGTTCCAGCGCAATTTCAGCCAGCCGGATCAAATCACAGACTCCGCATGGCTGACTTCGCAGCTTGAATATCAATTTGCTATAGCGTCTTCTCCGCATCCGGATCAAAAAACACTCGCCGCCGATCAATATTATGAAGGCCATCTGGATTGGTACTCACTCGACATAGATTCCAGCAAGACGTTGTCTCTTACCCAGGAGCCGGAAGCAAATGTGATTGAGAATTTGGTTTCTTTTATTCCGGCTCCGATCGAATTCAAGGGAATGCCCAATCCGCGTTATTGGGCCATGGAAGAAAACCAGATCAATTTCGGCAAAATCGAGACCTCCACAACCGGCTTATTGCATCTGCTGTTCGCCGAATTCGGATTGATTTATTCGAATGATTGGTTCCTGTTACCCTATCCCCTGTTGATCAATCATCTTTGCGAAATTCGGGGTATCGTAATCACAGATGTATTCGGCCAGCATACGCTCATCAGACCCGCAGGGAGCGGGTCTGAAAATAACTGGCAACGCTGGGCCATGTTTCATCATACGGATAAAAACAATTCTGGTTCCCATACGAATTCATTTTACTTGCCGCCCGTACTAACGAAGGTTTTGGAAGGAGAGCCTTTGGAGAGAGTCAATTTTCTGAGGGATGAAATGGCAAATATGGTTTGGGCCGTTGAAAATATTGTGCCATCACAGTCCGGCAAAGGAGTAAACGGGAACGAAATGGCAGCGACCGCTAAACCGGCCGAGGAATTTATTCCCGCGGGGGAAGCGAAAATCAGGTACGTAGTTGGAACGACTGTTCCGGAGAACTGGATCCCCTTTATTCCTGTTCATATGGAGAGTAGCAGCCCAGAAATACGGCTCCAACGCGCAAAAATGCCTGCTTCCAAGGGCGCGATAGGAGTTATCCTTACCGAAAAACCGGCTCCCTACTTTATCAACGAAGAAGAAATACCGAGATCGGGCGTCCTGGTGCAGCGATATTTTCAGCGTGCAAGATGGCTGAATGGCAAGACCTATTTATGGATTGGAAGATTCAAAGAGCCCGGCAAGGGGGAAGGTTGGAGCAATCTTAAATTTGATCAGATAGAAGGAATCTAATGTCGTGTTTTCTATCTCGTTTGAGGAAATTCACAGAAATCTTTTCTTTCGGTGGTAACATTTGCATGGGCCGACCTGAACCGTATCCATATTGGAGTTGAAAAGGTGAAAGTGCAAAAAACGCCAACGCCCATTTCTAGGCATTGGCGTTATTCTTATGGCGGGCCCAAGGCTACGATCCTCGAACACTGGCCACAAAAGTGGACGCTTTTCGAATCATTTGTGCCGTTCCTCCTCCCTAAAGTTCAAAGAGTATACACATTTCTTTCTGGGCCGTTGTTATGAACAGAAACAGCTACTGGACCAAGCCATTGCCGAACATGAAAAGAGTGTGGCTCTTTCCATAGTATTCAGAACCTGGGAGGGCTCGGTTTTGTGATGATTAACACAGCGCGTGTAGTTCGCGCTTCCACTGGCGAGCAATGGTTGTCCAGTCATAGTTGTCTACCGCAATTTTCCGGAGAGCATGACGGTAGCGATCCTGTAAGGATAGGACAGCGGATACATGATCAACGATGTCGGAAACCATGAATTCTCCTTCGGGGCGAATCTTCATGAGGCTCGCGTGCTCCGGTGGAAGGTATCGCGCGGCAACATCGATATGACCGGCTGCCCCGGCCACATAAGTTGCCAGAGGGAAGCAGCCGGATGCCATCGCTTCAAGAAAGACGAGTGGCCCTGCTTCGGGAACAATCGAGGGAAACACCGCAACATCAGAAGAGGAAAAGAGATACCGTAATTCTTGATGCTTCAAGTAACCCGTAAAAACAACCCGATCGGTTGTGAGAAGGTTGCGGGCTGTTTCGAAGTAATGATCCAGTTTTCCTTCCTTTTGAAGCCTGTCGAAGAAGATCCTGATCTCGGCAAAAGATTTCGCTTCGCCACCTTCCAAACCACTGCCCCAATGTATCACTTTTCGCAGGAGTTCTGTCTTGCGGTTTTTCAGCGCCCAGACCAGAACCTCGAGTCCTTCGCGCAGCGGACCATGTCCGGCTATCACTAGTCTTGCATGAGCATTGCTTTCAAAGATCAACGGCAAAGCTGCAATTAGAAGTTGAATTCCTTTCCCGCTGATGAGACGGCCACAATACAAAATAATAGAATCCTTCTCCCAATCGATACGCGACAGTTTCTGCTGCAGATCTCTATCAGGTTGTCTTCCCGCATATTTACGGCTAAGCTCCATGAGTTCTTTCAATTTCTCGAATGAAATATTTTCATCCAGGTCAGTGAAAATGGCATTCGTCATCTGCGGCTGCTTCCCGCCGGGAATAGACGCGGTCGTGTTCAAGAGATTCTTGATCCTTACGCGCCGCTCTGCGCATGAAGCAACTTCGAATAGCGTAGTATCGACGCCCAACTGCAGTTGAAACATCCGGGATCTAATTTCGGGTACCATCGAAAACATTTGGATGACGCGATCCCGCAGTTCTGCACTCAGCACAAAAATGCGTCCCGCATGACTCAGCGGCTGAGCTGCCATATTGAGAAAGCGCACATCGTTTCGGATCACGTACTCGAGTTCGCTTCCATGAGGCATGACTGCATAGGGGATCGATTGTTCGTTGTGGATTCGTTCGGCAACCAGTGACATTAAAACGGCATGGTTCACATGCAAAACACGAACACGTTGCCGTCGCACAATTTCCCGGATGATGCGGTAGTTGCGGTCGACATAATCGTGAATCTTTTCATCAGAGAGTTCATTCATCGGTAACATGGGAGGGCTGCTTTGCAGAAACCGCCCGACATAGACCGGCAAGACATCTCCCAGTTGCGGAATGTGAAGAATGCACCGTCCGGCGTAAGGCACATCCCGTTTTAAGAGAATATCTGCCGTTAGATCAGGATGGTAATGGAAAGCTTCGGCAATGAAGTCGTATTTCTCCGGTGTTCTCTCCTGGCAGAACAAATGAACTGTTTCACCTTCGCTGCATAATGCCTTGACCATGTAGCGAGTCCAGAGATTGCTGCCCGAGCCTTCCAAAGAATACCCATGAAGAACACCAATCACGTTTTTGCCTTTATCTGGATGTTGCGTGCCTCGAAAAAGACCTCATTCGACCAAATGGACGAAAAAAATGCAGACAGATGCAAACAGAGATAAAAAACGCCAACACCCCAATTCTGGGTGTTGGCGTCTATGAACTTATATGGCGGGGCCGACGGGACTCGAACCCGCGACCTCCGACGTGACAGGCCGGCGTTCTAACCAACTGAACTACGACCCCGCTCATTTGCGTCGACGCGTCTATTGATTCATCGCGTCTATCGCGATGACGCAACGACGCCAATGGGCGGTATAGGATTTGAACCTATGGCCCCTGCCTTGTAAGGGCAGTGCTCTTCCGCTGAGCTAACCGCCCGTGCATTCGAGACTCGTAAGAATAGTATACCGTGTCCTGCTATGTCAAGAAAACCACAAGAATTGTGGGGGCTGAGCATTTTCCGACGATAGTGTTGCGCTGTAGGGATTCAGCGCTGGTTTTCCGAAAAAGCCGATCTAGAATGCGGAATAAAATGCTCAGCCCGGAATGCAAAAGTGGATCATGCACGCAGCAATACGGGCTGTGCATTTGCGTGTACCTGAATGATCCCAAAATTGTCATTCCAGGAAGATTCACCTTCGTGGTTTTGCTGCTTTCCATGGCAAATGCATAGCCCCTACGCTGGAGTACAACTGGCACCCAGATCCAGTTTGGTTTTACTATTAATGTCATGTTTAAGAATAAGTTAGTAATTTTTGTTGGATTTGTTCTGGTTCTCGCCCTCTCACTCTATCTATACACGAACGGGAAAAAGAACAAAGAGCAGAAATACAAACTGGAGAAGATCGAACGAGGCGATGTTACAGCCACCGTAACTGCAACCGGAACGCTTGCCGCCGTAACTACGGTAAAAGTCGGAAGCCAGGTTTCGGGAATCATTTCCAAGCTGTATGTCGATTTTAATTCGGAAGTGAAGAAGGGTCAGTTAATCGCCGAATTGGACCCAACCACGTTGCTTGCGCAGGTGGAACAGAGACGCGCGGATCTTGAGAAAGCCCGAATTGAAGCGAATAACTCAAAGATATCATATGAGCGCGCCAAGCGATTGGTGGATATCAAGCTACTGTCAGAATCGGAATATGACACCGCAAGAGCTGCGTTTGAGTCCACCCGGGCGGCAGTCAAACAATCGGATGCTGCGCTGCAGCAGGCCATCACAAATCTTTCCTATACGAAGATTCTCTCCCCGATTGATGGAACCGTGATCGACCGGCAGATCGATATCGGCCAGACGGTCGCAGCGTCGTTTCAGGCGCCGACGCTTTTCACGATTGCCCAGGATTTGACGTTGATGCAGGTAGCCACGAACATCGACGAGGCCGACATTGGAAAGATTCGCGCGGGCGAAAAGGCCCTTTTTGACGTAGATGCATTTCCAGACAGGCGATTTGAGGGCAAGATTTCGCAGATCCGGCTGTCTCCCCAGATCGTACAAAACGTAGTGACGTACTCTGTGCTGATTAATGTCGTAAATGCCAATCTGGATTTGAAACCGGGAATGACGGCAAATGTTACGATTCCGATTGATACAAAGACCAATGTCCTGAAGGTCCCGAATGCTGCTTTGCGCTTCAAACCGGATCCAGCAGAAACTGGAACGCGGCCAACGGAGAGCCACGGATCAGTTGTTTATATCCTCGATGTCAATGGAAAACTCAACGCGGTTCCCGTTCGGGCATCGATCACAGATGGAAACTTTACGGCGATTGAATCGACCGAACTGAAAGAGGGAACCGAAATCGTAGCCGGTTTACTGACCGCTCGGGCGATGGAATCCACCGGAGGCGTGGGACAACAGCAGGGTCGACGGAGATTCTAACACCATGGGAAACTCCGTCATTCAGCTGGTGGACCTTGTCAAGACATACCGGATGGGCGAAACGGAAGTCCGGGCGCTTCGTGGTGTGACTTTCCAAGCAGATGCCGGAGAATTCCTGGCGGTCATGGGCCCTTCCGGCTCCGGGAAATCCACGCTCATGAACATCATCGGCTGTCTGGATCGCCCCACCTCCGGAAGATACATCCTGGATGGAGTCGACGTTTCCACATTGAATCGTGACCAGCGCGCGGAGATCCGGAACGACAAAATCGGATTCGTGTTTCAGAACTTCAATCTGCTTCCCCGCACATCGGCTATAGAAAATGTAGAACTGCCGCTGGTGTACTCCTCAAAACACAATCTCAGCAATGCGGAAATGAGAATGCGCGCCCTCAAAAGTCTGGAGCGCGTTGGCCTGAAAGGTTGGGAAAACCACGCGCCTTCCCAGCTTTCCGGCGGGCAACAACAGCGGGTAGCGATCGCCCGCTCTCTGGTGAATGAGCCGGCCATTCTTCTTGCGGATGAGCCGACCGGCAATCTCGATACACAAACTTCCGAACAGGTCATGGCAATTTTCCAAAGGCTAAACGATGAAGGAATCACCATTCTCCTGATTACACACGAAAATGACATCGCTCCCCATGCCCGCCGCGTGATTCAGATGAGGGACGGAATTGTAGTCTCGGATCAGCCGGTAACCGAACGCCGCATCGTACAGGAAGTTGTAGCAGTATGAAAAAGACAGGCAATATCCTCATGGTGGCGTTTCGCGCCATCAATCGAAACAAGCTCCGCGCTGTGCTGACCATGCTCGGCATCATTATCGGCGTGGCCTGCGTAATCGCCACGATCGGTATTGGAGAAGGGGCCAGGATACAGATGGAATCCCAGCTCAAATCGCTGGGAACGAATTTCTTGATGATCTTCCCTGGATCCACGACTTCCTCGGGCGCCAGATCCGGTTTTGGCAGCGATTCCCGCCTCAACGAAACCGACGTAACAGCGATCCGAAACGAATGCTCCTCCTGCGCCTATATCTCGGCGCAAGTTCGCACAACTGCGCAGATCATTTACGGAAACCAGAACTGGTCAACTACCGTAATGGGAAGCGAAGTGGACTGGCCATTGATCCGCTCGTGGAATCTCGAAAAGGGAGAGTTCTTTACGGACAACGACAACCGCGCCGCAGCCAAAGTATGTATTTTGGGAAAGAGTGTAGAACGAGAGCTCTTCCTGGGAGAAGATCCGATCGGCAAGACCATCCGCATCAAAAATATTCCGTTTCGAGTGATCGGAGTTCTTGAAACGAAAGGTGGATCCGTGATGGGCCAGGACCAGGATGATACGATCATTGCCCCCTATGAAACGGTGCGCAAGAAACTGATGGGGGCCAGAGGGACCAATGTCGGGATCATCATGGTAGCTTCATTGTCCAATGAGATGGTGCAGCAAACGGAACAGGAAATTACCCAATTGTTGCGCCAACGACATCGTATCGGCCCGGGGCAGGATGATGATTTTATGCTTCGATCACAAACCGAAATGCTGGAACAGGCAGATCAGCAATCCCGAACCTTGAGCATTCTGTTATGGTCGATTGCCGGTGTTTCATTGCTCGTCGGGGGAATCGGGATTATGAACATCATGCTGGTCAGCGTCACCGAAAGAACCAGGGAGATTGGAATCAGGATGGCCATTGGCGCGAGAGGAAGCGATATTCGATCTCAGTTTCTCGTGGAAGCGCTCGTACTCTCACTTTGCGGCGGAGTTGCGGGAATTCTGCTGGGCCTTGGGATCCAAAGAGCGGTCGCTCGTTTCGGGGATTGGCCGATTTCGTTGCAGCCGCAAGCGTTGATGATGGCCTTCCTTTTCTCGGCGCTCGTCGGAGTCTTCTTTGGATTTTATCCCGCCCAAAGAGCCAGCCGGCTCGATCCGATTGAAGCTCTCAGGTATGAGTAAATATCAAATATCAAATAAACAGAATTCAATAAGCAAAATACCTCGTAACAGTCCCTACAGTTGGGTGGCTGCTCTGACTTAACAGGCCACTCAACACACGCGTGATGTACAAGCTCATAAGCGGTTATTTACTTGTTGTATTATGTTTATTTGATATTTGATATTTGATTTCTTATGGGACTCCTACAAAGTCTAATCGGCAGCAAGGAATCCAAATTCCGGACGCGCGTCCTGGATGTCCTGAAGCGCTGTTATCCGGAGCTAAGCCAACGTCCGGGATCGAACGCGCACGCCATTTTGATTGAGAATGCGGAGTTTGATCTCCAATCGCTGTTCACCCGCTGCCGCACCAATGAAACGGAAACCGATTCGATCATCCGGCAGTATTTCTCACATGTCGCAGCGATGACGGTTCGTCCGCCTTATTCGATGACCTGGGCGGAAGCAAAGGAAGCGGTTCGACCTCAGCTTCTTCCAAAGGATCATGCGGAAAAGCTTCCCGTTCTTTCGTATCCGATTGCGGGTGAAATCGTCGCCGGAATCGTGGTTGATTACAAGACAGCCCCCTGGTTCGTTCGAGACGAACAATTGAAACTCTGGAAGATCGATCCACGAGAATTGTTTGACGCCGCCGTTCAAAACCTAAGTTCGGCGCCGGTTGAAATGGAGGTAACGATCACCGAAGGAACCGACCGTTTTATCGGTCTGGAAACTCATGACAGTTACGACGCGGCAAGAATTCTGGTACCAAAGATTCGCAAGTTTGCCGCCGAAAAGTTATCGGAACCCTATTTTGTGGGAATTCCAAATCGTGATTTTTTGATCCTTTGGTCGCGCAATTGTTCGAAAAGATTTCAAGACTATGCAGTTGAGAAAGTCGAGACCGATTTTGCGATTCAATCGTACCCGCTTTCTAATCATCTTTTCGAAGTCACAGCCTCGTCGATTAAGGAGTTGTAAGAAAGAGGATGATGGGGATCAGGAGATTAATTCGTTGTTTTTCATTTTCTCTGCTTCAGTCTCCCGCTTGAAGAAGAGAACGGAGAGAGGGGGCAAGGTGAGCCGAAGTGAATAGCTTTTGCCGTGTGAGGGAACCGCATCCGCTTCCACACCACCGTAGTTGCCGTATCCGGAACCGCCATAGACTTCCGCATCGCTGTTGAGTATTTCCCGCCAAAACCCCTCCTGAGGAACGGCAATTTGATAGTCGAATCTGGGTACCGGCGTGAAGTTGCAAACAACCAGAACAACTTCATCCTGGCTTTTCCCCTTGCGGACATAGCTGATGATGCTGCGTTCCCAATCGTGAAAATCCATCCATTCAAATCCGTCGGAGTGAAAATCGAGGTCATGCAGCGCGGGCGAACCAGTGTAAAGCCGGTTCAAATCCTGAACCCACAACTGAACTCCGTGATGCAGGGCATGGTCCAGCAGGTGCCAGTCCAGCGCGGCTTCATGGTTCCATTCTTTCCACTGCGCCAGCTCGGATCCCATAAACAGAAGCTTTTTGCCAGGATGGCCATACATATAGCCATACATCGCGCGGAGATTTGCGGCTTTCTGCTGGAGGTCACCCACCATTTTGTTGATCAGGGATCCCTTCATATGGACCACTTCATCATGAGAAAGCGAGAGCATGAAGTTTTCGGAAAATGCGTACCAGATGCTGAAAGTCAGACTGTTGTGATAAAAACTGCGATAGACAGGATCCTGCTTAAAATAATCCAGGGTGTCGTGCATCCATCCCATGTTCCATTTCATGCTGAAACCGAGACCTCCGAGATACGTAGGTCTGGATACCATCGGCCATGCCGTAGATTCCTCCGCGATCGTCTGGACTCCGGCATAATGGTCATAAACAGCTTGATTGAAAGTCTTCAAAAATTCTACGGCCTCCAGATTCTCTCTTCCGCCGTACCGGTTTAGCTCCCATTCACCTTCCTTCCGTGAATAATCCAGATACAGCATCGAAGCGACTGCATCCACTCGCAATCCGTCTGCATGATATTTATCCAGCCAGAACAAGGCGCTGCTGATCAGAAACGCGCGAACTTCATTTCGTCCATAGTTGAAGATGTAGCTCTTCCAGTCAGGATGAAATCCCTTCCGCGGGTCGGCATGCTCAAAAAGATATGTGCCGTCAAAATACACCAGTCCATGCTCATCACCTGGAAAATGCGAGGGAACCCAATCCAGGATCACTCCGATCCCGTTCCGGTGCAACTCATCCACCAGATACATGAAATCCTGCGGATCTCCATATCTGCTTGTTGGCGCGAAATAACCGGTTTTCTGATATCCCCAGGATCCGTAAAACGGATGTTCCATTACAGGCATGAACTCAACGTGTGTAAAACCCATCTCCTTTACGTACTGCGGAAGCTGCGCGGCTAATTCCCTGTAGGTGAGATGACGATTGTTTTCTTTCTGAATCCGTCGCCACGATCCAAGATGAACTTCATAAACGGAAATCGGGGATCTCAGGGAAACGCGCGATTGCCGCTTTTCCATCCAGTCACGATCCCCCCATTCGTACCCGAGATCCCATACAATGGAAGCCGTTTTGGGCGGAGTTTCCCAGCGAAGCGCAAACGGATCTCCTTTATCCACCTGATAATTGTTGTACTTGGAAGCGATGTGATACTTGTAGACATCTCCCTTGCCGACCCCTTCGATGAAACCTTCCCATACTCCGGAGTCGTCCTCGCGAAGTCTCAATGGATGGGACGTCTTGTCCCATTGATTGAATTCCCCGATAACGGTGACAGAAACTGCATTGGGAGCCCAGACTCGAAACGATGTGCCTGAAACACCGCCCTCAATCGTGGGATGACTCCCCATTTTTTCATGAAGACGGAAATGGGTTCCCTGTTTGAAGAGATAAATGTCGTGATCGGTCAGTGGATCCATATCTGTACATTCATTGTATATGAAACTCATCCTCATTTTGCATTTCGCATTTTGACTTTTGCATTTTGAACTCCGCCCTCTTTACTTCGTTGGCGATGCTTCACACACTCTGGCATCCGGTACTGTTTCCCTGGTCCGGCTGAAATAGCGCGTTAAGATGAGTCCGGAAAAAATAACAGCGACTCCCAGCCATTGCATCCGAGAAAATCGCTCTCCTAGAAATATCATCCCGATTGCCATTCCGGCAACAGGGGTTAGATTCGAATAAACTGCTGTGCGCGTGCTTCCAATTTTCTGAACTCCGTAATACCAGGCTGAATAACCGAACACAAGCGCCAGGAACGCCGAATACAAAAGCGCTCCCCAATCATAGGCTCCCAGACTTGCCCAGTCCTGCTGGCGGAGCGAAGGAATGGAAAACGGTATCATAAACAACGTGCCAAACGTCACCGTATACACGATGTAATGACGGGCAGAATATTGACCGATCACACGTTTTGAAAACGTTGTGTAGATGCTCCACACAAAGGAACACATCAGTACGAAGATATCGCCGATGTTCCAGTGCAGTCCACCGCTGAATCCGTTATCCCCGCCAAAAACAATGAGGATTACACCAACAAACGACAACACAATCGCAAACCAGGATTTTCTGGAAACCGGCTCCAGCCCTGTCCAACTGCTCACCATCGCCGTAAAAATCGGGGTTGTTCCCAGCAAAATGGAAGTATGCGAGACGTAGGTATACTTCACGCCATAGATGAACAGAAACTGATAAATGGTATTACCCAGCACACCGAGAATCAGAAGATTCAATAATTCCTTCCGGTCCACCGGATCTTCAAACACGCGGCGATAGGCAATCATCATCGTAGTGGAGGCGATGAGGAATCGAAGGCAGTTGAAAGCAACCGGATTAAAATGTTGCAGCGCAACTTTGATGACGGAAATATTCCCGCCCCAAAAGAGCACCATGCAAAGGAGAATCAAATCAACGCGCGAGAATTTCATAAAAAAGATAACCTGGAGTGGCGGGCGTCCCTGCCCGCCATTTGGATGACCACTTCCCGTTGTGCGGGCGCGGAGGCCCGCGACTCCAAAACAGTAAGATCGCCTTTCAATTCCCGGTGGATCCGAATCCACCGTCCTGGCGGCCCGTTTCCGAAAGCTCTGACAAGGCAAAGCTGGCGTGGATCACCGGCATAATGACCAGTTGGGCGATTCGGTCATATTTTCGAATCACCTTTGGCGCGGCGGAGAAATTGGCAAGAATCACTTTCACTTCACCGCGATAATCGGAATCGATCGTACCCGGTCCATTCAGAACAAACAGGCCTTCCTTGAACGCAAGACCGCTGCGGGCGCGCACTTCTCCCTGATACCCGGACGGGATCTCCAGCGCAATTCCTGTTGGAACGAGCGCGATTCCGAAACCAGGGATCGTCAAATCTTCTGGGACGAACGCGTAGAGATCCGCGCCGGCAGCTTCTTCTGACTTGTATTCGGGAAGACGAGCATCCTTTTGCAGTCGTTTTACTTTGATTTCTATCAATTCAAAATCTCCTGTTCACAGTCAACAACAACGCAACGATCGATCCTGCGCCACCAACAACGAACAGTGTCATTCCAAGGTATCCGGCGATTACATACGGCTGCAATTGCACCTTCAGCGCCTGTGCCTGATATTTGTTCAATTTCGCGCCATGGAAGCTATCGTACTTGCTGAATAACTTGAACGATGAGATACCGATCAACAGGACACCGATCAGCATCATGGCGCCAAGAATGTATAGAGGCTTCATCGAAGCTTCTCCCATGCCAGAATCTTCAGCTTTCCTTCCCGCGCCACAGCGAGATACCGTACCTGCGCCTGATTCTCCACCTCTGAAGGCGCAGAAACCTCTTGTTGCATCATCCACTCCATGCTGCTTTCTCCTGCCTGCAGAATCGATTCCGTGTCCGGCGCGCCCCACCACTGTGAGGCTTTCTGGAGCAAAATGGATTTCAGTTCCGTTGAAATTTCATGCTCGGAAAGCAGCGCGGCAATCTCAAATTCCGCGCTTTTTTGTAGATCGTGTGTGGGAAGCCCCATTTCAAGCGCGGCCATCAAATGCTCAAGCGATTCTTCCGCGTTCCCCGTCTTCAACAGCAGGTCGGCATGAAGAAAATGGGGAATACTGTCGAAAGGAAGCTCTTCGGTTAGCTTGGACGTCTCTTTAGCCAGATCTTCAAATTCTTTTTGCCGGAACTTGTCCCGGTCCGGTCTTTTTTTGGCCGTGGATTCAATTCTGAGAATTGAATTGTTGATCCGCCGTTCCATTGCAAGAAGATAAACAGGGGACGTTTTCCACGTAGATTTTTTTAAAACGGATTGATAAAAATTCTCAGCCACCGAGGTCATGTTCTGCTGCGCATAGTAGTCGCCCATCAAAACGAGATAAAGAGGATAGATCCAGAATTCCTCACTGCGAAGTGTTTGCGGCTGCACTTGCTTTAAGTCTTCAAACCCGCTATCCCATTCCCCCAGCTCAAAATGGGCTGTGGCGCGAAGAAAGTAGTTTGTCTGGAGATAGTTTCCTTTTTCAATCTCGCCGTTCACCTGATTCAGAAGCGCTTTCCAGTAGACGACCGCTTCCAGATCCTGCCCCGCTTCTTGTGCTTCTCGCGCCCGCTGGTAAAGTGATTTGGAAGTCTCAACTTTCTTGATCGCACACGCAGTTACCGCCAGAAGAAGGAGGATCGCAAGACACCGCTTCATACAGTGGCAGCCTCGCGAATGAAATCAATCAAGTCGAAGGCAAAGCGGTTGTCTTTCGTTTTTAGTTGACCTTTCGCTGCATCGTAAGCCTCCAGAATCACTTCCAGAAGCTGTCCCGCAAAATGGTTGATTTTCCGCCCCAGCTCAGCATTTCCTTCCATTCCGCGATATCCTCGTGAAAGCTCTTCATACTTTTCCGCGAGTTCCCGATATCGCTTCTGCTCGATCTCTTCGTGAAACAGAAGATTGGGAATTTTCCGCTTCAGAATCAAAACATTGTATAGAAATGGATACAACCGTCTCAACTCGGATAAGTCTTGAGCGCTGATTTCTGTTGCGAAGGCATGTGCCAGATTCGGATAAACTGGATTTTTCCGGTAGAAATCAAGAAGAGCCTCATCCTTCGGCTCCAGATAGGCAACGTGAGCGAGCGCAAGCTCACTGCTCAGTATTTCCGTAACACGCCTTTCCCGGATCTCGAGAATCTTTGAAATCACCGCGGCCCCTACCGCGCCAATCAACGCAGGCGCGGGAATCGGAACAATACCGGAAAAGAGAAGCACGCCTCGCTGCACAAGCGCTCCAATCTTTTCATATCGCGCAGGCATGCCAGTATTTCACCATAAAGACGAACGGATACAAAATAAAACGGTTTGTAACGCCTGCCTCCGGCAGGCTCCTGGTCTTTCAGCGAGATTTTGTCTTTAGGGCCTGCCGGAGGCAGGCGTTACAAACCGATCAGCAATACTTCGGCAAGATTCGTCAGATCCACCGGCCAGAAGCAATAGGGGCGCGGATGTTCGGCTCCAACAGCGGCGTGCGGGCGACAGCTCAATACCATCTGTCTCCATGGATGCGGAATCGATTCCCGACCATACACGGCTCCTAGCAGCCCACCGGCGATTGCCGCGTTTGTGTCGGTATCTCCGCCATACATTACGGTTTCCACGATCGCATTTTCAAAACTCTCAGCATGCAGCAATTGATAAAACGCATTCTGAAACGCGATCAGGACCCAGCCCGGATTGTGATCGAATTCAGGCGGATTGGCTGCAGCCTGCTTCAATGCCTCCAGGAGAGCGGACTCTACTTCTTTTTTCTGCGCAAGATCCAGAATCAGTTCGTAGATCTGCTGCGAAGATCTTCCGGATTCCACCGCCAGTGCGATCGCGGCTACAAACAGCGCGCAGGCCTGGCGGCAAACCGGATGCGCATGGGTCAGAGCGCTTTCCTCTTCTGCAAGCTCCCACAGCTCATCGATCGATTTTCGATAGCAGTAAATTCCCAGCGGACTGATTCTCATCAATGAGCCGTTCGCCTGGCTGGTTTTTGAAGCGGCAGAGGACATTCTTTCCGCAGCTTGCTCTTCCAGTAAGTCATCCCGTGAAATCGATCTCATGGCCTGCGCGATCGTTGATCCAATATCAAACGGAGCAGTCTCATGGAACCAGTATGAATATGCCTGTGCCACTTTCTCCCGGACGTAGCGCCCATGCTGATGGATGCTGCGCGCTAGAAGCAACGCCAGCTCCGAATCATCCGTTGGCTGACCCGCCATCGTATTCCATTGCCCGCCGTCCTCCATCCGGGTCACACCCTGGGGAAAGCGACGCCGGATCGACGCCGAGTCCAGAAACTCAACCTGTTGTCCCAGGGCGTCACCGGCAACCTGACCGATCAAGCATCCTTGCGCGCGTGATAGGATTCCGTGACTAGCCTCCGCTCTTCCAGGTTTTAAGCGGGCAAATTCAAACAATGATTTCGCTCGCGATTCGGTTTTTGAAAATTGTTGTGATTGAACACGCTTCCAGTTTCGATGAACCAGATCGCGCACAATCCCCGGCTCGCCGCCAAAACATTGCCGCACTTTGCTGGCGCCGTCCGCGGCATAGGTCACTTCCTGGCCGCGATCATCCACAAAGATTCCGCCGGCTCCACGCAGCAAGGCATGTCCGCCCGCATAGTCCCAATCACCAGGACTGTGCCAGGATACCGCCGCTGTGCCGTCTCCAACGGCTGCAAGGGCCAGGCGGTACGCAATGCTTGCAAATGCCCGATACCGAAACGGATGAATACAGCTCAGCACAGATTCCATGAGGGGCTCACGATGTGCCGTAACTAGAACGATCACCTGATTCCGTTTGGATACATCCCAACCCGGCCGGACCGGAACTCCGTTGCGTGTAAGCTCGAACCCTTCCGCCCAGTGAATCAAATCTCCCGCATCATCCGGCGCACAATAAGCATATACGACGCCCAGCACCGGTATGCCATCCCGAACAAGACCGATCGAAACAGAACTCCCCCGTGCTCCGCGCAAAAATGCAGATGTGCCGTCATTCGGATCCACAAGCCACACATGCGGATCCGCGGCGGAAACGGAACCCGTTTCCTCTCCACGATATCTATACTGCGGAAACACGCCAAGCAATCGATTGCGGATCAGCCACTCCGCTTCTTCATCTGCTTCCGCATGCGCATGTTGACCCCGCGGTCCGCCCCAGCGGTGAAACTCGCGACGCAAAACTTCGCCGGCTTCCAGGGCGGCGTCCAGCGCGCATCGTAATTCTTTTTCGTAGGACATAAGATTCAAGTTGCTGAATATCAAATATCAAAAATCAAATATCAAATAAACATAACTCAATAAACAAATAATCGTGAACATCCATGGTTCACGGAATGTGGGCGAGTCGTGCCCTGGTTTTCTATTGCACCTCTACCCGCTGCAGTTGTACCGACGCGATAAAATCCTTTTTGCTTATTAGTTTATCTTTATTTGATTTTTGATATTTGATTTTTGATATTAATTCCCGCTACCACCTTTTCCGCGTGTTGAATACAATCCGAGATTCCGACACCAGAAAAATAATTTCCGGTAAGATACAAACCTGTTTCTTGACGCCTCAATTCCTCCAACTTTTCAATCAGCCGTTTATGTTCCACCCGGTATTCCGGCATCGCATTTTTCCAGCGATAGATCCTGGAGAAAAGTGGTGTCTCATCAATCCCGGCAATTCGTCTCAATTCACTCGAAGCCTCCCGTGTAATCTCGTCATCCGAACGTTCCAACCAGAATCCGGCCTGATCTCCTCCGATAAACAACCGAACCAGGAATCGATCTCCTTTGGTTCTGCCCGGGAACTTGTTGCTGACATATGTACCGGCCAGTACCGAGCGTCGTTCGCTGCGCGGCACAAGCCAGCCAAACCCGTCCCGCCTCATACCGGCAAATATCATCGCAACAACAATCGCAGAATTCCGATGGACACTCCTGATCAATGATGTAATGTCTGGACCATGAACGCTGACGATTTCCGGAACGGAAGATGTCGCCAGCATGACGATATCGTATATTTGATCGTTGATTTTCCAGAAACCATCTGCATTCACGACCGCTGCAACACGCGAATTCAGACGGAAATCAACTCCGTTGCACTTCTCACGAAGTCGATTGACCAGACTTTCCATGCCATCGGAAAGAGTGGTAAACAGACTCTCCCGCGGACGACCACCAGAGTCACCCCTACCCATCAGGCTGCGGATCAGGCTGCCCTTCTTTTGCATCTCCCAGATTTGTGGAAGCGCCGACTGCAATCCCAGCTCCGATACATCCGCGCCATAAATTCCCGCGAGCATCGGCTCCGCAATCAGTTCCAGAATCTCCTGTCCAAAGCGTTTTTCAATAAATTCAGCTACCGGCAGGTCCACTTCCTCAGGATTCAGAAACAAATCCGGAATTGCCGCAAACTTTCCGGGCCAGGAAATCAAATTCGTGGCCATGAAAGACTGCGGCTTCGTAGGAACCATCAGGAACAGCCCTTCTGGAAGCGCATGCAGCTCTCCGCTGTGGAAAATATACGTCTTCCGGGTGGCGTCGTTCGATCCAACCAGGCGGTCTCCAAGCCCCAATTCTTTACACAACTCAGCTGCGCGCTTCTTCTGAGTCAGAAAAGAATCCGGACCGGCTTCCACAATGGCTTCTTCAATCTGATCCGTGCGAATCACACCGCCGACACGCGATCCGGCTTCGTAGAGATGGATTTCAAATTCCTCGGAATGGCGTTGAAGGAAATACGCTGCCGACAGACCCGAGATTCCGGCTCCTACGATGGCGCAACGTTTCACAGTCGTTCGTTTACAAGAGTAGTCAGGAGATCGATAAACTCGGGCGAGTCATTTAAAGACTGGCTGCGGTAGAGCTTCATGCCGATTTTCTCCGCGTATTCGCGATACAGGATATCGACATCATACAGAATCTCCACGTGGTCGTAGACAAATCCAATCGGAACAACAAGCACTTCCTTTGCAGAGTTGCCGGCAAGCTCATCCAATCTCAATTCGACAGCCGGTCCGAGCCATGGTTCCGGCGTCATTCCCTGGCTCTGGTAAGCAAATCGCCAGTCCTTCAACTGGACATGCACTGCAACAAGCCTCGCAGTCTCTTTGACCTCAAAATCGTACGGGTCCGCTGCTTGCAGAACGCGCGAGGGTAAGCTATGCGCCGTAAAGAGGACTGGCGCATCCGGATGGAGCTGCCGTTGTTCCTCCAAACGAGCGGCGAATGCTCGAATCAGTCCGGGATTCGTTGCGTAGGAACGCACCAATTGATAGGGCAAGGAAACTCCGTGAGATTCGATCGCCTCATCCAGCGCTTTCTGGTACGCGCCGATGGTCAAGTTTGAGAATTGCGGAGCCAAACAAACTCCAATGATAGAGGTCACGCCGTCCTGTATCATCTCGGCAATTGTCTCGCGGACGTATGGCGACGAATATCTCATCCCGATGTGCACGCGTTTGATTTCCGAACCGCTGAGCCGCTGTTTCAGCGCCTGTGCTTGCGATTGTGTTCGCTCCAGCAACGGCGAACCGCCGATCTGGCGGTACCGGTCGCGAATCCTTGCCATCAAATCAGGCGCAAGCGGACGTCCATGCCGGATTCTGAGCACGTATTCTTCTACGTCATCCAGGTTTTGCGGCGCTCCATGCGCCATCAATAGAACTGCTTTCATATGAGCTCCAAACCATGCAATGCGGGCAGGGACGCCCGCTGACTACAACAAAGCATGTCGATGCACTTCTTCCACAAGAGCGGCCACATTCTCCACAGGAGTTTCGGGGAAGACACCATGTCCCAAATTAAAAATATGCCCGCGCGCTCCGCCTGCCAGTTGCAAAATCCCGCGAACTTCTGCAAGCAGTTCCTCGCGTGGTTTCAGCAGACTTGCCGGATCCAGATTGCCCTGGATGCCGCGATCCTGGAATTGTTTCCACGCAGTGTCCAGCGATATCCGCCAATCCACACTGATGACGTCCCCACCCGCTTCTGCAATCAAATGGAGGTATGCCCCCGTTCCCGTTGAGAAATGAATCGCGGGAACGTTCAAGCCCTGCAATGCCATCTTCGAATACGGTAGAACCAAATCACGATAATCGCCGGGGCTCAGAACTCCCACCCAGCTATCAAACAACTGCACCGCGGAGGCTCCCGCCTCCACCTGGGCTTGCAGGTAACAGGCCGTCACGACCGCAATTTTTTCCATCAAACGATGCCAGGCACGCGGGTTGCGATAAATAAACTGCTTGGTTTTCAGAAAATGCCGGGAATATCCTCCCTCAATCATGTAACTTGCCAACGTGAAGGGGGCTCCCGCAAATCCGATCAACGGCGTTTCCTTCAATTCCTTGACTGCCAGACGGATTGAATCCTGGACAAAACGCAGACCTTTCGTGGGGTCGAATGTCTGCAGCGCATCCACATCGTCTTCGGATGAGACGGGATTTCCGATCACAGGGCCTTCCCCTTTTGCAAATTCGAGATGGAGGCCCATCGGCTCGATCGGAAGCAGAATGTCTGCAAAGATGATCGCCGCATCCAGCGGAAACCGGCGAAGAGGCTGGAGCGTTACTTCTGCCGCAAGCTCCGGCGTCTTACAAAGTTCCAGAAGCGTATGCTCTTGTCGAAGCGCCCTGTATTCCGGTAAATACCGGCCCGCCTGCCTCATCAGCCAGATCGGAGTACAATCCACGGACTCCCTGCGGCATGCCCGCAGGAAGCGGCTGTTTTCGACCACATTGAGCTTGTTCACGAAATATATTTTCTCACAGCTTGTGACTACGTAATAGTCTGTAGGGGCTGTGCATTTGCCGACAAACGGGAAAATCCCAAAGTGCCGGTTTAGGAAAAGCAATTTTGAATCACTGATGTGCACGCAAATGCACAGCCCGCCTCCGGTCCGGGTTTCATTCCGCTTCGCCTGGCGGGCTGAGCATTTTCAAGCGTCAATAAAACTCGTATACGGAGGGAGGCCATCACAATTGCAAATCGGAACAACAACTACGGTGGAAAATGCTCAGCCCACACCTACCCTTATTGCACTCCCGGATCATCAGTAATACAATCCCTTCCATGTCAGCGATAGCAGGTCTTCTGCTGATGTTCTACGGGGGGGTGACAGCCTACCTTGGATACACGGAAATCACATCCCCGAAACTGCTTACTACATTTGCAGCCTACATTACGGCCGGGATAGGAGTATCCTTGATACTTGCGGGCCTGCTACACTTTAAGGCGCCGCACAAAGCGTTTTTGCTGACCATGCCGCTTCTGCTTTATTTTCACGTCCAAATGTACTTCAACGCAATCTTCTACTTTGCTCGCCCGTTATGGCCCCACCAGTTATCGTTACTGCTCGTCTCCGGGCTGATTCTTGGTTTGAGTTATTATGGCTATCGCAGCAGCAAGCGGGGTGTGTAACTTCTCTTTTTCTTTCGGGTTTGTATCTTCTGGAGGTTTTCATGAAAAAGAAATTGTTTCTTGCATTTCTGGGGCTCATCCTGATTGCGCAGTTCGCACAGTCTGATCCATCGCGCCATGAAGCGCGTAAAGTTCCGGGGGATTTCCTGCTATTCAGGCTCGAACGATTGGGCAAGGAACTCAATCTCAATACGGATCAACAATCAAAACTGGATGCTCTCAAACGCGAGATGCGATCTTTGGTCGAACAACGGATGGAGAGGAGACAGAATTCACGCAAGAACATCGAATCCGAATTGACCAAGGCCAAACCGGATCTCGATCAAATATCGGCGATGATGCACGCTCAAATTGATGAGAATGCAGGATTCAGACATACGATGCTGACACGCGTCTCAAATTTTTGTAATGAACTGAGCCCGGATCAAAAAAAGATTCTGTATGATCGAATTTTGGGGAAGATAGAGGAGCGTGAGGAAGATTAGCTAAATGGTAGGGGCGACCCTCGTGGTCGCCCTCATGTAATCGCTATTTTTCGGCGCCGGGCGACCACAAGGGTCGCCCCTACGATCATTTCAGGGCGTCGATAAATTCCTGGACTTCTTTGGCTGCGTCAGAATTGGGATCAATCTCAATTACTTTCTTGAAGTTCTCCACCGCTTTGGGATTGTTGTTTTTGGCCATGTAAACCAATCCCAGCTGATAATAACCATCCACGTACTTCGGATCCACCTGGACTGACTTTTCAAAGTAGCGAATCGCCTGATCATTATTCTGGGCTGAGTAATAGGAGACTCCTAGATTGTAGAAGATCGAGGGATCGGTAATCGCAGATTCATCCACCATAGCCAGGTACTTCTCCGCGTTCGCGAGATCTCTTTTCTCAAGATAGATGGAGGCAAGGTCAATTCTTACATGCGGATTGGGCGTTGCGGAGGCGGCTGCAGTTTCCTTCTCAATAAACAGCTTGTAGTTTTCGATTGCTTTGTCAGCATCCCCCTTTTGTCTATATGCTGAAGCGATATCTCCATAGATCTGATACACCGCAGGATTCTCTGTGAGCGCTTCCTGGAATTTCGCGATCGCGCCATCATAGTCCTTCTGTTCCATCAATGTACGGCCTTCGATGGCTTTTGCAAGATTCGGGCCGCCCCCGCCGCCCTCCACTGCTGTGGATGACGCCTGCGCTGGCTCCAACTGAACCTCGATCGGAGGGTTGTAATTCGCCTCAAAAAGATTGGCGGCGATCGCCTTTGTTTTATATCCCTCCTTTACGAAATCTACATTCCACTCTCCCCCGTGAATCCCGTTGATGGTCCACGCTCCGTCCTTATTTGTCTTTACTTCCGTGGAGGCGCCGAGTTTCGGACTGTTAAATTTTACCGTGACACCTTCGACGGGATTGTTTTTTGTATCCGTGACCTTTCCGGTTACGCGACCGTGACCGCGCCATGCCTGCGCGTCGGCCAATTGGACGCCTGCGCAAAAAACCAGAATCGTGGTCCATAAAAACAGGAATCGTTTCATGATCGTTACCTCATTGATTATTGGTTTGATCGCTTTGAAGCTTATCTCTCATCTGAATCATGTCCGGCTGCTTTGGATTTAGAGCCAGAGACTTCTGAATCATCTCCAAAGATTTATCATATTTCTCCAGACGTTGGTAGACATCGGCCAGGACATTGAGGAGTTGAATATTCCCGGGCTCCTCCAACCTGCCGCGTTCGAAGAATCGGACTGCTTCCTCATACTGATTCTTTCCGTAGTAACTCCAGCCCATGACCCAGAGCAAGTCCTTGTTTTTCGGATACTGAATTTCGATGTCGTGCGCCAGTTCCAGAACCCGATCATACTGCTTGTTCTTCAAAGCCAGCTTCATGAGCTCAATCCTGGCTTCCAGATTCGAGGGCGTTTCGTCTGTTACCTCCTGGAGCATTGCGCTTGCCTTGTCGGTCTGCTTGAGCCGAATGTACTGTTGCGCCAGAACATATTTGTGAAACGGTGAATTCAGATTGGGAATCCCGCTCACCAATCTCCATGGAGTGGCCTGTTTCCCCGCCTCGATTGTAATCACGCCAGGCTCAGATTCGCACAAAACGCGGTCGCCCTGTTTCAATCGCACCACAATTCGCGCGGGGCCGAAGTTTACACCCTTCAACGAAAGATTGTCCAGAATACTGATGCTGCCTTCCTCAATCTTCGGCTGCTTCTCGATCAACGGAACCGACAGCTTTGCAACCGAAGCATCTTGTTGAAACGCTTCATATTCCAAGGTCAGGTCTTCGCTGTGCAGAGGCAAGCTCTTTCCCGGAAAAAACAACTGGTAAAAGAATGACGCGGTGCTTCCGGGTGGATACTTATGCTCCACAAGAGGCTGGAATACAGTCTCGCCGAACTGAAATGGCTTGGTGCCTCTTCCTTCGGCAGAAACATGTTCGGTGCTTTGAACAAAAAGCAACTTTGAAAAATAAGGCGCCGTTGCCGTATCGAAATCAGGAATCTTCAAATCTTCAACAATTGGAACTACCGATTTCGAAAGGTTGTTCTTCACAAGGATACTGATTTTGAAGTTCCCGGGGACGATCAGCCTCCGCCCCTGATATTGAAAAGGCGAATAGCGGGCTTGTTCAAACTGGGTTTTGTTGAGCTTGATTTCGTGGGAACTGTTGACGGATTCCACCATGATATTGTCCTTCGCCGTCTGAATGTTCCCGTCAAACGTCAGCGAAGTATAGACCTCATCATTGTACTGGCCCATCTGAAATTTTTCAGGCGCGAACTGGACTGCAAAATCCACCAGGAAATAACCATTGGGGGCCTGGAACCAGTAGATATCGCTTTTTACATCCTGGGGACCGAGAGAGTAATATACCTCCACTTTGGGACGTCCCTTGAGAATTCGATCCACATACTCACGTTTTTCAAAATGATAATTTCGCGCGTTTTCCAGTTTGCCGAGAATGATTTCAGAAGTCACCACCGCCGTGCCGCTCACTCCACCGGTATAGGCGCCCTCCGTAGGAAGCAAGCTGAATGAGGCGGAAGCCATCTCAGGATCCAGCTTTTCCAGAGCTTCGTAGTAGACATTCGTAGTGAACGAAGTTGGCTTCTGATTCTTTTTTCCCGATCTTGGCTGGTTGGCCGGATCGAGAGAGGGGACGTATTTTACAAGAGACTCAGGACCATCGCTGGCGGGAGAGTAGATTCGATACGGACCGAAGCCGTTCTTCTGGAAGAACACTACGTAAAAGCTTTCCGGAAGACCGTAATCGCGCACAGCGCGATACTGCCACAGTTCCATAGGATTGAACTCTGCCTCTTCCGGAAATCGTTTCCGAAACTGAGGCTTGCCAAGCGCAAGATAGGTCTTGCCGCGCTCCGTCTTCCACGGAGGCATGCTACTTTCGCGATTGAAATTCTCCATCACATACTTCATCCGTTCATCATAATCTTCGCGAAACTCATTCCGCTTGGTCCCCGGTGTCGGATCCCGATCTTCCCAGAATCCATCAATGAATTTCTGACGATCGGCATCCGTCTTCAGGCCGAGATAGGCGTTTCGCTCAAAATCTGAAATTATCGCGGCGACATCCTGGTCGATCCACTTTTTGTAGTCACCTGCAAGCGGTGCTTCGGGCGTATCCGCCGGTAACGTTTCCTGTGCAGCAGCAAAACCGTTAACGAGAAAAAACATTAGACAAACTAAAACAATCTTCATAAAAAACCACCCTGAATCAGTACTTTGAAAATTATTGTACTTGCACACTCACCTGTCGAGTTACTTTCTTCTTTGCGATTCCGTCCGTTAATTCGGTAACCAGTTGATAGTTTCCAGCGGTAATTCCTGGAAGCTTGAACTGGAATAAGAGACCAAAATCTTTCTCAGTCAGGGATTTTCGGTCTGCAATCGCGATCTCGCTGATCGGTGTCCCATCTCCGGTGGCAGGCTGAAGGCGGAAATGAAACTGCGGCATCGGATTCTTCGCCGAGTCCAACGAAAGATTGTAGATACGATAATATAAAGAATAATTGGATCCGTTGTGGAGAGCCGGAGAAAGATCCGGAAAGAATATTCCCTGTGCAACCTCGTAAGGATAGCTCACGGACAGACTCCGTTTCTTTTCCCCTTCGTATTCATGACGCAAAACAATCCAATCACCCGTGGCAGCCGCGATCACAGGTTTGGTAATCATCAGATCTTTGAAATCAGGGATGCGAAATGGGAAGCCGAACCCTGTTGCAGCATTCGTTTCGACATCGATAATGGCCCCCTTCAAACGATATTCTCCCGGAGGAGAGACGAGCGCGTCAAAATACTTGATTCCGGATTTGCGGAGCGCATCCGCCGTCTTGTCCGTATCGATTCGCAAAGGAGTGAAAATATAATCCACCATCTTTCCTTCGGGAGTTGTAAGATAACCGACGATGTAAAACGATCTTGTCTTAGATTTTAATTCCAGCAGCTGAGGACCGGGGATTTGGAGGAAAAATACAGTCTTGACCAGATTTTCTTCCAGGGGGAAAAAATCCACCAGATCTTTGTGCTGCAGATTTCCGATTCCAAGGTCGTTGTAGAGCCATTGGGAGAAGAATAGTCGCTTTTCCACATCGTTGAATGTCACAATCGATTTCGGAGGTTCAATGAGTGATGCATGCGTAATTTTGTATCCCTTCGTAGAAGTGACCTTCACTTCCGCAGGCTGGGGAGACGCAAAAGTCGCGCGCCAGGAAACGAGCCAGGTTCGGACCGGCCGGGTTTTGATCGAATCAAGTCCTTTTGCCGTATCCTCTGCGTAAACCCCACCGGTTTGTTTGGCAAGAGTCTTCAAGAAATCATCTCCTGCGGTAACCGGTTTTCCCAATTTGGAAATGTCCACAGTATGAACGACACACCCGGATGTGGAAAAAGCCACGGCGAGCACCTGAGCTGCTTTGGTATTCTGTCCCCGAACCGATGTGGATTGTGACAACTCATTTACTTCGCCGGTACTATCCGGCACACCCATCGTTAAATCACGATCTTCTTCTCCGCCGGAAAAATCAGAGGCAGCTTTTCTGGAAGGAACACCCGGTGAGAAGAACAATACTTCTTTCTCTCCAATCACTGTATTTAGACTCTGCGCAAACACAGTGAGCTTTGAGCTAAAGTCATCTGAAGCCTTTTCTATCTTTGTTTTTGCGGGTAAGCCTATTACTTTCACCAGGGCCGCTTGAACGGCGCTCGCGTCCAGAAATCCTTCCTGCAATCCTTGATGCGCATCGGGCGGAAAGAAGAAACCGGCTGCATCATGAGTCTCGACCTTTTCTTCCAGCCTGTTGAGTGCATAAATCCATTGCTGTTTGTCGTTTGTAAAGCTGCATTGGAGTCGCACGCCGTTCTGTGCATCATAAGCAGCAATCGCGGCGACATCATTGTTGCTGAGAGACGAAAGAAATTCCCAGGCTGTCTGGCGCGCTGCGCTGATTCCTTCGATCGAGGAAAACGTCAGATCGAACAATAGGACAATCTGACGGCGGTCAAATGGAACTACATCGAGAATCTTCGCAGGTGTTTTGCCGATTTGAAGCGACAGCCATTCCGGAGCAAGTGTCTCTACCTGTCCGCCGTCCGGATTTGAAATATGCACAGCAAACCAGGAACCTGTTTCCTGTGCCCGGACAATCATGGGGGCCATCAGCCATATAAAACAAACAAATGCGAATCGAAGCGCTTTCATCTCTCCCTCCTAGGGCACTGTAACACGTGGTTGTGAAGTGTTTCATTTCCAGGAAGCGGTTTGTAGCGCCGGCGTCCCCGCCGGCCAAAACATTGCGCATCGTCGAGCAATGCCGGCGAGACGCCGGCGTTACAAACCGAATGGCATGCTCCGCACCTTCCAAATCTTTCCCACTCGCTTTTGAGACTTGTGTTACAGTTCATTAGTTTTCTACCTGCTTTTTTTCTGTCGCACTGATCTCTTTCGCTTTTGCGTAAAAAGACTGTGCCCTGGCATCCATTCCTAAATTTGTGTAGGCGTCCGCCATCAGATAATTCCCGAATATCTGGTACTCAGGAACCGGTTTGAGCTCCAGGCCGCGTTTTGCAAGCTCCAGGACCTTTTCAAAATTGCCTCCGCGATCCATCAAGACCTTCCCGAGATAAAAGAATCCGCGGGCATCTTTCGGGTGTGTCTGCACCATCTTGCGGAAGGTTTCCAGCTCCCGATCAGGCTGATGTGTCTTGTGATACAACACACCCAATTGCAGAAGAAACTCTACTTGATCGAATCTGTCTTTTGCTCCCTCCAGCAACGCCAGCGCCGGAGACGTCTCACCCTGCGAATCCATGACGCTCGCCAGAAGCGCATAGGCCTTATATCCATCCGGATGATTCTCAACCGCCCGTGTGAGAAACGGACGCGCCTTCTGGTTTTCACCAAGATTCACATAAATTTCCCCGACAACTTCGTCTTCTTTTTCCGTGAGCTTGCCTTCCTTTTGCATTTTTTCAACATAATCGAGCACTTCTTGTTTTTTGCCCAGCGCCATCATGTGACGGGCGTAATTCTGGAGCGCCAACATAGAGCGTTGTTTTTCGACAAGCTGCTTGTACAGCGCAATCGCCTTTTCGGGCTGGCCGACGCGTACATACGCATCGGCGGCGGCGCTGATGGCCTGTGAGTTTTCGGGATCCTTTTTGAGAACATCCTCCAGAATCGCAATCGATTTCCGGCTATCGCCAACTCCGTGATAGCAGCGCGCCTCAAAGATCTGTGCGGTCACAGGAAGGGCGTCCGCCGCGCGCATTCGTCCGGTCAGATCCAGGCATTCCTGGAATTTTCCGTCTTTGAGAAAGGAATTCAGTTTTGAAGTGTCCGTCCAGTATTCAATGTAATCCTTCGGATCCTTGGTGAGATTGACCTCCGGATTTGCGGCGCTGCCGCTGATATACCCGAGCGCCGCGAATTGCTCCGATTCCTCCGCCGAAAGCTTTCGCTCTGCAGCCGTTTCCTTGACGTCGGCGCTGTATCGCGCCATGACATTCTGAAGGGCGGATTTCATTTTGCCTGCCAGATCTTTCTTTTGATCGTACAGATTCTTTTCTTCTAATTTATCAGTCCTAATATCATAGAGTTCGGGGCGGGCCGTATCGATGTACTTATAGGTGGCGTCCTGGATGCTGCGCAGCGGCGCGGTTCCGAACGTCTGTGTGCCTGAAAGCGATTCGGAGTAGGCAAACCGTGGACCGGTCGGTGTGCCGTCAAACAATGGCGTCGTGGAGACTCCCTGAACCGTTTTCGGAATGCCGATCTGCAAGATATCCAGGATCGTCGGCATCACGTCCACAATTTGTACCGGCTTTTCAATCGAAGTCTTTCCTTTTTTCCCGGGAATCACCACGATCAACGGGACCCGTAATGCCTGCTGATAGATATAGTAGCCATGTCCCATTTCCCGATGCTCTCCCAGCATTTCTCCGTGGTCCCCGGTGATGATCAGAACAGTATCTTCCCACACCTTCTTCTCGTTCATTTCGTCAAATAGCCTGCCGATCACCGAATCGACATATCGTAACTCTCCCTGATACATACTCATTGGCGTAACGATCTCCGGAATGTACGGATCAGGCGGCTCATAGGGAGCATGCGCATCATAGAAATGAATGAATGCAAAAAACTTGCCGGGAGGTTTCTTGTCAAACCAGGTCCGGAAGCTCGTATACACCTCGGCCGCGCTTTTTTGGATTCCGCCGAGATCCGCGAACTTGACATCGGAAAGCGTGAACAGGTCTTCGTAAGTATCGAATCCCTGTCCGATCCCAACAGTGGAACCTAGAACGATCGAACCGATAAAACCTGCGGTGACATACCCCTTTTGCTTCAACACTTCCGCGAGGGTAAGTGCTGAATCCGGAAGAGAGGACCTGGTATTCTCCTGCACGAGATGCTTCATCGGATAAGTGCCGGTCAGCATGGTGCAATGGGAGGGCAACGTAAAGGGCACCTGCGAAATCACGTCTGTAAACGTATAGGAATTGCCGGCAATCCGGTCCAGCGCCGGCGTTGGCGCCCCTTTCGGATTGTAGAGGCCGAGCGCGTCATCGCGAACGGTGTCGATCGAAATAAGAATCAGATTGTAGTCCTTTTTCGCCAACGACAGCCTGCCGGGACCCGGTCCCGTGCGGAAATACAGATACGCTGCAAGGACAAGAACTGCAGCCACAGCGATGTAGGTGATTTTATTTTTGAGTATATTCACAAGCCTGTGTCCCGCGGGCGGGACGCCCGCGCTTCGTTATGATTTCGTTGCCAGATCCTGCAAAATCCGGCGCACTTTTTCAATCTCCTCCTGGTATGCCTGGGCAGGAGCTTTGTCCAGGAATAATTGAAACGACTCTGCAGCACGCGGCGCCTGATTCAACTTCAAATAAGTATAGCCGATATTGAGAAGCGCATCGATTTGGCGAGGATCCGAATCGATCGCTTTTTGCCACTGAGCAATCGCTTTTTCCGGCTGATTGGTGCTGGCGTAAATCACGCCAAGCCCGTTATAGGCCGCGCCAAGCTGGGGATCATATTTGACGGCAGTTTCATAATTTTTCTGCGCTTGATCGTACTGCTTTTGCCTCAAATAGAGCACCCCGAGATTGTTGTAAGTGATCGCCACAGTAGGATCGAGTTCTAGCGCATCGCGAAACACCTTCTCCGCTTGTTCGTACTTGCCCGAGCCCGTATATGCCATTCCCAGAAAATTGAAAGCTTCCACTTCCCTCGGATCCATTTCCAGAGCTTTTTTGATCGAGGCGATCGATGCGTCAAATTGACCGGTTTCCTGCAAGTAGAGGCCCAGACGCGCGTAGATTTGAGGATCTTCGATTTGATTTGAAATCGCACGTTTCAGCGTACCGATGGATTTTCCTGTCTTGCCCAATTCATCGTAGAAATATGCGAGATGCAGATAAGCCATCGTGAAATCGTTTCTTCGCGACAGAACCTCTTCAAGAATTTCGGCTGCCTTCTCATTATTTCCCTTATTATGTAGAGCGAGCGCATCATCGAGCATTACATCGAGATCCACAAGATTTTTAGGATCATCTGCGACCGTGAAATTTGTTTTGGGCGCGCTTCTTTTTGTGGGGGTGATGTAACCCAGAGCATTCAGTTTTTCAGCAGTTTCCGGATCGATTTCCTGCGCTACGACATCCGTCACACCAACCATCCGCGCATATTGCGTGTACTCGTCGTTGAATTTAGCACAGAGTGCTTCATCCTGCGCGCAGAGGTTGGTCAGCTCCTGCGGATCCTTGGAGAGATCGTACAGTTCGGGCACCGGCAGAAAGATGTATTTGTGGTCTCCCGAATACATGCCGCGAATGGGCGCCCAGTTCCGGTTGATAGAAACAGAAAGCGCCTCAAAATAGGTCCGCCGGTTGGGCGGCTCTGCTTTGAGGTTCCAAACATTCACCAGGGAGATTCCGTCCATCGATGAAGATGTAGGAAACTTCATCAAATCCAGAATTGTGGGTGCGATATCGATCGTCCGAGTGAGTGTTGCGATCCGTCTTGTTTTTGGAACTGTGGGACCCGCAATGATCAGCGGAACACGCATCGTCGTATCGTAGGCGAATATGCCATGAGTCCTTTCCTTGTGCGCGCCCAGTCCCTCGCCGTGATCGGCTGTAAAGACGATCAGCGTACTCTCCAGCCAGTTTTTTGCCTTCAAGTAGTCGAAGACACGTCCCATCTGGTCATCAACAAAAGCGATTTCAGCAGCGTATAAATTCTTTGGATACTTCTGCCGGTACGGCTCCGGAGGATAATATGGATGGTGCGGATCATATAGATGAAGGAAGACAAACCATTTGTCGTTCTTGTTCCCTTTCCACCAGCCCAGCAAGTCATCTACGGTATGATTTCCCTGAACTTGCGGCATAGCGATATCAAAGTTCATCGCGCGAATCGGAAGCTTATCGTCGTATGTATCAAAACCGTGGTTGAGTCCAAAGCGCGAATCGAGAGGAAAACCTGAAATAAATCCTGCAGTTTGAAACCCCTGTTTTTTGAAGATCTCGGCAAGTGTTTCGACCCTGGGATCCAGATAGAAACCGCCGTTATCATGCACACCGTGATGCGTGGGATACATCCCGGTCAGCATCGACGTATGCGATGGAAGTGTCAAGGGAATTTGCGCGACTGCATGATCCATAGTAATACCGCGTTGCGAGAGAGAATCAATGTGCGGAGTCTGGACCCGCAAATTTCCATAACAGCTGAGATAGTCCGGCCGCAGCGTATCGATCGATATCAGCAAGACACGCCTCGGTATCGCGGGAGCCGGACTGACCGGCGCTTTCTTCGGAGTCTGGGTAGCACCGTATCCCGTTGCGGCGGCAAGGATAACGAAGGCGGCTATTTTGAAGTGCTTCATTCTAACAAACAGTCAATATTAAAGATTGCTCGAAAACAGCTTCAACCTGGAGACGAGGACCTCCGTGCCCGCCGGCGTTTGCACATTTCTGATCACGGCGTGCGGCCACGGAGGCCGCGACTCCAGGTCTGTTACAAAAAAAAAGCCTCCAGGATCCAGGAGGATCCCGGAGGCAATTGAACAAAAACTAGAACTGGTAACGAACCCCTAATCTGAAGATTCTGGGGGAGATGATCTCCTGCTCTTCGCGGAACTGGAATACGTTCGCGCGGCGTTCGATACGCAACGCAGTATTTGCGTTAAACGTATTGAAGATATCCGCGGAAACCGAAAGCTTTCCAGCGTTACCCATAGCGAATCCTTTGTCGATTCTGAGATCCAGATACGTCAAGGTGTCCAGTTTTTCCTGATCGAACGGTTCGAGCAACACATTGAACGCACCATTGGTGTAGTTCTGGAAGCCCAATCTGCGAATGATGGGAACTACGTTTCCATCGATCACTTTCAGATAGCCACCAACTGTCAGATCCCAGGGCATTTGATATGCTGTGCTGACTTTGAAGGCCCAGCGGGAACCGGTGTACACACCGCCCGAACCGCTACCGGTAGACTGTTCTGCCCACCAGGTGTCGTTCGTAAACGGAATGTTTGTCGGATCCTGGAAGGAGCCGCCAAAGGTCGAACCGTCGTCTTCAAAGTGGATCTTCTGATCCTTGAATTCGCCGGTTACACGCATCATCCAGCTATTGGACATTCTCTTGTTGAACGTGACTTCGAAACCGCTGTAAGTGCGGTTCCGGTTTTCCGTGTTCAACAGGATGAACTTGTCGATGACGGCCGGGAGATCACAGAAGTTTGTCGTGAACGATTCACCGGATACCGGATTGGTTACAGTCAGCGGCGCACAATTAAAATTGGCCGACGTGATACCGGGCCGATAGGTATCCTGGAGGTTGTTGTATTTGCGGTAAACATAGTTACCGCCAATCGACATCGTTTCACCAATCTGACGTTCCGCACCAAGGATAAACTCGGTGGTGTTTTCACTATTGAAATCGCCATCAATGACGCGATTTGCAATATTGTTCGCCAGAGTCTGCTGCGGTCCGGCAAGGCTGAATCCGCCGATGGTACCGTAGATTCCATACTGGGAATCCAACAGCTCATCGCGCGTAACTGTACCGTCACCGTTCGCATCGTAGTAATAAACATAGAGACCGGTGTAATCACCGCGTTCACCAAGCGGGTTGATATAGTTCCCCGGGAACGGGCCTACCGAGTCATAGAACCGGGCATAGTTGGCACGGACAACTGTCTTTCCATCGCCGGCAACATCATAAGTCATACCGACGCGAGGGGAGATGTTGTTGAACGAAGGACCTTCCTGACCGGGGAAACTCAACGCCGGTACGAGGTCAGGTGCGATCTTGTTTGCAGGAGCTGAAGCTGCATTGGCCTGTGTATCCGAGTGATCGTAACGCAAACCAAGGTTCAACGTCAATTTGCTCATGCGCCAGGTATCCCCTGCGTAAAGTCCCCAGCTATTGATGTCATAGAGCGCGTTTACGAGGTAACGGAGTTTGGCAAGACCAA
Organism: uncultured bacterium; assembly: GCA_963843285.1. Lineage (GTDB taxonomy): Bacteria > Acidobacteriota > HRBIN11 > JAKEFK01 > JAKEFK01 > CAZDDB01. The sequence continues at coordinate 83,245 of CAWJJO010000008.1, forward strand.
ACCCTGCGCTTGTGTCGCCGCGTGTGCCGAGGAAGTCATAGAGGATGACATCGCCGCCGTACTGGCAGGATGTTGTAACAGAAGCTTGCTTGTAAGCGAACCCGAACTTCAATTCGTGATCGCCACCGCCCCAGTTCTGTTTAAAGAAGTTTGTATCTTCCGAGAAATTGTACTGGGGTCTCTTCGTATGATAGAAGAGCCAGCCATGTTCCAGGAAGAAGTCACCGGCCAGACGAAGCACAGGCTGTGTATCGTTTCCTGCGATCGTATCCAGGTTGAACGCGCCATCGATGTAAGCAAACTTCGCATCGAGGAACAGGTTGGCGTTCGGGATCCAGGAGTGCGATACCTTGTACATTTTTGTCGGACCTGTTTGATTGAAGGTGGTATTTGCTGCCTGCTGGTTGGGCGGGAAGCTGAAACGGCCACCGAAATCTTTGTTCCCATACAGGAACTGGAAGCTTCCTTCATTGGAAGTATTGTAGGCAACGTTGAATTTCAAGTTTACGTCTTCCAGCTCAATGTGCTGCGGAGCCTGTCCGGAAATCGTTCCATTCAGAGTAGCGTTCGTGTCGTGAACGAGCACGCCCGCTGTGAATGTCTGAATGTCCTGTTTGCGGTAGGCGCCCCAGATCCAGGCACGGTCTTTTACAACCGGACCGCCCACATCGCCGCCGTATTCGTAAATCTGATCCACCTGATTGGCAAATACAAAGTGATTCGCAATCAAGTCTGCGTCTACGTTGTCAGCTTCCATATCGTTGTTATCGAAATAACCGGAAGCTTGACCGGACCACGTATTTCCACCGCGCTTGGTGATGAAGTTGATGACAACTCCACCTGTCGCAACGGCAGGATCCTGTCCACCTGTGGTGATCTGAATTTCCTGGAATGAATCGAAATCGTAGTACGTCGGGGTTGCACCCGCCGCGGCCGGATCGGTGATATCCACACCGTCATACGACCAACCGTTTTGTGTAAACGAACCGCCGCGGGCAGTATAAATCGACTGCTGTCCCGACTGGCTTCCGCCTACGTTTACACGGTCTACATCGATTCCAGGAGTCTGATCCAGGATGACCCATGGATCGCGTCCGGAAGGCACGCTCGTCAAATATTCTTGCGAATAGCTTGAAGAGGTGTTGGTTTTCTTTGTATCAACAACCGGTGGCTCACCTGAAACGACCACAACTTCTTCCTGGGTCTGTCTCAAAGTGATATCCAACTGCAAGTTGGAACCGGCCGACACCTTTACTTCTTCCTGACGCAGTTCTGTAAAACCCGCCAGAGAAAAAGTTACGGAATACGTTCCAGGAACCAGACCTGCAAACCGGTAAGAGCCCCCTGGTCCGGTTGTCGCCGTACGCGGAGCCATACCACCGGATTCCAGCGTAACGGTAACACCAGGCAGAGCGCCGCCCTTATCATCAGCGGTTTTGCCGAAGATAGAACCGGTGTTGAAAGTACTTTGCGCGAACACGGTACCAGCAGTAAACGCTACTGCCAGAACCAGGATCGCAAGCAGTTTTCGGTTCTGCATCTACTCCTCCTAATTAGAGTGGTTAACAAATAGTCAGATTGTTTTCCGCCTGAGGCGAAAAATTCTCCGGAAGAGTGGCCGTTGCATCCCAGCCGACTCCTCTCAATAAAAATCTCACACGAAATTATTGCAAGTACTGTGCCAGACTTGACTATCAACCACCAGGCTTTAGTTCATTCAGCTCCAATCAGTTACAGTCAACAGCCGATCCAGTTGTTCCCTCCTGATTCATTTTTTTGGATCGGTATCCATAGTCTCGAATTCCGGAGCTTTGAAAACAACGGGAAAAACAAGTAATTTTACGATATGAAAGTGGAGCAATTACGGATAAAATGATCCCCCGATCGAGCACTGATGAAAGAGTATCTGCTGAATGAGCAAGAAATCCAGCAAACGGAAGAGGCTATCACAAAACGAACCGTCAAGACAAGTCCCCTCCAAAGGCCTGACAAGCAAGGAAGGGGGCCAGGAGACCAGGCGAGAAGAGGGTCAGAGGAGAAGAGGCGGGGGAATATGGATGGCCGCGCTGGCATTTGCCGGTTTGGCTCTGCTTGTCGGAGGATGGCATTTCTATCGCACCCGGATCGCGACGCCCGATCTGAATTTCAGCGGATACAACGTGCTTTTTGTTACGATCGATACCCTGCGCGCCGATCATGTCGGAGCCTATGGCTACGATAAAATTAGAACTAATAACTTAGATAAACTGGCCTCGCAGGGATACCTGTTCCGGCGCGCGATTTCGCAGGTGCCCCTGACCCTTCCATCACATACTTCCATCTTTACCGGGACGTTTCCCATGTATCACGGTGTGCGGGACAACGGGGGATATTTTGTGTCTCCCCAATCAATCACTCTTGCCGAAATCCTGAAGCAACGCGGTTACAGGACAGCCGCCTTCGTCAGCGCCTTCATTCTTGATTCGAAATGGGGGCTGGACCAGGGATTCGATACCTACTTTGATGATTTTGACATTACCAAAGCGGATGAAACGGGAATTCGGTGAAGTCCAGCGGCCCGGCGGCGAAACGAATCTCAAAGCGCTGGAATGGCTGGAAAAGACAGACTCGCCTTTTTTTTGCTGGATTCATTATTACGATCCCCACGATCCGTACGAACCACCGGAACCATTTCGCACCGAATACAAGGACCGTCCGTATGATGGCGAGATCGCGTACACGGATACGCTTCTGGGCCAAGTGCTGGATTTGCTGGAGAGACGAAAACTAACCGACAAAACCATCGTGATCGTAACTGGAGATCATGGAGAAGGGCTGGGGGAACATCATGAATTGACTCATGCCATGTTCATTTACGACTCCACGTTGCATGTGCCGCTGATCCTCAAGCTTCCCCGTCGATATTCAGGCGATATCGCACAGACGGTTCAGCTTGTCGATATTATGCCCACGCTTCTGGATCTACTTGCAATCGAAAAACCGTCCGTGCTGCAGGGACGAAGCTTGATCCCATTACTCCAACATCAGACGTTGCCGGAGACTACGGCGTTCAGTGAAAGTCAGTATGCCGAAATCCACTATGGCTGGAGCCCTTTGTACGGCATTACCACCGATAAATTCAAGTTTATCCAGGCGCCGAAATCAGAGCTTTTCAACTTGAAGGATGATCCGCACGAATCGAACAATCTCCACGATTCGCTGGCATCGATTGCAAAAACCTCTAGCGATCGAGTTACAGAATTACGTCGCAAATGGGCTCCATCGGAAGCGCAGCAGCAAAATGCGGCTCAAGTAGATTTGGAAAGCCAGGAAGCGTTGAAAGCCCTTGGTTACATCGGCGGCGGACCGTCTGAAAAGATGAAAGAAAGCGGAAAAACGATTGATCCCAAGGACAAAATCGATCTGGTGGAATCGCTGCACGCGGCTTTTCGCGATATGAAATCAAACGATTTGGACGCAGCGCAAATGAAAGTCACGGCAATCACCGCGAAAGATCCGGAGATCGTGGACGCTTACCTGCTGCTGGGAATGATTGCGAGCAAGCAGGAAAAGTATCCGGAAGCGATTCGCGCATTTCAACAAACTCTCTCGCTTCGCGCGGATAACATCATCGCCATCTACAATCTCGCGCAGGTGTATCGCAAATCCGGCGATATAGATAGAGCGATTGACGGATTCAAAGAAGTATTGCGTCGCGATCCTCACTACGTAAATGCGATGGTCAATCTCGGACAAATCTATTCGGAGCGCAACCAACTCGACATCGCAAGACCTTATTATGAAAACGCGATGGAGCGTTATCGCCAGATGCTCAATTCTTCAAGTACTGTGGAAGCGATTGTTTCGATTCATGATTCTTTGAGCGGTTTGTACTTCGGTCAGGGAAAAATCGATGAGGCGGAAAAGGAGATTCGTGAAATCCTGCGTCTGAATCCGAAGCATCCGGAAGCGCATTACAATCTGGCCCAGGTTTACGAGAAAAGAGGCGAGCTGCGAATGGCGGCGGAAGAGTATCAGAAGGAGATCGAAGCGAATCCAAGCAATTTCAAGGCGTACAACGATCTCGCTTTGCTACTGAGGGGGACCGGAAATTTCCGCGACGCCGTTTCCCTGCTGCGGGAGGCAGTGCGCCTTCAGCCGGAAAATTTTGGAGTCTGTTATCTTCTGGCCGATTCTTTAACGCAATCCGGCGGCGATCTTCAACAGGCGCGCGAACTCGCTGAAAAAGCTGTCCGCTTGAATCCGCAATTCCGCCGCGGCTACACGCTGCTGGCAGAGATTTATTCGAAACTGGGAATGAGCCGTGAAGCTGCTGCTGCGAGCCAGGCCGCCGGACCGTAGGGGCGATCCTTGTGGTTGCCCGCCTCGAAGAATGGCGATTTCGTGAGGGCGACCACAAGGGTCGCCCCTACACCTCATTAACATAAATGCGGCATTTTCCGTATTATATAGAATCGCACTTTAGCCTTACAGGGAGGAACCTATGAGAGCCAGACTAGTAGTTCTAGTTGTTTTCGCGATTTTCGCGATTATCTTGCTCGCAAACACCGTGCTTCTGGTGGATGCGGGCCACATCGCCGTGGTCTTTAACAACCTCAGCGGGGGCCTGTCCTCGCGGGAGCCCGGAACTCACATCATGGTTCCCGGAGTCCAGAAGGCAATTGTTTATGAAACGCGCGTCCAGACCTACACCATGAGCGCCACTTACAATGAAGGCGAAGTCAAAGGCGACGATGCCCTGGACGCTACCACCCAGGATGGACAGCTTGTAAAGATTGATGTGTCGGTGCGATTCCATGTTGATCCCAACAAGGTGACGTACCTGCATAAGAATATTGGCGAAGACTACACAAACAAGGTGGTTCGCCCGGAAGTCCGCACAATAATCAGGCTCACGGTGGCCAACTATCCTGTCACCGAAGTTTATTCGAGCAAGAGATTGGAAATCCAGACAAAGAGCGGAGAGGCTCTCAAGCCGAGGTTTCAGGCAAACTATCTCGTCATCGATGAAGTGTTGATTCGCAGAGTTGCCTTTGATCCGGAGTTCCAGAAAGCGATCGAGGCGAAGCAGATTGCACAGCAGCAGGCCCAGCAGATGGAGTACGTGCTGCAAAAGGAAAAATTGGAAAAGGACCGCAAGATCATCGAAGCGCAAGGTGAAGCAGAAGCGATCCGTCTGAAAGGTGTCGCTCTGGCCAACAATCCGGCCTTGATCCAGTACGAATATGTGCAGAAGATCACGCCGGGTGTGACTACGATCATCACGGATGGAAAATCGATTCTGAGTCTTGGAGACATTCTTAAGAAAGATTGAAGATTTGGGGATAGACAATGGAGGATAGATGGAGCGGGCGGTATTCCAATTGGGAGCGGGCGCGACAGGGGATCCTTCCTTATATATAGAGCCTCTCAACCTGCCGCATTCTTTCTTGATTGATTGCGGGTACCACCATCTATCCCATGCGCGGCTGCAGCGGACGGAATTCCTGTTTGTGTCGCACACGCATCTCGATCACTTTATCGGTTTTGATTCCTGGTTACGCGTCCATCTGGGTGGCGACAAGACCCTGCATGTGATCGGACCACAGGGAATTGCTCAGCATGTGTATCACAAGATCCATGGCTACGTCTGGAATCTTGCTGAAACGGTTTATCTCAAATTCAATGTAACTGAGCTCAATCCGCTCAAGACCTTTCAGCTGCTCCCTTCCGAACAATATTCGTTGCAGCCTTTGGAACCCGCGCTCCCCACTTTGGATCCGCGCGGCGATTGGTCTTTTCGATTCCAGCCGCTGCAACATCTAAGCATCATTTCGTGCGGATACCGCATTTTTACTCCGGATTCCTGGCGCGTTCAACCGGAAGCGCTTGCGGAGCTGGGACTGAAACCGGGACCATGGGTCAAAGAAATGAAGGATCGTGAAGAAGGGCTAGTGCAAATAGAAGGCAAAGAATGGCGAATCGAACAACTCCGCGAAAGATTGCTCTATTTCGCGAGCGGTTATGCGATCACTTACATCACCGATGCGGTTTATCATCCGGAAAATATTGCAAAGATGATCGAGCTGGCGCAGGGCAGCGATCATTTTTTCTGTGAATCCTCATTTCTCAAAGAGGATGAGGAACGGGCCGCCAGAACTCATCATCTCACCACGGCGCAAACGGCGACAATCGCAAGGGAAGCGAAAGTGAAGAAGCTGCATCTTTTCCATTTTTCACGGCGCTACCCAAACATGGAACATTTATTTTTGCGTGAAGCCCGCGAGATTTTTCCGAATACGGTCGTTGGCGCAAGATAAGAGCACAATCCATTTTGGAGTCGCGGGCGTCCCTGCCTGCGAAAGTAGATCATCCACTTGCTGCGGGACGCCCCTTCATAAGGGGGAGGAACACCAACACACATTTCAGCCAGTATCCGCGAATGGCCGTATCAAAAGAGTTTGCGTATTATTCTATTCTGATGAAACCGATACTTCGCTTCTGGATACTATTTCTCCCCCTTTTTCTTTTTGCTCTCATCCCGAATCCGAACGCGCATTCTCAGGCGCCGCAGACAAAAATGGAGCTTGAGGAAAGCGTAGAAGTAGATCTGGTTGATCTCGCTTTGACTGCCACCAACAAGGACGGCAACTTTATCACCAATTTGCGGAGTAATGAGATCTCTCTATCGGAAGATAATGTCCCTCAAGAGATCACCCGATTCGATACTTTCGCTGGAGAAAAGGGAGAAGTACCGCTAAACCTCGCTTTCATGATCGATAACAGCGGAAGCATGGTTTACGAGATCGAAGGCTTGATGAAAATTGACATGGCGCGGGAATCCGCTTTGATACTGTTGAGTGAGCTGGCGCCGCTCGACAAGATGATGGTAGTTAGTTTTGATGATGCGCCGAAGTTCACACCCTTGACACTGGATCGAAATCTGATCGGGGATACCCTGCGTGCCACCAAAGTCCGGTTTGGACCGACATCACTTTTCGACGCGATGATCGCCACAATCGATCATCTGAACGCGGAGGCCGGAAGAAAGGTTCTTGTTGTTTGTTCTGATGGGCTGGACACCACGAGTCGTCAAAGAATGGATGACGTTCTGGATAAGATGAAAGGCTCCGCAGAGCTCACCGTCGTTGTCCTGGGCACCGTGGCGACAGATCGCATGGTCGGGCCCTACAGAACCGTGGTGGTTGCAGACAAAGGCAGGGATGTTCTGCAAAAGATGGCGGACCAGACTGCAGGGTACGCTTTTTTCCCCAAAGACTTGAAAGGGATTGAGCGGATGCGGGAATTGATCCGCAGCTTCATCAAAAGCCAGTACTCCCTGGCCTACAGGTCCACAAACCGCAAGGCCGACGGTTCCTGGCGAAACATCAGAATTGCTTGCAACAGAAAAGGTGTGACCCTTCGCTACAGAAATGGATATTTCGCAAAGTAACTATTCATTTGGAGCGGCAGGCGTCCCTGCCCGCCATCGAGGATCGATCACTTATTGCGGGCACGGAGGCCCGCAACTCCAAAATCTAAATTTGGAGGTTCCTCCTTCTTTCGCGAAAACGATACTCCCTTGCCGATCCACTTCTGCACTGTGTCCATGACAACATAAAACACCGGCGTCACATACAGGGTGAGTGTTTGTGAAACGACTAACCCACCGACAACTGCAAGGCCAAGCGGACGTCTGGCTTCGGCGCCGGCTCCAAATCCAAGAGCGATCGGCAGGGTTCCAAGCAGGGCTGCCATCGTGGTCATCATGATCGGGCGAAATCGAACCAGCGACGCTTCATGAATCGCCGCTTTTGCGTCCTTGCCTTCCTTGCGCTGAGCCTCCAGCGCAAAATCTACCATCATGATTCCGTTCTTTTTTACCAGCCCGATCAGCATGATGATCCCCACAAATGCGTAAATACTGAGATCTGCGTGAAAGATCAGTAACGTCAACAAAGCGCCCAAACCAGCGAACGGAAGAGCCGTGAGAATTGTAATCGGATGAATGAAGCTCTCATACAGAATTCCGAGCACCAGATAGATCACAAGAATCGCCACGACCAAGAGTATTCCCATCCCGCTGCTGGATGATTGGAAGGCCTGCGCCTGTCCCTGAAAATTGGTGGTAATCGTAGATGGCAGCGTTGCGCGCGCAACGCGATTAATATCCGCCACTGCATTGCCGATGGAAACGCCCGGTTTCAAGTTGAACGAAATCGTAACGGACGGAAGCTGGCCCGAATGATTCACCGTAAGCGGCCCCAGCGAAGGTTTGATTTTCGCGATGGCGTTCAAAGGCACCAGTTCTCCGTTGGAAGAATTGACATATAACAACGAAAGAGCAGAAACATCCTTCTGGTATTGCGGCTGGAGTTCCATGATGACCTGATACTGGTTGGTCGGCGCAAAAATCGTGGAGATCTGTCTGGATCCGTATGCGTAATACAGGGCGTCTTCAATCTGCTGCGCGGACACACCAAGAGACGATGCTTGATCGCGATCAATATCGACATCCACCTGGGGGTTTTTGATCTCCAGATCGCTTGTCACATCCTGCAATCCAGGCATCTCCCGCAATTTCGCTTCCAGGACCGGCGCATATTGAATCAGCTCGGCGGAATCGGGGCTTTGCAATGTAAATTGATACAGACTTCTGGTGAGTTGTCCACCAATTCGGATCGGCGGCGGGTTTTGCAAATAGACGCGAATACCGGTAACCTGCGCAAGCTTTGGACGAAGGCTCTGAATAATCTCATCCACGTTCATCTTCCGCTCCGACCTAGGCTTCAAATGCAAAAAGACAATCCCCGTGTTGCTGCCGGTGGCGCCACGCGCTCCAGCTGTAGAGAAAAAGGTCGCTACGTTCGGATCTTTCTGGATCACCGCCATCACAGCTTTCTGATGTTCCACCATCGAATCGTAAGAGATCCCCTGCGCCGCTTCGGTAAACCCGAAAATCATTCCAATATCTGAAGTCGGAAGAAAACCCTTGGGAACAACCCGGAACAAATAAATTGTCACCATCAACATTAGGCCGGAAGCGATCAGTGTGGATTTACGATGATTGAGGACCCACCCCAGCGTCCGATCGTAAAAACTCAATGTCCTGTCAAAGATTCTTTCGGATGCGTTGTAAAGTGCGCCATGCTGTACTTCTCCCGGCGGTTTCAAAAACCGGCTGCACAGCATCGGCGTCAGAGTCAGTGAAACAAATCCAGAAATCAAAACAGACATCCCAATGGTGACGGCGAATTCGTGAAACAGGCGTCCGACAATTCCACCCATAAACAAAACAGGAATGAACACAGCCGCCAGAGAAAGAGTCATCGAAATGATCGTGAAACCGACTTCTTTGGATCCTTCGAGCGCCGCCTGCATCCTTCCCTTCCCCATTTCCATGTGACGCACGATGTTTTCCAGCATGACAATCGCATCATCGATTACGAATCCGACAGAAAGCGTAAGCGCCATCAACGAAAGGTTGTCCAGACTGTAATTGAGCAAGTACATGACTGAAAACGTTCCGATAATCGACATCGGCAGGGCAAGGGCCGGAATCACGGTCGCGGAAAGGTTTCGCAAAAACAGAAAGATGACCAGTACCACCAGACAGAGAGCGAGAAAAAGCGAGAACTTCACATCGTCCACAGACTCCCGGATCGATTCCGAACGGTCGAACAGAATCCGCAGCTGGGCAGAAGCCGGGATCTGCTTCTCAAACAGAGGCAACAGCCGGCGCACCGCTCCTGCAACCTCTACAGTATTCGTACCAGGCTGCCTCTGAACCGCAAGGACCACCGATCTGGTTGCCTGAGTTGAGTCGATGAACCAGGCCGCGGTCTTGTTGTTTTCCACGCTGTCGGTGACCACCGCCACATCCTGGAGACGAACCGGGCGAGCCATCGCGATACGCGATCATGATCGGTCGGTACGAAGCCGCATCGACCAGCTGGCCGGATGTTTCCACTGTAAACGCTTTGTGCGAACCATACAATGTCCCGGTCGGCAGATTCACGTTCCCGGTCTTCACTGCGTCGGCGACCTGGTTGATTCCGATCCCGCGTGAAATCAAAGCCCGCGGGTCTACTTGAATGCGGACCGCGTACTTTTGCGAGCCGTATACCTGCACCTGGGCGACACCACTCACAGTAGAAATGCGCTGCGCCATGATCGTTTGTCCGTATTCATCCAGCCTGGAAAGTGGAAGAGAAGGAGAAGTCAACGCAATGTACATAATCGGCTGATCCGCCGGATTCACTTTCTGGTAACTGGGCGGACTCGGCATGTCGCGCGGCAATTGATTCTGCGCTCTTGCGATCGCGGTTTGGACATCCTGCGCGGCCGCATCCAGACTACGGTTCAAAGCAAACTGCAGTATCAACGTGGAAAATCCAAGAGCGTTTGTGGAGCTCATCGATTCCAAACCCGCAATCGTGGAGAACTGTTTTTCCAACGGCGTCGCAATTGCCGATGCCATGGTTTCCGGACTGGCGCCGGGAAGCATCGCGGACACCTGAATGGTTGGAAAATCTACGTTGGGAAGATCGCTGACCGGAAGAAGTCGATACGAGAAAATTCCAAAAATCAGAATCGCTGCCATGACCAGAGTGGTCATGATGGGACGCCGGATAAATATCTCTGGAAGATTCATGATGCGCTCCCGGAATTGGATTCCTGTTTGACTTCCACTTTCGAGCCGGGAAGCAAGCGGAGCTGACCGTCCGTAACAACTCGTTCCCCTGGCTGGAGACCATCCTCGACGACCGTTAGCTGTTGATACGCAAATCCCGGCTTGACGGGGCGCTGTTCCGCGGTAAGGTCTGATTTCACAACAAAGACGAATTGACCGTTCTGGCCTGTTTCGATTGCCTGGGTCGGAACTACAATCGCATTCGGTTTCATCGTAAGAATCAAAGTTACATCGACAAACTCGCCCGGCCACAATTTCGAATCGTGATTATCAAATGTGCCCTTCAATAGAATTGTTCCGGTACTCCTGTCCACCGAATTGTCAATAAACGTGAGTGTACCGGGAACCGAACCCTGTTCGTTCTGAACGGCCGCTTTGATATTCAATTTGCCTGTAGCATTGAATCGTCTTATGTCCGGAAGATTTGCTTCCGGAACAGCAAAACGGACATTGATCGGCCGGATCTGGTTGATGTCCAGCATCGCCGTTTCATTCGCCTTCACAACGTTTCCTTCATGAACGAGAAGATTTCCAGTTCGTCCATCGATCGGTGATCTGATCGTACAGTAACCGAGCAGAAGGCGAGCGTTTTCTACCGCAGCGCGCGTCGCTTCCACGGAAGCCTGCATCGCATCAGCATTGGCTTCCATCTGGTCATACTCTTCCTTTGTTACATAATCTTTCTTGACAAGACCTTTATATCGGATTACCTGCTGAGCGGCGTTTTTTGACTCCGCAATGTTCTTTTGCAGATTCGCTTGTGCCTGTGCCAGTTCCGACTGATACGGTCTGGGATCGATCGTAAATAAGATGTCCCCTTTCTTTACATCCTGCCCTTCGTGAAAGTGAACTTTTTGCAAGACCCCGCCAACCAGCGGTTTGATCGAAACGGTCGAGTAAGATTCGACGGTGCCCACCGCCTGTACCTGAACGGGAATATCCTTCTGTTCCACAATACCCACCGTAACAGGCACCGGCAACTGTGGCGGCGGTCCTTGTTCTTTGCCGGAGCAACCATGGAGAACTGCCATTCCAAACACGCTGAAAACGAGATAAATCCAATTCTGCTTCATTTCAATTCCCCTTTCGATGTGTCCGGACCACTTTCTGTTATACCCAGAGTACCTGTATCATGCGCCAGTTGTGCAACCGCCAGCAGCCATTCAGTTCGTGTTTGCACTTCCTGAGATTTCGCGTCCTGCAACGCGCTTTGCGCTGAAAGCAGATCGAGAATGCTTCCCACTCCTTCCTGATAGCGCCCCAGCGCAACATCGTATGATTCCTGAGCGCTCTTTAGAAGGCTTTGCGCAGTCCTGATTTTTTGTTTCGCAGTATCGAGATTAAAATAACTGGTCCACACCTGCAGTCCCACCTGCTGCTGTAAACTCGCGACGCGGGCGCGCGCAGCTTCCTCTTCCTCTTTGGCCTGCAATACATCGAAAGCTCTGGAAAAGCCGTCAAAGAGAGGAAAGCGAATCGCCAGTGTCGCAAGGTAATTATTTGTGACGCCCGAAACATTCAGGAAATACAATCTGTCGACGTTCGTTTCAAATTCAATGGTGGGGAGTCTTTCCGCCCGGGCGCTACGGATGTGGGCCTGCGACGCAAATACTTCGGAGCGCGCCGCATCCAGATCGGGTCTCATCGCCATCGCCTGACGAATCAACGGCGCCACCTGTTCGGATGTTTGATCCAAGGGAAGCGCCGCAGGAAGGTCATCCACTACTTCCAGCGTTTCCGCAATCGCAGGACCAACACCGATCGCAACGGCAAGAACGCCACGTAAAATCTGGATCGTTCCACGAGTTGTATCGAGCGAGAGCTGCGCTTGAGACAGGGCGGTCCTCGCTTGAAGGACGTCCGCAATCGTTGCAACGCCTGCATCATGGCGTTGCTCAGCAGCATCCAGGTTCGCCTGCGCGCGTTTCAAATCCGACTCCTGCGATTGCGCAAGCGCTTTCGCATTCAGGAATTGATAGTAGGCCTGCTGGACCTTCAGGATTACATTTTGAATCGCAAAATTGTGAGTGAAATTGGCGGCAATCAAAGTTTGTTTTGCCTCTTCGACATCCGCTCGTCGTTTGCCAAAATCGAACAAGATCCAGTTCAATTCCAGAAATGGCCTGGTGCTGGTTTGCGCAAATGTAAACCGGCCGCCAATCGCCGAACCTTTGATTCGTGTAGTCTCCAACGAAAGATCTACGTCGGGATAATATTCCCCTTTCTTACTTTGCATTTCCGCCGCGGCTGCCCTTGCTTGAAACCAGGAAACCCGCGTATCGTTGCTTGTCTGTAGCGCTAGATCAATCAATTCCGGAAGAGACCAACTTTCCCTACTGGCATATTCGGCCGGGACATTTGATTGAGACAGCTCAAGCTTCTTTTGCGGCTCTGTCGGTTTCCACATCGTACCGGACGAGGAAGGAGTGACCGGTGCGGAAATGCTTTTTGAACCATGAGATGCGCATCCGGTTATCAAGATCAGAATCGCGACCCCGAGGCAATGTAAGTGGAGAGATTTATTCATGGATGCTCCTTTTTCTTACCCAATGAGGAACGATGCCGGTTTTAGTAGCGGTTTTGAATGAACAGTGAGTGATTATGGCGACGTTGGGATTCACAGTCAAGCTTGACCATGGAAACTCCACACACTTTATGGTTGAATGAAGCCTTTGAAAACGTAGGAGAGCTGCCATGCGCCGTCGATCAATCCTTTCTATTTTGATGTTTCTGCTTTTCCCATTGTTGCTGTCTGCTGATTCCACACCGGTCTTGCAACGGACAGGGAAACAATTCGATTCCTCCATTCCCACCATTCAATCTGTCCTTGGCTATGACTTTGGCGAGCAGATTACGCGCCACAGCGACATGGAAAAGTATTTGCAGGCCCTGGCAAAAAGCTCTTCGAAAATTCAGGTCCGCAAGATTGGTGAAACTTACGAACACAGATCGCTCTACTACGTCATTGTCAGCTCTCCGGAAAACATGACGCGTCTTGAGGATTTGCGCCAGGCAAATTTGAAACTCTCCGATCCGCGAAGCCTCAACGCGGGCGAAGCTTCGGCGATCATCGCAAACAATCCTGTTTTGTGGGGCTCAGCTACAGCGTTCACGGAGATGAACATTCCGGAGTCGAAGCCGGACTTGCGATGATCTACTACCTGCTTGCTTCGAATGACATAGAAACACAGGAGATCCTGCGAAACTGCGTGATCGTGATCGATCCGATGCAAAACCCGGACGGCCGCGAGCGGTTCATCAACCACTTCTACACCAGAACCGGAATTGTCCCAAACCCGGACCGTGGCGCCGCCGAACACAATCAAAATTGGCCCGGCGGCCGCACCAATCATTATCTGTTTGACATGAATCGTGACTGGACTGTGCTGAGCCAGCGGGAGACGCGCGCACGCATCCAGGCGTACCGGCAGTTTCAGCCGCAAGTTTACATCGACGCGCATGAGATGGGCTCCAATCGCTCTTATTTTTTCCCTCCACCGGGACCACCGCAAAACCCGAGCATCCCAAAAACACTACCGGGGTGGTGGAAGATTCTTGGAAAATCAGTGGCCACAGAATTCGACCGGAATGGAATTGAGTACTTCACTTCGGAAGGGTTCGATTTCTGGTATCCGGGATACGGAGATAGCTGGCCGACCTACAACGGCGCTCTCGCAGGCACGTTTGAGCAGGGAAGCGTGCGCGGGCTCATCGTAAAACGAAACGATGAAATCATTGTTCACTATAACGATGCAATCTGGCATCACTTTCTATCCTCGCTGGCAACATGCAAAATGGCATCGGCCAATCGCAAAGAAAAACTCCAGGATTTCTACGACTTCCGGTTTACCGCAATCCAGGAAGGAAAGACAGGCCCTGTAAAACAATACATTTTGAGCCGCGCATCCGACCCGCTCGAAACGGATTTCTTGATTGAAAAGTTGTTGTGGCAAGGGATCGAAATCCGGCAAGCAGAATCCGATTTCACAAAAACAGTTCACGCAAAGTCGGGCGAAGGCGTTGAATCCAGAAAATACAGTAAGGGAGATTACATCATCGCAATGGATCAACCGTTAAAACGTTTGATCCAGATCACGTTTGAAAAGGAACAACTGTTTGATAAAGACTTTCTGGAAGCGGAAAAGAAACGAAGAGAAGAGGACGAGCCCACTGAGATTTACGACATCACCGCCTGGTCTTTGCCGCTCGCCTACGGACTGGACATCAGTTGGTCCGCGGAACCTCCGCCGGCGGATGCGCATCCGATCCAGCAGGTAACGCCGGTTCAGCCGTCTGTCCAGCCCGCCACATACGCATATTTACTGGACTACGACACCAACCAGGACCTCGCAGCGGTGATCGATCTTTTGAATCGCAATGTACGCATTTATTTCTCATCGAAGCCGTTTACCTTAAACGGGAAGGAATATCGTTCCGGAACGTTGATCATCAAGATCAAAGATAATCCGAAAGATTTGCAGCAAACGCTTACCGACGTTTCGGCGCGTACGGGTGTTGCATTTGATGCCACCGATACAGGCTGGACTGAGGAAGGGCCCGATCTGGGGAGCAATAACGTCGGTTATTTGGAAAAGCCGAAGGTGGCGGTCCTGACCGATGTCCCGACCGATGCGAATTCGTATGGAGCCATTGCCTATCTCTTCGATCAACGCTATCACCTGACTTATACCGCGCTTCAAACGTTTTCGTTGGATGATGCAGATCTGAAACCGTACAACGTCATTATCATGCCCACCGACGGCTGGTATTCATACCGGGATGTGCTGGATTCATCCCGGCTGGAGAATCTTCTGAAATGGGTGCAGGCAGGCGGCACGTTGATCGCGCTGCAGGATGGCTCAAAAGCGCTCATCGATAGCGGGAAAATATCGAAAGTGAAACGGATCAAGCGCTATCTGAAGGATTCTACCGAAGTCGCGCCGGAGAAAGATCCTGAAAAGAAAGAGGAAGCATCGGAAGAGGAGAAGGCAACCGAGCCTCCTGACTTTGTGATCGGATCGATCGCGCGCGTAAAACTCTACCGGAAACATTTTCTGACCTTCGGCTACGACACGGATGAAATTCCCGTGTTTGTAAATTCTTCCAATGTGTTTGTCACACCTCCTGGAATGAAAGCGGCAGCCTC
The DNA here is from genome assembly GCA_963843285.1 of uncultured bacterium. GTDB lineage: Bacteria > Acidobacteriota > HRBIN11 > JAKEFK01 > JAKEFK01 > CAZDDB01. The sequence continues at coordinate 99,063 of CAWJJO010000008.1, forward strand.
ATATGTAGAGGCGGACCGCTTGAAAATGGCGGGTCTATTTTGGGACATCACAAAAAAGCGATTGGAAAAGAAAGCCTATTTGACAGAAGAATCGGTGGGAGAAGGTCACGTGATCTTGTTTGCGGAGGATCCGAATTTTCGCGCGTATTGGGAAGGCCTGACGCGCCTCTTCCTCAACGGTGTCCTCTTTGGCCCCAGCATGCATTAGTTCACCGCAGAGTCGCGGAATAAGGATTTACCACAGAGGACACAGAGTTCACGGAGATGAAAAGGGGCGACAATCCACTCTCTTACACCTCCGCGTTTTCCGCGGTTTCCGCGTTGCCGCCCTTTTGCGACTTGGCGTCTTTGCGAGAAATTCCTCTTCGTGTCCTTGTGCCTTTGTGGTTAAGCCGAACTCACCGCGACAGCGGCTTGATCCAGGATTTGCCAGATGCGATCGATCCAATCGCGGTGCTCCGGTTTCATCAACACTGAACGCAAGCAGGTGATCGTATCGCGATCGCGTTCCACGCCGGCCGCAGTCAGATCAAAAAACGCTACCGGAAGCTCCGCGAGAGCCAGATGAAGATGACGCTGGGCAGCTTCCGTAAAGATCCGGCGCGCTATCTCGGACGCTTCACTCACACGCGATGCGCGTGGCGCCCAGATCACAATGTCCAATTCCGGAGCAAACGCTGTCATGAAGCGTGGATCGGTCTGCAATTTCTCGTGCAGCAACAGAGCCGCTTCACGCGATGAACCCAGCATGGACGCGAACTCACTGTCCTTCTGAAGCGGAAGTAATCTCATGGTTGCCCAGAGAGCAACGGCTGCAGCTCCCGGGCGCGAGCACTCCAGGCTGATCTCACCCAGATGAAGTTCAGTCGATGTGAAATAGGTGTACGGCGATTCATGTTTGTACAGACTTCCAACGGCCGGATCGCGAAACAGCACGCATCCACACCCGTAAGGCTGAAGACCATGTTTGTGCGGATCTATAACGATGGAGTCCACTTCCTGTAATCGGTCGTATGCCAGGCGAGTTCCGGCTCGCAAGTTGTCCACGAGACCGAAGTAACCGCCGTAAGCCGCATCGGCATGCAACCGGAACCCATAGCGCTCACGAAGAAGGAGAATCTGCGGCAGCGGATCCACAGAACCGGTGGATGTCGTGCCGATCGTCGCCACAACAGTTCCGATTCCGCCGCGGTCCAGACTTTCCCGGAGCGCCGCGACATCCATGCGTCCATATGCGTCGCATCGAATTGATTCAAACTTTAATCCAAGCACTCCACTAATGCGCTTGTGCGTATAGTGCGCTTGCTCGGAGGCTGCGATCGTTGTCCTGGGATGAAGTTGTCCGGCGACCCACAAGGCTTCCAGATTGGCCATCGTGCCGCCACCGCACAAATGACCGAGATGTGTCTCCCAACCAAACATCTGTGCAATCCCCGCTACCGCCTCTTTTTCCATTCGCGAGCTGGCACGACCGCCATCCAGCGCGTGGTTGTTCGGGTTGATCCACATTGCAAGCGCGTACGCGATCCGCGCAGCGGGATGCGGCGGCTTCAACATTTGTCCGGCATAAAGCGGATGAAAATATGGGTAATTGTTATGAAGTAATTCGGCGACTTCCAGCAGCACACGCTGCATTTCCTGCTGATCAGGAACCGAAGCGCCGGATGCAGGAAGCTCTTCAAATCCTTGCTCCAGTCTTTGAAGCGCATCGCTCAGAATACGCAAAGAATCTTTTTCCAAAATTGGCGATGTCATTTCATTTCACTCTCATTCATTTCGCGCGGCGGGCACGGAGGCCCGCGTCTCCAATCTCCCGGTCAGGAGGAGTGATCGTGGATGATTCTCCAGCCTTCCTTTGTCTTCCGAAGGATCAAACTGAACCAGCCGGATTGAGTTTCCGATTTCTGCTCCACCTGCCATTTTCCCCACGCGCGCACAAGGCCCTTTGCCAGTTGTTCTACTTGCAACTCTGAAAATGTGAGTTTTCCAAAATTTGCATCTGCGGTCTTGTAACGCTTCTCATATTTTGACTTGAGCACTTGATAGTCACGAATTTCTCCCGTGCTTCCGATGAATACGAGCTCACCGGTGTGATCGTAGTACTTTAGAAATCCATCCAGATCTCCGCGATTCCACGCTTCATCCTGCTCCTTCAACACCGCAGAAATCTCTCCCGTTACATCTTCTGCCGGTAACCAGCCTGAAATCAGCACAAAAACAAATGCCAGCAACAACCCTCTCACTTTTTCCTCCTCTGTAAACTCTGTGCGCTCTGTGGCAACATGATCTCTGTGGCTTCTTATTATACAATTTGGGTTTTCCAATGAACGACGAAAGCAATTTGCTGCAGCGCGCGCGGGAGGGGGACCGGACCGCTGGCGAGGAACTGTTTGTCCGTTTTTTGAAAGAGTCCCGTTCCGTAAACGGGCTGTTGCGGCGAGCGCTTCCGAATGCTGAAGACCGGGAAGACATGCTGCATGACATCTATCTGCAGCTGATTTCCGGCCACAATGTATTCCGTGGCGAAGCGCAGCTCAGCACGTATGTGTATCAGGTTGCGCGCATCACAGTATTGCAGAAATTCCGGCGTGAAAACACACTCAAACGTGGAAAGATCTACAGAACGATCTCCGAACCTCAAGACATCGCGGACGGCATTCGTTCAAATCCGGAATACACATATTCCATCAAAGAAACCCGACAAATTTTGGCGGAATTGATCCAGCGTCTTCCGGATGCATATCGCGAGGCGTTGCGACTGCGGGTGCTGGAGGACCAGAGTTACGATGAAATCGCGGTCAAGCTAGGGCTTCCGCTCAATACGGTATCCACAAAGATTCACAAGGGAAAACGGCTGCTGGCAGCCATCTTGAAAGATCAGGGAATCACAGAAGTTTTTGACTTCTAAGGACAACTAAACTCATGACAAGGATGCTGGCTCCATGAAACAAACTGCTGACGCCTGTATTGATCGCGATTTCTACGCGCAACAGCATCCCGGCAGGGCCTTTGAGGAAGGCCGCGCCATCCTGCTTGGAATGTACCAGGAAGGCGAACTGGATCCGGAGAAGACCAAAGCAATCAAGCTCCATCTGGAGCGTTGCGCTTGCTGCACACAGTTTCTGGGAGATCTGGAGAAGATCGACGAATTCAAAACGGCGCAGGCCTTGCTGCCTTATGCGCAATGTCCTTCCAGTGTCGCGATGGACACCTTTTTGTTTGAGCGCCTCGTGCTTCCGGCGGACGAGGTAAAGCGCGTGCAGAAGCATCTTAAGGAATGTCCGCTTTGCAAAGAAGAAAGCTCCTGGCTCAAGGGGTTGGAAGAAGGACGCGGACTCGAATTCAGCTCGCAACGCGTACGAAACTATATGCAATATGTCGCGATAGCAGCCGCGGTTTTCTTCTTTGTCCTTTCCATGTTTCTATGGCAGCAGCGCGAAACTTCGCCGGTTCCGGATCAGGAGCTGCGCGCTCTTGCAAAACTGGAACGACCGGAACGCCTGGATTTTGCCAATCTGGAAAAGACTTCAGTGAAATTGCCTCCCGAGACTTTGGAAGTATACGACGAAGCGGTGCGTCGATTTCAAAAAGGCAGATTTCAGGACGCGAGCTTGCAGTTTGAGGATGTGCTGCGCGCAACACCGGACCATTCGGCATCTCTGTTCCTGCTCGGGTACTGTTATTACGAGATGGGACAACCAGAAAAGGCTTTTGAGCTTTGCGACCGGGCGGAAGCGATCCATCCGCACTCCATCACCCGATGCATGTCGCTCGTCCATATCGCTTTGAAAACCGGACATTTCGGTCGCGCAGTTCGAGAAATCAACGGGCTATACCACGAAGCTCCGAACGTCCCCGAGGTCCGCGAAATGTACCAGCAAATCACGGCTCTGACCCGAGGCCGCACCCTGCAGATGTAGGAACCCCCAAACAAATTGGAGCCGGCGGGCGTCCCTGCCCGCCATACGATGCGCCACTCATTGCGGGCACGGAGAAGCTGTGAAAAAATCGAAGCAAGACGCATGTTTGCGGTTTGTAACGCTGGCCTCCGGCCGGCTCCTCGTCGAGTTCTGCCGGCGAGACGCCGGCGCTACAAACCGTAAATCAGCCTCGTGCCGATTTTTTCACAGCTTGGGAGGCCCGCAACTCCAAAGGGTATGTCCGGAAACTTTTTCCTTAATCCTGCGTTTATCTAATATAGAGGTTGGAAAACGATGAAAGTCTTGCTTCGGGCGTTTCTGCTGTTTATCGCGTTTCTGTTTGTATTGAGCATTGCTAAGTTTTTCTTCATTAAGCTGATCGTTCTGGCGTTCTGGGTGACCGGAATCGTGGTCGCGATCTATCTCTTTTCCATGCTGTTCAAGAGAACGGCCTGACGCTTGTAAAGGTCCCGAATCTTGCAAAGAGCGTCATCATAGCGGCGCGATTTGAAATCCGGAAAACCCCAGTTGAAGGATTCCCACTTCCCTTTGAACATCACAAGCGTCATGTCCGCGTAGATTCCATCGCGAAGATAAATCTTCTGGCCTCCGAATTTTGCTGAGGCAAGTACGAGCTTGAAATTGTCGAGATAGCCGGGATCCAGATTGACTCTGCGCCCTTTTTCGCCGCGATACCTGCCTTCCACTTCATTACAGAAAAGTTTTGCGTCCACAATCTGATCCGGCGCAATCAGACGCTCGAAGGAATAGAAGCGGCGCGCCAGATTCTTGCCCATTTCCGCTTCGTAATAATCGCTAAAGTCGAACGGAAAATCTTCACTGATATAGTCGGTGGAGCCCCAACGTTGTTGAAGCTCCGCAATTGCGCCTGCAAGCGGTTCTTGATCGCGATGCAAAGTCACGACAAAGAGTTTGACAGGCGTTGGAGCAACCGTTTGAGCCATGATCAGCGGCGCGCATCAAGCGCTTTCTGAGCTTGCAGGATCAGGTCGGCAGGAACTCCGAAGATTGCAGCCAGCACAGCGCTATCCCCCGGAGTCACCTTCTTCCTTTCGCGATGATCGGGCCTGACACGTTCGAGCCGGTCCTTACGAAAGTAAAGGCGTCCGGAAACATCCAGCCGGGAGAGCATTACGTTCTCCATGGTATTGAGTGAAAACGAATGGATCCAGTGGCGCACAAATTCTTCTTCCGGCACCTCCCGGATACGCAGTCGATAACGCCACTTGAGCTGTCCGGATTCCAATGTATACAGTGAAATGATTCCCTCCTCCTCGCTCCGCAGCACAATCGTGTTCATACGCGTCTGATGACGGATCTCCAATCCCGCCCGGGGTTGATTTGGAGACGGCGGCCCTCCGTAGCCGCCAGGCAAAGGCACAGGATCGTGAAGTAAATAGCCGGGATCCAGCAGGTACTGATCTTCCCCAAGTCTGACGACGACTGCACAATGGATATTTTCACCGTAATGCATGTCTCCCATTGCGATCCAACAATCAAACTGCGATTGTTTCAGCATCTCTCGCAAAGTATTGCAAAGTGAAAAGCAAGTACCGCCTGTGCCCCATCTCAGATGATCTTCCAGCACTTCGCCGGGAGCACGCAGCTTCATCTCGCTGCCCGCGCTTCGCACTTCCTTGAGAATCTTGGTGACATTTTCATAAGGAAGATTCGCATAGGCTAGCGATACCTGCTGAAGCTGATGCAGATCAACGGTATCGCGCACAACCTCGTATCGCTCCCGGAAACGCTGTATCACATCCATCATAACCGCAAGAATACCGCAAAGGGCTTAAGCACGGAAGCACGGAAAAGGACAAAATAAACTCCTTTATTTCCGTGTTTTCCGTGTTTCCGTGCTTAAATCCTTTGAGTTCATGGCCCGTTTGTGGTGAAATTCAATCATGCTATTCGATCCGGCGCCTGCAGTGGCCGAAGAAGCTACAGTGCACTTTGTCATTTTCCGCGCAGCGGGACAGAACTTTGCGGTCCCGATCCACCGCGTCCAGGAAATCGTGGCGTATCAGAAAGTGACTCCCCTGCTCCAAGCTTCCGATTTTGTAGAAGGCATGATCGATTTGCGGGGTCGCCTGGTCCCGGTAGTGGATCTTCGCAAACAGATGCGGGTTCAGATTGAGAGTCCACCGAAACGCATTCTTGTGCTTCGGGTCCGGAAGCATTCTGTCGGCCTGGGTGTAGATCATGTGTTGCGCGTTTTCGCCGTGCCGGTTCAGGATATCCAGGAACCCCCCGCCGTAGGAACGACAAACTCTCCAAATTTCGTGATCGCGGTCGTGCGGCATCAAAATGATCTCTGCCTGGTGCCGGATCTTGATTCCCTTCTTGGAGACCATCTCGCGCTTCCCGGTTCTTGAACGGTTATGTATCTCTACAGATCTGCAGACAGCATCTTTCATTCGCTCCATCCGATTACAAAACTCGGACTGTTGTTTCTGCTGATTACGATTTCATTTCTTGCGCCGGGACTTCCAGGAATTCTGGCTGTGCTGGTTCTTTACACAACATTTCTTCTAATTGCGAAGGGTGGAAACAATCTAAAAGCTTTCTGGAAGCTGCTTGTGCTCTTCTGGATTTTCACTTTTCTGATCTGGATCTTTGTTCCGCGGCTGCGCGGTCTGGACTGGTCTTATACGACTGCTGCAATTCTGGCAACCAGAATCGATTGCTTTGTAATCGCGGGCCTGCTGTTTGTGACCACCACCCGCATCGAAGAATTTACGCTTTCCCTGACGCGGCTCGGTGTTCCGTACAAAGGGGCGTTTGCGCTTTCACTCGGATTTCGACTTGTGCCGCTTTTCTATCAAAGCTTGCAGTTCATTGTTGCCGCACAGAAATCCAGAGGAGTAGACCTGGAATCCGGGGGAATCATTACAAAGGCCAAACAATACGTTCCGATTTTTGGTGTGCTGATCTCCTACAGTATCCGGAATGCGGACATCATGGCGATGGCGCTTGAATCTAAAGGATTTGCGCATTCCCCGACACGCACATCCTATTTGCAGCCGCATTTCGGTTTGCGTGATATTGCCCTCGCGACAGCCGGTGGCGCCGTCCTGTTCGCGTTCATTTTGATCCGCCAATGATCCGTCCGCGCATCTGTCTTTCGGTATACGGGACCACGGAAGAAATCTGCGATTCGATTGCATCCGCGCCGGAGGCCGATCTGTTTGAAATCCGGTTGGATCTTTCCACGGACCCGGATTTATCCAAGATCCGCATCATGACCAATAAGCCGCTTCTATTTGCTTCGCACACAGCGCCGGATTTGCTGGCGAAGGCCGTACCGTTTGCCGATTACCTCGATGTCGCGCGCACCGCGCCTCCAGCCGGATGGAAAGGAAACACAATCGTTTCAGAACACCGCGAGGGAGGAGACCCATGGAGATGCGGAAACAGCTTTCGGGAGGTCATCTGACCAAACTGGTTCTAAATACTTCAGACTATTCAACGATCGCCTCACTGATTGAGCTGAATCGAGCGCATGGTGCTCTCTGCTTTGCGATGGGTGAAACCGGCGCATTCAGCAGGATCGTATCTGTCTTTCGCGGCGCGCCGTGGATATACGCTTCGCAGCCTGACCGCCCAACCGGCGATGGACAATTTACCCTTCAGGAGCTGACAACGTTGTATCGCATACGCCGCTTTGAAGAGGAACCGTCGCTCTTCGGCATCACCGGAGATCCTGTCTCGCACAGTCTCTCGCCTTCGTTTCACAATGGTAAATTCACCGACGCACAGTTGCCGTGGATTTATCTACCCTTCCCTTGCCGAAATGTGCATTCACTGATAGAGCACGCTCCACGGCTTGGAATCTGCGGACTGACTGTTACGCATCCTCACAAGGAGGCTGTGATACGCCATCTCACTCACGCATCACCGGAAGTTGCCAGGTTAAGATCTTGCAACACGCTCTGCTATAGAGATGGCGAATGGCACGGCATCAATACAGATGTGATTGGAGTGGAAGAAACGCTCAGACGGATTCAGGCGCCACTGCAAACATCCTCTGTGATTATCCTTGGAGCGGGCGGAGCCGCGCGGGCGATCGCTTCTGTAATCGCAGGGCATTGCCGGAAATGGATTGTTCTGAACCGCAATCCGGAAAACGCGAAGATCGTTGCATCCGAATTTGGAGGAACGGCCGGCGCGTTAGTCGATCTTCACAAATACAACTACGATCTGTTATTTCAAGCAACCTCCGTTGGAATGCGAGAAGGAGAATGTCCGGTTGATCCCGAAGTTCTGCTACCCGGAAAAACGGTGATCGATTTGATTTACCGTCCCTCAGAAACTGTCCTGCTGAAAAAAGCGAAATCACTGGGATGCCGCACGATGAACGGAGAAGTCTGGTTCTATGCGCAAGCCGAAGCGCAATTCGCCTGGTGGAGGAATCACCACAAAGACACAAAGAACACGAAGGTATGAATTATAATTTCTCTTTGTGTCCTTCGTGCCTTTGTGGTGATTCCTTATGGTAAGATTCTGCGATGAATTTGAGCTGGTTATCCGCGGGCGCCGTGCTGATCGCTGCCTCAGCGACGGTAGTGGGTGGGCTGCTTGTACTGATCAAGCGGACGCACGACCACAACGTGCTGAAACTGAGTATCTCCTTTGGCGCGGGCTTTATGCTCGCAGCGGCAGCCCTGGCCATGATCCCTGCAAGCTTGAAGCTCACACAAAACGCTCCCATCTTTTTTCTCGCGGGTTATCTCACCATTCACTTTTTCGAACATACGATTGTCCCGCATTTTCATTTCGGCGAAGAGACACACTCGGAAGCCATGGTGAACCCGCTGGCCGGTTATTCTTCGATCTTCGGACTAAGCATTCACACTTTATTTGACGGGATTTCAATCGGATCCGGATTTTTGATTTCCCCGGCCCTGGGATTGCTGATCTTTGGCGCTGTGGTGCTGCACAAATTGCCGGAAGGATTCACAATCTCATCGATCATGCTCGCCAGTGGGCGTAATCACCGGACCGCGGTACTTGCATCAGTAATTCTGGCACTCAGCACAATTCTCGGCGCGCTGCTCATTTCCATCTTCACACACGCGGTTACCTACTCGCTTCCATTTTCCGCAGGTGTAACATTTTATATCGCAGCCACCGATCTCGTTCCGATCATCAACGAATCAAAGGGGTTGCGGTATTCCTTCGCTTTCTTCGCCGGCATCCTGATCTTTTACCTCAGTGACCGCCTTCTTCAGCAGTACCTTTAACAATCAAATTGGAGAGGGCGGGCCTCCGTGCCCGCCCCTGAGGTATCGAAATGCCTCGGCGGACAGGGACGCCCGCCGCTCCAGATCGATTTGTCAAAGCTTTCGAAGCACGTAGAAACTTCGTAAGTTCTGCCAACGAAGGAAGGAATCGACGATATAGCCGTTCGCCAGATAGCGCACAAATACTTCACGTGTTTTGAGTCGCCATTGCAGCGATGCCTCTTTGGATTCCGTTCTGAGCTTCTGGTTATCAACCGGAATTTCAACAAACAGAAACGGGCCAGACGAGTCCAACTGCACCGAATCGATTGCGCGAAGATCGTCCTTTAAAAGATGAGATGATGTCACCAGCGCGGGAGGTTCCGGGAGCTGGCCCCATTGCGGGATTGCTTTGACCGAAGGTGGAATTTCCCAGTGTGCTATGAGGCGATCCGTAGGCATCCCTCCGTGCAATGGACTCGATGTCTCGCCATAGACATTGATCTCGTATTCCTTCGCAACACATCCCAGCTTGTTCAAGTTGAAATACGCATTCCTGCTTTCCAGAGGATCAAATGTCCATTCAACGAACTCTGCGCCTAGCTGCTGCGACATTCGATACTGCGCCATTTTGAGCTGATAACCGATGTCTGAGTTCCGAAGTTCGGGAACCACTGCAAGCATATGGGACCACTGACCATTCCGGCCATGATAGGTTCCCGGCAAACTGTACACAAAACCGATCATGCGACCGGATTGAAACGCGCCGAGGAGTACACCACCCATTCGCTGGGAGACCATCAACAGCGGAAGCGGCACAATATCGTAAGGATCATCAAATCCCCACACTTCCTTTTGAATCTCCACACACCGCTGAAACTCCTCCAGCGCATTTAATTCCCTGATCTCAGTCCCCATTTTCACTTCCGTGATTCCGTGTTTCCGTGCTTAACTCCTGGCGAAGCGGCTTTCCAGTATATGCCCCGCATCATCCATCTTAATCCGCAGCACGAACGGTCTGCGCACAAAAAAATCGTAGACCCTGATATAAAATCGGAGATCGGAAAATTCCACAATGTGAAACCCCTGCTGCTCATACTCTTCCACAACAGGATAACGGGCAAACCATGTATACAGAACACCCATTTCCGTTTCTCTCGCTTTCTGTTCAAAAAAGGATCGTCTGGTTTTGTTGAATACTTCAAAGGGAGGTTGCGGTTTTTGAAAACTGTAAAACGGAACTTGAAAGTAGTCCGTGCCCGCATCGAGTATCCCGGACCATCTGACCGGCAATCCTGGCTGAGGAATTGCTGCGATGGTCTCATAAGCAATTCCATTCTCCGCAGCGCTCTGCTTGAGCTGATGGATCGCGAGCGTGTGATTCAGGGCGCAGAAGCAAATGTATCCGCACGCAGCTATCAGACCGATTCGAGCGGTGCGCTCGCCTCTTTGCGACCGGCGGGAAAGTAGAAGGAAAATCAAGAGTGTTCCACTCAACAAAACATCGATGATGAATACCCAGTCGAAATAAAACCGGGTCCGGCTGAACGGATACAGCGCGACCGTGCCGTAGGACGTGATGAGATCGAGCACCAGATGGCTGAACAGTCCAACCCAACAGGCCGCAATCCACACCATGTAACGTCGCTCTTCATCGAGGCGTCCCAGGATGCTTCCCAGAAAAATGCCGGCCGCAAACATACCAACAAAGGAATGGCTGAGTCCGCGATGATTCTCAATGTACGCAGGTAGTCCCCAGAAGCGGTAGACGATATCAATATCGGGAAACATCGCCGCGCCGATCAAAACCAGCCGGCCCTTCCCGCCAAGACGATGGGAAAAACCCGCTTCCGCGATCAAAGCGCCAGTCAATCCATGCGTGACCGGGTCCATAGCGCCTGATATAATACCATTGGTTTTCACTAGTTGTTTTGGATGGCGACTCCTCCCCCTGATCAAGGGGGAGGTTGGGAGGGGGTTGTTCTCAAACATCGCCCCAACCCCCCACTAACTCCCCCCTTCATAAGGGGGGAGAATTTCCAACCCGCGGGTCTCATTCATTTTTGTATTATGATCAAGGTTCCTATGGAAACACATATTTGTATTCTTGCCGCCGGTCAAAGCAAGCGGATGAAATCGAAAATTTCAAAGTTGCTTCATCCCCTCTGCGGAAAACCGATGATCGAACACGTGCGGGATGTTGCCCTTGAGCTGGAACCGGCAACGTGCGCGGTTGTAACCGGATTTCAAAGAGACCAGGTAATGGACGCGTTGCGCAAAAAACCTGTTGAATTTGTAGTACAGGAAGAGCAGCTCGGAACCGGACACGCCGTTTCGGAATTCTTGAAGCAATATCCCGCGATGGACGGCGTGCTTCTTGTCATGAACGGCGATACGCCGCTGGTGCATTCAGACCTGCTGCGCCGTCTGATTGGTCTGCATACAGAAAAGAAAGCTGTTGTTTCGCTTCTGACTACGGATCTTCCCGATGCAACCGGATACGGCAGGATCGTTCGCGGGAAAGGCGGTATGATCGAACGAATCGTCGAAGAAGCGGATGCGGCGGAACACGAACGCGCAATCCACGAAATCAATTCCGGAATCTACGCGTTCGATATTCCGAGACTTCGAGCGCTATTGCCTCTCGTCAAGGCAAACAATAAACAGAAGGAATATTATCTGCCGGATATCATTGAATTTTCGCTGATGGAGAAGCGAATTGTTGTGCCGCTGAAAGCGAATTCTGAAGAAGTAGTGGGAATCAATACGCGCGTAGAACTGGCGAACGCCGAAAAGATTTTGCGCCGGAGAATCAACGAATACTGGATGCTACGCGGAGTCACCATGCGCGATCCGGAATCCACGTATATAGACGCAGATGTTCAGATTGCGCCGGACACTGTGCTTTATCCAAATGTCTATCTGGAAGGATCCACCGGTGTCGGCGCCAATGTCACAATCTATCAGAATTGCAGAATCACTGATTCCTTCATTGATGACCGGTGCGTGATCTATGAAAATTCGTCGATTGATCTGTCGCATCTGGAACAAAACGTGAAAATCGGACCCTTCGCCCGGATCCGTCCCGATTCTTATTTGCACGCCGGAGTCCGGATCGGTAATTTTGTGGAGCTGAAGAAGACGAATATCGGGCAGGACTCAAAGGCAAATCACCTCACCTATCTGGGGGATGCTACGATCGGGCGCGATGTGAATATCGGCGCGGGTACGATTACCTGCAATTATGACGGTGAGAAGAAGCATCCAACCATAATCGAAGACGGCGTGTTTATCGGGAGCGATACGCAGCTCATCGCTCCGGTCAAAGTGGGGAAAGGCGCCTACGTGGCGGCCGGATCCAGCATCACAGACGAGGTTCCGCCCGATTCACTTGCGATCGCGCGTGGCCGCCAAGTAAATAAAGAAGGCTGGGTCGCGAAGAAGAAGAAAACCACAAAAGCACAAAGACACGAAGAAACCAAATGAGGCAGTTTGTCGCGCCCGCGTCCCGCCTGCATTATGGGTCGCAGGCTTCCAGCCTGCAACCTCTCCTGCTCGCATTAACCCTCCTGCTCTTCAGCACTTCCCTCTTCGCCGATTCTCACACCCTCTTCACCGACCTCCTCCAAAAATACGTGAAAGACGGCCACGTCCAATATTCCGCACTCTGCAAGGACAGCACTTTGGCCGCCTACACTATGCAACTTGCGCAAACCAATCCAGCAAGTATTTCAGACCCCAGGGAAGAGCTGGCCTTCTGGATCAACGCCTACAACGCCTTCACATTAAAAGTGATTTGCGATCATTACCCGGTGAAAAGTATCAACGAGCTTCATACCGGCGGGTTGATCATCGGCACCGTGATCAAAGGGACGATTTGGGACAAGAAGTTTTTCAAGATCAACGGAGAGGAGATGTCGTTGAATCACATTGAACATGAGATCGTGCGAAAAAAGTTTCACGATCCGCGCGCCCATTTTGCGCTTGTCTGCGCCTCCACTTCCTGTCCGCCGCTGCGTTCTGAAGCTTATGAAGGCTCGAAGCTCGATCAGCAACTGGACGATCAAGCACGCATCTTCTTTGCAGACAAAAACAGAAACTTTTTCGAACCCGATCGTAAGACAGCCCATCTTTCCAAAATCCTGGACTGGTACTCGAAGGATTTTGGGGCCTCAAAACCGGAGATCCTTCTATTCGTCGCCCGATTTCTCCCGGACGATCTCGCTGCTGCGATCAAGAACAATCCCGCCGATTGGAAAATCGCCTATACCGATTACGATTGGGAATTGAACGAGTAAAAAATCAACGACTTTTAATTTCTCAGTCGTGTTCAGTTTCTTCGACGAAGTCTTGAGGACTTAGAATTCTGCAGGAAATTCCATTCTCCCTAAGCTTCGCGGGCGGAATACTAAGCAGGTCCTTATCTCCAATAACGAGAAAGTCCGCTGACACATCTTTGCACAAGGCAAGATAATGGTCATCCTTGGCGTCTCTTGAAAGCGCGACAGTAGCAGTGACAGACACCAGTTTTGCCATCTGTATCAGATCGCGGATTCTTTCCTGAAGGAACGCGAGCTGTTCATTGGTCAGTTTCTTCGACAGTTTAGGAAAAACTGCTGTCAATTCCTGCTCGATCGAATTGGACACGTAAACTTCATCTTCTTTCTTTGCCCTGGTTACGGCAACTAGAGGGTTGCCTCCAAAAGCGGCAGAAACGATGACGTTGGCGTCGATTACGACCCTAGCCATAAGTGTCCCGTCTGGCCCGATCGAGCGCTTTCAACGCCTCCTTTTCGGATATTCCGGCCTCGCTGAGGACCCGTCCGATCTCCAGGAGAACCATCTCTGGGGTCTTGTCCTTTACGGGAACAAGCCTCGCAACCGGCTTTTTCCGCTTCATGATGACGATTTCGCGCCCCTCATTCAAATACTTAACCGCATCTTGTTTGAATTCACGAACGCCGATGTATCTCATTACTTTGATTCCTCTTTTATGATGTTGCCACAAATGTGGGAATCAATTTGACCGGCCTTTCTGTTGCTTTGCTGATGATAACATAATCTTGTATACTGTTATCATATGATTCGTACCCAAATCAGTTTGACAGAAGAAGAATATGAGGCTGCGAAGGTGGAGTCCGAGAGGCTCGGGATCTCGCTCGCGGAACTTCTTCGACGTTCCTTGCGTGGATTGCTTCCCGTAGATGGCTCAAAACCCTGGATGCGATATGCCGGAATGGTTGAAACGGGAGATTCCTCGTCCAGCTTGAGCATTGACGAAGTTGTCTATGGTCAGAAGGACTGAAGCCTATGTGGATACGTCAGCGCTCATCGCTTTTGTAGACCGTTCCGATTCGTATCATCCGCTGTTCAGGAGACTCTTTGCGGAGCCGCCTCCTCTCATCACCACAACGCTTGTCATAGCCGAGGGCCATGGTTGGTTTCTCAGACGCTACGATCGAAGAAAGGCGCTTGAATTTCTGAACATGGTCGAAGTCATGAGTCCTTTGAAGATCATTGCCGTAGGACAGCGGGAGCAAAAGGCTGCAGCGCACATCCTGCGGAAATTCTCAGATCAGGATCTGACGTTGACCGATGCCACCGGGCTTCATTTGATGGAATCTCGCCGGATTGCTACCTGCTGGTCGACGGATTTTCATCTCGGCCTCACTGGCGTACCTCTGATTATTCACCGGTACTAGCGTACGCTAGTATTTATTCTCTTCTTGGATTATGTTTATTTGATCTTTGATTTTTGATATTTGATATTTTATGTGTGGCATCGTCGGGTATATAGGGAACCAGGAAGTAGTGCCTGTCATCATTGACAGCCTTCGGCGCCTCGAATACCGGGGCTACGATTCCGCGGGGATCGCAGTGGTCCGGGACGGCGAAGTCCATATCCGCCGCAGCGCTGGAAAGCTATCCAACCTCGAAGAAGTCATCCGCATTAAACCGCTGGAAGGCGTCTTTGGAATCGGTCACACACGGTGGGCCACTCATGGACGACCCACAGAAGAGAATGCGCATCCCCATCGCGACTGCACCGGAAACATTGTCGTTGTGCACAACGGAATCATCGAGAACTACCTGGAGCTGAAGCGATCACTGCAAAATGACGGTCACAAGTTTGTCACAGAAACAGATACGGAAATCCTCGCGCATCTGATCGAAAAGTATTATCAAGGCAAACTGGAATCCGCGGTGCTGAAAGCGTTTGAGCAGGTGCGGGGCATCTATGCATGCGCGATTCTCAGCGCAAAAGAGCCAAACAAGATTATCGGTGTGCGGAACGGTCCGCCGCTGGTAATCGGAGTCGGCAAAGGGGAATATTTTCTGGCATCCGATATTCCCGCAATTTTGCAGTACACACGCGACATCATATTCATGGACAACTACGAAATGGTTGTTATCACTGAAAACGGGGTCAAGATCCACGATTTTCAAGGACAGGAAATTCATCGCGAGCCGCAGCTCATTACCTGGGATCCGAATCTCGCGGAGAAGGGCGACTTCCAGCACTACATGCTCAAGGAGATTTTCGAGCAGCCATGGGCAATTCGCGAAACGATCGTGGAACGGTTCTCGATGGAGACAGGCAAGATCTATCTGAACGACTTCAAGATTCCAACGGAAGAGCTGGCACGCGTCGAGAAGATCAACTTTGTTGCGGCGGGCACTTCCTGGCATGCCGCGCTTGTCGGAAAGTTTCTCATCGAAGAGCTTGCGCGAATTCCTGTTGAGGTGGACATCTCCTCCGAGTTCCGGTATCGAAATCCGATCATTCGACCCAGCACGCTCACGATGGCGATCACGCAATCGGGAGAAACAGCCGACACCATCGCTGCAGTGCGCGAAGCCAGACGCCTCGGCTCGCTGACGATGTCCATTTCCAACGTGGTCGGCAGTATGATCACCCGCGAAACACAGGGCACGATCTACACGCACGCCGGACCGGAGATCGGAGTGGCGTCCACAAAAGCATTTACTACGCAATTAGTAGCTTTGTACATGTTCGCGCTGTACATGGCGGAGCTCAAAGGGACGATGAAGCCGGAAGACGCCGTGCCGCGTATCCAGGCGATGACAACGATTGCCAATTTGGTGGAGGCGATTCTTCAAAAGCATGGGGAGATTGAGAAGCTGGTTGATGAATACATCGACCGCAGCGATTTTCTGTATCTTGGCCGCGGAATCAACTACCCGATCGCATTGGAAGGCGCGCTCAAGTTGAAAGAGATTTCATACATTCATGCCGAAGGCTATCCTGCCGGGGAAATGAAGCATGGTCCAATCGCATTGATCGATGAGAAGATGCCGGTGGTGGCGCTGATTCCACGCGATCGTCACTACGAGAAGATTCACAGCAATGTGATGGAAGCCAGATCGCGCGGCGGCAATATCATCGCAATCGCCACAGAAGGAGACCACTCCGCTGAAGATCTCGCGCGTCACGTGTTCTACATTCCGCAAGCAGACGAGCTGCTCACTCCCATCCTGTGCGCGATTCCCGTGCAACTGATCGCATACTACATCGCCGTCCGCCGCGGCTGCGATGTCGATCAGCCCCGTAACCTCGCCAAGTCGGTTACAGTCGAATAGATCACAACCCTACTCCGCGAACGAGCCCGAATATCTTCTTCTCTGGTTGAAGAGAAACCACAGAT
>CAWJJO010000009.1:0-94611 GCA_963843285.1 uncultured bacterium
TTCCGCAGAATCTGTGGTAGCGGTTTCGAGTCTTTCCCTTCTTTTCCCTTTTTCAACGAGTCGGATAATGGTAGTAGAGGCATTTTGTAAGCTGTTGATTCTTTCCTAAGAATCAAAGCATTTGTGGAAATCGTTCCTACGATTTCCAAGCCGGCTGTGGGAGGGTGTGGAAATTTTGTCTTCCAAATTTCCATGCGCTCCCATGGGGGGCGGCAAATGCGTCAGCTTAAAGAATGCCTGCTCCCAACTTCAGAATAGCAAGAAGGCATTGCTTCTCCAAACTGTGTAAGATGTTTTTGCCAAAACCAAAAACACAGGAAGAAGCAATGCTGATTAAGACGTTATTGAATCGCGTGGAAAAACTCAAGTCCTTCGTTTACCAGGAAACGGCTCTGGAGTTCATCGGCGGCAAGGAAGCCATCATCGTTTATGTGGCTGCACGGAAAAACTCTCGCCCGCTTTGCTCGCAATGCGGCAAGAAGCGGCCGCAGTACGATCTGCTGGACCAGAGGGATTACGAGTACGTTCCACTGTGGGGTTTCAAAGTCTTTTTCCGCTACACACCGCGCCGCGTTAACTGTCGCAACGATGGGTTCCGGGTTGAAGGCCTGCCCTGGGCTATCGGCAAGGATCGTCAGACGATCACACTGAAAGTGTTCCTGGCTCGATGGGCTCGAAGGATCAGCTGGAAGGAAGTGGCGCAGGTGTTCCAAACCAGCTGGGACAGCGTCTTTCGGGCTGTCCAGTACGTCGTCGACTACGGCCTCATTCATCGTAATCTTGACGGCATCATAAGTATCGGAATCGATGAGCTCGCTGTCTTTCGCGGTCACAAGTATATGACTTTGGTCTATCAAATCGACAACCATTGTAAACGGCTACTCTGGCTTGCGCCTGATCGAACAATCAAAACCTTGCTTGCGTTTTTTCGCGAATTTGGAAAGGAACGCTCCAGGAAACTCAAATTCGTTTGCAGCGATATGTGGAAAGCCTATCTGAACGTTGTGCGAAAGAAGGCTCCACAAGCTCTCCATGTTCTGGATCGTTTTCATATCATGAAGAAATTTAACGAAGCGATCGATCAAGTCCGTCGCCAGGACGTCAAAGACCTCAAACGCGCAGGTAAAGAAAACATCCTCATTGGCAGCCGTTGGATACTCCTGAAGAAACGACCGAGTCTCAATGAAAATCAGGTAGTTCGCCTAGCTGACATTCTCAGCTGCAACCTAAATTCCGCACGCGCTTACCTATTGCGCGAGGACTTTCAGCGCTTCTGGCAGTATCGTTCTCCGCTTCTGGCACAATGGTTTCTCAAAAATTGGAACACCAGAACTATGCGGTCCAGAATCAAACCGATGAAACGCCTAACTCAAATGCTACGTACTCACGAACCCTTGATTCTTAACTGGTTTGCTGCTGATGGTCAGATATCGGCTGGTATCGTCAAAGGATTCAATCTTAAGGCGAAACTCACTATCAGAAAAGCCTATGGGTTGCGCTCACCCGAAAACGTCAAGATCGCGCTCTACCACACGCTCGGAAAGCTACCGGAACCTACCTTGCGCTACCACAGATTCTGCTGAAGACCCCTTTTTGTAAAGGGCCCCGAGGAGAGGTCGTGTCAAACTTTATTGTTCACTAACATCTGTTGCCAATAATAAGAAAACATGTTCCCCACAAACGTCCTAACCCGGGCAAATTCATTTCAGCCCCCTACCAACCTTTTCAAACCATCCAGGTCGAAGCATAGTGTCGGAGGTGTGTGTGCTGAAAAGAATGTGGATCTGGGCTCTTCTTCTTCTTATACGTGTACCGGCCATGTCTGCGGAGAACATCGCCTTTGTTCATGCAAATGTTATTTCTATGGACCGCAATGAAATCCTTCGAGACTCAACCGTTCTGATTCAAGGGGATACAATAACGGACCTCGGCTGAAGAGAAAGCACAGATAAACACAGATAAACACAGATGAACACAGATGTTTTTACGGACCGGACGTCAACGTTATAAACTCCTCAATCCAACCAGGAACCCTGGAATCCGGCTTTTCGCAATCCTTCGGTAAAGACCTTCGATTTACGAGTCAAACGCCATAATAGTCCCGAACGGTAATTTTCAATCATGAGTACGACAGGTCCCTGGTCGAGGCCGTAATGTCCAACTGAAATCCAACCTTTCTTCGTTCCTTTTTGCTTGATAAATGTTGGATTGAAGCTACATTTGTAACCATGTTCACCGGTCATTTCGGGAAAATGATCATTTAAGTATCGAAGCGTCGGCAAGATAATTTCAGGCGCAAACGGAAGCGATCCGACAAGCGCCCATGGTGCGAGCGTTCCATCGTCCGGACCCCATGGAACTCCTCTGGCTTTGTAATCGTAAAAGCTTCGACTGATTCCATCCACCTTTCGATTGGCCGGACCGGGACCATCGCTGGCGGTGATTCCCCAGCAGAATTCTCCATATTCGCGAAATTGTTTTGGATTCCGGATCGCGTATTGCTGTTGCACATAAGAAGCTCTTCTGCTGTTCTCAAAATAATCGATCGATTTCGAACGCATGTAAGCATCCTGGATTCCTCGAAAGTCTATCCATACATGAGAAAGTTGATGGATGAACATAGGAGAACCAAAAAGAAATTCGATTCCATAAATCTTCTTCCATTCATAAGTGGAGCACCATTGTCTGTAACTGGAAGCCGGTAACGGGAAGGTCGGAGAAGCGAGGCCCAGGATATAGAGAATTAGAGCTTCGTTGTATCCCAGCCATCGGTATCGAATGAATCCACCTTCCGGCCTCCAACCGTGAGAAACTGATAACTTTTGGTTTTGCGCCCATTGCCAATCGGCACGCTTGTAGATATTTTCTGCAAGATTTCGAATTTCTTTTTCGATTCTGGAATCTCCGGAAAAATACTCAGCTGCCGTCAACGCCCCGGCAAATAGATAAGAGCTATCGATCGTTGAAATCTCACTTTTCAAAGCTCTCTTGCCGTTTTGCATATCAAGAAAATGATAGAAAAACCCTTTGTACCCCGTCGCCGTCGTGCTGTCACTCTGCTCGGCGTTCCAAAAGAAATCAAGCGTCTTGTGAACATAAGAAACGGCCTCCTTCTGCGTGACCCAACCCCTTTCCGCAGCAACAACATAAGCGGATAAAGCGAGTCCAACCGCTGCGATGCTGCAAGCAGAATTCTTTTTGGTGCTGTCGGCAATTAACCCGTTCCTGATATTTTGATATTGCTGAAAATAAGTAAAAGTATCCTTTTGGAGTTTCCAGAGTTCCTCTTCTGGTAGCGTTTTAATCATCGTTCTGCATTCGAATCGTCACCAGCGTGAGGGAATCAGGCGGTAATTGAATACGGAATTGTAGCTCATTGTTTTTCATAGTAAATCGCAGTTTCGCGCGAACGACTTCGGATGCTTTATGAAGCCTTTCTATCTGCCGCGTTGTAAGATATTCGGGAGCTCCAATTTCCAGCCATTCTGCGCGCGGATTTGCGTGATCTTGATCGATTCTTTCACAGTATATTGCGTGTGGTTTCGGACAATTCCGAACATGCATCGTTATCGTTTCTTCCTCAATTGGCCGCATCGGATATGCAGAATTCGTAAGGACAACTTGAATCGAATTGGAATTCCGAATGACGCTGCAATCGACCGTCTCATGAATTCCGTCAATATGCAGTCGTTTTGTTCCTAATCGATGCAGTAATTCAAATGCCCTGTACGCCGGCTTTCGGATTCCATGGAGATTCAACAAACCGAAGCCACCGTGAAATGGAATCGAAGGAAAGTAATTCTCTTCAAAGATATCCGAAAAAGTCCAATAACTATACCCGTTCACAAATGGATCGACTTCCAAAACCGTTTTCACAATAAATGCGGCTGCGTATGGCTCATCATGCATTGGATCTCGAGGGTTCGAAGAAGAGCTCCATTCTGTATAAAACAAAGGTTTAGAGCCTGCTATTCTACGAACGTCTTGAACTTGTTCTCTCAGAACACTTCTTCGCGAAGACGCGAGTTGGTTTGCTGTATCATCTCCGGGTTGCCCGAAAGCGTCTGTGGGATAGTGATGCGTGCTGACAAAATCAATGGGTATACTTTTCCGTTCGCCGAACTCTAAAAATTCTCCAATCCACTCGTTTTTGGCTGTGGCAGGTCCACCAACTTTGAAAGCGGAATCCACATTCTTGATCGCGGCTGCTGTATGCTCGTAAAGCTTAAAATAATCCTTCATTGTGCCGGTCCAAAACGCTTTTAAGTTAGGCTCATTCCAAACCTCAAAATACCAATCCCGTACTTCTTTTGAACCGTAGCGTCTGGCGAGATGATTCATTAGTTTTCCTATGAATATTCTCCAATCCTTGTAATCTTTCGGCGGGGTTACGTTTCCTCGATAATGAAAAACAGTTTTACGACCCGAAGCGAGACCCAGAGGCATAAAACTCAGCTCCAGGAAGGGTTTCATTCCAATGGAAAGAAGAAAGTCGATCACTGAATCAACATTAAAAAACGAATACAGAGGCTTGCCATTCTGAATTGTAAAAGACCCGACATCATCACACAGCAAGCCGTGAAAACGCACATATTTGAACCCCAATTCGTTATGGGAAAGATGCAGTTGTGCTCTCCAATCGGACCGAAGAGCGAGGAGTCCGTGACCACTTCCCACGGTGTGCTCCCACGAATGCGCTAATTTGCCGGCTTCTTCTGTAAGATCGGAATAGAAATGAACCTCAGGCATTCGTGTATCAAACTAATAAAATGGTGAACCCAAGAATCAACCTGGCGTGATTCGCGAGCTTTGGATTCGAGGTTGCCATCCGCAAGAGTGGACAATACCCTCTGAATGCATAGTTTTCTTTCATAAGAACAATATAAGGAGGAAGGACAATGTGCTACAACTGTGGATGTAAAAAACCCGATGATGATCATGGAAATCCAAAAAACATTACCAACAAGACTTTTCGTGAAGCCGCTGATGCTTGGGAATAAAGGTGACGCGGAAAAAGCGAAACAGAATACTGCCGAGTTAATCAACGAGCAGAAGAAGTAATCTGAATCACCAGTCGTCGACACTCGTCGAGAAGTTCAAGGTTTTGCTGTTGCGGGCACTATTCGTTAATAAGGGCCCTACATCCGTTCATTGGATTTTCATCGACAGGCCGGGGACATTTTCTACGCGGACAAGGCTTGAGAGGACTTCCAATTCTGCTACCGTGATGAAATTGCCATCCGGCGAAATGCCAAATGTTTCTGTTTGTTTATCCGAATCAAATCCAGCGACAGCCCGCCGTGTAGCGAATGTATCCTGACCAGGGATGAAATCCTGCACAAAAACGCCCAGTTCGCCTGTATCGTTTGAGTCGATGTAGGCGATCGCTTTTCCATCGGGCATCCAGCGACAACGAGCTACGGAACCAGCCAGCATGGCTTGCCCTTTCGCTCCGCGTTCCGCTTTCACTTCAAACGGAATGGGGTTTCCTGTTTCGATGTTTGTAATACGGATGTATGCCGTTGCGTCCACCACAGATTGTTGATACCAGGTGTAAGCGACATAGTTTGCCATCAGGAGAAACTTCGGGTTGCTGCGTGAGTCCGGTAAACAATTGCGTCGCTCCGGATCCGTCCGGATGGATCTTCCAAACTCCAAGCTTTTCCGGATTGTAGGAAGTGTACACAATCCACTGCTGATCCCGCGTCATCGTTGGATTTTCAGCATCCAATCCATCGTTTGTAATCCGGCGCGAATTGCTGCCATCTGAGTTTGCCATCCAGATTTCAAAATGACCATCACGGTTTGAGCTCCAAAGAATGTGTCTGCCGTCGGGAGTATAGGCGGGATCCCAGTCATCCGCTGCGTCTTCCGTGATGCGTCTTACGGCGCCGGTTTCAATCGTGATTTCCATGAGATCGAGATTCCCGCTTCCAATGGAAGAATACAAGATGCTTTTGCCGTCCGGCGAATAGACAGGCTGACGATCTGTGCTGTTTCCACGCGTGAACCACCGTCCGGTTGCCGGCGATTCGGCCATAGAGATCTGACGCAAGTTTTCTCGCCTGGAAGTGGATTGGAGCAATAGCGTGTCCTGATCAAGTCTGTCCAGGACATCACCGCACGATGAAAACCAAAACAGCTTTCGAATCTTTTCGGTATCAATATCTTGAAGCACGATCGTTCCGGCCCCCCGCGAACTTCCGGGAACGGACCGCGGAACACCGTAAAGAATCTGATTCTTGGAAATCCAGATTGCGGCTGTTGGCCATGTGGAACGGATCCAGCGCTTTTCCTTTGTCTTCATGTCCACGATAAGAATGGCATCCAAATTCACAGCGTTGCCCGCCCAATTTCTGGTTGCAACGATGCGTTTGCCATCCGGTGACCATCGCGGAAATTGAACCTGTATCTTTTGAATGGGAGTCACAAGCTCAACTCCTGTACCATCTATGTTCGCTGTGAACAAAAAGGACTCTCCGCCCTTCCAGCGCAGGAATGCGATCTTTTTCCCGTCGGGAGAAAGATCTGCAGATTGGACATCATCCAGGATCTTCCTCTCTTCTCCGCCAAGAACTGAAATTCGATAAATGCAGTCCCGGCACTCTGTTTGCGAACAAAAAAAATCGCAGAGCTATCCGCAGAGAATCTCGGATAGTCATCGGGTCCGGACGACAGAACGACTTCGTTGCCGCCTGCTAATTGTTTCATCCAGATCCTCGGCTTTCCATCCCGGTCGGAGCGAAATGCGATCAGTTTGCCGTCCGGCGAAACGGCCGGCGACAAATCCTTGCCCGGAGTAAGTCAGAGTGAACATTTCTAACGGCTCTTGCGGTTTTGGTTTCAAGTACCAGTAAGCGACGGCGGCGCCGGCAAGAAATGCGATCAAGAGGAGCACGGGAACCAGGGCTCGAAATCGTTTGACCGGTTGCTGCACGGTGGAAACGGTCGAGGTGCTCACCTCCGAAATGTGATCGCGAATCGATTGAAGATCGCGCGCCAGATCGCGAGTGGAAGCGTATCGTTCCTCCGGATCCTTCGCCATGCAACGATCGAGAATCCAGCGCAGAACCTGAGGTATCTGTGGATTCAAGGTGCTCACAGGTTCCGGGTCTTCGCGGATAATGGCTGCCATGCTTTCCGCTACAGAGCCACGCTGAAAAGGACGCTTTCCCGTGATCATTTCATAGAGAATCGTGCCGAACGAAAATTGATCGGAGTGAAAATCGATAGCTTTCCCGCTCGCTTGCTCCGGTGACATGTAACCAACCGTCCCACGCACCACGCCCGCGCCGGTCTGCGTTTGCAGATGCGATGCCTGATGAGTGGCGAACAAGGGTAATTTTTGCAAGTCCGAAATCCAGTATTTTCAGGAAGCCATCTTTGGAGATCATCAGGTTTTCCGGTTTGAGATCGCGATGAACAATGCCTGCAGCGTGCGCTTTGGCGAGACCATCTGCGAGCTGCGATGCAATGTTCACGGTTCTTCGCAAAGGCAGCAACCCTTCATCGAGCAGCGCGCGCAAACTCTTCCCTTCCACAAGCTCCATCGAAAGATAGGAAGTGGAATTGCTGGTTCCGACATCGTAAATCGTGATGATGTTGGGATGATTGAGACGCGGATGCGGAACGCGCTTCCTGTTCGAAACGCTCCAGACGATCGCGGTCTGCTGAAAATTCTGCCGGTAAGATTTTCAGAGCGACTTCGCGTCCCAATCGTGTGTCACGCGCGCGATAGACTTCGCCCATTCCCCCTGAGCCAAGTGAAGAAAGCACTTCGTAAGGTCCGATCTTCTGCCCGGCTGAAATCGCCATGCGCGTCATTATACTCAGAGAATATGTTGAATCGACGGGGATTTCACCGCAGAGACGCGGAGGACGCGGAGAATGTGTAAGAAAGGGGATGTGGAGATGAGGGAGATACGGGGATATTTATTTTTGTTTTATCTCCACATCCCCACTATCCCCACATCTCCCTTCTTACACAGGAAGGGACGTTAGTTATGCTCCTGTTTTTTCCATCCCTATTTGATACCAAAGACGCCAGGATTGTGATAGAGCAGGCTGGTGATTTCCGATCCATGTAAACGGATTACCCTCTAATATTTCTTCAAATCGGAGGAATTCCTTTTGGGCATCTTCTAACCACCAATCGCCAATAAGGACCTCAATCGTAAGTTTTTCACTTTGTTGTACCTGAAAAAAGAATGGCTTCACATTAAGATCAATGAAGGCCCCATCTTTTTTGAAAGCTGGTATGTTCAGATCCCGGATAATTTGAGCAGCAATCACTATCCCTTTCAAAGCTATTCTGATTGTGATGGAGAGTGGACCATTTTTCAGAGCAGGATCAGAAGCATCAGGGAATTGAAGACCTGTAGGAACGATGCTTAGATGCACATTTGCCAGCGGCTGCGGTAATGAATCTGATGATATTACCTGGAATTTATCTTTGATTTTCTTATGAAGATCTGAGGATTCCTGCGTCGCGGTATCTAATGTGTTCACGAGAAGTTGGAAGCCTTCAGCTGCCCCTTTCATGGCATGTTTCAAAAGATTGTCGGGATTCAATTCAAATTTTCGCCCAACACTTTGTGGCTGCTGAAGTGAAAGCGAAACCTTACGCAAAGAATTGCCAATTCCCCCAATAATGGCATTGTTGGTAAGACCCCATGAGAGGTGCGACCAGGAGGGAATGAATTCATTTACCCCTCTCTGTATGTAAGAAAGATTCAAAGTACCAGGTTCAAGGAAGCTTGCAACCATTTCCGTTACCATGCTGGTGGAAGTCTCCTGTTCGAGTGCTTTATTAATTTTCGTCCCCACTTCCCAGGGACTCATCTCTCCCTGGAAATTCATAGGAGCGGAAAGAATAAGCTGATTCCATACGGCACTAAAAAGCATAGAAGAGCGTTGGTTAGGTCTTGTTAGCCAAAGTGCCACATTACGATAATAGGCCTGCATATGTTCGTAGACCGGAATATTATTGGTTTTGAATCCAATGAGGTTCAGACTGAACCAGTGATGCCAGGTGGAGTCGACCACCACGCGTCCGATTTTAACAGGGTCTCCATCATATACGCCAATTAACGGAAATCTTATGGAGTTAACACTTGTTGTGTTTAACATCAATATATTGACGCCTTTTCTTGCATAATTTGTTGTCCGGCCATAGGCGATTACCTGTGGACGAGGACGGGGAAATGGAGTTGGTATTCCGGGGTCTGTAGGCGGTGCAAAAATCTGTGGAGATTCAGGATATTCAGGACGGTTGTATCCTGTGATGTCAAGCGGCTTGTCGAATTCCACAGCTTCATCGGCAATCACTTCCCCTTCGTGCATATGATCTGGGAATTTGTCAATTACGGTTACTCCTGAAGATAGTATAGGATGTGGCAAGAGTTCAAAGAATCCGAAGCCGAATGGTGTGGAATAGATCTTCCTGAATACTGGCTCAATCGGTTGGGGAAGGGCATCTCCTTCAGCGTTTAGATCATTAAAATCGCCTTGAATCGTTGCGTTCGTAGTATAGTCTCTTTTTTCAGGAACATTTTGGGTATGCAACCATTTGCGCATCGTGCGAACTCTTGGAATACCCCAGCACATAGAAGCTCCCAAAAGGCCATGATCACCTGTCGCAAAAACACCGCCCCCCCGATCCATCCATTTGGCGATAATTCTTCTTTCTTCATGCTCCAAAGGAGAGAACTGAGTGCGTGCATAATAATAAGGATCCATTGGGTTTTCCGGGCAGGGGTTCTCATCCGGACTAGGTCCACCCTCTGAACAAGGTCCCGGATTATCGCCATAGAACCAGACCTGATCATAATGATCTAAGCGAAATCCTTCCTGGTAGAATCTAAAACCAGTATAATGCTCTTCATATGGTCCCGGACTTGGGTTCACTTTTATTTCGCCGTCACGTCTTGCAACGTCTACAGAGAAGCGAACCCAGTTTTCTAAAGGTGTAGATCTGAGCGTATCAAGGACAAAGCCTAAGCCAAATTCTTCGCTACCCATACCTAGGGTAATGCGGCCATCAATTACAAAAAGGATTCTAACGTAGGTGACCCAAGTAGAAAGCTCCATTGAGGCCTCCCGATCTCTTACAATAAGGCCAGAGTAATTCTTTGCTGGGATTATCATTGTTCCTCCTTCTCTTTTAAGCTTGACCGGCTCTTTGCCATCAAGCAGTGTGTAAATGTTACATAAAATGTTTCAGTTCCTTCAGGGTCTTCTAATGCTCGAACTGCACGACGTCGATCTGACTATCATCTCTGTCCGGAAATTCGCTACATCCGATCAGCAACTGCGAGGATCCGACTTTCTTTTGCGTTTGCGGATTGAATACTTGTCCCCGCAGAATATTTCTATTGCAAGACGCATCAAACTCGGTAAAGAAAACGAGGTTAGCGCTGGGCGAAACTGTGACTGATTGATGATAGGGATAATAGTACGGAACCGTTTTAAAGGATGTGAAAGCTTTGGGACTCCCAATAAATTCTCCCGTGGAGTCATCAATCATCTGTCTCATAATGCGAGTTTTCAGATTTGCTGACCCCTCGGAGTCCGGTAAATCCCGGTATACTCGAAAGAACAAGAATCGATACGAGGCTGGAACAGATCCGGTCGATTGCGAGCTTCTCGTAACTGGTCCGCTTAGAGCCAGAGCTACCGGACTATCTCGAGATTGTATCTCTCTGATCGGACCCTGGGGGTGAAGAGACCGAGCTATAATTTGAGCACCATATAATGCAGCGACAAATTTTCCATCTTCTGATGCCGTTGGACTGCGAGATCCTTTAGGAAAAGGAATCTCTTGAGCAGTACGAGGAATGCCGTTTTCACCAAGTCTTCGTTCCTCGATCTTTCCGAGATTCTCAACAAGAAGCCGCAGACTAACACCTGAACGCTTCTGAAGTCTCGCCGTAGATAGACTGTAGGCAACGGGTATCGAAAGGTCTTGTCCGAATAGGAGCTGAAGTTTTGAGTCCACTCTCTTCATTGAAACGGTGACTTCCCCAGGCGTACAGGTCCAGTAATCGTGGCAGAAGCCGTAATAGACATCGAAAACGCGAGTTTGATTCTCTTTCTGAAATGCAATTGCAGTACCCCATATCCCTGAGGATCCCGTAAGAATCACATTGGAATCTAACGTCCTTATTTGATTTCGATCGTCCAACTCGTAACCTCTTAAGATGATGACCGTTCCATCGGTGGCCGAGAGAACAAACTTTTCTGAAGCGAATGCGACGCCCGAAAAAACAAGGCAAACAAGTAATGTCAGTGTTAGCGCCGTATAGTCTTTAGCCCGGTTACTTTTTCTCTTCATGGCTTTTCCTCCATAGATCAACGAGATAGCGACGCCTCTCGCTCGGCGGGGGAGCATCAATGCGCTCTGCTCCCCCAGCGGCGTTGCTATATTGTAGCGGCGCACCGATACCAACCTCACCTGGGTCGCAGACGGTTATCTAGGTTCCACTGCGCGACGAATTTGCCTTGCTGCTCCGCCGCATCCTGATCGGTGCGGAAGTGAATTCCGCCATAAACCCGGGCATCGGACACGGCCTTCACGATGTCAAGCAGATCGTAGTAAGTTAGGACGACGCCCGGCACGCTCGGATGAGAGTTGATGACCGTGTGGTACCGACCGTAGGCCTTCCAGAGGATGCGGCTGGCCGCCCCCGCGCCGATGCCGTGAGCCGACGGGTAACCCGGGAAGCACGGTGTGACGATGAAGGGTGTGAACGCGCTCGGTGCGGTGTCTGGATTTCCATCCTCGCCAGCACGCGGGATCGCCGTCTCGGGGCGCCAGGTCCGATAGAAGTACTTGGACTCAAAGACGGTGATGTGGGCGTCGGCCAGCGACATGTTCATGAGCGCAAGCGTGCGCGCGGTATCGGTGATGTCATCGTCGCGCATGTTGAGGATCTGGCGGGCCACGGAGTTCCACCCCTGGTGGGGCGGCTGGGCCGCGTAGATGCGGGCGACGTTTGAATTGTGCTGTGACCGGTTCGGGCTGTTGATGCCGCCGAGCCCCAGCACCTCATTGAAATCCTTGGCGTATTTCCCGCTGGTCAGCGCGGGGGGTGGATCGGCGCGGAACTGAGACGAGCTCAGGACGCCGAACGGTTTGACATTCCCCCAGTGGAAGAAGACACCACCCGCTGGCGGGCAGCTCGGGGTCAGCTGCCATTCGTAGGGATCGGAGTTCGTCGGAACGTAGAACTGGGCGGGCGTCGATCCGTCGCCGGTTCGCTCCGCAATCATCGCGGCGGCAGCCGCTTCGCCAACGGCGATGCCACCGGTCTTTGCCTGTCCGTCCGGAATCAACGCGAGGGACGCGTCGCGCTGCTGATCCAGGGTAACCGCGGCCGCTGGGAAGAACGCCTTCAGCACGCCGTGGGCAGCCGTGATTGCAGCTGCCTCCGTCGACGCGCCTGCGGGTGCAGTAATGGTTCCGAGGTACGGCTCGTACTTGCCGCTGATCGAGTTGACGGCCTCGAATACCGCGAGCTGAACCGCCGCCATAAAGCGCGTTGATGGGAAAGGGGGCTGGGCGTCTATCACGGTTACCGCGATCTCGTTCCACTGGAGTACGACGTCGTCGCTGGTCTTAGCATCGTTCTCAGCAAATAGAGACAGTGGGATTATGCAAGCAAACACCATCACAAAAATTGTGATCGTGTGCATCAACATTTTTACTGATCTTCCTTTCATATTTTCTTTCCTCCAAACTATTCTTTCATTCCTAATTGACTGCTCTTATCGTTTAACGCGTCATCTGTAGGGAAAAACCAGCAACCTATTCGGTGAAGGTTCGGTAAGATGTATAATTCTTAGAGTGAACTCAACCTCGTCAAACGAAGTTACTCAGCTCCTTCAAGCCTGGGGCAAGGGCGACAAAGAGGCGCTCGATAAACTCCTGCCGATTGTTTATGAGGAGTTGCATCGTTTGGCGGCAGGCTTTATGCGCAAGGAAAGTCCTGGTCACACGCTCCAGACCTCCGCACTGGTCAATGAAGCCTATATCAAACTCGTGGATCAGAAGAATGTACGGTGGCAAAATCGTGCTCATTTCTTCGGTATCGCAGCGCAATTGATGAGACGCATTCTTGTGGATCACGCAAGGAGACGTGCGCGTATGAAACGGGGCGGGGGTGCCCAACAACTTTCGCTAAACGAAGCGGCAATCGTTACCACGGACAATGCGGAAGGGTTCCTCTCGCTGGATGATGCGCTCATGCGTCTGGCCGAGATGGATGCCAAGAAATGCCGGATTGTCGAAATGAAAATCTTTTGTGGATTGAACACGAAAGAAATTGCCGAAGTTGAGAAGGTGTCCCCAAGTACGATTGAGCGTGAATGGCGCAAAGCCAAGGCCTGGCTTCACCGGGAGATCCAGCAGTGATGAAACAGACTTCAATCTGTTTCAGTTCCTGCAGGTATTGCCGTTCATCAACAATGATGCCCGAACAGGTTGCGCGGCACCTGTCTGAAAAAAAAACATCCGTGCGTGATGTGCGGATAGGAAGACTAACGCTCGAACTGCGCGACGTCAATACCCTCAACGCCGTAATAGATGTTCGATAATTCGCTACATCCGATCAGCAATTGCGAAGGGCCGACCTTGATTCGCTTTTGAGGATCGAATACTTGCGCCCACAGAAGATTCTTATTGCAAGAAGTATCGAATTCCGTAAAGAAAACTACGTTAGCTCCGGGCGTAACAGTGACTGACTGACCAACAAAATAGACCGGAACCACTTTGAACTTCGTGAAAGCTTTGGGACGCCCAAGAAATTCCCCGGTCGAGTCATCGACTCTCTGCTTCATAATTCGGCTTTGTAAAGGTGCTGACCCCTCTGTGTCCGGGTGATCACGGTAAACTCGAAAGAACAAGAAACGAAACGACCCCGCTCGGGATCCTCCCAATTGCGAACTTCTCGTAGCCGGTCCACTCAAAGTTACAGCAGTCACAGAATCATCCGTTTGCATCTCTCTTATAGGGCCTAGCGGATGGAAAGACCGAATGTTGATGAACTGAGAATCATTTCTGTAATCGTGCGCAACTACCATTTTCCCATCTTCTGTCGCCGTGGCATCGTAAGATCCTTTTTGAACGGCGATACTTTGAAACAGCGCGGGGTATTCCCTTCTTGTCAAGCCTTCGTTCCTCAACTTTTCCAAGATCCCCCTTCCCAATAAGAAGACGCAAACTAAGGCCTGAGGGCTTCTGAAGTCTCTCTGTAGACAGATTGCCTGCAACATGTATCGGGAAGTCTTGTCCGAATTTAAGCTGGAGATTCGAGTCCAGCTCTCTTCATCGAAACGGTGCGTTGGGCACAATCTATATCGTGGCAATATCCGTAATAAACATCGAAAATGTGACCGCTATCATTCTTCCGGAACGCAACTGCAGTTTGATATATGCCGAGCGAATTACCCGTTTCGATCACGTTGGAATCCACCGTCTTAATTTGATTTTGATCTAACTCAAACAGTTCTTAAGATTAAACTGGTTCCGTCGATCGCCGACAGAACAAACTTTTCCGCAGCGAACGCCGCGACCGAAAATATAAGTGAAAAAAGTAATGTCAGGGTGAACGTCCTATAATCTTGAGTTTGATGATTTTTTCTCTTCATAGCTTTTCCTCCATAAATGAACGCGTCATCTGTACTAAAAAACCAGCAAGAACACCGCTGAAGTTTGGGTAAGGAGTATAATGTTTAGAAATGAAAACAACTTCGTCAAACGAAGTTAGTCAGTCTTACAGGCCTCGGGTAGAGGCGAGCGTGAATGGCACAAAGCCAAAGCATGGCTGCGTCGTGAAATCCAACAGTGATAGAAACCATGAACCCTGAGTGCTGAAATTCGCAGGCAATATCTTCAGCGCGACTTCACGTCCGAACCGCGTGTAGACAACACGCATGCGCGCAAAGTGATGGAACAACTGAAAAATTCCGGCGGCGCGGGACACCGATAGCAGCCGGGTGGCTTCAACAACGCGCGCCGAACAAGCCCGAATATCTTCTTCTTCGCAACAATTCCCTGGCTTTCGTGAATGAGAACCAGGCCATCTTACCGGTGATCGATTCATCGCAATGTAGATTCAGTTCAACGAAAAACTTCAGCAGGAACAAACCTGATTCTCTTGCGGTGGCCTGGGATTGGGGCGCCAGCGCAATCGCCGCAATGGATGGATTCGACTTCAAAATGAGTTCGGAGGTAGGGGCATCGTAGGAATCAAACATCATTCCCGCAAAAAGCACCGGCGGAAAATCGCGATGCTGATTCAACTGCTCCCAATGATGGCACAATGTCCTTTCGGTTGGGACATCGGAAGCCATTCCATGAGCAAAACAGATCCAGCAATTGGATTGCTTCGACCTGTACATTTCCATTTCGCCGGCTTCCGCAATTCGGACCGGCTCGTTCCCTTCAATCGAAAGCCCCGCGCGTTTCAAGCTTCCATGGAGACGCGCGCAGAAATCCCCCTCCCAGCCCCGAAGGTTTTGGGAAGCATCCACCAGGAGAATCGAAGGCTTCCCCGGAATTGTGACAGAGCTCCACATCATGGATCAGCCCGGCGGCAGAGCATCGCGAAGCTGTTTCGCCTCGGTCAAATCCAGGAAGTACTCCAGCGCCGTTTGCGCGCCCAGCTTTTTCAATGTAATTAGAAGGCGATAACGACCGTCATCCGTTTTTTCCAGTTGCAACGTCTTCGGCTCTCTGCTGGTTTGAAAAAGAATCTCCATTGGCTACCCCTCCTGCTTCGATCTGAAAAAGACGTGATACGTCACGGCGTCCCAGGCATTGTGAATGCCAACGAAGAGCAACAGCAGCGACGCCGCGCCGACAAGGAACAGGGCCGGGCGCCCATGGGATTGAGCCTCGTATGACGATACAGCCAGCGTTGCGTAAGCCGCAAATGGAAGAATGACATGAAACAACCAGTCTTCGAACACGGGCTCGTAAGCGGTTTGCCTTCGCATACGCCGGGCTACGACAAAGGCGTACACGATCCCGCAGAGACCCACGAAGCCGCAAAGAAATGCGACAATATCAATCCCGTTCCAGGGAGCGCTTACGATCGCTGACAGCAACAGCACGATTCCGAAATGAACGACGCTCGGTGTCGAAAAGGCGCCGCTGGCTAGCGCTGCGCCTCGCACCGGCCTTTCCGCAATGAGCGTGATCACAACAAACTGCAAACCGATCAGCGCGCCGGCAGAGGAGCCGACGATCACGTAGAAGTTTTCCCATCCGTCGAGTGGTGTCATGATGTTCTATTCTCCCATCCATTCGAATCTGTATGCGACTCTTGGTCCCCGGGCTCCGCCATAGGCAATTTCCGCGATAATCATTGAGAATGGCTCACAATACCGGGCCATTTTTAACGCGCCGATGTCCAGCGGATCAAAGCCAATATCGCGGATCAATTGTGCTGCAATTTTCTTGGCTTTGGAGTCGTCCCCACAATACATCATGCTGGGTTTGTTGGCTTGACTGCGTTGCTCGAAGACATCGAAAAGAACTTCGCTCGGAATTGTGTTGAACGCTAAGACGAACCGGGTTTTCGGGAACCTTTTTGCGAGTGTTTCTGCGCCTGATGAAGTGTGCGCGATTACAAAGTCAGAGTTGCTCGCATTTAACGGCAGCGAACAGCTCACGATTGTCTTTCCGGACAGATCACCTGCCTGCTTCAGCACATCATCCATTTGGGACCAGTTCACTGCAAGCAGAAGCACATCGGATGCTTCAACAGCCTCTCCCGGTGTTCCTGCCCGCGCTTTTCCACCGGCTTTTTTTGCAAGGCCTTTCAGCTTTTGCCTGGCTGCGCGCGTAGCTAAAGAACACATCGTGGCCCGCTCGCGCAAAAAGTGTCCCGAGCTTCGCTCCCATGAGTCCAGATCCCAGAATTCCAATTCGCATACCAACTCCTCCGCTCTAGCAGGCCCTGACTTTAGCGATCAATCCGTCGCTGAAGGTGCTCCGGATAACGCTCTCCCTGTGGCTTGATCTTCGAGGCCGCCATTTCAATTTCATGAAGATCACCAGCCGTGAGCTCGATTTGAGCTGCTCCGTTGTTTTCGCTCAGGCGATCTAACTTTGTTGTCCCCGGGATTGGAACAATCCACGATTTTTGAGCAAGAATCCATGCAAGAGCGATCTGTGCCGGAGTCGCATGTTTTTCTTTTGCGATTTTCGCGAGCAGATCCACGAAGGCCTGGTTCACTTTCAGATTGTCTTGTTGAAAGCGCGGAACGATACTGCGAAAATCGGAGCTATCGAACTTTGTATCTGTCGCGATCTTTCCAGTTAGAAATCCCTTCCCCAGCGGACTGAATGGGACGAAACCGATTCCAAGCTCCTCCAGAGTTGGCAGGATCTGTTCCTCAGGTTCTCGCCACCAGAGCGAGTATTCACTTTGAAGGGCCGTTACAGGTTGGACAGCGTGAGCGCGCCGGATCGTTTTCACTCCCGCTTCCGAGAGGCCAAAGTGTTTTACTTTGCCTTCTTGAATGAGATCTTTGACAGCACCCGCAACATCTTCGATTGGCACCTGCTGATCAACCCGGTGCTGGTATAAGAGATCGATCGCATTCACCTTCAAACGCCTCAGGGAAGCCTCAGCGACTTCTTTGATATGCTCCGGCCTGCTGTCGAGGTCGGTCCATTTTCCACTCGCATCCGGTTTAAAACCGAACTTCGTTGCGATCACGATCTTTTCACGGAAAGGCGCCAGCGCTTCACCGACAAGTTCTTCGTTGAGGAAAGGACCATACGCTTCAGCGGTATCGAAAAAAGTGACTCCTTGTTCGACAGCTGCCCGCAGAACAGAGATCATTTCCTTTTTGTCTTTCGGTGGACCGTAGCCGAAGCTCATTCCCATGCAGCCGAACCCTATAGCCGAGACCTCCAAGGTTGCTATTTCCAAGTTTGCGTTTCTGCATGATTGCCTCCTTCATGTTTTTAACCACAGAGACACAGAGTCACAGAGTTAAAAAGCGTTCATTCATAACTCAGTGTCTCTATGCCTCTGTGGTTGAGCTGATGCGCGCCATTTTGCCGGGGAAACACCTTCCCAATTCTGGAATGCCCGGAAAAAGGAATTGGAGTTTTCGAAACCGAGCAAGTAAGCTGCTTCGTTCAGTCCAAGAGAAGAATGCAAGAGGTAATGATGCGCCAGCTCTCGGCGCGCTTCCCCGAGCAATTGTTGAAAGCTGATCCCATCGTTTGCGAGTCGGCGCTGCAAAGTGCGAGCACTCATATTTAGCTCTCTTGCGAGATCTTCGATCGCCGGACGTTGCCCGGCTACAAGTTGCTTCAGCATTCCTTTGACTTGTTCACGAATTGTTCGTTGTGAGAGTTGGACGCGTAACTCCGCCTCGAGTTGGGGCACCAGCATCCCGAGCAGTTCCGGATTGTGAGTAACGAAGGGCCGATCCAGATCCTGACGGGTGAAAACCAGCAAGTTTTGTTTGGCTTTGAACTTCACCGGGCAACCAAAGTGCGCCTCGAATGCATCGCGGTGCGCGGGCGAACGCTCCAATTCAATTCGAATCGGCGTCATTGCGGCGCCGATACCACGTCGCCCGATGGCGACTACCCGGGCAAAACATAAGTCGATCAATACCGGCGGTTCGATTTCTTTTGCGAGCAGCCACTTGAATTGAACGGCGCATTCTTGCCGCTGCTCCAGGATTTGAATCTTTTCAGGACAGGTAAGTTGTTTGTAGCGAGCCATTCGTTGCATAGCATCGCGAAGCGAGCGGCTGTATAGCACTGCAATGGAAATCGGATCATAGCGCTCGACTCGCTCCTCGTTTCCCAGTTTGAGTCCAATCAACGGATCACTACTGACTTCGCTGATGCTCCGCCACAAAGCGAAGAATTCTTCCGTGTCAACGAACATCTTTTCCTGCTGAAACAAACCCATTGGCAGTCCCGCCTGCCGCAATATAGCGGCCGGTGGGACACCCAACTCTTCCAATCGCTTCGGCAACCAGCCGGCAACTTTAAATCGATTCACAATGGGCATCCTTGTATTGGTACGTTATGTCCTCAGTGAAGCCATGTCGATCACGAATCGATATTTGACGTCACTTTTGAGCAGGCGATCGTACGCATCGTTGATCTGTTGAATACGGATCTTCTCAATATCGCACGCGATACCGTGTTCACCGCAGAAATCCAGCATCTCCTGGGTTTCGCGGATGCCGCCGATAGCCGATCCTGCAAAGCTCCGGCGCTTGAAGATCAAGCTGAAAGCCGCGACCGGCAGCGGCTTTTCAGGCGCGCCTACGAGTGTTAATGTGGCATCCCGTTTCAGTAAATTCAGGTAAGCATTGATATCGTGATCCGCGGATACTGTGTCCAGAATAAAATCGAAACTGTTGGCGTTCTTCAGCATTTCATTTTCATTCTTTGAAATGATCACTTCATGGGCGCCCAGGCGGACGGCATCTTCTGCCTTGTTTGGCGAAGTTGTAAACAGGACTACGTTGGCGCCGAAGGCGTTTGCCAATTTCACAGCCATGTGTCCAAGGCCGCCGAGTCCCACGATTCCTACACGCTTTCCTTTGCCTGCGTTCCAGTGACGCAACGGGGAATATGTGGTGATGCCTGCGCAAAGCAGTGGCGCCGCTGCAGCAATATCCAGATTCTTGGGTACCCGCAACGTAAAGGCTTCATCGACTGTAATACTTTCGGAGTAGCCGCCGCGGGTGACTCCACCTTCACGCGGATCTTCGGTGTTGTACGTCCATATCGATCCGTTCTCGCAGTATTGTTCTAATCCTTCCTGGCAGCTCTGGCATTTACCGCAGGAGCCAACCATGCATCCAACAGCAGCCATGTCTCCTTCATGGAACTTGCTTACTTTACTGCCTGCCTTCACTACGCGTCCGATGATCTCGTGACCGGGCACGCAAGGATAAATCGTGTTGCTCCATTCATTGCGCGCTTGATGCAAATCAGAATGGCAGACGCCACAGTAAAGAATTTCGATTTGGACATCGCGCGGGCCAGGATCACGGCGCTGGATGGAAAAGGGTTTCAACGGCGAGCTAGCGCTTGCCGCTGCATACGATCTGACTTCAAACATAATGTCATCCTCCAATTTCTTAAGCGGTCACACTTAAATCTAGCTATTTGAGCAGTGTCGGTCACTAGCAATCTACGCCAATGTACTTGCAAAATGCGCCAGAGAATCCCACAATGGTTGAAACGGATCAAAATCCACGCAAGTTCGAAGGCTACTACGGCCTCTTCAGAGACCCTTTGCGTTCTCCCCGTTCTTTGGGATTCAGAACCGGCGCCGGGTCGTAGATTGCACCTTTGCAGGATTTCACAATATGGCGGGCAAATTCATCCACGAGTTCGAACTGCGGACCGCAGTGATACGCTGAAAGACTCAAAATGATCAGCCATTTGGCTTTTTTAAATTGGTTGATTTTCGGAAGAAAAGCCGGGGATGTGAGCCCGATGCGCACGGAAAAATGCTCATCGGTTTTGTGCGGACACCGCGCGATCATCAACGCCTGATAACAATCGGAATCATCGGTTATCCACTGCAAGGCGCATCTCCTGCGGGATGCGACAAACCGATGAATCAATTTTTGATCGGGACGTTTTTCCACAGCAACCGCTAGAACGTACGGTCTCTGCCGCCAGGGTTTTCCCGGTCGATTCAGCCTTCCCCACCGCACATCCAGAGTCGCATAAATTTTTTCGCTCCAACGCGGATCATAGTTGGAGTTCAGGGCGTAAGCGCCCCACAGCCAGTTCCAGGATGGCCATTCAGGGCCTGCTTGAGATTTCAGCCACTCTTCCAGCTTTTGCAGTCTGATTTTTTCTGTAACGCCAAAAGCTGCGCCTTCAGGATGCAGTGTGATCTGAAAAAGCTCGTTGTTCAGAAAAGATGCGTTTAGAGAAAA
This sequence comes from uncultured bacterium, assembly GCA_963843285.1. Taxonomy (GTDB): domain Bacteria; phylum Acidobacteriota; class HRBIN11; order JAKEFK01; family JAKEFK01; genus CAZDDB01. The sequence goes on from CAWJJO010000009.1 coordinate 20,944, forward strand.
AATATTTCTTACAACACGATGTTTACCAAGTTCGTAGTTCCTTAAAATTCCTTTTTGATATGCGAAAGCACCAAGATGGTGAAACGTATCGACATTCCTGTCCTCATGAGACAGAACCGCCTTTGAGCCGAACGGAGTGCGAAGAAATTCCGAAAACGACATCAGAGGTTTCAACACCTTTCTTGAACTGAGGGAAACTATGCCTGTTTGCGGGTCGATCCAAGCTGGGATCCCCCTGGGCTTCCTTTTCGATTGTCCCATGTTTAGGCGTATTTCGATTTTACCGGTACTAAGTTTGGAAAACTTCCTGAATGAGTGCGTTTTCTTTCGCTTCGTGTACCTTCAACCATTTGAGCAGCTGGGAAAGCTTCTTGAGAAGCTTTTCATCTAAAGAAGGGTCCGTTTCTTTCTGCCTGCACTGGTCTTGAATCTCAGAGAGGATCCGTAGAAAAACAGGATGCTCTGCCTGCAATGCCAGGAGCGCGTTTCCTGCGCCGGATTTTCGGCCGGAAATCTCTTCCAAATAATATCCGGATTCCTCCGTATCGAAGTGTTCGCGAAGTCTTACCTCTAAAGACTGAAGATCCTGCCCAAGTTTCACGCGTACTTTTTCCAGCTGAAGCAGTTCCGGATTCCATTTAGATATTGTTCGCAAATCGCGCAATAGTATATCAAGCCTCTCATGCTCCTCTAAGACAAGTTTGTGATCGCTCATGTCTAGGAACCCAACAGCCTCAAGCATACTTTAGATCTTCGATTACTCAACAGCAAATCCCCTCCCTGCTTTCTGATTTGTGGTCAATTGGCAGAGCTGAAACGGAAGAGCCGTATCGAAGAACTAGATAGCCCTATGGAAACCGAAAAGAAGGAACTACCGCAAGCCTACTGCTTACCAGCCATCAGTTGCAGTAGCCATTTCCTTTGAACATCGAAAGCCGCTGGCACAAAACCTTGCAGGCCGGGTATTTCGCGTTCACTTCCAGTGACAGCCTCCAATAGAGCATGGTTCGCCTTTTCAATGATGACATAATCAAAGTCCCTGCCCTTGAGAGCTTTCCTCATATTCTCGATGGTATCGACAACCGGCGTCGATCTATCGAGCGAACCGAAAACCGCCCTGACCGGGCATTTCACTCCTCGCAATTCCAAAATTGGGTCATGGCTGTAGTCTTTATTCCAGAAGGAAACAAGCTCTTCTTTGCTATCTACTCTCGGCAGCAAGTCGAACCATTCCTGATCTTTCAAGGTTTCCATCAGCGCATGACTTTTCTGCCAATCCTTTTCTCTTCCGGATTTCCCCGCTTGAAAAAAAGCATTGAGATAATCGGTTGCCAGTTTGATCTTCCCTGGAGGATAGCCGTTTGCTTCCATCTCCGAGCGAAGCCTGTAGATCTCCTGTTTCCACGCCGGAACGAACATGCCTGATTGGTTGATCAGGATGCGAATTCCCTTTACCTTTGACGCAACGCCGGCGGCTATGAATCCTCCCTGACTGCTTCCCCAAAGGCCAATTCGTGAGGCATCAATATCCTTTCGGGAACGGAGGAACGCAATACCGGCAATTCCATCATCTATGAAATCTTGAAAAGCGGCGTCTTCAAAGTTACCTTCCGACCGGCCGGAGCCTCGCTTGTCGTAGGTCAGCACAGCAAAGCCATTTGCGGAGAAAAAATATGGAATTGGCCCGAAAGAATAGCGCGTGAGTTTTCCTGATCCGTGCAGCAGGAGCACTGCAGGATATGGAGGCTGCCCCGGTGGCAAGTAAAGCGTCCCCGCCAAGCCGGTATTTCCAGACTTCACTTCGACCTGTTGCTGCCCAATAGCAATGTGGTGGGCTTTGAACTTCTTGTCTGAAATCTGCCATTCCGCTTCTGCGGGACCACAGCTTAGATGCAACTCTTCGGGTGAATCGGAAAACAAGGAAGCGCCAGCCGACAATTGCCCGTTGTCTTCGTGAAGGATCCTCGCATATCCGGATTGGAAATCCATGAAAAACAAACGGAGATTACCGTCGCCCGGATCGAATTTCGATATCGTCACAAGATGGTTCTCGCCGGATTCAAAGGCCCCTTCACATGTATTTTCCGAGGATGCATCTTCGGCGACAGCGACCGTAACTGCAGTCAAACAGAAAACAAACACGAAACGAAAGAGATTCATAGTTTCTTCCTTCTTGATGCAGGTGACCTCACTCTTTGCCGTGCGAGACGGAGAAGAAACCGCGTGCGGCGCACTAATTCTTCCTGTAAGTCGAAGCCTTCCGCGGAAACAATCCATTCCTGAACGGTTGAGCTGAGAACGGACATCACGACAGCAGTGAGAAGACGGGAGTTGAGTCCCGAAGCAAATTCTCCACTTTGTATGGCTGCGCGAAGTCTTTTGTGAAACCACAAAAATATCTTTTTTTCGTTCTTTTGATCCACGAGCTCCAGGACATCACTGCTGAAAACGTGCCTCAAGATCGTCCTGCTGAGCGAAACAGACTTTTCGGCCCCGGCCGCGAATATCCGCATGGCAGAAATGATTGCTTCCCCCTGGGAAGAGGAAGACACTTGTGAGATTTGCTCAAAAATACTGCGGATCAGCTGGCTGTGATATTCGGCAAGGACGTGCTCTTTGCTCGGGAAATAGTTGAAAAACGTCTGTTTTGCGATATCTGCGATATCACAAATATCCTGTATGGTCGTGCTCTCATATCCCTGACGCCGGAACAGTGTGATTGCCGATTCATATATTCTCCGGCGAACCTCCATTTTTCGACGCAATCTGCGCGGTACAGAGGCACTGAATGGACTCTGGTCTAACATTAGACCATAGTCTATAAATTCATATGGATCCTGTCAAGCGGACGAGTCGCAGGCCGAATTCTGCCGGCGAGACGCCGGCGTTACAAACCGAATGCACAGATCCGGATTCCTGATTGGTCGGAGACTTATGGTAGCATCACGATGTTATGAAGCAAGAAGCGATGGTTGGCCAAACGCTCGGACACGATCGGATCACCCCAGTCATTGGCGCCGGCGGGATGGGGCAGGTATACCGGGCTACAGACACGAAGCTCGGCCGGGACGTCGCCCTCAAAGTCTTGCCGCCGGAAACGGCAGCCGATCCCGCGCGGCTCGACCAGGTTCACCGAGTTGCTGAGGAAGATGAAGCTGGAGAAATAGGCAGCAGTCAGCTAGAAATTGATGGCCACAAGAACAATAATGGGATATTTTTTCGGCGGCTTATAGAAATCAGAACCCGGCAAGCGATGCCCAAGATATGGGCCTCTATCCACAATATGGTAAGTGTTCGAAGCATCAAAGACATCCTCCAATCTTGATTCCGGCAGAATCAACCAGGCGGGACCCGGCTTCTGAGCGAAGGCTTTCACTTCTTGTTGATCCTCCAGAGCTTCCACCGGGAGACCCGTATAGAACCTTACATCCGCGTGCCAGACAGCAAGCTCAAACCCAGTCGCCACTCGAATTGCGAGAGTCGCGCCTTCTCCTGTGATCGCTCGAGCAAGCCGTGGCACTGTCTGATAACGCTTTGAAAGCGGATACTGCAATGTGCTCATGAAGAGGAAAATACAAACCATCGTGGAAGCGAGTACATACGGAAATGCCCACTGATAGCGTCGCTTCAGAGTTCCAAGTAGTAAGAACGTGCTTACGACGGCAACAGCCGGCAAAGCCGCATGAAACCATCCCTTCAGATCCGGAAACAACGCCACTGAATTCTTCCAGAACAAATAAGATAGAACGAGCAGCGTGACTGAGATGAGGATCAGGACGATCGCGCGAATGCCCACAAATTTCGCTTCTACGGTAGCAATTCGGGAAAGTGCAGGGCCAACAAGAATCGCCATCGCAGGATAAGAAGGGAGAATATAGTAATCCAACTGACATCGGGAAAACGAAAAGAAAATCACTGGCGCCGCTGCCCAACAAACAAGATACAGAGTCGTGGCCCGCGGCATCGAGAGGTCGGTATCCTTTTTTAGGTGTACTGCTAAGGAAGGAGGAAGCCAAAGGGACCACGGAAAGAACAATGTCAGGAGCACTGCCATGTAGTACCCCGGGGGTTGATTGGTAAGGTATTTTGTCCCAAAGAACCGCGAAAGATTCTCTCCGTAAAAAAAATAGTCAACAAAAAAAGATGCATGTTTCAGATAGGCCGCAACATACCATGGAAGTCCAACCAGCAAAAAGATGACGAGAGCCGGAGGGTAGAAAAGACGTTTCCAATTTTGTTGGCTTCTCAGAAAAATCATCAACAAAATAGCGAAACCGGCAAGAACGGGACCAATCGGTCCTTTGGCATTGAATGCCAGCGCAAGGCTGATGTGTCCGGCGATGATCCAGGCTTTCCATCTTTTTTCGAATCCCAAAGCTTCGTGATAAGACAGCAAAGCGATCGTCATAAAGAGAGTCAGAAACATGTCGGACATCGCGTAACGGGCAAAACTCCAAAAGCCGAACGACGTAAGAAGCACCATACCGCTCAAGAACCCGGCACGTGCGCCATAGTGGCGTATCGTGAAAAGAGTCGTGCAAACAACCAACAGCACGCCGGCAAGCGCGGAAGGCAGACGCGCAGAAGCTTCACTCGCTCCGAAAACCTGAAAGCTCAAAGCGATCAGCCAGTAAGACAGTGGAGGTTTGTCGAAAAACAACTTGTCACAAAAGCGAGGAGTGAGCCAGTCGCCGTTGGCCAGCATCTCGCGGGCAGTCTCTGCAAAGTACACTTCGGCTCTTGTAAATTGATGGATCGCGCCGAGATTCCATAAGAGCAGGATCGCGGCTATGAGCGTCACACCGCCGGCCGCCGCCATTCGCCTTCTTATCATTTGCGACCAGTCATTCATGAAGCCGATCTACTTTTCGGCAACATATGCGAAGCGAGAGAGGCGCTTCCCCTGTGCGAGACTTGCGGCGACGGCAAGAAATTCTTGTTGGCCTTCGAAGGTTTGCTCGCCTTCGATTTCGCGAAGAGCGGAACTTCTGGACTCGCGGGCTGCGTGACGGCGTTCAGCGATTTTCGCCATGTTTTCCGTCACATCATCGCGCCACACCAGTTTCAATCCGGTCGCGGCAATCATCTGTTCGTCAAATCCCGTTGGTACAAACAAAAAGAAACCGATCGAGCTCCGCACAGCGATTTCCGCAGCGCTCAACGGTCCCGTTACGGTGATCGGATCGGTAAACAACAGCCTCCCACCAGGCTTCAGGATGCGCGCCCATTCTGTAATGACAAGTCTACGATCCGGGAGGTGGTTGATGGCATCAATACAGATGATCGCATCGCAGCTCGCATCGCCAAACGGAAGCTTTGCGGATGCATCTACAATTCGAAACTCCGCCCGGTCCGTCATGCCGCGCTGCGCAGCCAATGAGTTCGCGGTTGAAATCGCTTGTTCGTGTATGTCTACACCCAGAATGGAGCATCCGGTCTTTTCTGCAATTCGCATCGCCGGACCACCGGACCCACAGGCAACATCCATCAGGGTTTTGCCCAGCGAAAGATTGAGCCAGGGAATCAATCTGTCCTGCTCGTCTGCAGTGATCCAGCTACTCTGGCCAAAATCCTCTCCAAAAGCTTCGCGGCGAATCTGTTCGTACAATTCAGTCTGAAAATTACCGTAATTTGCATCATAGTGGGCGACGGCAGGTTTGGATTCCTCTTTGTTGCTCATGAGATCAAAAGGCCAATCAAGCGATCCTTATGGAATTGGAGTATATCAGATTGATGAAGTGTCACGCGTGCGCCGGCCTACGTGACAGATTCATCCTGAAGATTGACATTTTGTCACTGCGAGCGATCTGAGCTTTGTCATCATGATCGTCGAGAATCGGCACTTCCTTGATAGGGCATGGTAATTGCAGTTTCCGACCCTCCTGAGGAGGAAGAAGAAGATGATTGCCGAAAACAGTGTCCATCCTTTGAAAGCAGGCAACGCGTTCCATGAGTCTCTTCTGGAGTACCGTTCTTTCACTTCTGCCTTTATTCTGATTCTCGCGGCAGTAATTTCCGGTTTTCTAATCCAGCATCTGGGTTCTAATATTCTAAAGCCCACAACCGCAGGCGCATGGGGGAGCATCCTGATCTTCTGTATCTGGATCGGCGCTACAGTTTATTTTCGACATCAGTTATTCTGTATACTCACCTCTTATCAGTTCGCTGTATCTGTTCTCCTAACTTCAGCGGTCGCAGTGATCCTGGGGACCTTCATCATTCAGCATGGGTCAGTAACGGATTATTTGCATTACTACGGCCCTTTGTTGACCAACTTGATTCAAAATTTTTTCCTGTACGACCTTTTTCATTCTGTGTGGTTTGCTTCTTTGCTGCTTCTCACCGCATCGAGCCTTTTTCTGGTGCTTCTGAAACGGAATCCTCTCCGTCCCGCTCAATGGGGCTTCCTGCTTTCCCACGGCGGAATCATCTTGATTTTAGCCGGTGGGATCACGGGCTACTTTACTTCCGAAACTGGAATGATCCACTTAAACGAAGGACAATCTGCCTCCTCTCTGGCGATTGAAAAAAATGGAATCTATTCCGGTGAGAAACGCGATTTAGGCTTTGACCTGAAACTTCTAGATTTTCAGGTGGATTACTACCCTTCTGAATTCAAGATTTACGCCTATCGTCTGGATCCTGAAAAAAAAGAATATCGTGCAATCGGCTCCTACAAGCTGCAGCAGGGCAAGAGGTATAAGATTCCCGGCTCCGGCACGGATCTTCTCATCCGGCATGCAACAACAGGAGACTCGGCAACCGCCGAGATTGAGGCTTCGGGTCCCGATGGAGTTCTGAACGCTACACTTACGAATGATGCCGAAGCTCCCGTCTTCTTGAACAAAGGTGAGATTGCGCTGATCATCGACAAACGCGATCGCGAGGCCAAAGAATATCGAAGCCTCGTAGCGATCATCGAAAATGGCGTAGAACAGCGTCGCGCTTTAGTCGAAGTCAATCATCCCCTCAAGCACAAAGGATTTGCATTTTATCAAGCGAACTTCGATCCGCAGAACCCAGGTTATTCCGGGATCCAGACGGTGAGAGACCCTGGACTTGGATTTGTTTATACCGGATTTGTCATGATGAGCCTGGGAGTTGTGTTCATCTTTTATATCCGTCCAAGGCTTGTTCAAGCTGGAAGAAAACGACAGGAGGCGAGCCATGCTGCTTGATCATTTTTTGCAATCGGGAATTCTTTTTCAGATCACAACTCTGCTGTATTTTTTGTCGCTTCTGGCCTACGGCGCAGGCCTGATCAGGAAATCAAGCTGGTGGACGCGTGCCGGATTGATCCTGCTTCTGATCGCATTTTGCACCAACACAGCCGTCATTGCCGATCGGTGGATGGATGCGGGACGAGCGCCCTTCAAGACTCTGTACGAGACCATGCTTTTCTTCCCCTGGTGCGTCAGCCTGGTTTTCTTTTTGTTGTTCCTGTTGTATCGCCTGGAGATCCTGGGTCCGTTCACGGCGCTTGCAAGTCTGATCGGATTCGCTTACGCGGCATACAAACCGGATATAGAGATCATCAATCTTCCTCCGGCTTTGCAAAGCGCGTGGTTTGTTCCCCATGTTGTCACATATTTCATCGCTTATTCTGCGCTATTTGCTTCTTTTTCTCTGGCCATTCTCACTCTTGCAAAGCCGGGATGGCAAAACAAAAGTACGCGAATGGGGTTTGAACAGTACCACAATGACGCCATGAATTTCGGGTTTGTTGCACTCACGCTGGGGCTTGTCATGGGATCTGCATGGGGAAAATCCGCTTGGGGAAACTACTGGGCGTGGGATCCGAAAGAGAACTGGGCGCTTGTTACCTGGTTTGTCTACCTGATCGCCGTGCATCTGAGATTTATCAGGGGCTGGAAAGGCAAACGAGCTGCGCTCATTTCGATTGGCGGTTTTGCCGCCGTTATGTTTACTTATCTCGGCATGTCCATGCTTCCCAGCGCATCCGGAAGCCTGCACGTTTATCAATAGCGGAAGGGTTGCGTGGAAGGCGTCACGGTTAACTACACAATTAGTACCATCCGTGTAGATGGCGCAGTTGTCGCGCTGGTCGACCTCCCGGCAGTTTATTCGCAATATCTTGCTCAGGCCAGTGGACAGCCGAGTTTCTTGGACTACGAGCCTGATTTACTGAATCCAGCCGTCTGATAGCGTTTTCAGAAAGCGAACAAGGTCCCGCTCTTCGTCTCGTGTCATACCAAGGTCGCCGAGCTCGGAATGGTTGACAGTTTCCGAAACTTCAGGTTCCGGCCAACATCCCTGTGCCAGTGCGTCTTTCTCGGTTGTTAAAGGATCGGCACACACCGGTTTCACGTCCCGAGTGTTATAAAAAATGTACGATGGTCAACAGACTCTTGAAATAGCCATTATGACCAAATGCCTTTACGAAATTCGCATCAGGTCTTTTATCCACATTTCTCAGTGTTGGGACTCTGTGTTTGCCGTGGTTTGCCTCAGCAAGTCTCGTCAAACGGGAGTTGGTGAAATTTTTCAGGTTCGTGACGTAGGGAAGGGACCGCCAGCTTTGATTAGCCGGGTTTGCCAGAGACGTCAAAAAGCCACCCAGGCCGGGATCGATCCAGGCACTTCCTTCCGGATTAATCGGGGTACCATCGTCAAGCAGAACGGTGTCCATTCTGTAGAATGGGTTCTCCGGATTCCGCGGGATCCCCAGATTGTCATAAGTGAAGTCGGTGAATAAATCCTTGTCGGTGACCTCCTCCTTGTGTTTGAGCACATGACAAAGAACGCATTTCCCTTTCCCGTTGAAAAGATTCCACCCGCGGGTTTCTCCCGCCGTCATCTTCACCTTACCTTCGCGCCAGGCGTCGAATTTCGAGCTGAACTGATTGACCTGGGCTGAATCTTCATAAGCGGCAACCGACAACGCAATTTTGTCGTAAGTTTCCGAGACTTTCGAACGACTGCAATTCAAAGACCCCTTACCCCATACTTGTTCAAAAAGAGAGGCGACATCCGTTGATGATGCGATCTCTTTGCAAACGCGCCTTGTCCGGAGCGGAGGCTGTGTTGCTTCTCATCGCGGCGGGGTTCATTGTCTGGAAGGCGTTTGGCTTAAAACCGGAAAAGCCATCTTCGCAGTTGCTCGCTGCACTGGCGGTTATCTTCGTCAGTCCGAATCTCGCCATCAACACGATACCGCTGCTCCCACTCTGGCGTGCGATGCATGGGCATCCTTCTGTCATCGTGTTGTCGCACTTTCGTGCGCGTCTTGCCAAGGCTCTTGGCTCGCTGGTAGTCGTTTCGTGCGTCGCGATTCACATGCTTACGAGGCTCTGCCCGATCTTCTGGATCGTGCGATCGGTGAGACGATGCAACTGAAGGTCACTCGCATGCTGGCAACATTCTTCGATGATTACGACGAGCTGATTGCGGTACGCACACGCAGGTCGGGGAATATCGCCCATGTCGAGATTACGTTGGGTTTTGGATCGGACAAGAGCGTCGGTGAGATTTCGGATCTCGTTACACGGATGCAAGATCATCTTCAGCAGGCAATCCCCAATAGCGATATCCTGATCTTGCCTCGCGCCGCTACTCGGAAGCTGGATTTGCGATAGGCGGTTCGCGATAACATATTTGTTCCAGGGCTTGAAAAAGGAGGAAATCATGGAAGATGTACGACTGAGAACGGGCAAAGGGGCGGACGTCATGATATCCAGAAAAGCCATCGAAGATCTGAAGTCCAATCTACGGGGCCGGATGCTTCAGCCGGGTGAGGAAGGTTACGAGGAAGCGCGGAAGCTGCATAACGCGATGATTGACAGGCATCCCGGATTGATCGTTCGTTGCGCGGGGGTTGCGGACATAATCGCCGCCGTAAATTTTGCACGCAACGACGACTTGCTTGTCTCCGTTCGCGGCGGCGGGCACAATGTGGCCGGATACGCTGTCTGCGATGGAGGAGTCATGATCGATCTGTCGCAAATGAAAGGAGCGCGGGTAGACCTGGAGACGCGCACCGTTCGTGCAGAACCCGGCCTCACCTGGGGTGAGCTGAATCACGACCTGCAAGTTTTTGGCTTGGGAGCTACGGGCGGTTACGTTTCGATTACCGGCATCGCCGGTTTGACTCTAGGAGGTGGGTTCGGGTGGCTTGTTCGGAAATATGGACTTGCGCTTGATAATCTGATTTCAGTTGATATCGTAACGGCCGATGGCCGGCTTCTCAAAGCAAGCCGGAAACAGAACGCAGATTTGTTCTGGGGTTTGTGCGGCGGCGGTGGGAATTTCGGAGTAGTAACCTCTTTCGAATTTCAAGCGCATCCGGTCGGAACAGTGCTTGCGGGTCCAGTCCTTCATCCGGCGGAGAACGCAAAAGCGGTCTTGCAAATGTTCCGGCAGCATGTCGCTGAAGCGCCCGATGAGCTGACATGGGGAATCATCCTTTTCACTGTGCCGCCGGAGCCCGCATTTCCACCGGGTCTGCACGGCGCTCGTGTGGCAGCCCTCGCAATTTGCTATGCAGGATCGATTGAGAAAGGTCAGGAGTATTTGCGCCCGATTCGCGAGTTCGGTCCGCCGCTAGCTGACGCTGTCCATCCGATGCCTTACAGTGTCGCGCAGACATCCGCCGACTTCCTGTGGCCCAAAGGAAATCACAGCTACTGGAAGTCGAATTTCCTGAAGGATCTGAGCGATGAAACGATCGACACGATCCTGGAATATTTTGCGAAAGTACCCTCACCCCGAACCGTAGTTCTAGTCGACCACAACGGCGGCGGCGCGATTAACAGAATCGGTGATGATGAGACGGCGTTTGGGCATCGCGGATGGACCTACAACTTCATCATCACTTCCGCCTGGGAGAACCCCGCCGAATCGGAAAAGAACATCGGTTGGACTCAGGAATTCTGGCAAGCGATGCAACCATACATCGCCAATGCCGTATACGTAAACTATACGAGCGATACCGGCGAGGAACTTCTGCGCTCCGCCTACAAAACGGCAACGCGTGAACGGCTCGCCAAACTGAAGGGCAAGTACGATCCGACAAATCTATTTCGGCACAACCAGAACATCAGCCCGGAGCATTGAAAAATGATTGGAGCCAGGATCTGACGGGCGCTCTTAGTTGCCCAAATGTTCCTTCAGGAACGCAATGACTTTCTGAATGATTTCGCGCGATCGCGCATCATCATTCTGATTGTCAAAACCATGAACACCCGTTGGGTGGTTCGCAAAATCCAGGCAGATGTTATTGTCGATCGCTTCCTTTACAAAGCGATCGATGGAATCGTTCATGGTAGGAATTTGATCGAGACCAGCCCTTGCCACAAACATCGGTGGAATCTTGGCGCCGTTCGTCTTGAGATATGTGATCGCCGAATACTTGCGGACAAGGCTCGGGTGTAAACCACCGGCATCATAACGATTTCTTCCATGGTCTTGGACCGATCCTGTTTCTGCTCGCCGAAGGCGAATGAACAAACGAAAGTCAAAAATAAGGCTAGGCACCACTTCATCAACTCACCTCTTTTCCGATTGCTCCGGTTTATTTCAAAAGGAAACGTTCTACAATTCTATTTCTTCGGGCGTCCGGGAAGAGTTTCTGTGGTACGAAACGCGGGGAAACGTGTTGAGCTGGTGGATCAGCGTGACGAATTACATCAAAATTGTGGGGCCCTGGAGTAAAATGAGTGTGCACAGCTTAGCGATCAGGTGGAGGCCAACAATATGGATGATGCGCTGACGATGCATCGATTGCACTTTGCGTTCACCATTACATATCACTACATCTTTCCCCAGCTCACGATGGGTCTGGCGCTTTATCTTGCTTTGCTGAAAACGCTGGCGCTCTGGAAGAAAGAGGAACGGTACAACCAGGCGGCGCGGTTCTGGGGCAAAATTTTTGGAATCAATTTTGTTTTCGGAGTCATCACCGGAATTCCGATGGAATTTCAGTTTGGAACAAACTGGGCGCGGTTTTCCACATTCGCGGGTGGGGTCATTGGTCAAACCCTGGCCATGGAAGGAATGTTCGCGTTTTTTTTGGAATCATCTTTTCTGGGACTCTTCCTTTTTGGAGAGAAGCGATTAGGCCCGCGCGGTCACTGGCTCTCCGCAGTGCTTGTATTTTTGGGATCCTGGCTGTCCGGTTACTTCATCATCGCCACCAATGCATTCATGCAGCATCCGGTGGCTTATTCGGTGGCGGCTGATGGAGCGGTGCACGTCAGCGATTTCTGGGGTCTTCTCTTCAACCCATGGGCCACCCGCCAGTACCTGCACAACATGGGTGGCGCGGCGGTAACCGGCTCCTTCGTGATTGCATCCATGGGGGCGTTCTTCCTGTTAACGCGCACTGCGGTTGACTATGGAAAGATGTTTGTCCGGTTAGGAGTGATCGGTGGATTGGGTTTCGGATTGTGGCAGATATTTCCCAGTGGCGACGCGCAGGGCAAAATGGTGGCGGAGCATCAACCCGCCACGCTGGCAGCGATGGAAGGTTTATTTGAGACAACACCGAACGCCCCGCTGGTTCTTATCGGCCAACCCAACACCGCGGAGCTGAAACTGGACAATCCGCTGGAAATCCCAGGCATGCTGAGCATGTTGACATACAGGCGCTGGCAGGCGGAAGTGCGTGGCCTGGATGTGTTTCCGCGAGACCAGTGGCCGGACAATATCCCGCTCCTCTACTACAGCTACCATATTATGGTGGGGCTGGGCTCGATCTTTATCGCCATCATGGTGTGCGCCGTTTTGCTTCTCTGGCTCAAAAAACTTTTTGAAACGCGATTCATGCTCTGGGTCCTGATGCTCAGCTTTCCGTTTCCGTTCATCGCCAATATCGCGGGGTGGCTGACGGCGGAATTGGGCCGCCAGCCGTGGCTCGTTCACGGACTGTTGCGAACGTCGCAAGGCGCATCCCAGCATGTGTCCGCCGGCAATGCACTGTTTACGTTGATCGGATTCATGGGAATGTACACGTTTCTTTCCGTTCTGTATCTCTTTTTGATGTGGCGTGAGATCGAACACGCGCCGGCGTACTTCCAGGGAAATCCGGATTCACGTGCTGCAATGGAGGAATGATGGAAACAGCGTGGTTCATCATCGTTGGTTTGATGCTGACACTGTACGTAATCCTGGATGGATTCGATCTGGGCGCAGGCATCCTCTTTTTCAGAATCGGAAGAACTCAAAAAGAACGCCGACTCATCCTGCGAACGATCGGCCCTGTTTGGGATGGCAACGAAGTGTGGCTGCTGGCGGCGGGCGGTACACTCTTTTTCAGCTTCCCGGTTCTTTATGCCGCCAGTTTCAGCGGCTTTTACTTGCCATTGATGATGGTGCTCTGGTGCTTGATCCTCCGCGGCCTCGGAGTGGAGCTGCGAGGGCATGTGAATCATCCCATGTGGCATTCGTTTTGGGACCTTGTTTTTTCTACAGCCAGTATTCTGCTCGCGATCTTCTTTGGCGCCGCGGCGGGAAACGTGATTCGCGGAGTGCCACTGGATGCGGAACATTTTTTCTTTGAGCCGCTGTGGACAAATTTCCTGCCCGAGGGCCAGACGGGAATTTTGGACTGGTACACCGTACTCACAGGAGTTGTAGCTCTGATTGCCCTTGCGGTCCATGGCGCTCACTACATCGCGGTGAAAACGGAAGGAGAATTGCAGCTCAGAGCGCGACTGATTGCGCGCAGGTATGTTTTGCTTCTGGCGCTGATTACCGCCGTCAGCTTTGCAGCAACACTATCGATTCGTCCAGAACTGATCGCAAATTACTCAACCGCAATGTGGGGCGCCATCTTTCCCCTTACAGTCGTTATTTCGCTGGGAGCCATGATTTACTTCAATCGAAAACAACGCGATGCGGCAGCATTCTTCAGTTCCGCATTCTACTTTGCCGGAATGCTGGGCGGCGCCGCGTTTGCGATGTATCCCAACGTTCTTCCGGCAACGACATCTCCCGAGTTCGGTCTGACCATCTACAACTCCTCGGCTTCTCCCTACGGCATGCGCGTAGGATTTATCTGGTGGACGATCGGCGCGACGCTTGCCGCGATCTACTTCACCTTTATATACCGGCTCTTCCGCGGCAAGGTCTCCCTGGAAGGTGAAGGCTACTAGAAATCGGGATCCGGTCGTTCGGTACACGGTTTGCTGCCTGGTCCGGGAAGACTTTTTTTTCTGCCCCCGGATGACGCTTCGCCTTGCAGCAGACTCTGTTCATCGGGATAAGGGTAGATAGTGGGAGCGAGGTTTTGCATCAAGCCTCCGGTGTCGGCCGTCGGCCCATATGTGCTGTGCAAACTAAGGCCGAGCATTCGCAGAGTAGCTGCCAGCTGTCCGCGATGATGAGCTGTGTGCAGCAATCGACGCGTCAGGATCCACGCACGCGACCGCGTTACGTCGAAAAATCGCGTATTCTCTTCCCACCAGGAATGTTCCTTGCTCTGTAAGATCCGCAAACGTCTTTTCGAATCTTCAGCATAACGTTGTAGAAACTCCAGCCGTGTCTCGATCTCCGGAAGCGGCGGCGCACCTACATCGATCTGAAGCATCGTGCGAAACCAAACATCTTCGCTTACACACTGGTGAACCATCTGTTCACGCACGCTTCTTCCACGCCGATCGACTGGATGCGGCCGCGCCGGCAGATCTTCCTCGCGAAACAAACTCCAGAGCGACAAAGTTTTCATACGCTCGGTTGCGTAAGTTTCAATGAGAAAAGAGTAGGTCACTTTGGTCTTCCAAAATTCTTATTCGGAAAGTTTCTTCCAGTTGATTGTAGCTTTCTCAACCAGATTGGTGGTGTCTTTGAGCCAGAGCGCTCGCGTATCGAGTTCCGTGTCTCGGTAGAAAAGATACAGCTTCCCATCTCGAATTTCAAAACTCTGCGGATCCACATCCACCCGTTTCCCCAATGCGCCCACAGCCCACGCGCACCAGCCGCCATACAGCGGCACATATTTCTGTGGATTCGCATCAAAGAAAGTTTTGTGTTGCTCGGAAACAAAGCGGTAGGTAACACCTTCATAGTCAGACGAAATCTTGATCGATCCTTTCACCGGTTTTCCGCCGCCTTCCGGAAAATACGCGACGGGATCGTAACCGGAAATGCCGATCGACTCGCCCGAAAGGTTATACCGCTCTTGCAGTGGAAGATTGGATTCCCCGTAGAGGCCTCCAACTACCAGAGTTAAAGTCAGAAGTAAGAACATTGTTTTCATTTTCATATCCTCCTGCCTCTTTTCATTGCAGAAGCCGTGCCAAATCACAAATCATTTGTTTGCAATAGATTAGAAATATTTGATAATCACAAAAATTTGTGATTCACAAAAATTTGTGATACATTACGTTGACACTCTATGAAGCTGGATGCTCTCCAATCGGTGATTCTTGCCGTCGCGCAAGCGCGATCCTCTCAAACCGTTCTTGACTTGATCGTGCGAGGCCTGTCTGAGCTCCCGGGTGTTGCGTTAGCGCGCATCTGGCTTCTCGCCCCGGGGGACATCTGTTCTACCTGTTTTTTCCAGAAGGAGTGCCCCGATCAGACCGTTTGTTTGCACCTGGAAGCCAGCGCCGGAAAGCCGATCCAGGGTGATGAAGACTGGTCCCGGCTGGATGGAGATTTTCGGAGGTTTCCGCTTGGCGTCCGCAAGGTTGGCAAGATCGGCGCCGGTGAACCCTCAGTACTGTTGCGAAAGATCAGTCAGGAACCGGAATGGATCGCGAGGCCAGATTGGGCCCGACAACAGCGGATTCGAAGTTTTGCGGGGCATCCACTGATCTTTCGGCAGCAAGTGCTCGGAGTTCTTGCTGTTTTCAGCCGCAATGAATTCAGCGATCAGGAATTTGCATGGCTGAAAACATTTGCGGATCATGCAGCCGTAGCGATTGCAAACGCGCGGGCAATTGAAGAGATCGATGTTTTGCGGCAGCAGTTGGAACGGGAAAATACGTATCTCAGGGAAGAAGTACGGTTAAATTTCGGCACGATTGTTGGCGACAGCGCTGTGCTGCATAAGATGCTGCATCAAATCAAGCTGGTTGCGCCTACGGATGCGAGTGTGCTGATCACGGGAGAAACGGGAACGGGAAAAGAACTGGTGGCGCGCGCCATTCACGAACAAAGCAGTCGAACATCGCACCCCATTGTTAGAGTCAATTGTGGATCCATCCCTCGGGAGCTTTTTGAAAGCGAATTTTTCGGCCATGTAAAAGGCGCGTTTACCGGAGCGTTGAGAGACCGGACCGGAAGATTTGAGCTGGCGGAGGGGGGCACTCTTTTTCTGGATGAAGTCGGGGAGATTCCTCCGGAGCTTCAAAGCAAACTGCTTCGGGTGCTGCAAGAAGGCGAGTATGAGCGGGTTGGTGAGGGAAAAGTGCGAAAGGCGAACGTGCGCATCATCGCCGCAACCAATCGGGACCTGGAAAAAGAAGTGGACGGCGGAAGATTTCGCCGTGATCTGTTCTTCCGTTTGAGTGTCTTCCCGATTCTGGTTCCGTCGCTACGTCAGAGAGTGGAAGATATTCCGCTTCTGGCAAATCACTTTCTTGAAGTCGCATGCAAGCGCTTGAGTCGGCGCATGCCGCGACTGACTCAGCAGCAGTTGCGACAGTTGCAGCAGTACGAATGGCCTGGAAACATTCGAGAATTGCAAAATGTGATTGAGCGGGCGGTGATTCTGTCGGATTCCGGCAAGTTACGTCTGGAATCCGCCTTTCAACCTTCCGCATTTGAAAGATTGTTGCCTCAGCAATCAAGCTCGACCTCGGCGTTTTTGACAGAGGCGCAATTCAACCAGCGAGAGCGTCACAATGTGCTTGCGGCACTGCAAAGGAGCGGTGGAAAGGTTTACGGCCCGTCGGGCGCTGCCGCTCTGCTCGGCCTCAACGCCACCACTCTCGCCTACCGTATTAAGAAATGGGGAATCAATCCAAAACAAAAATGACGCCGGACCCGTCCCTCGGTATGATCCATCCCCACAACCACCGGTAGGATTTGACTGCATGCAAACAACTATTTATTATTTTTCCAGGTGAACGGTGCATCGTTTTAGTAAGCTGTTTTCAAATGTGCATGCGGCTGCAATAGTCGTCCTGCTTTCGTTGACGATCCCCGCAGCGGCCCAAACAACCGGCGAGAAACTTTCGAACATCAAGAATTTTGGCCGCATCAGTGAAACATATTACCGCGGCGCTCAACCCGAGGGTCGCGATTATGCGGATCTGGCGGCACTGGGGATCAAAGCCGTGGTCAACCTGGCGAGTGACGATGCCGAACCGAATGAAAAGGCAATGGTTGAAAGTGCAGGCATGAACTACTACCAGATCCCGATGACCACGCACGAGCCCCCAACGGCAGCACAACTCTTGGAGTTTCTGAAAATCGTTAATGATCCGGCAAGTCTACCGGTCTACGTTCACTGCGTGGGCGGCAAGCATCGCACCGGCGTCATGACGGCCGTCTTCCGGATGACTCAAGGCTGGACCGCCGATCAAGCATTTCAGGAAATGAAGTTATACAAATTCGGCGCCGACTTCCTTCATTCTGAATTCAAGAGTTTTGTCTACGATTACTTCAAGCAGTTGAATCACATTCAGCCTGTGCCGGCGGAAGCGGTGATCGCGACGAAAACCGCGGCCAGTGAGTAAAGGCAATCGCTCCCGGAATCTTCTTCCTGCGCGTGCGCAAGCATGGCGAAGCTTGGGAACCCGACTACCTGCTGAGCGACCGTAATCGTGGCCCCGCTTTAGCGGAAGATGCGAAGCTCATGGATCGCTGCGATAGAGGATCTTCCCTTCGAATATTGTCATCAGCACTTTTGTCTTGTTGATATCGCCTGCTGGAATCTTGAAAAGATCTTGTGACAGGACGATCAAGTCTGCAGATTTGCCTGCTTCCAGCGAGCCGGTTTCTTTTTCCCAGAAGTTCGCATAGGCCGAACCCAGCGTGTAGGCGCGCAGAGCCGAAGGAAGATCCAGCTTTTCCATCGGCAAAAAAGCCGCGCTGCAGGAATCTGCATCCGGATCGCAACGTGTGACTGCCACTTCGATTCCATCGAGCGGATTCACCGAGGAAACGGACCAGTCGCTTCCAAATGCAAGCACGCCGTGACGATCGGAAACGCTCCGGATCGGATAGAGCCAGCGCGAACGTTGCGGTCCGAGTTTGGGAATCGTGAGGTCCTTGATATACGGATCTTCAAACGCCCACAAAGGCTGAAAACTGGCGATTGCCGGAACGCTGTGGAATCGCGGAATATCCGCCGGATCGATGAGCTCCAGATGCGCGATCACAGGACGCGCATCGCGCGGTCCATTTTCCTTGCGTGCATATGCTAGCGCATCGAGCGCTTCGCGAATGGCGCCATCGCCAATCGCATGAAAATGAACCTGGAATTTCTCCCGGTCCAGCTTTTTTACAAATTCATTTAATGCGTCCTGCTTCCAGTTGTAGATACCCAGATCCTTCTTCTCATCCAGATATGGCTGCAGCAGCGCGGCGGTATTGGCTTCGATGACTCCATCGGCATAAATCTTTACGGTTTCCGATCGATAATGCTTCCCGTGAAATTCTTCACGCCGCTTCTGGATCTGTTCGATCTGATCGATCGGTAATTTTGGATCCGCATATTGTGCCAGGGACGCTCTCACAGTCAGCGTTCCCTCTTCATCTGCCGTTCGATACGCTTCCAAACTTTCGGGGCGAGCGTTGGCATCCTGAAATCCGGTGATGCCCAGTTGATTCATTGTTTGAACCGCTTTCTTCAATCCTGCCAGTCTTTCCTCCGGCGTTGGTTGCGGCGTAAATTTGCGAACCAGGCGGGAAGCCGCTTCGCGAAAAGTGCCGGAAGGTTCTCCTTGCTCGTTGCGTTCAATCCTTCCGTTCGGTGGATCTAGCGTATCTTTGTTCACCCCCGCAACTTCCAGCGTTTTGGAATTGACCCACGTGGAGTGTCCGTCTGCGGAATCCAGAAGCACTGGGCGGTCGGGTACGATTTCATCCAGCCATTCTTTTTTGGGATTCGCATTCGGAAATACCGGCAATTGCCATCGATTCCCAAGAATCCAGGAAGATTTCGGATGAGATTCCGCATACTGCTTCACCGCAGTTAGAATTTCCTCCTTCGTTTTCATATCGCCCAGATACAATTGTTCCATCTGAACGCCCGCCGCAGCAGGATGCACATGGGAATCGATAAAGGAAGGCATGACGAAGCGATTGGACAATTCCTGAACTTCCGTGTTGGGACCGATATACTGCTGAACTGCCGCATCTTGGCCAACATATAGAAGGCGACCTTCACGAATGGCGATCGACTCGGCCCACTCCTGTTTCGGACTCATCGTATAGATGCGTCCGTTCCGCAAAACCAGGTCCGCTTTTTCCGGCGGCTCTCCGGTCAGTATCAGGGGAAGAAGGACAGCCAGCACCGTCAACAGTTTTTTGATGATCATGCGCGCTCCATTGAATGTCATCCTGGGCTTTCCATTTGTTTTTTGAGAATCGTTGCCCGGAAATCCATGTCCTCTGTTGTAGCAATTCCGGGCCAGGCGGAACATTCCATTTTCAAAGATTCGCAAAGAAGCCAGAACGGTACGGATCGTGGATTAAGTTATTCCCCTGTAACTACCATTCCGCTTCAGGAATGATTTCATTGGAGCCATCCGCAAATCTGATACTGATATAATTTTCTCCCGGCCTCAGAACTGATCTCATCGCGGTCGTTCCATCCTGAAAGTAATAACGCACAGATCCGGTTTGAATCAGGACCGCGCCATGATCAAACCAGTAATCGAAGTCTCCCTCCAAATCATCCTCTTGAGGCTGAATTCTTCTATTCGGTTCCTGCCTCATTAGATCAAGGATTTTTCTTGTACGCTCCTGGACTCCCATCTTATACCTTTTGGGGATCAATCCATCATATCCCGGTCCTCTCCGTGATAACTGTAGTACAAGAATCCAAACTGTTTCAAAGAAAATGGTGGCCGCTCAGTCACCACATCGGGAAATCGCCGATGAAGAAAGCAATCATCGAAGGGCGTGCCGGCGGACGCTGCTATACCGAACAAGTCGACGGCACTGAATGCGACTGGGGAAAGGTGCTGGTTTGGGAACCGCCGCATCGATTCGTGATGGCGTGGCAGATTACCCACCAGTGGGGATATGAACCCGAAATGTCAAAATCGAGCGAAGTGGAAGTCCGCTTCACACCTGAAAGTGACGGCTCCACGCGCGTGGATCTGGAACATCGCCACTTCGAACGTCATGGCGCAGGCGGCGTAACAATGCGCAACGCCGTAGACGCGCCGAATGGTTGGAGCGGACTTCTGGATCTCTATGTTGCACGAATCCATCAAGACAGATGAACATACCAGCGGATGAAGCCATAGCATCATTCATCCGCTAAACCGGAAGCCAACGCGCACAAAAAAGCGTATCATCAACTGTACGAAAATCTGACGTATGGATTGGTGATCTGATGAAAGTGCTTTCGATAAATGTAGGACTACCTCGCGAAGTGGTGTGGAAAGGCAAGACAGTCACTACCGGCATCTTTAAAGAACCGGTGGAGGGGCGCATCTCGATGCGAAGATTGAATCTGGATGGTGACCGGCAGGCCGACCTCACGGTACATGGCGGAGTTGACAAAGCTGTCTACGCCTATCCATCCGAACATTACGCATACTGGAAGGTAGAGTTGCCGGATCAAGAATTTCCGTGGGGAATGTTTGGCGAAAATCTTACAACGGAAGGTCTGCTGGAGGATGCGGTGAACATCGGCGATCAGTTCCGAATTGGGTCCGCAAAAGTAGTCGTAACACAGCCGCGAATGCCCTGCTACAAGCTGGCAGTCAAATTCGGACGAGACGACATGATCAAGCGTTTTCTGCAGAGCGGACGGACCGGATTCTATTTTGCGGTGCTCGAAGAGGGGGTCGTTGAGGCTGGAGACAAGATCGAATTGATTGCACGCGACAAAAGCAATGTTACGGTGGCCGATATCAGCCGGTTATACGTGAGTGAGAAAGAGAACACCGGGTTGATGCGGCGCGCGATGGAAGTCGAAGCGTTGCCGGAGAGTTGGCGAGGCTACTTTCTTCATCAGATGGAAAAATTGGAATCATAAAGCATTTCCGGAGTCATAGGCACCATTCTAGCTATTCGAATTTCAATCCAAGAATGGGACAACTCGCTGAGACAATCAGCCTGTTGATCACAACTTACTTTGAGTAGACCTCCAACAAGCTAACTATTGAAATCATTCCAGAATGCCCGTGTGCGCCTGGAATAGGAGGCTGTATGGCGAAATGCAAGCTGGGTTATGTCACCGTTTTGCTTCTGTATTCATTCCTTGGAACAACTGTTGCTGATACCGCTTCGGTGTTCGAAAGACTGAAGGGACTTGCCGGTAAGTGGCAAGGGACCTTTGAGTGGAGTGGGGATCGATCTGGAAGCGGCAGCGCAACGGTCGACTACTACCTTACTGGGAATTCTTCTGCAGTTGTAGAAAATCTGGCCTACGAAAAGGCCCCTGTCATGACTAGTGTTTATCATCTGGATGGAAATTCGCTGCGGATGACACACTATTGCGCGGCGGGAAACCAGCCCAGATTGAAGGCCGCCTCTTTTGACAAAGACGAGAAAACAATCCAGTTTGAGTTCGTGGATAGTACCAATCTGGCTATTCCTGAAGCGCCTCATGTAAATCAGGTCCAGTTGTCCTTTGAAAACGAGAACGAAATCAACTTGATTTTTACTTTTTTGAATCACGGAAAGGAAAGTTACGAACGAATTCATCTCCTCAGAGTGAAGGAACAGGATTGATTCTTGTCTGATCCTTCACAGCAATTGGTGCAATTCTTAGGATGGTAATCGAATACGGTACCATAGCGATCGAATTCGAAGTGGCAGCACCGAAGCAAGAGATCCTTGAGCAGACCTCTCGCGCGCTGAACTCTTGATTTTACGGCTGATAAGGAAATCCCGAGCTTTTCTGCAACTTCCGCCTGTTTGATTCCTTTGAAATCAGCTAGAAGAAGCGCCTCTCTGTATTTACCGGGAAGTTTGTCGACCATTCCTCGGACCACAGGGGCAAGCTTTTCACTGATATCGCTGATCCCTGACTGCTCCAACGAAATAAGATCATCGGATGGTTCGACAAACTCTCGCTGTTTTCGAAAGGAATCGATGATCGCGTTGCGAGCAATTCGGTAAATCCACGGAGCGAGTTTTTCTCGTTCTTTCAGCGAGCCGATCTGATTATGAATTCTTAAAAACACATCGTGAAGCAAATCCTCGGCTGAAAATCGATCCGATACACGTTTGGAGATGAAAGCCTTCAGGGGATCCCTGAACTCCGTGTAGATCTTTTCAATATCCGGTGAACCGTCCATACACCCTCATCAGGAAGGGTGGATTGTACCACCCTTCCAATTACAAGTGATTACTTGCAACAGGCGTTCGCGGCAGGCGACGAAATTGCTGTTTTCAGCTGGATGTCGGGCCGGGTGTCGCCAACTTTCACCGTAAATACTTCCCATTCATTGCCGTTGGGGTCCTTCACCCAAACTTTATCCTGCAGAGCGTAGCAGCAATCTGTATTGACCTCTTCGCGGGTCAGAAGTCCAGCCGCTTTCAGCCTCGCAGTCGCAGCAACAACATGATCGGTAGACGGCACCTGAATTCCGAGATGATTCAGCGCGCCTTTGGAACTGACCGCGCCTTCATTCAGCGTCAGATTCAGTCCCGGGTTGTCGACGTCGAATTTCGCATATCCCGGCTTCAATTTTACAGGGTCCTTCCCGAAGAATGTCCTGTAGAAAGCGACCGATTCGGCAAACTTTTCCGTATTGAGCGCCAGATGAACTTTTAAGTTATCCATTTTCGTTTTCCTCCTGATTTTTGTCTCTCTCCATAATACAGACGGAGATTTTGGAAAAGGATGCAAAATGAACCAGGATTAGCTTGACAAATTCATCGGTACATCGAAAACTTCGTTTGGGCAAACTAGATCAAAATATCGAAATCTATGAATCAGAGTCTCTCACCTGAAAATCCGCTCGAGTTCGCTCAATGATCTCCTGATGTTGTTCTTATTTGCCCCCATTGTGGCCCTCCTTGTGAAGGGCACAAGCAATCTCCTGGTGCCGTTTCGCATTTTGGTCTATAGCGTCTTCTTTTATTGTGATTCCACTTCTTCTTGCCGAAGCTCTTTAAAGTTCCGCACAACGTTGCGGCTCCAGGCGCGCTGATTGGCGCCAGCAACTTCTTTGAGCTTGCGGTGGCAACTGCAATCGCGCTATTTGGCCCGGGATCGGGAGCCGCGCTTGCCACTGTTGTAGGCGTTCTTGTCGAGGTTCCGGTCATGCTTTCGGTTTGTTCCTTTTGTAACCGGACGCGTCACTGGTTCGAGATCCCAACTGTCGGTCTGAAGAAAGACTTCGAATTCTAACTTCTGCCGGTGACCATGCGCACGGCATCCATCAGTGCGTTCAGTCGCTCCGGGACAACACGTTCCTGAGCCGCCATGCTGTGTTTCAGGGCTGTGCCCACGATAGCGCCGTCTGCGTAGCGCATCAGGTCGCGCACGTTCTGAGGGTTGGTGCCGCTTCCCACCAACAACGGGAAATCGGCAACAGCGTCTCGCACTTCGGACAGATCATCCAGCGTGGGGCTATCGCCCGTAACCTTGCCGGAGACAACGACGGCATCAGCTCGATGCGCGATTGCTTGCCGCGCGGACGTGCTCAATGATTTCCCGGGCTCCAGCAATTCGCTGTATTTGACCTGAATATCGGTGAGCAGGGCGACATTTTCTGCTCCGATCTGTTTGCGATACGCAATGACAGCATCCGGCTTCGGCTCGATCACGCCTGCTTTAATTCGTACCTTGTCCACGAAAAAATCCAATCGGACAAATTGCGCACCCGTCACCTTCGCGATCGCAAGCGAAGCGCGCCAATCGTTCAGCAATACTTCCAAGCCGACCGGCACGCTCGCATGTCGCGCGACTTCGTGCGCGACACGGGTGAACGACGCGACAATTTCAGGACCGACAATCAATTGATGCGGACGATCGTAATCGTTCTCGACACATACACCGTCCACTCCACCTGCCTGCAACGTATCGAGATCGGCAAGAGCGCGCTCGATGACTGCCTCCACGCTGGTGAATTCAGGATAGCCCAGTAGCGGCGGCAACGCGATCATACCGATCACCACTTTTGGATTGTGAAAGATATTTCGAAATAACATTCCTTTGTGCCCTTCGTGCCTTTGTGGTTATCTCCTTCCTATCCTAACGCACCGTAGTGTTGCAGCACAGGCGCCGCCTGTTGAGCGCCGCATTCCAGCGCGTGGCGGACGTCGCCAATTTTCCAATACGATACGGTGAACGCTGCTTGAAACGCGTCGCCGCAACCGGTGGAATCTACCGTATTGGCCACTTCAAGGGATGGCTGATCAAACGGCTCACCCTTTACCAGCGCCACACTTCCCTTCGCGCCGAGAGTCACAACGATCAGACAGTGTGAGGATCGGGAAAGCGGACGAAGCCGCTCCACCATTTCGGGATCGCCGCTCACGAAGGCAATGGTCAATCGCTCGTGAAGTTGTTCAACAACACCGATGTTCTTGTCGTAATCCGAAAGATCGAGAAAATCCGCGACATGCCATCCATCAAACGGAAGTGTCTCCATCACCTGGCGGAATAACGATTCTGTCTGTTGAAACAGCGCAGATACCAGCACATTATGGAACTTCACGAAATGCAGATCGGCCGGCTGCAGGGTAAAGTTTTCAAGTACTCCAGCGTCATAACCACCCGGCGGAAAGAAGCGTTCGCCATTCGCCGTCAACAGGATGTTTTGCCGGGCGGTCGAGCCGCGCTCCACCAGTACGTGTGATGCATCGACACCTTCGGCCCCGAGTTTTTCAAGGATGCGCGCGCTGTGATCGTCACCGATCCGGCTCACAAGCGAAACGGCTTCCGCGCCGCACCTTCTGCTTTGAACGGCAAAGTTCAGCGAAATGCCGCCGACAAACTGCCGCTGCAGATCAAGATAATGATCGATCGTGGACTCGCCTACCGAAGCAATGCGCAAGGGCACTATGCTCATGCGGCGCATTATACAACGCGGATAGGATCATTTACTTGCAGGCCGGACGCCTGCGCTCCATACGCCTGCGCTGCAAGCGCGAGCCCTACTGCAGGCTGGAAGCCTTCGGTTTAGATTGCCATTCCTCACGCAGCGCTTCCAGCTCCGCTTTATGACTCCGGTCATGCTCCAGCATCATGTCCATCAGCTGATTCATCGTGATCATACCAAATGTGCCGAATCGCCCGCGCCGGAGAAGCTGATCCTCCGTCAGTTGTGCCAGCAGTGTAATCGATGCGTTCCTCGTTTGTTCAAATGCATCCAGAGCTGCTGCAGGATCCTGAGAAAGATAATCGCTTTCCTTTGCGACTTTTTCTCCGTCAAACTCCGCAAGATCAGGACGATCTTCCTGAAGGATGCGCTGAATTCGTACCAAATAGCCTTGCTGCTCCAGATCGCGCAAATGGCAAATTTGTTCGGTCAGGCTGAAAGCTCCATCGGCCGATCGAATTTTCCGGAAAGAAGCGCCGGTTTCCTGAAAGACTTGACGCAAGAATCGCGGCAGATCCCCCAGCTCGCTGATCTTTTGCGCTGCCAATGTTTCCATCACGACAACCTCCATCTATGATATACTCGGTATGGTAACCATATGGTTACCATAAGTCAAGAGGGACAAATGCAGACAGACACAACGACCCTTGTTTTCCGTGCGCTTGCGGATCCAACGCGACGCATGATTCTGGAGAAGATCGCAGTCCAGCCGATCCACGTTGCAAAGTTGACACAGCAGTTCCCGATCAGTCGTCCGGCGATTTCCAAACACCTGGGGGTATTGAAAGATGCGGGGCTCGTGAGTTATACAGAGATCGGGAAGAAACGGATGTACCGCATGGAACCGGACCGGCTGAGTCTGGCCGACCGGTGGCTCGAACATTATCGCCACTTCTGGCAAGAGAGCCTGCGGAATTTGAAAGTACATGTAGAATCGAGCCATCCGTCCGGGAAAAAGCGGCTGCGAAAATGAAAGAGAAACTTGTAGACATTGAGATCTTGATCCGGCAATCTCCGGAAGTCATCTTTCACTCCTTAACGGATCCTGATGTAGTCAAACTCTGGTGGCGTTCGCCTGATTTTTATCACGTATCCGAATTTCATCTGGATCCAATGCAGGGAGGCGAATGGCACATGCATGCTGTGGGTTACGATCAAAAATCATTTCAGGTGAAAGGGACCGTGCTGGAGTATGAACGGCCGCGCGCTCTTTCGTTTACATGGAACGCAACCTTCCATGCGATGGCAACTACAACCGTGCGGATCACACTCTCTCCGGTTCCGGAAGGCACTCTCTTGCGTCTCGTTCACTCCGGATTTCAGGGGGACACCGTCGGGTATGATCCCCACGTTTACGGATGGCCTCACGTTCTTCGATGGCTTGAACGCTACTTCAAGGAGAAGACAGTTCACCACACATGGAGAGAGATTGCCCGAATGATCGATCACGCTCTACTCAATCCCACTCTAACAATCGATCAACTGGAGCAAGGAATTCAGATCGCGCTCAAATATGAAGTGGCGAGTGTTTGCATCCTGCCCTTTTACTTAAAACGTTGCGCAGTCATGCTGAAAGGAAGCAATGTCAAGGCAAGCACGACGATCGGATTCCCTCACGGCGCGCACAGCACAGCGGCCAAGCTTGCAGAGACCGTACAGGCTCTGGATGACGGTGGGGAGGAACTCGACTGCGTAGTAAACATCAATCAGGTACTCAGCGGCAACTGGGATTATGTGCGAGCCGATATCAAAGCTGTGATCGATGTGACACACGCTCGCGGGCAAAGAGTGAAAGTTATTTTTGAGAACTGTTATTTGAATGACGATCAAAAAATCCGGCTCTGTGAGATTTGCGGCGAGCTAAACGCGGATTGGGTAAAGACATCCACCGGCTTCGGAACCGGCGGAGCCACACTGGAAGATGCAAAGCTCATGCGTGCACACTCACCTTCCCATGTGCAAGTAAAAGCAGCAGGTGGAATCAAGGATCTGGATGCCCTGCTCGCATTTCGCGCACTCGGAGTCACGCGAATCGGATGTTCACGCACAACGGAGATCCTGGAAGACTGCAAGCGAAGACTGGGTTGAGCCGCGCCAATCTGCAGTCAGAGCCGAATGGATCGATCAACTCCAACTTACTTCGGACGCCCATTGTTGAAACGATGTAGGCGGGATGCCATAAGCTTTGGCGTTGCCTGCAATGTCCGCGTTGTAGCCCACCCGATCGAACCATTCCAGCATCAGCGCGTAGTCTTCGCTGAATTTTCGGACCTCTTCAATCGGAGCGCGTACAAAACCAACCTTCTTGCCCGTGGCCCGGCTGAGAATTTGAGCTGCTTCCGGCATCGTCTTTTCATCCCCGGCGATATCGATTGCGCGGCCGTTCCATTGTTCGTGTTTTTCAAAAGCAAGGGCGCCGTACTTTCCGATATCTTTGACGGCAATCATCTGCAATTTTGTTTCCGGCTTGATTGCCATCGCCAGATTGCCCTGATCGATGCCTGGTTTGAACCAGGGAGACAACAAGTTTTCCATGAAAAATACCGGTCTGAAAATCGCATACGATGAGAAACCAAGACTGCGTATTGTTTCTTCAACTCGCCATTTGTTATCGAAATGAGGTATGCCCGTCTTCCGGTGCGCTGAAGCAACAGAACCATATACGAAATGCTCTACTCCCGCTTTTTTGGCAAGATTGGCGAAATGTTTTCCCTGCTCTTCTTCCTTTTCTACACCAGCTTCCCACGTATTTTGAACTGAAAAGGCGCCCCATACACCGGCCAGGGCTTTTTCAAGGGAAGCGGAATTGTCCAAATCTCCCGCTACGACTTCTGCATTTAGTTTCGACAAGGCAGCCGCCTTAGGGCTGTCCGGTTTTCGTGTTAACGCGCGAATCCGATAACCGTGGGACAATAGCTCATGCGCGATGGCGCCGCCCTGTTGCCCTGTGGCTCCCGTAATCAAAATGATGTCCTTATTCTTATCCATTGAAATTCCTCCTACTTGCATGCATAAATGTAGGAATTTCCGATTCTATTTTCAATCCTCCCGAAGGTTCCTTTGCGCGTGCAAGACACGTCTGGTCCTGTTCAGCTCTTCAAGGTTCTTTCGGCAGTGCGATGGAGGCCTGGCCAAACACGTATTTCCATCCGTCCTTGGTACGCACATACGTGTCACTAAACCACAACTTCCGATCGAATGAACCACGCTCTTTGGTACTGCCCTTCACCCACAGCTTTGCCGTTACGACTGCCGTGTCGCCCCACACACGCACTTTCTGCGAGTTGTCCACTTCGACCTGCTGCTCCCACGTGATCGTAGCCTCGCGAGCTTCTCTGATTAGATCCGGTTTCGTATACACGGTGCCATTTCCCAGAACCAGCACAAAATCGTCGGCCAGAATTCGGTCCATCGTCTCCGCGTCGTTGCGCGCAACGGCTGCCTGGTATTCAGTGTCCAGCGCTGCGACTGCCTTTTCATCGTCCCCTGAAGCGCCGAATCCGGCAGGCGCCGACGCGAGCAGTGCTCCTCCTGTAAGAGCCAGCATCAAAATAAAAGTTAGAGTTTGCATGATTGTTTCTCCTGAGTATTTGTTTGATTCCGAAAATGTATCATCTTGAATGGCTCCAACAAAGTACCACTATTAGAAATTTCTATAGTACCATTATAGACTGATGAAGCTGCCTCATAGCCTCCCCGATGTCATGATTTCATCCGGAGTACTGGATCATCGCTCGAACATTCCTCTGTACCGGCAGCTTTACAAGGAAATTCGCCAGATGATTTTGAGCGGACTGCTGCCGTCTTCCACTCGCCTGCCTTCCACCAGAATCCTTGCGAAACAATTGCGCGTTTCACGGAACACGATTTTAGGGGCGTTCGAACAATTGTTTGCCGAAGGATATGTACAGGGAAATGTCGGATCCGGAACTTACGTAAGCCGCGAACTTCCCGACGATCTGTTGGCCGTGAAACGCAAATCATTCCTAAAGAAGTCATTGTCGAAAACGTCTCACGGAATCATCTCTGCGCGCGCCATGAATCTGCAGGCGGTGCTGGATCCCAATCCGCCGCTCACAAGCTCGCATGTATTTCGGACGGGGCTTCCGGCAATGGATGCATTTCCATTTCCCGAATGGTCTCGAATCCTGGGGCGCTGTTGCCGCAAATTGCCGCGCACAATGTTTGGCTACGGAGTTCCGGGTGGATATCCACCGCTTTGCGAATCGATTGTTACTTATCTTCGCCAAACCCGAGGCGTCAGTGTGGAAACGGATCAGGTCCTCATCGTTTCAGGTTCGCAGCAGGCGCTCGATCTCGCAAGCCGTGTCCTGATCGATCCCGGGGAGGCGGCCTGGGTGGAAGAGCCGGGATATCGCGGAGTGCGCGCAGCGTTGCTGAATGCCGGCGCTAGAATTGTTCCCGTTCCTGTAGACCAGGAAGGACTCAGCGTTCGGGAAGGAATCGCGAAGGATCCGGCTGCGCGTCTGGTCCATGTTTCCCCTTCCTGCCAGTATCCGCTTGGAGTGACCATGACACTTGCGCGCAGACTCACGCTTCTGGATTGGGCGAATCATGCGGATGCGTGGATCCTGGAAGATGATTACGACAGCGAATTTCGTTACGGCGGACGCCCGCTTGCCTCACTGAAGAGTCTCGATACACAGGATCGTGTTCTCTATTTTGGGACGTTCAGCAAGGTGTTGTTTCCAGCGCTTCGCATCGGGTATCTGATTGTGCCAAGGCGGCTCACTTCAACTTTCTGGGGAGCGCGAACGTGGATGGATCTTCATCCGCCAATTCTGGAGCAAGCTGCGTTGGATGAATTCATTCGAGAAGGCCATTTCGCCAGGCATGTCCGCCGCATGCGCGCACTCTACTGGCGCCGCCAGGAGTTACTTGTGTCGCAGGCATCCCGGAGTTTGAAGCAGATTCTGGAAGTCAAAGCAGCCGGGGGTGGAATGCAATTGATCGGCTGGCTTCCGGAAGGCATCGATGACGGGAAAGCTATGCAACTGGCTGCGAAAGCGGGCATCGAAACGCTCTCTCTTTCTTCTCACTACTCGCAAAAGCCCAGGCGCGGCGGTCTCGTTCTTGGCTACGCGGCGGCATCACCGGCTGAAATCAAAGATGGCGTTCGCAAGCTAGCTTCCGCATTGAATCCGTTAGTTCGGTGAAGCTCCTAGCGCCTTTGTTTCCCCATCACTTTGTGATGAGATAAAACTATGGCATCCACCCCGGTTCGTGAAACGCCTCTAATCCACTTTTCGCAGCTGATCGGAAAGCTGGTTCCAGATGCGATCACCGCATCGATCCTCATGCTGCTGATTCTCTTTGCTGCGGCACTCGCAATCGGAAACACACTAACCTCGACAATGGATGCCTATTACAAAGGACTCTGGATGTTGCTTCCATTTACGATGCAAATGGCGCTGATCATCGTTCTAAGCTCAATCTTAAGCTCGACTCCTCTGTTCAAGAAAATCGTGATTACGCTTTCCAGAATTCCTAAAACAGCGCCACAGGTGGTCGTTGTTTCACTCCTGTTGACCTCATTGCTTGCATATCTGAACTGGGGCCTCAGCATTGCGCTGGCACCGTTAACAGCAATCTATTTCGCCCGGGAAGCGGAACAAAAAGGAATTAAAATCGATTTCCCATTCTTTCTCGCGGCAACGCACGCCTCGGGATCGATATGGCAGTACGGTCTTTCCTCCAGCGCGCCGTTATTGATGGCCACTCCCGGGCATTTCCTGCAGGCCACTACCGGTGTGATGTCTCTTAGCTCTACGATCTGGTCACAGGCTTCTATCGCGATGGTGATCGCGTTTCCAATTCTTCTGATTGTAGCCACATTCTTGTTCATGCCTCGCAATCCACAACCTGTATCCAGCTTTCCTGACGCAGACAAGCTGGCAGGACCGGTCGAATCCGAGGCAGTCATAGCCGGTAAGGTTCAAAGGGCAGCGCCGGCCAACTTTTCTGAACGGCTCGAACAGAATTCTTTCCTAAACGGCATTCTTTGCCTTGTCCTGGCCGCGTGGCTTTACTATCACTTTCTGGTGAAGAGGTCGAGTCTCGATCTCAACTCGTTGAACACAACATTTCTTTTTCTTTGTTTCCTCCTTCACAAAAATATTTACAACTTCACAAAGGCTCTTCGATCAAGTGTTCTCGCCTGCGGACCGGTACTTGTGATCTACCATTTATATGCGGGAGTAGCTGGTCTTTTGCAGTACACAACCATGGGAGGATTCCTCTCAAATCTGGTGTCGTCCGTTTCGACCCCGCACACCTTCCCTTTGCTTGCCGCCATCACCGGCACGGCAGTCGCTATGTTTGTCCCTTCGAGCGGAGGGCAGTGGGTGATTCAGGGCTATGTAACTTCTGTAGCGGCCCAATCAGTTGGACTCACAGCTCAGCGCGGATTGCTCGCGCTTGGAGTCGGAGATCAGATGGGCAATCTGGTAGCTCCCTTCTGGTATGTGGTCATTGCAGGAGTAGCGCGAATTGAATTTCGGAAATTCCTGGGATACGGATTGATCTTCGGACCGCTCTGGTTCCTGCTAGGGGTTCTAATTTTTACTTTCCTGCGATGCTAGCGCGGGCTCTTGAGACTCGAGCTCGGCCCGCGGGACGTGGGGCGCATGCATCGTTTCAACGTAGGAACTCCTGGAAAATGGACGTTTCCCCAAAAGCATTTCGTAAAGGACTGCGCCAAGAGAGAAGATATCGGAGCGATGATCCAATCCCTGTCCACGTACCTGTTCCGGAGACATGTAGGCAACAGTTCCAACAACTACCTCGGGATCCGTCGGACGAGTTGCCGTTGGCGCTTCCGTAATTTGACTGGCGGGTAATTCCGGCTGAGTCAACTTTGCCAGGCCGAAATCGAGGATCTTGATATGAGCATCGCGGGTGAGAAATAAATTTTCCGGTTTGATATCCCGATGCACGATTCCCTTTTCATGCGCAGCGGCCAATCCATTCGCGATCTGCGAAGCATACTCTACCGATTTTCGTGGAGAGATCGCGCCGGAGGAAAGCTTGTTTCGAAGTGTCTCGCCTTCCAGGAGCTCAGAAACAAGATAGGGGAATCCATCCTCGGTCCCCACATCATGAATCGAAAGAATGTTCGGATGGTTCAACGCGCTTGCAGCGCGCGCCTCAATCTGAAAACGACGAAGACGGCTTTCGTCGCGCGCGAATTCTGGCGGTAGCACTTTTACGGCAACTTCGCGGCCAAGGCGAGTGTCCTTTGCCCGGTATACTTCTCCCATCCCTCCTGCTCCCAACATAGCGACAATCTCATACGGACCGAGACGGGCGCCCGAAGCAAGACGCATGCGGTTAGTGTACCATGGCGGATCGCTGTTCTATGGTATTAGAAAGGAGTGACGGCGATGTGGCCTACGCAATTTCGCCAGGCATTGTAGCCGGCGTGTCTCAGAACTGCCGCAGCACGATCCACATACCCTCTGGCATCCAATTGATCCCCGATTGCTGCGATGCCCTGCTCCAGTTGCGCCGGCGTAAGTCCATCCGCAACGCCGCCAAGGTAACCATCCTCTTTTCGAGGACAGATTCCGTATTCTGATTGGAGCTCATCCATGGTTTTGTCAAAATCACGCACGAAACCGGAATCGCAGCGGAGGACACTCAGGACTTCAGCCATTTTGCAAGTTTCATAATCATCATCGTGCATGGCAAACCAGGAGACAATTTGAAGTGTTCGGAGGTTCTCCACACTGAAAGCAAACTCCACGGGCGTCAACCGTTCTGATTCCTTCCGGTAAACTGTGTACCTCGAATTCGTAGATTTCGCCCAGTTGAGGCCGCACATAAAAAGTCCACCGGGCTTCAAGATCTCTGCGATCCAACGCAGCGCGTTTTTACGGTACGCAGAATCAAAGTACATCAGAACATTAAAACAGCGAACCGCATCCAATTCCCGAACATCGACTTTTCCGATTCCTCCTTCTATGAAGGACAGATTCGGTCTTTCATAGGACTTCAAGGGGTGCTCGATCAGTTTTACCGGGCCGTCTTCGATCACTCTCAATTGGCCCGAGTTCTCGTCCGGATGCAGGTCAAGAAGTCGTTTCAGAAGAGCTCCAAAGCGCGCGCGGGTGGCATTCGGATCCCGAAAAAGCTCATCCCACAGGGTCAGGTCCATGCCGCTCGGCTGAAAGTATCGAATGGTTTGATCTTCGCGGAAACAACCGTAGTTGCCTTGCTCGTCGTACAACAAGTAACGGCCGAACGACGGATCAGCGCCGATGATGCGCCATTCCGGATGGAGCTCCGAAGTATCTACACTGGTTCGCGGAGGAAAACCGCAACCAAGATCTAATAACGTAGATCCCGGTCCGAGCGGGCGCCAGGGATTCTTCGCCAGATATTCATCGATTTTTTTGTGGCGTCCTTCGATGGTAATTGGCGGAATCAGTCCACCCCAGGCGCTTGGCAAAATACGGGAAGGGAGAAAACCCACAGACCAGCCCAGAAGGATGGAAAAGTCTTCCGCAGGAATGTTGGACTGATTCATGAAGCGAAAAATTCGTTCCACAAATGCATGCACCTCGGCGTTCTGATTCGGAAGGTCTTGCAGAAGGTCCAGCACTTCTACCGACAGCTTTCCCTCAAAGAATTCTTGATTCCATCGATCCAGCAGATTCGTCATATCCTTGGCTCGTAAATTTCCTGCACTAGATGGTGCGCGGGCATCCCTGCCCGCCTATTTCAAAACAAAATTGGATTCGGAAAGGTTTGCTCGATCAGATCGCGATACTTCTTCAAATCAATTTGAGGCAGGGAGGCAAACGATTTGAAGCCGCGATCGTATTTCTGAAAAGTGGTAAGGTACTTTTCGGCGTACGCACGGTCCCGTTCGTTCATATACGGGCTTGATTTTTCGATGGAGATGTTGTGATAACGCAAAAGCCAGGCGATCTGATCCGGCACATGATCCTTGAGTCGCGAGTAGATAATTTCTCTATGGCAGAATTGATAGACGACCCGATCCAGACCGGCGCCGTCGTTAGATTCGCCGATCGGCGCTGCGGTACACAATACATTCTCAGGCAGCTCGTCCGTCAAAAGCACGACCTTTCCAACGTCATGGAGCAGCGCCGCCAGAAACAGGTCACGCTCCGAAATTCCATCCTGCTCCATCGCAGCCAACACCTGCTGCACATGTTCATATTGACTGGTGCAGTAAAGCGATGCCTCTTCTTTGAATTCATCCATTTCATGGACCACGCAAGACTGCGTCCGAATATTATAGCAAGTCTTAAAAAATGAGGTGAGTTAGAATGGATTCGGGTACTGTCCTAAGTTTGTGTTGCTCGTTTCTCCCCCTTATGAAGGGGGGGATGAAAGTGGGGGTTGTCTTCCAACCTCCCCTTACTCCCCTCCTTCATAAGGAGGGGAAATGCCACCGACGGGTATCATACTGTTGTTGACTTCCTGGATCATGAATGGTTCGAGCGGGTCGCCCCTACCATCACGGTTGTAGGTTCTGGATCCAACCACGGAGCTTGCTTGCTATCGTTTCGGCAGATGGTGGATCGTAATTGGACATCACGACGAGGATGTAATCGTGCCGAGGAAATGTTTCGATTGCGGCATTCAGTCCCGGAGCGCCGCCGGCTAATCCGAGACCAGGAAGTTCCTTTTGACCTGAAGGATCACCGTTTCCGTTTCCGAAAGGCAGAGTGAATTTTCCATCCTTTAATGCAAGGACAAACTTCAACAAATCCTGCGCAGTCGAGTATCCACCCCCGGCAGCGCTTCCCCGCGCCGGCATCAACAGAAGATGGTTTCGGAACTGCGGTGAATCGGGTTGGTCCCCGTTATAATGATGGGTGTAACCCGTCGCAAGATTGGGTACTTCCTCATCTACGCTGTAATGCCCGGAGTGGGTCATTCCGGCTGGCTGATAGATGTGCTCGCGGATGTAGCCGTAGTAATCCTGCCCTGAAAGTTTTTCGATAATTTCTCCCAGCATCACGTAACCTGCATTCGAGTAGCGCCGGTTTGTTCCGGGCTCGAACTCCAGTGGATGACTGATAAAAAGCTGGATGAAGTCATGATTGCTCACCAACTTGTCTTTGGAAATTGCGATGTATTCGGCGCCGAAGAAATCGCCAAGCCCGGAACGGTGTTCCAGCAGCTGGCGGATCGTGATTTTGCTTGCCTTGTCTTTCGGAAAATCAGGCAGGTATCGATCGATCGTATCATCCAGAGAAAGCTTTCCTGCTTTTGACAACAGAAGGATCGCAGCCGCAGTAAAATCCTTATTGATGGAACCGATATTGAAAATGGTATCCACTTTGTTTGGGATCGCGTATTTTTTGCTTGCCATACCGTAAGCCTTTTCAAAAACAGGTCTCCCATTCTTTGCCAAAAGGACAACGCCCGAGAACTCATCTTTTGCAACGCGATCGGCGAGATACTTCTCGATGGATGGAATCAATTGTGCTTCGGGAAGTGATTCCGCCGGACCTTCATCCAGTCCCGTTGCCTGATCGATACTTATGCCTAGAAGGCCGTGCGGCGGATCTTTCTCAAATTCGAAATTGAATTGCAGCCACTCCCCTTTTCCCGAACGGGCAAGAATGGAAAAATTGCCGTTTCCCGTATTAAGGACCTTTTGAAATTCGATCGTTCCAATTTGGGAACGAACTTCATGATATCTTGCCATCCGCTGGTCTTTCGAACGTTTTTGCAAAACCTG
This sequence comes from uncultured bacterium, assembly GCA_963843285.1. Lineage (GTDB taxonomy): Bacteria > Acidobacteriota > HRBIN11 > JAKEFK01 > JAKEFK01 > CAZDDB01. The sequence goes on from CAWJJO010000009.1 coordinate 56,824, forward strand.
CGATGCCATATGTTCCTGCTGAAAGCGGTCCATCATGGCGTCGTCACCTGAGTTGAAGGCTTCAATATAGGAAGCGACGGCCTTCCCTTGCTCCGTATCCGGAAGGCGCTTTACCGCGGAAATTTCCACTTCACTCCAGGAATTCAAATTTGTAATCAGAATCATTACGATACTTAGAACCAGTATCCTGCTACTGAGGTATGAGTTGTGATCCTCCCGCCTTATGAAGGGGGGAGTAGAGGGGGGTTGGGAGGATTTTCGAGACAACCCCCACCCAACCTCCCCCTTGATAAGGGTGAGGGGTCGCTCGCCGAATCTCCGTTACAGGACACGAGAACTTTTCTTGTGATCATCATTTCTCTCCTTGGATGCATTGAATTCTAAATCGGATCGGCCCGAAAGTGTTTAAGAAAATGCAAAGGAATTGTTAACAATGTAAATTCTTCCTCTATTCCGAGCCATCGGCGCTCAGGAATGTTAGAATTTCTGAATCATGAAACGGCGTCTTGTACTGCGCACCGCGGTGATGCTGCTGATTCTACTGGTCGGTTCGCTTGCGTATCTACAATATTCGTGGCTTGGGCTTCTCAGCAACAGCGAGCAGGACAGAATGCGCGCCAATCTGCAGACCTCGGCGCAGCGTTTCGGCGAAGACTTTGACCTGGAGCTGACCCGGCTGTTCAAAGCCTTTCTGCCGGTCGATCCCATGGATCCACAAGCGGAAGCAACTCTAAATGGGATTGTCGAAAGCTGGCGGAAATCTCCACATCCGCAATTGCTGGAGAATATTTACTTGATCATTCCGCAGGGCGGCACTCTGGAGCTGAGACGGTGGAATCAGACCCAATGCAGGCTTGAACCTGCTTTGTGGGAGCAAGACTTTTCGGCAATTCGGAAACTTTGTGTAGACAGGAAACAACAAGTGGATCCTCAAGCTTCGCTTCCGGTATTGCGCGGTTTCCCGGCGCTCTTGATTCCGGGCGCAAAGACACGGCGTGAATTGGTTACTCTAGATGAGAGCGGCTGGACGCTGCTGGTGCTCCACCGCGATTTTCTAGAGCGCAAATTGATTCCTGAGCTTACCAAGAAATATTTCACAACAAATGGGGAAGTCCTTTACGATGTTGGCATCGTTGACCGGTCGAATCCGGGAGCTTTGCTTCTTGGCTCACGTCCGGGGTTGAAACCTGGCGATATGAAACAGCCGGAAGCGGTAGCGAATATCTTTCGTTTACAGCTGGACAATCTTCTGCTGGAAGAAGTTTCCGTCACGTCAAGAGATCCCAGGCTGCCTCTTCAAAGTGATGTTCGCGAAAAACAAACGGTCCTGCTTCGCACTATGCCGCAGAGTCCATCCGCTGAAATGAAAACGGGCACGACGATCCTGAAAAAAGAGGGAACGAAAACAGTCCACACCTTCCAGGTTCTGACACCGGATCCGGTGCGCCAGGCGCTCTTTCAACATCGGGCGGGTTCCCTGGAAGAAGTCGTGAGCCGCATTCGCCGTCGAAATCTCCTGGTCAGTTTTTCCATAATGCTGTTGCTGACTGCAAGCATTTTGTTGATCCTGCTGGAGGCAAGACGAGCTCACAAACTTGCGATCCAGCAAATGAACTTCGTCGCCGGAATCTCGCACGAGCTTCGCACGCCATTATCCGTCATCCGTTCGGCAGGCGAAAACCTGGCGGATGCTGTTGTGGATGATCCTGAAAAGATCCGCCGTTACGGGGCGGTCATCCGGGATGAAGGAAGGAAGCTGACTGAAATGATCCAGCAAGTTCTGGATTTTGCCGGGATTCAGTCGGGACAGAAACGCGAGCGAGGCTGGATTTCCGTCCCGGAACTTGTCGCGAAAGTTGTCGGGAATTCTCTTCAACCCGAAAAGGGAATGATTGAAACAGAGATTCCGGAGAATCTCCCATTGATTCTGGGAGATCGTCTTGCGCTGGAATCGGCGCTTGGCAATCTGGTGGACAACGCGCGGAAATACTCGACTGGTGTCCGGATCGAAGCGCACGAAAGACAACATGGTTCTATTCCCGAAGTGATTCTAAGTGTGCAGGATCGCGGCCCCGGAATCGATCCGGAAGATCTTTCTCATATCTTTGAGCCGTTTTATCGTGGAAGAAATGCGAATCAGGTCCATGGAACGGGTCTCGGCTTGAGTGTGGTGAAACAGGTAATTGAATCTCACGGCGGTAGAATTACCGTGGAAAGCAACGCGGGAAACGGTTCCTGCTTTACGATCTATCTGCCGGGAAAATCAGAACTGGCTTCAACGCAAGCATGAAACAAATCTTATTGATTGAGGATGAATCCGGTCTTGTCCTGACTCTGACTGACCGCTTTCGAAAAGAAGGTTACATAGTCGAAACAGCAATCACAGGCGAAGATGGACTTCGCAAGGCCCTGGATACATCGTTCGATCTGATCGTTCTAGATTTGATGCTGCCCGGCAAAAACGGTTGGGACGTTTGTCGTGATCTACGCAAGCGGAATGTCCACATTCCTGTCCTGATGCTGACCGCGCGCGGACAGGTGGAAGATAAAGTCACGGGATTGAAACTTGGGGCCGACGACTATCTCACCAAGCCGTTTGAAATGGCGGAGTTATTGGCCAGGATCGAGGCTCTGTTGCGACGTTCGATCCTGGCGCCGAATGAACGAAGACAGGGGACAAGCGCGTTCGGGGATATCCAGATCGACTTCCGGAGCGCGGAGGTCTACAGAAAAGGAGAGCGCGTGGAACTCTCTGCGCAAGAGTTCCGGCTGTTATCCTATTTCATCCGGCATGCAGGAGCCGCTCTTTCACGCAATGAGCTGCTCGATGAAGTGTGGGGTTACGACTCTATTCCATCTACCAGAACTGTAGATGTCCACGTGTCCTGGTTGCGCCAGAAGCTGGAGCCCAATCCGCATCACCCCCGTTACATAGTTACTGTTCATGGCCTTGGCTACAAGTTCGTGATGCCCGCCTGACAGCGGTAGGGGCGACCCTACATCGGGAAGTGCATACGATCCAGCAGCGCTCGAAAGCGCGGATCGGAGCGTACTGCATCCCAGCGCGGGTCCGTTTTGAGCCAGACCATACATATAGAGTTCCCATCGTAAGCCTTCTGCAGCCACAGAAGCGCCTGATCGTTTTGTCCGATACTCAAATCAATGAGCCCCCTTTCATATGGACAGACATAACGGTGCTTTGAAATCTCATCAACCTGTAGGATGACTTGTTTTGCATCCTCCGGATGCCCGGACCAGCCATAGACCTGTCCCAACACACACAAAACGAGAGGGCTATCGTCCAATTGAGCCGCGCGTTTCGCAGAGGGAATTGCGTCGGCAAACTCGCTTTTGGCAGCGTAACTCAATGCCAGATTGGAAAGAAGAATTCCGAATTTCGGATCGATTTCCAGGTCCTTCTTGTACGTTTCGATTGCCTTGTCGTATTCGTTATGAACGTAAAGACCCAAACCGCAATCGTTATAGATGACCGGAGAAAGAGGGTCGAGTTCCATAGCTCTTTTGAAATGAGTTTCGGCGTCCTTGCTTCTCCCGATTCCGGATAGAAAAACCCCGTACATGTCGCTGGTCATGGAGTACCCGGGACTGAGTTGAAGGCTTTTTTGAAAATCTTGTTCGGCGCCAGTCCAGTTGTAATCCAGAAAAAAGCGAATGATTCCCAGCGAAGCGAATGCTTCCCCCAAATTATCGTTCAATTCGAGCGCCTTCAGTGCAGCAGCTTTTCCCTTCGGCAGAGTCTCGGTTGGAGGCAGATACCAATCAGCCAGGTCTGCCCGCCGGAGGCGGGCGCTACAAACCGCGGAATTCGATTTTTTCACAGCTTCGGAGACCTGCGGCCCATAATGCAGATGGGACGCCTGCGCTCCATTAGTTTTCCGAGGTTTTTAGTTTTTCGAGGTCAAATTGCAGCGGAGGTCTTTCCTTTTGCATTTGGGCGGCAACCTTTTCGCATTCCCTCAGAACACGCAACACGTTCAGCCCGGCGATTTTCGCAATATCGTCTTTCGAATATCCGCGTCTTAACAGCTCCGCAAGAAGCGCCGGATAACGGGAAACATCCTCCAGACCTTTCGGAGTACTGCTGATTCCGTCGAAATCAGATCCAATTCCGATGTGATCGATCCCCGCAATTTTCCGGGCGGCATCGATATGGTTCGCCACCTGCTCCAGAGTTGCGCCGGGATCCGGATGCGTTTCCTGCCACGCCTTCAGCTCGCGCCTTACTCTTTCAGGATCCTGGGGATATAACGTTTGCAATCGTTTTTCTTCACCGGCTTTTACCGCCGAATACTGCCTCGCATCTTCGGATACAAACGCGGTCGCAAAGTTTATCATTACAACCCCACCATTTTGTGGAAGTCGTTTCAACACATCATCCGGCACGTTTCGAGGATGTCCGGAGAATTCCAGCACCGATGAATGAGAAAAGATGACGGGCGCTCTCGCAACGTCCAGCGCATCGTTCATGGTTTCCGGTGAAACGTGAGACAGATCCACCAGCATTCCGATCCAATTCATCTCTAGAACGACCTGTCTTCCGAAGTCGGTCAGCCCGCCATGTTCCGGCTTTGCAGTAGCAGAATCGGCCCAGTCCGTATTCTTCCAGTGTGTGAGTGTCATGTATCTCGCGCCAGTTCGATAGAGGTCACGCAAGACAACCAGCGAGTTATCGATGGCATGTCCGCCTTCGATTCCGATCAGACACGCAATCCTGTGCGCCGCATGGATTCTTTCGATATCATCGGCAGTATAGGCCATCTCAAATACGTCCGGATAAAGAACGCTCAAAGTTTGCACAATATCGATCTGTTCCAGAACAGCTTTGATGGCTTCCAGCCCCTTCACTTCTACGGGGATATACACGGACCAGAACTGTCCTCCCACACCGCCTTCCTTCAATCTGGAAATGTCGGTGTGCATCGGCGTTTCCAATGCCAGCAGCCTGGTATCTTTTCGCAGATCTACTCTGTCCAGATGTCCCTGGAACTTATCGCGAATAATCCAGGGCAGATCATTGTGTCCGTCAATTAGTGGAACTTTTTGCAGGATTTCGCGGACCTCACGCAGCAATTTTTCATCCGGAGCCTTCTGGTCATCTGCGGAACAGGGCAGCGATACAAACAAAAGCAGAACAAGAAATCTGGAAAAGTTGGTAAGCATGCGGTTTAATTTACCATGAAAACGCCGCAGTCAAACCGGATTGCAAGAAGATGGCGTTGCTCCTCCGAAGCGGCGTTAGAATTCGTGAATCACTTAGCTTACAATGTTACAGCGGTGACAATTCCGGGTTTCGATGCAGGAAAATCCTGGGACGACGAAAGGCGGTGACAGATGAAACACAATGCGGTTCTTCTGATCCGAGGCGTGATATTGATGGCGGCGGTCATGCTGCTCATCATGACGGCAAACATGTTCTTTGATCTCAATGCAATGCGTTATTCTTTTGTGGATCTGTTCACTTTGAATGCATCGGAGGCGCGTCATCTCAGCAACGCGCTCAACCGCAACTTCAATCAGCTCGTGGCAGTTGCCTTTACAACAGTCGCGATCGCTGTGCCGCTGACGGCAAATCTGTACTCACTGAAGTTCGTGGAATTCTTCATCAAAGATCGAGTCAATACTGCAGTTCTTACCTTTGTTGTTTTTGCCAGTCTCAATAACACCTGGGTGGCCTGGGGCATTAAAGATAATTTTGTACCGGTTTTTCAACTACATCTCTCGCTACTGTTGGTGATCACCGGTTTTGCCGTGCTGTTTCCCTACCTTTACTATGTATTCCGTTTCCTGCATCCCCACACCCTGGTCGTGCGCATGGAAGAAGAAGTCATCCAACAATTTCATGCAGCGGTCCGTCATCCCAGACGCGCAGCACATTACGCGGCCGAGGTAGCTGAAGGTATCGAGAACCTGTCCAATATTACTGTGCGTTCGATCGACCGCCTCGATCGCAGCACCGCTATCGAAAGCATTCTGAGCATCGGTCGCCTCTTACGCGCTTACTGGCCGGTCAAGGAGCAGATGGCGCCTGCGTGGTTTGTCGCGAATGACAATTTCTTCCTGGGTTTCTCTTCGCCGGCCGTAGAGGAGTTCACGCAGAGTCGCAATTGGGTAGAGATGAAATTTTTTTATCAGATGCGACAAGTGATGAGAGCGGCGATTTCCAAGACGCACGATGTCATCAGCGTAATCGCCAAGACATTCCGAAGACTGGGTTCGGATGAGGCAGCCCGGCGCGATGCATCGGTCTGTGAGATGGTAATGGAATATTTCAATACCTTTGTACGATTCTCAATCCAACATAAGGACGCTCGTTCTGTATTTATCATCTTCGATGAATACCGGAATTTTGTTGTGGCGCTCAATAAGGATTTCCCAGACCTGGCGTTGGAGATCGCGTATTACTTCGAGTACTACGGCGGCGTGGCGCGCGACAATCAAATGACCTTTGTAGTCGAATCCATCGCGCATGATCTCGGCGCGATTGTGCGCCACGCCTGGGAAAATCAGGCGCCCAACCGCGAAAAGCTGCTCGAGCGATTCCTGCACTACGATTCGCAGGCGAAACTCCCGCTGCCGGGAGTGAAAAAAGCGCAGGCTCTGCTCGCGAGCTATTTTCTTCAGACCGATCATCGCGAACCCGTTAATCTCATTCGGAAGAGCTTTATCGGCCTCGATCAGTACTTCATTCAGAACATTGCCGATGACCTGATGCACGTGAAGCGAGAAAAATACTGGGAAATCAATGAAAGACGAATGAACATGGATTTCACTCCAGCCGCACAGCGCGAAAAACTTCAGCAGTTCTTCGCCGATCTGCCTGAAGAAGAGTGAAGCCCTATAGCACAGTTACTCGGGAAATCATCAGTGCGAAGTGCTGATTTCAGAAGCCAGAACAAAGCTATCACTGCGCGGTAACCAGGAAATAGAGTTATCCATGGCATAAACGTCCTGATCGATATACAGTGGCACCCAGACAACGTCGTTTGTCACCTTCGACATAATATTTTGTATCGCATCCCTGCGGCGGTCGATCGACTGGATCCCAGCGCTATCTTCAATGGCGCGATCCAATTCAGAATCCGCAAAGAGCCCGTAATTCATCACACCGTAATGCCGTTGTGAGTCCACGGAATGAAAACAATTATCCAGGATATCGCTGGCATCGCCTGTAGGACAGCCGATTCGCGACAGGAAGAATGAATATTGATGCTTTCGCAATCCGGGAAGAATGGTATTGTCGTCCAGCGCTTGCAAATCGACCCGGATTCGAATCCGCGCAAGTTGCTCCTTCACAATCGAAGCAGCTTCTCCGAATTGCTGCCTGACGTGCAATGTCACACGGAACCCGTTCGGGTATCCTGCCTGCTGCAAGAGTGAAACGGCGAGAGTCGGATCATAAGAAGCTGGTGAAATCTTTGGATTGAATCCAAAAACAATCGGCGGAAGAGGCTGCGATGCCGGGACTGCATAGCTCCCAAGGCCGGATACCAGGCTTCTGGTATCCAATCCGGCCCGGATGGCCTTCCGAACCAGTTGATTCTTGAACGGATTGGATGCAGCATCGCAAAACGGAGTAGGATCGCGTTCCAGATCAAATCCGAGGTATTTCAAAAAAAGGCTGTCTTTTCTTACCGACTTGAATTTCTTTCCGTTGATTTCTTCTACTTTTTTAGAATTGCACTGTGCCAGATGAGACTGCCCGGATACCAGCGATTGAAGGGCCTGTTCGGAGGTCTGATTCAAACGGAATAAAACATGCTCAAAGAACGGTTTCTTGCCCCAGTACCGGTCATTCCTCACCATTCGAAGGATAGCCATATCGTTCCATTGCAAAAGGGAATACGGACCGGTTCCGTTTACTGCCTTCGAGATTGTTTCTATATCCGAATTTCGCGACACGATTTCAATAAAGCGAAGCTTATTCAGCAATACATTCATCGGATGCTTCGTCCGGATGCGCACAGTCAGCGGCCCCTGGGCTGAAACCTCCGCGATGTCCAGTAAGTAGCCGGCCATCTCCAATTTCTGGCTATGGAGCAAACGTTGATAAGAATAAACCACGTCTCCCGAATCGAGAATCTTCCCATCATGAAATCTCACAGGGGACCGCAGGTAAAAAATCCATGTCAGCAGATCCGGATTCTCCCAGGAAACAGCCAGACACGGCTGAATCTTCATTTCTGCATCTGTTGTTACAAGTGGTTCATAGAAATGAGAAAGGAGGGCAAACGTACTGAGCGAATTCCGGACGTGCGGATCGAGAGTATCTATCTCATACGGGACGGCAATGGCGATCTCGTGTCGTTGCTTGATCGCATCATTGCGGCAAGAAAAGGAAGACAGTAGAAGAACAATGAGAAAAACAGCCATCCCCCTTCTGTTTCGCACGACGGAATATTTGATCATAAGAAAGGAGAAGTGACAAGCGATACAATAGAACGGTAGTGGCTCATTTTTGTGTTGCTGCAATTTGATCTCACGAATTCGTTTGTAACGCCCGCCTCTGGCGGGCTCTTGAGCCCGAGCTCGGCCCGCGGGACGCGGGCGTTACAAACCGCAAACAGGCTTTGTTGTCGAGCAACACAAAATGAGCCACTACCAATAGAAGCAGATGGGAGGAAGAATACTATGTCCACGCAGGATATTCGTGAATACGAAGTGCAGGCCCGCTCGACGGAAGTGTTCGGGAGGGTCCTTTGTACCTCACGCAACCATCATTTTGTGGTGGATGGGCCAGTGCAAAATGGTTGTCCGGGAGAAGCGATTACTCCCGCCGAAGTATTTCTCTCAGGCGTTTCCGCTTGCGGGGTCGAGTTACTCCAGTTCCTTGCCAGACAAAGTAACATCCCTCTGCAGAGCGTAACCGTCAACATTTCAGGGAAGATGGATCGCAGCAAGCCGGCCCATCCGAAATTCACGGTTTTCAATTCCGTGAATGTCCGTTTTCTGCTGAGCGGAGTGAACCAGCAGCAAGCAGCCCAGCTTGTTGAAGATTTCAAATCCAGGTGACCGCTTTTTGGCACGGTCGCAGTTGCGACCCCGGATGTCCAAGTTAGTTTTTCTTTGCAGTAGCTCGCGACTAGTGACCTGCAACGCAAGGTTGTAAAGTGATTCCTCCACCTTATGAAGGGGGAGAACATCGCTATCGATACATGAGTTACAGTCCACTAATGCGCTGCAGATAGTTTGATGGTCGAAAATTCAGAAGGTAAAGCGTTGTTTTTTGCCCATTTTTTCAGATCCACGATTTGCACGTCGTTTCTTCCCTGGCGAAACGCAGATTCGGGAAGGATCATTCCAAAGCCGTGAATGCCTTCTAAACTTGGAGCCTTTCCTCCATCGATTGGCGATCTGAGCCACAGAGTTTTTACGAATCCTTGCACATCTTTATCAGGAAGATAAGTACGTGTCACCCCTCGAAGGACGCCGTTGACCAGAGCACCCAACAGGATCGGCTTTTCGACAGGGTTCTCAAAAAGGATCCTTCCCGTCACGAAGGTAGGAACGAAATCTGAAGACAGATCTACGAAATTCCACGATTCGGGGTTCCGGGTTTCCACGCGAAAAGAGTTGGAGACGTCGATCGTATCGAGATGCGCCCGAATCGTAGCAGGAACCGAGTACATCCTGTCTAAAATATCCCTGGTGCCGGATCCAAAAAGTGCAATTTTCCGCCGAACCGACGCTTGAGTTTCTACACTTTGGGGATCGAACTCCAGCCACTTGCGCGCCCTGGTTCCTACATTACTGAACGCTTTCTTTTTTGTGCGCGGAACAGCACGATCGCGAAGCGCCGAGAACCCGTCCATCTGCCAATCTGTAAGAATTCTCAACGCTTCGGCAATCGTAGGAAGGATATCAACCGTTTCGACTTCTCGTTCGAGAATTCCCTGCTGCGAATTTCCTGGAAATTTCATCAGGAGCGGCACGGACAAAATATCCTGATAGTTGATTTTGTTCAGCGTCCGGTAAGGATTGCCAGGAACAAAACCAGCACCATGATCGGCCGTCACCACAACAAGCGCCTGATCATATAAGCCGGTTTTCTTCAATCGATCGATCAGCTGCCCCATCAATCTGTCAACAAATCCAACCTGCAATAGGTGTCGCTGATATCCCCTGGCAACAACCCATTCATCTGTAGTCCAAACTTCCTCTTGAATGGAAATACCTTCGGCTCCCCCCGGACCAAATGAACGGTAGTCGTAACGCTTACCTGAAGGCAGATATTCCCATGGAACATGGGGTAACACACAATGAAAAAAGAACAAAGTTGGCTTTTTGGTCGGCACGATTAAACTCAAAACTTTCTGAAATTGCTCCATTCGCTGCGAATACGGATCTGGTTTGCTCAAAGAGTTTCCTGATTTCTGATTCCAGAAGTTACCCCAGGACAGGCCGATGGATGGAAGACTGCCGCTAAAATCAGATGGTGCGATGACGTGCAGATAAACAGCGCACAGATCTACTAAGGTAGACTGCAGCTGTTTGAGCAAACTGGATTCCATGGCTCCGGATACGTTAAAAACTCGCGGACAGAGTTCCGTGATCGGCTCAAATACGTTCAGCTCGTAAGATCCAGCGAGCATTGTGAATAGATTTTGGGGATAGTCTTTCGCGATCGAAAGCCGGGACGGATCCGGATACTTTCCGGTGAGAATTGCCGTAACAGCCTCCGGAGTCCCATCAGCAACCGTTGTAGCTTTGCGAAACCAGATAGAATCCTCCATCAATCGGTGAAAGTTCGGGTATCTCACCGGATCGATGTCGCCGTTTTCGTCCAGCAAAGAAACCACCGGGAACTCGTCAAACACCAGCACAAAAACGGGAGCCGTAGCTGATACTTTCAACACGTGTGGAACGTCTGAATCGTCTGATCGCAAGACTTTCCCGATGGAATGATTCGTCAGAAACAGGATCGGAATAATCAAGAGGGAAAGGGAAAGATAATTTACCAGAATTCGCGCCGCCTGAAGGCGACTCACGAGTACCAGCATCAGCACACCTCCCAGGAAGGCAGTCCCTATCAGAATTGTTCCTGGAAGCATCTCCAAATTCTTCAATGTGGGCATCAGAGTCGTCGCTGCCAACAGAACAAAAAGGAATCCGTGAACTACTTCTCTTAACTTTGGATGAATCCATCCGGAAAGAAGCTCAATGACAGCAAGGATTCCCGGAATGCCGATCGACAGAAGAATTGCCAGCAGGACGATTTCCAGCGGCTTACTGTGCTTTGCGATAAAGAATTCCGAATTGCGGGACAGAAGATCAAACAGAGGCTGAGCAACTCCGAAGTTAAACAAAACAAACAGGCTGAGCACTTGAAGAACTCCCTTCCGGTAACCTGTCATGAATGGACCTCTGTTTTTGAGAAGACAACCATTATAGCCGGTCCCGCTAAAGCACGATTTGATCCATCTCTATCTAAAGATAGTTGGCGCGGCGCTTTTCTTATGATAAGAAGGAACAGTTTGTGGGAGGTTTTATGCGTATTCAGATCGGGCTAATCGCAGCCATGTTCATTGTTTTAATTTCCGGCGCGAGCGCGCTAACGGTAGACGAATTGATCGCCAAGAATGTCGCAGCCAGAGGGGGCCTCGAAAAAATTCGCGCGATCCAATCTCTTCGCCAGACGGGTAAGATCCAATTCGGTTCTACCAGTGTGGGGTATCAGTGGCAGGGAAAGCGCCCCGGTATGGTACGCACTGAGATTACGTTCCAGGGTCTTACTGCAGTGAACGCCTACGATGGAAGCGTTGGTTGGCGGATTCAACCATTCCGGGGACGCATTGATCCGGAGAAGATGTCAGCCGACGATGTAAAGCCGATGCAACTCGATGCAGACATGGATGGTCCACTGATCGACTATCAGAAGAAAGGAAACAAAGTGGAATACCTGGGGACCGAAGATGTGGACGGCACGGATGCTCACAAACTGAAAGTCACGTTAAAAAATGGTGATGTGCGCTATATCTATCTGGATCCCGATTATTATCTGGACATTCGCGTAATCGATCAGACAACAATCCGCGGCGCTCAGCAGGAAAGTGAGACAGACCTTGGCGACTATGAACAGGTCAATGGCGTATTCCTTCCCTTCTCTATCGAATCCGGCCCCAAAGGCGGACCGAAGAATGCAAAAGTGACCATCGATAAAGCGGAAGTGAATGTAGATCTGGACGATGCGGTATTCCATTTTCCCGTAGCGGCTCCAGCTTCTGGCAAATAGGAGGAGGATCTCATGAAATACAGACTGTTGATTCTGATATTGTTCGCACTGATTCCTGTTTCAACTTCGATCTGTTTCGCCGCCGGCGCCGCACCGGCAGCGCGTTTCGATGCAGGGACCATCTCCGGTTTGGAGATTCGCAACATCGGTCCAGCGCGCGTTAGCGGCCGCATCTCAGCTCTTGCAGCTGTCAATGTTGACGGCAAGACCCTCCTTTATATAGGCGCTGCAAGCGGCGGCGTTTGGAAATCGGAAGATGGAGGCACAACACTCAAACCGGTATTTGATAAGAATCCTGTGCAGTCGATCGGCGCAGTTACGATCGACCCTTCCAATCCCAAAACCGTCTGGGTAGGGACAGGCGAATCGTGGACACGCAACTCTGTTTCGATCGGGGACGGTATTTACAAATCGACAGACGGTGGCGAGACGTGGACGAACATGGGACTGAGCGAATCCGAACGCATCGTGAAAATTCTTGTAGATCCGAAGAACAGCGATGTTGTATATGCGTGCGTGCCCGGCAAATTGTGGAGTGATTCCGCCGACCGCGGCCTGTACAAGACGGCCGATGGCGGAAGGACATGGAACTTGATTCTGCGCGGCAGCAATCTGTCAACCGGATGCTCCGGCATCTCCATGGATCCGCAGAATTCCAATGTTTTGATCGCGGGCACGTGGGATTTCCGGCGAAAAGGATGGACGTTCCGCTCGGGTGGAGACGGTCCGGATGCGCCAAGTGGAAGTGGCCTGCACTCTTCCACCGATGGCGGAAAAACATGGACAGAATTAGAAGCCGGGAAAAACGGATTACCGCCAAAACCATACGGCCGCATCGAAGTTGAGATTGCGCCATCCAAAAGCAAGATCGTCTACGCCCTGATCGAGGGTGTCGATTCCGCTCTGTACCGTTCCGATGATGGTGGCAAGACCTGGGAAAAACGCGATCGGAGTACGTACATGGTCTGGCGTCCATTTTATTTCGCAAACCTGATTGTCGATCCAACAAATCCGGAACACGTGTACAAAACCGATCTCAATCTGATCGTAAGCGAAGATGGCGGTAAGAGTTTTAGCCAGACGGGTGGCGGCTCACATGGTGATTGGCACGACCTCTGGATCGATCCGCAAAATCCAAAACATGAAATTGGCGGCGATGACGGTGGATTGTGGATCTCCTACGATGGAGGAAACCGCTGGTGGATGGGAATGAATCTGCCGATCGCGCAGTACTATCACGTCAGCGTTGACGATCGCGATCCGTATCAGGTTTACGGCGGCCTGCAGGATAACACGAACTGGATCGGGGATTCAGAATATCCGGGCGGTATCTCCCTTTCACGCTGGGAGAGTATGCTTGGCGGCGACGGTTTTCACGCATACTCCGATCCTGCAGATCCAAATTACGCCTATGCCGAAACTCAGGGAGGGGCGATCGCAAGATACAATCGAAATACACGTGACGCCCGCGATATCAAGCCCACTGCGGGCTACAACGAGAAGCTGCGTTTCAACTGGAATACCCCGATGCATATGAGCCCGAACGAAAAAGGCACGATCTACTTAGGATCACAATTCCTGTTCCGTTCGCGCGATCACGGGCAAAGCTGGGAACGCATTTCGCCCGATTTGACAACCAACGATCCTGCGAAACAGAAGCAGGAACTGTCGGGCGGCATCACCGTGGATAACTCCTTCGCTGAGATGCACACCACGATCTATTCGATCAGCGAATCTCCCAAAGACGGAAAGATGATTTGGGTTGGCACGGACGACGGCAATATTCAGTTTACAAGGGACGCCGGAAAGAGCTGGAACAATGTGACAGGCAACATCAAAGGCATCCCGGCAACATCCTGGGTGTCGTGTATTACGGCAAGCCGGTTCGATACAGCAACCGCATATGCGACTTTCGATCGTCATACTTTCGGCGATATGAACTCGTACGTTTTCAAGACCGCGGATTACGGCAAAACTTGGTCGCGCATCGCAGGACCCGATCAGGGTCTTCGTGGATACGCGCATGTGATCAAGGAAGACAACATCAAGCAGGGTTTGCTATTTGTCGGGACGGAGTTCGGACTCTGGATCTCCAACAACGATGGAAAATCGTGGGCGCAGTTCAAGGGCGGCAATTTTCCAAGCGTTGCAGTGCGGGATATCGCAGAGCATCCGCGCAATCAGGATCTCGTTCTGGGAACTCACGGCCGGGGAATCTGGATCATCGATGACATTACTCCGCTTCGTGAGGTAACGGACGAGTCATTGCAAAGGGATGCCATTTTTCTAACCGGCAGACCCGTGACGCAGCGCATCGAAGGACAGGGCGGATGGGTAGAGGGCGATGCAACATTTGTAGGTGAAAATGCGCCGGAAGGCGCCGTGATCTCTTATTATCAACGCACCCGTCATCTTTTCGGACGGATCAAAATTGAGATTCTCGATGCAGCCGGCGCGGTCGTGGATACGATCCCGGCAGGAAAGCGCCGCGGGATCAACCGGGTCACTTGGAGCATGCGGTTGGCTCCGCCGCGCGTTCCCAAAGCTGCGCAGCTGGCACAGGGTTCCACGCAAGGCCCGCGCGTGGTTCCGGGAACGTATACCGTGCGGCTCACAAAAGGAAAGGAAGTCTACGAAACGAAAATAGAGATCGGATTGGATCCGCGCGCAAAATTCAACGTTGATGATCGAAAAGCTCAGTTCGACGCGGTGATGCGTGTTCACAAAATGTTCGGGGATATGAGCGATCTAGTTGGCAAGATCAATCAGAATCGCATGATGGCAAGTCAACTGGCGCAAAACCTGCCCGAACAAGATGCGCTGCGCAAAGATCTTCAGGATTTTTCCGATCAGACCGATGAAATTCGCAAGAAGATCGTTGCCACAAAGGAAGGCGGCGCCATCACGGGAGAACAACGCCTTCGCGAAGACGCTGATGATCTGTACAGCGCCCTTCAATCGTACGAAGGACGCCCGGCGACATACCAGATGGAACGGATCGATGTGTTGCAGCGCCAGTTGGATGATGTGGTCAAAGGTTATGAGGCGTTGGCAGCAAAATCATTGCCGAAAATCAACGAGGGCTTGAAGTCCCATAATCTTCCCCCGATTTCATAGTTCCTGATTGGAGCGCAGGAGTCTCGCGTGCATTGTGGGGTCGCAGGCTTCCAGCCTAAGACACATCCAGAGAATCCAGGCCGCGGGAAACGCTGCGAATCGTTTTCTAGCCGCTCCTACGAGCTATCTACTTGGGGTTTACCCGCGATAGCGCGGCGCTCCAGATTCGGCTGCTTGAACCAATGCGCATGCCCAGACCTTATTCCATCGGTGGGAAAAGAGTATGGGCGACTTATACAAACACCGTTCGCACCAATAACGTGCGATTGGTTCCGGTATACGGCAATCGGATTTGATTCTCGCCCAGGAATCAGAGGCAATTCGGAAATTCCGAAAAGCTCTTCCAGGAATTACAATCATCCCGGGCAGGCTAGAAGTCTGCGACCCATAATGCACGCGAGACGCCTGCGCTCTAATAAGAAATTTTTCGTAGTTTTACGAACTTTTTCGTAATATGATCCGTACTTACTCAATGCAGGAGGTTCTATTGTGAAAAGAGCATTGCCAAGGCCTACAAATTCCGAACTAGACATCCTGTCCGTTCTGTGGAGTCATGGTCCGGGAACGGTGAGTGACATCCAGGAGCGCATGGGGCCAGGAAAGAGGTCCGGCTACACAACGATCCTGAAGCTACTGCAGATCATGCTGGACAAAGGACTTGTGGGGCGGAACGAGGCCTCACGCCCGCATGTGTATGATGCAAGTCTTTCGGAGAAAGCGATCCAGCGCGACCTGGTCGCCGATCTGTTACAGAAGGCCTTCGCAGGGTCCAGGCCGCGCCTCCTGCAGCAACTTCTGGGCAGCAGGAAGGTGTCCCGGCAGGAATTAGAGGAAATCAGAGAGCTTTTACAAACCGTGAATCCGGGGAAGAAATAATGGCAATCGATTATCAGTCCATTGCGTGGCTCTGCTTTTGTCTGATCATCGCCGGCGCTACCGGCGCGCTGCTATTAGCTGTAGCGCTGCGCTTCATCGGACGGGAGTGCGCCGAGGTGAGATATCAACTTGCATGTTTGGCGCTTGTAGTGGTTCTTGTGGCTCCTCTTGTCGTTCACTTTACGGACATCATGCCGTCGGTACTGCTGGACGTGAGTGATCCC
This sequence comes from uncultured bacterium, assembly GCA_963843285.1. Lineage (GTDB taxonomy): Bacteria > Acidobacteriota > HRBIN11 > JAKEFK01 > JAKEFK01 > CAZDDB01. The sequence goes on from CAWJJO010000009.1 coordinate 73,291, forward strand.
GACATGAAGTCCCTGCTTGATGCAGGCGCTGCAGATCCGGAGGTCGCGGATGCTATCAGTGTTTGGGTCGCTGCAGTTTGGATCGGCGGGTCCGGCTTTCTCCTATTGAGGCTCGCAACAGACCTGCTGTTTTTACATCGCCTTCGCAGACAATTGCCCAAATCGATGCAAGTTCAGGATGCGGGAATGGTCTCGAGGATATTACGGAAAATTGATGTCGAAAAACAGCCGCTATTCTATGAAGTGGATTCTATACAAACACCGGTCGCGTTCGGAATCACAAATCCGGCAGTTCTAATTCCTGAAGTTCTAAAGAAACTTCCATCAGACGAGTTTGAAGCGATCTTGTTTCACGAGCTCGCGCACATCAAACGAAACGATTATTTCATGAATCTCATACAGAGTTTTCTAAATGCGCTTTTCTTTTGGAGTCCCGCGGTTCTCTGGATTTCAAAGCGGATTCGCATCGAACGCGAGAACTGTTGTGACGACATGGCCACTGCTTGTTGCGAAAGTCCCGAAGTCTATTGCCGCGCACTTTTTCAGGTTGAGGAATTGCGCGGCGCAACGCTTCCTCTAACGGTCGGTTTTCACGAAAAACGATTGCGTGACAGGATCCGGCGCATCCTGCGTTCCGATCGAACGGCGCCACACGCATCCAGGCGCTTTCTGGCTCCATTTGCGGTTCTGCTATTCTCGGCGGTGCAATTTGCAGCCGCGCAACTTCCCCGTTCGTTTCCCGTCTCGCCGGTAACGGCGGTCGCAGGAAATACAAGGACCGTTGTGACAAACAAAGTTGCCGTCGTAATAAAGAAAAACGCAGATCGCAGAGTGGAAAAGAAAGAATCAGAGGACCACTACCGGCTTCATCCAACAGGCATATTGAAACGACTATTCAAAGCGGAAAGACCATGAAAATTCTTTGGCTTGCTCTTGGCATTCTCCATCTTGCTTCTCAATTTGCTGCCGCCCATGAAGATTTTCCAACAAAGGAATTTTCCGACTTCGTAGAATCAGAGGTTGCCCGGCAACATATCCCGGGGGCCGTATTGGTTGTCGTGATCGATGATCACGTCGAGGTAGCAAAGGGATTCGGCTATGCGGATTTAGATCATCAGAAGAAGGTTTCACCGGAAAACACTCTTTTCCGGGTTGGTTCGATCTCAAAATTATTTACGGCGACAGCTATTTTACAGCTCAAGGAGAAGGGGCTACTCGATCTGAACAAAGATATCTCCACGTATATCTCCGATTTTACAATTCGAAGAAATTATCCCGGTCCGGTCACTTTAAAGAATGTCCTGACCCATACGAGCGGTTTTGATAACACAGATATCGGCGATGCTGCGAAGACGATGGAAGAGGCGCTTCCGCTATCCCGATTTCTGCGTTTGCATTTTCCCGCTCAAGTATTTCCTCCGGGAAAAATTCATCACTATTCCAACCACGCTTTTGCTCTGGCCGGATTGATCGTGGAACGGATTACGGGTAAACCCTTTGCTGAGGCGATCAGAGCACAGATTTTTGCGCCGCTCGAAATGAACCACAGCTCATTTTCTCAACCACTACCCGCTGACATGCGACAGGATCTGGCCCTCTCATACGAGTATTCCAACAACAAATTCACTCCGTTGCCTCTGGATTTCAGCAATGTTGCTCCTGCCGACGCCCTCGTAACGACGGGTACCGATATGGCGCGTTTTCTGCTGGCCGAACTGGATTCGAGCACAACAAATAGCGGACGAGTTTTGTCGCAAGAATCAATTCAAGAAATGCAATCGATTCATTACACAGCGCAACCCAAGATGCCGGGGATTGCCTATGCTTTTTTCGAAGAAATGGAAAAGGGGAACAGACTTTTGACTCATACAGGAGGTCAACTTGGTTTCATAACGCAGGTAGTTCTCTTCCCGGAAAAGAAAATCGCCTATTTTCTTTCCTACAACCGCCGGGCTTCCGGTCTGCGAAGAGAAGTCTACAAAAAATTTTCCCAACTGCTTGCGGAGCACGAGCACGAGTCAACCAAAACACAAACACAACCAACGATGGACGGAAAGTTTGCAGGGTACTATCAGTTCACCGATCGGCCGTTGAGTACCCTGGAGAGAGTATGGCTCCTGATTGGAATCTTTCCCGAATTAAAAGTCACGTCTGATGGAAATTCTCTGTTGATCGATGGAAAGCGCTACCGCTCTGCCGCGGACGGTCTCCTGGTGGATGATTCGGGCAATCAAGCGTCCATTTCTCAACCATATGATGACAAGACGTTCTTATTCATGGGTCTGACCCCTTATGAGCGGGTACCCTGGTATATGGCAGTGAATTTTCATCGCGCCCTGATCGCCTTTTGCCTGCTTCTCTACGCAACGAGTTTTCTGTTGTTGAAACAGAAAGCTGAGCGAAAAGCCGCCACCGTTGCAATTGCTTCCTCTACATTGCTTCTAATTTTTGCAGTTGCCGTGGCACTCACTCTAAAAACAGCAAGTCAGGACTTCGACTACGGAATCCCCTTCTCACTCCGTGCTGTGCTGTGGATTCCATGGATCGCGATGCTTCCCGCTACGGTATCCATGTGCTATTTGGGGCGATTGTGGATCACCAAAACGATCAGCTTCCCTGCTCGAATTCACTACACAGCGGTTGCGTTTGCTGCTCCAATTTTTTTGGTGCTTCTTGGGTATTGGAAGCTGCTGTAGTAGGGGCGACCCTTGTGGTCGCCCTCACGAAATCGTACTTCTGCGAGACGGGCGACCATAAGGGTCGCCCCTACTCCTTCTCACTGTTCTTGCTGGAGCTGCAAAAGTGAGACACGATGCTGTTCGGGGAAAGGAATCTGATCGCCCTTGATTGCCGCCCAGAGAATGCGATTGAACGTCTCGTCATCGGATAAATCTTCTTTCTCCAGCTTGAGCTGCAGTGAGTTTCTGGCGTTTGGCCCTTCCGGATTTTTTTCGGTCAAAGATTGCTGAGGCGTGATCGCATGATACGGAGTCAAGTCCGGCTGATCCGAAAAGATTTCACGTAATGGCCTTCCGTAATAATCAAATTGCGAAAGCGAACCGAGTCCAAGGATTTGCTCCATTGTGGCGATCACATCCGTTGTGTTTACAAAGCGCTTCCAGACCGATGGCCGGTTGTACGCCGATACAACGAGAAGTACTGACCTGTGAGAATCGACATGATCCGGTCCGCTCTGCGAATCGTCTTCCACGACAAAAACGACCGTATCCTTCCAGAACGGCGAAGCGGAGAGAGCTTCCATCATGCGCCCGAGAGCAAGATCGTTGTCAGCCATGTAGGCCGCAGGCGTACCCATTCCCACTTTTGCGCCGGCGGTGTGATCGTTTGGCAGATGAAATATTTGAAGCGCCGGCATTTCTCCCCTTTTTAGAAAATCGTTGAACTCCGAAATCCACACGTCCGCTCGCTTTTGATCCGGAATCGCAAGATCGTAGCTGGGATACATTGGGCTGGTAAACTGCGCGGCCCCTCGCTTATTTGAACGATACTCTTTCGCGTCCTCCGACAACTCGGCGTATTCTCCATAAACTCGAAGAGTCACATTGCCTCGAGTAGCCAGGTCCCATAAATAGCCGGTCGCCGGATCCGAAACTTCATCATCGGATTTTTCCCCTTCGCGGCGATCGGAGTAAGTAGAGTGGACAGTTTTTTCAGTAAAATCCGTCACATATGCGGAAGTCGACCAGGGATGTCCCTGAGAGCTCACTTCCGCGTTTACAAAGAATCGATTAAAAAGACCGAACCGTTCGGCCAATGCATGATGGTTCGGAGAAACCGATCGCGGGAAGAACACCAGCGATGGATCGCCATCCCCTTTCGCCAAATCGCCCAAAACCTGATCGTAGGTGCGATTTTCCTTGATGATGTACATCACATGTTTGAACGGGGGGTATGCCGGCTTTTCTTCAGTGCGATTCCAGTTGTTCAGCTCAGCCACATGAAGCGAATGGGATTTCAACTGCGCGTCGGTCATGTTTGTAGAAATCCTGGTGATCGTTCCGTTGAGCTGGCCCAACGCGTATTCCGTCGGGGCCTTTCGGTAAATTTCTCCCTGAGGGGCCGTGGGGTTCCCGCGAGTTCCACGGCCCTTTCCATTGACCACGCAAATGCCATCCGAAGATTGCAAAATCGCAGTCGGATACCACCCGACCGGGATCCGGCCCGCTAAATGATCGTCCTTCAATCCATTTGGAATCCCGGAAGATGCGGCAGAAAGTTGAAACACAGCAACCGCATTGTTGTCTGCTTCGGCGACAAATAGCCTATTCCCATCAGGAGACAGCATCAGCGCATTCGGAGTACTGCCTTCCTGTACGGACGGCGGCGAATCATTCAACGTACGAACCAGCTGGAGCCTCTTTGTATCCACAATTGCAATCGTGTCCGTACTTGCCGAGGCAACAAACAGGCGCGATGTCTTCGAATTCAGTAGAAGCGCTGATGGATGGCGCGTAACGGTTACCCCTCGGGATTGAAGGAGCTTGCTGCCTGAACGATCGGTTGTGAAGCGTGTGACGATGTTGTCCCCCCAGGCGGAAACGTACACGGCTCCATCAGTTGCAGCGATCACGGCGTAAGGGTAACGTCCGGCCGGTTTTCTATCCACAACCATTCCCGTCTTCAGATCAACAACAGCCAGGGTATCGGAAAGATTTTCGGCAACATACAAATACCGGTTGTTCCGGGAGAGCGCGATTCCGGCAGGACTGCGAAGGCCCTTTTTGCCATCTTCCGCAGGGACGGCAAGAACGAGTTTTCCGGCCGGTTCGGCCATACCGTTTCTCCAGTTGTATACATACACGACATCCTCCGAACCACCGGAGGCATACAGCGTTTTGCCGTCGGATGAGAAGACCAGACCGAAGAACGCAGCAGGTTGGGATAGAGTCTGAAGGATTTTTCCCGACTTCGGATCAAAAACTTGAACGCCCTGCTCGCGGAATCCGCTGAGTAACAGCACCAGTTTGCCGTCGCGGGACATCACTCCGGAAAGGGGCATGTTCCCAACGTCGTAGGTCGGGCCTGCGGGAGCCAGCGTCATACCGTTCGGTAATCGCGGCGCAAGCTGAAAATCATGACAATCTGCTTCCCCCAAGAAAACCGCAAGGAGCAGAGCCGCCAACCAGATCATCATATGAATTCCGTTATTTCACCACAAAGTATTTGCATAGTCCACAAATAAAGGCACAAGCGGCGCAAAACCCGGCGTATTCAGCTCTCCAGTTTTGTCATTCATCGCTTTGTGGATATAATCGGCTTTCCTTAATAGAGTTCGCCGGCCTTGACTTTCAACAGTCCAACCATACGATGACGCCTAATCATTCAGGGAAAAGCGTCACTCATGTTTCAATCAGTCCGCGACAAATGCTGCGTCACATTGTGGCCGTCGCGTTGCTCTTTTTTTCCGGCCGGACTCTTTCCCTCTGGTACGCAAATCAGGATGTCAACACTTATCTCCTGTTCTGGAGCTTGTTCCTGGCGGCAGTCCTGATCACTTCCGGAAGGCTGATCGTGGATGAAATCCGCAAAGGTTCATTCACTCGCGCGTTCCTGGTTCTCCCGATTCTGGTTCTTTCCATTCCATGGAGCGAGTGTCTGCAGCTTCGTCATTTGAACAATCGGGAGGATTTTACACGCCAGATCTTTTATTCCTTCGTCTTTATTTACGTTGCGCTCTTGAGCTTCAACCTCTTGCCCGGCCTACGCGATAAAATTACGTCAACCTTTTACGGTCTTCTCAAGCTGTGTTCTTCCCGAACCTGGCTCTTCTGGATGCCTGCATTGCTCTTTTTCGTGCTCACAGCATCGATTTCCTTGGTGGTCAATCGGGGAATCCCGTTAATTCAAGATTCAGCCGCTCTTCTATTTCAAGCAAAGATCTTCCGGGAAGGGAAGCTCTTTGCTCCGGCGCCACAACTTCCGGAATTTTTCTCCACAAATAACGACATGCTGGTCATGGTGGACCACCGTTGGTTTAGCATTTATCAACCGGGATATCCGCTGCTCCTGATGGTTGCAATGCTGCTGCGCGGCGAATCCCTGCTTTCCCCGATTTTGGGGGCGGCAACCATCACTATCTGGATGCTTTACATTCGCCGGTGGCATAGCGCGCGAGCGGCAGCGCTGTTTGGCTGGCTTTCTCTATTCTCCCCATTTCTGTTCTTGATGTACTCAACATGGATGATCCATGTTCCCGAATTGTTTGTGGCCAGTGGAATCGTCTACCTGGCCAGGATGCAAACAGAAGACGAAAAACTTTGGCGGAGCACAATTTTGTTCTTGATCTTTTTAGGCGCTGTGCTGATTCGGCCCTACTCGCTCTTTCCGTTTCTTTTGCCGGTAATCGTGTACGCGATTTGGGATCGGATTCGGAAACGTTCCTTTGTTTTTCCGGCTGTCTGTGTTGCCGGGATTCTGGCGGGGGGATTGCTGCTTGGCTACTATCAAAAAGAAACGTCTGGAAATGCGCTTGTTTCCGGATACGCCTTTGAATACCCTGACTTTCAGTTTGGATTCGGAAAAAGTCTTCATTCGTCCAGTTCTATCAATGCGGTTGTAAACACCTCCAATAATCTCCTCGCCCTGAATCACTGGGTCACAGGCTGGTACTCGGGAGCGCTTTTTTTCACATTCATCTTTCTGGTTCGTAAGACTGGATTTTCCACATGGGACAAGCTCTTCATGCTGAGCTGTTTCTTTTTGGCAATCTTCTATTCCGCGGTGTACTGGCAAGACCTTCTTTTTGGACCCCGTTTTTTCTTGCTCATGGCGCCCATCATCCTCTTGATGATTGTACGGAGCGCAGGTTTAGATCCGGAAAAGGAGCCGGAGCTTCGTTCGCAAACCGTTCCTGCACTCCTTCTTGTTTCGCTCCTGTTCTTCTTGCCGGTACGATTTCCACAATTCATCAACAAGTATCATGTTTCTTCAACGTACGCGTCTTATTTGAAAGACGAGCTCGGTAAAGTCGGCGCCCGGAAAACACTTGTCTTTCTTGGAAAGAGTACTCGGGAATATTTCGTAAACTGGAATGATCCGTTTCTTCGAGGAAATGTGATTCTGTGTCGGAATTTTGAAGAAGAAAACCGAAGAATTCAACAAGCTTTTCCTGATTATAAACCGGTCTATTTCCGGACTTCGGACGTATTTACGCTTGCGCAGCCGGACCTAACCTACCGGTTCTTTGATGATCCCGGAAAGGAAACCGGCGACTCCTTCAGTTTCTTCCAACTGGCGCTCCACTTAGAATCGGCACGAAATAATCAGGATGTAGATTTTTTTGATACATGTTACCGGGATTTCCTAAAAGGGAATGATGCGCAAAAACAACTCTCATCACTTTCTCAGGCTGATCTGGGAGTCCAGGACAACCTTGAATATAGAAAGAACTTCCATCTGGCATTGATCCACATCGCCCGCGTTTTGTTATTGCCACAGGCAGCCTGCCAACGAGATGGAGCCAACTGGGCAAGGAATTTCGATTTTCGCCGATTTCAGGAAGAATGGGACGAAGGGCTTAGGTATCTACAACAATCCCGGGAAATTGGAAAAGGGATCCTTGCCGAGCAGAATCAAACCAGAAACAGAATGGACCGCAACAAGGACGGCCGACTCCAGAACCTCGAAATCGAAGAATACCTGGCCAGAAAACTAATCGATTGACGGAAGGAAGGGGGCGCACAGGCGTGCGCCCCGAATCGCTATTTTTGCGGCGCTGGCATTTCCATGACAGGTGTTTCCTGATGAAACTTACCTAGCCATTTGTCGCCCTGGTTTACCCAGATGTCGGTGCACAGGAAATTGCCCGGAGGCACTTCTTTTCCCTGATACTTTCCCTTACTGGACGCCTTATACGTAACAAGCACAGCGTCATTGTCGATCCAGATCACCTTGAAATCGCTGAGGTTGTACTCGGCAACGTCATAATCCATCATCATCTTCTGGATTCCCGCCTTGTCCATGACTCCCATGGGTCCAACATCCAGAATGTCATCGGTCAGCCATGTGTCAAACGTCTTGGTATCCTTGTTCTTAAAGGCTTCCCACATCATCTTCACTTTTGAGATCACTTGATCGTCTGTGGGTTTGTCTGATGCGGAACAAACCCCCGATACAGCAATCAACAACGCAATCATGAGTAACAACGGTTTCTTCATTTATTCCTCCATGTTTGAGAATGGTTCTGCACCGATAAGATTATCACGACTCTGCTTTCGGGAGTGAGAGAATCCAATGTTACAATAAGACCCATGTCGGGGGCTCAGCATCTCTTTACTTCACGCTGGGGAATGATTCTGTCCGTCATCGGAATTGCGGTTGGAACGGGCAATATTTGGAGATTCTCCCGCATCGTAGCCCAAAACGGGGGCGGCTCCTTCTTGATTCCATGGGTCATATTCCTTTTCATCTGGTCGATTCCGTTGATCATCACGGAATTCGCCATCGGCAAATTCACGCGATACGGAACGATCGGAGCGATCGCAAAGCTGGCTGGGGAGAAATACACCTGGATGGGAGCGTTTATCGGCTTTGTTGCCACAGCCATCATGTTTTACTACTCGGTTGTAACGGGATGGTGTCTCAAATACCTGTTCAGTGCTGTCACCGGCGGACTGGTACGGACTTCAGATCATATTGTCATGTGGGAGGCTTTTACAAAGAGCTACGAGCCGATCCTTTTCCATTTTCTTGCCATGGCAGGCGGAGCGTTCATCATCTACAGAGGTGTGCGCGGAATCGAGCGCACAAACAGAATTCTGATTCCTGCGCTTCTGGTAATCCTCCTCATTCTCGCGTTACGGGCAGTTACTCTGCCGGGATCCCTGCGAGGGATCATTTACTTTTTCACTCCCGACTTGAACACATTGCTGGATTACAAGGTCTGGCTTGCTGCTTTGACGCAAAATGCGTGGGACACGGGTGCCGGCTGGGGACTCATTCTGACATACGCCTGCTACGCGCGACGAAAGGAAGATGTGGTATTGAATGGCGCCCTGACGGCATTGGCAAACAATTCCGTTTCGCTGCTGGCGGGCATCACCATTTTTTCTACCGTTTTTGCGCTCGCGCCCGGTGATGGAGTTCATGAGTTAATCTCAGGCCGGGGAAGCACAAACACCGGGCTGGCTTTCATATTTCTGCCTCAACTTTTCGCAAAACTTCCGGGTGGAATCCTGGTGCAGTCTTTCTTCTCCACAATCTTCTTTGCCGGACTGTCTTTCGCCGCGATGACTTCTTTGATTTCGATGATCGAGCTTGCAGTAAAGGTATTTCTGGATATGGGCATGCTGCGAGGCCGGGCAATCGCAATGGTGGCTGTAGTCGGATTCCTTTTTGGCATCCCTTCCGCCGTCAGTTTGGCGTTTTTTGAAAACCAGGACTGGGTCTGGGGAATCGCTTTGATGATCAGCGGAGGATTCATCTCTTTTGCGGTTACAAAATATGGAGTAGATCGCTTTCGCGTAAGCGCGGTGAATGGCCCCGGCACTGACGTTCTGATCGGCAAGTGGTACAACCATATTCTCTCCTGGTTGATCCCGCTGCAGGTTGTTGCATTGATTGGCTGGTGGTTTTTTCTGGCGATTACCAGCTATGACCGAAGCGGCTGGTGGAATCCATTTCATATGTATAGTGTGGCAACATGCCTGCTTCAATGGGGCGTGATTACGGCAATCCTTCTCCTCTTGAACCGATGGATGTTCCGTCGTATCTTTTCGAAGCAAATGGAGTCCTGATGCCTATCGTTACCCTGTTGAACATGATCGCCGTGATTGGAATTGTCTGGGGTGGATTATCAATTGTCCTGATTCTGGCGATTCGAAAAGAGAATCAGAAAGACGGAGAGGCTGAAGAGCCGGAGATTTATCCGACGGCTTGAAAGCTCCTGCTACATGGGCTCAATACAGGATCACAGGAAACCACGCCTCATCCGATTTTTTATCATCCTAACCACGGTTTTGTTTACCGGCCCTGCGTGGGAGCAGGAGAACCCTACTCACACGAATGCTGGTCTTCCATTTTAAGATCCGCAGCCCAATGTACTGAATTCTTCAACCTGGAGCCGCGGGCCTCCGTGCCCGCGGAAGCTAAAGATTCGGCGGAAACACTTCCAGCACGGAGAAATCAACCCAGAAAATGGCCTGAGTGTTCGGCACTTTCTTCAGGATATTTTCCCCGATTCCTTTTGGCGGATCCTTCATTTGAATCCACCAGGGGCGATCAGAAGGATAGCCGATCTGGAATGCAACAGGCGCGGGAGCGAAAGTCTTTCCCCATTGAGCAAACTCATCGATCATGGGATCCATTGTGGGGAAGATCTGGCTATCGTCCACAAACAGAATACCGTCCCGCACCGTTGGCGGCATCTTTTCAGGCAACCAGTGTTTTAGAAACAACCGATATTTCGGATTGTAGGAGCGCGCCAGAGCCAACCAGGCGCTGGCTTCGGCATCACTCACCGGTTCGCCGCCATCCGGATTTGTCGATTTGTTCCATTCGACATCGATCCCAACTCCGATTACGGATGAATGATGCGAGTAACGTTTGAGTGCAAGGTTGAGCAACTTCTCCGCGGAAGCGAAGCGCGGCTCTACCTGCAGCCACACGCGAAAGCCAAGCTGATCGAACAGATTCAACGCGGCTTCCCCGCGATCCTCTCCGTTACTTCCCGTGATCAGCGGATCATCCACATCAGAAACAGGGAAAGGCAACTGTGTCCCTTTTCCGTTGATACTTCCCACAATCCAGATTACCTCAGGTCGTGCGCCGGGGAAGCGCGCAGCCATCTCGCGGCCGACCCGTGCCCAATACGCGGGGCCGGGATCCGGCCTCTTTGAATAGATCGAGCAGCGGAAGCCGGCGCCCAAAGTCTCTATTGCAGATTGCCTCTCTTCCAATTTCGTAGGGCGGGCCTCCGCGCCCGCCGGCGAAGCATTCGTCCTGGAATTCGATAACGGCACCGGAGATTGAATCCATGCGAGCAGTTCCTTACTGCTGACAACGCGCACCTCCCATTTGGAAAGCGCATAATCAAGAAATTCGCGAAACGCATCGCGGCGATCTTGCAGGGTCGATCCTGGCGGATTCTCAGGACTCTGATCTGAGTAAATCCAACTGTGAGCACCTACGTTCAGCGGGCATCGATTTCCCTGCAAACGTAAATCGAGGTTGTACTTCAACGTGGCAAGAAACTCAGCCTTGGTCATCCCGAATTCAAACCACAAATTCCAATCCATTCCGCTGATTTTGCCCTGCTCAACATCAAAATAGTCGGTCCTCTTCTTCAGACTTGCCCGCAACCCGGGTGGAACACCATACCTTTCACACAGCTCGTCCGGCGGCACAATGAAATGATATACGGGGAGTTCCCATAAGCCGGGATGTTTTCGAATCTTATCTTCGCCGGGGCTGCCATGATCCAGCAAATATGGCCAGACGAAGTTCCGGCCATCCTGATCCTTCTGATCGCCCTGCTCAAGACTGCAATCGTATACGAAAGGCGTTCGATGAACGGCCGTCAAAGTACGGTCACTGTATTCCAGATACGGCGTACGGAAGCCCATCAGTTGATTTCGGGGAACCCCAAGGCCATCCGGCCTGGTAAGATGCTCGATGCAAAGATCGATCTCGTGTTGCCATTCTTTCACGCTGAATTTTTCTCCGTGTGGATGGGAGTGCGTGTGCACGCCGATTTCATGACCGTGATCCAGAGCTTGTTTCCAGGACTGCTTCACTTTCTCGGGATCCTCTCCTGGCGGGCAGGGACGCCCGCTCTCTACACAATTCGTGATGTAGATTGTATTTACATAGAATGAATAGTGTAGTGGTAGACCATCGAAGGTTTTGCTGCTACCGCTTCCCGCAGGATTTTTGCGGGACGCAAAAAGTTCTGTAAGGTAATTCAACCCGTCGGAATACGGATTATCATCACTTCCAAAAGAAACGAACAACGGAACCTGTCCGGAACTCAATCCTCCCGGCGGCATTCTCATCTGCGCGATCGGGAACTGGTACCGCCCCGCGCACGCAATCCAGAAAATAGCTACGATCAACAAGAAACCGAGTGTTACGATCTGATGTTTCTTTTGCATCTAGGATTTCCTTTTTATTTCCTCTTTGTGTCCTTTGTGTCTTTGTGGTAAATCCTCTACCTCGTTTCGGTGACTTTGTGAATTCCTCTTGGCGATTCCGTATCGCATCCTTTGGCAAGTGCAAGGTGATAACAAAATAGCTGCGCGGGAATGATGGAAACCATAGGGCTGAGCCACTCAGGAATAGCGGCGGGCAGCGGCAGCGATGTTTGCGCCAAATCCAAGGCTTCCTGGACATCGGAAATCACCACCAGCTCAGCTGAACGCCCGAAGCGCAATTCCCGGAGCACATCCATTGTAGAAGAGTAAACGGCTCCTCCAGGCACTACCGCCAGGATCGGGAATCCGCGATCCACAATCGCGATCGGACCATGCAGGAAATCCGCAGAGGAATATGGCGCTGCTTCGATATATGCCAGTTCTTTCAACTTTAACGCCCATTCATAAGCGGTGGCAAAATTGAACCCCCTGCCAAGCACCGCGCAGTTTGACATCGCAAGATAGGGACGTACTTTGATTCCGAAGAGACCGTCCATTGCAAGCGTAGACTCGATCCATCCGGGAACTCGATACAGCTCCTGCCAGAGAGCATCATCAGCTTTCATCGCAGCGGAGAGCATCGCAACTGCCATCAATTCCGCGGTGTATGTTTTTGTGGCCGCAACAGCATTTTCCTGCCCCGCTTCGACGTACAACACAAAATCAGCGGCCTGCGCGAGAGGGGAATCTACCTCATTCGTAACGGCAAGCGTCAAGCACCCCTGGCGCCTTCCTTCCGCTAGCACACTCACGATGTCAGGCGACCTGCCGGATTGTGAAATTCCAATCACCAGCGCTCCATCCAGCTTGGGTGGACGATTGTAGTAAGTAAACAGCGACGGCGCAGCAAGAGCCACAGGGAGCCGGTTCATCGCGCCCCACAGGTAATTTGCGTAACGGGCTGCATTCTCAGAAGTACCTCTTGCCGCAATCAATACAAAGCGAATATCCCTTGCATTGATGGCGTACGCAATCTTTTCTGTCGCGGTGCGTTGTTCCTGAAGTAGCTGTTCCAGACAGTTGGGCTGCTGATGAATTTCAGAATGCAGGGACATTGGACTTTGGACCTCCTCCTATCGCATCCAGATGCAGTGCGGCTGCACCCAGAAGAGCAATATCCGGCAGCGCGGACGCCTCGATCACAAGACGCCGCAACGCGTGCTGGTAGGCAAATGTGGCGGTCATCTTTTCCGTCATCGTTTTCTTAAAAAAGGGAAACGCTTTGCTGACAGATCCACCCAGGATCAAAATCTGCGGATCAAACGCGTAGAGAGCCGTCATTACCGCATGCGCCATCTCATTTCCAAAAGCTTCATAGGCATGAATTGCGGCTAGGTCACCTCCGCTTGCGCGTTCAAAAACAGTCTCTCCGTTGACTCCGCACTCCCGGGCGAAAAACTGACCACTGCAATAATACTCGATCGTCTGTTCTTTATACGGAATCGTTCCGATTTCCCCGGCTCCGCAGTTACTGCCGTTGTACAAATGACCATCGATGATAATCCCCGCTCCAAGACCCGTTCCGATTGTAATTCCCACGAGATGGCGAAATCCTCTCCCCTTTCCAAAATGGAATTCGCCGAGCGCGAAGCAGTTGGCGTCGTTGTTCACGTGTACCGGCACTCGGAAATCACGTTCCAAGGCATCCTTCAGGTGAACTTCCTTCCAGGACGGAATGTTCTGAACGTCGTAGACGATTCCGCGATCCACATCCACCACGCTCGGCACTCCAATCCCGATGGCGGCAACTTCATCATCAAACATCGGTTCAATTGCGCCAATCAGTTCTTTCAGGACTGTTTCAGCGCTATCAGTTGCCGGCACCGCTCGCTGGCAACGTTCCACAATCGCATTGCCTCGAACCTTTCCAACACGGAGACTTGTGCCGCCAAGATCCACAGCGATCATGGATGTTTCGTTCATACTTTCTCCTTCATCTGAGTCACTGCTTCCGGCGCCACGGAGGGCCGCCACCTCCAAACTTAGGGCCCACGGCGGCCACGGAGGGCCGCAACCTCCAGATTTAAGTCAGAGCTTCCTGTCGTTTCTTGCTCCAGATCGTTTCATTCGTAATCAACGGCCGCGCCCAGATACCGACACTCAAAATGTATCCGAGAGTGATGTACAGTACCATCATTCCATACCGCAAACCGATCCAATCGCCCAGCCAACCAATCAGAAGAGGGACCACGGCGCCGCCAATGATCCCGGTACATAGAATTCCCGAAAAGGAGCCCTGGTGTTTCTCAATCGAATTGAGCGCAAGGGAAAAGACAATCGACCACATCACGGAAGCGCAAAAACCTAACGCGGGAAATGCCAGCTTGGATACGGACAGCGGACCGAATAGAGCAGCGGACAGCGTCGCGATAGCCAACACAGCCGCGCCGATAAGTACCCATCTGCTGTCGAAAAGTTTGAGAAGCACCAGACCGATCGCGCATCCAACTGTCATCAGTCCCCAGAACCATGCCACGGCGCGCGCTCCATCGACTTCCGGAAGGAGGCCGTGATATCTCCTGAGAAATTCTGAAATCCAGTTTGCTATGCCTTGCTCCGTACCCACGTATGCAAAAATTCCGATAAAGAACAGAATAACCGTTCGATTTTTGAAAAGCTGCAAGTACGTTTCTTTCGCGCCCGTTTTCTCATCCTCCTTCAATTCAACTTTCGGCAAACGGAACAGAGCAAGGATCACTACCATCAGAAGCGACACAACAGCGAATACCCAGTAAAGAGAAACCCAGGGAAGATTCGCCGGAACCACGTTCCTGAGTGTCGCAATCAGAGCATTGTCAGGCCCGGCAACTTCTTTCAAATTGCGCACAAGATAGGAGTAGATCCATGGACTGATAAAGGATGCCAGCCCGAATACCAGTTGCCCCAGCACTGAGAAAAACGCGAAGTGCTCTTCCCCTCCCGCCGTTCTTAAGAGCGGATTGATCGCCACCTGCAAGACCGCCATTCCGATACCGATCGAGAACAACGACAACAAAGCCACGGAGAAAACCGGGCTCAGCGCAAACACCAATGCCGCGGCGGAGGCAAGCGCAAAGGAAGCAACCAGCAAAGGTTTTTCACTGAATTTCTCAAGCAGAATTCCTGCAGGAATCGACATCACGCCGTATGCGATGAAAAAGGAAAAAGGCAGAAACCCTGCAAGCGCAAGGCTGAGATGAAATCCGTCTATGATGTCGGGCACCAGCGGACCGAGTATGTTCGTCAGAAGCGAAATCACGAAGAAGATGAAAAAGACAAGACCTACTACTGCGTTATTCCTTACCATGGAAACTATTCCTCCACTTGCCTTGCCGGCGAGACGCCGGCGCTACAAACCACATTCCAGCCTGAACACTGCAGAATCGGTTTTTCACCATGAAGATCTTCCGATGAAAACCTCGCTGTAAATTGTTTCGTTTCACCGGGGAGAAGCGAAACGTAGTTGTCATCCCAAAAAACAGGCAAAATCGAACGACCGGTCCTATTTTTCGTTACTCTCAGTTCGATGAAGAAGGCGATTTGCTGTCCGGGATTCTTCAGATTGACGGTAACTTCATTCTCCTTCCACTGCTGTTCGACCTGGATCTCCACCGGCGCCAGTTCGGTTAGCGCACTGAAATTCGCGTACTCCTTGTTTGGCGTGAAGTACCATTCGGAGCCTTTGAAATCCAGCACATCGGGTTTCGAAGACAACCAGTAAAAATTGTCGGCAACGGCCTTCCCATCAGGGCCCCGCAATTTTAAACTTAAGAAGTACACCGGCGATGGCTCCATCTTTGCAGGAAAATCCAGAATCTTTTTTGATTCGTACAGATCAGCCGAAGTAGTTAGCTCTTTTGAAAACAATTCTTTAGATGCAACGGAGAAGACTTTGATTTCTGCTTTGAGCGCAGGATAGGTTGCGTAGGTATCGTTGACAACATGGATCGACCGGTTTGCATAATCATACGCGATGTTCAATGGTTGGTTTGCTTTCCGTGCCGCGTAAAACGCGCCGCCGGGCATCAAATAGTAGTCGTACAGTTGCCAGAACATCTTGGGCCAGGCGGCGTTGAGCATCCATTGGATCACCCCGGTTGCCACTGGCTTTCGAACACCGAATGATTCAAACATGGCGCGGATGGCTTCGTAGTTGGACGCCTGCGCTTTTTTCGCAAAGTCCTCCAGGTATTCGACTGAGCCATATCGTTGATTGAAAGCGTTCATATAGCGTTGCATGCTATTGAATTCATTCCGGCCGCAGTGAAAATTCCATGTATCATCCGTAGGCCACCAGTGCTCTTTTGCAAACATCCTCTTGATACTCTCCTCCGGAGGAGGTTGCGCGCCCGGCGAGACCTCCGTATCGAATCCGAAAGCCCCTCCATTTTCATTGTCCACATACCAGTAGTTCGGGGTGACGTATTCGTACGGACCGTTCATTTTCACAGCGCTCGAGCCGCTGACTTTGCTTTCCCACAACTTGGTAGAAACCAGAATCGGGCGTGTGGGATCGATGCGCGCAAGTTCTTCACGATATCGTTTTTCCAGCTCAGGATGAGGCAACATATCGCTTGCCAGAGCCCATACAAAGATGCCCGGATGATTTCGCAGCCACAATACCTGGTCCCGCAAATATTGCGTGAGCAGATTCATATCCTCCTGATTTGTTGCCCCGCCATAGGGCTCATCGGCCTGCTTTCCCAGATAGTGCGTCCACTCCCAGTGACAACTGAAACCGGCCATCACAAGTAATCCATAGCGATCGGCAAATTCGTACAGCTTCTCACTGGAGCCCCAGAATCCCTCCAGCCGAATCGTGTTCAAGTTCAAGTGCTTGGCGTACTGAAACTGAGCTTCCAGCTTCTTTTCATCTTCATCTAAAAACAGATCATCCACCCATCCGCCGCCACGGATCAGAATCTTCTTGCCATTGATGATATAGCCGCGATGCCCCTGCTCGTTCAGATAATCGGAGACTTCGCGGATCCCGAATGTCACGTTTCGAGAATCCGAAGTTTCCTGCTGATCGGCTACAGCAAGTTTGAGAGTGTAAAGCTCAGGACTCCCCAGATTGTTGGGCCACCATACGCGTGGATCTTGAACGATCAGGGGATCGAAACGAATTTCTTTTGTCTCACCAGAAGCTAAAGAATAATCCTGTCCAATCGTAAGGCCGCCGTCGGTCTTTCCACTGATTTTTCCGGAAACAGCGTGGTCACTATGATTGACAAGAGCGGCGCTTACGATCAGTTGCGCTTCTTTCAATGACTCGAGGTTGAGTTTAGATTGCACAAAAGGACGCTCGATTGTTACGGGGCCTGACGTGTGGAGGCTCACTTCACGCCACAAGCCCATGTTGTTGTCCGGAGGCGTAGGATTCCAATCCACAAATCCGATCGTATAATCGCCGGGTTTCGGTGGATAGACTTCGACTGCCAGAATATTTCCTTTTTCGTGAGCCAGTTTCGAAATATCGAATTCGAATCGCCTGAAGGATCCGGAAACAGTATCAGTCGACGCGATCCTAGTTCCATTCACAAAGATGTTTGCGCTGTAGTTGATACCATCAAAAATGATCCTCACGGTTTTCTCACCAGTAGAAGCAGTATCCAGATCAAACTCTCTCCGATACCACCATGATGACAGAAACGGTTCATGTGAGATTGTTTCCAAATTCTTGCCAAAATACGGGTCCCGATAAACACCATTCTTGACCAATGCCGACAATACGGTCGCGGGAACCGTAGTGAAATACCATGCCTGGACATCAAAGTCCCTGTTGGAGATCTGCTCTCCCGATGCCTGAACTTCAGCTGAGGACCGCAGCCGCCATCCATTTTTCAGCGCCTGCGTGCCCGCTTCGAGGAGACCGATTTGAACCAGGACAACGAGAACCATTACGAAACGACAGCGGTTTGGAACGCCGGCGTCACGCCGGCCAGAAAAGAATGAGGGAACAAATCTTCCCGGTGCCGGCGGGGACGCCGGCGTTACAAACCGTTTAGTTTGGAATTTGTGATTTATATTCATTTGCTTTTGCCAGTGCTTTTCGGACTAATTGTGGTTCGTTTCTCCGGTCGTAAACATCAGCGAGCATGAAGTACGCCATCGCCTTGTACTCCGGCGTTCTTGCAAGCGATAATCCCTGTTCGGTCAAGGAGAGAATCTCATCGGTGCTCGCTCTTTCTTGCAGAAGACCGCGGGCCAGGAACAAGTATCCTGCTGCATTTTTCGGAGCGATGCGAACCACCTCTCGCATCTGCTCCATATAGCCGGCGCGATCTCCAAGGCGCAACAGTAGGCGTCCGAGATTAAATCGGGCCATGAAGCTGTCGCCGTACATTTCGATCTCGTCTTTATATTCGCGGACCGCTTCCTGCAACTTCCCCTGTTCCTCGTAAAGAAGTCCAAGATGATAATGAGCGCGTGGGAATTTCGGATTGCCATCGAGTATCGTATGCAGGGTTTGTTCTCCCTTTTCGTATTCCTTCAGGCCGATCAGACACGCTGCGAGACTCAAATGATTCTGTGTCATCTTGGGCTGGACATCCACGGCCTTTTGCAACCACGGCAAGGCATCCTTGAAATTGCGCAGATCCATGTATGCCTGTCCCATCAACGTGAGCGCTCGTGTGTTCCGTTCGTCCACCTGGAGAGCGCTCTGGCAGAGGCGAATCACCTCATCGGATTTGCCTTCATCCTGCAGAATATTGGCAAGAGTCACCAGCGCGCGAATGTTTTGCGGATCTTCTTGAAGCAGATCGTTCAACAGCGACGTGGCATCCTCCGGTCGCCCCAGCTCAATGTAGTTGCTCGCGAGAAGCAAACGGGCTTGAGGATTCGCCGGATCATCCCGGAGCACTTTCTCCAGTATCCCGGCCGATTCTGCGTATTGATCATCGTTGTTCAGTTCCCCTGCCCTGCTGATCGCCTCATGCACCGGCAACCGGTCTTTGGGATCTACTAATGTGTTAGTAGATGAGGCGGGCTTTGTGGTTACTGGCGCGCCAATGTAACCCAGAGCTGCGAGGCGTTCGACGGTTTCGTTGTCTAGATTGGCGTGGTTCGGAGCGGGAGCGTTTGCGCCGGTCTCAGCGACCACATCCTTCAGCTTCTTTTCGTACTCTTTCACGATCCGCGCCTGGTTGCTGCGAACGTCGCTCTCCTCGTCCGGATCTTTCTCCAGATCGTAAAGCTCCGGGCGGGGCGCATCGATGTATTTGAATTTGGCGGTACGAAGCGCAAGCAGCGGAGACCAGCCATACTGGATGCTGGGCGTCATAGACTCACTATATGCGTACAGATCGCCGGCCGGATGCCCCTCCACCAGAGGCCAGAGCGAAGTTCCCTGCGCCTGTTTAGGTATCGCAATGCCGGAGGCCTGCAACAGTGTGGGATAAAGATCGATGGTTCTTACCTGTGCGGAAATCTCACGCCCATTCATCGCAGAATCGGGGGCTGACAAAATGAACGGAACGTGAACGGCATAATCGTAAATGAAAAATCCGTGGGTCATTTCACCGTGATCCCCCAAACCCTCGCCATGATCGCCGACGACCGCGACAACCGTCCGGTCCCGTAAGTTGTTTTTATCCAGCCACGCGAGGCATCGGCCGATCTGTGAATCCATAAATGCGATTTCTCCATCGTAGAGACCGACAATGCCCCTGGAACCGTATTCCGACCGGTACGGTTCAGGCGGCGCATACGGCATGTGCGGATCGTAAAAGTGAAGCCACGCAAAAAACGGTTTGTTCTTCCGTCCCTCCAGCCAGGTAAATGCCGCATCCACAACTTCGTTTGAAGGTCTTTGGACCATGCCCAGATCCAGCTTCTTAAATTTTTTCAAATCAAATTGATCATCGTAATGTTGAAACCCCTGGTTCAGTCCCCAGCGCCCATCCAGAACAAAAGCGCCAACGAAGCCGCCTGTTTGGTAACCGTTCGCGGCAAATGCTTCCGCCAGAGTTTGATTCTCCATCGAAAGCGCGGTGTTTCCATTGACACGGACACCGTGATAAGTCGGATACGTTCCGGTCATAATCGAACAGTGCGACGGGAGAGTCAACGGCGCGACCGTTGCACACTGGCGGAAGAGAATACCCTGTTTCACCAGTAACTCCAGGTTGGGCGTGCGAATACTCTTGTAACCGTAGACAGGAAGATGATCGGCGCGAGTTGTGTCGATCGTAATGAGCA
Source organism: uncultured bacterium (assembly GCA_963843285.1). Classification (GTDB taxonomy): domain Bacteria; phylum Acidobacteriota; class HRBIN11; order JAKEFK01; family JAKEFK01; genus CAZDDB01. Next base: position 93,621 of record CAWJJO010000009.1, read on the forward strand.
GAACATTCGGTTTTTTTGCAGCAAGCCGGCTGAGGTTGTCTCCCTGCGGTGAGCGACCGGATCGAAGCATCAGGAAAATGCCGGCAGCCGCAACTAGGATCGCGGCTGAAAGAATCAGAATCCTGCTCAACCGCTTCGACATGACCCGCCTCGGAGGAATCAATTTGGAGCGGCGGGCCTCCGTGCCCGCCGGATCGTATCAACAAACTCATCGGGCGGGCACGGAGGCCCGCCCCCACAAAACAAGAATCTACTAGAACTGGTACGCCAGGCCCAATCTGAACTTACGAGACGGACTCGTGATCGCTTCTACGACTCCCGGACGTGTATCGTAATTCGCGTTCGTGACAGTGTTGGTGTTGAAAATATTGAAACAGTCAAGACCCACGAGCAAGTTCTGTTGCCGCCACAGGTTGAATGCCCTGGCAAAATGCAGATCAATAATCGTTGACGAAGGGAGAATCACCGGATTGTTCGGATCTACCCCGACAATGATCGGTGAGCCATCCGGATTCACTACACCGCCGGGAGGCGGATCGTCAAAGTTCCACGAGGCAATGATTGGGATTTCCTCCAGAAACCAGTACGGACGTCCTGAAGCATATCGCAAACGGATACCCAGATCGGTATCAATCTTCGGCAACACGTAAGAGCCGGATAACTTGAACTCGTATTTCGGAGTAAACGGCAGGGGCCCTTCCATATTGTTGATCGAAGCGTTCAAGCTCCTGAACCATCCAGTGTCCATGATCATCGGACCTTCGATATTCCAATTCTGGAAGTTGTTGCGGTTTGCAGGCCCGTTGGATTCGGAGTAAAGGAAGGACGCGAGCATTTGAGCGCGGTTCGAAAAGCGTTTGGTAACCACAAACTGCAGGCCATCGTAAGTGCGTTCCGCTTTGTGACCATCGATGTCCTGCAGGTTCCTGATTTCGAAATTCGTGTTTGAGGAGATCCAATCAAGATCAGCAAACACCAACCGAACCAAGCA
>CAWJJO010000010.1:0-135780 GCA_963843285.1 uncultured bacterium
GCTTCGGAAAGATCTGCATTTGGGGCTGCATATAAGGAATGGTGTCGCCAGGCAGATGAAAGCCATAGCTACTACAAGGATTTTTTGCATTGATCTGAATGGCCGGAAATTTGAAGAATAGGCACTTCAGGCCCTGAATGTCAAAGGAATCTGAAACTGCAATGAATCCTGAACCGCAGATTAGCTGGCGCTCTCAACCTCAGTTTCCTGTCGCCGAACGTAAGGATCCCACATGTACCTGTCCAGGATCTCTGCCTCATCGATGCCAAGATCTCGCGCAGTGAAATCATCCCGATCAATGCCCGTTTTCGAGAACTGGAAGATGTCTGCAACGCGCGTTTTCATCTTGCTCAGGCAATCTTCCCAGGTCTCATCCGGTGAAACAGTCATTATGTGACGGGACATGATCTGGCTGATGAAAACGTCTCGAGGATCCAACCCGGGCCGGAGAACATTCTTCAGCATGTCGCGTTCGGACACAAGCCGAATCACATCATGATCGCGTGTCACTACAAGTGCTCCGACATTCTTGGACCACATGAGTTGAGCCGCCGAAAGGACACTTTGTTCGGGGACGACCGTGTAGACTTCCCGATTCAGCCTGCTTTTCATTATTTCGCGTACCGTCTTCATATGCTTCCTCTCGCCAACTTATGGAGCAGAAACGTATGCCAGATGGGGATGACTTGAACTCGAGGAAGGAATAGCCGGAGGCATTAGATCGTCATGAACAAATTGTCATGTCGAGGTTGCAGTTTGTAGCGCCCACGTCCCATGGGCTCAGCTGGCTCAAGGTGCCCGCCGGAGGCGGGCGTTACATCGGCATTAATGATTTCGATAGAAGCGTTTCTTTACAGTTTCCGTTGCTCCCACATACAGAATCGTGATGACCATCAATGCGAGAAGCACTCCAACGGGCAGCGGCACGGAACCCGATGAATCGTGTAATCGGAATGAACGGGATCAAGAAAGTAAACGCGACGAGAATGAATGTGCTGTAAAGCAGAAACTTCCCCGGGCGGCTGCGATAAAACGGGCGCCGCGTGCGCACTACGAGCGCAATCACAAGTTCGGTAAGCAATGATTCGATAAACCAGCCGGTTCGAAATTCAGCAGGTGTCGCTTGAGCGATTCTGTACAAGAAACCGAAGGTGAGAAAATCAAAAATAGAGCTCAAGAGTCCGAACACAATCATGAAACGTCCGATAAAACGGAGGTCCCAGCGCCGCGGTCGATCGACAAGCTCCCGGTCGACACTGTCATCGGCAATTCCGATTGCAGGGATGTCGGAAAGGAAATTGTTCAGAAGAATCTGACCCGCAAGCAAGGGAAGAAAGGGGAGGAAGAGAGACGCGACGGCCATGCTGAGCATGTTTCCAAGATTGGCGCTCGTAGTGATCAGAATGTATTTCAATGTATTGGCAAAAGTCTTTCGTCCCTCTTCTATGCCGCCGCGAATGACATCCAGGTCGCGCTGAAGAAGCACGAAGTCAGCGGCATCGCGCGCCACATCGACAGCTTCCTCAACAGACAGACTTGTGTCGGCGGCATGCATGGCGGGAGCATCGTTGACACCATCACCAAGAAAGCCTACGACGTGTCCCATTTTCTTGAGCGATAAAATGATGCGTTCTTTTTGATTCGGATCCACCTCAACAAACAGGTCCGTATGTTCGGCCCGCCGCCAGAGTGCTTCATCGTGCAAGTTGTCCAGGTCCTCGCCCGTTATGATGTGTTCCATGCCTAGACCAACGGAAGAAGCGATGTGTTGGGCGACCAGTTTGTTATCTCCCGTGATCAACTTGATCGAAACGCCGAGGCGGGATAGGTCCGCAATCGCTGCGCCTACCCCTTCTTTAGGACGATCCATAAAGGTGACGAAACCTGCGAAGGTCAGATCGTGTTCCTCTTTAGATCCGGACAGAGCCGTTGTCGCAATCTCGCGAGTGGCCACTGCAATGACACGAATCCCGTTCTTGCTCCATGCAGTATACAGATTTTCCAGCGACTCCTGCCTGGCTGCATCCAGCAGGGACCCGTCAGCCGAGTGTGAACAGATTTCCAGAACATGGTGGAATGCGCCCTTTGTAATGATGCGCGTGGATTGCGCGGTTTCAAGAATCACACTCACACGTTTGCGAGTGAAGTCGAAAGGAACTTCCGCTAATTTTCGAATGCCCGACAAATCGGGATCACACGTTTTTAGGATCGCTTCATCCAGCGCGTTGCTTAAGCCTGATTGCAGTACCGCATTCTCAGCTGCTAACTTCAGAACCTCATCGGAATGGATTCCGGATTCATCGTACGAGCCTTCTACGCTGATCACGCCTTCTGTTAGCGTCCCGGTTTTGTCCGTGCACAGAATATTCATGCTGCCGAGATTCTCGATCGCGTTGAGTCTGCGCACGAGCACACCCCGGCCTGCCATCATCTGGGCGCCTCTCGCAAGACTTACATTAAGAATCGCCGGCAGGAGCTCCGGACTGAGCCCTACCGCCAGGGCGACCGCAAACAACAGCGTTTCCAGCGGCGGACGGTGTCGCAACATGTGAGCTGCAAACACAAGCAACACCATGATCAACATCGCGGTAGTCAGGAAATATCCGAACCGGCGTATGCCGCGATCAAATTCAGTTTCAGGAGGCCGCAGTGTTAGCCTGTGCGCAATGGAACCGAATTGTGTGGACAGACCAGTTGCGACAACAACACACTTCGCAGTGCCGCTACGAACGTTTGTACCCAGGTATACACAGTTTGTACGGTGGGCGAGTGGTGTTTCCGCGGCAACCTGACCGGCACGCTTTTCCACCGGAAAGCTTTCACCTGTCAAAACTGCTTCGCTCACGAAACAATCTGTTGAAGTGAGAACGACGGAATCTGCCGGAACAAGGCTCCCCGCATTCAGTAAAATGATATCTCCCGGTACCAATTCTTCGATGAAAATCGTCCGTGGTTGATTCTCTCGCAGTACCCGGGTTTTTGTTCGAATTCGCGCTTTCAAAGCGTCTGCCGCAGATTGAGCGCTATACTCCCGCGCGTAACCGATCGCTGCAGTAGCGAGAACAATGGACAGTACAATGATGGAATCGATCCATTCCCGTGTAATCGCCGATAACGCAGCGGCAAATACCAACAACAATAGAAGCGGATTACGAAGTTGCGTCCAGAGCACATTCAGCCGGGATAACGTGCGATGTTCACGGATCTCATTCCGGCCGAAACTCCGGAGCCGTTTCTCGACCTCCTGATCAGATAGCCCACTATCGTTTGTTGCGAGACGGCGCAGCAGTTCATCGTTTGCAACGGACCAATAAGTTGCCGGTTCGGGTTTGGAGTTTTCCATCTATTCCTTCAATTGCAATCATCGTACCATTCGCGCTGCAGGCTGGAAGCCTGCGACCCATAATGCAGGCGGGACGTCTGCGCTCCAAGGTGCGGGCTGGAAGCCCGAGCTGACAGATCGTCAGCGTGATGACGAACTGGCATACGGTATGAAATTGGAATTGACGACGCAATCAGGCATTCGTTTTGCATAAGTATCTGCCGGCGGTAAAAAGCGCTGTTGAACGAAGCAGTAGGGCCGTTCAAACGACAAAGCCGTTATGTAGAAGATCCGTTACGAAGCTGCTGCCGCAAGGGCAAACGCGGATGTTCGGAACATTTACTGATGGCCAAAGTCCTCAATGATACTACTATGAAAATGGTATTATCATTGACGCGGTCGGCCTGCTAAAGTTCGACTCCCACCCGTTGGGTTGCCTTTTACCGCCTTTTTTGTTTGAAGATGGACACGAGCTTGTCTGGAAAATTCATAGTTCTTTTGCTTTGTGGTTTGGCGCCTTGCGCCGTCGCCGACGAGTTTTCAACGAAAGGGCTTCTGTTTCCACAGGTGGTTACAGCGTTCTACGAACCTCGCAATTTTCAAACGGTGTGGACTGTTCCGGAATCAGTGGAACAATTGGGAAAGGCAATTGCAGAGGCGCCCCTTCATGGCTTGCATCCTGAAGATTATCACTTCTCCGTTCTTACGCAGCGGACCGATGTGGTTCTTACAGATGCTTTCATTGCCTTTGCACATGACTTGCGATATGGACGCGCTTCCCATCGACTGAAAGGGGACGATTGGAAAATCACACACAACGATCTCGAACTCATTCCTGTTCTGGAGAGGGCATTGTCCACGGGTCTGGTTCACCAGGAGTTGACGGGTCTCACTCCAACGATTGCAGCGTATGGTTCGCTTCAGCGCGCGCTGGTTCAATACCGTCAACTTGCGGCGTCCGGAGGATGGCCGGCTTTCCAAAAACCGATCGATCTTACGGAAACAGAAAATTCTGAGGAACTTGATCTTCTTCGCACCCGGTTGGAAATCACGGGGGATCTTGAACCTGATGGCGATATTGTTGAGGCCGTGGTCAGGTTTCAAAGACGCCACGGATTACAGGCGGACGGAATTGTGGGAAAGCAGACCATTGCCGCGCTCAGCGTATCGGCGGAACAAAGAGTTTCGCAGATCGAATTGAGTCTGGAGCGGATGCGCTGGATGTCGCGTGAATTTCCAGAGCGTTATGTCGTTGTGAATGTTCCCGGCTTTGAATTGCGGATGTCCGAACAGGGCAAATGGATTGAAGCCATGCGCGTAATCGTGGGGAAGACGACGTGGTGCACGCCGACTTTTCTCAGCAGCGAGATCAATCAGGTGGTTCTCAATCCGTACTGGTATGTGCCCTCCATCATCGCAAGCAAAGAGATTTATCCATTGCTGAAAAAAGATCCGCAATATCTGAAGCGGAACAATATCCGCATGATTCCCCGCGCTCAGGGCGGGGTTCAGTTGCGTCAAAATCCCGGGCCTCGCAATTCTTTGGGCCGGATCAAATTTCTGTTTCCCAATTGCTGTGATTGTTATTTGCATGACACTCGTGAAAAACAGTTATTTGAAAAAGTATTAAGGCTTTTCAGTCATGGCTGTATCCGCATTGAAAGGGCTATGGATCTTGGTTCCTGGATTCTGGAGAGGGAAGGCTGGTCAACGGAAAAACTGGAAGCCGCGATTGAAAGCAACGCGACGCAAACGATTCGGTTAACAAGTCCAATGACGATCTATATTGTCTACTTTACTGCGTGGGTCGATGAAGATGGATCAGTCCAATTTCGCAACGATGTCTATGGGAAAGACAACGAACTGTTGCAAAGTCTCGCGACCAATTAGTGAACGGTTTGTAGCGCCTGCGTCTAGCAGGCATTGCGGGCAAGATGCCTGCGACCCGTAATGCAGGCGGGACGGCTGCGCTACAAACGTTATTTATGAGGATTGATATGGACCAAACAAAAATAACAATCATCGAAGAATATCTCACTTCCATTCTTCATCAACGAGTTCAAGTGTTGTCGATCGAACAATTGGGAGAAGGGAAGGTGAAGGAACAGAAAGGTTTTGGATATGGCAAGCCTTACCTGATCCGGTGCAAAGCCGGTGATAAAAACATGGAAATGGTACTGGAAAGCATGAGTGAGAATTCCTTCGGTCACGATCATTTTTCTGATCGCGCGCAGAGCTTATTGTGGTATCACTCCGCAGCGAATCGTCTTCCGAGACACGCGCGGTCGTTAGATGTCGGTGCGTTCACGAAAGACCAGTCGATCATCTCAGTGGGAGAAGCGCAAGAGTTTTTTGTGTTAAACGAATTTGTTCCGGGCAATGAATACGCGAAAGATTTACAGCGAATTCACGCAACGGGAATTCTCGAGTCGCTGGATGGGCAAAGAGTGGACGCTCTGGCCGGATATCTGGCCGAGATTCATTCTACAAAAAGCAGTCAATCCGCACTTTACACTCGCCGGATTCGAGACCTGCTTGGACACGGGGAATGCATCATGGGATTGATCGATAACTACCCGGCCAACGATTCCGTTGCCACGGAGGAACACTTACAGCAAGTGGAGACGGCATGTCTGAAATGGCGATGGAGACTCAAGAACAAGACGCACCGGCTCAGTCAGGTGCATGGCGACTTCCACCCATGGAATATTCTTTTTCAAGACGGAATCCAATTTAGGGTTCTGGATCGCTCCAGGGGGGAATGGGGCGAACCGGCCGATGACGTAACATCCATGACAATCAACTATGTATTTCTGTCCTTGCAAAAGCACGGATCTTTGCAATCCACTTTTGAAAGAATGTTCCTGAGGTTCTGGGAGAAGTACTTAAGCGCCGGCAACGATACTGAGATCCTCCAAACGGTCCAGCCTTTTTATGCGTGGCGTTCTCTCGTTCTCGCGAATCCGGTCTGGTATCCACGTCTTCCGGTTCCGGTTCGCGAACAGCTTTTCCGCTTCATAAACAACATCCTTGCGGAAACCACGTTCGACCCCGAACGAGTCAACGATCTCCTGTAACGGATGTACTAGCTGGAGCGCGGACTTCCAGCCAGCTTCCAGCCCGCGCGTCAATCCGCTACATCAGATAGCTGGTGAACCACGAAGCTGCAAGTTCGGCAACGACATTGAGCTTGCCGGGTTCTTCAAACAGATGTGTTGCGGCGGGAACAATTTCAAGTCTTTTCTCGCATTGAATTTTTTGAAACGCTGCCTCGTTTAGTTCAATGACTTGATTATCCCATCCACCAACAATCAGCAAGATTGGAGCTTTCAAGAGTGATAGGGCCGGGCCTGCCAGATCCGGACGCCCTCCACGCGAGACGACTGCATCCACTGCATCGGGCCGCAACGTTGCCGCTTTGATTGCGGCAGCCGCTCCTGTGCTCGATCCAAAATAACCACACTTCAACTTTCCAACCAGATCGTGATTCGAAACCCAATCCGTCGCAACAACCAGTCTTTGGGTCAGCAGATCAATATCGAATCGAAGTTCGCGTGTCTGTTCATCCAACGCTTCCTCTTCGCGGCTGAGCAGATCAAACAAGAGCGTCGCAAGTCCAGCTCCCTGCAGGATGAAAGCGACACGCTGGTTTCTGGGACTGAATCGGCTGCTTCCGCTTCCATGGGCAAACAGAACAATTCCCTTCGCATTCTCAGGGACCACAAGGTCCCCGTGAATCACGGCTTTCCCGGCTCTGATTGAAACAAGCTCCGTTCGTAAAACATTTGATCGTTTCTTCTTCAAACCTTCCAATGACAGACTCCGGATATGATCTCAATCACACAAAATCAGCGGCAAGAACAATGCCAGAAATAGGCGTCGAAGCTCAGGATTCGGAAGTTGGACTTTCTGTCAATTGCTGACAGATTGGATCGCTCTTGAAAAGTGGCATGGTTGATGCATAGGTTTATATCTATGAAAGATATAGCTACCATCAACATTCAGCATCAGGATGAGCTCTTCGAATTAAACAGGAAATCTACGCTGGACAATAGACTGCGAGTCATTCACCGTTCCGTTAAGAATAGATTTCCGGGCGTAAGCCGGATCGCGGTCGCTTTGTATGATGAAAAGACAGAGGTACTTACGACTTACCTGGCAAGCAGTGGTGCCGATCAGCCCCTCGTCCGCTACGAATCGCCATTGGAAGACGCCCCGGCACTACGTGAGCTCAAGCGCGATGAAAAATCTCGTGTTGTTCATGATCTCTCCATATACAGCGATTCCACGCATGAGCACACAAAAAGAATCCTGGAACAAGGGTATCAATCCAGTTACACGGTGCCACTGGTATTCAACGACGTTTTCCACGGTTTCCTATTTTTTGATTCCTATCAAAGGGAATATTTTACCGAGGAGTTGATTGCGCAATTGGATGTATTCAGTCACTTGGTGTCGAGCATCGTAGCAGACGAAATCCGGACCATTCGGATTCTAGCTGCGGTGCTGACCACCGCCAATCAGATGGTGCATCAACGCGACCCGGAAACCGGCGCGCATCTAAATCGCATGGCGCATTTCTCCCGGCTGATCGCGCAGGATCTGGCTGCCACCGGAAAATACAGATTTACGGATGAATATATTGAGCTCATATTCTTGTTTTCCGCCTTGCACGACATTGGAAAAATCGGCGTCCCCGATGATGTTTTGCTAAAACCTGCCAAGTTGAGCTCCGCGGAATTTGACAAGATGAAGACTCACACAACACAGGGAGCGCGCCTGATAGATAAGATGATTGAGAATTTTGGTTTGGAGTCCGTCGATCATGTACAGATGCTATGGAATATTGCGCAGTTTCATCATGAAAAGGTGAACGGCACAGGCTATCCCTATGGCCTCCAGGGAGACGAGATTCCCGCTGAAGCCAAAATCGTCGCAGTGGCAGATGTGTTCGATGCCCTGACAACCCGCCGGCCTTACAAAGAGGCAAAAAGTAATGAAGAGGCATTTGAAATTTTGAGGAGCATGTCCAGCACGGAACTGGATAAAGATTGTGTGGATGCGCTGATTCGAAATGAGGACAAAATCAAACAGATCCAGATGCAGTTTCTGGAATCAGCCCATCCGAACTTCCTCCCTTCGTCCTGAGCTCACACGCTGGAAGCCGAGGCTGTTGAAAAATATCATGTAAACATGGTAGGGGCGGGGCTTGTCCCCGCCCGCTTCGACGAGACACAAATTCTGAGCGGGCGACCACAAGGGTCGCCCCTACAGATTTTCAACAGCCTCAGCCTGCGCTCCATAAGGCGGTCTCAGTAACGATAAATCGCCAGCAAGGATGGATATTCCGGAGATGGCGGTCTCACTTCGTGAATTTTGCTCCGTGTCTCCAAAGCTTCCAAGAGGATGAGGTTCACGATTTCAGTAGCTGTTGGTTGAGGCTGCTCCTGAGACTCTACTTTGCCGGTTTCCGGGAAATACCGGCCCCACCAGGGCTGGTCGCTGTTCACCAGAAGATGCTGAACCCTCCCCTGACGGGCGGCACTTAGAATCTCTTCTACATTATTCGTAACAAGATTTGTGCCTGCAAGATCCGTGTAGCTTTTCAACAGCTCCTTTGTCTGCTTTTCAAAATGCGAAGAAACAATGCTCCATGCGCGGTCCTTTAATTCGTCGTTGGTCAACAATTCAGGATTACCCCAAATGGCTTCTTGCATTAGATGCGGGTAAGTATTCATTTTGCTGTACGTGGAAAATAGCGCCTCTACCGTTGCGACTACGAGCGGCGCATTCTCGTTTTTCAGTAACCAGTGAAGTCCCCGGTCCACCTGTCTGCAATACTCCTGTAAGTCGTCTTTTTCGTCGTCGATTCCAACGCCCTGGCCATGAAAGATCGCTGCTGCACGAGCGCCGGGTATCCGTGGAGTTTGCGAATGATATTGCAGCTGCCTTTCAGGATCATCAAATCGCATGGCATATTGGAGATTCGGTGGTACTGTCTTCACCTGCAACTCTTCGATCCCCAGAAGGGAGCCTTTCAAAAAACGTAGCTTATTCTCACTGATCGCCAGCACGTAGAATCTTCTGTTATCCAAAAGCGGAAGGAGGGGTCTGATCAAAAACCTCTCATCGACCATTACCTGTTCCTGAAAATGAAGAGGTAGCCGATAAAACAGAAAAAGATCCTGGTTCAAGAACAGCGCAACACCTTCACTCGGGTGCTTCCAGGGCAATTCTTTTGTAAGAAGAGATTTCAAAGGCCGCAAGAATTTCTCTGCCTGCTCCTTCTTCCACCCTTTCTCAATGAGCAGGACCTTAGCTTTCTGGATCAGTTTCTTGAAACGGACCTGATTTTGTTTCAAGTCCGATCCTCCACGGCAGGTCGGGAAGAAAATCGAAATGCAAAAATTGCTTTTCGCCGCAATGAGTGACGTGAGTTCTTCGATTCCGCATGTATCCATTTTTTCTCTCCTGCTTCAAAATGCATCAAATCCTGTGCCACGTGGGTACTTGAGAAACGGGCAAGTTTCCGTCGTGAGGCCGGGAAATCATTTGCGATGATTCGCCATACTGTCGAACGAGTGTCAAGATGGCAGGCGCTGTTGCGAACGATCTTGAAGTCAGGCGACCGATAGATACTGGTACCAAATTTGCTAAGTAATCATGCAGGAGGGGAACGTGTATTTCAGAAATCGAGAGGATGCCGGGAGCAAATTAGCGAATCTCCTCACAAAGTACAGGGGCCAGGATGCAGTCGTTTTCGCCCTTCCGAGAGGCGGTGTTGTGCTTGGTGTGGAAGTTGCGGCCGCTTTGAATGTCCCGCTGGATCTTGTCATTCCGCGCAAAATCGGCCATCCGGTGAACCCGGAATATGCAATTGCCGCCATCACCGAACATGGTGATCTTGCCTGCAATGAAAAAGAAATCGCCGTGATCGACTCAGCATGGTTTCGATCTCAACAGGTCCATGAAAAACGCGAAGCGCAACGAAGGCGAGATCTTTACATGAATGGGCGAAAGGAATATTCGGCATCGAAAAAGATTGCAATTCTGGTGGATGATGGAATTGCTACCGGGTTGACGATGAAGGCCGCAATCCTGGATATCAAGAGACAGGATCCCGCCAGAGTAATCGTAGCGATCCCGGTTGTTCCCTGGCGAACCGCTATCGAGTTGCGCCAAACCGTCGATGAAATTGTCGCAATCGATTTCGAGCAAGAGTATCTGGGCGCAGTAGGGTTGTATTACTTTGATTTTCCCCAGGTTACGGATGAAGAAGTCAGCCGGCTTTTGGACCGTGTGAATCCCAGGCGGTTACCTCAGCCGATCTGAACCGCAGCGAGTGAGGTGTATGCAAATCACGGACTGGGAATTTCTTTCGCAGACGCAGAAGCGTCTGGTTCTGGAGCAGACTGAGCTTTACCCAGATCAACCTGAGCATGTTGAATGCATTGAGACGCATTTGTCGTGGATCCTCCTGACGCCCAGATTCGCTTACAAAGTCCGTAAGCCTGTCTGCTATGGAAGGCTAAATTACATAACAATTCAGTCTCGTTTGCTTGATGGTTTGGAGGAGGTCCAGCAGAACCGGAGGCTGGCTGAGGATCTCTATTACAGCCTGGTACCTTTAACATACTCGGCGGAGGAAGGATTCAGGGTTGGAGGCTCGGGGAAAGTCGTTGAATGGATGATCAAAATGCGAAGGCTTCCTGCCGAGCAAATGCTGGATTTCAAAATCAGGAACAATACTCTGACGAAGACGGACATCATATCGGTCGTTGATTACCTCCTTTTCTTTTACAAATATCAGGATGGAGTTCTAACGGATGGAGAGTCCTATATTGCTCGTTTGAAGACGGAGTCAGAGCTCAATCACACGCATCTTTCCAATCCTGCATATCGATTGTCACTCGATTCGTTATCGAAATTGCACCGGACTCAACTTCGTTTTCTATCGATATTTGGCGAACAGTTGGCAGAACGGGCTAGAAAGGGCCACGTCATAGATGGCCATGGTGATTTGCGGCCGGAACACATTTGCATAGAAGCCGGTGGGTCCGTCACAATTTTCGATTGTCTCCAATTCGATCCGGAGCTCCGCACAATCGATTGTTTCGATGAGCTTTCCTTTCTTTCCCTGGAATGTGAACGGATTGGCGCGCCGCAAGTTGATGCAATGATATTTGACCGGTATTCCGAGGTCACAAAAGACCGCCTGATTGAGCCGCTACGGTCTTTCTACAAAATTTACCGCGCTTGTATGTGGGCGCGGCTTGCGATCGAGAGAACCAGGGAACTTGAGAAAGACTTGTGGGACAAATGGGTGCGCCGGGCGAATGAATATCTGGGACTTGCTGACAAGTATTCCCAAAGTCTTCAGTCTTTTATTGAATCGAAAGCAGATCTACAACCGATTCGTTAGTATGGATGCATCGAATGGCCCGGGCAAATAATTCAGATACGGCCAGGACTTCCAACTTTTTCGAGACAAGCTGCGGATTCAAACGAAAGGGTGGAATCGTGTCTGTAATCAGAATGCGATCAAATTCATCACCGCTGAGACACTGATTTGCTTCGCTCCCAAAAACCCCATGTGTTGCGGCTGCATAAACGTGTGCGGCGCCGAAATCCCTGCATAATTTGGCTGCATGTGAGATCGTTCTTCCGGTGCTGATTAGATCATCCACAATGATTACGACCGCATCTGTAACATCTCCAATCATCCGTCCCGTACGTAATACTCCTTTCGCCCGGGTTTTTTCCAAGAAAGCTATATCTGCCTGTTTCTTTAGAGCGCTCTCAAGGCCTTGACGCATTGCTTGCGCCCGTTTCACGCCGCCTGCATCCGGGGAAACGACCACGATCTTTTCCTTTCCCTCGAGCTTCGGCAACAGCCATCGGATGAAAAGCGGGGCGGCCTCCAGATGGTCGGTGGGGCAACGGAACGCGTTTTGAAAAGCTGCAATGTTATGAACATCCACTGTCATTACGTGATCGATCCCCATGCTTTCCAGCAACTGGGCTACATAGCGTGACGTAATGGGATCTCGCGGTTGTGATCGCCTGTCTTTCCGGGCGTACGCCAGATAGGGAATGACCGCTGTGAGACGTCCTGCGGACGCATCGCGTAATGCGCCCAGGAAGAAAAGAAGACGGCAAAGTTTATCATTCAGGCTCTGTCCGATGTCTGAGTACAAAGACTGAATCACAAAGACATCTTTTCCCCGGACGCTGATGAGCGGACGGATCTTGTGTTCACCGTCTTCAAATTCCCGCTCTTCGTGGCTACTGAGCGTCATGTGAAGATAAGTCGCAACTCTTGTTGCGAATTCCTGGCTCGCTTTGGGAGCAAAAAGTGCCATTTGATCAGTCATTTGAGTACTTCTCGACCTTGGACTGCCGCAATAAGTATGCCGTGACGGCATCGGGATTCGTAGATTTAAGATTGAAAATAAAGGCGCCAAGTCGTCAGCACACTGACAGGATGTCCGCACATTTATTCGTGCTCCCTAACGTGACGGGCATGCTTCTTGCGGACTAGATTGATACACGATCCTAATCACGAGTTATAGTGGATCAGGAAGCGGGAATGATGAAAGAAGGATTTGTGATCTGGCTCACAGGATTACCGGGCTCCGGGAAAACTACGATTGCAAGGCTTCTCTTGCAAAAACTCAACAAGAAGGGGATCCATGCCGCGCATCTTGAATCGGATGAACTCCGCAGGATTCTTACGCCTCATCCGGGTTACTCACGAAACGAAAGGGATTGGTTTTATTCTGTCCTGCTCTTTATGGGGAAAATGCTATCGGAAAATGGGGTAAACGTCCTTTTGGATGCGACTGCAAATCTCCGGATGTATCGCGATAACATGCGCGCTGTCGTTCCCCGGTTTGTTGAGGTTCATGTTCGGTGCCCGTTGGAAGTGTGTGCGTCGCGCGATCCTAAGAGTATCTATGCCGCGGCACGAGAGGGAAAAGCTACCACGGTTCCTGGAATTCAAGAGCCTTATGAGGAACCGGAACATGCAGAGGTGAAGATCGATTCCGACCGTGTTTCCGCAGATCAGGCCGCTCAGAATATTGCAGATTATATTCAATCTGCCGGCTGGATTCCCTGATCGGCTGTGGGATGGCCATGAGAACTACAATTGGCAAATGGATTATTCTGATTTCCGGTTGCGCGGCGATCGGCTTGATCAGTTTTATTGACTGGATCACCGCGCAGAAGGTTTCACTGTACGTCTTTTACGCCGTTCCGATCTTTTTCGGCGCGTGGTTTGCCGGTCGCGGCGCGGGGATTGTATTCTGCTTCGTTTCCGTCTTTGCCTGGATGGTCGTTGATCTTCGCCTGGGTCACCGCGAGCCTGTTGTTTGGAATGCCGGATTGAGGCTTGGTTTTTTTATCGGCATTTCCATGGTCATCACCTGGCTGAAATCATCTTTGGAGCGCGAAAAGGCGCGTGCCGGTATAGATTATTTGACCGCGCTTCCCAACCGCCGGACTTTTTTCGACGTTGCGAATCAAGAGCGGGAAAGAGCTGTACGGCACAAACATCCACTAACTGTGGCTTACATTGATTTGGATGATTTCAAAGAGATCAATGATCGCTCCGGTCATGACATTGGAGATCTTCTTTTAAAAGAAATAGGTTTTGTTCTGAAACAAAATGTCCGTGCTTCCGACACAGTAGCGCGCATCGGAGGGGATGAGTTTGTTGTTTTGTTTCCTGAGACTGGTTTCGGTTCCGCTCAAGCAGCTCTTCAGAAACTTGAGGATGAATGGACGAAGCGGACGCGGGACAAACAATGGAATATCTCCATCAGTATCGGCGCCGTAACTTATGCGGATCATTTTCCTGAGGTAAAGGAAATGGTTCGGAGTTCAGACCGGCTGATGTACGCGGCCAAAGCATCGGGGAAGAACAAAATCGTGCATGAACTGGGTGGATTGGATTAATGGTGACCGAGCACCGGGTGAGGTTTATAGAGTTCTTCCAGGAATCGCAATTCGCCGTCATCCAGTGAAATTTCAAGCGACTGAACTGCCTGTTCGAGTTGTTCCATTTTGCTGGCGCCGATAATCGGAGCAGCAACTCCCGGTTGATGCAGAATCCAGGCTAATGCGATCTGAGCAGGGAAGACATTCCTTTTTCGCGCGAGTTCAACGACGCGATCTGCGATCGTGAAATCCGCATCTGTAAAGTACATCTTTTGCCCATACTCATCGGTCTTTGCGCGAACGGTATCTCCAAAACTTTCACGGTTTCTATTTCCCGCCAGAAATCCGCGCGCCATCGGACTCCATGGGATCAAGCCAACGCCTTCAGACCTGCAAAGAGGAATCATCTCGCGTTCTTCTTCGCGGTAGACCAGATTGTAGTGATTTTGCATGGAAACAAAGCGGGTCCAGCCATGACTGTCCGAGATTGCAAGCGAGCGCGCAAATTGCCAGGCAAACATGCTGGAGGCCCCCGTATAACGGGCTTTTCCGGATTTGACAACATCATGCAGCGCTTCCAGCGTCTCCTCGATTGGAGTTTCGTAATCCCAGCGGTGAGTTTGATATAGATCTACATAGGTTGTGCCGAGACGGCGAAGCGAAGCATCGATTGCATCAAAGATGTGTTTGCGCGATAGACCACGGCCGTTCGGATCGCCACTCATGGGAAAAAATACTTTTGTGGCGATCACGACCTCCTCACGTTTGGCGAAATCCCGAAGGGCGCGTCCCAGAATCTCTTCGCTGAGACCGTCGGAATACATGTTGGAAGTGTCAAAGAAGTTGATCCCCACCTCCAGTGCTCGCTGGATGAATGGTCTGCTATGCTGTTCATCCAGTATCCAGGGACGCCATTTCGGTGTTCCGTAAGTCATGGCGCCGAGACAAATTCTAGAAACCTTCAGACCTGTTTTTCCCAGATTTGTATATTGCATTAGGTGATGGTTTGAAAATTTCCGACCGGCGTTTCCTGTTCGGTTAGTTCCTCGCATTCACGATCGATCGTTTTGTATTCTTCCGCGTTCTCTTTCCGAAACGCGTCATAAGCTCCTCTGGATGTCCAGCGATCGAACGTCAAGTATCTGCCTGTGGTATCACTTAGAAGATTCGTGCCTTTATAATCCGGGCTTCGCCGGAAGAACTGTGCCCAGAGTCCTTTAGTTCCGTAAGCTTTTTCAAATTCAGACTCCCGCCCGCTTTTTGCGTAAAATTCCCAAATCACGATGTACATATCAAAAATCAAATATCAAAATTAAATATCAAAAAACAAATAAACATAAACAAAGAAGTAAAATAGTGCGTTTCGCGTGCATCGATCATATTCTCAGTTTATGTACAATTGCATGTCAATGCTAGATCCTAACTATCCGCGCTTATTTGCTTATTCTATTATGTTTATTTGATTTTTGATCTTTGATATTACCAAGATTTTTCCCCTGAATCGCAACCAAGATAATGAGTGAGGTTATCGCTATGAAACTCTTGATTGTTGGCTTGATTGCAATCTTTGCAACGTCGCTATTGTTTGCAGTCGAACAAGCGCCCGCGCTGCCCGATGATCCGTCCAAATGGCTCGACGGCAAGGCGCTGCGCTGGCAGGATCTTCAGGGAAAAGTAGTACTGGTGAACGTCTGGACATTTGCTTGTTGGAATTCCTACCGATCGCTACCCTGGATCGTCTCTTTACAAAAGAAATTTCCGGATCTGCGGATCATTGGGATCCACAGTCCCGAGTTTGATTCCGAGAAGGATCGCAATCGCCTGCGCCAAACTATGGCACAATACAAGGTCACGTATCCGCAGGTGCTGGATGACGATCATGATTACTGGGACCAATTGAATAATCGCTACTGGCCTGCTTTCTATTTAGTGGACAAACACGGGGTGATCCGCGGCCGATTTGCCGGAGAGACGCACCCGGAAGATTCACAAGCGGAGAAGATCGAGGCTTTGATCCAAATGCTGTCCATGGAGCGCTGAAGTTTGCGAGCCGGATTGGTGATCGCGTTGCTGTTTGTGACTTCTTCACTTGATGCCCTCCCGTTTACTTTCGAAAGCGGGAAGGAAGGACTGCTGGAGCTTCCGAACGGCAAACCACGCGCCCTGGTCCTCTATTTTCATCGCGGAATTGAAGACCGCTCGGCCGTCCTGGTATGGGCCAAAATACTCGGGCCGGCGGGTTTCGCCGTGGCGGGATACACGAATGATAATACTATGGATATAGTAACTGAAGCACGCTCGGCGCTGTCTGTTCTGCGCCAGCGGAAAGAGATCGCGGGGATTCCGGTAATCTTGATGGGCGCAAGCCTGGGAACCTTCGCAGCGTCCGGATTGTTTGCGGCGGATCCGGCGGTTCACGGACTTGTGCTTATCGTTCCTCCCTCGATGGAGATTTGCGGGTCTTTACGAAAGGCTGCAGGGCGTAGACTTTTGATTGTAGAGGCGTCCCGCGATGAGATCGCGCGAATGCATTCACGCGAGATTTTAAGCTGTGCGCCGAAAAATGCGGACTACGTGTTGATTCCCGAAGTCTCCCACCGCTTTCCGCCTTCCGTTCCCGCTCCGGAAATCATCAAATGGCTGAATTCTGTACTGAAGCAGTAGTATTGTTTGATCAAAGCGACTCCTCCCTCTTATCAAGGGGGAGGATTGCGTTTCGAATGTTCGTGTTTATTGTGTGCGGGTTTCCGTCTCTCCGGTGATCGAAATGTCTCCGTCCGCGGTGTGAATCTGTAGCAGTTTACCACCGTCTCCGATCACGCCGCTGACGCGGCTGCGGCCGATCGAACCTGTAATTCCTATCGGAATCTCCGTTGTAATGCTTCCATCACTGGTGCTGAGCTCTGCTTTGGCTGAGAATGTCGCAGGGAGATGTAGAATGATATCTCCATCGCCGCTTTCCAGCATCCAGTCCTGCTGCGCTTCTGAGCCCGCCTGTGCTCGCACTTCAACCCGGCCGTCTGAAGCTCTGGCAATGAGTGACTTGAAGATTCCATTCAACGCGAGTTTTCCATCGGCGGTACGAGCCTCCAGATTCCCTGTGAAGTGATCCACGTTCACGACTCCATCTCCCGAATGCAACACCATGTGTCCCGAACAATTGTCGGATTTAATTTCACCATCCGCCACAGATAACTCAGTCTCTCCAGTACACTTCTGGACCTGTACATCCCCGTCACCGGCATGGACCCGCAGAGGGCCGGAGCTTTCCTGGATATACACTTCTCCATCTCCATTGTCCACTTGCAACGTTCCCTGGAAATTCTTTACACGAACTTCTCCATCACCGGAAGAGATGGCTAATTCTCCGGTGCAATTCTGCGCAGCAACCTCGCCATCACCGGTATCCAGATTGAGGGCGCCGTTCAGATCCCGCACATCGAGATTGCCGTCGGCTACTTCTGCATCCAGATCTGTTTCCGGTGGCACGCTGATTTCCATCTTTATTGACAACCTCGGGCCGCCGATGTGAACGCCGAAATGGATACGTGGATATTCCGCGCGCACTTCGACGTGGCCTGCGGATTGTGTCATGACAATCTTCACTTTCTCAGCTTCATTGATCGCTTGTTGTTCATCTTTTGCGTGACGGACTTCTTTAGTGGCGTGGATGGTGATTTCGTTTCCGGGCCGTGAAATCACCCGGACTTCACCGTCGGGATTCTTGACCCGAAGAATGCTTCGTCCTTCCACGCTGAACGTCCGGTCCACCGGTTCGCTGGAGTAATCAATGGCGTAGGCAAATGTTGAAGTGAGCAGAACCAGGAAAGCAAAAATATACCGCGAAGTACGAAAGAGCAT
Source organism: uncultured bacterium (assembly GCA_963843285.1). Taxonomy (GTDB): domain Bacteria; phylum Acidobacteriota; class HRBIN11; order JAKEFK01; family JAKEFK01; genus CAZDDB01. The sequence continues at coordinate 18,125 of CAWJJO010000010.1, forward strand.
AGAGTACCTCCAGTGGATATTACGAACGGCGATGGTAGAAAGTTCTCTAGTAGGGGCGACCCTTGTGGTCGCCCGCTTCAACCATTGCCGATTTCGTGAGGGCGATCACAAGGGTCGCCCCTACTCCAGGAATTTGCGTGCGAGATCTACTTCTTCCGGGCTTCCGATAATTAGGGGAGTCCGCTGGTGGAGGTCTGTTGGTTCGACCTCCAGAATCCGCTGTTTGCCGTTGCTGGCCTTGCCGCCTGCCTGTTCAATTACCATGGCCAGTGGACTGGCCTCGTACAGCAATCGCAGTTTGCCTTCCGGTTTTTTGATAGAGCCGGGATATAGGAAGATACCGCCATACAGAAGTGTCCTGTGAGCATCTGCAACCAGCGATCCGATGTACCTCAATCCATAAGGCCGTCCGGTTGCTTTATCTGTTTCCTTCATATAGTCAATATAGCGCTTCATTCCATCTTCCCAGGAATGATAATTTCCTTCGTTGACACTGTAATACTTCCCGCGAGGGGGAATCCGGATATCTTCATGCGAAAGCAAAAATTCTCCGAAACTCGGATCATAGGTGAACCCATGTACTCCGTGCCCTGCGGTGTATACAAACATGGTGCTGGAGCCGTACACAATATAGCCGGCGCAGACCTGACGCGACCCGGGCTGCAGGCAATCCTCGATTGCTCCGGGACCGGAAGCGGTCACGCGACGCTGGATTGAAAAAATGGTGCCGATGGTTGCGTTCGCATCGATGTTGCTCGATCCGTCCAGCGGATCAAACAGAAACACGTAATTTCCGTGCGGGTATCCCGGGGGGATATGCATGACGCTATGTTCTTCTTCGGAAGCCATCACACAGAGATGACCGCTGCGACCGAGAATTTCGTACAAAACTCGATTTGCGTATTCATCGAGTTTTGTCACCCGTTCTCCATGAACATTTTCGCTACCAGTCAATCCAAGAATGTTCACCAATCCGGCCTTTCGAACATCACGCGCAATCAGTTTTGATGCCATTGTGATATCGGTCAGCAACCCTGAAAATCCTCCCGTCGCGTCTGGGAACTTTCGCTGCTGCTCCATGATGTGCCGTGAAATGGTGATGACTTCGTGTGGAATCATGATCGAAATACCCCCTGTATCATAAGCCTTTATTATAACCTGATATAATCAACCGGATGGGGGCACATGAGTATGATTGGATTACATTCGACTGTTACGGAACGTTGATTGATTGGGATCAGGGAGTGTCGAATGCCTTTGAAAAAGTGGCGCGCGCGTCAGATCTGACGTTTGATCGAAGATATGTTTTGAGCCTGTTTCGCAAGTATGAGGCTTCTGAAGAAATTACGTATAAAAAATATCGTGATGTTCTCAGTCGTGTTGCCCGCCGGGCGTGCGTGGAGCTCGGCTACAGGATCGGCGAGTACAACTTTATTACGGAGAGCTTGCCCCGGTGGCGGCCTTTTCCCGATACGATTCCGGCCCTGCAGCACCTGTCGCGAAATCACAAGCTTGGAATTCTTTCCAATATAGACAATGATCTACTTGCAGAAACCAGAAAATTCTTGCCCGTTCCGTTTGACTTAATCATTACGGCTGAAAACGTTTCTGCCTACAAACCTGACCACAATCATTTTCAGGAAGCACGCCGCAAGATTGGAAATACCGGCTGGATTCACGTTGCGCAGAGCTACTTTCATGACATCGTACCGTGCAGCCGGCTTGGCATCGACTGTGCATGGATCAACCGCAACAAGGAAATGTCCAAAGACGCGAAAGTAAATCCGCTCTTTAACGGCCCCGACCTGTTCGCATTTGTGAACTGGCTCGAAGGCGCTTAGGAATCCAACCTATTTCGGAGTGGCGTCCCTCCGTGGCCGCCAACGCGGGCAGGGACGCCCGCGACTCCAGACTCGGAGAAATCATCCGAGATCATCGCTGAGGCGATCCAACAGGGAATGGCTCGCGCGACCCGGTTTGACGGATCTGCCGGCTTCAGCTCCATCAGCAGTTCCGAGGCCTGGCTGATCAGTGATTGCCAGATGGCGCGCTTCTCATCAATCTCTTTCATGATGGCGCGAAATTCTTTGCAACGTTGCGCAACACATCCAGACCACCGATTTCCGGCATCACCAGATCCAGAAGAATCAAGTCCGGGTGATCGCTTTTTGCGACATCCCCCAAATGCGCAATTCGGCGCCGCTACATCGTGTAATCGTTCCCGGAAATATAACATGAGGGAATGCCTTGGAGCGTAGACTTCTTGCCTGCCTGATTTTCAAATGACTTGTGCCGGCAGAGTTCGTCTATTATTATGATTTCTTTCTACCAGGAGGCTAAATGTATCTCAGACGGTTCCTCTTAATTTTCTCCATTTTGATTGTCGGATTTGCTGCAGGAAATTCGCTCTTTGCAGATCAGAACGAAGACGATAAATTTTCAAAGCTTGTGAATGAGTACCTCGAATTTCAATGGAAGAACTCTCCGCTCAGCGCGACCTTCAACGGGATCCATACATATGATGACCAGATCAACAGTTTCTCCCTGACTGCGGTAAAGGCGCAGGTTGAAAAGGACCGTCAATTTGTCGGACGCTTCAAATCTGAGATCGATCGCGCAAAACTCAATGAAAGTAATCAGATTGATTTCGATCTGATTCAGGATTCACTCAGGCAGGAAGAGTTTTCTCTTGAAAAATCTCATGATTTGGAACGGGAGCCTTCTACCTATCCGAATATTGTTGCGGGGCTCGGCTTTTTGATGTTCAGTCGCGAATACGCTCCATTTGAAGAACGAATGGGAAATCTAGCAAAGCGAATGGAGAAGATGCCGCAGCTTCTGGAGGAAGGGAAAAAGAACCTCAGTAATCCGCCAAAATTATGGACCCAGATAGCGATCGAAACGACCTCGGGCGCGGCAGGCCTCTATGAACAGGTCTTGGCGCAAGCGATCACTCAGCTTCCTGAAACAAGTGATGCCAGAAAACGATTTGAAGCGGCGAACCCGAAAGTCATTGCAGCGTTAAAATCCTATCAGGAATTTCTCGAAAAAGATTTACTGTCGCGATCTAACGGCAACTTTGCGGATGGACGCGAAAATTTTGTCTACAGATTGAAGAATTTCTATTTAATCGATCAATCGCCTGAAGAAATCAAAGCCGTCGCACAAAAAGTGCTAGCAGAGACAAAAGCAAAGATGATTGCAGAGGCGAAAAAAGTGGATCCCAACAAGAACTGGTGGGAAATCCTGGACGAGGCAAAAAAGAAACACGGGACCGCGGAGCAATTGCTCCCGACCTACAAAGCAGTAACAGAACGCGCGCGGAAATGGGTTCTGGATAAAAAACTGGCGTCAATACCGGAAGAAAAATTGGATGTAATTGAGACACCTCAGTTCATGCGGTTTGTTACTCCTTACGCCGCTTATTTCAGTCCGGCCCCGTTTGAGAAACAACAGACCGGCTTTTACTTTGTTACGCCGGTAGATGTGAGTCTGTCTGCCGAGGCAAAGGAAGGAAAACTCGGTGAAATGTATATCGATGTCGAGAATACGACCGTTCATGAGGCGTATCCGGGGCATCATTTGCAGTTCATACATCAGAATCGGCTTTCACCGATTCGCCGTATGAGCGGTAGCTCGTTGATGTCTGAAGGCTGGGGATTGTATTGCGAGCGGCTTGGTGAAGACTATGGATTTTACTCTACTCCGATTGACCTCATGCAGGCGTATCGCTGGGTTTTGATCCGCGCAGTCCGGGTTCTGGTCGATGTCGGAATGCATGTCGACGGAATGAGCTATGACGATGCGGTGAAAATGATGCTGGACAACGCAAGAATCGAGAAAACCGGGGCCGAAGGGGAAGTTCGGCGTTATACGCAGAGTCCGACACAGCCTCTTTCCTACCTGATGGGTATGCTCATGATTGAGCAACTGCGTGATGACTATCACAAGGCGAAGGGCGATTCCTTCTCGCTTCAGGAATTTCATGATTCGGTTCTCAGCTATGGTTCCGTTCCTCTAAAGATCATTCGGGAATCGATGATGAAACACGTTTCCAGCTGATTTTCGACAATTGGAGTAGGCGGGCCTCCGTGCTCGCCTGTCGTGGCGTAAACGTTCACTTTCTGCCGGCACGGAGGCCGGCGCCTCCAGATCAAAGATGCACCGCAGGCCTCTGAAGCTGTGAAAAAAATGGCGAGAACTTGAATTTCGGTTTGTAACGCCCGCCTCCGGCGGGCAGAGCTCGAGCTCAAGAGCCCGCGAGACGCGGGCGGTACAAACCCCCAATGCGATTTTTACGCAGCTTCTCTGGCCTGCTCCTCGTATTTGGTAAAAGTCTCATAGTTGGACTATCATAGGGCGGAGGTGGATGATGACTGCTGCCCCCTGCGTTTTCTGCAAAAAAGTTCATGATTTTGATCGTGAGGAAGCGTTTCAAATCCTCCGGAAGACCCCCGATACTCTGCGTCTGCTCGTAGATGACCTCAGCCTGAATTCCGTTACCGCGGAAAAAGGCGATGAGTGGTCGCCTCGACAGTTGCTCATACATCTCATTGATACCGAGTACGCGTACGGCTTTCGTTACCGGCTGATCATGGCGGAAAAGGATCCGGTGATCACGCCGTACGATCAGGAAATGTGGGTCAGTACGTTTACGTATGGCAGTTTGGATGCGACACAACTGATTCGAGCATTCATCCCGATCCGCCGTGTCAATTTAGAATTGCTGACTACCGTGGATACGAAACTATTTGATAAGCCTGCGAACCATCCGCAGTATGGAACCATCACCGTGGGGCAAATGATTCCTCATGCCGCGGCGCACGATACGAACCATCTGCAGCAGATCCGGGAGCGGATCCCCGCGATGTAAGAGTCATGGCAATTCCCAAAGACGAACTGTCGCTACTCATTCGCGATTGGTACTACGCCGCTTCGGAGGGCCAGGCCGAACAATTTCTGAGATTCTTTGTGCGGGACTCGCGCACGAGTTATTTTGGAACGGATCCCTCAGAAATCTGGTACGGCTTTGAGCAGATCAAAGAAAATCTGGAGGAAAACTTCCGCACGTACGGCAAATGGAACATCATGAGCAAGAATTTGAGAGTTCATCAGACAGGGGACATGGCCGTCTTTACGGACGAAGTGGAACTGTCGGCGCGCTTACATGAAAGCAGTATTGCGGAAGATGCCCGAATGTCAGGCGTACTTGTTCGTGAAAACGGCGAATGGAAAATCCTCCAGGCCCACTTCTCACTCGGGATCCCCAACTCCGAGCTTCTCCCAGGATAGGATTTCACGCAAAGATCGCAAAGACCGCCAGGTAGAAGAAAAAATCATTCCTTTTAAGCTTTGCGACCCTTTGCGTCTTTGCGTGAAATCCTAATATCGCAAATTCGGTTCTGCGTTTAAAGCCAGCGAACTTTGAATTCCCCGGCTGAGTTTGTGTTGCGCCACCGCAGCAATCATGGCGGCGTTATCGGCTGACAGGACCAGTGAAGGAAAATATGCCGGAATGCCTGTCTTGGCGCTCCATTTCGCCGCCTCTTCACGGAGATAGGAATTGCACGCTACTCCGCCGGAAAAGGAGACGCTTCTCGGGCGCAGTCGCATGGCGGCTCTCTGTAGTGGATCCAGCAGCATTTCAATCGCTATGGTCTGGAAGGAGCGGCAGATCTTTACAATCTCAGCCGGAACATTTCCGCTTCCATTGTAGGACGCAATCGACTGTCTACTAATATAGTAGAGAACCGCCGTCTTGATCCCGCTGTAACTGAAATCGTATGTCTCGGATCCGAAGTTTGCGCGTGTGAGCCCTGCCTGATTGCTGGACTGCCGGTTGGCGAGGCGATCGATGACCGGCCCTCCCGGGTATCCAAGTCCCAACATCTTGGCAACTTTGTCAAACGCTTCTCCAACCGCGTCGTCCCGTGTCTCTCCAAGCAGCTCGTAGTCATCTTTTGTCTTCAAATGATAGAGACTTGTGTGACCTCCCGAGGCGATGATACACAACATCGGAAGCTCGGCATCCGGATTTTCAAGAAAAACCGAATGCAAATGCGCTTCGAGATGATTCACTCCTACAAACGGTGTCCCCCAGGAGAAGGCCAGACCTTTGGCAACATTCAAGCCTACCAGAAGCGAACCGACGAGTCCCGGACCGTAAGTGACGCCGATCCCATCCACTCGGCTATCCAGCCCCGCCTGTCGGATCGCTTCCTCCAGTACCCAACTGATATTGTCGAGATGATGGCGGGATGCCAATTCCGGGACAACTCCTCCATATTTTTCGTGAATTTTCACCTGCGAGGAAACGAGATTACTAAGGATGCGGCTCCCCTCAAGAACAGCAACCGAGGTGTCGTCGCACGATGTTTCAATGCCAAGAACAATCATGACAATGATTATAAGTCCAAAGTCCAAAGTCCAAGGTCTGGAACAAAGAATGTTTCCTGGAGTCTATACAAGCATGACTGAAGGAAATTCAGGGGCCACCAGATGCGAATTGAATGTCACGCCTCTGGTGGCGCAAACATCGGCGTTATTACCGGCGACATCCAGTAGCCCGAGAAAAGTCTGGGCGGGCAAGATGCCTGCGACCCATAATGCAGGCGGGACGCCTGCGCTCCACGGTTAATTCTTTCGTGATAGTTTTCGCAGGCTTTCGATATATGGCGAACGCGCGATGCCGCGTTCCGTGATGATGGCGTTGACTAGTGCGTTCGGTGTGACATCGAATGCCGGATGCTGCACGCCAATGCCTTCGGGCGCCGTTCTCTTTCCATGAATTTCGACAACTTCCTTTGCGGATCGTTCTTCGATCGGGATCTGCTCCCCGGTATCGAGACTCAGATCCACTGTAGACATCGGCGCGGCAACATAAAACGGAATATGATTCGTTCTTGCAAGAACCGCCACCGAATACGTTCCGATTTTGTTCGCCACGTCACCGTTTGCGGCGATACGATCTGCGCCTACAATCACCAGATCCACCTTCCGTTGCTGCATGAAGTAACCGGCCATGCTGTCTGTGATCAATGTGACCGGGATATTGTCTTTATGAAGCTCCCAGGCCGTCAATCGCGCGCCCTGAAGAAACGGGCGCGTCTCGTCTGCATACACGTGAATTCGCTTTCCGTGTTCCACTGCTGACCGCACGACACCCAGGGCTGTTCCGTAACCTGCGGTAGCCAGTGCGCCCGCGTTGCAGTGAGTCAGGATTTTTGCATCCGGGGGAATCAACTCATTCCCGTAGTTTCCCATTTTACGGTTGGCTTCAATGTCTTCCAAGTAAATCTTTTGAGCCTCCAGCGCCAGTCCCACTTTGATCTGCTCTGGTGATTCACTCTTCAGTTCGGCATAGCGTCTTTTCATCCGCTCAATCGCCCAGAATAAATTCACTGCAGTCGGCCTTGTTTTGGATATCCGCGTGCAGATGCGATCAAATTCTTCTTCGATATTTGCTGCCGGGGTCTGCATCCCCAATGCGATTCCCATGGCTGCAGCCACACCGATTGCCGGCGCACCGCGAATCACCATGTCCTCGATCGCGCGCGCTACTTCCTCATAGTTCGAGTACTCCCGGTAGATCTCTTCACCCGGCAGCAGCCGTTGATCGATCATCACGACTTTTCCGTCTTTCCACTCGATTGTATTGATCATGGCATCCTCAAAAATGAAATATCAAATATCAAAAATCAAATAAACATAATGAAATAAGTAAAGAATCGGTTTCGATGTTTGTGTGACCTTTGTGATTGAGTGCTTCGGTTTCGTATTGCAAAACATTCACGTCCGTGACGAACCACCTGAAACAGATTTTTTGTTTATTGAATTATGTTTATTTGATTTTTGATATTTTATATTTGATATTGTTGTAAACACTTATGTTATCATCAATTTTCGTGTAGAAAGCCCTCGCCATGATCAGTCGCCTCCGGATTACAAACTTTGCGCTGTTGGAAGAAATCGAAATCGAGTTCGCAGAAGGTCTCACCTTTTTTACAGGCGAAACCGGTACCGGAAAATCGATCCTAATTGATGCCATTTGTAGAATTCTTGGCGCCAGAGCGACTCAGGACGATGTCCGAGCCGGAGCGATCCGCTGCACGCTGGAAGCTGTGTTTGAGGCCACATCATTACCCGCTAAGGCAAGCGATCTACTTCGCGAATGGCAGATTGATTCGGAAGACGATGGTCTGATCATTCGCCGGGAGATTCAGTCATCCGGAAAAAGTCGCGCGACCATTAATAATTGCACCGTTACGCTCCAGCAACTTCGCAATCTGGCTCCGTTTTTGATGGATGTGTTTGGACAGCATGAGCATCAGACGTTACTCGACTCTGAATCGCAAAGATTTCTGTACGATAGCTCGATCGGGATTTTGCGCCAGTTGAATCAACTTGCGGAGATCGCGCTGGAATGCCGGCGCTACCAGCAGGAATGGAGAGAGCTACGAGAGAGGGAACAGGAGCGGAAGCGTACGATCGATTTATTGCAATACGAGATTCGTGAAATCGAGCAAGCCGCCGTCAGTGAAGCGGAAGAGCAACAACTTCTGGAGAAACGCGCAATTCTGCAAAATAGCGAGCGGATCACAATGTTGTGTGATTCTCTCGTGCAGACGGCTTTGGAAGGAGAACCGAATCTCCATGGAATGCTCGAGACGGTCTCCAGAAATCTGGCTGAACTCCAAAAGTACCGGGAGAGTCTGGCGCAATACTCATCCAGCGTTGTTGCGTGGAAAGATGAGATCAGCGAGATCGTTCGGAATGTGGATGATCTGCGAAGGGGTCTCGAGTTTGAAGAGGCTTCGCTGGATACGCTGGAGAGCCGTCTGGATTTGATGCAGCGGCTCAAAAAGAAATACGGGCCGGCAATTTCCGATGTCCTTTCGAACTTAGCCCGGAGTAAGAATGAGCTGGAAAAGCATCTGCATGCGGAGGAAAGGGAAGAGTATCTCCTGAAACAACTCGAGCAAGCAAAAAACCGTTACTCGAAGCTTGCCGAGGAAATCTCTGCAATCCGCAAATCGAAACGTAAAGAGTTTGAAACAGGAGTGGAGCGCGAATTGAAGCAGGTAGCGATGGCGAGCTGCGGCTTTCGCGTTTTGCTGTCTGTAGAAGCGCAAGCGGACAAAGAGATTACACAAATGCGCTTTTCGCCGCAAGGCAATGAATCGGTATCCTTTGAAATTGAACCGAATCCCGGAGAAGGGTTCCGGGAGCTGAACAAGATCGCGTCGGGCGGGGAATTATCACGATTAATGCTGGCGCTAAAGATCGTTACACAGAGAAAAGACGATGCCGGTAGTTTGATCTTTGATGAGATCGATGCAGGAATCGGAGGCAAGGCGGCCTATCAGATCGGGGAGCGGTTGAAGCAACTGTCCGGGACTGCGCAGGTGCTTTGCGTGACGCATTTGCCCCAGGTTGCCGCATTTGGAGACCATCACTTCCATGTGGTGAAACGCTTAAAACAGGATCGTACTATAACCATAGTAGAAGAGCTCACGGATTCGCAGCGCGTGCGCGAGCTGGCCCGAATGCTTTCCGGAAGCGAAATCACCGAGACGGCGCTGCAGCATGCCCGCGAGCTGCGCCAGCAAGTGGAGGCGGCGGCTCGATGAGGCTGGTCCTGCAACGGGTCAGCGAGGCTTCGGTTACAATCGATGGGAAACAGACCGCTTGCATTGGACGCGGACTCGTCGTTTTCCTTTGCATCGAAAAAGGGGACGACAGGGCAGTTACCGAACACTACGCGCGAAAGACTGTGGAGTTGCGAATTTTTTCCGACGAAGCGGGCAAAATGAACCGGTCGATTCAAGAAACGGGTGGAGAAATCCTGCTGATCTCTCAATTCACGCTTTCAGCAGATGCGGAGAAGGGCAGACGCCCGGGCTTCGATCGCGCAGCTTCACCGGAGATCGCTAATGAATTGTATGAATACTTCGCGGCCAGGCTTGCCGGAGAGGGAGTCCGAGTATCTACCGGAGTATTTGCTGCGGAAATGAAAGTGGCACTCGTCAACGACGGCCCGGTGACGATTCTGCTCGGGAAATAGCTATGGAGCGAAGGCGTCCCGCCTGCATTATGGGTCGCAGGCCTCTGGCCTGCAAGTGCGGGCTGGAAGCCCGTGCCGCTAGCTCTTTGCAGAATGTAAATCCCCTTACTAGAATAGTGTGTATATATGAGATCGTATCTGGTCTTCTTCCTCCTTTCCCTCCTTTCGATTTCCGTTTTCGCCGATGAAGTATCTGAGACCGCACTGCATCAATCGATTCTGGAAAGCTATGATGCCGGCAGATATTTGGAAGCATCGCAACAATTGACGGAAATGCAAACAGAGTTTCCGGAGCGGTATGCTTCTTTGCCGTATCGTCTACTTCACGCAAAATCGTTTCTACTTGCCGGAGAAACGGGTTCGGCCTCGCAGTTATTTGAAGAGTTGATGACGGACAAGCAGATCGAGCGTCTTGCGATCTTGCCTCTGTCCCGTCTTGCGGCGACTCGTGGAAAACCGGAGCGGGCGATTGAATTGGCCCAGTGGTATCTGCGAAATTCGGATTTTCCCGATTACCGGCAAACCGCTTTGGAGGTTCTGGAATATTGCGCCGCACAGAAGAAGGTGGATTTACTCCTGGCCACAGCCGCGATCGTGCAGCAGCATTCGTCCACAAAACGGCTCGGGCTGCTCTACACCGCTCGCGCTTACACTCTCCAGAAGCAAGAGCAACTTTCCCGCAGTCTTTTGCTGAGTTTGATCCGGAAAACGCCTCCGGATGATGTGACCAGTGAAGCGCTTCAGGATCTGGATCGAATCGATGGGAACCGATTGAGTGAAGAGGAATTGATTGAGCGCGGAGAAATCGCGTTCAAGGTCTGGAATTTTGAGCTTGCCCGCAAATATCTACAGCCTGTAGCTACGCGCACGATTGAGTCTGCGTACCACTACGCCCGCACTCTCTATTTCGCGGGCGATCACGCGGCATCCAAGAAAGTATTTCAATCCATCATTTCATTGTTTCCAGAAGACCGTATGATCCGCTATTGTATCTACCAGTATGCAAATGTTTGTTTGCACGACCGCGACTACGCGAAGGCCATCGATCTTTATGAGCGACTCAGAACGATTGGAGATGCGGAAATGAAGGAGATCGCGTTATACCGGATCGTGCAGGCGTTGCGCGCGCAATCGAAATTCGAAGAAGCGCTTCGTGTGATTTCACCTGCTTGCGCTTCGAAGGACGCCCTCCGTCGGAATCGCGCTCTCTATCTGCGCGGTAGGATCCAATTTCAGGCAGGAAGTTATGGCAAAGCGTTGTCCGATCTGGACCTCGTCCTTCAATCGAAATCATTTCCGGATCGCAAGGAAGTCCTGCTGTGGAAGGGAATCACTCTTGAAAAGATGTTCCGCCCCAAGGATGCCCGCGCGGTGTTTGAATCACTTTCTGCCGGCTACGACTACTATTCGATTGTTGCGCTGCAGAAGTTGTCGGATCCCGACAGACGGATGATCCGGCGTTCTACGCAATCCGTTTCCTATTCGCCGGGCCGCCTTCCCGGCCTTTCACAGGAAGGCCTGGTTCGAGCGCGTCTGGAATCCGGAGACCTGCTTCCTGCTCTCCTGTATCTGCATCTTTACGAAGAAGCAGCGCAACTTCTTCCTGCTGTATCTGCGGAATCGTGGAACTTGCTGGGAATTGATTCCAGGAGCCGGCCTCAGCGGTATCTTGCATTGGCACATCTTTATCTCCTGGCAAAGAACTACTCACAGTCTACGTACTATTCAGAAATCTTCCTGAACAATCTTCCGAAAACTACTTCGCTGGATTCACTTTCGCCTGAGGTTACGGAGACCTTGTTTCCGCTGCCGTACCGGAATGAAATTGAAAAATTCTCAGCCGAACGTAACCTGGATCCCTTGCTGGTTCTTTCGATCATGAGGCAGGAAAGTAAGTTCAAGCGATTCGCGCGTTCACAAACTTTTGCCCGCGGCTTGATGCAATTGATTCCTCAAACCGCCTTCCGAATTGCTTCTTCGCTCGGCATACAGGATTTTACGCCGGACCAGTTGTACAGCCCGGAGGTCAATATCAATCTGGGAACCAAGTACATTCGCGACATGAAGGACGAGTTTGGGGATGGTGTCGAGATTCTTGCAGCGGGGTACAACGGCGGGGAGTCCAACTTGCGCCGATGGCTGGCCTGCACTTCGACCGGTGAGGAAATTGATTTTTTCTCCAATATCGATATGAAGGAAACCAAGAAGTACGTGATGATCGTCAAGACAAACTATGAGCTGTACCGGCGGCTTTATGGAGAAATTCGATAGGGCCTATTTGAACTGATAGGTCATCGAGACCGGAATCCACACTCTTACCGGAACGCCTTCCTTTGTGGCGGGTTCGAAAATCCAATCACGAACTGCAGCGAGGGAAACTTCATCCAGAATCGGATGCGCGGACTTCACGAGTTTTACATCCAGAACCTTTCCTGTCTCTGAAACCAGGATACTCATTTGAACGGTTCCTTGAACATGCCTTTCACGCGCCGAAGGTGGATACTTTCCGTATGTTTTCTTGATCGATTTCGGCGGTGTTACATCCGGTCCAAGTGTTACCAGAGTACCCGGCACGACTTCCGATTTCTTGACTACCGGCTGCTCGACAACAGGAGTTGGCTTTTGGATCTCAACGAGCTGTCCGGTAAACGTGATGGACTTATCCTGAACAACACGAACTGTTCCCGTAAAATCCTGGTATCCATCCTTCTTGAGTGTGATGTTGTATTTGCCTGCTTTTGTGTTCGGCAGTTTTTTGGGTGTGACACCCAGCACGCGATTTCCGATCACAATGAATGCGTTGGGAGGATCAGATTCGACGACAAGAGTTCCAACAAGTGGAGCAGTTTTTTCAAGAGTCACGGGAAGACTGGCTGCGGAGTTTTCTGCAGTGACCTCTACCTCCTTGTCCACATCTTTGAATCCATCCATTTGCAATTTCAACGCATATTTTCCAACAGGCAGATCAGATAGCTCCAGCGGCGTGACTCCTTTTTCTTCACCCTGAAGAAATACCTTTGCGCCCGCGGGTTCGGTAGTGATACTCAGTCTGCCGGTTGTGGTTCCCTGAGATGGATTCGGCGCAGGCGTGATTGTTGTCGTTGTAACGGCAGAAGGTGTTGTGGTAGTTGCCGGCTGGATATCCGGACCTTTTTTCTCCGGCCAGAAGAAGAAAATTGCGCCGGCAATGGAAACGAGCAGGGCAACAGCCAGGGCCCCGATCAGATATCGTTTCAAATTGGGTGGTCCAACAATTTTGGATACCGGGATTTGTGCACGCTGCGCTTCTACCGGCTTAGAAACCGGAGGTGAAGTCATCATGACCGTAGGCGCGGCGCCCTGCACCGGAGCTGCCGGCGGCGGCGGTGTCGACACGCGCATTGTCGCCGGCGGCGCCTCAAATGGAGTTGAGATAATCGTCGCGGCCGCCGGTGGGGGTTGAGGCGGTGCGGGTGGCACTTCAGGCCTTGTTGTGATCACTGTAGCAGCAGCGGGAGCCGGTTCAACAGGTGGCGCCGCCATATTAGGCATCGTTGTGATCACTGTCGCGGCAGCAGGAGTCGGCTCAACAGGCGGCGGTATATTGGGCTTCGGCGTGATCACAGTCGCCGCGATGGAAGCTGGCTCAACAGGCGGCGGTATATTGGGCTTCGGCGTGATCACAGTCGCCGCGATGGAAGCTGGCTCAACAGGCGGCGGCATATTGGGCATTGATGTGATCACGGTAGCTGCAGCAGGAGCGGATTCAACAGGCGGCGGCATGTTGGGCTTCGGCGTGAGTACTGTAGCTGCGGCAGGAGTTGGCTCCAATGGTGGCGGCGGGATGTCTGGAACCGTTGCGATGACCGTAGCCGCTGCCGGTGGTTGTGTCGGTGGAGGTTCCGGAATCTCTTCGGCAGTCGAAATGATCGTGGCTGCGGCAATCGGTTCAGGTATCACTGTAGCCGGAGGCTCGGAAATGGGTGCGAAGATTGTTTCAGCAGCCTGCGGTGCCGGCACAGTCATTGTTGGTGGCGCCTCATCCATGTCTTCGGGCGCAGGAAACTCCGATTGCGTTACGACTGTGGAACTGAGCCCGGCCATTTCCGAAAATGCTTCTTCCGGAGCTTCCGGGTTCATGGCCATCACCGTCTTCATTAGTTCCGGTGGTCTGACCGGTTCTTCCACCATTTCCCATGGTGGCAATGTTGGCGCTTGCGTTAATGATTCAGTTTGAGATTGCTCAACCGGTTCTGCCGCAGACTCTTTATGAGATGGCTCCGCATGGACTGCTTCTTCCATCAGCTCGGGCATTGGCGCTTCCATTTCTCCCGGAAGTTCCAACAATCGAGTGGGAACGGATGTAGGCGTGCCATCTAGAAGTTCAGGGATCATCCTTGGGTTTGTATCGTAGCTTTCATCCGGCGGTTTTGGAATATGATGTTCGATCTGCGGGATCGGTAGCATGGCCGTGGGCGCCGCGTCGGGCGAAATCGTTTGCGATAATTCCGGCGGCAGGGTAGGCGCCGCGGCGGGTGGAATTGTTTGCTCTTCTCCCCTGAAAATCAGGGTTTCCGGCAAACTGCTCTCCTGTGGAGACGCATAAGCTGAACTTCCGGCCGGCGCGGGAGGAAAAGTCACAGGCGCTGTTGTTTCCGTTTTGGGTAATTGGATCGGGGGAAGCGTCTCCGCTGCCTGAATATTCTCCTGATTGTGCTGGCCTTCGAATAACTTAGAAGGATCGATCATGAGTGTTGGCGGAGAAATCGATTCGTTTACAAATTCCTTTTCGAATCGGCCTGTATTCTCAGCCATCACGGCGACTCCATACGGATAGTAGGATTGTTCCGAAGGTGGGAGCATTTCCTCAAGTGCGTTATACATTTCCCTCGCGCTTCGGAACCGGTGATCGGGAGACTTCGCAAGTGCCGTTCCAAAGAAGGCGTTCCAATCATCCTTCCGGATACCGGATTTGTTCAGCTCAATCGGGACCGCTGGATGATCCCGCGCGATCGTCATGATTACATTGGCGGCAGTAGTTCCGCGAAAAGGTAGTTCGCCGGAGATGAGATGATGAATGATGACGCCCAGTGAGAAGAGATCGCTTGCCGCCGTTACTTTTTCTCCCAGCGCCTGCTCCGGAGAAATGTAATAGGGGATACTCAACAACTTCTTTGTTTGAGCTGCCGCAATCTCATCCAATCCTGCGATCCCAAAATCCGTGATCTTCACCTGAAGTTCCGGCGTCAGCAAGATATTTGTCGTTTTCAGATCCTGGTGGATTACGTTTTTCTTGTGAGCAAAATCCAGCGCGTCGCAAATTTGTATCAGGACATTCAACAGCGCGGATCGCTTAAACTGATGATTTTTCTGAAGAAGGGACTCAAGATCCTGTCCTTCCACATATTCCATTGTGATATAGGGGATCTTTTTTTCTTCGCTCAGATCGTAGATGATGCAAATGTTCGGATGGTTTAGCGATGTGGAAGTCCGGACAACCCGGTAGATCTTTTCAAATACCTCGGCGAAGGTGGTCGTTTCTTCAAGGGCGTAGAGCTTAATGACCTTGATCGCTACAGTTCTCCGGATCACCGGATCGAGCGCTTTATATACTGCCCCGATCGGCCCCTCACCGATCTTTTCGAGGATCTCAAAACGTCCAATCGTGTTCTTTTTCTCGGGCATGGAGACAAATCTACCGCAGGTTGAATTGTATCACAGTTAAATGTTGTCAATAAACGGATTAGGGAATCAGCTGTTGAAAAATGCAAGACAGCGCGCGGACTTGTAAGCTGTGGCGCGGGCTGAAGCCCGCGGATGCCGGCTAAAGCCGGCGCTTCCTACCCTAGTCGCGCTCAGTGCGACAATTTTTTGTGTGGCCGACGACGGCTTTGAGACCACAGGAACTAAAGATTTGTGAGTGAAATCACTTCTTCCTCAGGAGCCGGCATGGAATTAAGGAGGGCGAGATGAGACGTCGTGTCAAAGTATTAACGGTAATAGCCGCGGTCCTTCTCGGTTGTCCGGTGCTTCTGGTTTTGCTGATCCAAACCTCCGCATTTAAAAGCAGACTGCTCACGTTCGTGGAATCGTACCTTTCGGAAAACTACAAAATAAAAGTCGAAGCAAAATCGCTTAATTACAATCTTTATCCGCTCAGCATTCGCGTGGATGGTTTTCATTTGTATGGAGGCAGATCCAACGAAGCATCATTTCTGCGTGCCTCGAATGTACAGATCAACCTGCCGTATTCTGCAATATGGAGTGACGATGTCGTAATTCATTCGCTTGTTCTCGACACTCCGGCCATTCAGCCTGAAAACCTGCCGAATCCGGATCTTCCGGAAAAGAAGGAAGACACCGGAACGTTTCGGATTGAAAAGATAATTCTGACAGGCGGAGCGCTGACGTATTCGAAGTTTCAACTGCATGATCTGAAGATGGATGCGCAGCTGGAACCCAACTCGATCCGCTTGAATAGCATTTACGCAAAGATGGATGAAATGGAGTTGACGGCCGATGGAAGGGTGGAGGATCTGAGTAAGACTGTTTACAAGTTTCGTTACCGGGTTCGCGGTCCCGCCGCAGCCGTTTCGCGATTGTTTCCGCAGGTCCCGCCGCTGACAGGTGAAATCAGAGCATCGGGCCAGGCTTATGGAGAAGCAGGCGGCTACAAGGTGGACGGTGTGTTGAATGCCGATGCAATTTCTGTGAAGGGAGACGGAAATATTGTTGCAAATGCCCAATACAAGATAGATTCCACAAGCACAGAAAGTCCGTATCAGATTCACTTAACCTGGAAAAATCTTCCTCTTGGGTTGGCTAACACTTTTGCCGGCGATCTTCCTTCCATCACTTCCATGAGCAACGGGAACATGGATTACTACGGAACCGAAGATTTCTGGAAAGGCTCCGGATATTTGAAAATGACTCTTGCGCAAACAGGATCCAGGGGTCTTGAGCCTGCCGGCGTTCTGGAAGGGAAACTCCAGGGTGGAGCATTTCAACTGGAGCCAACAGACATTCGCATTGCGTCCTCCACGATTCACCTGGGCGGAAGTCTTAGTGATTCGTCCATCAACATGGACGTGGATGCAATCATACCGAGACCCTCCGATTTTGCCGCGCTTTCTCCGCGTTTAAAGTCGATTCCAGGCTCCTACCGGATTGAATCCAATCTGCGGGGGCCCTATCGCAATATTCTGGTTGAAGCATCGGTCCATGGAGAATCGAAGGAACTTCAACTCGACGCAACGGGCTCTTACGCTTTAGGCGCCGAAAAGATCCAGGTCAATTTCCTGGTTGATGCGCAAGGTCAGTCGATCAATCGTTTTTACCCCAAAGCGGGGATGCAAGGAGTTCTACATATAGAGGGGAACGCTACCGGCATTATTTCTCATCCGGTTTTAGCCGCGAAGATTCAAGGGACGGATCTCCAAACACAAAACGTTGTCATCGGAGACCTGGCCGCCGATGTGAATAGCGATGGAAAAACTGTGCGGATGGATGCAAAATTTGCGGATTATTCGACTTCGGCTCAGGCAACGTATCGCTATGTTGATCACGCATACACTCTTCAAGCCGACCTCAATGAGCTCAAACTGGAGCAATTTTCTTCCATGCTCCCGCCATCGGCTCAAGGTTTAACGGGTGTTTTATCCGCAAACATAAAGGCGAACGGAAACATCTCGCGATGGCAAAATTCCAGCGCGGGGGTTTTCATCCGAAATGCGTCGTTTCAGCGGGAAGAGCTGAAAGCATCGATCAAAGAAGGCAGTTCTTTTCGGTTGCAGTCTCGAAAGATTCAAGTAGACGCAGGCGTGCTTCTGACTGACGGTTCGCTGAGCATTCAGGGAACGGTTCCGTTGGAGGAACGAGCGGCCATGGACCTGCGTGCGACCGGCCAGGCCGACTTGAAAATGCTTTCGCTGGTTACAACGAAAGCAGAAGCAACGGGCATCGTTTACGTGGATCTTTCCTTGCAGGGCTCGCGTTTGCACCCGGCCTACAATGGCAGTGTGCGATCGGAAAATTTCTCCGCGGCCCTGGTACCGGATGGTCCTAAGCTTGCACAGGCAAATCTCCAGGCGCAGCTATCAGGAGAACAATTGGGAATCGACACCAGCGGGATTCTGAATGGTTCTGAGTTGAAATTGAAAGCGTCGATTCCGCTTACCGAAAAGCCTGGAGAAATTCATGTCTCCCTCGATTCTTTTTCACTCGCCACATTGACGTCCGATTCCAAAGTGCAGGGAGAAGTAGATTTGCTTGTGGACGCACGGGGGACAGGCATCAAGCCCGCCAACTGGAGCGGGGACCTCTCTATTACTCCATCTAATTTAGTAGTATCCGGAAAGGAGATCAGTGCGGATCGGCCGATCCGGATCCACATGGACACAGGGAAAGCGGAGCTGATGCCAGTCCACCTGACTGCCGAAGAATTTCTGGACATCGCCGCGCAGGGCGGAGTGAATTTTAAAACCGGCGAGATCCATGCAAAGGTTCGCGGCGCTACGGACCTTGTGATCCTATCCACTTTCACCGACTCGATGCAGGCGAGCGGAAAACTGACGGCGGATGTAGACCTTGGTGGAAATTTAACCAACCCGTTATTCCAGGGAATGGTCCGAGTCAACGAGGGCGTCTTACGTATGATCGACTCTCCCATTCTGCTGGAACGGGTTGAGTTGGAGGCCGCGGTAGAAAAGGAGCGGATCCGAATCGCGAAATTCACCGCGGAAATGGGAGGCGGCGAACTCAAAGCCGGTGGCGAGATCATTTTGAGCAACTGGGCTCCAGAATCCATCAACATAACCGTGAACGCAAAGAACGTTGGAACCAACTATCCCGAAGATCTGCGCAGTCAGATGAATGCAGATCTGGTTTTCACCGGCAGCGGGCAAGATTATCTGCTGAAGGGTGGCATCGATATCATCCGGTCCACGTATCGTGAGGATATCGATCCACGCGCGAGACTGGTGAATACTCTGCTCTCAGAAAAGGAAGCTCTCTCCGCCGACACGTCATCCAGAAGCCACCTGAAGCTCGATCTGCGCGTACGAAGCCTGGGAGATTTTCAGATGAACAATAACCTGGGAAAAATTCAGGCAGGTTCGGACTTGAAGGTTACTGGAAGCCTGTATCAGCCGCGCGTCAGTGGAAGGATACGGGTTCGGGAAAGAAGCAGATTCTTTTTTGAAGGAAATGAGTTTGAAGTGCAGCGCGGCACTGTGGATTTTTACGGAACTCGAACGATTACACCGGTTCTGGATGTTCAGCTTTACGCTGTTGTAACGGACGACAACACGAAGGATGAATACGAGATCACCATTCCTCTTTCGGGGCCCATCGACGATCTGGATGACCGTGACCCGATGTCTTCGCCCGCGCTGGATCCGAACCAGATTTACTTTCTATTACTGACCGGGCGAGTAGATGCGCAGCTCAGCCGCGCGTCTTCGCGCTTCTTTCAGCAGCAGCTCGCTTCCTACCTAGCAGGCCAAATGTTTTCAGACGTTCAGAAAAAACTTGCTCGCGCCTTCGGATTGGAACGTGTCGAGATCCAGCCCGAGCTGATTTCATCCGAAACGAAGCCGGGAGCAAAGATGGTTCTGGGAAAAGACTTCAGCTCTTCTCTGAGTCTGGTTTATTCCGTTTCGTTAACCGATAGCGAAGAGCAAACATGGGTCGCAAAGTATCGAATTCGAAGGAACCTCGATGTGCGTTTTGTGGACCAGGACGACGGTACTTACACCGCCAACCTTCGCCATGCCGTGCGCTTCGGAAGAGGCAGTACCCTGCAGTCCCTTTATCGCAACATACCGAAAGTGCCTTTAAAGAAGATCCGATCGATTCAACTGGAGAACCACTCCGAACTTCCGGACAGCGAAGTTACAGATCGGCTAAAGATCAAGGCGGGAGATACGTATGATTTTTGGAAGCTTCAGGATCGCACAGAGCGGTTGAAGCAGGACTTGCAAGATGCGGGTTATCTTTTTGCTGCGGTTCGGATCCAGGAAACGGACGTCTCCACTTCTGAAATCTCGCTGAATATCGAAGTGAATCCGCGGAATCGCGGTGAGATGATTTTCAGCGGCAGCGAGGTCTCCAAAAAGCAGATCGATGAATACAAGACACTCTGGCGCGAAGGTTTTTCGGAGGAAGCAGTGCTGGAACTGATCCGGGGAGACTTACTGCGCCAAAACCGGCTCAAGGGTTATCACCAGGTTGCTGTCAACAGAAAAACGGAAACGGCCAATGGCATTTCGCGTTATCACTTCGAGATCATTCCGGGTACGCTCTACGACCAGCCGAATATCGTGTACAAGGGAGCTCAGCAGTACACCGCCGAAGACCTCGCAAAGGATATGAAGCCTCTGTACAAATCGAGTGATGAAATGTACACAGAAGCCATCCACAATTTTCCCGCGTTTCAACGGAAGGTTTTAGCGCTGTTTGTCAAGAAAGGCTTCCTGGAAACGACGATAGAATCTGGGCCGGTGCGTTATGAAGAAAAAGGGATTGTTGAAAAAGAAGTGGAGATTGCCGAAGGGTCGCGCAGCCGCATCGCAGATATTGAAATAACGGGGGACGACGGTTTCCCGGTGGATTTGCAGGAAAAGCTGAAGCTGCATGTGGGAAGCGTTTACGATTCACAGGCGTTTGCGGAGGACGAACTAACAATCAGCGAGTACTATGAGCAGCGAGGTTACCGGAATTTCCGTATGGAATCGGAAACAAGGAAAGAGGATCATAGTCCGAATCTGATCCTTTCCTATCGCCTGAATACGGGAGGAGTTGCAAAGATCGCCTCGATTCGAATCAACGGGAACGCACAAACGGATCGGAGCGTGATCGAAAAGCGTCTGGGGTTGAAAGAAGGGGACGCGATCACTCATGAAAAGCTGGCCAATGCCCAGAAGAACCTTTACGACTTGCGGATTTTTCATCAAGCAACGGTCCAGGCAAAAGAGACGAGCATTCCGAACCAGTATGATGTGGATGTTGATGTTACCGAGATGAAGCATTATGAGTTTGTTTACGGCATCCGCTACGATACGGAAAAAGGAATCGGGGTCGAAACGCAGCTTTCGGACTTGAGTTTGTTCGGGACTGCGGAGAGTCTTTCTCTTTACGCAAGGGCAAATCGTGCGAACCAGTTGTTTCGAACGGTTTTTCATTCGCCGACGCTTTCGGGGTTAAAGTGGAAGACGCTGCTTTCCGCTTCTTATGAAACGGGTGAACTGCTGCTAAGGGAAACGAATGGCTTCGGCCTGGCGGAAGGCCAGAGATATGACTTCAGTTTCCAGAGACAGCGCAATGTCTGGAAGCCGTTTATTCTTCTTACCAGCTATACGTTTGAATCGCTGAACATCCGGCCTCTTGCAACGCCGGAAACGCCTTTTGACGCGTTCAAAATCTCCCGCGTAGGCGCAACCTTTCTGGCGGATACGCGCGACGATCCCCTCAACGCCAGAAGAGGGAAATTCGTGTCTCTTGATTTTCAATATGCGCCTAAGTTTTTTGCATCCGATGTTTCGTACGGGAAAAGCTATCTTCAGTACTACCAGTTCCGACCGGTGAAAAACATGATCTGGGCGTCTGCGATTCGCGCGGGATTTGCCACCTCACTCGGACCGCGCCTGATTACAGAACGCTTTCTAGCCGGTGGAAGTTACACGATTCGCGGATTTGAAAAAGACCGGGTGGGGCCGATGGACGCGTTCGGAAACCCGATCGGCGGAGAAGCGCTCCTGATTATCAATCAGGAACTGCGTTTCCCGATCTACAAGTGGTTCGGCGGCGCCGTTTTTTACGATGGCGGGAACGTGTACAACAAGTGGCGCGATTTCAATCCGCTGGATCTGCGCCATTCGGTGGGCTTCGGTTTGCGCTTCGACAGTCCTTTCGGGGTGGCCAGACTGGATCTGGGATTCAATCTTTTTCCGGAGGATGGTGAGCCGCGAAGGGTAATCCATTTCGGCTTGGGCCAGACTTTCTAGATGAACAATGCAACAAGCAATAACGATCCGCAACGTTTCAGTCTGGAGCTCTATTACCGAGCTGTTCAAGGAAACTGTTGACGGATGGGTTGACGACAAGGCGCCGCGTCTTGGCGCAGCTCTGGCCTATTACACCGTGTTCTCGCTTCCACCAATTCTCATTATCACCACCGCGATTGCGGGACTCGTGTTTGGACAGGACGCCGCACAAAATCAGATCATGCGGGAGATTGGCGGGCTAGTGGGCCCGGACACGGCGGAAGCAATTCAAAAAATCATCCTGAGCGCGAGGCATCCGGCTACAGGAATTATTGCAACTCTGAGCGGACTGGTTGTGCTGATGTTGGGCGCAGTCGGCGTTTTCGTTGAGCTTCAAGATGCGCTCAATACCATTTGGAGGGTGAAACCAAAACCAGGCCGCACTCTCTACTACATCTTTCGCGACCGCTGGATCTCATTTTCGATGCTCGTGTCCACTGGCTTCCTGCTCCTTGTTTCGATGGTAATCAGCGCGGCATCCACAGCGTTTTCAGAGTACTTCGAATTCCTGCGTGTCGTATGGTTCATCGACTTTTCTGTCTCATTTTTCCTGACCACGCTGCTTTTTGCCATGATATTCAAAATACTTCCGGATGTCCGGATGAAATGGAAATATGTGTGGCTCGGCGCGCTCGTAACGGCGATTCTGTTTACCGCAGGGAAAATTCTAATCGGTCTTTACCTTGGTAAAAGTGCCATTGCCTCCATCTGGGGCGCGGCAGGATCTGTCGTCATGATCCTTGTCTGGATTTACTACTCTTCACAAATCATCTTTTTCGGCGCCGAATTCATTCGCGCTTACATGCGAAGATCCGGCTTCCCCGTCGTTCCAACTTCCAATGCCGTTTCCATTGATTGAAGGGAGCGCCGGCTTTAGCCGCCATCGGAAAAAAACAGGCTTCAGCCTGCGCTCTGCAGGCCGGAGGCCCGCGCTACAGCTAGGAACAGGTTGCGTTGCAGTGCCGTAAGGAGAGTCCTATTATTGGGATGCCGAACGGAGGCGTCATGCAATCGGGGAAAGCAACGAGCGAGGGAACAGAGCATTATAGAGCGCGGTTTGAGGGAGTGATTCCTGCAAGTCATTTTTCGGAGGTTCAGGGTCTTACGGTTTCTTCCATCGGTCTGGGAACTTACCTTGGTGAAGCGGACGAAGAAACGGATAAAGGATATGAGGAATCGGTCGAGTCGGCGCTCGGACGAGGATGCAACGTTCTGGATACTGCGATCAACTACCGTTTTCAGCGCAGTGAACGAAGCATCGGCGCAGCTTTCGAACGCGCCTGCAAGACCGGAACAGTCAAGCGAGATGAAGTCGTGATCTCCACAAAGGGCGGCTTTATCAGCTTTGATGGACAGTACCCCGCAAATCCGTCCAGATACTTTCATGATGAGTTCGTAAAAACTGGAATCTGTAAAGAGGATGATCTGGTTGCCGGATGCCATTGCATGACGCCCGCGTATCTGGAAGATCAGCTTGGTCGGAGTCTTCAAAATCTGCGGCTGGACTTCATCGATATTTACTTGATCCACAATCCGGAAACTCAATTGTCTGAAATCACGAGACAGGATTTTTTGCGTCGAATTCTCGCCGCATTTCGGATGCTGGAGAAAAAAGTCTCCGAAGGAAAAATCCGTATGTACGGCTGTGCAACCTGGAATGGATTTCGTGAGCCTCAGAATTTACGATCGTATCTTTCGTTGGAAGAATTGATCGGACTGGCACGCGATGCCGGTGGAGAGGATCATCACTTTCGCGCCTTGCAGCTTCCGTACAATCTCGCCATGCCGGAAGCGTTTCTGATGAAAAATCAGAAATTCGGTTCGGAATCGGTTTCTTTGCTGGATGCTGCTGCCAGACAACGCATGCTTGTTCTTTGCAGCGGTTCTATCTTGCAGGGACAACTCTCCAGAAATCTGCCTGATTTCGTAACGAAATTCTTCAAAGGGCTGCGCACAGATGCGCACCGCGCTCTACAATTCGTTCGCTCCACTCCAGGTGTTTCTTCTGCACTGGTCGGAATGAGCAAGGTGAAACATGTGGAGGAGAATCTAAAACTGGCTTCTAATCCGCCGCTGTCCTATGAGGAAATGAAGGAGTTGTTTGTCGCTAGTTGAAAATTCTGTCTCTCAAATAGGTCATTTTGTACACGGGAGGTGCAAGATCCTACTCGAGCGACCTTTCGGCATGGTTCTTGTATAATATGAGCAGTAGTAGGAGGACTCTGATGAGAAAGAGTTCAACGTTTTGGGTAGTCTTGGCCGTGATTTTGATGAGTCAGGTCAGCTATGCCGGAGATGTTGTTTATACCCTTTGGGAAGATGATGGGGGCCAGTTCTGGGTGAGGATTCAAAACGATACCGATCGACCGATACGGGTGGAAAGCATTCTCATAGTTTTTTACGATCAGAAAGGGAAGCCTCTGGATCAGCGAAATATTCCGTGCAAAGGCAACTGCAAGTTGTCTCCGCACGATACTCGCGATTTCGGTCCATATGGTCCGCCTTCGGGGACTGAATCTGCCCGCGTCCGCAATGTAAAGTACGCTGTCGAGTAGCGCCTATTTCGCGCAAATGCGCAAAGCCGTAAAAAGAATTCACCACAAAGGCACAAAGGCGCGAAGACACGAAGCGGCGCAAACGTGAAAGGCAATGACCTTCATTGATTGGTCAGACTCTGAAGGAATCGTTGCGCTTCTAATAGAGTTCGTAGCCGACGAAAGGAACGAATGTCTGCGAGATGCCAAACGGCAACAGTTCTTGGCAGATCTGTTGGTAGATCTCCGTGCGTTTGAGCAGCAATTCGCTACAGTTTCGGGGACGAACGCAATCAATGAGCTGCGAACTATTTACAATTCAATTGATCCGGAATTTAGAAGCGATCCAGCGATGGTTCATTTCAAGGATTGTATCGAAGAACTTGAGCGTGTAGATAACCGCGGTACATCCTGACACTTTTTTAGCATGGGAAGATCATCTGTCCTGCTCACATTCTTTCTCCCGACCTACATAGTCACGTGGAGTTTGTGGTTTGCGGCGAGCCTCACGCCGGCTGCGGGCCCGCACGATCTATTGATATTGCTCGGGACATTCACGCCCGGATTTATGGCGCTATGGCTGACAGGCAGGGCCGCCGGGCGCAGCGGCGTGGCTGCGTTGCTGCGGCGTCTGATCGATTGGCAAGTGCCTGCGCGCTGGTACGTATTTGCAGTGAGCTATTTCGCCATCGTCAAGCTGACCGTTGCGCTGCTGCATCGTGCCGCCACGGGCGCATGGCCGCGTTTT
Organism: uncultured bacterium; assembly: GCA_963843285.1. GTDB lineage: Bacteria > Acidobacteriota > HRBIN11 > JAKEFK01 > JAKEFK01 > CAZDDB01. The sequence goes on from CAWJJO010000010.1 coordinate 43,490, forward strand.
GGTAACGTTCCCTGGTACCTGATGCTCGCCGCGACTTTTGCGTCCACGATCGGGGGCGGTCAGACAGGTGAGGAGATCGGATGGCGTGGCTATGCATTACCGCGGCTTGCCGGGCGCTTCGGCCTTGGGGGCGCGAGCGTCCTGCTCGGCGTGGTGTGGGCGTGCTGGCACCTTCCTCTCTTCCTTCTGCTCGAATCCGACAAGTTCGGTCAGTCATTTCCAATCTACTTGCTCCAGGTGACGGCGCTATCGGTTGCGATGGCCTGGCTGTATGCGAATACTCGGGGCAGTTTGCTGCCGGTGATGCTGCTGCATGCCGCAGTGAACAATACGAAGGACATCGTTCCGTCGGCCGACCCCAGCGCCACGAATCCGTGGGCGCTAAGCCACTCACTCGTGGTCTGGCTTACGGTGGTTTTGCTCTGGTTGTGCGCGGGTTACTTCCTGATTCGAATGCGCAAGATGAGCATTGCGGAATGGGCGACCACAAGGATCGCCCCTACAGTTTTCGCACCGTGACGCCGGCTTCTTTCAGCAACGCTAGAGACGTATCGCCAAGCGGATAATCGTGATTGTAGACAACTTCCATGATCCCGGCGTTGATGATCATCTTGGTGCAAAGCAGACAGGGGGAAAGAGTGCTGTAAAGCGAAGCTCCTTTGAGCGAAGTCCCGTGATACGCCGCCTGCGTAATTGCGTTTTCTTCGCCGTGCGAGCATAGGCATTCTTCCAGCGCCGTTCCGCTGGGCGCGAGTGAATTGCAACGAGGACAACCTCCTTCGTTACAGTTGGTGGTTCCCCGGGGCGTGCCGTTGTAACCGGTGGAAACAATCCTCCGGTCTTTTACGATCAACGCGGCGACTTTCCGTTTTACGCAGTTACTCCGGCTTGCCACAACCTGCGCAATCGACATGAAGTAATCATCCCAGCCGGGACGCGTAAACGTTTTCAAAACCTGCGTAACAATTACAGAAACACTGTTGTGCAGGTCTTCTAAAGTGCCGTCATTTTCGATTGTAAAATCGGCAAGCGCCTGACAATCCTCAATGCTTTGTTTATGCACAGAATGATTTTTGCTTTCAGCGCGTTCCTTTTCATCAAATTCTTCGATTGTCTGAGGGTCGTTTTCCCGCTTCCGGTTTCTAATTCTTTCGAAGCGGACCGGCGCAGGAGCCTCGATGTTCAACAGCACAAAGTTACCCGCTTTTCTCAATGCCTGAATCTCAGCAGGATTCCGGATGGAATCTACGATGTAGTTCCGGTTTGGATCCAGCTTCTTCAAGATGCGCCGCGCCAATACGTCAGGGCCAAACTGTTCGCGCAGCTCATTTCCGGTACGAATCAAATTGTCCCTAGTAATGGGAATCCCTTTGGATTCTAATTCCTCACGGATCGCGTCGGAGAGAGAGTAGTAATAGAAGCTTTTGTCTTTTAGAAAGGCTGCTACTTCCCCTTTGCCGGAAGCATTTTTGCCGGTTAATCCGATGATCATGGGAAGTGCAACGCGGAGAGCGCTGAATAGAAGATGTACATTACAGGTCGATCTGTAAGCCTTCGCCGGAGGCAACGGAGTATTTGAAGATGCTTTGGGCCCGCTTTTGCATTTGATCGATGGTTGCGTCGTCGTATTGCGGATCGTAATGATACAACGCCAATTTTTTCACGCCCGCCTGACTCGCGGCGTCTGCGGCCATGTCAACCGTACTGTGCCCGTATCCCTGTACCAGATGTTCTCCATGGGTATAATCAGGATGCATGTACTGTGAGTCGTGAATCAGAAGATCTGCGCCTTTTGAAAACTGAATGAGTCTTTGATCTCCGCCGACATAGCCTTCCGTGTCCGTTGCATACACAAGGCTCTTTCCACCCGATTCGATCCGGTATACGAATACGCCTCCGTTTGGATGAGCCAGACTGTGAAGAAAGCGAATCCGCACCTGATCCGGAGCGGGCGTGTGATTATCGCGGTAAAAGTTCAAGATTTTCGGGGCGCTGTTTCCATTTTCATATACGATCATTTCCGATTCGTGAAGACTCTTGATGTTTCGCACGGATGAAAGATCTTCCAGCTCCACAGGGAAAAATGGGCTCACCATGGATTTTCTCAGTCCTTCTTCCAGTTCTTCCTCAAGCAGTCTGGGACCGTAAAGAAAACAGGTGCTTGTTGGAATGTACGCGGGTTTGAAGAAAGCGAACCCCTGCGTGTGATCGTGATGTGTATGGCTGAAAAGGATAGTAAACACGATCGGAGTACGGGACGCTGTATCCTCTCCGGTTGCATTGTGTGTTTTCATCAGGTCTTTTCCGAGACCCACAATCCCCGTTCCGGCATCCAGAATAATGAGGTGATTTCCCGCGTGAACTTCGACGCAGGCTGTGTTTCCGCCATATCGCACAGTTCCGGGGCCGGGCACGGGATAGCTACCGCGAACTCCACGAAACCGTACGAAAAATTCGGGCTTAACGTTTCCCATGTGGAACCACAACAGGAACCGGGACGAGTTTAAATGGTTCTTGTCGGTAACTCATCTTAGCAAATCTCAAGAAGCTCTGCAACGACGAGAAAATGGAAGTAATGTCCGAATCGTTTCTTGCCCGCTGATTTCCCCTCCTTATGAAGGAGGGGAGTAAGGGGAGGTTGGAAGACAACCCCCACTTTCCCATCTCCCCCTTTATTAGGGGGAGAACCGAGCAACACAAGTTTAGAGCACTACCAAAAAGGAGGGGAATCAACCCGCCGCTGCCACTTCCCCTTTCAAGGAATCAATCGATACGCCGGAAATATACGAAATATAGGCCGGCACAAGAGGTAAAACGCATGGGGAAATAAAGGACAAAAATCCGGCCGCCAGCGCTGTGACAAAGTTTGCCTGACTCCCCAGACTGGTTTCAAATCCAGCCCCGAAGGCGTTCGCAAGCCAGCCGCTCAAGCGCGTAAATTGATTCGTTGCCACCATGACACCGATCAGGATCAACAACCCTCCGCTGATCATCTCAATCATCTTGTAATGACGCTTAATTACTTTGAAGACGCCCAGCGCATAATTGAATGCAATGCCTGTTACGAGAAAGGGAATCCCAAGTCCTGCAGAATAGACAATCAGCAGGAAGATTCCATCTTGCACGGTATTTTGATTTGCGGCCAGAAGGAGAATCGAGCTGAGGATCGGTCCGATGCAGGGTGTCCATCCAAACGCAAATGCGCCTCCAATCAAAAAAGAGCTGATCATGCCCAGAGGTTTTCCTTCCACCTGAAAACGCCTTTCGTAATCCAGGAATCCGATCCGGAAGACATGAGCAAGATGAAGACCCAGGATGATGATAAGAATTCCACCGATCACATTGATTGCAGTTTTGTAGAGCAACAGATACTGTCCGATCCAGCTTGCCGTTGCGCCCAGCATCGCGAAGACTACTGTAAAACCGGCAACAAATAAAAGGGTGTTCAAAATTACTTTGCGCATGGAACTACAGCCGACTCAGAAAAGTCAGAATACAACGAACGCCAAAACCGCTTGCGTTGCGAGGATAGACACTCCATTCACGTTCCTGCCAGGAAGGTCCGGCAATATCCATGTGCGCCCAACTTTTGTGGGTAACAAATTCCGAAAGAAACAAACCACCGATGATGGAGCCTGCTTCCGTAAGTCCGCTGGAATTCTTGATGTCGGCAATGTCGCTGTTCAACAGCTCTCTGTACTTCTTGATCAACGGGAGCGGCCAGATCATTTCACCGGATGCTTCGCCCGCTTCCGAAATATTCTTGACTAGAACCGGATCATTTCCCATGACCGCCGCAGCCAGACGTCCCAGCGCGACAATCTGAGCGCCTGTGAGCGTGGCGATGTCCAGAATACAATCAGGAGAGAGACTCTCCGCATGCGTCAATCCATCCGCCAGCGCGAGCCTGCCCTCCGCATCTGTGTTTGTGATTTCGATCGTCTTTCCATTCATGGCGCGAACTACATCACCCGGACGGTTCGCTCCGCCATCCGGCATATTCTCGGTGACCATCAGAAGTCCGCTGATCCGGATCGGCAAGTCCAGCTCTTTCGCGGCGAGAGTACACGCCAGGACCATTGCGGCGCCAGTCATATCCGACTTCATGTGCTGCATTCCCTGTTCGGTCTTTAGCGACAGGCCTCCAGAATCAAACGTAATCCCTTTTCCAACAAGAGCAACATGCGCCCGGATTGTCCCGGCAGGTTGATACGAGAGATGAATCATTCGTCCTTGCGCCGTGCTTCCTTTGCCGACGCTCAAGAATGAATTGGCGCCCATCTTCTCCAATCTGTCGGCTGTGAAGATTTCGATTTTCAGCCCCGCGCGATTCGCAGCCTTCTCCGCCAGCTCACTGAACTTCTTGGCATCCAGAACGTTGGGAGGCTCGTTGACTAAATCACAGACCTGAAATACTGCTTCTGCAAACGCCTTTGCGTTTTTCAAGGCTGTCTTTGCATGAGCCGAAGAGCACACAGTAATGGAAGAAACCGCTCCTCTCGGATTTTTTTTCGATTTGTATTTCTCGTTCAGGTGAGTGGCCAGCAACGCCCCTTCACTGACAGCCTGGATCTCCGCTTCTGTTTCAGGGTCGAACACAACCGTGACCTCGCGCGCTCCATGCCGCGAAGCAGCGGCTATAGCAGCATATGCTGCTTCCCTCAGTTCGTTGATTCTGGAATCCTCACCGGGAAATGCGACAGCGATCACCCGGGAGGGCCTTTTCTTCCCCGTATGGAAGGCAAATGTGGCTTCACTCTGGATGCGGAACGACGCGTCTTTTATGGCGCGAGAAAGTGCGCCACCAAGATTCCGGTCGATCTCTTTTCCGGAAACAGTAAAGGTAATTTCAGGACGCACCAGCACGGCAATGGAGCCGGTTTTGATTCGTGAAACTTTTTCAGTGCTATTGGTCAGACGTGCCATGACGGGTATGAAATTATAGTTCCTTTTGGATCATTTGCAATGTGGCAATTCACCGCAGAGACGCAGAGTCCGTAGAGTTAGGTTCCATTTCCTTTCTTTTGCGATTTTGCGTCTTTGCGAGAAATCCTCACAGTTGAAGTTTCAAATTCACTGCAGTAACATCGTAAGCACTTTTCCTCGATATGGACTCTGAAAAAATCCTGGCGAAAGCGGCTGCATGGAAACGGCGTTCCCACCGGTTATCTTTGGATCTGCGTTTAAAAACACCGTCGGATGCGAGAAAGTTCTTGCGTGAACACGCTGTGGTTCTCTGGAACCACAAAGGAGAACTTCCAAACCTTCTAGATGCCATTCTGGGCCGCATTGCAAACGGAAAAGAAAGGTTCAGCGGCCGTGCGGCAGAAAATTGTTCGCAATGGAAAGAACAATTGTTGCGGGAAGGTGAATTTCTGGAATGCCGGTTTTTTGCGAAACTACCGACTGTTTTGCATCAGGATCTCTGGCCGTTTGTCACAGTGTTTGCGCGACTCAACCGTTCCAGAGCTCAGGATGGCACGCTGATTTCGCGAGATGCAAAAAGGATTCTGTCGTATTTGGACAGGGAATGCGCCTCGAGCGAGAAACAGTTGAGGCGAGATTTGAAAATCTCAACTGCGGCCGAAAGGCGCGCATTTCAGCGTGCGAAGCAACAATTGCAGAACCTGTTGATTGTTGTGGATAATCCTGAGAACTCGTGTGTTCAAATGTGGGAGGAACGGATGCCAAAACAGGTGCGCGTCCGCTCGGACAACATTACGGAAAAGGAAGCCCGTACGAGATTGCTCGCGGCAACGCTGCAAAGCTGCGTTTTGAGCAACGAAAAAAGACTTCCCGGGTGGTTTTCGTGGTGCCAACAGGATTGCATGGAAGCGGTGGAGGCGATCCTGATGAAGCGGGATTTTGTGCGAGTCGAGCATCGAAAGGTCCGCTGGATCATTCCACGTAATTGTTTGTAGTAGCGACTTCAGTCGCTACGCTTCATAGCGAATCAATTCGCTACTACGGACATGGCGAATCAATTCGCTACTACGAACGAACGGCAAAATTGACTTTTCGATAACGTTCTTATATAAAAAGATGCTTGCTGGAGATCCGGGTGAAACGAATACTCTTCTGTATTGGATGTTTCTTTTTCTTTCTACTCATCTTTTCAACAGCGCAGGCCGATTCGGTGATCGCCGAAGGTGTGGCCAACATTGGGAACGATCCGGCTGCCGCGCGCGATAAGGCGATTGAAGACGCCCTGCGGCGCGCAGTCGATCAGGCCGTCGGCGCGATTGTGGAATCCGAAACACTCACCGAAAATTATCAGCTCATTTCCGACCGTATTTATTCCCACTCTTCCGGATATGTGCAGACCTATAACGTAATCTCCCGAAAACCGTGAAGGAAATCTTCTTCGGGTTCGAGTTTCGGCAGAAGTAAAATCGGCGGACCTGCAAAATGATCTTGCGGGAATCGGTTTGTTGCAACGCCGGATGAAGTATCCGCGGGTGATGGTCATGATCGCGGAAGACAACCTTGTGTCGTCCTCGGATTTTTATCAGGCTTATTCCGTGTCCAATTCACAAAGTGAAGCAGCCGTCAATGCAAAATTCAAGGCGAAAGGGTTTAACGTAGTTGATCCCGGGTCGGTGCGAAAGAGCATGAGCGCCAGTGAAGCGAAGGCGGCCTTCGGCGGTGATTATGATACCGCAGGACGCGTAGGATCGAAACTCGGCGCCGAGATTGTGATTGTCGGGCAGGCGACTTCGATTCGCGCCGCCAACAACATTGCCGGATCGGACCTGTTGTCCATGAGCAGCACCATCAACGCGAAAGCAGTGAAGGCTGGAACGGGCGAAATCATTGCACAGGCTTCGGGGCAGGGCACAGCCGCTCATATCAACGAAGTGGCGGCGCTGCAGCAGAGTCTTGCAAAGGCGTCCGATCAAATCGGGAGACCAGTTGATTGCGGGGATTCTGGAAAGCTGGAAACAGGATACAAGCGGTTCCAGAAGCCTAGTTCTGGAAGTCCAGGATATTAGTACGGCAGAATTGGAAAAGCTAAAGACCGCGCTGCTAAAGATGAGGGGTGTAACGGATGTTCTGGTTCGCAGTTTTTCTGAAGGTCTTGCGGATGTAAATATTCAGGCAAAAACGGACGCGCAGGATCTGGCCGATTCCATTACGAAGACTAAATTTACAGGTTTCAAGCTCGTCTTGATCGAGTCATCGATGGATCGCCTCGAGTATCGTGTTGTCGACTGACGGTTTGTAGCGCCGGCGTCCCCGCCGGCCGTCCCTTAAAATCAATGAAGAGCGTTGTGATTCTTTCGTTTCTGGCTGCGATTCTTCTTGCCGGATCAGTTTCCGCCCAGTCTTCGGAAATCACTTTTTACGCCGGCGGCTTTCTCGGAGAAAGTTTTATTATCAAGCCCCCGGCATTGTTTGAAGAAGTCGATGCCGTTTTTGATGATGATTTTACCGGCGGGTTCCGGTATGCGTACTTCTTAAATTCTCACATCGCGCTCGAAGCAGGAGCCGGCTTTACTCCTTCCAGTATTCTTGCGAAGGGAAGTTTTTCCGGAGGTACGAATGCTTCCGCGATTGTGAATGTAGACACCTATGTCCTGCATGCGAATGTGGTTGCCCATCTTTTCCGGGGACCGGTGATTCCGTTTGTGACCGGGGGAGTCGGCGCGGTGCATTTTGCATTTGATACGTCAAATCGAGGGTTTCTGACCCCTTCCGAAACTGATTTTGCGTGGAATGCCGGCGGGGGGCTCAAAATCCCGATTCGTCCTGATACTGCATTGCGTTTTGAAGGGCGGTTCTACTGGATGAAACCGGAGTTTTCCGTTGAGGATACCAGTAGATTTGTTGAGATTTCGGGTGGACTTTCCATCTTGTTCGATTTCTAATTGTATTTATGGAGGCTTGAGAAAATGAGACGTTTTGTTGCGTTTTTTACGTTGGTAATCGTTGTGGGAATGTGCTGCATGGCTTCGGATTCGGAAGCAGCGGGCAAAAAAATTCGTGTTGCTGTGATGAATTTTGCGAACAACAGCACCTGGAGCTATTGGGGAGACCGGCTTGGCGAAGCTGCCAACGATGAGTTTACAACGCAGCTTGTCAACAGCGGCCAGTTTACAGTAATCGAGCGAGCGCAACTGCAGTCGATCCTGCAGGAACAGGGGCTGGGCGCTTCCGGCGCCGTCTCTTCCTCTACCGCGCCGAAGATCGGGAAATTGCTTGGTGTGCAGGTAATTTTTACGGGATCGATTACCTCTTTCAGTATCAAGAGAACCGGTGGCTCGATTGCGGGATTCGGTGCTACCTATGCGAAAGCGGAATCAAAACTCGATGTCCGAATGATTGATACAACTACGGGCGAGGTGTTACTGGCAGCGGACGGCGCAGGAAATAAGAAGGTTGGCGGCGCTGCGTTTCACGGCACAAGTTTTGAACAGGATTACGATGAAGGGATCGCGCACGAAGCGCTTCGGCCTGCGATCGAACAGGTAACTCAACAAGTACTTGGTCAAATGGATAAACTGGCGGCTCTTGCGCCTGCAGCAGGCACCGGAAAAGTTCTTGATGTAAAAAGCCCGACCCAGATCTACATTGACGGCGGCCAGGAAGGCGGATTGAATGTCGGTGACGTTTTTTCCGTATATCGTGTTACCGAAGAAATCAAGGACGAAGATGGAAATGTACTGGATACCGTTACAGAAAAGGCTGGAGAAATTGTAGTAACTAAAGTTCTCAGCAAATCGGCCGTTTGCGAAAAACGAAGCGGCAACGTGCAGAAAGGAGATACCTACCGCAAGGAATAATATGGAGCGCAGGCCTCCCGGCCTGCATTATGGACCGCAGGCGTCCCATAGCCTATCCTAATACGTAACCAAATGGTTACATATCCTTCAGATATAGTATTCTTGAGATCACATGCGACTGACTGTTGCTACAAAAATCACGCTTGTCCGGATGTTGCTCGTTCCCCTGGTAGCGATCGGAATTCTATATCACCGGTACGGGTGGACGCTGATCATTTTTCTGTTTTCCGCGTTGACCGATCTATTTGATGGTTTGATTGCCCGGAATTTCGGACAGAAGTCAAAACTCGGCGCGCTTCTGGATCCGATGGCCGACAAGCTGTTGCTTTCCACTTCCTTCATATTGCTGACACTTCCGTCCGCGCGTTTGAGCGTTCCGATTCCAGTGTGGCTTACGGTGGTTGTGTTTGCGCGTGATGTTTTGCTGGTGATGGCTTCCGTGGCAATCGCGCTAACGACAGGATTCACAAAGTTCGATCCTACGATTTACGGTAAGGCCAGCACGGCAGTGCAAATTTCGACAGTGCTTGCTGTTCTGGGTGTGAATTATCTGAGACTCGGTTCCGAATGGGTGCAATGGATGTTTTATCTCACGCTTGCGTTGACCTTATTCTCCGCTGTGCACTATGCTTACACTTTTGCCAGGCGGTACACTCTTGAAAATGAATAACACCACATACATCACCGAAAAACAGGTCCGTGAACTTCTTCCGGTGCACGAGTGCATCGAAGTATTGAGACGCGCATTTTCGCTGGAGTTCGTCAACATTCCAAGATACCGGCTGAAATCCAGAAACGGTCTGCTCCACGTGATGTCTGCATCGTCACCTGATCTCGGTATGATTGGATTAAAAACGTACACGGCTACACGATCGGGAAATACATTTGTTGTCCTTCTGTTTGATGAAGCGGACGGGAAATTGAAAGCGATCGTAGAAGCGGATTCGCTGGGTCGAATCCGGACCGGCGCAGCCAGCGGGCTTGCAACTGATTTGCTGGCGAATCGCGATTCGCAAATCGGCGCAGTGATCGGAACCGGAATCCAGGGGGAAACCCAGCTACTTGCTATTGACGCGGTCCGTCAGTTTGAGGAAATCAGGATTTATTCCCGCAGCGCGGAGAACCGAAACGCTTTTGTGGAACGCATGCATGGGCGCACACGTTCGCGCGTTTTAGCGGGCGAAAGCGCGGAAGAGTGTGTTCGCGATGCGGACGTCGTTTGCACGATCACTTCTTCGCGCGAGCCGGTGGTCCATGGCGAATGGCTCAAACCCGGGTGCCATATCAATGCCGCGGGCGTCAACTGGGCAAACAAGCGGGAAATCGATGACACTGCCGTGCATCGATGCGATTTGATTGCGGTGGATCATCTGGAGCAAAGCAAGATCGAATCCGGCGATCTGATCCAGGTTCCCGATTTTGATTGGGCGCGAGTATGTGAGCTCTCCGAAGTTGTCACAGGCAAAGTAGCGCGTTCGTCGCGCGACCAGATCACCCTGTTCAAGTCAAACGGAATTGCACTGGAAGACATCGCCGCTGCTGATTATCTTTTGAGTAAGATGCAAGGCTCAACGGGTGGCGCGGATGTCTGACAGAAGATGAAGATTTTTCTCGTAGTGTTTTTTGTTCTGTTTTCCAATGTTGTTTTTGCGGCAGCGGATCTTGAGCTCAAGAGTCTCGCCGCTATTCCTGAGGCAGGACTCACCGGGTTACAGATCAAACTCGATCTGGTGAACAACGGCCCGTCCAGCGCAGAGCATGCCGCGTGTAATTTATATGTCTACTCCGGCGGGCGATTGTTGTTTACGCAGAATCGTTCGCTGGCGCCGGTAGCTGCATCGGCTTCACGAACGGATACGATCCGCGTGGAACTGCCTCCAGGACATGTGACATCCCTCAAGGCGGAAATCTACGATTCTGTCGAGGCGGACATTCAACCGTCAAATAATATTGGACAAGTCAACATCAAGTCTCCGGATCTAAAGAATGCCGACCTGCAGATTCTGGAAGTTGCTGTGGCAGCCGCAAATCAGCCCGGCACCAGACTCGCGATCCGCGCGCGTTTGCGAAACAATGGCCCGGCGAATGTGCCCGCTTCAGTTCTTTCTGTGGAACTGTCCGTATTTGAAAAAAAAGTGGCTGCAAACGAACGCAAGATCGGCCGCCTTGCTGCCGGCGAAGATCTGGAAATTGTCATCCCTCTCCCGCTTACAAAAGCGATTTCCAGCACGATTGGAAATTGTCTGGTGCAATGGAATTTTGCGGGGCCGGATTTCGCCGATCTGAACCCAGATGACAATTCCTATCTGCTGACCGTTCCACTGACTACGAAGATGCCGGATCTGCGGCCGGAGAATCTCGTGATCGATAAGCGTCAAATCTTTTCTTTCACAATCAGCAACAAAGGGAATCTCAGATCGGGGGCCAGTGTGACTGCGCTGTATGTCAATGGAGCTCTGGTCCAACGTTTCGACACACCCGAGCTGCAACCCGGCGGATCGAAAAGGTTCCAATATACAGTTGCCAAAATTCTGCCCGACACTCAGATCTCCGTAGTCACCGATTTCAACGCCGACGTGGAAGAGTCGTCCGAAGAAAACAACAAAGTTAACTTCAAATCGGACTAGGATTCCGCCTACCCGTAGGGGCTGCTGCATTTGCCACGGAAAGCATCCACCCCGCTGTGTAGCAGGGATAAGCACGTTAGGGCACGGGCTGAGCATTTTCTTGTGCAAACAGAATTGCATCAATTCGGGGAACATTCATCCGGCTCATCGGGCTCAGCACGGCGAAGGGAAAATGCTCAGCCCCTACAAGCTACAGCAAGCCGAAGCCCGTAGGGGCTGCTGCATTTGCCATAGAAAGCATCCACCCCGCTGTGTAGCAGGGATAAGCACGTTGGGGCACGGGCTGAGCATTTTCTTGTGCAAACAGAATTGCATCAATTCGGGGAACATTCATCCGGTTCATCCGGCTCAGCACGGCGAAGGGAAAATGCTCAGCCCCTACAAGCTACAGCAAGCCGAAGCCCGTAGGGGCTGCTGCATTTGCCATAGAAAGCATCCAATCGGCAAGGTGGTGTTTCTTGAAAAGCAATTTTTGGATCACTGAAGTGAACGCAAATGCACAGCCCGTTGCGTAGCAGGGATAAGCACGTTGGGGCATGGGCTGAGCATTTTCTTGTGCAAACCATCCGGGTCAGCACGGCGAAGGGAAAATGCTCAGCCCCTACAGATTCTTCGACCTAAATTTGAAAAGAATTTCTTCGATTCGTTCCTCAGTCAAGTCATTCAAATCTGCCATTCTTGCGTCTTGTTCCCACATTCCTGGATTCAATTGGATATACAATCGAATGAAGTTTAGTGAGCGCTCACTTCGAATGATATGTTCATAGTAATTCCGCTGCCAGACTGAAATCCCGGCAGTTCGTTGTAGCTGATTGATGCGCCGAGTGGATACGGATTTGAAATTCTGAACAATTGTATGTAACTGAACACTCGAAGATTCCCTGTGATGAATAATCCCGTGGATGTGATTGGGCATTACAACGAAGGCATCAATTTCTGCATCCGGAAAGTTCGTAGGAATCGCATTCCAGCACCTGGTTACAATTTTGCCGAATGGTGAAAGAACCGTTTGTTGATCAACTATCTTCCCAAGAATGGATTGCATCTGACTTATACAGATAGTAATGAAATAAAAACCTGGTTTGGAGTAGTCATGATCTCGTAGCCGAATAGACTTTCTATGAGGCAGCATTTCAACGAATAGAATAATCGCATTCTTTGAGGGCTGAGCATTTTCCACTGCGAATCAGAATCTTTGACTTAGAAAGACCATTGCAATTTCAGCCGGAACGACACGACAGTGGAAAATGCTCAGGCCCTACTAAAGCAAATCTTCCTACTGGATGTAGCCGAGGGCTTTCAGGTCTTGCAGGATCTCTTCATCCATTTCGCTGGAAACGGGTTCGCCCTTCTGCCGAAAACCTTTGTCGAGTGAAGCAACCAGCCTGGGGGAATGAGTCTTCACATATTCGGGATGGAAGGCAGCAAATAACGGTTTTCCATCCATGTCACGACCGAGCGGGACTCCCTCCATATATAGAAGCGTCGGAGTAATATCCAGCAGACTCGCCCTTTGGAGTTGTACCCCGGGGCGAAACAGCGGTCCGCTCAGAATTACAATTCCATCCGGCGGCGTTTCCATGTTGCTGTGTCCGTATCGTCCCTGCTCGAATTTGAATCCGTGATCCGAACAAACAATGATGTTCGTATTTGAATCCGCATGTTCCAGAAAATCACCTACCATTTTGTCTGCGCGAACATAAATGGGGGCCAGAATTTTCAAGAACGCCGCATCCATTCGCGCGAGATCTTCCGCGCTGAGCGATGATTTTGCCCTCATTTCCTCGATGAGCTTCGGGTCGATGCTGGTCCAGAATAGGTGCGACGAAACATCCACGATGCGATAGATAACTGCAAACACTTCTACTTTGCGATTCGCGAGCAAGTAACGGGAGGCTTCATGAATCTCTTTATCTTGTACCCAATATCCCTTGTATTGGCCGGCCAACTCATCAATTACATGCGATGACGCCTCGGGATGAATATTGGCCGGTAACCCCAGCTCCAGGCGTTCCGCCGCAAATTGTTTTTCAGACATCCGGACTTCCGGAAGATGCATTGCGAGATCGGAAGGGAAGGTGAGATCCTTTCGATCGCGCACTTTCTTTTCGCGAAAGCGATCGGAAACCATGAACCCGTTCACTTTTTCCGCCGGCCAGGTAACCCACCAGTTCACCACACCTACGGTAACTCCGTAGTCCGTGAGAATATTCCAGAATGCTTTTGTGATACGCTGCGTTCCTGAAACCGGTATCGTCTTCCCATCCTTCTCGGCGGTGTAACTTCCAATTCCGTGTTTGACCGGACTCTTCCCTGTCGCAATGGATGTCCACAGGATCGGAGATTTCGTGGGAGTGAGAGACTGGAGCGGCCCGTATGCGCCGCGGTCCATCAATCGTTTGATGTTTGGAAGTTTTCCTTCGGCGAGCAGCGGATTCATCAGATTCCAGCTCGCTCCATCCAGCCCGATCACAAAAATTTTGGGCCTGATGGATGGAACTGGAGCCGGCTTCGGACGATACGTGAAATACACGACCCCGGCAAAAATCAGTGTGATCACAAAAAGCGCGCGTGGGAGGAATCGTCTCATAGATCAATCCGACACATAGCCAAGAGCCTTCAACTGTTCCATATTCTCTTCGTTGACCTCACTGTCCACTGCTTCTTTCTTTTCCTTCTGGTTCCTGTGATCATCGTACGAGCTGATGTAGGTGATGGGATTTTCTCGTAAATATCCGGGATCAATCGCCTCAACCAGAACGGATCCATCCATATCCTGACCGACCGGAAGGCCGGATAAATATAGAACGGTCGGGGTAATATCCAGCACTTTCGCCTGCTTCATCAGATGTTTTCTGACCGGTCCGCCATGAAGAATGATGAATCCGTTATTCCGGTGAATTCCATGCGATCCCTGTAGAAATTGCCCGTGATCAGTGACAATCATAGTTACAGTATTTTTATCTTCATACTGGACCAGCTTGCCGACAACTTCATCCATGTATTCGTAGTATTTGTTCACGATCTCTGGGAGACGTTGGGCATCGCAACCGGTGCATCCGGGAAGGAATTCGTCCGGTTTTTCAGAGAATCTCAAAAACTGATGGCCTGATTCATCCACGCCACGAAAATAAGTTGCAAACAGATCAAAGGAGCCTTTGTTCTGGAGAAGATCCAGCGAAACTTTTGCGAACAGACTGTCTTGCCAGTAAAAGTCTCGAAAAATTTGATCCTGTGTCTTGCCGACACACGAACACATATCAATGTCGTAGAAGCGTTTTCGAATTTCGGCTGTGAGGCTTTCGGGGAAGAAAAAGTGTGCCTGAATCTCTTTCAAGTAACTTTCCGGATAAGTCAGATCCTTCAGGCGGTAGAGCCACTGGTTGCCCAACCCTTTGACTCTTGCTCCATGATATCCGATGTGAGTGGACACGAGATAACCGTTGACCGGAAATGCGGGCCATGTTTGCCACCATCCCACGACTCCGACTCTGCGGCGCGTTTCCGAAAAAATGTCCCAGAGCGTTTTGGTCCGCACATGGAAACTGGAAACCATGGTGCCTTCGGTCGGATCCGGATTGTCCCAGCCTTCTCCAAACCACGGCTTGTTACGCATTACATGGATGTCCAGAATCTCCTGGCCAAACTCGTCATACATCCGCAGGTAATTGAACTCCACGATCGGTTTGCCGATTTCCGATGCATCCGCTTCATAATAAAAGCTCAACTGATTGTCCACCTGGAACGCAGATGCAGGCAGAATTACACTGATCTTTTGCCAGCTCCTTGTTGCAGGAATGTCTTTGATCATTTTTTGATTCAGATAGACGGTGAGCTTTCTGTCTTTGGACAGACTCCGCACCTTCAGCAACAGCTCGGTTTGCATTGGCGCCATGTCGGGAAGTTTGATGCTGGCATATCCCTGCGTGTTTTTGGGAACGATCCTGGCGAGCATGACAGAGGGAAGGGGCATCGTGAAATCTTCAGATCCGTGCTTGTCCGGCGTTTTTCCCGTTGCGATGCTGGCCCATACGATCGGACTGAAGTAGCCCTTGCCGCCGTGAATCAGCTCGCGCCACAGAAAGGAATCCAGGTGGCCCGCGGAACCCTCTTCGATCAGTCTCTTCATGTTGGGAAGCCGACCCTGACTGATCAGACCCTTTACGATATCCCAGGCGCCGGCATCGATTCCGATTAAGATGATTTTGTTTTTTACCGGGCCGCCGTAAGCAACACGGGATTTCGGAGCGGGATGAAGAAGAAAATAGGCTACAAGAGCTGCAGCTCCAATCAATGTAAAAAGCGCGCCAATTCTTGCGTCTATGCGTTTCATCTTGACTTATCGACGAAGTTTTGTATTCTGTCATCTCTTTATAACCATGTCAATTTTCAAGACCTCTGATTACACCGGTATTTTTCTGGTGGCCGCATCCACGCTTCTTCTTGAGATCGCCCTCACAAAGATTTTCTCCGTGATTCACTTTCACTACTTCGCTTTTTTTGTGGTCAGCACGGCTTTGTTTGGATACGGGTTCAGCGGCGTCTTGCTTTCTCTCAGCAAACGTCTGCAGAACATGGATCGCAGACGCCGGTTGTTTTGCGATTATTGCAACGCTGCCTCTCTTTGGTGGTTCCGGTAGCGTGCTGGCGGCGGCGATTCTTGCCGGGCTCTCCGTTCTTGCATTTTCGGAACGCTGGAGGCAGCGGATTGTGCCGGCGATCCTGATTGTGATTTGCGCGGTCCTGATTCCATTTGAGGAGCAATCCTTTCCCGTCGCGGAAAAATCGGAGAAACGGTACTTTCAGGATTCCATTTAGAACGGGAAATTGCTTTACACCGGATGTTCATCGTGTTTCCGCTCTGGAAGATGAAACGCTCCGGGATCGCGACGCGCGGAGCAGGCTGGCTTCTGGGATATTTCGTCGGATTGGGGATCGGGTTCATCTTCATCGAGATCGCGTTCATTCAGCGATGCATCCTGTTTATCGGTTATCCTGTCTACGCCGTCGCGACGATTCTGTTTTCCCTTCTGGTATCCGCCGGACTCGGAAGCTTTCTTTCGAGACGTTTCACCGGCGAACCGTTACAGATTCTGCGGAAGGTCGTTGTCGCAATCCTCGTTGTGATCGTGATTCAGGTGTATGTGGTTCCTCTTTTGTTTGCTCAATTGCTGGCTGCCTCCTTTCCATGGCGTGTCGGATTATCAATTCTTTTCCTATTTCCAGCCGGGTTGTTCCTGGGGATGGCTTTTCCTGTCGGTTTGACGTGGACCTCGCAGAACTTTCCGGGTTTTGTACCGTGGGCCTGGGGGATGAACGGCTATGCAACTGTAATCGGGTCGGTATTGAGTGTGATCCTCGCTCTGAACTTCGGGTTTCGCGCTGTGCTTCTGATCGCGGTCGCAATCTATCTGTTGGCGTATTTATCGCTGCGCAGGGCTGCGGTTATCCTGGTTGGAGCGCAGGCATCTGGCCCGCATTAAGGGCCGCAGGCCTCAAGCTGTGAAAATCGGCACGAGGCTGATTTACGGTTTGGAGCGCAGACGTCGCCGCAGAACTCGACGAGGAGCCGGCCGGAGGCCAGCGTTAAAATCGCAAATGCGTCTTGCTTGGATTTTTTCACAGCTTCTCCGGCCTGCTTTGCGGTCTATCCTACTGTGAGACGATTTTGATTCTCGCCGTGTTCGGTGTGTAGTACTTTACAGGGCGCAATAGTGAGTGAGCGGTAACATACTGCGCCAGGATATCGCGGATCAGCATACCTTCCCAAACGCGAATGCGCGCAAGGGGAATCTTCGTGTAGACCAGATCCTGGTAGTCGCCGCCTTCTGCAAGATAAGAATTTGTGGCAAGCTTATAACGCTTGATATCTTCCAGGATTCTGCCACTTTCATCTCGCACATCTACAATCAGGTTTCGCTCCCAGTCCTCTTTCTTGCCGTCTCCATTCAAATCGCGGCTCCACGGACCTTGCTGGCCGGCGGGAACATTGAGTATCGTGACCTTCAGACCGCTCACCGATGGCATTCCAAGCACACCGCTGAAGGCCACTTCCAGAAGCTGGCGGAGCTCTGATCCGGCAAGATCTGCAATCACCAGACTGTTGTTAAACGGCATCAATTTGAAAACGTTATCGTAGCTGATCTTTCCTGAGGGTAGATTGCTGCGAATCCCTCCTCCGTTCATCAGTGAAAATTGTGCGCCGGGATCCACTCCTTTTGCCGCATTCAATACCGCATCCGCCATCAGGTTTCCCAGCGCGCTTTCAGAGGTTTTGTCCTGCGGAAACGGACCGAGGCTGGACCCGATGATGCGCCGTTTCTGTGCGAGAGCTTCCTGCCGGTAAGGCAGGAGGAGCCTGGTAACATCGAACGCCACGCCTGTGTCCGGAACGGGAACAAACTTATCGAACCGGAACGAAACTCCACCCGGTAAACGTTTGAGATGCAGCACGCTTACCACTTTTGCGCCGGTCCCGGTTTGTACCAGGGGCATCCCGTTGATTTCTGTTTGGACCTGGACGTGACTGTGGCCGCCAATCACGGCATCGAAAGCGGAGTGAGGAAGCTGTTGCAGGATCGGAAGCAGCGCTATGTTCTTGAGCGTCTTTCCATCCGGTTCATAACGAAGTCCTTCATGAATGTCGAGCAGCACCCAATCGCATTTTTCGGTTTCTCGCATCCATTTTGCTTCGGCCGTGAGAATCGGTATCGGATCCAGGAAACGTTTGCCTTTGATAAAATCTGCATTCGTAATATTGGCCGTTGCTAATGTGGTTGTTGCGGCGACACAGACCTTCTTGCCACCGCGCTTAAAAATCACGCGCGGCGGAAGAATCGTTTGCTGTCCGAGCGCATTGCAATTCGGACCCGGAGTCGCGCAGGATGGAACCGAATCAGGCACAAAGTTCGCGGAGATCATTGGGTATTTCGATTCCTTGAGCAGACTCATCAAGTTCCCCATTCCATCTTCATTGGGGAGAACTGCGATCCTGTTCGGGACATCCGGACCGTAATCCAACTCATGATTGCCGAGGGCTGCGGCATCGAGCTGGAGAAGACCGAAGAATTCCATGACCGCTCTTCCTTTTGTGATGTTCGATTCCAGCGATCCCTGGAACTGGTCTCCCGCATCGAGATACACCATCCGCTCACCGTATTTCTTTCGGAGATCACGGATCACAGAGGCGAGTCCTTCCGCGCGATCGAGCGCACCATGAAAATCGTTTGTGCTGACGACTATCAGTTCATCCGGCGCAACCGGCACCGGCTGCGGGACAGATTGCGCCTTTTCTTTTTCACGGCAACCTGCGATCAGAATCACCGCAATGAGGAATACAAACGAGACGACCTTTTTCATGATCCGTATATTCTATACGAATCGTGTTAAATCGGAATCAAGTGGAGATGGAGCGCAGGCATTATGGGCCGCAAGCCTCTGGCCTGCATTATGGACCGCAGGCGTCCCGCCTGCTCCGGCTATACGGATTGAAACGCCTGTCCTTTTTCCGTATAATTCATCATTCTGAATTCGTCATTCAGAATTCAGTCCTGTGCGTCCCCATCGTCTAGTTAGGTCCAGGACACCAGACTTTCACTTTGGTAACAGGGGTTCAAATCCCCTTGGGGACGCCTACCTTGATTTTGGAGTGCGGGATATTACGTAAGTGCTGGAATATCAATGCTGTTCGTGGTGTTCTAAATCCATTTTCCCTCGAAAAGGAAACATCCTCCGGAAAAACGAGAGTTTGAACACGCCGTCGAGCATCTGCTTCCGAATCTGCCCAGAGTTTCCCCAGGTTGCGGACGAAGTTACCGCAGTACTCTAAAGCGGCATCAATATCACTCTGATCGGTTTGCGCTTCATGCAGGCTCAGCTTCAGTGTCGCCATCTCTGCGCGGATCTTTGTGGACCGCTCGCGGTACGTATCTTCGTCGATTACACCTTTGACAATCAGGTCATCGAGCTTGCTCTTTTGTTGCTGGGCCGCTGCAAGTTTGCCGGATATGCTTTTCTTTTGAGAAACGATGTCCGCGTTCCTTTTTCCATGAACCGCCCGGACCATATCCAAGAAAGCCTCCACGATTTTTGTTGAAGGCTGAAAGGATTGCAGGTAATGAAAGAATTCTTGTTCCAGGATCGTGCGGGATATTGAGACAGAACATCCTTTTGTTCGGCAGAAATAGTAAGCGTAACGCTCTCTTTTCCCTTTGCACCATCCAGTCGTGAGTTTCTTGGTGCAGGCGGCACAGCGGACGAAGCCACGTAATGGGAAGTCTGGATGGAGCAACCGGTGAAGCTCCGGCGCCCTCTCACGGCGGAGGCGAGCCTGCATGGCAAAGAATTGTTCTTGGGTGATCACCGCTTCGTGTTTTGCCTCGATCAATTCAGAGAACCAGGGAACGCGGATCAGTCCACAATACAGCGCGTTTGTCAGAATCCGATTTACGAGCTGCGCGGAGATCCCAAGCTTTGAGGCGATCTCGACCTGGGGGAAGCCCTCGTTTGCCATCTGATAAGCATGAATGATATCGGCCGATCGATTTCCAGGCGCAATCCAGCTCTTGCCGTCGCTTCCGATGATGCGTTTGTATCCCCATGGCGGCTGCCAGCACCAGCGACCTGAACGGAGCGCCTCTTTCATTCCGTTGATTGTGCGCTCAGCCTTAAGCTCGTTTTCGTATTGGGCGATCGCGCCTGTGATATTGCGAAGCAGATTTCCGGATGCGTTTCCCGTTTTTGGCACAGGTAGTTAAGCTAGGTCAATACGATTTTAGTCCGTTTTTCTTTTTGAAGGCGAGTTGAGCCTTCAAACTGTTGAAATGTTGAAAACTCCTGCTTTTTGCCCAGTTTTTGGGCACTCATTGGATGCTGAAGCTTCTAATCGGTTAGAATAGAAATCTTCAAATTCAGCTGGCGGTCGGTATCCCAGTGCCTAATGCAACCGCTTCTGATTGTAAACATCTTCCAGGAAGTGAGAGATTCGCTCATATGCCTCCTGGATCCCCGATAATCCAGCAGATGGACTTCTTCGTACTTTAAGGCCTTGATGAAGCTTTCCGCCCGGGCGTTGTCCTATGGGTTTCCTTTCCTGCTCACGCTGAGGGGAGGCCACTGACTGCTAACAGCTCAATGTACTGTGTGGCCACATATTGAACGCCGGGGTCTGAATGGTAAATTGTTCCCGGTTATGGCTGTCTCTGCTTGAGCGCCATCTGAAGTGCTCCCAGAGTCAGTTTTGTGTCGATGTAGCGCGAGAGCTGCCAACCAATGCAGCGGCGGCTAAATGCGTCAAGAATTACCGCCAGAAAAATGAATATCCGCAGTACCCGGATGTAAGTGATATCGGCTACCCAGAGCTGATTCATGCCGGTCAAACAAAGGTTGTCGACCAGGTTCGGATAAACGGCGAATACATGATCGGAACGCGTTGTCCGAACGAATCGCTTTTTCCGTACACAAAGCAGATTATCCGCACGCATTGGTTTCAAAACCCGCTTGTGATTGATGGCACATTCTGTCTCCTCAATTCGGCCGCAATCCGGCGGTAGCCGTAACTCGGCCACTCCAGCGAAACTCGCTGAATCTGATCCCGGATTTCAAGGTCCCCCTCCAGGAAATTCCTCGATTTTGCCGCCCGGTAGGAATAGTATCCCCATCTGAAACAGAAACCACTTTACCGGTCCAGTCCTGAGCAAAACATACAGTGGGTACTATCAGGACCAAAAGGAAGAACCGGAGCCGACGATTCATTTGGTTTGATTCTAACAAAATTTTCATTTGCCACCGGGAATAGACATTTTAAGTTGGAAAGCGGACGGGTCCGAAATCTTAATCTATGCACGCACATGCAATATCCTTGCTGTACCAATTAAAGACCAACGGTAATTTTGAACCGGGCAATCGAACGATCCTGGCACGCACAAATCAATAATGAGGGCGCAGATGCTGTGCGCGATCATACTCGCCTACTTGTCGCAATGAAGCCCAAAGTAGAGGAAGGCATTGGTGAAATGCGACTCATCATCGGCTGGCCGGAATTACTACGACGATCTATTAAGTGAAAATCTCTGCCAAATTTGCGCCAACAATTTTTCACTCGCCTTCAAGGATTAACGTACAATAGAGACGTGGCTCTTTCGGCTGGAACCCGGCTCGGTCCGTACGAGGTGATTGGCGTCATTGGCGCCGGCGGAATGGGAGAGGTCTACCGGGCTAGGGATACCAGACTGGATCGGATTGTTGCGATCAAAATATTACCTGCGCATCTTTCTTCAAACCCTGATCTTGAAGCAGCGTTTTGATCGCGAGGCACGCACGATTTCCAGCCTCTCGCATCCACACATTTGTGCCTTATACGATATCGGTCATCAGGATGGCATTGATTATCTGGTGATGGAATTCCTCGAAGGGGAAACTCTAGCACAACGTTTGAATAGAGGCCCATTGCCCATCGTGCAAGTGTTGCGATTCGGAATGCAAATAGCAGATGCGCTGGATAAAGCGCATAGACAGGGTGTCGTGCATCGTGACCTAAAGCCAGGCAACGTCATGATCACGAAATCCGGAATTAAACTGCTTGATTTTGGCCTCGCGAAACTGCAGGTATCGGTCATCCAAAATATTCCGGGAGTATCGGCCCTTCCAACGGAACAACGAGCATTAACTGCTGAGGGAACGATTTTAGGCACTTTGCAGTACATGTCGCCCGAACAATTGGAAGGACGCGAAACGGACGCGCGCACCGACATTTTTGCTTTGGGGACAGTGTTGTACGAAATGGCAACTGGCCGAAAAGCTTTTACAGGAAAGAGTCAGGCAAGCCTGATCGCTGCGATTCTTTCTTCTGAACCCGCTCCTATTTCTACAATTCAGCCGATGTCGCCACCTGCGTTTGATCGCGTTGTGAAGACCTGTTTGGCAAAGGATCCTGAAGACCGTTGGCAAACTCCGCATGACGTGATGTTGGAATTGAAGTGGATTGCTGAAGGTGGATCGCAAGCAGGGCTCCCGGTAACCGTTGTGGTGCGCCGAAAAAATCGTGAAAGGATAGCATGGGTTCTTGTCTCGCTGTTTTTTATAGCATTCGCGCTGGCGGCGTTTCTTTACTTTTCAAAACCGAGCCAGCAGGCAGCAACTCTTCATGTTTCCGTATTGTCGCCCGAGATTGGTACTCTGTGGCACAGCGTGATTTCTCCCGACGGTCGCACACTTGCAATCGTGGCGATTGACACTGCAGGAAAGAGTACTTTATGGATGCGTCCGCTTGCGGCTGAAACAGCAACTCGCCTTCCTGAAACAGAAGGCGCCAACCGGCCCTTTTGGTCTCCAGATAGCCGTTACATTGGCTTTTTTGCGGATAAAAAACTGAAGAAAATCCAGATACCAAGTGGCCGACCGGAAGTCATTTGTGATGCTCCTCAAAATGACGGAGCTTCCTGGGGTCAAAAAAATGTGATCATCTTCAGCCATAAAAATGTTCTATACCGGGTTCCGTCCAATGGTGGCACCCCAGAGGCGGTCACCAAGCTGGAACCGATGCAAGAAGCTCATCGTTGGCCGTATTTCCTGCCAGATGGGACTCATTTTCTTTTTTTGGATGATGCAGATAAAAGAGACAACCATCAGTTGAGGATTGGTTCCTTGGATTCTCAGGAGACTAAGAAAATCATGAGTCCGTTTATCTCTACGATACAGTATTCGCCGGGTTACATTTATTTTGTGCGTGCAGGAACGTTGATGGCTCAGACTTTTGATGCAAAAAATATGGGTTTTGAAGGAAGCCCGATACCGATCGTTGACAATGTTGCGGACGTGGGTCCGGATCACCATTTCGATTTTTCGGTTTCACAGAATGGAACGATCGTCTATCAGCAGATGAACCCGGTTTCGCAATTGACATGGTTTGACCGGTCAGGCGCTAAGATGAATTCCGTTGGAGAGCCGGGAAGGTATGCAGCGATGGATCTCTCGCCAGATGAAAAATGGGTTGCTGTGGAAGTACTCGATCAAGATTTTCGCGATGGTGACATCTGGTTATTTCAAACCTCACGTGGCACCACATCCCGTTTCACTTTCGATCCAAATTGGGATTTAGCGCCGGTCTGGTCCATGGATGGCAACGGGATTGCGTTTGGTTCTAGCCGAAGCGGGGAAACAATCGATTTGTATCAAAAAACTTTAAGTGGGGCGGAAGCTGAAAAGCTTGAATTCAAATCGCCTGAAAAAAAATTTCCTACTTGCTGGAGTCCAGATGGAAAATATTTGTTGTATATGATCGAAAATGAAAATACAGGAGCCGATATCTACTCACTACCACTGTTTGGCGATCGTCGACCGAAATCCTTAATTCGCACGCCTTTTAATGAGGGTCAGGTCCAACTCTCGCCTGATGGTCGATGGATCTCTTATGTTTCTGATGAATCCGGGAAACCGGAAATCTATGTACAAACAATGCCACCTTCAGGTCAAAAGTGGCAGATTTCAAACAGGGGCGGTTCTGATGCTCGGTGGCGCCGGGATGGCAAGGAGCTCTTTTTTATTAGCTCTGAATCAAAACTTATGGTTGTACAAATCCAAACTAATCCTGCTTTTGACGCGACCTTTCCAAAACCGCTCTTTGTCACAAACGCAAGGTTTATGGGACCAATGAGGTGGAACTACTCCATTAGTAATGATGGTCAGCGATTCCTCATCAACACACTGGTTGAAACATCCACAGTTCGTCCGGTCCATTTGATCTTCAACTGGAAAGGGAACCGCTAGAACAAGTCCAACACGGTTTAGCGCGGGCCTGAGTTTTGCGTTGGGACCGGTAAGACTTCGGAAAGACGCAGATCCAGGATCTGTGTTTTTAAGGGCCATGGACTTGAGTTTTGATTGACAGGGACTTTGGCGACGTCTTTAGCTTTCGCAGCCACCGTGCCAAAGACAATGGCGGGGATCAAGGCGATCATTCTCAGTATCATGTTTATTCGTTTAATCGAAGAGTACAAACCCAACTTAACACATTGTAACGGAAGAATTCAGCATCCGGTCAAGTCCCGTTTTTCCTGTAAAGAGAAACAAGTGAACAGGTGAAGCGAAGAACTCTGAGCCGCGCATATTTCCCCTCATTGGCGACCTTCGTGCAATCATCGAAGAACAAGAACAAGCTAGTAAGGAATTAGAAAAGCAACAGGGGCGAATCATGCCTTGGCTCTTTCATCACAATGGTGGACCATTTGCTAAATTCTATGAAGCGCGCGGATCCTGAAAGCGGACGAAATACTTCCTGAATTCGTCGAAGGCTGCTTGCAAGCCCGCAGGACTTGCAAGAGATCTTCGGCACGATTTTCGAAGAACTGCGATCCGACACTTCGGTGAAGTGGGGATTGGCGATGATGAGGTATGGCGCTGTCAGGCCATAAGTCTCATGCCGTCTGTGCGAAATACAAAGGGATTGGAAGAGAAGATATTCATCGTGCGGCGAAAAAGCTGGAAGGGAAATCTTCTAGCACAACCCAGCAAGGTTGCGGAATACGATCGAATAGTCTCAACAGCCCGCGGCGAATCCCATCGATTTTGTGGATAGTCCCTGCCAGGCGTTGCGGCAGAGTGACATTACTCCTATGACGCCCAGAGTCCCGTAGGTTTTGGTTGATAGACGTTTTATTGACAAAGAGGACTGGTTTCTTTTATCTTACTAGTAAGAACAAGGGATTGTTTCCATGAAACCAATAAGTACAACCCGGATGTCCACAAAGGGTCAAGTCGTCATACCGGAAGAAATCAGACAGGAACTGGGGCTGAAGCCTGGAGAGAACTTTGTGGTCGTAGGCAGGGATGACACTGTTATCCTCAAAAAGATATCCGCCCCGCGCATGGAAGATTTTGATGCTTTACTGCGCGAAGCACGCAGGCAGGCGAGGACAGCCGGTGTGAAGCGCTTGGATATAAAACGAGCTATTAAGCGAGCGAGACGTGTTTCGGTCGCCGGATGAGGGTTGTTCTTGATACGAATGTCCTTATCTCGGGGCTCCTTTTTTCTGGTCCTCCATCGATGATTATTCAAGCTTGGCGAAATGGAAAAATTGAAATTCTAGTTTCCCCGGAAATCCTTGAGGAATATTACAGAGTGGCGGAAGAACTTACCAGTGAGTCCCCTGGGGTTGACCTTCGACCAGTTGTTGATTTCCTGGCAGCAAGAGCAAAAGTCATAGAAGCTTCGGCTTTATCAGAGCCAGTCTGTACGGATCCTGATGACGATAAGTTTTTGGCGTGCGCAATAGCTGGGAAAGCTGAAGTCATCTGCAGCGGAGACAAAGCTCTCCTGAAAGCATCGGACTATCGCGGAGTTCGTGTCATCAAACCGAGAACATTTGTTGATCGATTTTTGAAATGAGCGCGACTTTGAGTCAGGCCATAAATCTCACGCTGTTTATGCAAAGTACAAAGCGATCCGGGGCGAGGATGTTCATCGTGCAGAAAAAACAGCTGAAAAAATCTTCTAGCACAGTTTTAGCACAGTCTCAGAACTCGATCGAATAAATTCAACAACTTACAGGGAACCTCACCAGACTTTCACTTTGGTAACAGGGGTTCAAATCCCCTTGGGGACGCCTTCCTTCCCTCGTCGAGAAACATCCAACGCGGCCTATTTTAGAGGCACATTTTTGCCGTCTACTTTGGACGTACTTTGGATGTGGCGGACGCCCCAGGAATTTTTTTGGACTTTTCCCTGATTTCATCAAGCCTCGGAAGACTTGCCGCCTAATCCATTTACTTCACGAAATCCCGGAAGTCCTGATGCCGAGTTGCCTGGTTTCTAACGAACAGGACTGCCTTTCGGTTCATGGTGGATTATAATAAGACCTATGAGGACTGTGACTGAGCATCATTATATTGTGAAGGATCCCGAGATTCTATCTGGAGAACCGGTGATCGCAGGTACGCGCACTTCGGTGCGGGCGATCGTTGAAATCTGGAGATTTGGGATTCCTCCCGAAGAAATCCCTAATCATTTGCCCCATGTAAACCTGGGGCAGGTTTTCGATGCACTCAGTTATTACAGCGACCACCAGGAAGAGATCAATGGTTACATCAGGAACAATGAGATTCCGGTGGAACTGATCGATCCATTGACCAAGTAAATTGACCGGCCTTTTTATCTCTCTTTATCTGGATGAAGATGTGGATATTCTCTTGGGCGGATTTGTTACGAGCGAGGGGATTCGAGGTAACAACGACCCAGGAGGCCGGTAACACTGGAGCAGGCGACATCGCTCAAATCGAATACGCTATAGCATATCAAAAAACTTTTCTCACTCACAATCGCGCGGACTTCGATGAGATTAACAAAAAGTTTCTAAGCTTAAATAAACGTCATTGCGGAATCATAATTGCCGTGCGCCGCCATCCTTACGAACTGGCACGAAGAGTCCTGGCGATTCTGAACCATGTCGCGGCCGATGAAATGGAGAATATGCTGCGATACATTTAGTCCCTAGCATTTTGGGACCGCCAAAGTGGATAGGCCCGTGCAGTAGGATTGAGGCACTGAGGAATTTTGCGTGTCACCAGTCCTTCCCCTTACTTGATGCTGAGGCAGTAAAGGGTCATTTGCAGGGCCATTACACGATTGGGACTTATGCTATCCGCGAGGATGACACATGTACTTTTCTAGCTGCTGATTTTGATGGGGATGGATGGCAAGGAGACATTCAGGCCTACAGGGCGGCGGCTCGAACATTTGGCATTGAGGTTCATATTGAGCGATCGCGATCCGGAAATGGCGCACACGCCTGGATTTTTTTTTCGCATCCCGTTGCTGCAACGCTTGCGCGACGACTCGGCACAATGATTGTGGCCCGCGCGACGCTGAATCGCAACCGCAACGTTTCTATTGTTCTCTTTCATATTTGACTTCCTATTTCGGATCTCACTGTGAAAGACGTTGGAATTAGAAAAAGACGCAAAATCTTTTAAGAAACCAAGCGACTGTTGTGGTTGCTGGAATTCATATGCAAACAAACCCATACTTGACTCTGTACCATGCTACAGGGTTTATATTTGGTTTGGAGGGTCGAGATGGAGCCACTTAGGATCGGAGAACTCGCGAAAAAGGCAAACGTTCATATCGAAACGTTACGCTTTTATGAACGGAGAGGACTGCTCCGTGCCACAAAAAGAACCGAAAGCGGTTACCGCCTTTACGGCCATGACGATATCGCCCGAGTTCGATTTATCAAAGAAGCGCAAAAACTCGGATTTTCACTCAAAGAAGTCACCGAACTATTGCAATTGAAACTGGATCGAAAAAGCAAATGCGCTGATGTAGAAAAGCGAGTCAAAGTCAAGATTGAAGAAATTAATAACAAAATTAAGACCCTGCAGAGGATGCACACTGTGCTCCAGGATCTTGCAAAGAATTGCCGAGGCGCGGTTCCTTCGAGTGAATGTGCAATTTTGAAAGCCTTCGAGTATCCATCTTCAGGGTCGCGATTATGAAGAACCGGATGGCGAAGGCCGGTATTGTGGGCGCTGTCGCCAGCGCTCTTTTTGGATCGGGAATCATGTTGGCGATCTCTTGCTGTGCCGGTCCGCTCGTTTTCCTTGGGATTGGATTAGGTTGGGCAGGACTTGCAAAGTTTCAGGCACTGGCTGCATATCGATGGATCTTTTTTTCGCTGTGTGGAGTCTTCCTGGCAATCTCATTTTATAAGCTGTACTTCTCTAAGAACGCTTGCGATATCTCTTGCGCTGGTCTTGAACAAAGAAATATCCGTTATCAGCGCATCGCTCTCTGGATATCTGTTGTTGTAATCGTTTGTAGCTTGCTCTTCCCGATTCTCTATGAACGATATCTTACGAGGTGAGAATTATGAAGCAGTTTTTGATCCTGATCCTTTTCGTATTCTGTATTGGTTCGGTGAAGGCTTTCGGAGAAGAATCCTTGAAAGACTTGAAAACGCTTGACGAACTCCAAAAACAATTCAATTCGGATGCCGGAAAAGTTCGGCTGGTTGCTCTTCTTTCACCCACTTGACCAATGTGCCGTCGGGGGTACTCCGACATGCAGACAACGCTTAAAAACGTGAAAGATGCCGACGTAGTTGCTTGCCTGATTTGGCTTCCCTGTACTAAGGTCTGATTCTAAGGAGGAAGCTGTAGCCCGCGTTTCGGAGTTTGCCGATCCGCGCATCCATAATTACTGGGATGAAGTTCGGCTCACCGGTGACGCCTGGCAAAACCGTTTGGGCCTTCCTTCTTTTGCGTGGGATGTTTATTTTCTATTTGATCGTTCTGTCTCCTGGCAGAAAGACGTTCCCCAACCGACTTTTTGGATGCATCAACTGAGTCGCGCGATGGATAAGGGACCTTTCCTGGATCAAAAAGAGTTCGAGTCTAGATTGAAAACGATGGTGGTAAATAAGAAATGAGCTTCAAAGATGACAAATCCATATGTCCACTTTGTGGGCAAAAAGGAAGGAGTGTTCAGTCGCTCACTCTGCGTTCGCTCCTTCAAGAGCAATCGTTGCCTTTTATTCAAGACGATGAATATTTTTTCTGTGTAAACGCCGATTGCGACGGTGTCTATTTCTCCGCCTCGAAGGATTCCGTTTTTCGAAAAGACCAAGTAAAAATTCGTATTGGCCTGAAAGAGAAGCACGCTCCCAGGCCGTTGTGCTATTGCTTTGGCCACACGATAGAGGACGTTCATCTCGATATCCTCAAAACAGGCACAAGCAATGTTGAGAAAGATATATCCGATAAAATCAAGGCCGGCCTCTGTCACTGCGAGGATGCAAACCCGGAGGGCAGATGCTGTCTTGGAAATGTAGCTATTGCTGTTCAAGAAGCATTTCGAATCTATAACATGGCCAAGAACGAGAAATCCATTCCGCAAAAGACAGCAAGCGACTGTTGCAGATTTCCCCGATGAACAAGCGGAACCGGTGTTTCTGTTCGATCGTGGGTTCCCGATTGATCGGGCGAAATCAGATCCTCCCGTGGTTCTAGAGTCTCGCGTCGTTTTCGAAATGAATCGATGATAACGTTCCGTGCAATTCGGTAAATCCATGGAGCAAGTTTTTCTGTTTGTTTCAGGGATCCGATCTGATTGTGAATCCTCAAAAAGATATCGTGTAACAAATCTTCGGTTGAAGATCTGTCGGGCGCACGTTTTGAAATGAAAGCCTTTAACGGCTCACGGAATTCCGTATAGAGCTTTTCAATATCAACCTGGCTGTTCTGGCCGATCAACTGCAGCGCAGTGTCAAATTACAGGTAATAGGCGGCCTTCTTTTCTTTCTTGAATTTTGGATCTATTTGCTCCTTTATCAGTCGTATAACTCTGACGACCGGCGGCTGGCGCAATGGGCCATTGTAGGCACAACAGCAGTCCTGATTGCTGCTATATATTTCTTCTTTGTGCGGCACGCCAAAGAATGACCGTCTAAAATTGACAATGATATCGATTCATTTAAAATTATCGATATGAGAGAGAAGTTCGAGGATCTGGAAATAGTGTTTAAGGCATTGGGGGATTCTACCAGACTACGGATATTAGACTTGTTAAAACGCCCTGGGAGAAGCGCCTGCGATCTGGTTGAACGTAGTGAAAAGGGAATGTGCGCGTGCGATATCCAGGATGAGATTGGTTTGTCTCAGGCTGCGATCTCTCACCATATGGGGCTTTTGAAAAGAGCAAAATTGATCCATTCGGAGAAAAGAGGCCGGTGGATGTTCTATTGGAGAAATGAGGCCATGATTGCCAATTTAGCGGAGAAATTGGCGAAGACCGTATAGCTTTTTTGCCGATGTTATATCGAGATATGTAAATATATGAATGAAAGAATAGACGCGAAACGAAAGAGAGTTTTGTTTCTATGCACGCACAACTCCTCGAGAAGTCAGATAGCCGAAGCGCTGCTACGGGAAAAAGCCGGCGATCGATTTGAGGTACTCAGCGCAGGAACTGATCCAACTGAGTTGCATCCCTTTGCTGTGTTGGTTATGAACGAAATCGGTATCGATGTTTCAGCTCAGGAATCGAAGCACATCCGTGACTATTTCAGACAACCATTCGATTGGGTGATTACGGTCTGTGATCGGGCCCGCGAAAAATGCCCGATCTATCCTCTCGCTACCTGGCTCCATTGGAGCATCATGGACCCAGAAAGCCTTGCCGATTTTAGATCTGCGCGTGATGAGCTCGCAAGAAGGATCACTGCATTCATTGAAGGAACATATATTCAGGATGGCGCCGGAATCGGGGGCCGGGAGTTCAAAAGATGAAAGTAGTAGCCCTCAAGACCAGTGATTCGGCTCACAAAGTTCTTTCGCAACCTGCTTCCAAGAAAATCGGTTTTTTTGAAAAGTATCTGACCGTTTGGGTTCTTTTGTGCATGATTTTGGGAGTGCTGTTAGGACGGATCGCTCCCGGCATGACAAACATGTTACGAGGTGCGGAACTTGGATCTGGAAGCCAAATCAACCTCCCGATTACCATCTTAATCTGGTTGATGATTTATCCGATGATGCTGAAGATTGAATTCAGCAGCCTCAAAGGAGTTGGGAAAAAACCGAAAGGGCTTTTCATTACACTTTTTGTGAATTGGATGGTAAAGCCATTCTCCATGGCGCTGATTGCGTGGATTTTTTTCAAGATTCTTTTTCATGACATGATCGGTGAGTCGCTCGCCAATCAGTATATTGCCGGCGCCATTATCCTTGCCGCGGCGCCGTGTACTGCAATGGTTTTTGTCTGGTCCTATCTGACGGACGGCGATCCCGCTTATACGCTGGTCCAGGTTTCTGTAAACGATCTGCTGATGCTCGTTCTTTTTGCTCCCGATCGTTTCAGTTCTCGTGAGCGGAGCAAGCAATCTTACGGTACCATTCCGAGTGCTCCTGTACAGTGTCGTTGCTTTTATCGTGATTCCTCTTGTGCTTGGTGCTCTCTCACGAACAATCTTGATTCGAAGAAAAGGTAAGCATTGGTTCGAAACTGTTTTTCTCCCTTTCTTTCATCCCGTCACGATCATTGCTCTTCTGCTTACGCTGGTTCTCATCTTCGCGTTTCAGTCTGAGAATCTGACGACCCGATGGTTTCATGTGCTTTTGATTTCGATTCCATTGGTGATTCAGGTTTATTTCAACTCCTCGCTTACCTATGGATTGATGAAGTTGTTGAAGGTTGAATACGAAATCGCCGCGCCGGGCGCTTTGATTGGGGCGAGCAATTTCTTCGAGCTTGCCGTTGCCACAGCGATTGCTTTATTCGGCCCAACCTCAGGCGCTGCGCTCGCAACGGTGGTCGGGGTGCTGGTGGAAGTGCCCGTCATGCTTTCGGTCTGCAGAGTTTGTAATCGAACTCGCCATTGGTTTCCGAAACGATCTGAGGTCGGTCAAGAAATATGAACAAAAGGATTTTGATTCTGTGCACCGGCAATTCCGCTCGGAGCCAGATGGCTGAAGGATTGTTTCGCGCGAAGGCTCCGGAATCAGTTGAGGTTTATAGCGCCGGAACCAATCCTAAAGGCTTGAATCCGCTGGCTGTGCAGGCGATGAAAGAGTTGAACATCGATATTTCCGGACATCAATCGAAAGATGTCTCGATCTTCGATGGCCAACACTTCGATCTGGTTATAACAGTTTGCGACAACGCAAAAGAAAGCTGCCCGGTCTTTCCTGGAGCTCAAGCTCTGCACTGGAGCACTCCGGATCCCGAAGACCTCGAATCTTTTCGAAACATCAGAGACAGTCTTTCGAATCGTATCGATGATTTCCTGGTTTCTTTCAAGCTGGAGAATTCGTGAATCCAAGCCAACGCGAACGCTTGATTTGGGGCTGGCTCCGACTCTTTCTATCGTGGATACAGGTCACATTGGCAACAGCAGGGTTCATTCGTCACCGCTTAGAGACTCAAAATCTGTTGATGAAGCTAATTTTTGAAGAACTGTTTCCGTGAATTCGCTGTGAAGAGCTTTATCAATGCTGTTTGTGGTGTTCTGGAAATTCATTTTCCCTCGAAAAGAAAACACCCTCCGGAAAAAAGAATTCAAATATAATGCGATTATGAACTACGAAAAAGAACTGGGAATGCTCTTCCGTGCTCATCCATGGCACGGCGTATTCATTGGTCGAAATGCTCCTGAGGTTGTCACCTGTTACATTGAGATTGTTCCTACCGACACCATCAAATATGAGGTGGACAAGATCAGCGGGATCTTGAAGGTAGATCGGCCGCAGAAATATTCCAACACCTGCCCCACCCTGTACGGATTTGTTCCCCAGACCTACTGCGGGGAGACTCACGGCGTTTTCACCAGTGAGCGAATCGGACGCGGCGGCATCGTAGGCGACGGCGATCCGCTCGACATTTGTATTCTCACCGAGAAGACGATCGCCCGCGGCGATATACTTCTCCAGGCGATTCCAATCGGCGGACTGAGACTCGTGGATCGGAACCAGGCAGATGACAAGATCGTCGCCGTGCTGCAGGGAGATGCGATGTTCGGAGCTTACAAAAATATCGAAGATTGCCCGGACGGTCTGTTGGATCGTTTGCGCCACTATTTCCTCACCTACAAACAAGCGCCCAACGAACCGGAGTATCCAGTGGAAATCCCGCACATTTACGGAAAGGAAGAAGCCTATGAGGTTATCCGCTTCTGCCGGCAGGATTATCACGCACAATTTGCCGAAGTCGAAGAGATGCTCCGCGTGATGCAGGCTCCCGGCTCACCCTGATGACGGCGCCTATTCCTCCCCGTACGTTCTGGCAGAGTTTGCGATGCCGGCTGCCAACAATCTAAGTTATAGCTACGTTAGCCCTTTAGCGAGCGCAGGATCTCCATGATCTTTTCGGCCTCGGGGCAGGTGGGGCAGAGCTTCACATAAATTTCGAAGTGGTGGATGGTTTGATCGTACTGCTTGAGTTTGTAGTAAACCCAGCCTGTAAAGTAATGAGCCTCGGCGTCCGTGGGCCGGGCGTCCACAACCTTTTTAAAATGAGTGATGGCTTCGCTGAAATTATTGTTGTAGTACTGCGCCTTGGCAAGCTGATATTCGACATCCAGATCATCGGGTGATGACTCCAGAATTTTCTTGAGATCTACCTCCGCCAGATCGTATTTCTTTAAAGCCATCTGAGCTTCAGCTCTACCGCGCAAAGCCTGTAAATAATCGTCCTTTCGCAATTTCAACGCGTCAGAAAAACTTTCAATGGAGGACTGATAATTCTCCAGTTTTAAATGGCACATTCCCAGAAAGTAGCTCGCCTCATCGGCCTTCTTCGGATTTTCTTTAATGACCTTCTTGAATAGCGGAATCGCCTCCTGATATTCACCTTTGTCATAAAGATCTTTCGCTTTCTTATATGGATTCGATTTTGGTTCGTCCTGCGCGCCTATCGCAGAGACAAACAGAATCAAGCTAAAAACAAACAAACTCACAATTATCCTTTTCATTTTCAATCCTCCATGGATACCTCATGCAGGCGAGACGCCTGCGGTAATCTGGTTTTCAAAAGGCCTGGCCGAAACCGAAATGAAACACGGTCCGCGGTTCATCTTCCAGCGGATCCAAATTGAAACCCAGATCAAATCTTGCGAGAACTCCGTAAGGAAGCGCCAGGCGAAGGCCGAATCCCGTGGAGTGCCGAAGATCGGAGAAGCTAAAATCGGTGATCTCTTCGTAAACATTTCCCAAATCATAAAATAAGACTCCTTCAAACCATTTGTAAATAGGAAATCGCACTTCCTCATTCAAGATCAAAACAGCTTCACCGCCGAGGGGTTCATTAAATATTTCATCTCTTGGTCCAACTTCTTCAAATCGGAATCCACGAATCGTATCGCCACCTCCGGCAAAAAACCTTTCGGGTGTCAGCAAGAACTGCTGTTCAAAGGTTGTTGCAAGCCCCAGCCTGACACCTGAAGCGAGAGTGAAACGTGAGAAGTTCCGGTAGTAAAAAAATTGTGAATAGGATTTTAAAAACGTTTGAAAGGAACCCAGAAAATCAGGCGAATATTCCAACCCGGTGGAAACAAAAAATCCATGCGTTGCATTGATGGGATTATCTCTGTAATCGCCATACACCGTAGCCAGCAGTCTGCTGATTCCAATAATGAATTCCTGTGGAACAGGATCCCCCGGGATCTCCAGAGTTGTTTTGTTTCTTGTGTACTTGTACCCCGATTGCAATTCAAACAATCCCGGCAAATCGTTTTGCTGCTGGAACGTAAAATTCGTCTGCACCAGATCGAGTTCCGTTATATTCACCCTTTCCGCGAGAAAGAATGCGTTCCAGTTCCACCCCAGAATGGATGGAGAACTGTAGCCAAATTGATAACGGTTTTCCCGGCGGTTCAGTCTCCCATAGATGAAGACCGATTGCGCAGTCCCGAGAAAATTCTGATCGACCAGTTGTGCTTCCCCTTCAAAGTCTTCTTCGGAGTCGTACCGTCCGCCGTAAACCACTTCGTACTTCTTATCTTCTACGACATCCACGATGACATCGTACATACCAGGCTCATCCGTTTCTTCCAGATGCATGTTGATGCTTTCAAAAATGCGCATCGCATACAAACGATCCTGCGCTTCGGACAACAATTCTTCCGTGATCATTTCCCCTTCTTTCAGTTTGAGCTCTTTCCGGATCAGTCCTTCGCGCGTAACTTTGCGTCCACGGATTTGCACGGAATGAATTCTCGCCTGGGTTCCGGTTTCGAAGTCATATCGAATGATCACATGGGGACTACCCGGCAACGGTTCGACCATTGCGTCTGCGCGAGCACTCCAATATCCCCGGGTTTTGTAATATTGCAGAACGGTCTTCTCATCTCCAGTTAGCTTCAGTGGCAAATAGACACTTCCAGGCGTCAGGCTGAGATTGGCAAGCAACTCGTCCGGCAATGTTTGATTGTCCGTTAAAGCCAGAGAGGAAACGGAGCTTCGGGATCCTTCCTTCATGATGATTTCTACTTCCACTGATCCCTGCTGTGAATCGTATTTTATTTCGCCCTGCCGGGAGCTGGCAGCAAGAAAGCCCTCTTCTGCGTAAAGCGCTGCGATTTTTTTCGATAACTCCCGGAATCTGTGGATTGCTTCACTGATCATCTCATTGCGTGAAATGTAAAGAGCTCTCAGCCGATCTTGAAATTCATCCGACGGAATCGAGGTTTGGCCTGTAAAGACTAATCTTCCCTCTTTCCACTCGGGTCCCGGATTGACATCGATCCTGTACACAATGGTTCCTGCCTGGCTCTCGGTTGTTGTTTCAACCGAAGCACCAAAGAAGCCTTTTCCGCGAAGTGTCTCCAGCAGGTCCAGTTCCATTTGAACCAGAACGGATGTATCTGAAAATCCTTCTCTCCACCACCGATCGTATTCTGAAGTTTTTGAATTCCCGACTTCCGTTCCTGAAACGATCCATTTGCGTTTGCCCTGACCGGAAACGCGAATGCGGAGATCGATCGTGGATTCATTCCCCCGTGATTCTTCGATTTCAACTAGAGGGAACAGATAGCCGATCTGTTGTAGGTCCTTTTTGATCTCATCTACTCCTTCCTGAATCGTCCAAAAATCGTATCTCTCTCCTTGTTTTCCAAGGCGATCAAGAAGTTTCTGTTCCGCCAATTCTGTTTCATTTTCGATTTGTACAGATCCTATCGTGGTTCGGCCTCTACGCCCGCCGGATGTCCCCGGAGATCTGGCTCTACCACCGGGCCCAAATTGAAATCTGTGTCTCAGGCTTGCGTTGAAAGTGTCTTGATCATCGACAACGCGCAAATGAAAATTGTTCCTGATGCGATAATTCGCGAGCCACAACTGTTCGGTGGATTCGTTCAGTGACAACGAATACGCAAGATCCAGATCGCGACTCAATCGTTTTCCCAGAGTTAACCGCGCCCCCGGGTTACTTTCGGATGCAATGAGCAAAGGCTCAATCGCAAAAGTCTGCAACCCTAAGCCTCTGGAGATAGATCGTTGAAAATCGGATAAAACGGCGCCCGTGAGGAAAGCCGCAAACTGTTGTGAGAAAAAGAGGCTGGAAGCATCCTCCAATTCCGTGGTTCCCGTTAAGAGCAGAGAGTAAAGTTGCGTGCTGTCGAGATCCCCACAGGAAGACGAATGCGGAGACTCTACTTTCGGATCATCCATATAGCCCGTGACTGTGAGGGCTATATCGCACAGTTTTGTTCTGGTTCCCAAATCGTATTCCACATCTGTGTGCAGTCTGATCTGCATTCTAGGATTGAGGATTTCCGTTCCGCGATAATCGAGAGATGCTTCTTCGACCGTATACGTGTTCCCTTCAAATTCCAGATAGCTTCCTTCCCTTATGAATGCGCGGCCCGTCAATAGCGGCTCAGACACTGTTCCTGAAACATTCAAGTTTGCGGAGGCTCTGAGCTTTCCCATGTTGTTATCCATCAACGCGTCCCGGATCGTCTCGATGTCCAGTTTCAGCCGGATTCGATTGGAGATGGAATCGGGTTCCGGAAGCAAAGCTTTCTTTTGCTGCAGCAGCGTATGGACCAACCTTCCACCGGGGTCGATATCTTCGCGATAGGAGGAACGCAAAATGTTTACCTTGCCGGAAAGCAGGTACCTTTCCTGTCCTCCCTGAAACGTTAAATCGGAGCTCAGAAAGCTTCTGAAATCCTCCGGATAATTTAAGGCCACATTCTTTGCGCGTATCTGGATATCCGCTGCATTCTCCATTTTCTGATCCCAGAGGATTCGTCCGGTCGCTTCCAGCTCTCCACCACCCATGGATGCTGTCATGGTTTCAATTCGAATCCCATTTTTTTCCAGCGGCGCGATCATGCGGACTTTTTCCAGCACTATCGGATAACCTTCCAGCCGCATCTTCCCTTTCTCCAGCTCGATGGATCCGGCGAACCGGGGTGCTTCCGAAGTTCCATCGATCACAGCTTGTGCGCGAAGATCGCCGGCGGCCCTCAAGCCAGGATAGAATTTGCTCACAATGCTCAAATCTGCGTTTGTTTTAATTTCGGAATGAAGCGCTTTGCTTTTGAGATTCCATATGCCGGATGCATTCACATCCAGCATTTCACCGGCCCGCAGATTCACCGGCTTTAATTCGACAACGTTGTTTTTCAGCGAGATGACCACAGGGGATCCGGGCTCCAGTTTGGATTCACCGATCGCGAGATTTTCCGTCGTGAGCTGCGCAGTCCCGGACCAGGTTTCGATCCTGGATCCTTCTCCACGTCCATTCAAAACAACCTGACCGGTCCCGGATACATCCTCTCTGCTGAGCTGAAGAAGTCCCGATGCCTCCACCGCGATCGAGTGTCCGGAAAAATTGGTGCGAAAGGAACCCTCTTTGAAAATCAGGTTCTGCTGCGGCCAGCGGAGCTCCAGATTCGGGGAGGAAATTGCGCCTGAAAGAATCGGATTCGTTATTTGCCCGCTCGCTGAAACATCAAATTGCAAAATTCCCGACCCTACGAGTACGTTAGTAATGAGTGACAGGACCGAAAGGCTTGTTTCGCCGGAAGCTTTCAAATTCATGGGCCGGGCTTTGTCCAGGGGTAGAGTGCCGCGAATCGCGGCTACCCATTCAGCGGCTTTCAAATTTAGATTTGCATGAATCTCCTGATTTTCCAGATGGAGTGAGCTACTGGGTTCGATCTCTAGTCTGATGCCGTTTTGTTCCAATTTTGCTTGGTGAAGGACAAGGTTTGCCTTGCTGTTCCTCCATTGTGGCAACTTTCCGGAAGCTTCCAGGCTTGCGGAAATGTTTCCGGACATCTGTTGAAGAGCGCCTGGGAGGAGCGGCTGAAGCTGTTGGCTGGAGATGTTTTTCAAATCGCCGCGCAGGCTGAATTCTTTTCTGGCAATCTGGTACTCTCCTTCAACAGACGTTGAATATTCCGGCAACGCGCCGGCGATATGAAGGATCCGTCCGTCACTTTGTAAATCGGCCGTTATGTCTCCAAGATTTATCTGGAAGGCGTTCAGTTGCGTGCCGTGAACGTTTGCTTTCAAAACCGGTTGGGAAACAGAACCTGTCAATGTTCCTGCGAATTCGATCGGTCCTGAAATTTCCTTGTGCAGCAGTTGAGCTTCCAGTTTGCCTTGTCCTTTGATCTGAATTTTGCGTGTTCCCGCCCAGTAGGATCCGTTCAGGTCTACCGAAAAATCCGGACTGAGGCCTGTGATCTTTCCGGAAATTTCTACATTCTTATATGGACCGTGCAGACGCGCATCTACTTCGTACGATCCGGGGATGCCTGCAAGATCCGGAGCGAATGGAGTCAAGTCGCGCGTGGATCCCACTCTGGCTTTCACCCGCGAGTTCAGGGAATCAGGAGTGAATTCTCCAGAAAGAATTGCGGTTGTCTTTCCAGTCGCCAGGTCGGTTCCAGTCAACATCAGTTTTCCGTTGCGAAGAGATCCTTCGAGCATTCCTTTGAGGGGAGCGCCTTTTGCATCCGCTCGCTTCAGATCAACCTGGAAAGTAGATTCACTGAGCCAGACATCTGCTCCGCCGGAATAACGCAAATGACCGCTCAGTTCTGTTGCCAGAGTTGGGATTTCCGGCAAAGATGCTGAGAGGAACGAATAGGGAACATTCCTGAACGTAAGATCGAGAACTACAGGTGAAGCGCCGGCAGCTTGAACGGCATATTCGCCCTCCAGAAAGAATGTTTCCTGCTCTCTGGTTTGCAGATTCCGGGCCTGGAGAACACCTTTGAGTTGATACTCTTCACCTGTGCCCGTGAATTCGCCTGTGGAGTGCACAGCGCCATGAATTTCCGGAATTCGTTTGTCGAACTTTCTCACTGTGGAAGCATCCCCATCGATTTCGTATTGAAAAGCGTACTTGGGCTTTCCCTCCGTTGTTACATTGCCTCGCAACGAAAAGGACGCATCGTTGTATTTCGCTTGAAGCTGTTCCACTTTGATTTCCGATGAGGACGCAACAATCCGGCCCTGAACCTTGGTGATTTCGTACTGCTGATAACCGGCAGATCCATTGTCGATTTGTATCTCATCCAGAAGGAATGTCCTGCCTTTCTTGCCTGATTCAGCAAGGCGGGGAAAATATTCAGGGAACACGGAGGGAGATTTCACGATGATCTTGCTTGCGTGAAATGGATCCGACCAGAGCGAAGCGATGTGTATTTCAATAGAGGTTGCTGTAAGGAAGGTATTGGCGTTTTTTTCGCCGCCGAAAATTTTCACCTCATCCGCCGTTACAACGAGTGGGAAAAAACTGTATTCGAGTTTCCCGATTTGAAGTTTTAAGCCGTATTTTTCAAGGGTCTGTTTTTCAACATATCTGGCGATTCGTGACTTTGCGGATGACGTGTGAATATAAAAGAGTAGCGCGGAGGCAAGGATCAGCAAAACCCCGGCAATGATTGCGAACACCCTCAAAAAACGCATCATAAATCCCGGCTCGGGGGACCATCTTTTGATAGACCGCGTATGCAATCAGGGTAGCACGTTTTAACGCGAGGTAAATCTCAGTGTGAGAAATGGCGATTCGGATGGGAGAAACAAGAGTTGAGATCATAAGCGAACGCGCAAAGAAAAAGTACATTCCTCCTTTGTGATCTTTGCGTTTTTGCGAGAAATCGAGCCAAATGCTGGTCTCGCCTTGATATAATCCCTGCATGGCGCTTTCTGCCGGTACACGACTTGGCCCGTATGAAGTTCTTGCGGCAATTGGCGCAGGGGGGATGGGCGAAGTATATCGCGCGCTGGATCCAAGAATCGGCCGCGAGGTGGCGATCAAAGTCTTGCCGGCGTCTTTTTCTACCGATCCTGAGCGTCTCCGGCGCTTCGAACAGGAAGCGAGGGCGACCGGAGCATTGAATCATCCGAACATATTGTCGATTTACGATGTGGGGAAAGATGATGGCTCGCCCTATCTTGTCTGCGAATTGCTGGAAGGGCAAACGTTGCGCGAGAAGCTGCGTGCCGCGCCGGTTCCACAGCGCAAAGCGATCGAATATGCTCTTCAGATTTCACAAGGTCTGGCCGCCGCGCATAACAAAGGAATCATCCATCGTGATCTGAAACCGGAAAACCTGTTCGTAACAACAGACGGGCGCGTCAAGATTCTGGATTTTGGTCTGGCCAAGCTCATCCAGTTCGAAGCACCGCAAAACGGACAGTCGAAGCTGGAGACTGCTGTTGCGCACTCACAGCCTGGCACTGTGTTGGGCACAGTCGGTTACATGTCGCCCGAGCAAGTGCGCGGACTGGCCTCGGATCATCGTTCCGACATTTTTTCGCTGGGCGCGATCTTGTACGAGATGCTTTCCGGAAACGCGCTTTTCCGGCGCGAAACCGATGCAGATACGATGAGCGCCATTCTGCATGCGGAACCTCCGGAGCTTCTAAGGGCCAATGCGAGCATCTCTCCGACACTCGATTCCCTGATTCGCCATTGCCTGGAAAAGAGCCCGGAGGAAAGATTTCAGTCGGCCCGTGATTTGGCCTTCCATCTGCAAGTGATCTCCGGACAGTCTGCGTCAACCGACACACAATTGAAGCCTGTTGCGCAACATAGAAAAACGCTTCCACGTTCTTTGCTTGTCGCGTTAGGACTGATCGCTGCAATGGCTCTTGGAATCCTGGCCGGCTTGAAACTTGGCAGGCATTCGCAGGGTCAGCCGGATTCATTTTCCCAACCGACATTCCAGCGATTAACCTTTCAGCGCGGATACATTGCATCGGCACGGTTCGCGCCCGATGGGCATTCCGTTTTTTACGGAGCGGCCTTTAACGAAAATCCTACACAAATCTTTTCGACGCGCGTCGAAAGCCCCGAGTCACGCAACTCTGGACTGCCTTCGGCAAGGATTCTTTCCATCTCACGTTCCGGCAAAATGGCGATTCTTTTGAATCCGCGTTTCACAGCAGGATGGATGACTTCAGGCACCCTGGCCGAAGTTCCGATGGATGGCGGCAGCCCGCGCGAACTCCTTCAAGATGTGGGCGAAGCAGAGTGGACTCCTGACGGCAAAGATCTCCTGGTGGTTCGTTCGGCTCCGTACTACCGGATCGAGTTTCCCGCGGGGAAAACACTTTACCGGGCCGACGGCTGGATTAGCGATGCCCGATTTTCACCTTCGGGAGCGGAGATCGCCTTTGTTGATCATCCGGCGTTTGGCGATAACCGCGGCTCGATTCAGATCGTCGATCTGAAAGGGAACGTACGGAAGCTCACCAATGAATTTCCTACAGCGGAGGGTCTCTACTGGAGTCCGAGTGGAACCGAAGTCTGGATCACCTCCGGCGCTGCAATGCACCGGTCTCTGATTGCCGTGGACCTCTCAGGAAAACAGCGGACTTTGTATGAATCGATTGCGGAGATCATGCTTCAAGATGTCTCTTCGAATGGAGACGCGCTGATCAGTCGCTGGAATCGAAGGCGGGAAATGCGTGCGTTGCTTGCCGGCCATGCTGCAGAATCGAATTTATCCTGGTTTGATTACTCGATTCCCCGCGATCTCAGCAATGACGGAAAGACGGTTCTTTTTGAAGAACCGGGTGATGTGTCGGGCTTTCAGTATCCAACGTACATCCGCCATACTGATGGTTCACCACCGATTCGGCTTGGGGAAGGCGATGCCATTTCGCTTTCGCCGGACGGAAAATGGGCTCTGGTTGGTCTTTGGGGCGATCCTTTCAACCTTGCGCTTCTGCCTACCGGTTTAGGTGAGAAGAAAATCCTCGCTATGACGGGCGTGCAGCCAACCTCCGATGCCTATAACTGGTGGTTCCACGACGGCAAGCGGATTTTGATTCGCGGAAATCAGCCGGGCCATCCCGTACGATATTGGATCTACGAATTAGAATCAGGTAAGTTGCAACCTGCTACGCCGGAAGGAGTGTCGACATATGCAATGCCAACTCCGGATGAAAATTCTATTTTGGCTTGTTGTAAAGATCATGCTGTATGGCTCTATTCGTCGACAAGCGGAAATCCAAAGCAGGTACCTGGCCTGACCGAAAACGATGTGCCTGCCCAATGGACGCTGGACGGGCGTTCCGTCTACGTAACTCAAGGAACTGGAAATCCGTTGAATGTTTATCTGATCGATCTGGAAACGGGTCAAAGAACTATCTGGAAGCAAATTGAGCCTCCGGATCCTGCGGGGATTCTTGGAGTCGACAGTTTCCACGTTACACCGGATGGCAAGGCCTACGTTTACTCCTATCGCCGGGTGCTTTCGGACCTGTTTCTCGTCAAAGGCCTGAAATAAGAGAACGTACGGCCGGGTGGATCCTACGGCCGTACGTTTTGAATGTCGCATTGCAGTCCTCGGAGTTTAGCAGAAAGCTGGAGCAAGTTGTTCCAGGCGTTCTTTCCATTCCGGGGACAGATAGTTGATGGTCGCAAGAAAATTTGGATGGTTCATGCCCGATCCAATATATGTCCAGCGGTTCGCCTGAAGCTGAACCTGTTCGAACTCCTTCTTATCAGCTTCATTCAGAACGCGTCCTGTTGCGCGCGAAAAACTATCCAGGTCGAATTGAACTTGCTGTGCCAAACCTTGATCGAGAAAAGTTCCCATTTCCAGGTACTCGTCGATCACTTTCGAGATTTCTTCGGCGGTGTATTCCTTTGCCAGCTCATCAATCATCAGCGTGTCGAGTTTTGTGTGCTGCGCTTCATCGATCCAGTGGTACTTCAACAGAAGTTTGAACTGTGGATCCAGTTCTCCATTGTTGCGCACGCTGTCGATGTAGTGCCGCTGCACGAACCACTCGATGTGCAAAGTCAACAGCGCGACAGCAAGGGGATCATGTTTCAAAACGGCTTCGGCAATCGCGCTGGGCGGTCCGATGACTTCACAAGAAGTTCCGAAGTTCTGGTCGAATTCTTCTTTGAATGATTTGAACATTTGAATGTGTTTTGCTTCTTCGCCGGCAAACGCGATCAATGCTCGCACTCGCTCAGAATCATCCACTGAGTAGGGACGCGCATTGTCTATCACGAATGGGAGAATGAATTCTTCCACCGTTCCGAACATGGTGAGATACGCATGCCCGCGAATTTGATTCAGGATTAGTTTCTCTTTTGCGTTTAGAAACGATAGCGATTCCACACGCGCGAGAGATTCGGGCAAAAATGGTTTGGCGAAATCCAATTTTTTGCCCTGTCCAACAACGTCCTGAATGGTCCATCTCATTTTTTCCGATGCTGCAAGAGCACCCTGATAACTGTAATTGTGATACATTTTGTTTTCCTCCATTCTTTTCTTCTGACTGTTTTCCAGCCACGCCCGCACCCATAGCAAGCGAAATGCCAGCGCACAAAATCTCCTTGGATCGACGAGACTCATGGAAAACGCGGCGTAATGCCTGGCGGAGAAAATCAAAAATCGCGAGATTTCGTGAGATGGAATCGCGATATCGTTTACTTTTTTAGTGTGCGCGCGGGCGGGTGATACCGAGGGCTTTCATACGGGACGTAAGTGTAGAGGGCTTTAACCCGAGAATCTGTGCAGCTCCGCCTTTTCCGGAGATTCTCCACCCCGTAAGCTCCAGGGCGCGCACTAGATTTTTTCTTTCCATCTCTTCCATTTCTTGCGCTTTCCAAACTTTGTTCTCCGGGGACGATTGAGCTGCGGGTTCTATTGCTGCGGAGTCCACCTCCGGCAAAGCGCGATCCAGATTGAGGTTGCCGTCTACGGACGTGATCGCGGCCCGCTCGATGACATTTTGCAATTCACGAATATTGCCGGGCCAATGATACGCCTTCAGTCTCATTCTATGCTCCGGACTTAGCGATTTCAGCTTTCGTCCCATTTTGTGCGCGAGACTATCTGCAAACGATTGGGCCAGAAGAATTAGGTCGTCTCCGCGTTCGCGCAAAGACGGAATTTTGATTGGAAATACATGAATGCGATAGTAAAGGTCTTCGCGGAATTTTCCTTCGCGAATGAGATCCTGAAGGTCTCGATTGGTTGCTGCAATTACACGAACGTTCACCTTGTTTGTGACTGAGCTGCCGACGCGCTCAAATTCTCCTTCCTGTAAAACGCGAAGCAATTTTGCTTGAACATCGAGTGGGAGTTCACCGATTTCATCCAGAAAAATCGTTCCGCCATCCGCAAGATCAAATCTGCCTTGCCTTTTTTTCAGAGCGCCCGTGAACGCGCCTGCTTCGTGGCCGAAAAATTCACTTTCCATTAAGGAAGGCGGAATTGCCGCGCAATTGACTTTGATTAAAGGTTTGTCTTTTCGCGAGCTTGCCGAATGGATTGCGCGCGCAAATAACTCTTTTCCGGTGCCGGTTTCTCCCAGAATTAAAACAGTCGTATCTGTTGCCGCCACCTGATGAACTTCCCGCAACGCGCGACGCAATTCTTTGCTTTCGCCGATGACTTCACCAAAATTCTGTAGAGCATCAATCTCTTCACGCAAGTATTCGGTCTCGACCATCAGAGAGCGGATAGTTCGTTCGGCTTCGATACGGTCGTTCACGTTTCGCAGTATCAGCGTGTAGTACGTTCTTCTATGAATTTCATACCGGGATAAGGAAGCTTCGGCAGGGAATGGCGAACCATCCAGACGAATCCCTTCAAGATTTCCCGGGATCCAG
Source organism: uncultured bacterium (assembly GCA_963843285.1). Classification (GTDB taxonomy): domain Bacteria; phylum Acidobacteriota; class HRBIN11; order JAKEFK01; family JAKEFK01; genus CAZDDB01. The sequence goes on from CAWJJO010000010.1 coordinate 88,486, forward strand.
AGATACTGTTCCCCTTCAGGTCGGCTTTGCAAATCGTGAGCGAGCAAATTCAATTTCGTGCAACTATCGGCGGGCAGAAATTTCATGAAGTTCGTTCCAATTGCCTGTTCCCGTTTGCAGCCAAGTACTTTTTCCGCAGCAAGGTTGAGACCGATGATGCTTAATTCCTGATCCAGCTCGACGATCGCATCCATGGCGCTTCCGATGAGCCTGCTCAATTTTTCTTCGCGCTCTCGAACCTCGGATTCTGCGCGAAGCCGTTGTAGCTCTGCTGCAGCGCGAGCGGCAAAAATGTCAAACATTGCCCGAAGGCGAGGTTTCGCAGGCATTGGACTGCGATCCATTACAGCCATGTGTCCAAGGATCCGCCCGTTCGCATCCAGCAGCGGGACGCCCATATAACTGACGAACCCGATTTCGCGCACGTCTTTGACACCGCCAAACAGTTCCTGGACTTCAGTTGCATAATGCACCAGCCGGATATCACGAAGCACGACTTCACAGGGAGTTCCTTCAATTTCCATTTCATAATTACGGATCATCTGGCCGTTCAGCAAGAAGGCAATGGCGCGAAAACGATTCTTTTCCGGCAAATATTCACTGACCCATGCTCCGGCCACATTCAGTGCCTTCGCCAGATTCAGGACTAGAGCCTCGAAGAAATGCTCGCCTGTTGTGCGAGCTGTTCCTTCTAAAATCGCTTTCAGTGCAGCATCAGGTTCGAGTTCCATAGAGCAATTATACCAAGCGAGGAAACATTTCGGGATTGAGGCCTACACTACACGTTTAGTCCGACGGAACGCATGAGCGCAATGGCGTTGCTCTTTTGAACAACGCCGGGACGCAAGTGGTAATCGAACAGGACTTGCCCGTTTTCGATATGATCTTCGAAATGAACATTTAATGCAGCCGGGCTGATCCGATCTGCGATTTGAGTCAAAGCAAGATCGTGAGTCGTGATCAGTCCCATTGCTCCCCGTTCCAGGAAACCGCGAACAATCGCTTCGGCTCCGGCAGCGCGATCGACAGAATTTGTACCGTGCAAAATTTCATCCAGCAAGAAAAGCAACGTGGTTTGATTCGCTAAATCCATTAACTGGCGCAGCCGTTTAATCTCCGCATAAAAACGGGAAGTCCCTTCCTGAAGCGAATCAACGACCCGAATCGATGCTCCAACGGATGCAGGCGAAAGCTTTAATGTTCGCGTCCGGACCGTTGCTCCGGCAAATGCCAGAACCGTATTGATGCCAATCGAGCGCAGTAGCGTGGTCTTGCCGGACATGTTGGATCCACTGACAATGAAAAGTCTCGTTTGCGGATGGATGGAGATGTCATTTCGCACACAGCGTTTTTCCGGAATCAATGGATGACCCAATGCGAAAGCTTCAAAGCGGGGTCCTTCCTCGGAAATTTCCGGGAACGGATCTCCAGGATGTTCAAATGCAAAACAGGCGAGAGAGCACAGGGCTTCGATTTCTCCCACTGTTTCCATCCAACTACGAATCTTTGGCCCGCAATGTGCGCGCCACGACTCCAGCGCGAACGCGATCTGTACACGCCACATCAACAGGGCAGCAAGGGGCGCAAAAAACTGATTTCGCGCAGAATCGACTAACTCGAGCATTTTCCCAAGACGCGCAATTTGCCGGGAAGGACGCAGCCCTTCGGTGTCGAGCGCAGAGCGAAGTGATTTCAAACGACCGGATGCAAAAGTTTCGCTTTCGATTCGTTCGAGTACCCGGGATAAAATGCGAAGTTCAGGCACGGCTTGCTCTGCTCCTTCTGTAATTTGATGGACTCGCTGCCGCAACATCCGGGAAATGAAAATTTCGATTACCGCAAAAATGAAAAACGGGAGAGAGGGAAGGTTATATATGCCCCATGCAATCAGCGAGGCAACAGTTCCCAGCGCGACCGCGGCAACTGTCGCTCGCAATGGCAGGGAAAAGCGAATCGCAGTTTGCTCCGCCCATTTTGCCAGAACTTCCGGATGCAAATCTGTCTGAACTTCGGAGCCAGTCATTACAAGATCTTCGCGGAAATCCATTTTCGTACGCAGTTCTTCAATCGCTTGCTGCCGCGCTTTTACCGTTTCCGGCGGCGCAGGGCTCTTCAGCCAATTTGCTAATGTATCTTCGCCACTTTGTGTTTGAGCCAGGCACAACAATTCGTACAGCGATCCCTGTCCGAATATGTCGAGATCATTCGTGTACAGATGCGTCTCTTGCTGGAATTTCGCTCCTGTATTGCCGTGTCCGATCCAATCGTCATTCAACCGCGCGATGGCCCGCTCGTAAAACGCAACCGCTTTTGCGGCGCGCGCTTTTTGCTGCATGACTTTTTCGTGGATCACCATTAGAAGAATGAAACAACCCGCGGGAATCAATGTCCACCATCGCAGCGGAGGAATCAGCAGAACAATGACGCCGGCTAAAAAAACGAACCCGCGAAAAATCGCAATGGTCAGATCCGATCGTGTATGCCGCTCCAGAACTTTTCGGCGTTGGTCTAACCGGAGCGCGTATTCATCTCGTGGATCCATGATGGGGAAAATGATAACCCACGGGCATTCGACTTGCCACGCTGTTATTTCCCACGCATCGCATCTACACTCCATGGACCCGGACCTGCGGCAGAAAAGTAGAGCCAGACGAAACAGTACAGCGCGGCAACGGAACCCTGGTTTATAACGGGCCAAAAACTTTGGGGAAAATGGAACTGGAAGTACGCCACCGCCATTTCACCCGACAGAAGGAACGCCACGGGGCGGGTGAACAATCCGATCAGGATCAAGCCTCCTCCGAAGACTTCCAGGATGCCGCCCAGTCCTACTTGCGACATTAACTCTGCGGTTGCGCCGTTCGGGGGCATCCCGACCGGAAACGCAAACAACTTCATGGTGCCGGTCTGGATGAAGATCAGCGCAGCTACCATACGAAGTATGCTTTGCAACTGCGGGCCCCAGCCGGTCCATTTCGCGACAAAAGTAGATGCGGTCATCCTGTAATCTCCATTTTCTATTCGTCTCGGCAGGGATCAATATTTAACCAAGTGGTTAAATATTGATCCGATTTCCAGTTCGATTACTGTTTCCTGGCTTTGCTCATTTGTTCCATGGCAATGATCCCGCGTTTCTGGATCTCTTCCGGCGAAAGATCTTCCTTGTGCGTAGCGATGGACCAGCGATGTCCAAACGGATCCACGACCTGGCCATAGCGGTCGCCCCAGAATTGATCCAATACCGGCATAGTCGCGGTACATCCGGCAGACACAGCCCTCTGAAACAGCGAATCCACGTCATCCGTGAATAGGTGAATGGTTACTGGACTGTTCCCCAGTGACAGGGGAGAGAGCACTTTCCAGTCGGGAGCTTCTTCACCAAGCATCACGACCGAATTGCCGATCTTGAGCTCGGCATGCATGACCTTGCCGTCGGGCATGGACAGAATGCGCAAGCTCTCAGCGCCAAACGCTTTCTGATAAAACTCAATCGCCTTTTTGGCATCACGGCAAACCAGATGCGGGGTGATCGTATGAAATCCCTGTGGTATAGATTTTGCTGACATTTTTATCTCCTTTTCATGTTTTTGATTATGGTTAAACTTGATTTCTATTTAACTAATCGTTTGGGGAAGCTCAAAATCGACAATAAATGCTCGCCTGATTAAATATATGACTCTATGCAAGTCTTTGGCGGGACGCGGCAGAGGCAGGCTGGAAGCCTGCGGACCCATAATGCAGGCCAGAGAGAAGCTGTGAAAAAATCGAAGCAAGACGCATGTTTGCGGTTTGTAACGCTGGCCTCCGGCCGGCTCCTCGTCGAGTTCTGCCGGCGAGACGCCGGCGCTACAAACCGTAAATCAGCCTCGTGCCGATTTTTTCACAGCTTGGGAGCCCTGCCTCCAAACTTCTACAGCTGGCCTGACGCGCGCAAAAAGGCCGCGTAGGCGATTTGGACGCGATACCGGGCGTTGTTGAGCTGCGTTTCGGAATCATTCAAAGCCAGCTCGGCGTCCAGCAGATCATTGATGGTGCCGGCACCTTCCTGATATCGCGCGCGGATCAGATCCACGCTCTCGGCTGCTTCCGCCTTCATCGCGTTGCTGGATTGCAATGCCTGGAACGACTCCATCCACTGGGAGTATGCGGTCCATACCTCTTGTTGCACGCCCAGTTTGACCTGCTCCACTTGCTGCAATTCGCGATTCGCTTCGATCTTGCTCTTTGCAATCCGGTGCTTGCGCACTCCGCCGTCAAACACCGGAACGTTTAGCGTGACACCCACCCACCAATCCTGATCATATGGGTCGAAGTTGTCGTCTCGCCAACCGTAGCCCGCTTCCGCGCGCACCTTCGGAAGGATGTCGCTGCGAACGGCTTTGATCTGACTGCTCTTCGCTTCCGCGCGCTTTTGCGCTGCCAGAATTTCCGGCCTGCTTTGGATTGCCTTTTGGAGAGCATCCTGGATATTTGTTTGTGCCGGGTCCGGCGGAATCAGCTCCGCCTTCGCGATCTTCAACGGCTCCGCGGCGCTTCGTCCCATCGCTTCGTTCAATTGTCCGTTGGCGATACGCAACGCGCTATCTGCCGCAACAACGTCCAGCTCTGCAGACGCAACTTCTGTACGTGATCGCGTCACATCGGCTTTTGGAACAGCGCCGGCCGACTTTCGCTGCTCCGCAATCTTCAAATGATCTTTGCTGCGAGCCAATCGATCCATCGCGAGTTCCACTCCATCCTCTGCTTGCAATACTTGATAGAAAGCAGTCTGCACGTGATACACGATGTCGACGCGCGTCCTGCCGGAATCCTGTTGTGCTGCGGAGAGTTGCGCTCGCGCCGTTGCCAGGTCGGCGGATCTCAGTCCGCTGTCAAACAACATGTAGTTGGTTTGGACATTGAGCTTGTAATCGTTGATCGGCCCGACAAATGAAGGGAAGTCCGGCCCACCAATTCCTGCCGGCAAGAATGCGTGCGTTTCAAAGCGACGATAGCCGGTCTGGAATCCGACTTCCGGATAGTATTTCCCTTTTGCTGTCGCAATATCTTCCTTTGCCGCGTCTTCGGTCATCTTCGCGGCGCCATAGCCGGGATTGTTGGTAAGCGCCACTTGTACGCACTCATCCAGCGTATAGACCGTTGGTTCCTCCGCGTATGCCAAATTTAGAAGAATAAAAAATACCAAAAAGCTCAACATCTCCTTCATCTACATATCTCCTTTCTGATACTTGCAGGCCGGAGGCCTGCGGTCCATAATGCAGCCGGGACAGCTGCGCTCCATAGCAGGCTCGGACGGCTGCGCTGCATTTACAACGTTTTTTGGAAGCGCCGGGAAGCGAGTCCGAGCACTGATGTTCCCAGCAAGAACAGCGCAAGCATTTCCGGCCACAGTATTTCGGCGCCGATCCCCTTGAGAAAAATTCCACGAATGATCACCAGAATATATCGCAGCGGATTGATATACGTAAGCCACTGAATCCAGCCGGGCATGTTGGCAATTGGAAACAAAAATCCGGACAGTAAAACTGCCGGAAAAAAAAAGAAAAATGCGCTCATCATCGCCTGCTGTTGTGTGGCGCTCATGGTTGAAATCAGGAGTCCGATTCCGAGCGTGCTCAAGAGGTACAGCGATGTCGATAACAGAAGCAACAGAAAACTTCCGCGAACCGGCACTTCAAACCAATACAGGCAGATGGCTGTAATGATGCATACATCCGCCAAGCCGATCAATGCAAAAGGCACCATCTTGCCCAGGATGAATTCTAGCCGGGTGATCGGGGTGACAATGATTTGCTCGATCGTTCCAATCTCTTTTTCCCTCACAATCGCCATGCTGGAAAGCATGAGCGTGATCAGCGCGAGCAGCAAAGCGATGACACCCGGAACGTAGAAGTTCCGGCTGGTCAGGTTTTCGTTGAACCACGCGCGGGTGCGTAGCTCCACCGGCGATGGGGCTGTCATGCCGCGAAGGACATCCATATTAAAGCGTTGCACGACGCGGCCTGCATAGTTCAGGACGATGCCGGCGGTATTGGAATCAGTTCCGTCCACGATCATTTGAATAGGAGTGCTCCGGCGAGACGAGATCTTCGCGCCGAAACCGGAATCGATTTCGAGAGATCCTTTTACAGTCCCGCGATCAAATAGATCGCGGATTTCCCGCACGTCTGAAACACGTCTGACAATCTGGAAATATCCGGAGCTTGTCAGATGCGAAATGAATTCGCGGCTTTGCGGGGTGTTGTCATGATCCAGAACCGCAATGGCTACTTCGTGAACATCGGTGGTCACCGCGTAACCGAAGATCAACGATTGCAGCACCGGAACCGCGATCAGCACGGCCTTCATTCGCGGATCTCTTAACGATTGCAAGAACTCTTTAATCAGGATGCATTTGATTCGTTCCCACATGTCACACCATCTTCTTTTGAAATTTCAAATTGGCAATCAACAGCACAACGAAGCCAAAAGCGCTGAGAAACGCCACCTCGGTGTAAAGAATGCTCATCCCCACGCCTTTCAGATAGATGCCTTTCAAGATCTTGATGAAATAGCGGGCTGGAATAGCATAGCTGATGGCCTGAAGCACCCGCGGCATATTCGCGATGTCGAACGCGAAGCCAGAAAGCAAAAACGTCGGTAGAAACGTCACGACCATTGCGAGCTGACTTGCCAGAAGCTGTGTGCGTGCGACAATGCTGATCAACATTCCGAGACCCAACGCGCCTGTGAGAAAGATCGAAGCGGTGACGAAGATCAGGGCGACGTTTCCACGCAGCGGGACGTGAAAAAGGATCTCTCCCATGATCACTGCAATGCAGACATCGAACATCGCGATGCAGAAATAGGGAACCAGTTTTCCGAATATCATTTCGGGCACTTTCAGCGGCGTCGCAATCAGTTGTTCCATCGTGCCGGTATCCCATTCTCGCGCGATGGTCAGCGATGTGAGCATGCCCGCGATGACCATCATGATGACGGCGATGAGACCGGGGATGATGTAGTTGCGAGATTCCATGTCGGCGTTGAACCAGACGCGCGACCGAAAATCGACCGGAGCCGCTATGATTGCGCCGCCGTTACGCCGGATCTGATTCATCAGGACGTTGGAAGAGAAAACCTGCGTGACCGCATCTGCATAACCGGTAGCCAGCTCCGCGGTATTGGAATCGCTTCCATCTACGATCCATTGCGCTGTCGCAGCCTTCCCGGCATGAATGCGCTGCGAAAAGTCGGAAGGGACAATCAGCGCGGCAAGGGCGCGCCGTTCATCGATGGCGCGCTCCATATCGGAGTAATGCTCGGCGAATCCGATGACGTCGAAATAGCGCGAGCCTTCAAACCGGCTCACATAATCGCGGGAAAGCGCATCCGGGCTTTGATTCCAGATTATCAGCGGCACGCGGTCCACATCCAGGGTGAGCGCGTAGCCGAACAGGAGCAACATCAGCATGGGAATCAGAATTCCCATTCCCAGGCTGCGCGGATCGCGAATCAAATGAATGAATTCCTTGCGCGCAACGGCGACGAATCGTCGGACGCGGTGTTTAGAGTGTCTCCACTCCCTTATCAAGGGGGCATGGGGAGTCTGTGGGGCGTCCCCCTCCCTTATGTAGGGAGGGGATAGGGGAGGGTTGGAAGACTTTGGACTATCGCCAGCCTCCCCCCTACCCCCTCCTTCATAAGGAGGGGGAGCCGTTACTTTCCGATCAGTCCCTTCGCGGCGATCCCGCTCTTCTATCAAGGACACAAATACATCTTCCAGTGAAGGTTCGACTCGCTTCATCGTTGACGTCTGCCGCAAGTTTCGCAAAACGGTTTGTAACTCCGGTTGGATGCGATCGAAGTTTTCCACAACCAGATGCACTCCGCCTCCATAAAGCGCGACTTCCTTGACTCCAATCACTTTTTGAAGCGGTTCGATGAGATCCTGTGGATCGCGCGATTTCAATTCGACAATCTGGTCTTTCATCAGATCGGTTTTTAGTTGGCGCGGAGTTCCCATCGCTGTCAGTTCGCCGCGATAAATGAGCGCGAGTCTATCGCAGTATTCCGCTTCTTCCATATAGTGAGTGGTGACAAATATCGTGACGCCCTGTCCCGACATTTGATAGATCAGCTCCCAGAAGTTTCTGCGACTGATTGGATCGACGCCGGAAGTTGGTTCATCCAGAAAGACCATTGGGGGCTCATGAAGGATGGCGCATCCCAGCGATAAGCGCTGTTTCCAGCCGACCGAAAGAGATCCGGCCTTGCTGTGCCGATGCTCATGAAGTCCGGCCATTTCAAGCACCCACTCTTTCCGCGCTTGTTTCTTTTCAGCGGCAATCTTGTAAATTCCGCTGTAGAAATCGATGTTTTCTTCCACGCTCAAATCTTCATACAGTGAAAATTTCTGGCTCATGTATCCGATGTGGCTTTTGATTTTTTCCGATTCGCGAATTACATCCAGACCCGCAACCGTGCCTTCACCGGATGTCGGTTTGAGGATTCCGCAAAGCATCCGGATGGTGGTGGATTTCCCTGCGCCGTTCGGACCGAGAAAGCCAAAAATTTCGCCGCGGTTCACGGACAGACTGATATGATTCACGGCATAGAAATCGCCAAAACGCTTTACAAGATCGCGCACGGAAACGATGATTTCTGAAGATTCGGGACTCATATCAAGCTCCTGCGGGCAGGGATGCCCGCGCTCCACTAGCTCCGACAACGGAGACGAATACATCTTCCAGCGAGGGTTCGACGACTTCGATCGCCTCTAGCGCGCATCCGTTTTCTTTCAATTGTTTTTCGATCGTGCTTGTAGCGGCCGACGCATCTTTTGCGAACACATGAACGCTTGCTCCAAACAGACCGACGGCCTCTGCCTGAAAGACTTTGCGCAGAAGGGTGGCTGCGCGCCTCGCTTCAGGTGTGAGAACTTCCAGGATCACGCCGTCAATCAATTTCTTGATGCCATCCGGAGTATCTGCTGCCAGCAAGCGTCCCTTGTGCAACAGGCCGACACGATGGCAGCGTTCCGCTTCATCGAGATACGCGGTGGAAACAAAAATCGTGACACCTTCCTTCAACAGCCGGTACAGAATGCGCCAGAAGTCGCGCCGGGACACCGGGTCCACCCCGCCGGTCGGTTCATCCAGAAATAGAACTTTCGGAGTGTGGATGAGCGTGCAAGCGAGTCCCAGCTTTTGTTTCATTCCACCGGACAAATTCTTCGCGTAACGCTTCTTGAACGGAGTCAGATTGCTGAAAGAGAGCAGATCCGGCAGCCGGGAGTCCCGCTCTTTGCGCGGCACATCGAAGAGGTCGGCGAAAAAAAACAGATTCTCTTCCACCGTAAGATCGGGATACAAACCAAAGCGCTGGCTCATGTAACCGATCTCTTCCTTGACAGCTTCTGATTCACGCATTGTGTGTTTACCTAAAACCCAGGCATCACCGGATGTCGGATCCATTACGGATGTAAGCAGCCGCATCGTTGTTGTTTTGCCTGCGCCATCGGGGCCGACCAATCCGAAGATTTCACCGCGCTCCACACTCAGATTGAGATTGTTCACGGCGTTCACGTTACCAAAATTCTTGCTGAGATTTTCAGCGCGAATGGCTTCCATGTTTTCCTCGGCTTCTTACAGAACGACTTCGCCGTCTGCCGGCATTCCGGGTTTTAGCTGCATCTCAGGGTTTGCGATGTCGACTTTGATGCGATACACCAGCTTCACGCGTTCTTTGTCCGTTTGCACAGTCTTGGGTGTGAACTCGCTTTCTGAAGAAATGAATGTGATCTTGCCGTAGTACACTTTTCCGGGAAATGTATCCGTTTTGACGCGGACTGATTGACCGACACGCACCTTGCCAAGATCTGTTTCATCGATGAAAGCGCGAAGCCATACGGTGTCCAGTTTGCCGACCGTGACTACAGGCGTTCCTGCGGACACATATTCGCCCGCTTCCACATTTTCGGTGAGCACGATTCCATCGAGCGGGGAAGACAGAGTCGCGTATTGCAGACGTGTTTGGGCAAGCGCCAGCGCTTCTTCGGCGCGACGCACATCGGCGCGCGCCTGTTCGATCTTCTCCACGCGCGGCCCTTTCTGAACCAGGGTGAGCGATTTCGTGGCTTCGGCTACTCGCGCGCGTGAAGTCTCATACTCCAGCTTGGCCGATTCCAGCTCGCGGTCGGAAATCACTTCAAGCTCATGCAGCTTCTTCTGGCGCTCATATTCCTGCTGCCAGCGATCTTCCTCGGATTGAACGCGTGCCAGCGCAGCCTGGGCCTGTCCGATTTCCTCCGGACGCGAACCAGCGAGCAGTTCATTCAGCGCTGCTTGCGCCGCATCTAACTCCGCGCGCCGGAGATCCACTTCTTGTTTCAAATCCGTGTCGTCCAACTTTGCGGCGATCTGTTCCTTCTGTACGGTTTTCCCTTCCGATACCAACCGCTCCGCAACACGTCCGGCAATTTTAAACGACAACGCAGCATCGGTAATCTCAATGTTTCCGGAAACGCGGATGATGCCCACGTCCTTTGGTTTCTGACTGCGAAAGTAATAAAACACACCTCCGCCGATAACGATCAAAAGCAGCACAGGAACGATTTTCTTCTTCATAACGCCTCCCCAGGCGATCACATTTCCAATCGGATGGTTTCGATGATGGCTCTCTTTTGAATATCTTCTGCGAAGAATTTCACGCCGGCTGCTGCCATTTGTTTCAACAGCTTCTTCGCCAGGTCATCCACAAAAGTGATGTCGGTGAATTCGACATGAATCTCCCGCGATTTATTTTCCTTCCAGCAACGTTCGAGTACATCGATCCATCCGTTTCAGTTACGATTACAACTTGGCGCGTTAGAATCGCGGCTCCAACCGGAGTCCCTTCGAGCGGCCAAACCGTACCTTCCGGATCGACCTTGACATCCTTTGGCGGGTCCAATGCGAATGCGCGAAGCTCGTTCGTTTCCTCAGAGTAGATCGACATGGCGGCGCCGTCGTGCTGAATAACCGGGCGTAGAGACCTGGAAATCACTTGAAACAACTTGCGAAGATCGAGTGTGGAAGTGACCGCGTTGTTGATCTCGAGAAGCAGCCTGGAACGATCCTGCTCAGGGGCGGATTCAACATCGGCCATGATTCTCCATTCATGCTAACATCGCACAAAAAAAATGTCACTGGATCTTCAAAATAAGTCCGCGCTCCGCTGGCCATTTTCGCGATGAAATGATATAATCTGCAAACGCAAGTCGTCGTATTTTCTTGGAGTGAGCTAACAAATGTCAAGATGTAAAGTGTGTGGGTTTGAATTATTGCAAGAAGGCAAAGCGTGTCCCGTCTGCAGTCCTGTGCAAGAAGCGCCGACTATGTTTCAGGAGAGAAACGCCACGGTAGAAATCATTGAAACGACGCCAACACCCTCAAGAACGACCGGTGGACGCAACTCGATCCCAAAAGGGCAAGTGATTGAAAAACGCTACCAAATCCAAAGGTTGATCGGCCGCGGTGGAATGGGGACGGTTTATGAGGTGAAAGACCTGCAGGAAAATCGTATTCTGGCGCTAAAGATATTGAACATGATGGCGTCTGAGGACGATAGCGAGCTGCGCTTCATGCGCGAATTCGAGATGTTGTCCAAAATCAACCATCCGGCGGTACTCAAGGTTTATGGGTGGGGGCGATATCAGGACCAGCTTTACTTCGTATCGGAGTTTGTGTCGGGACGTGATTTGAAGAGTGAGATCAAGACCCGTGGGCCATGGCCTGCGGAGGAAGCCGCGAAACTGGCTGCAGTCGTTGCGGACGCGCTCTCAGTCGCGCACTCGATGGGCATCGTTCACCGGGATATCAAGCCGCACAACATCATGATTGCGAACGACAACACTGTTCGATTGCTGGATTTTGGAGTCGCGCGCAAAACAGGCGCCGGGATGGAAACCCTCACCAAAACGGGAATGATTGTCGGCACTCCAGAATATATGTCCCCTGAGCAATTCGGAACGCACCGCGTGGATGAGCGTAGCGATATCTATTCGCTGGGGGTGGTACTTTTCGAACTCTTGACCGGACAGACGCCGTTTGGCGGAGAAACTCCGGTAGCCATCGCATTGAAAGTCATCCAGCAGCCTGCGGTTCCTCCGCAATCCATGAGAAAGGACATCCCGGAATGGGTCGATCGCATCGTTGTAAAGTGCATGGACAAGGAGCCCAAAAACCGCTATATGAATGCGGCACAGCTAGCAGAAGAGTTGAGGAAACCTTACGCCAAAGCAAGGCCCACCATGCGCCGCCTGCCCAACGGAGATTCGGTTGTACTCGATACGAATCAAGATGCCAAATTCGCCTTGATCCTTGGTACGGATAAAGAAAAACCTTACTGGACAATTTCTATGGCCCTCCGCTTTTCAGAGAATTTCTATAAACTGCAGGAAATTCTTCCTCCCGGAGTGAAGGGCCCGCGCTGGTATTATCACTTTTCAAAATGGCCGGAAGAAGAAATCCTTCGTGGCTTGATCGATTACGATCAGCATCTTTCAGAACAAACAGCGGCCGGCAAACAATCCTTCTTCAAAAAACTCTTCGCGAGATAGCAGTCCGGTATGCGCAGGCGTCCCGCCTGCATTATGAGTCGCAGGCTTCCGGCCTGCATGGCCGGCAAGGAGGCCCGCGCTCCACTAGCTACGCATCGCTGGATTCACGGCAGCGCCTTTGTAGAAATACGAGTGCGTGCGCGGTCCAGGGAAGTAGAATTTGTCGATCGATTCCATCTGTAGTGGCGAGGATGTAACCAGTTCTTCAATCCGTCTATTGAGATGACATCCTCCGGCAAGCCACATTTGCAGACCATCCAGACGGTCCTGCCAGCGCGCGACGCCATCATCCGGAGATCGTCCATGTTCCACGAACAGGAATTTGCCACCCGGCTTCAAGACGCGGGCAAACTCCGCGAGTGCCGCGGCCGGGTCGGGAATCGTACAGAGGGTCCAAGTGGTTACAACGCAATCCACACTCTGGTCTTCTATGGACAACCTCTGGCCATCCAGGCCTGCAAATTCTATGGGAAAAGAAGCGGCCGCGATTGCAGGTGCAGCAATGTTTCGCGCCACTTCGGAAGGCTCTACTGCCAGTACGCGGGATACTGCGGCCGAATAATGCGGAAGATTGAGCCCACTGCCGAAACCAACATCGAGTACCGTGCCTTTCGCGCGAGCTAACAACTTCGCGCGCAATTCGCGAATCGGGCGCGCATTCAAAGTTAGATGGGTGAGTCTGGGAACGATCTGCTCTGTATAGAAGCCCATACGACTGCTTCAGTTTAGCAGCCTTTGTGTGAGGACGGTCATTCAAATGTCAAGAACAACGGTCGCGTTCCAGCCGTCAATCGTTCTCACCAGTTGAAAGTTGTGAAGCGTGACTGCCTTCACATCCGCGCGTTGCAGATGCCTGTTCGGATCGAGAGTTTCGCCTTCCGCTTTGCCCAGCAAACAATATTTATCGTCGCTTTTTGAAAGTTCGATGCGTGTGAAACGCAAAAGGAGCTGTTCCGCATCCTTGTAATAGATAAGCTCTTGCAGGGCGTCAAAAAGAAGCATGTCGAGCTCTTCATTTTCCAAATCGATGCTGCGAGACTGCCTGAACTGGATACTCTCCAGATTTTCGATCATGACATTCATGAGCGCGTCTCCCGCTGAAATGAACAGCTCCTGGATGTCTCTTCCAGATGCGTGAAAGGCGATATCTGCGGTTGCCGCTTCGGCCAAAAATTCGTACGGCATCTTTTTAGCCCTTGATATTTCCAAGCGGCGTGAATCGTGCGACCGGTTTGCACAACCCGGCTTGGTCGGCAGCCCGAATTACCTGGTCAATGTCTTTGTAGGCTCCTCCCGCTTCTTCAGCGAGACCGGACCAGGAAGTAGTGCGGATGTATATGCCGCGATTTTCCATCTCGCTTTGCAACTGCTTTCCTCTCCATAGCTTGCGCGCTTTCGTTCGGCTCATCGTTCGACCGCTTCCATGAGCTGTGCTGAAGAAAGCAGGCGCCGCTCCAGTACCCCACCGAGCAGATAGGAGCCGGTTTCCATGCTGCCGCCGATAATCACGGGCTGACCGATCTTTTGATATCGTGCCGGCAGTTCCATTCTGCTCCTGGCCCGAACGCCCGTGTGGCGCCTTTGCGATGCACCAGTAGATTCCTCTTCTGCGCCGTCGACCACATGTTCCTCCAGCTTTGCGGTGTTATGGGCCACGTCATAAACCATGCGCAAGCCGAGATCTTCAGCAGGACGCCCGAACACCGACGAAAACACTTCGCGAATGCGGTGCAGGATTACCTGCCGGTTGGCGAACGACATGTTCAGTCGCGCATTTCATTGCCGTAAAGTAATCGCGGCCTTCGGAAGAATAGAACGGCGCGCAGGCGAGTTCTCGGTCAAGAATCTTGATGCCGTATTTCGGCTCCATCACTTTCAGGAAGGCTTCAGATAGTCGGTGGCGACTTGGTGGCCGAAGCCGCGGCTTCCGCAGTGAAACATGACGACGACCTGGTTTGGAATCGAATCCCATAGTGCTCGGCGCGATTTCCGGTTCCATGATGTTCTCTTCTTTCGCCACTTGCACTTCCAGGTAGTGATTGCCGGAACCCAGCGTGCCAATCTGGTTGTAGCCGCGATCGATTGCTCTCTCACTGATTTTCGATGAGTCGGCGCCTGCGATGCAACCGCACTCTTCGGTGAATTCCAGATCTTCATCCCAGCCATAACCGCGCTCGACGCACCAGCGCGCGCCTTGCTCCGACCACTTCTCGGAATTCGTGCTTTGGAGATTTTCAGAAAGCCTGTGCTCCCACACCCGCCGGCACCCGTTCGAAAAGTCTGTCGACCAGCTGCTTCAGGACCGGCGTGGATCGATTCTTAAGTCAGGTTGGTAGTCACCAGTCGCATTCCGCAATTGATGTCGAAACCGATTCCGCCAGGCGAGATCACTCCGCCTTTTCGAGATCCATGGCGGCAACACCACCGATCGGGAATCCATAACCGAAGTGGCCATCCGGCATGCACATCGCATAGCGAGTGATGCCGGGAAGAGTGGCGACGTTGGTGACTTGATCGTAAACGGCATCATCCGATCTTCGGATGATCTTCTCGGTTCCGTAGATGCGGGCAGGCACCCGCATTCCTGTTTGTAGCTCTCAGGAATCTCCCAGAGCGTCTCCGAAATTCGCTCCATTGGCACGGTCGATATCATGTATTCTCCATTGTATCGCGGAGCGGAGCGCAGGCTTCCAGCCTGCCGGGCGGACGTCAGCGCACCACTACATTCCTTCCATCGGCGCCATTTGTTCCGGCTTTGGTTCTTCGATCTCCGTCAGGGTAGCCTCAGCGAGAAGCAGGGTCCCGGCGACCGATACGGCATTTTCCAGAGCTACGCGAACAACTTTTGTTGGATCGATAATTCCCGCTTCAACCAGATCCACATACAACCCGGTTGCCGCGTCCAAACCCAGATTCCCTTTGCCCCCCCGCATACGTTCGATTACGACGCCGCCATCGAGCGCCGAGTTCTCGGCGATCTGACGAGCTGGAATCTCCAGCGCCTTTCTCAGAATGAGAACGCCGGTTTGTTGATCCCCTTTATATTTCGCCGCTTCTCGCTCAACAGCTTCAATGCTTCGAACCAGTGCCAGTCCGCCGCCAGGTACGATCCCTTCAGCCATCGCGGCCTTAGTGGCGCTGATCGCATCATCGAAGGCTTCTTTACGGCTCTTCATCTCTGTTTCGGATGGAGCGCCCACATGGATCAGCGCTACACCTCCGGTCAGCTTTGCCAGGCGCTCTTGCAGTTTTTCACGATCGTAATCGGACTTGGTCTCTTCCATCTGTTTTCGAATTTCCGCCGCCCGGCCATCAATCGCTTCTTTTTTTCCGCCGCCTCCCACAATGGTCGTGGTGTCTTTATTTACAATGACGCGTTTCGCTTTTCCAAGTTCGTTCAGCGTGAGCTTCTCCAGCTTCACTCCGAGTTCCTCCGCGATGAATTGTCCGCCGACCAGAATCGAAATGTCCTTCATGATTTCCTTTCTTCGATCACCGAATCCGGGAGCTTTCACGGCGACAGAAGTCAACGTGCCGCGAAGCCTGTTTACAACCAGCGTTGCAAGCGCATCTTGCTCGATATCTTCCGCAATTAAAACCAGAGGCTGATGGGTCTGTACAATTTGTTCGAGCAAAGGAAGAAGATCTTTGATATTGCTGATCTTTTTTTCGTACAGAAGGATCAAGGGATCATCGATTACGACTTCCATCTTTTGCGGATCGGTTACGAAGTATGGAGAGAGGTAGCCGCGATCGAATTGCATGCCTTCGACAACGTTCAGCGAAGTCTCCGTGCCTTTCGCTTCTTCAACGGAAATAGCGCCTTCGGGTCCGACCCGTTCGGTAGCTTCCGCAATCATCTCACCGATGGAAGGATCGTTGTGCGCCGAAATTGTGCCAACCTGAGCCCGTTCCTTGCGGCTTAAAACCGGCCTGGAAATTGAACGGAGCGACTCGACAACCGCACGGAGTCCTGCATCCATTCCTCGTTTCAAATCGATTGCGCTGGCTCCAGCTGCAACATTTCTAAGCCCTTCGCTATACATCGCATAGGCCAGGATTGTGGATGTGGTGGTTCCGTCTCCAACGACGTCACCAGTTCTCTCTGCGGCTTGCCGCATCATCTGAGCGCCAAGGTTTTCCTCCGGGTCTT
Organism: uncultured bacterium; assembly: GCA_963843285.1. Classification (GTDB taxonomy): domain Bacteria; phylum Acidobacteriota; class HRBIN11; order JAKEFK01; family JAKEFK01; genus CAZDDB01. Next base: position 105,219 of record CAWJJO010000010.1, read on the forward strand.
TGAGCTCGATCTGTTTTGCGATTGTCACCCCATCATTGCAAACGGTCGGAGCCCCCCACTTTTTCCCGATCAGCACGCATTTCGATTTGGGGCCCAGCGTCACTCGCACTGCATCTGCCAGCGCTGAAGCGCCGCGCATCACTTTTTCCCGGGCTTCTGAGCGAAAGAGAATTTTCTTATAAGACATACAACACCCCTTGAATTCAGATGTCACCATCCGATTCCTCTCAATACCTCAGCAATTTTGGGACCAGGGGTCTTGTTTCCATTTGTTGTTGTTCGACAAAGAAATAAGCAGGAGTGCGCTAGTAATGACTCCTCCCCCTTATGTCTCGATATTTTCCCAACCCCCCACTAACTCCCCCTTCATAAGGGGTGAGAATTCACTATCCAAACTTGTGACAGCGCACTTGTTTCAACCCGGTCATCTTTCGACATTTTGTTCAAACGTCTGACAGATTGTGCGCGAGGTCTTGAGATGGGAGAAGGGCCGAAATGCGAGCCGGGGCGACCTGATTCGGATCAGATTTCGCGTAAAACGAGGTGGTATAGAGCTTGCAGCTTTCTTTTGTGAATCAGGCAGGGGATCTGTCGATAAACTGCCTTTGTCCGCAAACAATCATTCCTTGTTTGGTTCAAGAAGTAGAACTTAGGAGGAAAAAGACAATGAAGATTTCAGAATTAATGATTCGTGACGTGGAGAGCTGCAGTCCACGCGATAGTCTTGAAACTGCGGCAGGGAAGTTGTGGAATCGAGACATTGGCTGCCTGCCTGTCGTGAACACGGGAGAAGAAGTAATCGGAATGATTACCGATCGCGACATCTGTATGGCGGCTTACACACAGGGCAAACCGTTGAACGAGATTGCGATCTCCATCGCGATGTCGCCCGACGTGTTTTTCACTGTTCCGGAAGCCACCATCGTAGAAGCCGAAAAGACGATGCGGTTGCACCAGGTACGACGTCTTCCGGTTTTGAATGCGGAAAAGAAGCTGGTCGGTATCGTGTCGCTGAACGATCTCGCGCGAGAAGCAGAACGAGAAGTCGGGCGCAAAAACGGCGAGATCAGCTCTAAGGAAATCATGGACACACTCGCTGCGGTATGCGAGCCGCGCGCAATTCAGGTTCAAGTGCATTGATTCACATGGAGCGCAGGCGTCTCGCCTGCATTGGAGCGCAGGCTTCCCGCCTGCATTACGGGTAGCAGGCATCTTGCCTGCTCGACGGCCTGGAAGCCCGCGCTCCAGCCAGGAAGACACAGATGAAAGTCATGTTGCGCGTGGGCTGGGCGATCTTTTCCTGTTTCGTTGTTGAAAGCATCATCTTTGGGTTTTCGGTACTACCGGCAGCCGTTTTCTGGGAATGGCACTTCTACTGGAAATTGCCGTGGATCTGGCTTCATATAGTCTTGCTCAGCATGGCATTCATTCCAGCATACATACTCTTTGCATTCTCGCTCATGGTTCTTTCGGCCATCGCAATGCGCGTTTTGGGTTGGCGCTCGCCGGGGGACGCGGAAATGCCGATCGAAGATCCGGACTGGCCATTGCTGAACTGGATGCGGTACATCGCTTCCATTCATCTGGTGCGCGTTTTTGCGGGTGTGGCTTTCCGTTCCACACCGCTTTGGACCTTCTACATGCGTCTGAACGGAGCCCGGCTCGGACATCGGGTTTTCATCAATAGCCTGATGGTAAGCGATCACAATTTGCTGCAATTCGGCAACGATGTCGTGATCGGCAGCGAGGCGCATATCTCGGGACACACCGTTGAACATGGAAAAGTGAGAACGGCCGAAGTCCATCTTGGAGACGGTGTTACAGTAGGCGCATCCACTGTGGTGGGAATTGGTGTGGAAGCCGGCCCGCATTGTCAGATCGGAGCGCTCAGCCTGGTGCCGAAATTCTCGAAGCTCCAGGGAGGTCAAACCTACGCGGGAGTTCCCGTTCGACTCATCGAAAGCAGGCAGAAGACGGAGAAGGCCGGGTGATTGCGCATACATTACCGCATGATGAACAGGGCAAGGGACCCATCCTCGTTCTGGTTCCGGGATTGGACGGTACTGCATTGCTTTTCTATCGCCAAATCCCGGCATTAGCCAGGAGATTTGAGGTTCTGACTTTTCCTCTTCCGGATGATTCAGAGTGTACAATGCAATCGCTGATCGAAGATCTCTATGCTTTAATTCAGGAAGTGACACAGCAACACGGGCAAGATAGAGTTCTTTTGTGCGGCGAATCGTTCGGTGGAGCATTGAGTCTGAGTTTCGCGCTTGCTCATCCTGAAATGTTAACGGGACTGGTGATCTTGAACTCCTTCCCTCGAATCCGGAATCGTTTAGGGCTATCCACCGGCATCCAGGTTCTGAAAGCGATCCCCTGGGGCGCGATGAAATTCGTTCGCCGATTCACGGAATGGAAACTTCACTCGCCGCACACGCATGCAGACGATCTCGCCGACTTTCATGAGCTGATGCTGCAAGTCGGGAAGCAGGGCTATATCCGGCGCCTGGAAATCCTGAAAGATTATGATATTCGGGACCGGTTATCAGAGATCGAAACTCCGACTCTCTTTCTCGCCGCCGAACGGGACAAGCTCGTTCCTTCATCAAAAGAAGCCAGGTTCATGGCCGATCGAATGCCGAACGCCCAAACAGTAATGTTGAAAGGTTATGGCCACATTTGTCTGATCAATCATGACTTCAACCTGATGGACTATCTCCAACCGTGGCTGGAAAGGCTGACTCTGAGCTGACGTGGTAAAAAGAATTCTCACCGTGCGCAATCTGAATGTGGCGCTCGATCACAGGAGCATCATCAAGAATCTGAACTTTGAGGTGGATGAAGGGGACAACCTTGCGATCATCGGCCCGAATGGCTCCGGGAAGACTGTGCTACTGAAAACGCTCCTGGGCCTTTTCCAGCGCGAAGGTGAGATCAATTGGGCGCCGGGAACAAGGCTGGGATACGTTCCGCAAAAAGTGGACGTAGACCTGCACCTGCCTTTAACGCTTGAAGATCTTTTGCTTGCGAAAGCTGAAGTCGCCGGCATTCCAAGAAATGAAATCAAGCTGGTCTCGGAAATCATCAACCTGACTCCGGATATTCTAAAAACTCCGATCGGCCATCTTTCGGGAGGCCAATTCCAAAAAGCTCTGATTTGCTTCTCTCTTCTCGGGAGACCGAACGTTCTTCTTTTTGATGAACCAACTGCGAGCCTGGATCAGCTTGCGGAAGAACGCATTTATGAGCTCATGAACGAGCTTCAGGAAAAACAGAAGATTACTATCCTGTTGGTCTCACATGATTTGAATATTCTTTATCAGTACGCTACTAAAGTTCTTTGTATCAACAGGGAAAGATTTTGTTTCGGGCGGACTCAGGATCTGAAGTCCGAAGTTTTGGAAAAAGTCTACGGCTCGCCACTCAAACACTATCAACATGACCACCCCTGAAATTTACGGATTTAGTCTTGCCTTGCTGACTGCTGCGGCCGCCGGGCTTGTCGGCAGTTTCGCTTTGCTGAAAAAGACAGTTTTGGCCGGAGATGTCATGTCGCATATTGCGCTGCCCGGATTGGGTCTGGCGATTCTTTTCAAGGTCCACCCGTTGATCGGCGGCGCTGCAACTTTATTCCTGGGAACGATTCTGATCTGGCAACTTCAGAAAACAACCGGGCTGTCGACGGATGCAATGATCGGTGTCGTATTTGCGACTTCGCTTGCGGCGGGAGCTTTGTTGACTCCGAGGGAGGATCTGATTGAGGCTTTGTTCGGCGGTTACGGAAATATCAGTTTACTGGAATTTTCGATCGGGATCGTCGCCGCTCTTTTTGTGATCGGCTTTGTCCTCAAGTTCAGAAACAGGTTGATCCTGATCCTGTTTTCGCCGGACCTGGCCACTGTATCGAACATTCATGTGAATCGATTGAATCTTTATTTTCTCCTGGTCTTTAGCCTGACCATCATTCTGGGATTGAGATTCTTAGGGGCGCTTCTTGTGGGAGCTCTCCTGATTATTCCTTCGGCAACAGGAAGGCAGCTCACACACACGCTGCCTGCTTTCTTGATCCTGTCCTCGGTTGTCAGTGTCATTTCCGTTGGCGCCGGGATCCTGATTTCCAATGTCTACCACCTCGTTCCAGGACCGGCAGTAATTTCCATCGCAGGTGCAATGTTCTTTCTTAGCTTGATCAAGAGGCAAACGTAGATGCTTTGTCGAGCTAGTGGAGTGCGGGCTTCCAGCCCGCAGAGCTCGGTGGGCAGGGATGCTTGCGGTCCCGCTAGCGTCGGTTATTAGAAACGGACGGCTGTTCCGTCCTCTAATTCATTAGATGGATGCAGAATCACGGGTTCTCCCGTCTTCATCCCTCCGGTAATTTCAGCTTCCGATGGATTGCGGTGGCCGACTTGAATCTTTCGCAGTTGCGCTTTTCCCGATTCCGGCACAAAGACGCTCCATTCCTGTCCGTAACGAAAAAGGGCAGTGGTTGGAATCTTCAGAACGGAAGGGCTGGACCAAATCACAACATGGCATTCTACCAGGTAGCCATCACCCAGCGCTCCCGGCGGGTCCAGAAGATCGGCAATGATGTTGACCCGTTGCTCTTCGATTCCAAGTGCCGACACTTTTGTAAATGCCATCGGCTCCACGAGTCGCACGCGTCCGCGTAATATTTGTTCGCCGCCCCATTCTCCGATGCGAACGGGATCTCCTGCTTTGATCTTCACAGCATCAGTGGAAAGAAAATCGACAACAACTTCCAGCCTGGATGGATCACCCAGGGTGAGAAGTGCAGTCCCTGTATCGACCACCCGTTCGCTTTTTTCGGCAATGTTTAGAACGCGCCCGGATACCGGCGAAACGAGCCGTACCAGATGATCTCCACCCGGTTGCAGCGCGATCAGGCCCGCCCGCGCCACAGCCAATTCGGAGGACGCGGCACGCGCTTTGAATCTGGCAGCCTCCAGTTGCTTAGACGCTATGAGTTCCGCGCTTCTTGCTTGTTCCAATTGCTGAGGAGGAATTAGTCCTTCGCGAGCGAGCTGCTCAGCTCGCGCCTGGTCGCGCTTTGCTTGTTGATAGGCCGTCTGCTGCTGAGCTGCCTGCTGTTCCGTTTCTTTGCGGTATGCTTCGGCCGCCTCCGCCCGTGAGGATACTTCCAGTTTTTCCCGTTCGCTCAAGGGAAGTGGATTGAGCAAAGCAACTACATCACCTTCGGATATCGCGTCCCCTTCGTGCAGTTCGATTCTCACCAGCCGTCCTTGTACCGGCGCCGATATGACAAAGCGGTCATGCGCGCGTGTTTTCCCCTGCCCGTCAATTGTGATGCTCAGGGCTCCTTTTGACGCGTAACCAATCTCTACGGGTATGCGATTGGGCCGCATCGCGAAATAAATCAGAACGCCAAGAGTAAGAACAGCGAAGAACCCATAGAGGATCTTTCTGGAAGCTCGAGTTTTCATGGTTATTCCCTCGTTTTGAGGACCTCAATCAGGTCCAAATGGCGGATTCTTCGCACGATCAAGTATCCGGAAACCAGGGAAGAAAGAAATGTAACAAGAAATGCGAATGTATACGTCCGCGGGGTAACAATGATCGGAAGACGGTATAGATCAGATGCTTTTCCTTGTGTTGCGAGGACACATATCCCGTAACCGATCAGAAAACCAGCCGGAGTAGCGAACAGCATCAGGAGCGCTTGCTCTCCAAGAAGCATCCAGGAGATTTCGTTTCGAGTGAATCCGAGCACCCGCAATGAAGCAAGCTCGTGCCCACGTTCTGATAAGGCGATTCGGGCTCCGTTGTAAACCATGCTGAATGCGATCACACATGCGAACCCGATCAGCATATCCAACGAGATTTGCAGACTTTGTGCGATTGTCTGTTGAAACGATTTGAGCATCACTTCCCGGATAGAGACTCCTGCGATAACAGGCGTCTTCTTCAATGTGGAATAGAGCCGGCCGGTAGCGCTGGAATCCACCGAGAGAAGACATCCGGAGAATACAGGCGCTTCCTCCAGCAGCCGGTGGAGTGCATCGAGATTCATATACCCCGAAAGCCCGATCGGTTCGTCTACTGTCGCTGTAAGTATGATTTCGCGAACCGGTCTCGCGCCTTCCAGGATTTCCACGGTGAGAGTTTGACCGGGTCGAATTCCGAGATCTTCAGCCAGGACGTCCGTCAGCACAATTCCCTCGGCGGGAAGCTGGACTTTCCGAAACTTCTGGTCCACGATTCGCCGGAGATCACCGTCTGGCTGTAGACCCAGAATTCCGATCCGCTTTGAGCGATGACCGAAACGAAGACGCGCAGGGACTACCCTGTATGGCTCTACCTGGATCACTCCCGGAAGATGCAACACGCTATTTACCACTGCCGGACCAAGATTGTTTTGAAAAACGACTGTCGCATCTTCACGCTGAATTGTATGAAACTGAAGCCGCATCAGATGATCCATCGCATCAAAGAAATACAATCCTACTACCATGACCGCAACCGCAAGCGCGATGCCTAGAGCTGAAAGGGAAGCTTTGACCGGCCTTCTCGCAATATTTCGGACAATTAATCGCGCGTTGATCGAGATCATGCGATTGAATCCGAACCGTTCGAGCCACCCTGCGTGAAACGCCGCGGGAGGTTCGGGGCGCATCGCTTCCGCAGGCGGAAGCTGCACTGCTTTTCTTACGCCTGTAATGGCCCCCACTGTGGCGGCTGCAAGACTGATGAAGAAGCTCAGCGACAGCAAGGGGAGTCCGGCGCGGTATTGAAAGATTGGAAAATGAAAAAAACGTTCGTAGATGGTCCCGAGTGCTGACCCGGCCCACAGGCCGATCAGGCTACCCAGAATAGATCCGCCAAGCACGCAAAGAACAGCAAATTTCAAGAAATGAAAACCGATCGCCGGGTTGCTGTATCCAAAAGCCTTCATCAGCCCGATTTGATTTCGCTGAGTTGCAACCAGACGGGACAGGACGATATTGATTAGAAAAGCGGCGACTGCCAGAAAAATCGAAGGCACAACAGTGCTGGTAACGCGCGTTTCATCGATCTCGCCCTTAATGAAATTGTGGGAAATCTGGTCCTCGCGGCCATATGCTCCTGTCCCGCCATAGGGTCCTAACAGCCGGTCGAGCTGTGTGATGACTTCCGCTTTGGAAGCGCCGGGTGAAAGCGAAAGAGCGACATCGTTAAAAGCCGCCTCCATGTCGTAAGCGGCGGCCAGACTCCTGTCGTTCATCCAAAAGACGCCAAAACGTCTGCTATCAGGTAATACTTCCGTGCCTCGAATTTCGTAGATGTATTCGGGTGAGATTGCGATTCCCACAATCTCGAGCCTTTGCCATCGGCCGTTGATTACCGAATCAATTCCGTCTCCCAGTTTCAGTTTGTTGGCGGAAGCAAACGCTTCGCTGACCAATACTTCTCCCGGTCCGGATGGTTCCGGATAGCGACCATGACGAATGTAAATATCATTCAGGATCGATGTTTGAAGATCGGGAATCGAAATCAAGCGTCCTGTTGCTGGCTCTTCCAACCCGGGAATGTCCAGCGTTACTTCCATCACAATCCGGGTGTTCACTTCCGCTACTCCCGGGATTGAATTGATATTTGTTACCAGGGATTCAGGCGCTCGTTTTACGGGCGCGAATACATCCGTAAAACGATACGCGCGGTAGTAAAGCTGCTGCGAGCTTGTCAGCGAGTTGTAGTTGCTGCGCATTGCGATGAAGCTGGCGATGCCGCAAGCAACCACAAGCGAGATTGCCGTCACTTGCGCGCGGTAATGTTTCAAATCGCGGATCAACTTCCGATCGAGTGACGTCATATTTTCACCAGGCCAGCTCATCCGGCTTTGCTTTCTTTTCATTTTTCCGAATGTCAACGATGCTTCCGCTGCTGATCCGGACGACGCGATCGGCCATGGCCGCAATTGCCGCATTGTGTGTAATTACAGCGGTGATCGTTTTCAGCTCTTGATTGACTCGTTCGAGAACTTCGAGGACTAACTTTCCTGTAGCATAATCCAGAGCGCCGGTTGGTTCATCGCATAGAAGCACATCCGGACGCTTCGCCACGGCTCGCGCGATCGCCACCCGCTGTTGTTCCCCACCGGAAAGCTGAGCGGGGAAATGATGAAGGCGCTCGGAAAGACCAACCAGACTTAATGCTTCCTCCGGGTCCAATGGATTCTCCGCGATCTCCGTGACCAGAGAAACATTTTCAACGGCTGTCAAGCTGGGAATCAGATTATAGAACTGGAATACGAAACCCACATGTTCGCGGCGATAACGCGTTAACTCCCGGTCATCGGAATTTGTCAGGTTATGATCGCGATACAGAACTTCGCCACTGGTTGGAGTATCCAGTCCACCCAGTATGTTCAAAAGCGTGGATTTTCCACTTCCGGAGGGTCCTAACAGCACAACGAATTCACCGGGGAACAGATCAAAGTCAACGCCCCGAAGAGCGTGGACCTGGACATCGCCCATCTGATAAACCTTCGAGATTTTGTGAATGTGAAAAACTGCTTCAGTCAACATGGCTTCCATTCAGTTTTTACGAGCAAAGGAGATGCCATAACAGAGTTCCATCGCCGGTTTCCGGGTGATTGTGTCATCATGTAGGAACATGACACCCACACTCAAGACACCACGGCTCATTCTACGTCAACTGGAGCTCGCTGATGCCGGTCAGACGCAAATCCTTTTTCCACAATGGGACATTGTCCGGCTTTTGGCGAAACGTGTTCCCTGGCCTTATCCGCACGATGGCGCGTACAGGTTCTATCACGACGTAGCGTTGCCTGCAATCGAGAAAGGTGATGAATGGCACTGGACGTTGCGGCTGAAAAGTGATCCAGATCAACTGATCGGGAGCATCTGTCTGATGCGGAACGAGAACGACAATCGTGGTTTCTGGATGGGTTTGCCATGGCAACGACAGAGGCTGATGACCGAAGCATGCGAGGCGGTAAACGATTACTGGTTCTTCACTTTGAAATTTCCCGTGATGCGTGTTCCGAAAGCGATTGCAAATACGGCCTCGCGGCGCATTTCCGAAAAACATGGAATGCGTGTGGTCGCTGTTGAAGACCGTGAGTACGTCTCTGGAGTATTCCCGGGCGAGATCTGGGAAATCACTGTGCAGGAATGGCGGGCATTCAGGCAACAGCAGAATCGATGATCGGCAGGCTGGAGGCCCGCGCTAAAGCTAAAAAGATTCTCGTCCTGCATTTTTCAGATCGCTGTCAGCATGTCGAAATCATGACAGTTTGTCTGACTTCATTCAGGATTCTTTTTAAACATTTAGTATGATTGTATTAGCGATCTCTCCATCAATCTTCTGCACTCTTCTTCGCGCCCACGCACGATCCTGTGTCCTTTCAACGGACCTGCCGGAGCTGTGATCACCGTGCATTGTCTTTCTCCCTGTCCGCCGTCGTAATAAATGACCACCCAGTCCTGTGTCTTGCCAAATTCATGAGCTCTGGCGGTATTGGAAAAGAGCGCTGTGTAATGTGTTTGGGCGCGCCGCGTGTGGAGAATAGGAAGCCATGCTTCCCCTTTCGGGTTAAACCGTCGGGGCGCAATCACGGGGAGGCGGTCCGCTGCAGCATCAGATCTGTATTGCTCGTCGACACCAAGAATTTCGCTCACAGGAGGTTCCATCGAGAGATTTCGTTGAGCGGGTTCGCGAATTCGACCGAGCCTGGCGGCCAGAGAATCGCGAATTCCAGCGAGGCGTTTTTCTCCAAAGCCTTCAATTTGTTCCAACCTTCCATCGTAAGCCGCAGCTTCAAGCTCTTCCAGAGTGTCGATGCCGAGGTCTTCATGGATTCGTTCCGCGAAGATTCTTCCGATGCCGGGAGCTGTAGCCAGAATTTCAACAGGATCGCTTTCTCCCCGGAGCCTCTGCAGCATCGGGAGCCGGCCGGTTACTACGAGTTGATAAATCGAACGAGACAGATTCTTGCCGATTCCGGGCAACTGATCGAGGCCTTCCAGTCCTTCCGCCTTCACTATTTCGGACACCGGTTTGCCCAAATGACGGATTGTATCGGCGGCTCGACGGTACGCCTGTATTCGAAAGACATTTGCGCCCTGCTCAGTCAAAATGCGCGCCACCTCGAGCAATCGTTCCGCGACCTGCCGGTTCAGGTTGTCCATGATGTTCTTTCGCAACCATCTTAACGGTTGTAGGGGCGACCCTTGTGGTCGCCCTCAGTCTGATAAGCACAAGTCATGCCGGAAAGCCAAATGCTGCAAGCATCTGGTATGTTCCTTGCTTAGATTCATAGAGAGAAGTCATGAGGACAGCTATGAGAATCAAACAAATAAAGAAATACTTTCAACAATACCAGGAATACTTCATTCCATTGGCGAGCGGCTTGTTGAGCCTGATCCTGGGGCAGATCATTCACCCACGAGTGGTGGTTGTAAAAGACCGTTTGCCAAAAGAGGAGGCGGGTCGAACAGATTCGGCAGAAGCCAAATCACCAAAACGAAAACCGGTTCAACGCAGCGCGATCGGTACAATCGTGAAGCTCGGCTTGTTTGCCGCAGCAGCGGTAGGCGCATACAGATATGCGACTCAAACACGCGAGTCGCGCAGGAGTGTAGAAGATACAAAGGCTGACACGGAAATTCAGGCCGATGACGAATTGATCGTTGTATCAGCAAACGCCATCAAAATCGAACGGATCGAGGATTCGGCAGACACAATTCAGAAATAATTCTGGATGATTGTTGCCCGCGAAGAAGCTTATGCGAGGCTCAATTCGAATTGGAAGCATAGCTGGGATCGAAATCAGTCTGCATCCGACCTGGTTCATCATTTTCGTCCTGATTACGATCTCGATGGTGACGCAATTTGCCGGCAAGTTTCCAGGTCAGAGCAACGTCAGTCATTGGCTTGCGGGTCTTTTGAGTAGTGTTTTGTTTTTCTGTTCTGTTCTATTCCATGAAATGTCCCATAGCCTGCTGGCAACAAAAATGGGATATCCCGTCCGGGGAATTACGCTTTTCGTTTTTGGCGGCATCTCCTTGATGGAGAAAGAGCCCGAGGCCCCGTCCTCAGAATTCTGGATCTCTATTGTTGGTCCTCTGTCGTCTTTTCTTCTCTCCGGCATTTTCCTGGTGATCTCACGGTTGATGCCTGGCTCATTGCAGCAAATGGCTGAAGTTTTCACGACGTTGTCCGCGATCAATCTTGCGCTGGGTCTCTTCAACCTTGTTCCGGCTTTCCCGCTGGACGGCGGCCGGGTCTTGCGCTCGGCGTTGTGGAAAGCGAAAGGAAATCTTCGGAATGCAACAAGAACTGCCGGCCGTTTCGGCCAATTCTTTGGTTACTTTTTGATTGTCTCAGGACTCCTGATCTCCTTTAGTTCTGGCGATCTATTCAGAGGTTTGTGGCTGGTCTTCATCGGCTGGTTCTTGAATAACGCCGCCGAGTCCTCAGTAATGCAAGTCGAATTGCAGCATGCACTGCAGGGGCTAACAGCGAAAGACATCATGACCCCTGAATTCCCGAGTGTTGCAGGTGACATGAGCTTGTTTGATCTGGTTGAGGATTACATATTGCCCACTGGAACTCGTTGTTTCCTGGTTACGCGCGATGACCGTCTTGAAGGAATCATTTCTCTGCATGAGATTAAGGCCGTTGACCGGGGACATTGGAAGGACACAAAAGTGCGGGACGTGATGAAGCCAGGTGCAAAACTGGCTGTAGCGGATCGAGAGATGGAACTACAGAAGATTTTGCAATTGATGGATGAGCGTAATGTGAATCAGCTTCCTGTGATTGATCATCAACGCCTGACAGGTTTGATTACACGTGAAAGAGTATTAAACCTGATCCGGGCAAGAATGGCATTGGAGGGAAAGTCCTAGCTGTAGCACGGGCATCCTTGCCCGCCGAGTTCTGCGGGCGCTGGAAGCCCGCGCTACACTAGCCCGGTTGTGATATGAAAAGATGGCAGAAGCTATCTGGATAGATCGTCGATGACTCGCTGGCACAGCGATTGCACTCTCGAATTTAGAGGTGAAGTGGGCAAATGTTTGAACGAATCTTGATTCCGGTCGATTTTTCAGATGCTTCCAGGGGCGCTCTTTTTTATGGCGACAGCCTGGCTGAAAAATGCGCTTCTGAAATCTTCGTGGTTCATGTTCTCACACATTTTGTCAATGCGGAGGAAGCCTCTAAGTTCGTGATTCCCGGCGTCAACTGGCTGACCGCCGTTGGAAAAGATTTGGAAGAATTTGTCCAACAGGAACCCAACAAACAGCGCAGACTGGCCGTTCTCGCCGGCGAAGATGCTTCTTCTGAGATTCTTAAGTATTCCGCTGATCATTCGTGCGGATTGATCGTTGTGGGGTCGCACGGCCACTCCAGCTTCATCAATGCTCTCCTGGGGAGCACTGCTCAAAAGCTGATGCGACATTCCACCATTCCCGTGATGATTGTTCCGGGGAGAAGAAAGGACCGGACATTGCCGCGTTTCGAAGACATCCTGATTCCCACGGACTTTTCCGACATCAGTTTGAAAGCCCTCAAGCTCGGCATAGAAACGGCCCGGCTCTGGAATTCTACTCTCCACTTGATTCACGTGGTGGACCTAAAGGAACTCTGGGCATATCAGAAAGACGCAGGACAGCGTTTTCCACGGTTGGGTGAGTTTGCGGACAAAACTTCGAAAATGAGCAAGATCCTGGAAGAGGCAGGATTTGCAGGTCCATCCAAATTGGGAACATTCTTTGGCGATCCTGATGAGGAGATCTTGAAATACGCGAAGGAGCAGCGGATCGATTTCATCCTGATGGGAAGTCACGGCAGGAAAGGACTTGATCGCGTGCTGATCGGCAGTACGACCGCTTCGGTGGTGAGACATGCAGAAACACCGGTGATCACCGTTTGTGAGCAGAGAACGGACCTGCGGGAGTGGACCCATGTTTAAGCGAATTTTGATTTCTACCGATTTTTCCGAAGCCTCGCGCCCGGCAATCGGCAAGGGAATACAACTTGCCGGATTGTGCGGAGCGGAAGTGGAAGTTGTCCACGTGGTTTCCGATATCAAAGAGTCTCTATTAACAGGCATCCTGGATCGGGGTGCGCAAATGAAGTGGGAGGCCACGCTGGAGACCGATCTCGATCTTGCTTTGCCGGATGAAGCATACCCCGGCGCCAGGAAAAGTTTGCTCCGGGGCGCTTCCATTCCGGGCGAAATTCTGAAACACGCAGTTCAAGGACATTTTGATCTGATCGTTTGCGGAAGTCACGGTCGAAGACTCTTTACGCGCGCGCTGCTGGGCAGCGTTGCCCAGGAATTAGGCAGGAACTCAACCGTTCCTGTTCTCATCGTTCCTCCAAATGACCTTGTACGCTTCTCCAATGGAATTGAGCGAATCCTGGTGCCAATGGACTTTTCTCCGCCCAGTTTGGACGCTCTGGAACTGGCAATCCGGCTAGCAAGTACCTTCCATTCCACGATCATCGTGTTGCACGCGATTTACAGGCCCGCCTATCTGGAAATGCGCTATATGGATCCGGCCTTTGTCATCAACGTTGCTTCGGATCCGCAGCTAAAAGCTGATGCGATCTCCCGAATGGAACAAGTTCTCGCGAGAAAGAACGCGATTTCAAACGCCACAAAAGATGTGATTTTTGGAGAGCCCGCGGAGAAAATCATCCAGTATGCGGAAGAAAATGATTGTACTTGTATCGTGATGGGCTCACATGGCAGAAAGGGGTTGGAGCGAGCCATTCTCGGAAGTGTAACGACCAACATTCTTGCCCGGACAAAGGTCCCGGTATTCACGATCGCTCCGCGATTCTGATCGTTGTTCCAATGGAGCACAGGCCTCTGGCCTGCATTATGGAGCGCAGGCTTCCAGCCTGCATTACACTTCATGAAATGCCAATACGCTTTTATAATTGTTACAGGAAATGAAACGGGAGGTAACTTCATGAGAATCCGGACCGCGATTCTGCTGATCGCTTTTGTGACGGCTCCAGCGATAGAATCTTTTGCGGATGGAGCTGCTTCAGGCACCATCGGACGCAAAGGCGTGCACATTGAGATCAAGGATGCGTTTGCCTATGAAGCTCCCGCTTCGTTTGGAGATGGGCAAAGCATCAAAGTTCGTCTCGCTGATTTTTTGCTGGATCGAAACGCTCTTGTTGCTACGCTCGATTACGAGACCGAGTTGAACCGGCAGACGCAAGAAAAGCTGTACGTGGAATTGGAATTCCAATTGGATGGTACATGGACAGGAGGCGGAGCTTATTATCTTGGCAACGCCACCTGCGGTTGGTGTCAGTACGGAGCGCAGGCAGAATCCGCGAAAGTGAAACTGGAGTCCGGCATTCTGAAAGGAGTTCTAAAAGCGAGCGCGAAGGATGCTCCGGATGGAGATGGTATCGATGCTGACCTTACCCTGAATGTTCCGATCTCCAAGCAAACAGGTGTCACCGATCTTTCCGCGGATGGGGGCGAGCCCGCGAAAGCGTATCGCGCGTGTCTGACGGCCCTGTCGAAAAATGAAAAGGCGGCAGTAATTGCAGATTGTTTTTCAAAAGACGATCCGTGGCTGGCAAAAACCAATGTCGACTACTTCAGCGCTGAGGAATTTTCAGCGGAAGTAAAAGCATATCGTCCCGGTCTGCAACTGGAGGCGGTTCAGATTTCCGGAGGACGGGTGAAAGGCGATCAAGCGGAGCTTTCTGTAACCGGCAAGTCCACATATGAGAATTCGAAAGGAAAGGTTTTCCTGCGCCGCAGCCAGGGTTCCTGGTATTACAGCGGAGAAAAACTGAGACCTGCAGAGTAGCTACAACCTCGCTCGCAAATCTTGTCCTGCACATGATCACTCATCCCGGATATGGATACTTCCGCTGTTCTTAGAGTAGGCGGCTAGGATGGAACCTTGACTTCCATTATGTCGTATACCATTATGTGGGTATGATACATATAGCATCCAAACTGTTTGACCGGGAGCTCAAGAAGGGGAGCGCGGGGTTGTTGATTCTTTCGCTGATTGAAGCCCGGCCGCGACACGGGTATGAGATTAGCAAATTGATTGAGCAACGATCGGGAGGCGCGCTGCGCTTCCATGTCGCATCGTTGTATCCGCTACTTTACCGCCTGGAGCAGCGCGGTTTAATCATGGGTCGATGGGTGGAGAAAGCAGGACAGCGAAGGCGTCGTTATTACCGATTGACGGTTCAAGGGAGAAAGAGGCTGAAGGAGCAGCGCGGCATGTGGCGGGACTTCGTGAAAGCGATCAACGTCATCACGGGAGCGGAAAATGCCTGACTGGAAAGTACAGATTCAGCGATTTCTGGCAAAGCTAAAGTTGGAGCCTTCACGCGAAGCGGAAATTATTGAGGAGCTCAGCCAGCATCTGAACGACCGGTATGAAGAGCTGGTGTCCGGTGGATCTTCGGAAGAACAAGCCTTTACTTCCGTGATTGAGGAACTGAACGGCGGGAAGCTGGCTTCCGAGCTCCGCGGACTTGTGAAACGACACCGGCCGGCGATCGCTCCGGGACAACCGGCCGGCGAAAATCGAATGGCTGAGCTTTGGCAGAATCTCCGTTATGCCGCGCGCCTGCTGCGGTTGAACCCTGGATTTTCGGCCATTGTAATTTTGTCGCTGGCGCTTGGGATCGGCGCAAACACTGCGATTTTCCAGCTCCTGAACGCCGTTCGTTTACGCTCGCTGCCTGTTGAAAATCCGCAAGAGCTTGCAAACGTCAAAATTGTCAAGTCGCCTCAGGGCCGGACTGGGGCTTTTGTCGGATCGAATCCGCAGATGACCTACGCGATCTGGCAGCAGGTGCGAAATCAACAGCAAGGTTTCTCCAGATTAGGCGTGTGGTATTCGCAGCGGTTGAATCTCAGCCGCGGCGGGGAAGAGCGCTACGCGCGAGGGATGTTTGTCAGTGGTTCCTATTTCGACACGATGAAGGTGCGTCCGGTCGCCGGACGCCTGATTTCCGAAGCCGACGATCAGCCAAACTGTGTCTCGTCCGGAGTGGTGATCAACGAATCATTCTGGGAACGCGAATATGCGCGGAGCAATTCCGTGCTGGGGAAAACGATTTCGCTGGAGGGTCATCCGTTTGAAATCATGGGCGTCAGTCCGGCAACTTTTTTTGGAGTTGAAGTCGGGAGAAATTTTGATGTTGCGCTTCCGCTTTGCGCGGAGCGGTTCATCCATATAGAAGAGCCGTTTGCTAACAATCTCCAGATGTGGTGGCTTGCGGCAATCGGGCGGCTCAAATCCGGATGGACCATCGAGCGGGCATCGATCCAGCTTGCCGCGATTTCACGGTCTGTTTTTGAAGTGACAATCCCTGCTGAGTATGATGCGCTTGCCAAGAAAAGTTATCGCGAAATGGAGCTCGGCGCGATTCCCGCGGGCAATGGCGTGACGTCATTGCGGCGCGAATATGAAAATCCGTTGTGGCTCTTGCTTGCGCTTTCCGGATTTGTCTTGTTGATCGCCTGCGCGAACCTGGCGAACTTGATGGTGGCACGCGCGAATACCCGGCAGCGTGAAATGGCCGTGCGTCTGGCTCTCGGCGCTTCCCGCGCGCGGTTGATTCGGCAAATGCTGGTGGAAAGTTTGATGCTTGCGGCAATCGGCGCGATGTCCGGAGCGGTACTCGCACAGGTCCTCAGCCGTGTTCTGACTTCATTGCTGAGCACGGAGCGGACGATCCTATTTTTGAATTTGCAAGCGGATTGGCGCGTGATTGCATTTACTTCCGGCCTTGCGATTGTTACTTGCATTTTCTTCGGTTTGATGCCTGCGATTCAAGCCTCAAGAACTCTCCCGGCGGAAGCGATGAAAGCGAATAGCCGGAGCATCACGGGCGGCGTTGGCCATATTGCGTCCCGCCAGTTGCTGGTTGTGTCCCAGGTTGCGCTTTCGCTTGTGTTGCTGATCGGCGCATTGTTGTTCGTGCGGACTTTGCACAACCTCCTATCGCTCGATGCAGGCTTTCAACAGGACCGGATGCTTCTCAGCATGTTTGATTTCTCAGCGCTTAAACTCGCTCCCGAAAGGCGGATCGCTTACAAGCGGGAATTCCTGGAGCGAATCCGCACCATGCGAAGCGTTGAATCCGCATCCAGCGTGGCCGTGATTCCTCTAACCGGCAGTGGTTGGAACGAGAGCATTTCGATTCCCGAACTGACCGTTAGCAGGCAGATCGCGAACTTTAATCAAGTCAGCTCAGGATATTTTAAAACGGTCGGGACCCGACTTCTTTCGGGCCGTGATTTTGGTGGTACCGACACACTCGAATCGCCGCTTGTTGCGATTGTGACGCAGACGTTTGTGAACAAGTTTGTGAAGGGCAGGAATCCTGTGGGGGTCCGTTTTCGCGTCATCCAGGCGGAAGGCAAGCCGGACAAAGTTTTTGAGATTGTCGGTCTTGTGAACGACACAAAATATACAAACCTCAGAGAGGAGTTTACGCCGATTGTTTTTGTGCCGGACACACAGGATTCGAATCCCGATCAGGAATTGTCTGTGTTGATCCGTTCGAACGACTCAATTCTGAATGTAATTTCATCCGTAAAATCCGGTGTGGGGGAAATCAATCCGAATATTACCGTTCTGTTCAGGAATTTTCGCCGATTGGTCCGGGATGGGTTGCTGCGTGAACGGCTCATGGCTACTCTGTCCGGCTTTTTTGGATTTCTTGCAGCGATCCTGGCAATGATTGGTCTTTATGGTGTGATCTCGTACATGACTGTTCAGCGCAGGCATGAAATCGGGATTCGAATCGCTCTTGGCGCCAATCGCCGGAACATTCTTTCGATGATTTTGCGTGAGGCCGGGACGCTTCTTGTGGCCGGCATACTGATCGGCACTCTGCTGGCTTTTATCATGGGAAGAGCCGCTCAGGCGCTGCTTTTTGGCATGCAGCCGAACGACCCATTCACCGTGATTCTTGCAGTTATCGGTCTGGGGGCGATTGCGATTCTGGCGAGTTTTCTGCCGGCGCGTCGCGCGTCGGCTCTAAACCCGATGCAAGCCCTGCGCGAAGAGTAGTGGGTGGGAGCGACCCTTGTGGTCGCCCTCAGGAAATCCTAATTCCTCGATGCGGGCGACCACAAGGGTCGCCCCTACGATATGGCGGTTTTTACCAGCTAAAGTGCCCTACAATATTCTCCCTTTCATCCGATCTCTTTGCATATTCGCTGTACATCCAGAGCGAATTATCGAGATCCAGGGCAATGCCATTGTAGTCACCCCAATGGTTGATGATGGATCCGGCAAATGGATTCCGGTAATTGGCAAGACCCGGCTGTAAAACATCGCTCGCCTGGAGTTTTCCGGGACGATCACCGGACTTTCTGCCAGTAAAGAAAATTCCGGCATATTCTTGAGGACTGCTGCGATTGAAAAGGATCAGCACGTTTCCATTTTGATCGGGCATCACCACAGGGAAGAGATAGTAGGAAGTCTTTTGTCCATACGTAATTTCCTGAATGATGCTTCCGGGGATTCCAATTTCGTAGTAGCGAAGCGCGGCGACCGTTCCGGCCCCCCAGTCATATGCGGTTGAAAAAGCCGTATACAGTGTGCCGTTCATTAGAACAGCACGGAGAACGCACAGGCAGCCTCGATTAATGACGGTGCCTCCGCCTTTTTGTTCTCCCGCTGGCGGCGCTTGATACGATGTAACCGCAATTCGTCGTTTTCGTAGAATGGGCGTGGAGGAAGCGGCATTTGTAATCTTCCAAAGCGTAAGTTTGCTTCCTTTGACGGCGTTGATACTGATCAGATAACCTGCGGTTGCCGTTCCATAGCTGTGAGCCGGCTCAATGTTGATCGCTTTGGTGGCGGGTCCTTCTTTCAGGTTCCAGAAGTCATACCAGTTCAGGGGACCGAAAGAGTACAGCTCGCTTTTTTTCAGGACGCGGATTTTTGCGTAATGAAATACCGGGTAGCCCAGCGAATACATTCCCGCGGTCAGATATACTGCATCCTGATCGAAACCGATCCTGGGAAAATCTGCCCAGTAATTCACCCGTCCGCTGCTGCCGTTCAGCTGCATATCCAGCGCATAGAAAACCCATTCGCCTTCCGGATCGGAAGTCTTTGAAACAGAAATCAGAAACCATGCGCGCGTCTTGGTGAACGAATCGCACATAAAGATGTAATGACCGTCATATTGATCGTAGATCAGTTTCGGATCGAACAAGTGCGCAGTACGCGCGACGGGCAGAGCGGCGAACCAGCTTTTAAAATCAGTCTGGAACCGGCGCCGTCCCTTCTTGGTATAGATTGCAACGACCGGATTGACGGCAACCATGATGTGTTTCGGACCGGCAGCAAGAATCGGATCTAGATTCCCGCGATTGGTCTCTCCGATCGCGGGAAAACTTGTGAGAAGTCCGGATGCCGACGCAGAAGCGCCGGCAGACTTGAATGATCCGGGGCCGGGAATGGAGTGATCTTCCTGCAACGAATGCTGTGGCAGAATTACCGGAGGCCCATCTTCGGGGAAAATCCCTTCTTCCGAGAACTGTTCCTCTTCGTCTTCTTGCAGCATGTTTGTTTCCGCAGGCAATTTGCCATGCTGCTGCGGAATCTTCGATAGACTGATGCTTACGGAAACGGCAGGCTCGGACCCCGGACCACTCTCAAACTCCGCATTTTCAAATGTGAGGTCCGGCTCAGGAGCCGCGGTTATCGAGCCTTTTGCAAATAGCAAAAGAGCAACCGCAAAAAATCCGCATGAAAGCAGGCGTATTCGATTCATCATAGATGATAATGATATCATTTTAGGGTTTTTAACGCCTGCTTCTAATCGTGTGTTGCCACGGATTTCTCCTCCTTATGAAGGAGAGGAGTAATGGGAAGTTGGAAGACAACCCCCACTTTCGGTCAGTGAGGCCGGCAGTATTACCTTTGCGTCGGCCGCGGCAGATTGATGGATCAATCCCTGGAAGGTGCGAAAGGTTGCTTCAAGTATTTATTGGCTCGATCGTGCGAATCCAGGGCCTCTGTCCTTCTTAACACAGTCTTGTACTTCAAGAGTGCCTCTTCGCGCCTGCCCAGAGCATCCAGACACTGTCCCGCGCCGAGATAAGCCATGGTGACAAGGCTTGCCGGCGCTTCCGGAGAATCTGCAGCCTCCATGAATTGATCATACGCCTTTTGCCAGGAGTCAGAATCGAGAAGGGTCTCACCATATTTGTAGTGAACCAGATCCGGCGTATAGGACATCGCGGCAGGATCATGAAGAATCGCCTCAAATTCTTGAGAACTTTCAGCAAACTTTTTCAGTTGGGCCTGCGTGGTCGCTGTCTCCAAGCGCAACAGAGAATTGAGTGGATATTTTGTGCTCAGTTCTTTTAGCAATTTCAGTGACTCTTCTAATCGTTTCTCCCGGTTGTAAAGTAAAACCAGCGTTATGGCCGCCTCATCCTTCGCGTAAGAACCGTCCCGGGCCACGGTCTCTAACAAACGAAGTCCTTGCTTCTTCGAGCCGTGAATCCCACCGAAGAATACCAGGATCTTCACACCCCAGGGCAAACTCCCGATCACGTAGTTAAAAATTCCAATCGAGAGCTCCGCATCAACGAAAGAAGGATCCATTTTGACCACCTTGCTATGAAGGTCGACTCCTTTCGAAACATTTCGCAGCGCTGCGAAGAAGCTGCGCTTGACCGTCGCTTCGTAGCCACCAGTGATGTTTTTCGCGGCTCCCAGATAATACAAAGCCTCGAGGTCTTTTTTGTTGACGCGAAGCCGGTCTTCCGCCAGGGAAATCGCTTTTGTGACAGTTTGGCGAAATTCCCGATCCACTTTGGGATCCACTTCCTCTTTTTGTTCACGGAAGAAGGCGTCGTTGCGATTATATAGACCTGATTGGATTCGCCGGATGGACCCGAGGTATCCTTGCCAGATTGTGTTCGCCAAATACACATATCCTGCCGGATGCTTCGGATCGACCTTGGTCATCTGTCGGCAGGCGATTTCTGCGTCTGCGTAGCGCATATTGAACAGGTTCTCGGCGCAATCGGAGCGTAACTGATCGAGCTCGGCGGGCAAAATCGCTGCCTGAGCGACGCTGATAAATAGGAGCAGAAACAAGGGCACGAATTGGAGGCGTACCATAGATGAACCTCCTGACTTCAGTCTGCAAAAATCCTTCTTTTCCTTGCCCGACGTATTGCAGAAACCTGCAATACGATAGCTGCAATGGCGGATATGCAAACTGCGAGCCAAAAGATCTCACTGTAGGCGAACGCCCAGAAGAGGGTCCAGTAATGATAGGAAACCGGGGAGTCGGGACTAATCGGATTGGGAAACGGAACCGAATAGAAGTAGTTGGACGTTTGAAGCAGAGTGACTACACCTTGCACGGGCACGCGATTCGGCAAGAGCAGCATTACCATTAGAGCAGTGCAGGCAAACAAAAACAGCGTGAGGGTTGCATATCCGCGAACAGCGGCTCCGTGCTGGAAGTCCGGCACTCCGGGAAGTAGCCAGGAAGCAGTCGTACGGCTCCATCCTTTTTGAGGTTGCCGTTCTGGCGGCGTCCGGCCGGATTCTGCAGGGATCCACAAGAACGCTAAAAACAAAAGAAGGCAAGCCAAAACAATGATTTGGAAAAGACAGGAAAAAAGATCGTCGCGACCCGGGCTTTCCGGTTCCTCCCCCGCAAGAAAGATATTTAGACTGCTGCCCGGTTGCCGGAGTAGTTTGAAGGATTGTATCCACGTTAAGCCAATGTAGGCACGATAAAGATCTTTTACTGTGAGTGACCTGGGAGGAATCTTGGCGTTTTACACCCGCACATTGAAGATATGAATCTAGTTGATAGTTTGCTTGACCTTTTCCGGCATATGGAATGGGCGGACGCGACGATGTGGAACGTCGTTCTGGGCTCGGAGGTTGCCGCCTCCGATTCGACGGTGAGGAAGCGAATGCACCACACGCACATGGTGCAACGGGCATTTCTAAACATATGGCGAGGCGCGCCGCATACCTCAAATGCTGGAAGTGATCTTACAATTCGCGAAATCTTGCCCTGGGGCAGGGGATACTATGCGGTTGCAAAAGGCTATTTTGACAACCTGGACCCTGCTCTGTTGGATTCGCCGGTCTATCTTCCATGGGCCGAATCTTTCGCACGGCGTGCCGGACGTGAGCCAGCCATTCCAACTCTGGGTGAAACCATCCTGCAGGTCTTTGCTCATTCCACGTATCATCGGGCGCAGGTCAGCGCTCGAATCCGTGAGCTTGGTATGGAAAGTCCTCTTACTGATTTTATTGTCTGGATATGGGCGTCAAAGCCGGCTCCCCTGTGGCCATCGAATCTAGTTGATAGTTTGCTATGACCTTTTCCGGCATATGGAATGGGCGGACGCGACGATGTGGAACGCCGTTCTGGGCTCGGAGGTTGCCGCCTCCGATTCGACGGTGAGGAAGCGAATGCACCACACGCACATGGTGCAACGGGCATTTCTAAACATATGGCGAGGCGCGCCGCATACCTCAAATGCTGGAAGTGATCTTACAATTCGCGAAATCTTGCCCTGGGGCCGGGGATACTATGCGGTTGCAAAAGGCTATTTTGACAACCTGGACCCTGCTCTGTTGGATTCGCCGGTCTATCTTCCATGGGCCGAATCTTTCGCACGGCGTGCCGGACGTGAGCCGGCCATTCCAACTCTGGGTGAAACGATCCTGCAGGTCTTTGCTCATTCCACGTATCATCGGGCGCAGGTCAGCGCTCGAATCCGTGAGCTTGGTATGGAAAGTCCTCTTACTGATTTTATTGTCTGGATATGGGCAGCCTTCACAAGCCGGCTCTGCTGGAAACCAAATCGAAACTTCGCAGGGATGAGTCCGGTCAGTGAAGCCGGCAGGATTAAGTTCGCCTCAGCTGCGGCAGATTTGTTGATCATGAAATGTTTTGTGAGTGAGATGTCGTTTTGAAATGGAATATTGGAAGGATCCTCGCCTTTCAATACCCGGCTTACCATTTCCCCGAATTTCAATCCGATTTCCTGGCGATCCGTGGAACAAACAATGCTCGCGCCGATCTTATCCATATTATGGACAACCGAAAATAGTGGTCTTTTATCCTGGCGCGAATATTTGTACAACGCCGGGAATGTTATATCCTGCGCAGGATCCAGCAGATGGATATAAGCGTCCGGTTTCTGATCGGACAACGCCGCGGCAGCATCCATGATTTCGTTTTGAGTATTGTAACCACGCTCAAATATCTGGATCCCTTTTCCTTTTGCAATCCGGGTCAGTTCGTTTTTGCGGTCGACCGAGTCATCGTTTCCGATCATGTACAAGGTCCCCAGATTGCTTATTTTTGGCGAGCATTCGATGATTTTTTGCAGCAGATCTTCAATCGGAGGAACGACATATAATCCTGTTAAGTTGGGCAAATGTTGGGTGTCCGATCCTCCGGCGCCAAGAATGAATGGATTTTGCAGTAATGTGAAAAGTTTTTTTGCGTTCGGGGCTTTGTTCAATGCCGTGTACAGGATTGGCGCTTGAAAAAGGACCAATAAATCGGAATCGTCATTCAGCGCAGCGTCTATGATCGCAGTCACATTTGTCATTTCGCCTTGAGCGGAACGGATTCTGATTTTGAAATCTCGATTCTCTTTCAACCCGTTATTGGAGAGCGAGAGTCTCAACATATCTTCAAAAGTTGAAGTGTAAGAATTGTTGATGTATTTGAGGACATCGATTTTCCACCTTTTGCCGGTAACAGGTTCGCCGTCCCATTTTTCGCCTCCGCCGCAGCCCCCGGCGGTCAATGATCCGATGGCGATCAGAATCAGTACGAAATATGTTTTGATCATGTAAACTCCTGAAGAATTGAGGACGGGGAATATTATACAGTTTTATATTTGAGTTTGGTTCAATAACGCCGTAAAATCGCGGACGGCCTTCCTGGCGCATTTATGACTTGAATGCTCAAGACTGTCTGACTATAATAGTCATATCAGAGAGGACAAGATGAAGAGCGCGGCTGTCGCAGAATTAAAGGCAAATTTGAGCAAATACCTTGGTCAGGTCAAAAGTGGCGAACAGGTTCTGGTCACCGAGCGGGGAGTACCGGTGGCAAAGCTGGTACCGGTCGACTCGCGCAAAGCGGACCTATCAGGTTATCTGCAAGATCTGGAAAAGGCCGGGTTAGCAATCATCGGGACCGGTAGAATTCCCAGGAGTTTCTGGGAATGGCGGCGTCCGGTAGACAGGAAAGGTCGCGCTGTAAAGTCACTGATCGAGGAACGTTCCAAAGAACGATGATTTTCTTTGACTCTTCCGCTTTGCTGCCCTTGTTTATTAAGGAAAAACGCTCGCGCGAAATAGAGAGGATCGTTCGGCAGGATCCTTCTGTAGTGATTTGGTGGGGGAGCACGATCGAATGTTTTTCGGCCTTCGCTCGATTGCGCAGGGAACGAATCATCGATTCCGATCTGGAACAGGAAATCCGTGGGCGATTGTTGGATGTCAAACGACATTGGACTGAGATTCAACCAGGAGATGAGCTCAGGACGGTTGCGTACCGGCTTCTTCTAATACATCCCCTTTCAGCAGCGGACTCTTTGCAGCTTGCTGCGGCCTTGCTCTGGGCGGACAAACTTCCGTCCGGTCATCCATTTGTTTCTCTCGATACAAAACTTGCCGAAGCCGCGCGCAAAGAAGGCTTTGTTGCCGCGCCTTGAAGAGTGAAATGGTGTGTGGAATAGATCAACGAAACTGAATTTGTGAAATACTACGTTTATATATTGCAATGTTCCGATAAAACACTCTATATCGGTTCGACGAATCATCTCAAGAAGCGTTTGACTGCTCACAATACGTCAAAATATGGAGCTCATTACACAAAGATCCGCCGGCCGGTCATCCTGGTATATTCCGAAAATTGTAAAACACGAAGTAACGCACTCAAACGCGAACATGCGCTGAAAAAACTTACCCGAAAAGAGAAACTCGACCTGATCCGGCCTTTTCCGGGATTACGTACCTCTTCCAAAGTTGCCGTGAAGCGTGGACAAGAATAGAATGACCTTGAAAGATTCTTTGAGAATGGAGGAACTATGAACAGCCGCGTACTGCTTCTTCTGCTTGTCGTTTCTGTAGCCGTGGGAACATCGGCTAAGTCACTGTGGGCGGAAGAGAAAGGAATGGAAGCAAAACCAACTTACTGGAAAATCGCAGGCCAGTTGGAAGAGGCCTGCAAGTGTAACGCCGCCTGTCCTTGCTGGTTCGGCTCCAAGCCGACCCACATGAATTGCGGTGGACAGCTTGTGTATTTCATCACCAAAGGCAAGTACGGAGATACATCGCTCGATGGTCTTTCCTTTGCGCGGAGGGGGCAAAGTCCGGACGGTCAGGCCATGATGGAAACCATGGGAAACTGGGTGTTCGACTATCTATATATTGATGAAAAGGCGAATCCGGAGCAGAGGAAGGCGCTGGAAGAGATCAACTGGATGATCCAGCCGAAGTCATCCCCGAAAGTGGAAATCCGGTACGTCCCCATTAGCAGGAGCATTGATGGGAATATGCACAGCGTTACCATCGGACAGTACGGAACATTTTCCGCCCACCTGATGGAAGCAGCACTTGGAGGCGCGCCGAAAATCAGCAATGCGCCGGGAGCCGATCCGATCCGCGCGCAATTCGAACAGGGATTAACCACCATGTTCCGTTACACGGATGCGGAGCAGAACTGGGATTCCAAGAACTCCAACTACATGTTCACCAATTTTGATGTAGACAGCGAACAATATGCGAAATTTGGGGCGATGATGATGCAAAAAATGGAGGAAATGAAAAAGCAGAAAGAAGCAGAACATCACCACTAGGGCGGGGTAGCGCTGTCACTTCAGTTTGTTGATGATCCTGACTAATTCGTCTCTCGCTACCATAGCATTCTTGGGTCTTGCTTCCGGGTCAGGGTTCATAAACCAGGCTAGTAGTGTTGCTGTCAGGGCTGTGACGGTGGGAGAGACGTTGCGAACATCCGGAGGCGATTGTAACTTTTTGTAGATGAGTTGCGCCGACATACCGATTCGTCCGAAAGCAGATTGACCAGTCAACAAATAGAACAGCACCTCACCCAGACCATAAACGTCTACAGACGGATAAATCCTGCCATGATCGTCTCCCAGAGTTTCCGGCGCCGCATATTGGGGAACTAACACTCTCTGCAGCTTACCGCTTTCATCTCGGACAGATGCTCCAACAGGAATACAGAACATCGGCCAACTGAGTTGAACGGATCTGGCGTCTTGGGAGATGACTGCGGAACCCGGATCAACAATCTGATAAACCAGCCCTTTGTCATGTAGAAAGGTGAGTGCGTCAGCGAGCGTACAGACAAAAGTCAACGCTTCAATTTCCTGAAGAGGTCCGGCCGACTGAACCATGCTTTCGAGTCGTTGGCCCTGAGGAGCGGTGACCACGTATGCAAACCCATCCTTAGTGCCCCAATCGAGAACATTGACAATTCCAGGATGCTCTAACCGGGACGCACGCTCCGCAGATGCAAGGACGAGGTCGTTGCTGTCGGAAAGTGGAGCGTTCGGTTGAAGGTGAGATAGTCTGGCAGGCAGGCCAGTGTGAGTATGTGAAACCACATAGCTGCGCCAGTTCGGAGTAACGCGAACCTCGTCTCCCAAGATCCATGGGCCACAAACTACCGTTGTCTTCAGGGCTTCGTGTTTATCCGCGGGAGGAGAGAACTCCTTTATTCCTCCTATTGCGGCCAGACTTTCGGCAGCACTTGCCGGTCGCTCATCCGCTTTGGGAGAAATCATCCTTTGAAGTAGGCCCGTGAGAGCGGATGGTAGATCGGGACGTTCGACAGGAATAACCGGGCGGGTTCCCGCATGAATCCAATTTAGAATTCTGGGGATCGCACTTCCCGGGAAGGGATCCTTAGTGAGTATCATGCACGTCAATGAGAGGCCCAGGGCGTACAGATCGGATTTGGGACTGAATTGAGGGTGATCTTCGAATAATTCAGGCGCCATGAAGGGGATTGTACCGGCGAACCCAAAATTCTGATCTGTTTTCGTAGCAAGTTCGATCGCAATTCCTAAATCTGCTAACTTTGTGCGGCCATCCCGGAGCCGAACAAGACAATTGTCAGGTTTGATATCTCTGTGAAGAATACGAGCGTCATGTAGACACTGAAGACCGGAAAGAAGCTGGCGGGTCAAATCCAGAGATCGATTCAAGGGAGCGTTTCGTAACTTTGAACAGGATTCGTCCATGAGCTCGAGAACTAAGTACGCATCAGATCCTGACCTTCCCGCGTCATGAATTCTGAGTAGATTGGGATGATCCAACCGGGCCATAAGCCGTGCTTCAAATAGCGACCGATCAATGGCACCGGCGTCTCCTTCCTGGCTATGAATTATTTTTACAGCGACATCTACGTCCAGTGTCTGATGCCGTCCTTTGTAAACGACTCCGAATCCACCCTTGCCCAAAGGCTCGTGTACTTCCACGTTAGGGATTTTCAAATCAGGATTTTCCAAGTTGCACTCGCCATCTTTGAGTAGAAATATTCTACATCAGATGAGTGAGGTGTTTGCGGAAACGTGCGAGAAATTGAACCCGGATGAATGGCGATTCACGCGCGTTGGTCGCCCGCAAGATGCCATAAATGCAGCACAGCGTAGGCACGCCACGGCCGCCATGCCTGGGAGCGAGCCTGAGTTTCGCGCTCGCTCAGACGACGGTCGGATCCCAGGACCCGCTGCAAGACCAGATCGCCGGCCGGAAAGGCATCGGGGTGGTTCAGTGCTCGCATTGCGACATACTGTGCGGTCCACGAACCGATACCGGGTAGCGCGGTGACATGTTCCACAAAGTCGTCCAGGCGTTGTCCTGCGCGGAAATCGAGACGTCCATCAAGCACGGCTGCAGCCACTGCGCGTATCGTAACAGCGCGGGATTTCGGCAGGCCAATGGTTTCCACTGGAGCATTCACCAGACGTTCGGGTGTTGGGAAGACACGGTCGAGTCCCGCAATTGGGCTGTCGCGATGTTCGCCAAAGCGTTCAGTCAGGCGTTTCGCAAGGGTTGTTGCGCCCGCTACGCTGACCTGTTGCCCGAGTACGGCGCGCAGCATGATCTCGAAACCATCCCAGCCGCCCGGCACGCGCAGTCCCTGACGCCGATGGATTCCGGTCGCCAGGAGCGGATCGGCTCCCAGCACTGCGTGAGCTGCGAGCATGTCGGCATCCAGATCGAACAGTCGCCTGACACGGCGTACAATTTCGGGAATGCCGCGCGGATCGGTTTTGGAGATCTCGAGTCGCAGTTCGTGTTTGTCCTGAGCGGACCTGACCCGGATCCATGTCGAGTTGTGCGCTGGGCCGAAGACGCGTTGATAACTATCTGCGTCAATCTGCTCAATGCCCGGGATCGCTCGCTTCGCAAGGAATGCCAACATCGTCTCGAATGCAAGCGGCGGCCGATAAGCCAGTCGCAGAGTCAGTGTTTCACCTGCAGCCCACGTACTTTCGTGCGTGGTATGTTGCGCACCATTTCCTGAGCGGCGTATCGCTGAAGGAGCAATGCCGCAGGATTCGCGGAAGGCTGCGTTGAAGCGGCGTAAGCTTTTGAAACCCGCTGCCAGCGCCACTTGTGTGACCGGCATGGAGGTTTCGGTCAACAACTGCTTTGCCAAAAGTAGCCTGCGTGTCGCGTGCACGGCTACCGGTGTGGCGCCTGTGTTTGCGAGAAACAACCGACGCAATTGCCGCGTGCTCAAGCCGACTCGCGATGCCAGCGCCTCGATCGAACCGCCCTCCAACGCGCCGTCTGCGATCAACGCCAGCGCACGATGTATGGCATGTTCGTTTCCATGAGAGCGAACTTCGGGCGCTAGCTCCGGACGGCAGCGCAGGCAGGGACGATAGCCCGCTGCGGAGGCTGCCTCCGCAGTCGGATAATAAATCACATTCTCCCGCTTCACTTTAGGCGACGGACATACCGGACGACAATAGATGCCGGTGCTTTTCACTGCGATGAAAAACAGGCCGTCGAAGCGGACGTCCCTGCTTGCCCGCGCACGATCACAGATCTCCATGCTGGGCATGTGGATGTCGGTCATGGCGAACTTCACATGCGCCTCGGACAAGAAAAAGTCGTGCAGAACTCAAAACGATTCTCGAACCTCTTGAACATTATAGAATACATGAGGTCCTATCTTTCCAGATCATCATCCTTTACGCCGATCTTTCGCAAAAGTTGTTTCAGGATTTTGTCAGGAACCAACCCCTTTCGAGGATTCATGGCCTGCTTCCCGCGCTGTTGACAACGCAGCTTCAAGTCCGCCAAGTGGAGGAATCGCCAGGAATGCGCGAAGTTCCCCTGTATCGGAATCATAAGCCTGGCCCGTAATCTCGCCGTGATCATTGATGTCATTCGCGAAGACCAGAGTGAGGGATCCGGGGGGAATCAGACTGTTCAAATCCGTGGCAACGCCGTCGTGCCAGATGACAGCATGGGAACCGTTTGGCGCCGCCGTAAGATTGGCCGACCGCCTGACCCACGTTGTTAATACTCCAGGCGATGCTGCGAATGTCTCCTGTAAGTTTGGGGAGGATTTGCAATCCATCCTTTTTTGTCCACAGGACACCTAGCGGACGAAATCCTGTGACAGTAGCGCCAGGTTGGTTGACAAATCCGGATATGTCGCCCTTTTGATTGATCGCGGTGGGTGTGTTCCATGCACCAACCCCAATGTTGTCCAGCTCATCCACCTCGCCATTTTCCCAGATCACTGCGTGAATCGCGCTCAATCTTCCCACAGCCCTGTTACAAATGCCGGAGATGCCGACGACCTGGCCGTTGTCATTGATCGCGGTGGCGGAACTGGTTGTATCGCCCGGGAACGGAGGAAGTTCCTGGATCTGTCCATCCTTAGGTCCCCAAATGACAGCCCTGAACTGCAGAACCTGTGGCGCCTCACAGGTAGCATCATGGATATTGTTTTCCGCCCAACCCACGATTTGATTTCGGTTGTTAGCGCCTGCGGCAAAGCCGTTGTTGTTCGTGCCCAACGTTGGGAGCGGACTCATGACGCCGTTCCGTATAACGAATCCCAGACATTGGTTGTGAGTAATCGTGGGAAAGAAATTCGAGCAGCTCCAGTTTTCGCCAAACGGGTCCGCTGCCGCCGTTTCTGCGATCCCCACAATCAGTCCTTTGTTGTTTTTTACGGGCCACGCCACATCACTGTTTGGCCCGCCGAGCGTGCCTAGATCGAATGTCAGCCCGTTTTGCCACAGTGTAGCGTGGGTGGTGCCGTCTCCCGTCAGGTTCGAGTAGCCAGTCACCCAGCCGGTGTTGTTGATGCTGATGCCCGCGCTCGCCGTTCCGCCGAGCGAGTCAAGACTAATAATGTAGTAATTGGCTTGCTGGCTTTGTTGAGTTGCGATAGTGATCGCCAGAAGCGACACCGGCCAACAACAAAGCGGCAAGAATTACAGATTGCACGATCCGAGTTTTCACAAAAGCCTCCTTCGATC
>CAWJJO010000011.1:0-163307 GCA_963843285.1 uncultured bacterium
CAAGCAGATTCTTGGAACGCGGCTGATGGTCCTGAAGAAGATGCCGGACGGGAGCTGGAAATGCTTCCGCGGAATGGGGGGTCCGACGTTCACAGCGCCGTTGGCAGGGCAAGTGGTTCAGGTGCCGGCCGCGTCGGCTGAAAGCGTCACGGGGGGCAGCGCTGCAGACGTCGCCGGCATCGAGAAGCTCCGCCAGCAGGACATCGACGCTACGCTTTCGCTAGATCACGTTGCCCTGACGGAATTGTGGACCGATGACGCGGTGCGCCTCGGCCCAGTCCCGCCCGCGGATGTCGGCAAGCAAGCTATCCGAGAGAGCAACGAACGCCAGACGGCTAATAAAGGGTTCAAGGTGTTGAGCTACGTCCCGGAATACAAGGAAATGATTTTTCTGGATGGTGGCTGGGAAGTCGAGTGGCGTCCGTACACCTTCTCGTTTACCACATCGGCGGGTGGTGCGCCGGTGCACGTTCGTGGCATGGTGCTTGGAGTGGCAAAGAAACTGCCGGACGGCACTTGGAAAGGCTTCCGCGGGGCGGGGATCTTCTACTGAGTGAGTTGCACGACAGTGGAGTTGACTGACACGCCGCCGAACTGAGTAAATCGCAACCTTTACAGCCGGGATACCCTTCTGCGAAAATAGACCCGGATTAAGGGGAGTCTATTCCTCTTGACTTCCTTTCATAGAACAAGTCGTTCCAGCGGACAACACCTGCGCCTTACTCAGGCTTGCTGCTTGCAGTCGGGCCAGACACATTATTTACCGAAATACGTTTTTCGATTATCATCACCTTTGCTGGGGTAGGCCGCAACCAACAAGCCTTCGCAAGGCTTGGTGTTGCCGCTCAACTCCAGCGTTCGGCGACATAATCAACGAGGAACGTATGGACAATGACAGTTTCTCAAGCGTCGACTCCTCGGACCAACGGAGTTATGTTCTCAAGCGTAACGGCGGGGAGCGACTGATGGGCGACATCATCGTGGTCGAAGCGACTCCGCTTACTGGAACAGAAGGTGGCGAGATGTTAACGGCTACACTCCTCGGGGTTTTCGACGGGTGTAAACGGACACGAGCGAGCCGACGAATTCCTACGTAATCGCCGGGGAAGGCAGCGTGATCCTTGGCAAGAAAGAGATGGAGACTCGGCTCAGGGGATGTTATCTTCGTAGCCAGGGGCAGTGACCATCAGCTAAGAAACAAACGTTCAAATGAACCGGTCGTTCTGGTCGCGTTTTTGGATAAACCTGGATTGGCTGACGAATTTCGCGCTGTACATCGACATTTCCAAAACACAGGCCGCCCGCCCACCTTGGAAGAACTAAATGAAATCGCGCAAAAGCTTGGAACCATCTACAAGACCGTCGATTAGAAACACCAGCCGTTTCGTCGTAGATCACAATTTACTCACATGAATGGCATGTCGCCGAACCACTCGTTACACCCGACGCATCCTGCGCCTCGCAATGTCATGCCGGTTGCAATCGGTAACAATCATCATTTCCAAGAAGAGCAATAATCAGCTATGATTTCTCGCGCACGCGTTTGCTCGCAACCGGCACGCCATTGCTCGGCTCCGGCTGCGCGGGTGAACTCCAGCGTTAGGCGTCAGGAGAACAACCCATGAAACGTCGAATCTTTGTAGACACAGAATGGACCGCCCCGCCATGGTCGGAGCAATCAGAGCTGATGTGGATTGGCCTTGCAGATGAAGAAGGGCGCTCTTGGTACGGCATCTCGTCAGAAGCAGATATCGATCCTTCCACTAATGACTTCAACTCAGGTGTCTTTCGGCTGATTACCCCGGATGAGCCGCGGATGTCGAGACAGCAACTCGCGGCGGCCGTCGTGGACTTCTGCGGCGATGTGGACGAGTTTTGGGCGTGGATCGTATCAGTAGAAAGGTTCGCGGAGTGGTTTGGTTTGGGAGACGAAGCATCCGAACTGTTTGGCCGATGCTGGAACATCGATCTTCAGATGCTCCAAGCCCTTGTAAGTCCTTGGCCAACCGGTTGGCCTACCCGCTTGCACGACCTTAACGCGGCTGCACTCGCCGCCGGCGTCGAGATTCCACCTAGGGCTGCAAACCACCTCCATCCACGTGTCCACGCCGAATGGAATCGGCAACTGTTCGAGCTCATCCGCGCGACAGGCAGCCTTTGAAGGTGTATACCTATGGAAGAACTGATGGAGGTTTAGCCCAGTGACGCCTAACATCTCGCTCGAGCGGACAAATCCTCGCGCCCTCGCTGCGCTCGGCCGCTGCGGTTTGCCGCTCAGCTCGGGCGTTCGCTGGCCCTTGCTTGCAGCTACCATCGATGATTTGATTTCTGGATGGATTTCGAAATCGTAGGTTCGATCTCGGATAGAGACGATAGCTGTGGGAACAGGTATACGAGAGTTACCACGTCTTCGACGAGCATATGGCCGTGGGCGCTGGCGCAAGATGAAAGGTGTCGCGACGGTTCGACTTGAAGATGGCACGATCCATAAAGCTGAGTTACACTGGTATGAGGCTCACGGCATAGGAAAAACGAGATATGAAATTCAAACTGCCGTTCCTCGATTGAATATGAAAGATCAAAGACCGCCCGAGAAATTTGCCGTTTGTATTGACAACCAGGGATATTTGGCATCCTTGGAGAAAGGGAAAATTTATAAAGTGATTGATGATCCCGAAGCCACAAAGCATCACCTAATCAGGGTCATTGATGAAAGCGGCGAAGATTATGCTTATCCAAGCAAACGCTTCTTTTCCTTAAAAGTTCCTGAAGCCCTCAAAAAGGCATTGCAATAGGGCCAGCGAACCACTCGTTGCACGCGACACATCCTGCGCCATCGGCATGTCATGCCGGTTGCAGTAGGCTAGAATCATTGTTGTAAAAGAAGCCTTTTATCAATTATCATGTTCCGTGCGCGGGTTCATCTGCAACCGTCCTGCCATGCCGAGGCTCCGGCTGTGCGCGTGAACTGCTATGTGAATGTCAAGTGTGACAAAGCCTCCTAAAAAGACACTTCCAGCCGTTTCTGCTCAGTCATTCGTTTCGGGCACTTCAAACGGTCTGAGATGTGCCGAATAATCTGTAGTTAATCTCTTCAGATCGCGAAGCTGATTACAGAATCATACGTTCCTTTATTAAGTGAAGATCTTTCCTGTTCTTCTTCCCCCATAAAATCGGAATGAATACATTGTTTCCGGTCGCCTGACTCGGACTGACTGCTATCCGTAGCAAGGCCAAATGGCCGCCTACTTTTCCGAAATTCGTTTCGTTTTCATGGTCCTTTTGCATGAGTCAGAGACGTTTTTTGAGTACTTCAGGGGTCCCTTTCTCGAAAGCTCGAACTTGCCGGAAATTCTGATCTGGCGTTCTGTTCAGCCGACGGGTCGTCCCCTGAAGTACATCCAATTCTGATTTCGATAAGTACGGTCGTCTATACTTGAGTACAACGTAAATTCGCACTGTGAGTTTTCTTGCAACCGCAACAATCGCTTTTCTTTTTGCAATCTGGAGTGGATGTCTGCTGCAGATGCGCAAAAAGAACTCCCGAAGCTCAAGATCCTTCCGGATTGCAGTCCACGCGGTTTCGATCAGCTTATTTCGTGCAGTAGAATCTCCCAGTCGTGTGATCGAACCTCGATTTACAACATCTCCCGTAGAATTCTCAGTAGGAATTAACCCCAACAGTCCTGCAATCTGGTGCGGGCTCTGCAGAAATCTCGGATCTCCGATTCGAGCCAACAGGTGCATTCCCACAACCGCTCCTATTCCGGGAATCGTGCCCAGTAAATGCATGTTTTTACAAAGCTCCGGTTCCTTCACACAGAATCTTTCTATCTCATTGGTTGCTTGCTTCATTTGAATCTCTGAAAACTCCAGTTGCCGGATCAGGTGATCCAGTTTTAGTCTTACTGCCTCTGAAGCCTTCATCTTCTTGAGTTGTTCAACAACCGATTTTGTCCATTGGCATCTTCTGGTTGCCTGCGGGAATGTAATTCCTTCCATCAGCAGCAATCCTTTAATCCGGTTCTTGTAGGCTACCACCTGGCACACAAGCACTTCTCGCAGCTGCACCAGATACCGAAGGTAGCGATATGCAAGAGACGGAACGTGGATCCCGTGAAGCTCCCCTCCACGAAGCATTACCGCCAGCTTTCTGCTGTCGATTCGGTTCGTCTTGACTCGTTGGTTGGGGGCTTTCGGTACCGTCGCCGCCGGAACCACAAGGCATGTGTAGCCAGCCTTTGTGATCCGATCGTATAGTCCGTAACCAGTGGGGCCCGCTTCGTAGCAAAATGCAATCCGTTTCCCGCTAAAGCGTCTCGATACTAGATTCAAAAGGTTCTCTGCATCGTAGGGAAGTTTCCGGTGCATCCCTTCTCCTTCCTGGCTGACAACCGTTATCGAAATGCTTCGCTTGTCGACATCCATTCCAACAAACAGATGAAATTCTCGTGCGTTAATTGTAAAATAGTGGGTAGACATTGAACTTTACCTCCTTTGTTTTTCCTTTATTGTGAACTGCAAAGGAGGCTTTTTTTCTATCGCTCGAAACATTCAGCATATCTGGTCTCGAGCGTTGGGCGGCTTACCATTCAAGCTGGCCAGAAGGAGATCATGGCTCCATGACTTCGGAAGACAAATATGTTGACATTTTATGAATGCTCGAATTGTAGGAAACCTGTTAGCCAAGATGCAAAAACTTGTCCTGAATGCGGCACGAGCCTGGAAGAGACCATCGAAAGATACTGGTGACGGTTCTACAGTCGATAGAAGCATAATAGACGTTCGAAGCATCACCGATTTAAAAAGTGCTCGCCGTATTGCTCGACGGGGCTTTTGGGTGGCACTCGTTGTTGCTTTTTCCCTACTCATTAACGGTGTCTTACTAGACATGATGGTGTACGTATATTGTCGCAATCGGTATTTGGAAATTGTCACGAGTTGCCGCCATAGCCGGAGTACTCATGGAGATATTTGAAGCGATCTTGAATTCGGATACTTTGTGACCGTGGGGGTGGGTGTATCATTTGCTCCCTCTCATATTCTTCGTTAATTCTGTTCGTGGCACTTTTGCCTACAGGAAATTACTTAACGTGCCCAAAGCCCCCACAAATATGTAGAGAAACTTGGCAGTCACAGTCTTATCATATCGTCTTGAACTTATTTCATACCGAGCGTTAATGCGCCGCCCAACAATTCGTCTATAAAAGGAGTTGTCAAGTGGAAGACACTTCCAGCCTGGCCAGAAAGAGATATTTTCCCCTGGCAACTAGCCCCGGGTGACATCTGATAAACAGTCCTAAAGAGCTGAGCCCTGCTATCGTGGATCAAAGCGGCTGTGCAATATGGCGCTGTATCTGCGAATCGCGTTATGAGCTAACCACGCGTCTGATCTGAGACTCAAAGGCCTACCGCATCATTTGGTTATGCGAGGGGGCATACGGGCTGCAATGGTCCTTGGAAAACAAGGAAAGACCAGGAACACGAGTTGTTTAGATGCTTCCCTCGAAAGACTTTTGCTTGCGGCCAGAATGCAAGCCGATCCGGTAACTACGGGCTCCAGATCTTATTGAACTGTATTGTTTCCTTTATTAAGAGAGAGTTTTTTGCTTTTTCTTTCCTCCTTTACGGTTTTTGAATCTGCTCGATTGATCAGGAATAGGTCAGGATCAAATTTTGCTTCTTTTTTCCAGATGGTCAGGGAAGTGAAGATAATCTTCGCGCAATTGTCAATCGCGCCATGGCGGGATCAAGGCCTTTTTGCAGTAGCGATTGATAGAATGGTCCAAGGAGCTGATGACTAGTCCCTTGCAGCGCCGCGCTTTTATAAACTCGTTTGAGAATTCTGCTGTAGTTTAGATTCAGCCCACGGGTGGAAGCTTTTCTAATTTTCTTTTGGACTCGACCATTCACAATTTCGTAATCAGAGGTGGTGCGGTTAACAACCGCCAGGCCGCAGTAGGGCCAGAACTGGCGCTTGGTTCGAAACCGGTGCGGTGTTGCAACTACGGCGACGATTTGAGCTGAGCGGACAGGTCCAAGGCAGGGAATTCGCTTCAGAAGCTTGACCGCCGGGTATTTCCGGCCTTCCAACAAAAGTTGTTTTTTCCCTTCGTTCCGCAGAGGCATCAAAGAATCCAATTGCTGAAAGAGGATTTGCAAACGAAATCGAAGACCCGGTTCTGTGATCTTTTCGAGCCAGAAGTCATGCTTTGCCGGATTGTAAAGCCCTGCTCCTTTACAGCTGATGCCGCGGCCCGAGAACAGAGAACGAATTCGAGTCATGGTACGCACTGAATCCCTCACGAGAGCCTCGTAACCGAGGACCAGCTGCTTAAGCGGACGAAGCGAATATTCAGTTTGGTAAACTGCTTTGAGCGCTCCCAGCCGTAGTTGCTCAGCCAATTTTCGAGCGTCAATGCGATCTGATTTGTCTCCACAGAGAACCACCCGATTGTAGCGGGGGTTACATACCAGGCTAGAGACCCGAGGCCTGATTAAATCGTATAGCCAGGCAGCTTGTGTTCCCTGTTCGAAGGAGATGAACTTCGCCGTGGATCCCGCCAACGAAATCCAGGATTGTCTCTGCTGTATTGCGAAACACTCCCTCCCACAAAATCTTTCCAGAACCATCAACAATGAAAATGCGATGGTTGCCAAATGCACATCGAATGCGACATACTTCCTATTACTCATGTTGGTTGCTCCTTTGGTTGATAGTTTTCTCTGAAGGCTATCACCGGAGGGGCGACCTTTTATAATACGGGTGCAGCCGACGCCTCCTGCACCTTTTCAGGCACCCGCTTTGCAATCGGCTACCATTCTCTTTTGAAAAAACCAAGCTAAATCAGCTATCATTATCAGTGCTTGGGTAAGGCTGCAAAGCGGTTGCCTTCATCGGCGCAGTTCGGCGCCGCTGAACTGCTATGTGAATGTCAAGTGTGACAAAGCCTCCTAAAAAGACACTTCCAGCCGTTTCTGCTCAGTCATTCGTTTCGGGCACTTCAAACGGTCTGAGATGTGCCGAATAATCTGTAGTTAATCTCTTCAGATCGCGAAGCTGATTACAGAATCATACGTTCCTTTATTAAGTGAAGATCTTTCCTGTTCTTCTTCCCCCATAAAATCGGAATGAATACATTGTTTCCGGTCGCCTGACTCGGACTGACTGCTATCCGTAGCAAGGCCAAATGGCCGCCTACTTTTCCGAAATTCGTTTCGTTTTCATGGTCCTTTTGCATGAGTCAGAGACGTTTTTTGAGTACTTCAGGGGTCCCTTTCTCGAAAGCTCGAACTTGCCGGAAATTCTGATCTGGCGTTCTGTTCAGCCGACGGGTCGTCCCCTGAAGTACATCCAATTCTGATTTCGATAAGTACGGTCGTCTATACTTGAGTACAACGTAAATTCGCACTGTGAGTTTTCTTGCAACCGCAACAATCGCTTTTCTTTTTGCAATCTGGAGTGGATGTCTGCTGCAGATGCGCAAAAAGAACTCCCGAAGCTCAAGATCCTTCCGGATTGCAGTCCACGCGGTTTCGATCAGCTTATTTCGTGCAGTAGAATCTCCCAGTCGTGTGATCGAACCTCGATTTACAACATCTCCCGTAGAATTCTCAGTAGGAATTAACCCCAACAGTCCTGCAATCTGGTGCGGGCTCTGCAGAAATCTCGGATCTCCGATTCGAGCCAACAGGTGCATTCCCACAACCGCTCCTATTCCGGGAATCGTGCCCAGTAAATGCATGTTTTTACAAAGCTCCGGTTCCTTCACACAGAATCTTTCTATCTCATTGGTTGCTTGCTTCATTTGAATCTCTGAAAACTCCAGTTGCCGGATCAGGTGATCCAGTTTTAGTCTTACTGCCTCTGAAGCCTTCATCTTCTTGAGTTGTTCAACAACCGATTTTGTCCATTGGCATCTTCTGGTTGCCTGCGGGAATGTAATTCCTTCCATCAGCAGCAATCCTTTAATCCGGTTCTTGTAGGCTACCACCTGGCACACAAGCACTTCTCGCAGCTGCACCAGATACCGAAGGTAGCGATATGCAAGAGACGGAACGTGGATCCCGTGAAGCTCCCCTCCACGAAGCATTACCGCCAGCTTTCTGCTGTCGATTCGGTTCGTCTTGACTCGTTGGTTGGGGGCTTTCGGTACCGTCGCCGCCGGAACCACAAGGCATGTGTAGCCAGCCTTTGTGATCCGATCGTATAGTCCGTAACCAGTGGGGCCCGCTTCGTAGCAAAATGCAATCCGTTTCCCGCTAAAGCGTCTCGATACTAGATTCAAAAGGTTCTCTGCATCGTAGGGAAGTTTCCGGTGCATCCCTTCTCCTTCCTGGCTGACAACCGTTATCGAAATGCTTCGCTTGTCGACATCCATTCCAACAAACAGATGAAATTCTCGTGCGTTAATTGTAAAATAGTGGGTAGACATTGAACTTTACCTCCTTTGTTTTTCCTTTATTGTGAACTGCAAAGGAGGCTTTTTTTCTATCGCTCGAAACATTCAGCATATCTGGTCTCGGGCGTTAGGCCGCTATTGTTAAGGAGGTCCTAGATGCCGACAGACCACGGCAAGCGACAATTAAGCTACGTCTTCCTCTGCGCAACGCCGTTTATCGCATTCGGCGCCGCGGCTGCGCGCCCGCTTCGCATCCCCGGTATGTATCACGTTATCGGAGCAGTCCTGTTCGCGGCGATAGCCACCGCCGCGTGGACACTGGGTGCGCGAGCGGTCAGAGCCGATGTGCAGAGTCGGCGACACCTCGCGCTCGCGGGAACGCTCCTTCTGACACCATTTGAGATGGTCGCACTCTTCTGGGTTGGAATTGGAGGCCCCTGGGCGGCATCCGCGGCAGAGAACCAGATGCGCTACCTTGTTCTGATTGCGATGGCGCTGGCGGCAACGGGTGGATTCGTGGTGCTCAAGGAAGCGCTAAGTCAGGCCGGCGAACGCCTTCATTCGACGCTGGGCTTCGCCGCGGTCATGCTCGCCTGCTCTCTCTATCTCGTCTGGGATGCCTTCGTGTTCGGAGGGTATTTCGGCCAGGAACACGGTGGGGCCATGCCGTCGGCGATCGTCGCGCTCCATCCATTTCAGGATCTCCTCGTATCCCTTGCGGCCACTCTGACCTATGTCGCGACGGCAGCGTTTGCGGCTTCTCTCGCCCGAGCCCAATGGTTGGGCCGCAGGGCATCCCTCGCATACATCATCGTGAGCTTCATCGCATCGTTCTTCATCGTGATCAAAGTCCTGGAGCATCCGGACCCTGCGGCGGCCTCTCAACCCTGGTACACCGTCCCCGGTTTCATTCTCGGGGTCCCTGCTCTTCCATTGATCATGCCGTCTTTGTTGGGAGTCGTCTTGCTGCGGCGCGCCGGGGACGAGCAACCGTGAGGCGCGGCCTAACAATCGGTTGCAGCGGACGGTCCGCTGCGCGGCCCGCCGCTGAACCGGAGCGTTGGGCTGCGATTCGAGTCGGGAGGTTGCCATGAATTATCGGTTCGCTTATTCAATTGGTTTCCATCCATGGGAAGACGCTGCCACTGATCCGCCGTTTGTAAACAAGTTCTATGAACTGATTGACCGCGAAGAGAGCGGGCGAAGCCCACCCTTCGGTGCCGCACTCGACCTCGGCACAGGGAGCGGAATCTGGGGAACTGAGTTGGCGAAACGCGGCTGGCAAGTCACGGGAGTGGACATCGTTGAGAAAGCTCTGGAACGCGCTCGCGAGCGGGTACAGCGGTCCAGCGTGAATATGCAGCTAGTCAAAGGTGACGTCACGGCGCTGCGGGATGCCGGCATCGGTACCGGGTTTCGGCTGGTTCTCGACACGGGAACCTTCCACGACTTCGATACCGCCCGGCAACAAGCGATGGGACGCGAAATTGACGCCATTGCTGCACCCGACGCCACGGTACTGTTACTGGTGTGGCCCAAACGCGCGAGACCGCTAATCCGTGGCGCGACTCGCGACGAAATTGAGGCTGCGTTTCCGGGCTGGAGCATTACTCACGTTGAGGCCTCGCATTTTCGTTTGCCCAAGATCATGGAAATGATTTTGAGGCCAGACGAACACTGGTACCGGCTGTGTCGAAGGTAAGTTCTACCGGCGGCAGAGCCAGCCCAACAACGCGCTCCAGCGGACGCTCGCTTCGCTCGCGCCGCTGAGCGCCGGCGTTCGGCCGCCGCTGAAACATCATGCCACGAGGAAATAGATTTGGGAGATATCTTCCGTTATATAACTTGCTTCCTTGGTATTCTCATTTCTGTCGAAGTCAATGCCCAATGGCTTGGAGATTTAAGGATTTCGATTACGCCTCAACGTGAGGTTTGGGAGTTAGGCGATTCGTTTGGCTTGGACGTGAACCTTAGTAACGCAAGTAAGGAATCATTTTATGTGGAATTCTCAGGTGCAACGTATGGGCCAAAGGCCATCGATGTTACCGCTACAACACGGGATTGCCAATACAATGTCCAACCAATTCATTTCACTCGGAGAATTGAGGATTTGAGGTTCGACTACAAGCCTTTGCACCCAGGTGAAACATTCTCCTCCTCAATAGCTTTCGGGGGCTATGAAAGTGGAAACATTCCAGACTTGAATATCCGCAGGCCAGGCAATTACCAGGTAACAGTGACTTACTGCTCGGAAGGTGACTCAGTGGAAGGAGTAGTCTGGCCGATATGGCGAGGCTGCGCCTCGTCGAGTCCTGTCCAGGTTACGGTTGCCCTCCCACCAAAGCCAGTTATCGATTCATGGATAAACAAACTGCTAACCTGTATAAGCGAAAAGGATTGTCTGCCTTATGACGCAGCTTTTTTTTCTCGATGGTTCGGGTAACTGAAAGAGCAGACGACGTTGTAAATTCGTTCGCAACCGTACTTCGCAAAGAGCCGGAGGGCCCGCTTAGTACGTTTGCGGCAACAGCTATAGGGAACCAGTTCCGGGTTCAAGACGCTGAGATTTTTGAAGCTCTGGCATCGGGGCC
The DNA here is from genome assembly GCA_963843285.1 of uncultured bacterium. Lineage (GTDB taxonomy): Bacteria > Acidobacteriota > HRBIN11 > JAKEFK01 > JAKEFK01 > CAZDDB01. The sequence continues at coordinate 10,994 of CAWJJO010000011.1, forward strand.
TGTAAAAAGTGGGCCAATGCATGACCTTTATGAGAGTTTGGCTAAAAAGCTGAAAACCCATAGTCCATGTGACTAGAGTACTGGCGGCCGAACAACTCATTGCAGCGGACAGCGCCTGCGCCCTTGCTCTGTCTTGCCGCTTGCAACCGGCTTTCAATCATTTTACCTGGCAAGCGAAAATCAGTTATCATGTTTTCTGGTAGGCCAGAGTTCAGCAAGCGTCAAGCCATCGCTTAGGCGCAATCGGCGCTGCCGCTGAATTCGGGCGTTCGCGGGCGGCAAAGGAGCGTGATACAGTATCGAAGCAGTGAGCTTCGAAATCATTGGCCAGATTACGGAAATAAAGACCCTTGCCACAGGAAGTTCGATTCGCGATATTAAGAGAATACGAGAGCAATTCGGGCCCGGCCGCTGGTGTAAGCTGAAGGGCATTGCAACAGTCCGTCTGTTTGATGGTAGGATAAGAATGGCTGAGATCCATTGGTATGAAGCTCATGGTATCGGCAAGAGAAAACTGAAAATTAAGACATTTCTAGACTGAGATGGCAAAAAATACCGGAAAGATTGTTCAGTTTGTGTTGTGCATAACGGATTCGGAGGCCGATCTTGAGAAGGGTAAGGTATATCAAGTCTTGCCTGATGCCTCCGCAGCCAGAAGCAAATATATCCGGGTTGTCGATGAGTCCGGCGAGGACTACGTTTATCCAGCCGGGTATTTCGTCAAGGTTCGCTTGCCTCAGGAAGCAAAAAGCGCATTATCACGCGCGTCGTAAAGTATCCTCCACCGCCGTCGAACAATTCGCTGCACCCGACACGAACCGCGCCTCACTCAGTCATGTCGCTTGCTCTTAGTTTCACAGGTCTGATGCCAGGCATGTATCCATTCTGCTAAAATGGTCTTTTCCCGGCTGTAGCTCCGCAAGCGGCCATGCCTTCGCTTGGCGCGGTCCGTGCGGGTGAGCTCAGGCGTTCGCTGGCGAGGCTTCGTGCCGTTAAATCAACCGCTTCCGGTTTTCGCTAGCTATGCGGGTCTTCAGTGTGGGTTGGAGTGGGATTCTGGATAGGTCGATGAAAACGCGCGAAGCGATAACGTCAAAACGCTCCTCTTTAGCGCCGCGCACCCAAAACAAGTCATTGCAGCGGACAGCGCCGCTTGCGTTTATATTCGAATACATTAGTAGACGGCAAGTAGTTTCGGCTATAATGTTTAACATCGGGTCACCGTAGCAAGCGTCACGCCCATGCTCGGCTTCGGCGCTGCCGAACTCGAGCATTAGGCGCACATTGTCAAGTATCAGCTTGCCACCGCGGGCTGAAAATATTTAGTAGTGATGATGGTATGATGCTCGATGGTCCAGGCAATGATCGCCGGGGTTCAGTTCCGTAGGAAAACAGTGTCAAGCATAACAAAATAAGTATGACTCAGGAGGTGTGCAATGCGTAAGTTTTCGAGAAGAAAAATTATCGGGGCGCTAGGTCTCACGCCGGTAATTCTGACTTGCTCCCCTGCTTCAGTCCGGTCTAACGCAGAAGTCAAGGTGAAGTCGGATCTACCCCCGGAACCTGTTGTGAACCATTCGCCCTCAGACGCACAGTCTGGTCAGAGGATCGAGCACGGCGAGTTGATCCTTGACGTCGATGAAGCGACGAGGCAGCTGAACGCCCAGCACCATTCTTACAAGGTCCTGGAAACTCGAAGGGTGCCAGGGCCGTTCCAGCCGCCTGCGATGACCAACGTCAAGGACTTCGCCCTTTCAAAGGGTGATCTGGACGTGATCCACCCGGGGCCAGGCGAGTACGTCCACGTTATGGAGGGACAGAGGCACGGCTATGACAACCTGACCATCGGTATCACCTATACGGCACCAGGCGGCGCTCCACCGATGCACACTCACAAAGGCGAGGAATCCCACGTGCTCTTGAAAGGGCAGAAAGTTCTCTACGCACTGGGCGACAAGTTATTTGTCAAGGAGGGACCCTACATTGTCAACATTCCCCCTGGCGTGCCTCACTCGTTCCAAAACTTGGACGACGAGGTCGCGGAACTCGTCGTAATATTTCCCAGCAACGTGTGGGAGTACTACGTTCTGGATTACTTCCCGTTTAACACTCCCGAGGCCAAGGCATTGGCGAAGGAAGCGTGACGAGCTGAGGCCCGCGCGCACTCAAGGATCTGCAACCAAGAAAGAGCTCCAAATTGAAGGGGGGCGCGGGCGACTTTGGCGGTATTGACAAGCCTGTACCGCCCCGGCCTGGAGGTGGTTAGCATCACCCCCCCCCCCCAAAGGTCGGCCCAACAATTCGCTACACCCGACATAGAGTGTCGCCCCACTCGATCATGTCGCTTGCTTTCGCCTCACAGGTCCTTTTCACAAACGAAAGTTTTCAGCTATCATGGTAAGTGCTGGAGCGGGGAGAGCAAGCTGCGCGCGCTTCGCTTGTCGCGGCTGTGGCCGGTGAGTTTCCAGCGTTCGCGGTGCGCTCAAGGAGGTAGAGAATGTTGGTTCGGGCAATGATTGTGGGCATAGCCGGCGCTGTACTAACCAGTTTGATTGCATGGTCGCCATTGATTCCGGATCCTCTGGTCTTTCACTCGGTCTTTCTTGCTGTAATTGGAGCCATCTATATGGGCTTTGCATTTTCCGACGGAAGACTTTCAATTGTGATTCTCGAACTGTCGGTTGCTACAGGATTCTTAGTTCTTGCGCTTCTTGGTCTCTGGCAAGCGCCGCTGTTTGTCGGGGTCGGACTCATTCTACACGGCATCTGGGATCTTTTGCATCGACCGCGTGGCATAACGACAAAGCTTCCATCCTGGTACCCTCCATTCTGCGCGGCTTTCGACTTTGTTTTTGCGGGAGTCTTTTTCTTCTTTGGGCGTGAGCTCGCTAGCCGTGTGCCCTAATAGTTCAATGGAACAAATGATTCCTGGTCCGCTAGCCCGTCTAAGATTCAAAGGCCTACCGCATCATTCGATTATGCGAGGGGTGAATTACATTGCTATATATGGTGATCGAGCGATTCAAGACTGCGGGCGCAGTTCAGGTGTACCGTCGTGCAAGAGAACAAGGTCGACTGATGCCTGCGGGATTGGAATATGTTTCAAGTTGGGTCGATCTGGACTTTACAACATGCTTCCAAATCGTAAAAACTGAGAACGAGGATCTGATAGCGCAATGGATCAACCGTTGGAAGGACCTGGTGGACTTCGAGATCGTACCGGTGCAAACATCCGCCGAGGTGATGGAAGCAATCATCCCGCGCTTATGATTTCTTAGATTACAGATCCGGACGGTTTCAAACTGTGTTTTCAGTGGCTTGTGGGTAAGTTACAATCGAACGCTATTTCAGTTGAAATCATGAAAGGCAAGAAAAATTTGAGGCAGGAAGTTTTCCTCATGTGCGGTCTGGCCTTTGCAGGGAAGACCACACTGGGCTCACAGCTTGCCGAACGAAGAGGAGCGGTAATCGTGAGTCTGGATCAAATCAACGCTGAGCGAGGATTACATGGTGGTATCGGGATTCCCGGGGAAGAATGGGTTCGAACGCATCGCGAAGCGCTGTCGCGTCTGGAGAGTTTGCTCGAAGATGGTGCAAGTGTCGTGATCGATGATACCAATTGTTTTCGATGGCTGCGTGACAACTATCGGGAAGTGGCGTCTCGCTTTGGAATACAAACAACTGTGATTCATCTGGAAGTCACTCTGGAAGAGGCGATGAAACGATGTATGCAGAACAATAATGAGCCGACTCGATCAATTGTTACCGAGCACGTGCTTCGAGACCTTGCCAGCAAGTTCGAAATTCCGCAAGCTGATGAGCGAGTCGCAGCCTATCGTTCAACCGAAGATATCGATCTCTGGCTGACACAGCATTTTCCGCAGGAATAGCAGAACAACAGGAATGAAAACACTCGGAATTATCGGGGGTATAGCGCCCGAATCGACAATTGATTATTACCGTTCGATTATCGCGTTATACCGCGAGCGGACGGGTGACGGCAGTTATCCGCCGCTCCTGATCAATAGCATCGATCTTACAAAAATGCTGGGATTCATCAGCGCTGGAGACCTGGTCGGAGTTACCGCGTACTTGACGGCTGAGGTCATCAAGGTGGCGCGCGCGGGCGCTGATTTTGGTCTACTTGCTTCCAATACGCCGCACATTGTTTTCGAAGAGATTCAAAAGCAGTCCCCGATTCCTTTGATCAGTATTGTCGAATCGACTTGCCGGGCGGTTCAAGCACTCACGTTGAAAAAAGTCGGTTTATTTGGTACACGGTTCACGATGCAAGGCGGCTTTTATCAGAAAGTATTCTCACAGCGGGGGATCACAGTCAGCATTCCTGATTTGGAAGAGCAGGACTTCATTCATGACAAATACATGAATGAGCTCGTTTTGGGAATCTTTCAAGATGTTACGCGTCAACGCTTTCTTGCGATTGCAGACCGGTTGATCGAGCAAGAAGGAATTCAGGGTTTGATCCTCGGCGGGACGGAATTGCCGTTTATTCTTCGTGATGTTGTGGACAGAAGAATTCCGTTTCTGGATACGACCAGAATTCATGTGGAAGCGGCAGTTGCAGAAATGCTGTCCGAGTAGGTGGTATCCCGGGCAGGCGGGAAGCCTGCGCTCCAGAAGGTGGGACGCCTGCGCTCCAGATAGCAAATTCGTTCAATGGAGCAGTTTTAGAGTGAGGTCGTGGTGAATTGTTCCAGGAGCGCAACCCAGAATCAGAACAGCCAGTAGTATGGAGCTAATGCGATGCACATCCAGATTATCGTATATTTGTGTGTGTTCCACAGTTTCGTGCTTAAATATTTTCAATATGACATTTCAGGAACAGGTAGATATCGGGTTGCCGCTTGCAGTTGCGGCGCTGGGCGGGCTCGCCGTCGGAATTGAACGGGAATGGTCTGCTAAGGTGGCGGGTGAAACACCTCGCTTTGCGGGCGTGCGCACGTTTCTACTGATCGGGTTGCTCGGCGCGATGTCGGTGCAATTGATGCTCCTGGTCTCGGCTGCGGCAGGCGGCGCGATTCTCGTAGCGGGGGCAGGACTGATTGTGGTTGCGTATGTGCGTTCGATCTTGCGCGGAAATATTGACAGCACAACAGAATTTGCAGCCGTTGTTGTGCTCGCTTCGGGCGCTCTGGCGGGCGCAGGCAAGCTTGTAATGGCGAGCGCGATCAATGCCTTTACTGCGCTTGTTCTGGCTGAGAAGAGCAGGATCCATTCTTTGGTTTTTCGGATCCGGTCCGAAGAGCTGACCGCAGGAGCGCGGTTTGCTGTGCTTGCCCTTGTCATTCTTCCGTTGTTACCTGAAGGACCGTATGGCCCGGCTCCAGGTTTTCGGCCCCGGGATCTGTGGACGCTTGTTTTGTTGTTTTCCGGTCTCACTTTTGCGGCCTTTATAGCCCGCCGGGCGGTTGGCGCCGAGAAAGGGTATGCGGTCGCAGGTTTTCTGGGTGGTCTGCTCTCTTCCACTCTTTTGACTTTGAATTTTTCGCGCGAGAGCCGTAAACATCCCAAACTGGGTCAAGCGCTTGGTGTCGGAGTAATCGCCGCGTGTACTGTGCTCTTTGTGCGAGTAGTGATGCTGACTTTTGTGATCAATCCAAGAATCGCTCTGTCCGCGATACCGTATCTTGCGGTTCCATTTTTTGCGGGACTTTTGATTCTCGGGATCCAAGCAAGAAAAAAAGAGGATCAGGCAACCACGGAAGAGGACCCAAAAAACCCCTTGAGTCTTCTTTCTGCGATTCAGATGGTTCTGGTCTTCCAGGCAGCATTGTACGTAATGAAATGGATCGCAGGCGTCTTTGGAAATACTGGAGTACTCGTGACGGCTGGATTGCTGGGTTTCACCGATATGGACGCGCTGATCTTTACGATGGCAAAACAAAGCATGATCCCGCCCCAGTTTGCCGGTCAGGCGCTGGCGATTGGAATTATTTCCAATACAGTGCTTAAACTTGGAATCGCTCTGTCGATTGGACGCGGGAAATTTCGAAATGTCGTGGCGATTGGTCTTACTGTGATCATCGTTACGACTGCAGCCGCGATTTTTCTGTCCCGCTCATGATTCGTCTGGAAGATGTTTCCGTTGTGTTTGGCGGGAGTCCTCTCTTTTCCGATGTGAGCTGGCAGGTCACAGAAACCGCTCGTGTCGGTCTGATCGGAGTCAACGGCTCCGGGAAATCTACACTCTTACGAATTCTTGCCGGTCAACAGGAAGTCGATACCGGGCGTGTGATTGTCGCGAAAAACTTCACCGTAGGATACCTGCCGCAAGAGCTGCACAGCGCATCGGAAAATCTGGTGTTTGAGGAGGCGCTTTCGGGATGCGGATCTGCGCGTGAATTGCAGCTGCAGATGGACAGCGTGGCTGACGCGATGCAGAAATTGGACCCGCAAAGCAGCGAATACGCAGAGCTGGTTCTGGAATTCGGACGGCTGCAGCATCTGTTTGAAGAAAAGGACGGATTCTCAGCGGAATCAAAAACGAGCCGGGTGCTTCAGGGCCTTGCGATTCCGCAGTCGTGGTGGCAACGCCGGATGGACGAGCTCAGCGGCGGATGGCAAATGCGTGTTCATCTTGCGAAGCTGATTCTCTCGGCGCCGTCTCTACTTTTGATGGATGAACCCACGAATCATCTGGATGTGGAATCGATCGTTTGGCTCTCGTCATTTCTGCGCAGCTACGAAGGTGGTTTGATCGTGATCTCCCACGATCGTTATTTTCTGGACGAAAACATTAAAGAGGTTGTGGAAATCTGGAATGGCAAACTGCATTTCTATTCCGGGAACTATTCCTACTATCTGGACGAAAAAGAGAAGAGATTGGAGCTGCTCCAGGGCGCTTTTGAAAATCAGCAGAACGAAATCGCGCGAACGGAGCGCTTTATCGAGCGTTTCCGGTATAAGGCCACTAAGGCAAGACAGGTACAGAGCCGTGTAAAGCAGCTGGAGAAGATTCAGCGGATTGAGCTTCCGGAAGACACCAGCACGATTCGACTTCGAATTCCTCCCGCGCCCCGTTCCGGCCGGACGGTTCTGGAAGCTTTGCATCTCGGCCACTCGTATGACGGCAATCCGGTATTTTCGAATCTGAACTTCCGCATAGAGCGTGGAGAAAAGATTGCGCTTGCCGGAGTCAACGGGGCCGGCAAGACTACACTGTTAAAGCTTCTCGCTGGAAATCTGGAACCTTCCGGCGGAAAGGTGACCATCGGTCACAATGTCTTTCCTGCATATTATGCGCAGCTGGTTACGGATCAGCTCGATCTTCGAAACAACATTTTGCAGGAAGTCTCTCAGGTTGCGGAAAATCATGATGAAACACAGCTTCGCTCTGTGCTTGGATCCTTTTTGTTTACCGGTGATTCTGTTTACAAGAAAATCTCGGTTCTTTCCGGCGGCGAAAAAAGCCGCGTCGCTCTTGCGAAGATCTTAATCAAGCCTTCCAATCTGTTGTTGCTTGATGAACCCACCAATCATCTCGATCTTAATTCAAAAGAGATCCTGTTGCAGGCGCTTCAGGAATATGAAGGGACGATCCTGTTCATTTCACACGACCGCTATTTCATGGATCAACTTGCGCAAAAGGTGTTTGAGCTGAAGGACGGCGCTCTCACCGTATTCTTGAGCAACTATTCCGAATATCTCAAGAAGACCGCCGGAAGCGCGGCTCTATCACAGGGGAAAGCAGATGCTCCGTATCATAAAACGAAAGAACAGAAGCGGCTGGATGCGGATCTGCGCCGCGAGCAGGCAAAGTGGAAAAAGGAAGTTGTGGAACCACTGGCGCGCGTCGAATCCGTCATTGCGCAAAATGAAGAACGACTGCGGGAGCTGGAGAAAATTCTCGCGGACAATGAGATCTATTCCAGGCAAGACCAGTTCCATCAAATGCTTCGAGAATATCAGGAAGTGAAATCTTCCCTCGAAAAGCACTATAAGATCTGGGAAGATCTCACCGCCCGCGCGGCGCAAAATGTACCACGAATATCCGAAGAAGGGAATGAAACCACAGATAAACACCGATGAACACAGATATCAAATCAAGAATCTATGTTTATCTGTGGCTCCGATATTCTTTTCTCTGCGATCTCTGCATCTCTGCGGCGAAATCCCGTGTTACCATTGCCAGACATGAGCGGACCAAAACGCATTCTCACGATCGCTTCCGGAAAGGGCGGTGTCGGGAAAACAACGCTGGCCATCAATTACGGACTGGCGTTGAGCCGCTACGGAAAGACAGTCCTGTTCGATTTTGATTTTGAAACCGGATCTGTCCGCTCGTTTCTGGATACGGGTTTTCCGCGCGATCTATACCATTTTTTTCAGAAAGACACGCCATTGAGCGAATGTATCAGTCCGCTTTCGGAGAAGCTGGACCCGCAGCGGCGGTTTCCTAATTTTGGTGTGATTGCTGCCCCGCGGCACTTCATGGAAGATTTCGCCCACATCAAGCATGGGAATCGGCACAAACTGATTCAGGCGATTCACAAATTGCCGGTGGATTATGTATTGCTGGACATGAAGGCGGGACTCGATACGGAGATTCTTGATTTCATGCCGTATTCGAATTCCGGGATCTTGATCTTTACGCCTCGTTTGCCGGCTGCAACCGCAGCCGCTGCGTATCTGGTGAAGGCGCAAATCTTTCGCAAGCTGCACCCATAATGCAGGCGAGACGCCTGCGCTCCACAAACTGCCACAATTGCAGGATGCCTGACAAGATGTCGTTTTCTGAGGTGACTTAACGACGTTACCCCTCTCAGGAATCGAGGGGCACGGAAGTTGCACTTGCCGACATCCGGACAGGGATGTCCCTATGGCAGAGAAGCGATTTCACACCATCATTCCCGACATTGAATTCTGGAAGCAGATGATTCCCTGCCAGGCCGCGTGCCCTGTCCGCACGGATGCGGGGAAGTATGTGCAGTTGATCGCGGAGCAAAAATACGAACAAGCTTACCTGACTGCGCGTTCCCCCAATCCATTTGCGTCCGTATGCGGCCGCATTTGCGCGGCTCCCTGTGAGGATCGGTGCCGGCGCGGAAAGATCGATGCTCCGATCAGTATTCGCGCGTTGAAGCGTTTTGTGACTGAACGTCACGGTGTGGAATCGATGGAACCGGACACTCAGGATCAACTCACGCAATCGGGCGCGGATCTTGGAAACCAGATCCGGTGGCATCTCCCGTTACTCGAATCAGGACGAAAGGATGTAGCGCGGGGTCAGAAGATGGCTGTGATCGGCGCGGGTCCGGCCGGAATTTCCTGCGCGCACGATCTGGCACGCATGGGTTATAGCGTCACTATCTTTGAAGCCACAAACCAGGCGGGCGGGATGATGTTTCACGGCATTCCGGAATTTCGCCTGTCTCGCGCCGTTATCCAGAAGGAAATCGAAAAGATTTTGCAGCTTGGCGTTGAGCTCAAGCTGAACACTCCGCTCACAAATGATTTCGGGCTACGGGAGTTAAAGACCCAAGGCTATCAATCGGTCTTTTTAAGCGTGGGCGTTCAGAAAGGCCGCGACATGAATATCGAAGGCTCCAACCTGGACGGCGTTGTAAAGGCGATCGATTACCTGATCAACATCAATAACGGTTACCGCATAAATCTGGGGAAGAAAGTGCTGGTAATCGGCGGCGGGTTTGTAGCGTTTGACGCAGCCCGCATGGCGTTGCGCGCCGGCTCCGAAGAATTGTCAGGCGGCGAAATCAAGGCTGCTTTTGATGCCGCGCGCGCCGCAGTGCGCGGGGGCGCTGCGGAAGTGCATATCGCCAGTCTCGAATCCTTTGATGAGATGCCGGTGCTGCGGACAACCCAGGGAAAAGAAGAATTTGAAGAAGCGCAAAAAGAAGGGATCCGTTTTCATCCACAGCGCGGCGCAAAGCGGTTTTTGGGAGAAAACGGAAAAGTCAAAGCCGTGGAGTTTATCGGTGTCAAACGAACGTATGAAGACGATGGACGTTTTAATCCGCAATACGATCCGTCCTTCAGCGAAGTATTCGAAGCGGATTCCATCATCCTCGCGATTGGTCAGCAGGCAGACCTTTCGTTTCTCAAGGAGGAAGACGGAATCCGTCTTACACCGCAGAAAACGATTCAGGTGGATCCGTCGACACTGGCAACTTCTGGTCCCGGAATTTTTGCCGGCGGCGACGTCGCGTTTGGCCCGCGCAATCTGATTGAAGCGGTTGCGAATGGAAAACGTGCGGCGCTTTCGATGGATGATTATCTGCGCGGAATCCGGACGGAACCCGTTGTGGATTTGACCATCAAAAAAATCCCGACGCGGAGCTACAACCGCTATGACGGCTACGAGAAATGTGAACGCGAAGCGCCGCCGACAATTTCGCTCAATCGCCGCACCGGCATCTCCGAAGTGGAAACGGGATACGGCGAAGAAGAGGCTCGGCGACAGGCGGAACGCTGTCTCTTCTGTCACATCCAAACGATTTACGACCCGGAAAAGTGCGTGCTGTGCAGCCGGTGCGTAGATGTGTGTCCCGAATACTGCTTGAAGCTCGTTCCTCTGGAGGATCTGGATCTGGATCCGGAGACAAAGCAAAAGATTCTGGACACTTCCGGTCTAGCTTTCGATCAACCACTTTCCGCGATGATCAAAGACGATGACAAATGCATCCGGTGCGGCTTGTGCGCGATCCGGTGCCCGACCGATGCAATGACGATGGAGGTCTTTCACTATGAAGAACGAGAAGTCACAGCCTGAGGCCGGAACCAGCACGCGACGCTCCTTTCTTGCGCGGATCGGTCTGACTGCAACGCTTCTTGGACTCGCAGGGCAGGCGTTCGCTTTCTTGCGTTCGCTTGTTCCCAATGTTCTGTACGAAACCCCGCAGCGTTTCAAGATCGGTACGCCGGATCAGTTTGGAGAAGGTGCGAAGTTTCTGGAAGATCATCGTTTGTTTGTCTTTCGGGAAAAGAACACGTTTTACGCGATCTCCGCCGCTTGCACTCACCTCGGTTGCACCGTAAAGATGCAGCGGCTCAACCAGCCAAAGAAAGTGCAAGCGGGAGATCGCGAGATTGAAGAACAGGTGGAGTTCCACTGTCCATGTCACGGTTCCAAATATTACGGTGACGGTACGAACTATTCAGGTCCTGCGCCCCGGCCGCTTGCGTATTTCAAACTCGAGGTCGCGCCGGAGGACGGCCAGCTTGTGGTCAATTCATCGGAGAAAGTGGAAAAGGACTTCAGGTTAACGGTGTAGCGATGGCGAAGAAAGAATCGACTCTGCAAAAACTGAGATGGACCTGGCAACCTGCAAGCAGCCGTGAAGCCGGCGATTCGGTGGTTCGAAACTTTATGCTTCACTGGTTTCCCGCAAAGGTGACCCACCGCAGCTTAGCCTGGAGTTACTCGTTCTGGCTGGGCACAATCTCAGCGGTCCTGTTCCTGATTCTGGTCCTGACCGGTGTGATGTTGATGTTTCTGTACGTTCCATCGGTGGAGCGCGCGTATCTTTCCGTGAAGGATCTTGAATACACGGTTTCGTTCGGCTGGTTCATCCGCGGATTGCACAGGATTACTGCGCATTTGATGGTGGCTGTTGTGTTTCTGCATATGATGCGTGTGTTCCTGACAGGCGCCTATAAGAACGGAACCGCTTCTAATCAGAACCGGCCTTTGAACTGGGTGATCGGTGTGGCGCTATTGCTGGCGACGTTGCTGCTCTCGTTTACCGGCTACCTGCTTCCATGGGACCAGCTTGCCTACTGGGCAATTACCGTCGGCACCAACATCGCGAGCGCCGCCCCGGTCGCGGGAGAGTGGATCCGCTTCATCTTGCTGGGCGGCACTACGATCGATCAAAACGCATTGATCCGCTTCTACGTGCTGCACTGCTTCTTTCTGCCACTCTTTGTGATTCTACTGTTTTCGTACCACATGTGGCGGGTGCGCAAAGACGGCGGACTCGCGTGTGTGGATCATCTTTCGCTAGATCAGAAAAGGGAGCAAGCGGCTCCGATAAAAAGCAAGACCTACTCACTTCTTGGTATTACGGGTGGTACCACTGTCCATGTAGTCACATCGCTTGTAGATGAAGACAAACACACGGTACATTCCTCCCCGAACCTCGTTCGCCGGTTGATGATGGTGATGCTTGCGACGCTCGCCATTTCACTGGTGCTGACCCTTGTGTTTCGCGCTCCTCTGGAGGAAGCGGCGAATCCAAGCGTGACTCCGAATCCGGCGAAGGCGCCGTGGTATTTTCTGTGGCTGCAAGAACTGGTGACGGACACGACATTTACGATCGCGGGTTTTACCTTCAATGGCGCGCTGATCGGCGGAATCATCCTTCCCGGAATCCTGATGCTTGCGTTGATTGTATGGCCATACGTGGACAAGAGTGGCGCGGAAACGGTGGGTGTCTGGGGGGCAAGGGGAAGAAGAAGACAAAACATCGTATTTCTTTTGATCATTCTGGCAGTCGCTGTTCTCACAATCATCGGCACTTTTCTGCGCGGACCGTACTGGGGCTTTTACTGGCCGTGGGAAAGCTGGCCGGAAATGCCAGGGAAGTTTTGAGGGAGCAATGTACAAGAAAGACTTGATCTGGCTGTATGGCTTCGGCGCCGTAGTGCTGATTGTCACCGGTTATCTCTTCTGGAGTTACGAAGTTCCGGATTGGAAACTGTACCAGGCGGAGTTCCGGGATCTGGTCGCACAGAAATTAGGCGAAGAAAAGTCGCAGCAGGTTCCGGCTGGCTTGCAGCAGATCTGGTTGAAGGATCTGAATCGTGTGGATCGCTGCACAACGTGTCATCAGGGGATTGAGTGGAAGGGGTTGGACGATCAACCGAACCCGTACAAATCGCATCCCCGCGAGATTCTGAAGAAGCATCCGGCAGAGAAGTTCGGTTGTACAAGCTGCCATGGCGGTCAGGGATATGCAGTGGATATGGAAGCAGCGCATGGTCAGGTGGAACACTGGGAGGAGCCGCTGCTGGGAAAGGATCTGGCCGATCAGTACCTGGTGAAAGACAAAAAGGCATTGATCGAAATGAATTGCAATACCTGCCATCGCTATGATCGCGAGACCAAAGGCGCGGACACGCTGAATCGCGCCAAACAGCTTGTGCAGGAAAAGGGGTGCCGCGCGTGTCATGCGATCAATGGACGCGGAGGCTCGATCGGTCCCGATCTGACCGCTGTCGGAGAGAAGTCTGCAGAGCAATATGACTACTCGCGAATGTTTGGAGTGCAGTCTGCATTCGCCTGGCATGTCGCGCATCTACAAAATCCAAAGGCGCTTGTGCCGGAAACCGTGATGCCGAACTTCTCTTTTTCCAGTCAGGACGCGCAGGCACTCGGATTGCTGGTCCTGAGCTGGAAGAAGACCGAACTTCCCGTTCAATACATTCCGGGCGCCCAGCCGGTGGATCGTCCGACACCGGAAGAGGCGGAGAAAGAACGCCAGATGCTTACCGGTGAAGGCGCCTTCTTTGTGAAGAAAGGGTGCTTCGTATGTCATTCGGTCGCCAGTCTCGGAATCGAATCGGCAACGAAAATCGGACCGGATCTATCCGAAGCGGTTACTGATGTGCAAAGCAGATTTGGCCGGACGCTGGAAGATTTTCTCAAGAATCCGACAGGAACAATGGCAGTAGTGCTGGCAACTCAAATTCGTTTGACCGATGAAGAGAGGCTTGAAGCCATCGAGAAATTGAAGATCGCATATCAAAAGAAGCAGGAACAAAAGTAATGTCGCTGCGAGAACACAGAGGGAATTTTGCCACAGAGGGCACAGAGTTCACAGAGAAAGAAAGGAAGAGATATTTTTCTTGTCTCCTCCTCTGTGACCTCTGTGTACTCTGTGGCTTTAATCTCTGTGGCCTCAGGGCTTAGATCAGGAGGATCAGTATGAAACGCAATCAAACAAAAATCTGGCTTGGCATCGGCATTTGCTGCGTGCTAGCCATCACACTCATGTTTGCAAGCTGCAAGAAGAAACCGAAAGTAGTCGATCGCGCGGGCGCTGCGGAAGCGGCCGTGGCCACTTATGTGGCCCCGGGTGACCTGGATGAGTACTACCTTTTTTATTCCGGCGGACATTCCGGCAATGTGTACGTTGCCGGAATTCCATCGATGCGTCACATCTCGACAATTCCTGTGTTCTCGCCCTATCCGGCGACAGGATACGGATTTGATAAGGAATCAAAAGAAAGACTGGGCGGCTTTACTTGGGGTGATGCGCATCATCCCTCGCTCAGCGAAACTGCGGGCGACTATGATGGACGGTGGTTGTTCATCAGCGACAATGCAAACAACAGGATGGCCCGAATCGATTTACGCGATTTCAAAACCAAGCAGATTCTCGGGCCCATCCCCAATGTGTCCGGCAATCACTGCTCTTCATTTGTGACCCCCAACACGGAATATGTTCTTGCAGGTTCGCGCTTTTCCGTCCCGATCCCAAAAGGGACGTATGCGCCGCTCGAAGAATATCCGACCACGTATAAAGGCATCGTTGCGGGGATCGCCGTAGATCCGAAGACCGGAGAGATGACACTGGGCTGGGAAGTGATGATGCCTCCTTTTGATTACGATCTGGGAGATGCAGGAAAAGGCGCCAGCGATGGCTGGGGTTTCTGGACCTGCTACAACTCGGAGCGCGCTACGGGGAAGTTGGAAGTTACTTCCACTCAAAAAGACCGCGATTACATTGCTGCCGTGAACTGGAGAGAAGCAGAGAAGGCGATCAAGGACGGCAAGTTCAAGATGATCGGCGGCACGAAAGTGATCGATCCGAAAGAGGCTCCGGGAGTGGTGTTTTTGATTCCGTGCAGCAAGAGTCCGCACGGTGTCGATGTCAGCCCGGACGGCAAATACATCATCGGAAGCGGAAAACTGCAATCGATTACAACGGCATTCAATATGGAGAAGATCCTGACCGCGATTCAGAAGAAGGACTTTACCGGCGATGAAGACGGCATTCCCGTTCTGAATTATGACCACGTGAAGGACGCGGAAGTGAACGTCGGACTTGGACCGCTGCACACGCAATTTGATGACAAGGGCTTTGCCTATACGAGCCTGTTTGTGGAAAGCGCCATCGCGAAGTGGAAACTGGGAACCTGGGAAGTAGTGGACAAGATCCCGATCACCTACAACATCGGGCATCTGGCGGCGGCCGAAGGTGACACAGTCAGTCCGGATGGAAAGTATCTTGTTGCGCTCAACAAGCTCTCTCATGGCCGGCATCTGAACGTTGGTCCTTCGCAGCCGGAATCTTCCCAGTTGATCGATATCAACGGAGAGAAGATGAAACTGCTCTATGATGCGTTCACCGAACCGGAACCTCATTATGCGCAGATTGTGAAGATCGACAAGATCAAACCGGTGGAAGTTTACGCAAAGGAAGAAAACAAGGATCCGAACGCGATCTGGGACGTCAAGGATGCCTCGTCCAGCGCAACGGCACCGATGTCACGGTGAAGATGATGGCAGTTCGCAGCAGCTTCGAGCCGAACAAGATCGAGGTCAACCAGGGAGACAAGGTCACGATTTATCTCACCAACATCGAACAGACAACGGACGAGCTGCATGGATTCGGGTTTGAACGAATACAACATCAATGTAGTGATCGATCCGGGTGAAACAAAGACCGTTGAGTTCATCGCAGATAAGCCGGGAGTATTCCCGTTTTACTGCACGAACTTTTGTTCCGCGCTGCATCAGGAGATGCAGGGTTATTTGCTTGTTAAGCCAAAAACCTAATGTGGCAGGGGCAATTGGAGCGCAGGCTTCCAGCCTGCACGGGCGAGGCCGTGAAGAGCGGCCTCACCTTGAATTTCGAGGTGAGTGATGAAGTCCGATTTCTTACAGCAGGAAACAGCATTTTTTGATTTGCCACTATCTTTGGGAAGCCGGGTCATTGTTCTGGTGGCTGTCATTGCACTGATTCCGGCTTTCTTGTTTCCGCTTTGGAATATGACGTTTTATTCCAATCAGTACACGGACGGCCTTCAGCTTCATATATATGCATATCAACTGGAAGGCGGAAAAACGCATGACCGCGACGATTTGCGGGAGATCAATTCGCTCAACCATTACATCGGAATGCGGCCTTTGTTGGAAAGCGACTTTAGCGAATTCGCGTGGATTCCATTCGCGTTGGGCGGTCTGATTCTTCTCTCGCTTCGCGCAATTGTGATTGGAAAAATGGCGGGCCTTGTAGATGTTTTCGTGTTGTGCGCGTACTTTGGATTGTTTTCGCTGTGGAGTTTCTGGCACCGGCTTTATACCTACGCTCACAACCTGGATCCCACTGCTGCGATCAACGTCCCGCCATTTACTCCTCCACTATTTGGATCAAAGGTAATTGCTAACTTCACCATTTACAGTTACCCGGATATTGGATCGTATGCTTTGTTCGGATTTTCCATTTTGCTGCTTCTCGCGATTTTCTTTTCGAGAAAAAAATGAAAGGAAAGGAAGCCGGAAGCGGTTTTGTAACGCCGGCGTCCCGCCGGCCTATGGTAAAGGTAGACTCTATTCAACCTGCCGGCGGGACGCCGGCGTTACAAACCGTTGTTTTTGCTCTGATTCTCTCGCTTGGTATGGTGTCCGCTGAAACATGGACGGTGCATGGCGGATCTATTCAATCTGCAATCCACTCCTCAAAGGCCGGAGACACGATTCGGGTATATCCGGGAGCATACAGCGAGGATCTGACTCTTGATCGACAGCTCACATTGGAAGGAATTGGCAAGCCGCTTCTGCATGGCTCAGGAAAAGGAAGCGTGATTACAGTAACGGCAGACGGTTGCGCAATCCGCGGATTTGTCATTGAGCACAGCGGCGGCGAATTGCAACAGGAGCATTCGGGCATCCTGCTGAAATCGAATCACAATATAGTGGAGGAGAATGAGCTTCACGATATTTTATTCGGCATCTACTGTTTTGCTTCCGGTAACAATATCATCCGCAGGAATGTGATTCGCGGCCGGCCCGAACTGGAAGTGGGAGATCGTGGGGCCGGTCTGCACCTGTGGACCTCCCCGGCAAACCGGATCGAAGAGAATGAGGTCTCGGTAACCCGCGACGGGCTCTTCATTCAAAACAGCAACGACAATTGGATCCGCCACAACCGCATCCATGATTTACGTTACGGTGTCCATTACATGTTTTCCGATGCCAACCATTTTGAAGAAAACGTCTTTTCGAATAGTGTAGCAGGCGCCGCGATCATGTATTCCAGGCGGATTGAATTCCGTCGAAATGTATTTCTCCACAACCGCGGATTCAGCTCGTTCGGTATTTTGCTGCAGGAATGTGTGGAATGTGTGGCGGAAGAAAATTTCATTATGGACAACGGAACGGGTATCTTTCTGGAAGCGCTGAAGAAGAGTGTGGTTCGTCGAAATGTGATTGCGGGAAATGATGTCGCCTTGCAAATCTTCGGCAGCTCCGCGGAGAACGTCTTTTCCGAAAACAACTTTCTGGATAATCTGAGCCCGTTGCAACTGGTTGGGAATAGCTCCGGTTCCGCATGGCAAGAAAACGGCCGTGGAAATTTTTGGAATGACACACGTATCTACGATCTGGATGGAAATGGAATTGGAGATGTGCCGTACCGTATCCAGAATGTGTTCGAATACATGGAAGGCAATCATCCACGGCTGCGGTTATACCTGTACAGTCCCGCAGCTCAGGCGCTGGCGCAAGCCGAAGAGACGTTTCCCCTTGTTCGCGGATCTCAGGAAGTGGATCCTGCGCCGCTTGTAAAAGCGGTGGAGACAGGTCTTGTTCCTGCGATCGAGCCAAGGCGCGGCGTGCAAGCCGGTTTGGGAATGATCTCATTGGCGCTGTTTGCCGGATCGCTTGCGTTTCTCTGGAGAGGGCAAAGATGATCGTTGTACGGAACCTGACCAAGCGATTCGGAACGCACACGGCAGTGGACGATGTGTCGTTTGAAGTCGGCAAAGGGGAAACGCTGGCGTTGCTCGGTCCGAACGGGAGTGGAAAGACCACCACGCTCAAATGCATTGTGGGTTTGACCTTACCCACCGCGGGTGAAATCTGTGTGAGTGGAATCGATACCGGCAGACAGTTCAAGGAAGCAAGACGTTTTCTGAGCTACTTGCCGCAGAGGACCGGCTTCCAGGA
Organism: uncultured bacterium; assembly: GCA_963843285.1. Lineage (GTDB taxonomy): Bacteria > Acidobacteriota > HRBIN11 > JAKEFK01 > JAKEFK01 > CAZDDB01. The sequence goes on from CAWJJO010000011.1 coordinate 29,148, forward strand.
AAGTTTGACGGCGCGTGAAGTGATGGAATTTTATTGCCGGCTCCGCAAGCTGCCGCTGGAAAGAATTGACCGGCTGTTCAACGAATCGAAATTTGACTTTGATGGTTTTGCAGACAGACGTATCGGAGAATTTTCCGGCGGCATGCTCCAGCGTTTGGGTCTGGCGGTCGCCTGTTTGCCGGATGCGCCGTTGCTGGTTCTGGATGAACCTACTGTGAGCCTCGATCCGGCGGGCGCTTTTCAGTTTCGTGAATTCCTTGCAGATCTCAGGAAGCAGGGAAAGACGATCCTGTTTTCGTCTCACATGCTTGCTGATGTCGAACAACTTGCGGATCGAGTGGCCATTCTCATCGGAGGAAGATTGGCCGCACTGGAGCCGGTGTCCGCACTGATGCGGAATTGCACGATGAAACCGTCGCTAGATGACATTTATATGCGGTTTCTCCGTGGGGAGAGGATGGAAGATGGAAAATAGAGGATGGAGAATGGCGGTCTGCTTCCTGATCCTCGTTATTCTCTTCGCTTGCGGGCATTCGGAATTGCGAGCGATAGCGATTGAACCGGGGGATATGTGCACATTTTGCAAGATGGCGATTTCGCAGAAACGGTTTGCAGCTCGAGTTTATCGACAAAGACGGCGAGGTATTCAAGTTCGATGAGATCGGGTGCATGAACCGCTATTTGAAGCAGCATCCTCAGACTCTGGCCGTTTATTTCGTGGCGGATTCCGATTCCGGCGAATGGCTGAATGGAACGACAGCTACGTACGTTCATTCATCGGAAATTGAGACACCGATGAACGGCGGCATCATCGCGTTCCGGGACCGCGGCAGAGCGGAAAAAGCCGCAGTTGAATCACACGGGGTGGTTTGTAACGCCGGCGTCTCGCCGGCCGCGTGCGAGAGCAACGAGTAAAATTGCCGGCGGGACGCCGGCGGTACAGAGGCCTTTTATGGATCTACAGGCAGTCGGAACAATCGCAAAGCAAGAATTCATCATTAACGTTCGCAACAAATGGACTCTGTTGTTTGCGGTTATTTTTGCCCTCCTGGTATTATCCATTTCCTATTTCGGTCTGGTCACGGCCGGGGTAACAGGCTTTCAAGGCTTTGTCCGGACATCCGCGAGCATGCTCAACCTGGTGCTCTATTTGATTCCGCTGGTTTCTTTGACGATGGGAACGTTGAGTTTCACCGGCGATAAGGGCGCAACGGAGCTTCTATTTTCACAACCTGTCAGTCGGCCTGAAATCCTTTTCGGAAAACTTGCCGGCCTGTTTGCGGCAATAGCGACTGCAACATTGATCGGATTTGGTCTCGCGGGCCTGATCGTTTCGGCCAACACGGGATCGGAGGGAGTAACGCGATATCCGATGTTCATTGTATTCGCGTTAGCTCTCGCCTTGATATTTCTCGTCCTTTCTTCGCTGGTTGCCATCTTTTGCGGGCGAAAAGCAAAGACATTTGGACTGATTCTCTTTCTCTGGTTTTTCTTTGTTCTGTTTTACGACCTGCTGGTGATCGGCGGAACCTTCATGTTGCAGGAAAGAAACGCAAACCAGTTTTTGTTTCTTGCTCTTTTTGCAAATCCTGTGGATCTGGTTCGCGTGGGAAGCTTACTGGTTCTGGACGGCAAGGACATCTTTGGCGCTGCCGGCGCATCGTTCGTTAGATTCTTCGGTGGGCAAGCTGCAAGCTTGTGGCTGATCGCTGCCGCTCTCGCTGTCTGGACATCCGTTCCTTTGTTCTTCTCGGCCCGGTTATTGAAACGACAGGATTTATGAAAAAATGGCACGCAATTGCTGCCGGATCTGTGACGGTTGCGATTGCGGGAATTCTTTTCGCGTTTCGTTCCGTTCAAGATCAGCGTGTGGAGGCGGTTCACTACGATCGGGGTGAGACCGAGCTGATCGTTTCCAATCCTTTCCATGCGCGAATTCGTTTGTTTTTCGCGGGGGATCATCCGGAAGAAGCGAAAGAAATTGGCGGTTTTGATGGAACGCGTATCTGGCTCCAACAGGGCAACTACTTTTTGATAGCTCAGGAATCCGATCATACCTGGTATTATCCGGCTCCTCTGTCCGGATACAGGAGCGGTCCGGACGAAGACGGTTCATTTGCCGTTACAGTCCGACCGTATCCATCCGAGTGGCCTGGGGGTGATTTTGTTTACATTCCGAGCGGACACTTCCTGCTTGGCGACCGCTTGAACCCGCAAGAACCGCACTACGTCTGGCTCACTTCATACTTCATTTGCCCGTTTGAAGTTACAAATCAACAATTCAAGGAATTTATTCGCGATGGCTATCAGGATGGATCCAATTGGACTGAAGAAGGGAAGCGATGGAAGGATCGGAATCTTTCTCACGCTTCAGCAAGGTTAACTGCAGCAGATCCCGAATACGGACGCTTCGGCCTGCCCGATCAGCCTGTAACAGACGTGAAATGGTTTGAAGCGAACGCTTATTGCAAGTGGCTCACCCGCAAATCGGGTCAGGGGAAGTGGATGTTGGCTCTTCCTTCGGAAGCGGAATGGGAAAAGGCGGCGCGCGGTCCGGACAATTTTGATTACGGATTGAGCCGGAGTTTGAGCGACAAAGAAGTGCCGGATTACAACTGGAAAAAAAATCCCGATGCGCCGGTCACTGTAATCGGAGTCGGTGATACCACACTGCGGTTCAAACCGAACCGGTATGGTTTGTATCACATGTCCGGAAATGTCGCAGAATGGACTCAGTCGGTAGACCGTTCCTACAATCGGGACCGGCCGTATGAAGACGACGACCGGAATCATGATGATACGGCGGGCATGCGCGTGGTTCGCGGCGGTTCGTGGTACAACGCCAGCATTGCCCTTCTGTCTCTTGCGTATCGCGATACGTTTCAACCGGAGCACAGCACGCCGGAACGCGGCTTTCGAATTGTGGCGCGAAGATTACCTTAGACCTGGCTCCCGAACATTTAACCGATTGGTTAAATATAGGCCGGATGCTTCTCCGGTTGAGAAGATGGTTACCGCGTCATTCTGAAATACTTTTCGAAGACCGGGATTTACAAAATCCGGTGAAAGGCGCCGTTCTTCCAATCCAAAGAATACGAATTGGATATGATTCTTCAATAGAAACTCCACTGACGGTTTTCGGTAGAAGTTCGACACCATTTCCTTTTTTGCGGCGCTGTCCGGCGTACCCAGAGAATGACCCACATAAACAGGAAATCCGGTGTACGCAGGAATAAAATTGCCGGTAACAAAACCGCTGAACACGGCGCCTTGCTTCGTTTGAGTTTGAAGCCAGTTGAAAGCGTTCCTGTAGGTGAGCGGCAAATAGTACGGCATGCGATCTGTTCGAATGTCCTGAATTTGTTGACGCATAACAAACAAGCTGCCTGCAGATGCAAACACGATCAGAAGGGCCACGACAATACCCTTCCGGAAACGCTTCAGGCCATATGCAGCCAATAAAGCGAAAGGAAATTGAACACCCGCGATCAAGCGTCTTTGAAACGATGAGGGAACATAGGCCAGAAGAAACTGGACAGAGATCCAGATCAGCAAAAATATGAGAAGGCGCTTTCTTTCCACGTCATTCCACAAGTAGATCACTCCTGGAATTCCAAGAATCATCAAAGGAAGGAATGCGCAGAGGAGGGATGGGAATGACGGTGACAACATCAACCCTTGCGCAGCACGCCAAACCGAGAATGCCGGAGTGTTCTGCATCGCTTGATAGAAAAGGAATGGCGGAAATGACACCAGGCCCGTGCCGATCAGAAACAACAGTTGCATCCTCCGGTTCGGAAGCCGCCACAGGTTGATGACGCCGAGAACAATCAGGGTAACGGAATCAAAGGGGTGCTCCCACCAGAGGACGAGCAAGCAGACCAGATAGATGGACAACGATTTTCCCGGTTCTCGTTCCGCCGCATAGATCGAAGCTATCCCCAGCCACAGAAACAGTAAGGAGAAGGAAAAATGCGGAGCCTCACCCAGCGAAAGGAACAGCAACGTTTCAGGAATAGAAGAATCGGCAGGGTTTGGAATCCATGGTTGCAGGATCCATCCCGCGCCGGAACTAAACGCCAGCAACACAAACATGATCTTGATCACGCTTTGGTCCTTTTCAAAAACACGAATCATGGAAGGGAGGAATGCAAGCAGGATCAAACCGCATCCGACTCGCAGGATGTGGAACACTACAGTATTCGAAAGAGAAGTGGCGCCGAAAGGAAAGGACAGCAGGAAATAGACAGGCCGTACCATAAAAGGGGAATGCGGTTCCGATGTATACAGACTGTTCATGAAGAATTTCCCGTGACGCATTTGCTCGATCCAGGATAGATGCGGGTTATAGTCTGATGCATTGATGCTCCGAATCCCGGTGTAGACAGATCCGTTCACACGGTGCAATGCTCCATAGAGGTAACAAAATGAGGAAAGCAGGATCGCAAGAAGCGAGAAACAGATGAAGAAACGAGAGGATCTCATGATTGTAGATTATCATTGGTAGGGGCGACTCTTGTGGTCGCCGTGACAAAAGCCCAACCCTTCAATACGGGCGACCACAAGGGTCGCGCCTACGAGGGCTTTAGGCTCTGGCTTCCGTAGGAATGATTTGCAGGGTGATCAATTCTGTCCCACGCAGGACCGTCATCTTGCAGCGCACACCGATTTCTTTTTCCGTAAGGTATCTGTGCAGGTCGTCGATTCCGGAAACTGCATGAGAATCAAACGAGACAATCAAATCTCCGTCCTGCAAGCCGGCATGCTGGGCCGGACTGTTTGGCTCGACTGAATTAACCAGAATGGCGCTTTCCACCGGCAGGCGATGAAAACGGACGACCCGGCGATGCAACGGCACCGTTTGACCAGCCACGCCGATGTATCCACGGGTAATTTTGCCGTCTTTGATCAACTGGCCTGCCACATATATGGCTGTGTTAATGGCAATTGCAAAGCACAGACCTTGTGCCGGAAGAATCACTGCCGTGTTGACGCCGATCACTTCCGCCCGGGATGTGACAAGCGGTCCGCCGGAATTTCCCGGATTGAGCGCAGCATCAGTTTGAATCACGTTATCGATCAGTCTTCCCGATTGTGACCGGAGCGAGCGCCCAAGCGCACTCACCACTCCGGCGGTCACGGTACATTGGAACCCGTACGGATTGCCGATCGCAATTGCAACCTGACCGACTTTTACGGTATTCGAATCACCCAGCCGTGCAGGGATCAAATCGGGCGCGTTGATGCGAATCACGGCCAGATCCGTTCCCGGATCCTCTCCGATCTGATTCGCCTGAAAGCGCCGGCCATCAGGAAGGTTCACAACCAGACGTTTTGATTCGTGGACAACATGACTGTTTGTGAGAATAAAGCCATCCGGAGTAAACACAAAACCGGAACCGCTTCCCGCTCCATTCGCGCGTCCTGCCGGTCCACCCCGTTCGACGTCGATTTTGACAACCGATGGGCTCACACGATCGGCAACATGGATCACTGCGCGTGAATACGAATCCAGCAGCTCTTCGTCAGGCGCCGGCGGCGGCAGCGGATCTATATCTCTCTTTGCGGAGACACTCTCCCCCGCGATCAGTTTCCATTGAGGTTTCATTTTCTTCGATCCTTCGTTAAAAGTTACGAACCGTTGAACGTACTGTCAAGAAACTTGCAATCCAAACCTGGAGCCGCGGGCCTCCGTGCCCGCAACAAATGAATCATCTCTAATGGCAGGCAGGGACGCCGGCCACTCCAGTTCAGGGTCCTACAAATTCCCGAATCGTCTGATCCAACTTCTCCGGACTATCTTCTGTTGCATACGCGCGTGTATTCTCAAATGGAACAACTTTCAACAAGGGGAAGCTTACTTGCTTCCATTGAGCCACTCCGGGAAACATCGCGGCGCCAGACGGCAGATCCGGATCAGGAACTGAGGGAATCACCAGCAAAGGAACCTTGATTCTCTGGATTTCTTCCGTCAAATCGGTGCCGAACAATTCGGCGGTATGATCCCACGCAAAATGAGAATCGGATTTTGACATGATCTCAGTGAGCGCTTTACCGCGCTCGGGATTCTTGCAAAAATACGCCGCAAATCCCTGGAGATACATCGAGTAGCACTGTTGGGACGGACGGGGGAACAGCTCGATCGGAAGAAACAACTTCGAGAGTCGTGTGCGCTCCTCCGGATTCGACTTGCCGGAAGGATCCGTTGCTGTCGGTAGCGGCGCATACAGCAATCCATTCAAGACGACCACTGCATGCAAACTTTCAGGATGATCCAGCGCGATTCTCATTGCAAGATACGCACCGGCTTGATGACCGACAAGAACAACTTTCTTCAATTTTTCCCGATGGATCAGATTGAGGACCGCCTCCTCAGCATTCTTCCACAGGCGTTTTTGTGAGTAGTCGCGATGCTCAAATCCAGGAAGGACCGGTGTCCCGGCAAATCCAGGAAGAGTAATCGAATACATTGTGTAATTACGGGCATTTCGTTGCATGAAGGTTTCGAAAACAGTGCCGTCAAATCCAATGTCCGGAATCAGGATGACCGGAATCTTGCCGTCGCCGCGTTTGATAACGCCCCCCAGCTCTCCCGGTTTTGCAACAGCGATTGGTTTCTGCGGAGATTCTCCCGGACATGTCATGCTGACCGCAGTTTGTACCAGGAAGTCGATGCGTCCTGATGGCGGGTTCGATCCTTGCGCATGGGCCATGGCTTCGAACAATTCCCTGAACGCAGTCTTCCGTTCCTCGCTTGTAAGATTCGGCAATTCCGCATGCGTCTTCATCTCACTCAACTTGATGATCTCGTTCTCCGGGATTTTCAAATCCAGGTAGGCGATGAGATCTTTCATGAAATGAAGATTCGGCTCTTCCGCACCTAATAAAGAAGAAATCAGCACCATCAAGCAAGCCAGCCAACAACGAAACATTTTCATCCGGGAGTACCTCCTGTCGTTCGCGAGTCTACACAGGAGGCAAATGCTTCAGCGACACTTTTGTGGTGAGCGGACAGTGTGGCAGGGCGAACGGACGCTGGTAGGGGCGACCCCTTGTGGTCGCCCGCTGGAGAAAGCGATTTGTTGAGGGCGACCACAAGGGTCGCCCCTACGGCTCAGAATGCGGGTCCCAGCAACAAGCGGAGTTCCTCGCGGTAACTTCGACCCAGCGGAAGCACAGTTCCGTTCTGCAGAACTACTCGATAGTCACGTCCAAACCACTGGTGCAATTCCTTGATGCGATCTACATTGATGATCGCGCCCCTGTGGATGCGGATAAAATGCTCCGGATTCAAATCCTTCTGGATCGATCGAATCGTTCCTCGAATCAAATAGGAAGCCTTGCCGGTATGAATCTTGACATAATTGTCGTCCGCCTCAATCCAATCGACTTCACCGGCATTGACAAAGAGGACTTTTCCACGGTCCTTGACGGTCAGGCGATCCAGATAGCGGGGCTTTGCATTGATGGATTCAAGGAGCAGGCAGGTCCGGCGCGCCCATTCTGTTTTGTCGCGATGGAGCAATTCCGATTTTGCCCAGGCAAGAGTTTCTTCAAATCGTTTTCTCTTAAACGGCTTGAGAAGGTAATCACAGGCATGAAATTCAAAAGCCTTGATTGCATATTCATCATAGGCCGTTACAAAGATTACCAGCGGCATTTGATTCACTTCCAGCTTGTTTAACACGCCAAAGCCATCCATGCCCGGCATCTGGATGTCGAGAAAGAGAATCCCGGGATGGAATCGGCTCAGTGCGGTCAAGGCTTCTATTCCGTTAGAGCACTCAGCTACGATCTCAATTCCGGGATCGTGACGGAGCAATTCTCGAATCCGTTCACGCGCAAGCTCCTCATCATCCACAATCATCACCGAGATCGGTTTCGCTTCAGGCATTGTTTTCCTCCATATTTTGTGAAACATTTCGAAATGGAATTTTTATCTCTACACGCAAACCGCCTTCCCGGCGATTGGAGAGCTGAAAATCATGACCCGCTCCATAGAGTCGTTGCAGCCGTTCGCGCACATTCCGGAGTCCGATCCCTTCAATGAGTGTTTCGGGCAGCCCGGGACCATCATCCAGAACCTGAAGCTGCAGGTAGGCATCGAGTTTGCTCGAATGGACTTCGATGCGGCCGGCTTCGGGACGTGGCGCGATTCCGTGCCGGATTGCGTTTTCAATGATCGGTTGGAGAATTAGATCGGGAACTTGCGCTTCCAGAGTCTGCGGATCGATTTCGAATTCCACGGTCAGCCGGTTTCGAAATCGGACTCGCTCGATCTCCAGATAACTGCGTAAGAATCTCAGTTCCTCTTCCAGTCTTACCTCATCGTTCGCCCGTTTTTGAAGAGTCAGACGCAGAAAATTTCCCAGCTCTCCAAGCATTTCGTCCGCTGCTTCCGCATCCTTATGAAGCAGGGCTGAAATGGAATTCAGCGTATTAAAAAGAAAATGCGGGTGAAGCTGCATTTTGAGGGCATCGAGCTGTGCTGCAACTAGCTGGCTTTTCAGGTCCGCTGTGTACCGCGCATAACTGATCGCTTGATGTCCGGACAAAACAATCCAGTAAACAAGGATCCCAATATGAAAATCGATTGAAAAAATCATTCGAAAGATCCGTTGTAGAGTTTCGCGGGGAGGGGGATGCAGGAACTGGAAAATCATCCAATAAACGATGGAGAAGAGAACCAGATGTATCAGAGAAAGGAGAATGCTCGCCGAAATATGTATTGGAAAGAAATATCTGGATCTCGGGTAAAGAGGAAATCGTTTGCTCAAATGAAACAGAATCGGAAGCAGGAATGTCCACAGACACCACTTGGGCAGCTCCCAGCTCAGAATATTGGGCCAGCTCATCTTAAAACCGCCTGCTACGCTCATCAACCGAAGCTGTCCGGCAAAGATGAACCCGATAAGGAGACAGGCCAGGAGAAACGCGAGCGCCTTAAAGAATCGGCGTGACATATCCGTCCATGTTCCAACCGGTTAACAAGTAGTGTACGCCTTTTGTGGCAGTCCGTCCGAATCTACTTGCCAGTAGCATGTTTTCTGTGGCGGAATGGAAGCCATTATTGTTGCTTGAGTCCGCGGGCCTCCGTGCCCGCAGAAAGTGGAATGTATATCAAATAGCGGGCAGGGGACGCCCGCCGGCTCCATTAGACTGGAACTGACGGTTGCAATATGTGAAAATCGTAAACTATGCGATTTCACTTACTTTGGATCAGTGTTTTTCTGTTTTTACACTGCGCGGTAGCGACTGAAGTCGCTACTACACACCGCGAAGTGCATCTGGCAAATATCCGCCAGTTGACGTTTGGCGGTGAGAATGCGGAAGCGTACTTCTCCCCAAATGGAAAGCAACTCAGCTTTCAATCTACTCGTGACGGCTATCCGTGCGATCAGATTTACACCATGAATGCAGATGGTTCCGAGTTGAAACGGCTCAGCAACGGCGCCGGCCGGACGACCTGTGCGTATTTTTATCGCGACGGCAGCCGTATTTTGTTTTCTTCCACACATACAGCGGCTCCTGAATGCCCGCCTTCTGCCGATCGTAGCCGCGGCTATGTCTGGCCGCTGTACGCGTCCTACGATATTTACAGCTCGAAACCGGATGGGAGTGACCTGCGCCCGCTGATGCAGTCTCCCGGATACGACGCAGAAGCAACGATCAGCCCGGACGGCAAGAAAATCGTGTTTACTTCGGACCGCGATGGAGACATCGAGCTTTACAGTATGGATCTGGACGGCAGCCATGTGATGAGACTCACAAATTCACCAGGCTATGATGGCGGCGCCTTCTATTCACCGGATTCGAAAAAGATCGTCTATCGCGGCCATCACATTACGGACGAAACTGAACTAAAAGAATTTCGCGATCTGCTCAAGCAGAATCTGGTGAAACCGGCAAAGCTGGAAATTTACGTCATGGATGCTGATGGAAAGAACATGCAGCAAGTGACGCGCAACGATGCTGCAAATTTTTGTCCGTATTTTCATCCGGATGGAAAACGAATCGTTTTTGCATCGAATTTGAATGACCCGAAAGGGCGGAATTTTGATCTTTTTCTGATCAACACGGACGGAACGGGTCAGGAGCAAATCACATTCAACGACACGTTTGATGGATTTCCCATGTTCAACCCTGATGGAAGCAAGCTTGTATTTGCTTCCAATCGCAACGATGCAAAGCCGGGGGAAACAAACATCTTTATCGCGGATTGGATTGATACGCCGGATGAAATCAGCGAAGAGCGCCTGAAGCGCGACGTCGCCTATCTTGCTTCAGATGAAATGAAAGGACGGCTGACCGGATCACCCGAAGCGCGCAGGGCAGCGGAGTATATCGCGGGTGAATTTCACAAGAGCGGACTGAAAGATGCGCCCGGAACGACCGGACCGTATCAACAGTTTGAGTTTACGTCGGGCGTGAAACTGGGTACGGGAAACGCGCTGACCGCTGATATCAAAGAAAAGACATTCCAGACAGATTCAACGGATTTCATCCCTGCCGGATTTTCCGATGATGCCTCGCTGAAGTCAGTTTCTGCCGTCTTTGCAGGCTTTGGGATCCGCGGTCCTGATTTGAAATGGGACGACTATACCGGTCTTGATGTGAAAGGGAAAGCGGTACTGGTCTACCGTTACGGACCCGAAGGAGACGATCCGAAGAGCGAATACGCGCGATTCTATCCGCTTCGCTATAAGGCATTGATCGCGCGGGAACAAGGCGCCGCAGCTCTACTGATCCTTTCAGATGAGGATGACGAGCTATTGCAGCTTCATCCTGATGCTACGTTCGGCACGGCGGGCATTCCGGTGATCAGTGTAAAGCGTTCCGTTGCATCCAAATGGTTTCAGGAGGCCGGTATGAAAATGCCGGATCCCAAGAATCCGCACGGTATGGACATGGAACTTCCGGGGATGCTCCTGTCGCTGGAGTGTCATCTGCTTCGTGAGAAATCAAAATCGGACAATGTCATCGGGTGGCTGCCTGCAACACCTGCAACAGATGCGACGATCGTGATCGGCGCGCACTACGATCACCTGGGGATGGGGATCGAAGGATCGCTGGCTCCGAAGTGGGGCGTGGTGCACAACGGTGCCGATGACAATGCATCGGGAGTTGCCGGATTGCTGGAACTGGCCCGCGTATTTTCGAAAAGACAACTGAAACGGAATTTGCTCTTTATCGCATTCAGCGGAGAAGAGCTGGGTGTGCTTGGCTCCAGCTACTTTGTAAAAAGTCCGGTTCTCCCGATTAAGAATATGATTGCCATGGAGAACATGGACATGATCGGCCGTTTGCGAAATCAGAAGCTTGTGGTGGGAGGCGTGGGAACGTCTCCGGCGTGGAAGGAGCTTCTGACTGCTGCGAATCAAGAGCAGCTCGATCTGAAATTTCAGGAAGACGGATATGGTCCGAGCGATCACACCTCCTTTTACTCCAAGGACATTCCCGTGTTGTTTTACTTTACGGGACAACATGCGGAGTATCACAAGCCGGAAGACGATCCGGCAACATTGGAATATCCGGGTTTGGCGGAAGTCATTCGCTATGTGGCCCGGGTTACGAATGGTATAGAAGAGCGGACGAAAGCGCCCGCCTTCACACGCGTGAAGGGAGGTCAGCAGGAGACAGCCGGTCGCGGTTTTCGCGTGTATCTGGGCACGATTCCGGATTACACGGAATCCGTGAAAGGCGTGAAGCTTTCCGGTGTTCGCGCGGATAGTCCCGCAGAAAAAGCCGGACTGAAAGCAGGAGATGTGATCGTCCAGTTCGGCGACCGGAAGATCGAAAACATCTATGACTACACGTTCGCGCTCCAGGAACACAAAGCGGGCGAGACAGTCTCCATTATCGTTCAGCGGGATGGAAAAGATGTTACGGTTCAGGCGACGCTGGAGAAGCGTTCCGGTGGTCAGTAATGGGACAGCGTGTTTTCATCACAGGATGTTCTGGATATCTTGCGCAGAGACTGATTGAAGCTTGCAGGCAAGTCCCCCGAATCGAATGGCTGGGCGGAATGGATGTCCGGGCCCCAAAGGAAACCGAAGGATTTCATTTCTTTCAAATGGATGTGCGTTCGTCCGGGATCGCATCCTTGTTGCTGGAGCATCGGATTGATACGATTGTGCATCTTGCGTGGGTCTTTAATCCGACTCATGAGCCTGAGCTCGAATATGAAGTAGATGTGGTCGGTAGCAAAAACGTCTTCGAAGCAGCCGCAAAAGCAAACATACCTTATGTAATTTATTTGAGCAGCACGACAGCATATGGCCCTCATGCGGACAATCCACCGCTGTTTGACGAATCATATCCGCGTCGTGGACATCCGGGTTATCTGTATGCAAAGTACAAAGCGGAAGTGGACCATATCGCGCTGGAGTTTCGCGAAAGATATCCGGAGATGCGCACGTTCATCATCCGCGCCTGCATCGTGCTGGGTCCAAACACAAGGAACGTTGTCACAAAAATGACCGAGATGCCCGTGATGGTTGGAATCCAGGGATATGATCCTCCGATGCAGTTTGTACATGAGCAGGATATCCGGCGGCTGCTTGCATGGGCTGTGCAAAAAGAACCGGTCGGAATCTTTAATGTGGCCGGTCACGGCACCATCTTGTTTAGCCGGCTTGTGAACAATCTGCAACGAAAGGCTGCGTGGCTTCCTGCCTGGCTTGTGTATCCGGCGCTTGGCTTCCTCTGGAAACTCCGTCTTCTTCCCTTTCCGCCGTCGATTCTGGATTTCATCCGCTATCCGTGGGTCGCAGACACAAGCGCCTTTGACGCAGTTTATGATTTTGCAATTCAATATTCTTCGGAAGATGCGTTAATGGCGTATGCGCATGCGCGCTGGCCGGAGCTGCGGAAATAACGACAAAGGCACGAAGACACGAAGAGCAGAAAAAGTTTTACCTTTGTGCCTTCGTGTCTTTGTGGTTATTCCTGACGGGGATGGCGGGGACGAGTGGGCCGGGATCTTCGTCCTCATCGTAAAGCACGCGTTCCAGGAACAGACCCGATGCGGGGGCCGTATGCGCGGCAATTGAATAAGATTGAAGTTTCTGCGGAAGTGAGCGAGCTTGCAGGACTGCCGCAAAATCCTCAGCCGACAGCTTGCCCAACCCAACTTCCACCAGAGCCCCGGTAATCCGCCGCACCATTTTCCACAAGAAGTGGGACGCAGCAATTCGAAACAGGATCAGATCGCCGTGCATTCCGATTTCAGCACGTTCCACAATCACAATCGTGGATTTTTCATTCCCTCGTTTTTCGCAGAATCGCTCAAAATTGTGCCGTCCGATCAGAACCGATGCAGCTTCGCGCATCCGCTCCACAGGAAGAGGTTCGGCGATCCACCAGACAAACGGTTTCGCAAAGGCCGATCGCCTTGTCGATATCTGATAGAGATAGAAACGTAGAAATGCATCGTGACGCGGATTGAAATTTGGAGGCGCTTCTTCGACGCTCAGAATGTTGATGTCTTTCGGCAGGTGTTTGTTTAAATGATTTAGAAGTGTTCGCGCAGGCGGGGAACGCCGGCTCCGGATGCGCGCCACCTGTGCGAGCGCGTGGACTCCTGCATCGGTGCGGCCGGCGCCATCGAGCTCGGCATCCTTCCCCAGGATCATTTGAGCCGTCTTTCGAATTTCACCTGCGACTGTGCGTGAATTTTCCTGATCCTGCCAGCCGGAGTAACGGCTCCCGTCGTACTCTAAAACCAATTTCCAGTTATACAAATCGCATCACCTACCGTAAATGATTGTACGACACCCTTTGATGCAAAGTGGAGTCTCGGGCCTCCGTGCCCGCAGCAAGTGGATGATCTCACGAATCGTCGGGCACGGAGGCCCGACGCTCCAAGCCGAAAATTAAGCGAGGAGCTGCTCAATTCGAAAATCAAGCCGCTAAATTCCTCTTTATGCCGCTTTCGTCAACCTTCCTGTTTAATTCATTTTTCCGGTACTATTGTTTCTATATGCAGTGGTCATTGTTTCGGATTGTTTCAGGGTTGTTGCTGCTATTTCTGGGCCGTCGTTTGTTCTGGCTGTTTGTCGGACTACTGGGCTTTATTTCCGGGATGACGTTTGGAGCGAAGTTCTTTTCCGGTCAGCCTGACTGGCTTCTTCTATTGATCGCTTTCGGCTGCGGCTTGATCGGAGTTGTACTTGCGTTGTTTCTTCAGAAGCTTGCGATTGCAATCGCGGGCTTTCTGGCAGGAGCTTTTTTTGCGACCACATTGATGGAAACGCTGAATTGGAGTGTTGCACCGCTGATTCCTGCTGTGATCGGCGGCATCGTTGGAGCGATCCTCTTATCCATCTTATTTGATTGGGCTTTGATTTTTCTTTCTTCCGCCACAGGAGCGATTCTGATTGCGCGGTCGCTTGCCCTGGAGCAGCCTTTTTCTACGCTTGCCATTGTTGTACTTCTGATCCTTGGAATTATTTTCCAAACGCGGCTTTTGCCGCCCGCTACGGTTCGTAGAAGAGCACGGCCTGATTCGTAAGGAGAGATATGTGAATGCAGTATGACTTTCTTCTTTTTGGTGGCACCGGGCAGCAGGGGAAAATTTGTGCGCGCGATTTGCTGGAGTCCGGTTACTCGGTGTTACTTGCCGGACGGGATCGGAACGCGGTTCAGGATCTTTTGAAAAACAAGAGAGCCGGATTCCGCGCGGTTGATCTTACAAAACAGGGAATGATCGCAGCCATCATTCGAAAGTCGGGGGCCGATGTCGTAATCAATTGCGCAGAGCTTGTATTCAACATTCCGATTATGAAGGCCTGTTTGAAAACGGGGAGATCGTGTACGGATCTTGGAGGACTCCAATCCATTACCAGAAAACAATTCCGGCTCAATGCTTCGTTTCAGAAAAAAGGCATCTTAACTCTGACTGGTTGTGGATCTACTCCAGGAATTGCAAACGTAATGGCAGCGTATGAGGTCGACCGTCTTGATTCGGTAAAGACCATTATGCTTGGATTTGCGTGGGATTCAAATATCAAATCCTTTGTTGTGCCTTATTCCATGCAAAGTATTTTCAGTGAGTTCACACAAGCACCCGTAGTCTTTCGCAATGGGAAGTTTGTTAAAGAAAAAATCAGGAAATGCCAAGGAACGTTTTGGTTCAAAGAAGTCGGACCGCAAACCGTCTATTGCATTGTCCACTCGGAAGTGTACACATTCTCCAACTACTTTAAAGATAAGGGAATCGAGAACATCGGGTACATGGCAGGTTTTCCGGAGCATTCGTTCAAAGGAATCGAAACATTGATCGATTTGGGATTTCACTCTTCAAAGGAAATCGAGGTGAGCGGCCTCAAATTGAAACCGCTGGATTTTACAATCAAGGCCTTGAAGCGACTGCCGGTACCGCAAGGCTACCGCGAAGTCGAGAACCTGTGGGTGAAAGTGGAAGGAAGAAAACGGGGAAAACCGGTTTTTACGGAAATGAATTGCATCATCAAGACAACCAGAGGCTGGGAGAGTGCAGGCAGCAATGTAGATACAGGCCGAACCATCTCCATTATGTCGCAAATGTTGAAGAACGGGCTGATTCGGCAGACCGGAGTTCATGCGCCGGAAGCCGTGATTCCCCCAAAGAAATTCTTTGCGGAATTGTCGAAGCGCAGGATGTACGTCTACCGGAATGGGGAGAGAATCCATTAGGAATCGCCGGCCGAGCTCGACGATGCACAAGGTTTTAGCCGGCGGGACGCCGGCGCTACAAACCGTTTTCCGGAAATGAAACACTTCAAGATGAGGTAGAGAATGAAAAAGCCTTTTCATATTTTAGGCGCTATTTATTTGTGCCTTTCCGCCTGTGCATTTGCTCAAACCCAGAGTGGACCGGCGCCTCCTGGAAAGGCGGACGCGACAACGGAAACGCTGAGAGCGATTTCGCAGGAGCTGATGGATGCAGTTGCTCCCGGCAACAAGGCTGTCTGGGAGCGCTACCTTTCCGACGATTGTCTGTACGTGGATGAGAATGGGAAGGTGTTGACGAAATCAGAGCTTCTGGCAGACTTAGGCCCTTTGCCAGCGGGATACAGCGGCAGAATCAAAGTAACCGATCCTCAGGTTCGCACAGCTGGCGATACCGCCGTCATCACTCATCGCGATATGGAATATCTGGAACTGTATGGTCAGAAAATGTTGACGCAATTTCAAACTACCAGCACCTTCATTCGTCGAAACGGGCAATGGCAAATGATCTTCAGCCATGTGGCCGTGCTTCCGAGCGAGTTAACTCCCGTTTCCGTGGATCCCGGCATTTACGATCGCTACACCGGGGAATACGAACTCGCTCCGGACATCGTTTACACAGTCACACGTGAAGGAGATAAACTCATGGGCCAGCGATCCGGTCGCCCAAAGGAAGAGCTCTTTCCTTCGAACGAGACAACGTTTTTTCGCAAGGGCAACCCTAGAGGAGTAAAAATTTTTGAAACCGACGGCAAAGGAAATGTCATTCGATTGATCGATCGCCGGGATAATAACGATCTCATTTGGAAAAGGAAACCATCATGATGCGATACCTGTTTATTTTCAGCCTGCTTCTCTCCGGACTTGTGTTTGCAGACGGCCACCACGATCAAAGTCCCGCGGATCCTCTGGAGCTCAAGAAGCTGAACGAATCAATGTATGTACTCTACGGACGTGGCGGCAATGTCGCATTCTTTATTGGACCGGATGCCGTGGTGGTGGTGGATGCTGAGTTTCCGGACCTGGGTCCGGGCGTTGTGAAAAAAATCAAGAGCGTTACCGAGAAGCCGATCAGATATCTGATCAACACACATCATCATATCGATCATGCCGGCGGAAATGAATACTTCCTTCCATTGGCAGTCATCATCGCTCATGACAATGTCCGCAAGCGAGTGTTTGCAAACCGGGAAGAAATTCTTCGCGAGTACCCGGATGCGATCCAGGCAGCGAGATCCAAAGGGAACGAAGAGAGAGCGAAGCAACTGGAAACCGTACTGAACTGGGCCAGGAATGTGAAGGTCGAGGAGGTTGCCGCGCCGTTCTTGACGTTTGATTCGGAGTTTCGAATTCATCTGGGCGGTGAAGTTATCCATGTATGGCACACTCCGCCGGCACATACCGACGGCGATAGTGTTGTGTACTTCGAGAAAGCAAAAGTGCTGCATATGGGCGATGACTTCTTTTATCGGACGTTTCCATTTATCGATGTGGAGAGCGGCGGATCCGCCGGCGGTTATTTAAAAGCGATCGATCCCCTAATCAGCCGCGTTCCCCCTGACGCAGTCGTAATTCCAGGACATGGAGAAGTGACCAATCTGGATGGCTTGAAGGAGTTTCGAAAATATATTCAGGATTTGATCGATGCTGCAGCTCAGGCAAAGAAGGCTGGAAAATCTAAAGAAGAGTTTCAGAAGACAGTGCTCCCGGAGTATCAACAGTGGGCAAAACCGGAACGTTTCCCACAAAATGCGGGAGTTACGTTCGACGAAGCGCAGTAACGGCTATGGAGCGCAGGCTTCCAGCCTGCATTATGGGTGTCGCAGGCGTCTCGCCTGCCGGATGTGAAACAGTCATGCGACCGGTTCGTCATCTGCGTTGATCGTATTGAGCTGCGCCAGCACCATGCGTTCGCCTGCCTCTGCGCAGCATGCTTCCGGAGGCGGAGGCATGGGAGGCTGACCTTCCCGGCCGCTGATTTTGTCGGGTAATCGCAACATGATGAGAAGCGATAGAGCGGACACGATTGCACCCAGGAGGAAGACACTCTGCAATGCGTGTGAGAGCGCTTCTCGCAACACAAGTAGCACCGGTGGCGTCAAGGCGGTTTTTGACTCGGATTCAATCAGCGCATTCGGATTTGCTGCAAGCTTCGATGCATCTTCCTGGACAGAACAGCATTCGGCTGTCTTGCAGCCTCCTGCAGTCCCGATGTCAATCCCGCTGACAGAAAAGCGCCCATAACAGCAACGCCGACCGCTCCGCCGATCGATCTTGAGAATTGATTCAGTGAGGTTGCAGTTCCCAGATGTTGTCGCGGCACAGCTTGCTGGACAGCAATCAGAAGAGTCAGCATTGTCAGACCGAGTCCCGCGCCTACGAGCACCAGATCTGCATAGAGCAGAAGCTGCGGAGTTTCCGGGTCGAAAGTGGAAAATAATGCAAGTGCGGCTGTCAGCAAAGCGCAGCCGGAGAGTACGGTAAAGCGATATCCAACTCGAAGCAGGAGCCTGCCGCCGACCACAGAGAGAACTACCCAGCTCAACATCAACGGAGTTAACAACGATCCCGCTTCCGTGGCGCTAGATCCGCGGGTTCCCTGAGCGAAAAGTGGAATAAACGAAATCGCGCCGAACATTGCCACACCAAGAAAGAAGCCTCCCAGCACAGAGATCGCAACAACGCGATTTCGAAACAAACCAAGCGGCAAAATCGGCTCCCTCGCCGATTGTTCGATACGGATGAAGATTGCCATCAGGATCACGGAACCGCAAAGCAGCAGTAGATTCCGAGTACTCAGCAGCGCTGACAGCGTTCCGCCTTCCACCACAGCAAGCATTAGCAATACCACGGATATCATGAGCACAGTCGCGCCCGCGTAATCGACAACAGGCCGCTCACGCAAATCCGGTTCCTTCAGCCACGCCCCGATGATGAAGGCCGTTAACAAACCGAACGGGACATTGATGAAGAATACCCAGCGCCACGACAATTCATCGGTGAGAAAGCCGCCCACGATCGGTCCGATCATACTTGCAAATCCCCAAACACCGCTAAAATACGCTTGCATCCGTGCGCGTTCTTGCAGCGTGTAGATATCCCCGACGATCGTCATTGCGAGCGGAACCAACGCTCCGCCGCCAAGACCCTGGATTGCGCGCGCCACGATCAGTTGAAACATCGAAGTGGATATGCCGGAAAGGATCGAACCAAGCAGGAACACTCCGACTCCGACTTGATACAAACGGCGGCGTCCGTAAAGATCGGAAAGCTTTCCCCAAACCGGCACACTCACTGTAGATGTGAGCAAGTAAGCCGAAAAGACCCAGCTGTAATGCTGCAATCCACCAAGTGTCGCAATGATCGTGGGCATCGCCGTTCCGACAACTGTGACTTCCAGGGCAGCAAGGAACATTCCTGTCATGACTCCTGCCGTTACAGCAGTTCGCTGCCTGCTGGAAAGCGGCAGCAGCGGAGCAGCAGGGGCGTCCACCATCGATTGATTCTCCATGTTCGTAGTATCCTTCACATTACAACATGCACTTTGCGAGCGAAAAACGCAAAGCCTTGCGAATCTTCGCACATCACCCACTGCAGTTCAGCACGCTTCCGTGCTTTTTGCCAAATCCAATATCTTTCCGGTGATAGTCGGCATCACGCCAGCTTGACAGGTTTCTATATTTATTGAAAAATATAAATCATGAAAACTGTAAAAATGAGTTTTGATTTTAGTGATCAGCCGGAGTTGGCTGACATGCTCCGGCTTTACGCAGCGAGAAAAGGCAGAACTCAGAAAGCAATTCTCGTGGACGCCCTGAAGGCCTATTTTGCCGACCAGTTGGAATCTACTCTGCTTCACCGTGCGGCTGATTTGACCTTTGCGGAATGGGACAACGAGGATGACCGGGTTTATGACACCCTTTGACATCATACTGGTGCCATTCCCTTTTTCCGATTTAACAGCGGTGAAGAGAAGGCCTTGTCTGATTCTATGTGTCCTCAATCCCAAAGGTCTTGAGGCTCACTATGTTGTCTCCATGATGACTAGCAGCACGGCACTCATCTCGTTTCCTTACGATGTCGTTTTAGAGGACTGGAAGAAAGCAGGTCTCCCCAAGAGAACCATCGTCCGGCTTGCAAAGCTGGTTACCATTGATACTTCCCTCATCAGGAAGCGGATCGGACGGATCAGTGCGAATGACAGGCATCAGGTTCAAACGAGCTTCACCCGGATGTTCTCTTCCATCCTCGTGTAGGTGTCTCTAGGACGTTGTTGACATATTGATGCATGAGCATCCTTACTGATCTTTGCGCGCGCGCCTCGATTTCGGGAAATCTTGTGCAAGATGCATGGTTTGCGGCATTGGCCATCGAATCCGGCTGCGAGTGGGTTACAACCGACCGCGATTACGCTCGTTTCCCCGGCCTGCGGTGGCGCACACCCTTTTGAGTTGTTTCCGATAAACTACACTTCTTCGTGACCTGGAAGCAGTGTCGTCAACGCCCGCCAGAGATCAGATGATTCCGTGTCGAACACAGACTCATCTGAAGCCGGCAGAACGCTCCAGGCGCCCTGTTGGATTTCCGCTTCCAGCTGACCGGCTGTCCAGCCGGAGTATCCGGCAAACACGCGAATCTTCTTTCTTCCATTTACGCGACTCAACCAACGGTGGATCGAGTCGGGGCTGGCAGAAAACGCAACCTGATCCATCACACGGAAAAGACCTTCCTCCGTCACACTGGTGCGTGCCAGCATGAAGAACCGATTCAGCGAAACGGGTCCTCCGATAGAAACAGGGTTGCCCAGGTGAATCTGCTCGCTCATTTGCGGAATCGCCTGCGAAATAGTCAGCTTGCTTGGATGGTTCAGGATCAAACCGACTGAACCGTGTTCATCATGCTTGATGATCAGGATTACGCTTTCTGCAAAGAGCGGGTCCCTCAAAAAGTATTCGGATGCGACCAGAAACTGTCCACCTTTTGGCGCAGTCTGCGGTGAAAATCCCGTGGAGGCCGGAGTTGCAGATAACGCAGCGACGGCGAGGATCAAAGAGGATACAATCAGCAGCCTTGCTGTAATCACATCATTCTATCCGCTGCGTCTCTTGCTTTTATTATAGAATAATTTTCCCGAACAGAGCGATCTTTTGCGCCTCTTACGGACAGAAGTTAGAAGCAGACTTGAAGCGTTTAGATTTGATTGTCAGATCCGCTTTTGTTAGAGACAGACTTTGATCCTCTAACCTTGCCACTTGCAAAGTCAGAACGATCGCTACGGACTATAGACCCAGGTAGTCAACAGCCTATGGACAGAAGCGAGAGCTTGTGTCTCGAGGTTCGTCGTGCGAACAATCTTTATATGTGGAGAGTTGAGGGTGCGAGCCTATTTCAGTTGGGATAGAATGCGATCCAGCATCTTCCGGTAGATGATTCGTAGAAGGATAATCTCTTTTCCATCGATCCGGTACAGGACTCGATAGTCACCGCTTCGAAGGCGAAAAAGAGGAAAACCAAATCCTCTCAGCTTTTTGATTCTATTTCCTTGTGGGAATGGGCTCGATGACAAAGATTTGATATCGATAGCAATTTGCTTTTGGATTTTGACTGGTAAATCTTTGAGATCGCGATCAGCTGCCCGGGTAAGTTGAAGAGAATAATCACTCACGCTTCTTGTTCAGATCTTCAAGATACGTGTTGAATGAAACAAGGCGTCCAGCTTTGCGATCCTTTTCCGCTTCCAGAATCATTTTCTTGATTTTCGGACTATGTTCCAAGACGAAGTCCTCCAGCCCCTCCTCTGTCAACGCTACGAGGGATGCGGCGGGTTTTCCCCGATACGTAATAATCACGGCTTGGCCCTTTCGTACTTCTCGAAGAAGCTGATTCGTCCTGTTCTTCAAATCTACCGTGTTTGCAACCTTCAAGGGATGCCTCCTTCCATAAGGCTATTATAATAGCGCGCAATGCCGGGTTCAAGCAGTCACCCAGCGCTTCGATTGCTACCGCGCTTGCTGGTATAGCTCCAGAATGCGAGGGGAAATAAACCCGGGGGAGTAGTGATTCACGGGCCGCGATGATCCTGTGCCAGATTCTTTGACATCACTTTGATGGCGACAGATCGCTTCAAAGTGTTGTCTTCAGCAAGATAGACCGTTCCCATACCGCCTTTACCGAGCACACGAACGATCTTAAAGGCTGCGATCGAAGGAACGGCAGTGAACGGCTTACCGATGGTCTCTCCAAGACAACGAGGACAATCTGAGGATTCGTCCGGCAACGATTCGCCGCAAGACGAACAAAGTTGCGGATCTCCCATGCTGCAATTGTCTCGCAAAGGCGGAACTGACACAAACCGACTGGGATATACTCAGAATATGAATCCCGCAGTGGTGGCCATTTTCGGACCTCTGCAAGGCTCCACTTTTCAGTTGACTGAAGAAGAAGTTTCCATCGGTCGGGAGCCATCCAACCGATTGGCTGTCAGTGATCCTCTCCTGTCGCGCAGACATTGTGTGATCAAAAAGGAGGGAGACGAGTTCAAAATTTGCGATTTGGGGAGCCGCAATGGAATCTTTGTCAACGGCGTTCCCGTCAAAGAACGGATTCTCGAACATGGTGATCAGATCGGGATGGGCGATTCACTGTTTCTGTTCCTTTTTCAAGAAGTGGTCTCTCCGGTCCTGGGTGACACACCACCGGATGCAGGGATACTTGTCCTTCAATCCACCATGCAACTGGCACTCGACGATGCTCTATACCTGAAACCGGAGAAAGTACTAGCTCTTCCCCCGGCGATGCGAACGGCGCAGGACCTGAATGCTTTGCTGAAGATCAGCACCGCCATCAACTTGATTCAAACCCCGGAAGAATTGAAAAGGAAATTGCTGGAACTCATTCTTGAAATAGTTCCTGCCGACCGAGGCGCCATTCTAATGGAACAAGGCAGATCTCACAGCCTAGACAAATCGTCGGGATTAGAGCAACCCTTTGCTGTAAGCCGCACCATTAGCGGTCAGGTCAGTCGGGAAAAGATTTCCATCCTGGGGAACGATATTCGGCAGATCAAAGAGTTCAGTGATTCGGATAGCTTGATTGCCTCAAAGATTCAGTCGCTGCTTTGTGTTCCGCTTGTGTTGCATGAGAAAGTTCTAGGTGTTCTTTACCTGGATACGAGCGATCCGAAGATACAGTTTGATGAAGGTCATCTTCAAGTCGTAACGGCTGTCGCGTCCATCGCGTCGGTAGCTTTGAACAATGCGCAACAGATGGAATGGTTGATTGAGGAAAATAGACGGCTGCAAACGGATACAACCATTGAGCACGGTATGATAGGTGAAAGTCCCGCAATGCTAAAGGTCTATCTATTTATTGCAAAGGCAGCGCCCTCTGATTCAACCGTTCTTCTTCGCGGGGAAAGCGGGACAGGAAAGGAATTAGCGGCTCGTGCGATTCACTTGAACAGTCCGCGGGCGGCAAAATCGTTTATTGCGATTAACTGCGCTGCCTTAGCTGAGTCTTTACTCGAAAGCGAGCTCTTCGGACATGAGAAGGGCGCTTTTACCGGCGCCATTGCGCAAAAGAAAGGAAAACTGGAAGCAGCGGATGGCGGTACGGTTTTCCTGGATGAGGTCTCCGAAATGTCCACCGGTCTTCAGGTCAAACTCTTGCGTGTATTGCAAGAGCGCGAGTT
Source organism: uncultured bacterium (assembly GCA_963843285.1). Taxonomy (GTDB): domain Bacteria; phylum Acidobacteriota; class HRBIN11; order JAKEFK01; family JAKEFK01; genus CAZDDB01. The sequence goes on from CAWJJO010000011.1 coordinate 52,549, forward strand.
CGATCGAGTCGGAGGCACCCGTCCGATTCGTGTGGATATACGATTGATTGCAGCAACGAACAGGAATTTGGAAGAGGCAGTAAAAGCCGGCACATTTCGACAGGACCTTTATTACCGGCTGAACGTTGTAACTCTCATGATGCCTCCATTGCGAGACCGGCGGGAAGATATTCCACTGCTTGCGAGCTATTTCGCCGCAAAATATGGCGAGAAGTCTCAGCGCAGAATCAAGGGAATCGCGCCTGAGGCGCGCGAGACGTTGGTTCATTATGATTGGCCTGGAAACGTGCGGGAGCTCGAAAATGCCATTGAGCGAGCCGTCGTTCTTGGATCCACAGAAGTCATCTTGCAGGAAGATCTTCCGGAAAATTTGCTGGAGATGGAGCATCCTGCCGGCGTGCCGATCACCAAATATCACGAAGGTGTCAAAGATGCGAAAAAAAGACTAATTTCGAACGCTTTGCAACAGACAAACGGAAATCTGGAAGAAGCAGCAAAACTTCTCGGAGTGCATCTCACTTATCTTTACAGGCTCATCCGCAATTTGGGATTGAAAGGCGCATAACTCCGTGCCCTCTGTGGTTAAATCCCTCTTTGCGCCCTTTGCGGTCTTTGCGGTGAATTCCTCGGTCCCCTTGCAAGTTTCACACTCGTAGGATACAAAGTTAGGCATGCCCTCCACACCCGGAATGTTAAGCCGCGATGAGCTTTGTCTGCGGATAGAGCGCGGTGAAATCGAAACGGTCTTGCTGGTTTTTCCTGACTACTACGGCCGGCTGATGGGAAAGCGGATCACCGGACGCTTTTTCTTCGATCACGTACTGGAAGAAGGCATCCATGCTTGCGACTATCTTCTTGCCTGCGATATGGAGATGACACCCGTTCCCGGCTATAAGTTTACAAGCTGGGAAAGCGGCTACGGGGACTTTCACTGCGTTTCCGATTTCAGCACGGCGCGCATTGCCAGCTGGCTGCCCAAAACGGCGCTTGTCATCGGCGACCTTTATCGTGGCAACACTGCTGTCGAAGTAGCTCCCCGTCGTATTCTACAACTGCAAGTCGCGCAAGCTCGCGACGCCGGCTTCACCGTGATGGGAGGTTCGGAGATTGAGTTGTTTGCTTTCAACGAGACGTATGAAAGCGCCGCTGCGAAAAATTTCCACGATCTGAGACCGCTCGGTTCTTACATTGAGGATTACCACATCCTTCAGGGCACCAGAGAGGAGCCGTTGATCGGCGCGATCCGAAGAGAGTTGATGGCGAGCGGTGTTCCGGTGGAATTCAGCAAAGGCGAATGGGGACCCGGACAACAGGAAATCAATCTGGAATACAGCGAAGCGCTGATACAGGCGGACCGCAACGTCATTTACAAACATGCTGCAAAAGAGATTGCAATGTCGCAGGGAAAGGCCGTTACGTTCATGGCCAAGTGGAATGAAAAGCTCGCAGGGTCCAGCATGCACATTCATCTCAGTGTGTGGGATCCTGAAGGCGAGCAAAATCTGTTTCAAGGTGAAACACCAATCGGACCTGTGAAAGGGAGCGATCTGTTCCGCTGGTTTCTCGGCGGGTGGATTGCGCATGCGCGCGAGTTTACGGTCTGTTATGCGCCTTACGTATCATCGTACAAAAGATATCAGGCCGGTTCCTTTGCTCCGACCGCAATTGCGTGGAGCTACGACAACCGGACAGCCGGATTTCGCGTGGTCGGTCATGGTAGTTCGTTGCGCATCGAATGCCGCATTCCAGGCGCGGACGCAAATCCATACATCGCTTATGCCGCTGTGATTGCGTCCGGACTGGATGGCATTCGCAATCACATCGAACCGCCTGCGGTTTTTTCCGGAGACATCTATCAAGCAAAGGAATTACCGCGCGTACCTGCAACTCTTCGCGATGCGATCGCGGAATTTGAACAGAGCAAACTGGCGCGAACGGCATTTGGAGATGAAGTCGTAGATCACTATCTCCACTTTCTGAAGACAGAACAGCGGATGTTCGATGAAGTGGTTACCTGTTGGGAGCGCGCCCGTTTTTTTGAGCGCGCGTGAAGAACATCATGAGACTTGCGGACAAGGTTATCGTAATCACTGGAGCCGGTTCCGGCATCGGACGCGAAGCCGCACTGTTGTGCTCGGGTGAAGGAGCCCGCGTCGTTGTTGCAGATGTGAACGATGATGCGGGCAATCTTACGGTTATGGAAATCCGGACGCGCGGAAAAGGGGCTTTGTTTGTGCACACAGACGTATCCAGTGAAGAGGAAGTAAAACAGCTGGTGCATGTTGCAGAAACGACTTTCGGTGGAATTAATGGAATCGTTAACAACGCGGGAGTTTTTCCGGATGCGGACGGCTCGGTTGTGGATACAACGGAGGAAGTCTGGGATCTGGTGATGAAGATCAATCTCAAAGGTGTTTTCTTCGGATGCAAGCACGCGATCCCGGCGCTACTCCGTGCAGGCGGCGGATCGATCGTCAATGTTGCTTCCTTTGTCGCGCTGATGGGAGCTGCTGTTCCTCAAATTGCGTACACGGCCAGCAAAGGCGGCGTGCTTGCGATGACGCGGGAAATCGCGGTTGAGTTTGCACGAAAGAACATTCGCGCCAATGCGCTCTGTCCCGGGCCGGTAGACACTCCGTTGCTTTCTGCCATCCTGTCGGATCCGGTCAAGAGGCAGCGAAGATTGGTCCATATTCCCCCCGGACGTTTTGCAAAACCGCAGGAAATTGCGAATGCGATGCTCTTTCTTCTGTCGGATGAATCCTCATTTGTAAACGGAACTGCATTTGTAGTGGATGGTGGAATCACGGCTGCCTACATTACCCCCGAATCATGAATTTGCTCAGAGACCATTTCCTCTTCTCTGTGCACTCTGTGGCTATTCCCCTCTCCGTGTCCTCTCAGGTGTTCTTCGTGAATCCAAGAGGTGATCCGCGAAGAGTTTCAGTATAGTCCAACCAGATTTGATGTTGGCGAGGAATCTACACAGCCCACAACATGTTGTAAGATATACGAAAGACAGGAGGTGGATCATGAGCCTGCTGCGTATTTTTTCAGAAGACGATCCCACTCGTTTCGAGGATTTCCACGAATACCGCGATCTCTCCCGAATTTTGAGGGAAGTAAATATCGAATTTGAGCGCTGGATCGCTGATCGGGAGCTGGCGCTTCAAGCGACGCAGGAAGAGGTGCTGAGCGCGTATGACATTTCGGTGAAACAGTTGATGAAAGCTCGCGGTTTTGTCGCAGCAGACGTCATTTCCGTAAATGTGCAAATGCCGAACCACCCCGAATTGCGGAAAAAGTTTCTTGAGGAGCACACTCATAGTGAAGATGAAGCCCGCTTCTTCGTGGAAGGCTCCGGTATTTTCTACATCCATACAAACGGCCATGTTTATGCGACATTGTGTGAAAAGGGTGATTTCATCGATCTTCCACCGCGCACAAAACACTGGTTCGATATGGGCTCCAGACCAAATTTGAAAGTGATCCGGACGTTTGTCACACCCGAAGGCTGGGTAGCTGATTTCACCGGCTCCGATATCGCATCTCGCTTCCCGCGATACGATGCTCTTGTACCCGTACCCGCATAAGAAAACAATAGGCGATTCTATTTTAGAATCTTGACCAAGTCAGTTGACCTGGTCTATTATAGAAACATGAAAAAAATGCTGGTTTCAGAGTTCAAGGCAAAGTGCATCGCTGCACTGAAGGAGGTCCGTGAGACGCGGGAACCGATGATGGTAACCCTTCGCGGAAAACCGCTTGTAATCATTGAGCCTGCGGAAGTTCGTGTTTCGAAGAAGCAGCTTGGTGAGTTGAAGGGTCGCATGAGCATCAGGCGTGATCTGGTCAAAATTGACTCATCCAAAGACTGGGAAATGATGCGTTGAAAGTCTTGCTGGATACTCACGTCTGGATCTGGTCCCAGGAGCAGCCCGAAAAACTTGGTCGGCGCGCAGCCGCGGTGCTTGTGTCTTCGGAGCATACTAATTGCGTATGTACTGTTTCCACTCTGGAGATTGCGCGTCTGAGGTGGGCAGAGTATATCTCACTTTCGATGCCGCTTCAGGATTGGATCCAGCAGTCGCTTGCTGGCCTCGCAGCGGAGACCATACCTGTAACCCATGAAAGTGCAGTGGAAGCCTATGCGCTGCCGGGAGAATTCCATGAAGATCCGGCGGACCGCCTGCTTGTGGCTACCGCGCGTTGTTTCGGGCTATCGCTGATGACTGCGGATGACCGCATCCTGGAATATCGTGGCGTCCGCACGATTAATGCCCGTCGTTGAGAGTCAGGCCTCCGTGCCCGCATGAGGTGATTTTGCATTGATGGCGGGCAGGGACGCCCGCCGACTCCAAACTGATTTTGGACAGACGCTCGCCGGCTCCGAATACAGTTTGCAGTCCGTATCGTCGATGTTACACTGCTCAAGTAGGATTGATCACATAGGTTCGAAGCACACGAAGAGAGTAATCGTTTCTTTGTGATCTTTGTGCTTTGTGTGAATTAAAGATATGGCTAATTCAGGAAAAGATTCATTGTCTCCGGCTTATCGCACGATGTCGTCGCTCGGGATATCTTCCCGTGAAGCAGGTCAGCGGTTTGATCGATTACAGGAGAAGCTGGTTTACTCGCTGGCACACTGTTTCGATGAAGGAGTAGCGTCCTTTGTCGATGAAGAGCATACCGTTGTTGTTGTTCCTTCCCTCAGTATGGTGGACTCCAGCGTTGGATCTGTGATGCAACATTATGAGGAACGGTTTCTTTTTTTCTTGCTGTTGTTGCGGCATCCTCAAGCCCGGCTGATTTACATCACTTCGCAACCCGTTCCAACAAGCGTAATTGACTATTATCTGGGACTACTTCCAGGTGTCATTATCAGCCATGCGCGCCAGCGGCTGTTTATGCTGGCTCCCTGCGACACATCCCCACGCCCGCTTTCCGAAAAGATTTTGGAACGGCCCAGATTCATCGAGCGAATCCGGTCTTTGATCCAGGATGTCGATCGCGCGCATCTCGTTCCGTTTACGACTTCGATATTGGAACGTGATCTCGCACTGCATCTGGGGATTCCGATGTATGCTGCGGATCCCAGATTTTATAGTCTCGGGAGCAAGAGCGGCACGCGCCAGATTTTTTTGGAGGAAGAGATTCCGCATCCTGCCGGCTTTGAAAATATCTGCAACCTGGATCAGCTGGTCGAGGCGATCTGCAAGTTGCGTGCGAAAAACCCTGCGTTGACTAAAGCGCTTGTAAAGTTGAATGAAGGAGTTTCCGGGGAAGGAAATGCAATGTTGGATTTACGCGACTTGCCTCCGCCCGGTGATCCGCAAGAAACGTCCGCAATCACTGAGAGCGTGCGGAAAATACGACTGGGGAAACAGGGACAGACCTTTCGCGGTTACATGAATCTACTGGGCAAACGTGGCGCGGTTCTTGAAGAGCTTTTGCAGGGCGATGAATTCCGCAGCCCAAGTGTCCAGCTACGCGTCAATCCGGTCGGTCAGCTTCAAGTCCTGTCCACTCATGATCAGCTTTTAGGTGGAGTGGATGGTCAAAATTACCTGGGCGCTAAGTTCCCTGCAGATCCTGCATATGCTACGGCGATTACAAAGGAAGCTGAAAAAGTTGGAAGACGGCTTGCAAAAGAAGGGATTGTGGGCCGGTTTGCCATCGACTTTGTTGTAACCCGTTCTTCCAACGGAGATTGGCGGCCTTACGGGATTGAATTGAATCTCCGCAAAGGCGGTACAACTCATCCTTTTTTGACTCTCAAGTTTCTTACCGGCGGCAACTATAATCCGGAGACCGCTGAATTTCTGTCTCCCAACGGTGTTCGTAAATACTTTGTTGCAAGCGATCAGGTAAAATCTCCGCTTTATCGTTCGCTGACTTCGGATGATCTTTTTGATCTCGCGATTCGCCGGGGACTTCACTTCGATCATACGCGTCAAACAGGCGTTGTGTTTCATATGATGAGCGCCCTTCCCGAACACGGCAGACTCGGCTTAACTGCGGTAGCCGATTCTATGGACGACGCTCACGCGCTTTATCTTCAAACCGTTGCGGCCATTGATGAAGAGGCAGCCGTGGCCTCGCGCTGGAAACCATTGCCCGAATTCTAGTGGGAGCGCAGGCTTCCAGCCAGCTTCCAGCCTGCTAAATTCACTGCCGTGTACTTGCGTGGCCGGCAGGGATGCCCGCCTCTTCAACCCTGAGTTTCCTGCTCCGGATGCGTTCCCACAATTTCAAATCATGCATATCGTCCAGGAGCGAATAGGCCACCGGTGTGACCAGCAGCGTAAGAAGCAAACAGAGCGATTGTCCACCGATCACCACCACCGCAATCGCGCGCCGTTCTTCAGCTCCCGGCCCCGTTCCCACTGCGAGTGGAAGCATTCCTGCAATCAACGCGAGAGTCGTCATCAGGATCGGTCGCAGACGATCTCTGTTGGCTTGCAGGATCGCTTCGTACCGCGGAAGACCTTTTGCGCGAAGTTGATTCGTATGATCGATTTGCAGAATCGCATTCTTCTTCACTACGCCAAAAAGCACGAGGATTCCCAACGCGGAATAAAGATTCAATGTATTTCCCGTGATCCAGAGCGAGAAAAGAGCAAATGGAACTGAAAGCGGAAGCGAAAGCAGGATGGTAAACGGGTGAACCACACTTTCAAACTGAGATGCCAGAATCATATACATGAAGATAACTGATAAAAGGAAAGCCCATAAGAATTCTGTAAACGTGCGTTCCAGTTCGCGGCCTCGTCCGGTCACCCTGGTTGTGTACGCAGGCGGCAGATTCATTTCTCGTGCCGCTTTTCGCAGCGCTTCCAAACGATCTGCAAGCGCGTATCCCGGTCCTACCGAAGCACGCAAGTCCACCTGCCGTTGCCGGTCCAAACGATCGATGCGCGATGCGCTGGAGGCGCGAACAATTTTGACAACATTGTCCAGCCGTACCAGACCGTTCCGTCCGCGAACGTATAGTTGACCCAGAGTGTTCGGATTATTGCGATCCGCCTCAGCCAATCGCAACTGGACATCATATTCTTCGTTTACCGATGGGTCGCGAAAGCGCGATACTTCCTGATCGCCGCCAACCATCAGGCGCAGGGCAGAAGCGATCTCCTGTACATCGACACCCAGATCTGCGGCGCGTGCTCGATCAATCTCCACCCGCAGCTCCGGCTTGTCCAACTTGAGCGTAATGTCGGCGTCCACAATTCCACCCAGTTCCAGAGATTTCTTGCGCAATTGTTCCGCGTAGGCCGCCAGCGATTCCAGTTCAGGACCGCGAATTACAAAATCGATTTCCCAATTGCCTCCTCCGATGCTGAACGAAGGGGCGTTACGCACCGAGCTGCGGAGATCCCGATACTTTGTGAGCGCTCGACGCACCTGCACCATTACCTCACGCTGGGACATATTGTTCCGAAACGCTTCGAACGGATGGCCCGTCAATACTCCCTTCAAGAATCGCGGGATCGAAAAAAGCCGCTCGGAATGCGGGGCGATCCGTACATACGCGCTGGCCTGATTTACATTTCCTAAAAATCCGCCGCCGACTGTTGCCAAAACTACACGTATCGAAGGAATCGCGCGCAAGTCTTTTTCAATCGAACGCATCACTTCGTCCATCGATGCGAGACTGGCGCCTTCCGGTGCGGTGACATTCACATCAAATTCAGCTTCATCCACATCAGTCGGAATGTATTCCTGCCGCACCAGGCTATAGAGAGGAATCGAAGACAAAACAACAATCAGCGCGAACACCAGTACCTGTTTGCGATGGGCCAACGAATATTTCAACCATCGCGTGTAGTGCCGGTCCAGCCACGCATAAAAACCGCCACGGGAGCCGGCCGTCTCATCGTTTCCTGAATGCGCGTCGTCCTTACGCAGCAACCGCGCGCTCATCATCGGTGTGAGAGTGAATGAGACAAGTAGACTTACGAGCACCGCTACTGCGGCAGTGATTCCGAATTGATACAGGAAGCGGCCTGAAATACTGGACATGAAAGAGACAGGCACAAAAATCACGACCAGACTGAAGGTGGTAGCCATTACCGCAAGTCCGATTTCAGCAGTGGCTTCTTTTGCCGCCTGCCGGGGAGTCATCTTCTTTTCTTCCACAAAACGAAAAATGTTTTCGAGCACAACGATGGCGTCATCGATGACGACTCCCACCATCAGCACCAGCGCAAGCATCGTCACACTGTTCAACGTGAAATCCAGCGCCCACATCATTCCAAATGTGGAGATCACCGATGCCGGAATCGCAATCGCGGCAATGATCGTCGAACGCCAGTTCCGCATGAACAACAAAACGACCAGACTTGCCAGAATGCTGCCGATGATCAGATGCAAATTGATTTCGCGAAGCGCTGCATGGATGTAGCGCGATTGATCGCGGATAATTTCCAGCTTTACGTCGGCCGGAATCAGCACCCTTGCGCGTTCGAGGTTTACTTTTGCCGCTTCAATCACCGCAACCGAATTGGCGCCGGACTGCCTCCGCACCTGAAGCGAAACGGTCGGCACTCCGTTCAGTCGCGAAACCGAACGCTGTTCTTTATTGCCGTCTTCCGCCCATCCGATGTCGCGCACGCGAACGGACGAGTTGCCGATGGTTGCGATGGTGAGATCATTGAAGTCTTCCGGATTGAGATACCGTCCCATCGTGCGCAACGTTTCTTCCTGCGGGCCTTGCGTGACGTTTCCGCCAGGCAGATCCGCATTCTGTCTTGTCAAGGCTTCCCGCACACGGCTGATCGGAATCTGATATGCAGCAAGACGATCTGCATCCGCCCAAATGTTGATTGAACGTTGCAGCCCTCCGATCAGCTCGACTTCGCCGACACCGGAAGCGCGTTCGAGCTGCACTTTGACGACCTTATCCGCGAGCTCTGTCAATTCACGCACAGGACGATCGCCGGTGACAGCTACGGTCATAACAGGAGTTGTGTCGTTATCCTGCTTAAAGATCAGTGGAGGCTCGGTGTCTTCAGGCAAATCTCCCACCACCCCCGCAACGCGATCCCGTACATCCTGTGTAGCGGTGTCGATGTCCCGGTTCAATTGAAATGTGACGATGACAATCGATGAGCCGGAAGCCGCTACGGATCTCATCTCATAAATTCCTTCTACCGTATTGATAGCTTCTTCCAGTTTCTGAGAAATCTGGGTTTCGATCTCTTCAGGGGAAGCACCCGGCAAAGTGGTGCGCACGATTACAGTGGGTAAATCGACGGAAGGAAAACGGTCGATGCCCAGCCGGTAATAGCCGGCAAGACCGGTGACCACAAGACTCAGAATGATCATGGAAGCAAAAACAGGTCGGCGGATACAGATTTCGGCCAGTTTTTGCATGGGAAGGTTACCAGACAGGCGTGACGGATTCGCCGCCTACAAGATTTCCGGGAGTGATTACAACGACATCTCCGGCGGAAATTCCCTCCACAATCTCGACGGAGTCTCCGGAGCGACGTCCGGTGCGTACCCGTTTTTCTGCTGTAATATTGTTCGCCACCAGAATCACTTTGTTGATTCCTGCAAATGCGGTAATGGAAGACGCGGGAACCAGAATGGCGGGATCCTGTGCCTGTACAACGATCTCAGCGCGCGCAAAAGTGCCAGGACGAAGTTGTCCGTTTTGATTCGGAATTTCTGCTTCCACAGCAAGCGTCCGGTTGTCCGCACTGATTGCCGGACTGACTCGCGCTACTTTTCCCGGATAGACGGTAGCATCTTCATCGATTTTTACGCTCACTTGCTGGCCGATCCGAATCCCGACCGCTTCCCGTTCCGGCACCGCAAGACGCAAACGCAGCGGGTCGCTGCTTACTATACGAAAGGCAGCCTCACCCGCTGGAAGAAACTGCCCCGCGGAGATCAATCGTTCCTGAACCGCTCCATCCATGTTGCTGGTTAGAATCGAATCACTCTGTTGTTTTCGCGCAATTTCCAGCTCTGCCTGCCGCTGTGATAACACGGCCTGCCGGTTGCGAACTTCTTCCCGAGCATCCTGATAGCGGGCTTCCGCCACATGAAAGTTTGCCAGGGCATCATCCAGCTGAGAACGGGAGATCAGGCCTTGCTTGGACAACGACTCCATGCGTTCTCGGGTCAATCGCGCTTGCTCGAGAACTGCTGCCGCCTGCCGCACGAGCGCCGTTTCCTCGGGAACGATGGCCGTTGGATTGGAACCGGCATCCATTCCAAGACGAGCGCGTGCTTGCTGGAGCGCTGCTTCCGATTGGCGCACACGCAGATCAAAATCGGTGGGTTCCAGCCTCGCAAGCACCTGCCCGCGCTTCACATGGCTTCCCAGATCTACTGCAATCTCGCGGACCCGTCCCGCTACTTTGAGAGCAAGGGTAACCTCTTGATCGGCAGCCAGTGTGCCGGTAACAGCCACCGTTCTTGCCAGAACCGTCTTCTCCGCGCGCACAACGCGCACCTGTTTGCTCTTTGCCTCCGAATTAGACGCGCGAGCCCTGCTGCCATCGCATCCAAACCAGAAGGTTGCAATGGCGCAAAACAGGATTCCGGCGAACAATTTCCGCATCATATGTCAGCCCTACAAAATATATGGGAATTACCTCCCACGTCAATCAGACGAGCCGCTTCTATTCCTGACCGCCCGCTTTTTTCAAGACTTCTGCTGCTTCCGGATGATTGTATTCCAAGGCAAATTTCAGCGGCGTGCTTCCGATTAGATTCTTTGCGTTGACCTTTGCCCCGGCTGCGATCAGGGCCTGAATCACATCGGCGTGACCGTGTGAGGCAGCGAAATGTAGGGCGGTATTGTGGAGATCTTTGCCAACCACATTGACGTCCGCTTTTGCCTCAATCAGCAACTTCACCACTTCGAGGTGACCTTCCTGGGCTGCGAAAAGAAGCGGTGTGACACCTTGATACTCTTTCGCTTCGATGTCAGCTCCGGCTTGAACGAGCGCCCGTATCACATCTGCGTGTCCGTTGATTGCCGCCAGATGCATGGCGGTTTGATCCTTCTTATTGATCACTTTCCAATCCGCACTCGCTTTGAGCAGTGCGCTCACGACTTCCGCATGTCCTTCTTGAGCGGCCCAGAGCAGCGCTGTATAGTTGTCGTCGTCTTTCCCGGTCAAATCAGCCTTTGCCTCGATCAGAGCGTTGGCCAGGGCGGAGTTCCCCTTCACCGACGCGATCATCAAAGGTGTGTAGTGTTTCTTACCGGTGATGTTTACATCGGCGCCGGCATGGACCAGCGCTAGGGCAAGGTCGGTATGTCCATCCTGACTGGCCCACCACAATGCTGTCAGTCCCTGTTCGTCCTTTGCGTTGATATCGGCGCCTGCCTGAACAAGCATGAGAGCGACGTCCGGGATCTTTTGATAGATCGCCAGCAGTACCGGAGAGAGGGTTTGAGAATCCTCGCCAATGAACGTGGCTTTTACATCTGCTTTCGCATCGAGAAGCATCTTTACCATTTCAGGTCTTTCATTGTAGATGGTTAGAATCAACGCGCTGTTGCCGGCACCATCCGTTGTGTTTGGGGATAGACCCTTCTTTAGCAGCTTCTGGAAGTCCTTCATGTTTCCGGATTCAATGCTATCCAGAAAATCCTGTTCCTTTTCGGAAAGTTCCGCGACGCTCAGATTTGAAAATGCCAGGATGCAGGAAAGGACCAGGACAATGACCCGGAGTGAGCACTTCATATTGAACCTCCCTTGAGAAGTGGGTACCCTGTTCATCGTACCAGATGTTGCATTACGCTGGTGACTAAACACGGAGTGCAGGCAAGATGCCTGCGACCCATAATGCAGGCTGGAAGCCTGCGCTCCAAATAGGAGGGTTCATGTTTCGTTTATCCGACATCATCGCTTCCATCGGTGTTGCAATTCTATTGCTGGCTTTTTTGTTGAATCTTTTGAAGAAGCTGCGGCAAGACAGTGTCAGTTATTCGGTATTGAACGTGATTGGCGCCGGCTTCGCTTGCTATGCATCCTGGCTCATTCACTTCTGGCCGTTTGTAGTGCTGGAAGGCACATGGTGCCTGGCCGCCATAGTGGCGCTTCTGCGGCGTCGCTCCTAAAACCTATTCCTAACTTTGTGCCTTCGTGCCTTTGTGGTTATTCTTCCTTCCAGGTCGGCACGCGGCCGGGCGTCCAGGGAGCGCCTGCGATCTCCGCTTTGTCTTCCAGCCCTTTCAGATCCGTTTCGATCAGCTTGTGAAGTCCGTCTAATACGGTAGTAAACTCAGCTGTCGCGATCTCGTAATTGCGCTGATGTGTGCCTGTGGCGCTGCTGGTGGTGGTCCAGTGCCCGTACACGATGGTCTGGACGCGGTTGGCGATTGCGGGAGCGACCGGTTCATTGAATTGCGCGGGGATGGGATCTCCGCTGAGCGCGCGTTGCAGATCTTTCAAACGAGCGATCAATGCGCGAGCCTCATCCGCAAGTTTCGGGTCTGCAGAGGGAGTGTCATCAAGCGCTTTCTTGATAGAATCCAGACGATTTTGCGCTTCACCGGCCGCTTCCACCGCGCCCATCACAGCGCGTTGAAGTCGCGCAGTTTTGCGCTCAAACGCCATTAGTGCAGCGCGATCGGCAGATGGCAGACTGGATGCACCGAGGGCCTGCGTCTGGAATGTTTGCGATTCGCCGAGGGGTGTAACAGCTCCATTGACCCGTTTCGCGAGATTCACTTTGTACGTTCCCGGAACAACCAGAGGTCCCATCGGCGGCGGCGTAAAGGGATCGTACAGCGCGGGCGGTTGCAGCTTTGTGGGCGTCGCCGGAGGAAAGCGCAAATCCCAGGCCACGCGATGAAAACCGGCACTCGCAGGTCCGGTCAGACGTCGCATGACATTTCCCTGCTCATCAGTGACCGTTAATAGAATCGCAGGTTCTTCTTCCCGACTTTCTGCTTCCAGATCGGACCATGCCGGATAGAACACATCCTTTCCTTCTTTGATCAGCTCTTTTTCCTTTTCCTGACGCACTTTCTTTTTCGTCTTGATTTCTTCTTTCAGGTAGTAAGTAAAGACGGCTCCAAAGGGAGGGTTTGGAGCAGAGTAGAACGAATCGCTTTGAAATGATTTTTCAGGCAAGCCCAATGGATCTTGCGGAATGAACATCCAGGCTTGTTTTACAGGGGACAGGAATGCTTCCTGTTGCAGTATGGATTCCGTAGCGCGGCGCAATGGAATGATGTCATCGAGGATGTAAAAACCACGGCCAAAAGTTGCGACGACCAGATCGTTTTCCTGTTTTTGAATCACGAGATCGCGCACCGCAACCGGCGGCATTCCGCCTTTTAGCTGGATCCAGCGCTTGCCGCCATCGATTGTAAAAAAGAGCCCGAACTCCGTACCGGCAAAAAGTAGATTCGCGTTTTCCGGATCTTCAATGACTACCCAGACGCTTCCGCGTTCCGGTAGATTCCCGGCGATCGACGTCCAGGTTTTTCCACGATCATTGCTCTTCAAAAGGTATGGTTTGAAGTCTCCCGTCTTATGATTGTTAAATGCCGCATAAACCGTATCTACATTGTGAAGCGACGGAGTAATGCGTGAAACATAGGTAGTATCCGGCACTCCTGCGAAGCGATCGTATTTGGTCCATGCTCTTCCACTATCGTCGCTTACCTGAATCAACCCGTCATCTGTACCCACATACAGCAGGCCTTCTTTGAGCGGTGATTCTGCCAGCGAAACGATGTTGCCGTAGAAGGATGTCGATTGGCCTTTTGCGACCGAATCGACGCTCCAGACTCGCCCCATAATTTTCAGCTTGTTGCGATCGATCTGCCGTGAGAGATCCGGCGATACGGCTTTCCAGTTGTCCCCCCGATCATCACTGCGAAACAGAATGTTGGCCGCGAAATAGAGTCGTGTGTGCGAATGCGGGCTGATGATCAGCGGTGAATCCCAGTTCCATCGCAGTGCCGGCTCCCCTTTGCCGGGTTGAGGCTGGATATCAATCTTTTCTCCGTTCTTGCGGTCGAAACGGGCGAGAGCGCCGTACTGCGCCTCCGAGTAAATGATGTTTGGATCTTCGGGATCAACCTGGCTTTGAAAACCGTCTCCTCCAATCGTCACAAACCAGTCCGAGTTGACGATTCCGTGCGATGTAATCGTTCGCGACGGGCCGCCAAGCGTATCGTTATCCTGTGTGCCACCGTAAACGTAATAGAACGGCTTGCTGTTATCGACAGCGACTTTATAAAATTGCGTTACTGGAAGATTCGCTTTGAAATCCCATGTGGCTCCCCGGTCGTAACTTTCGTAAAGGCCGCCATCACATCCAACCATCAAATGTTTTGTATTGGCCGGATCGATCCAGACCACGTGATTATCCACATGTTTGTATTTCTCCCCGACTCTTCGGAATGTCTTGCCTCCGTCTTCTGTAATTTGCAGCCAGGTGTCTACGGAGTAGACCCGATCCGGGTTTTGCGGATCGGCGAAGATTTCCTGGTAATACATCGGACCACTGGGAACATAATCGCTTCTTTTTTCCCAGTTTCCGCCCGCATCCTCGGAACGGAAAAAACCGCCTGCCTTGTTGGCTGCTTCGATCACTGCGTAGACTGAATCAGGAGCAGCGGGGGAGATCGCGAGTCCGATCCGTCCCATTTCTTCTTTAGGTAATCCGCTTTCCAATTTTTTCCAGTCTGCCCCGCCGTTGCTGGATTTGTAGATGGCAGATTCCGGCCCACCATCAATCAGAGTCCAGACATGGCGTCTTCGTTGATATGCCGCTGCATACAGGACCTCCGGATTGCGCGGATCCATCACAACATCGGTGACGCCGGTGTTCTCCGAAATTTTCAGTACCTGGTTCCAGGTTTTTCCACCGTCGGTTGTCTTATAAAGCCCGCGATCGCCACCAGGCGCCCAGAGAGGTCCTTGCGCCGCAACATAGACAACCCGCGAATCATTCGGGTGAATCAGGATCTTTGCGATATGTTCTGAATTCTTCAGTCCGACATTTTCCCAGTTTTTGCCGCCATCGCTCGACTTGTATACACCATCGCCGTACCCCACACTGCGCTGACTGTTGTTTTCACCGGTTCCAACCCACACTGTGAACGGGTCGTTCGGATCCACGGCTACGCATCCGATCGAAGAAGAAGTCTGGCCGTCAAAGACAGGATTGAATGTGGTTCCGCCATTGATCGTCTTCCATACACCGCCGGCTGCTGCGGTGACATAATAGACGCCCGGATTTTTGGGATCGACTGCAAGATCAGTCAGTCGTCCGGAAGTCACGGCGGGACCGATCCCGCGCAATTCCAAACCCTGGAATGTTTCCGGTTTCCATACCGTCTTTTCTTCTGTTTTTTTCTCCGCAGCAAATGTGGCGTTCGCGCAAACGGTCAGAATGATGATGACTGATAGTAGTCTTTTCATGGCATCTCTCCTCCGGATACAAAGAATCTGAGCATACTACCGGCCTGAAGCGATCACAACAGGAGGGGCATGAGCGGGACATCGGCGGACCAGGCGGGTAAAGAAGTCAATCCTGGAGCAAATGGCGAAGATTCTCTCTGGTCAACAATTTTGCATCTTGAGGATCTTCAAGAAACGGAGCTACATCCTGTGCAACACGATCCCAGGACAAAGGGAAGATTCGGCGCGCTACCGCTTTCTTCCATGTGTTGTCGCGAAGCTCGCGCCCTTTCCGGCCTGTTTGGCGAAGAGCATTGTTCAGTAATACGAGATTTGGAGCCGGCCAGTCGGGATCACAACTAAGTCTGAGGCAAGTGACTATTTGAGGAATGTAACTGTGCGGTTCCTGTAATCAATCAGCAGAGTGTAGCCTTGCAGGAAGTCGCGTCCAAGAATCAGGTCGAGCTCGAGATCGAGACTTTCACTGGTATCGGCCAGATTCAACGCGCGCATGCGGTCGAAGTTCTTCTTGATTCCGCCGATTGCGACTTCCACATTCTCCGCGATCAGAAGATTTTCCGCTGTTCCGCCGACTCCGGATACAATGGCGTCATGCCGGAGCTGCAGACTTAGCGGATAATTGATGTAAGCGTATTTTTTTGCCGTAGCGACCGAAATCAGGCTGCCATCCGATCCGGTATCCAGAAGGATATCCATATTTTCAGGTGATTTTTTGATCCGGCCTTTCAGGATAATCATCTTATTGACGATGTAGAAGGGGAAGGTTTCCCGTAGGGAGAAGTTCAAATCCTTTCGTGTGAAATATGCGGAGGGCTCTTCATTGAACGGAAGCAGAACCATTTTCCTTCCTGCTTTCATGGGAATGAGGATTCGATGATTTGAGAACAGGTTCGAACCTGTGAATCCATCGATATCTGAAAATGGGAATGATGGGCTCACTCCTGCTACAGGATTCTGAATCTCCAGTTGTCCTGCTTGAAACCGTTCGAGCACAAGGCGCTTGCCGGATGTGATCTGTTTTTTGCCCAGACCCAGGACCAGCTGTTCGGTCTCCAGGATGGGTTTCCAATCCCGCTTTTTCAACACCAGTCCGGTAGCTCCCGTGTCCAGCATCAAAGTGACTTTTTCGTTCCGGTTCATGGTCCCTTGAATCAGCAATCCGCGGGAATCAAAATCGGTATCGATTTCGTCGATGCCGGGCAGGGATGAAATGAAGTTCAGGCGAATATCGTGTGTCTGTTTGATGAAATCGATGGAATATTGGGCCACTGACCGTTTGACCGGGTCCTCGGATGGCTGTGCCAGAAACCGGGTGAAATAATCGATCGCCTCCTCATCGGTAGAGGCGGTTTCGCCGGCGAAGAAGAGAAGCTCCGGCCGTTCCGGAGATAGCGTCAACGCCTGTTTGATCTGGTTTCGAACGCCTGCCAGATCATTCTTCCAGTATGCGTATGTCGCCCTTCCAAGAAGAGAAAGCCAGTCCTCTGTAAATTCGCCTTTTGCGCGCTCTATTTCTCCAATTCTCAATAGAGCAATCGCCCGTGCAGAACTGCTTGCGGCATTGTAATTCTTGCAATTGATTTCTGACTGTAAATGAATTCTGTTTTCCCACACTTCTTTTGTGACCGGATCTGAAAAAGAATTTTGCAGAAGTTTATCCGCTTTCTTGTAGTCTCCGTTGTAGTAGGCCTGCAGAAATTCTGTCCGGATCGCTTCATCAAAAGGATAGAGCAGGCAGGGAAGAATCAGGAGGAGGGAAACAACCCAAAGTCTCTTCATTCAGGGTAAACTTATTTCACTCAAAACTTGGACGCGATTTATGAAACTAAGTTTCACAATATGAAACTACGGCTTAGCGGGTGGAGCATAGCCTTTGATCTTTGCGATGATCTTCTCGAGTTCGTCATGCGGCGCCGGGATTACGTGAACGGCCACAAGCTCACCCACTCTGCGCGCTGCGGCTGCGCCTGCATCGGTGGCGGCCTGGACTGAAGCGACATCACCTGTTACGAAGATGGTAACCATCCCCGCCTCGATATAATCGCGGCCAATCAGGACAACGTTTGCCGTCTTTTCCATGGCATCCGCGGCTTCGACCGCTCCAACAAATCCAATGGTCTCCACCATTCCCAGCGCGTCCATACCGCAAGTTTACAGCAGCTACCGCTCAAAAGAAAACTTTCCTGGCCGGCAGGGTTTAGAATCTGCTTTGTTCCGTATTATATGTCGATGCCCGGCATTTCTTGACCCAATCCGGAATTCTGGTAGTGGCTCATTTTTGTGTTGCTCGACAACAAAGCCTGTTTGCGGTTTGTAACGCCCGCGTCCCGCGGGCCGAGCTCGACCTCAAGAGCCCGCCAGAGGCGGGCGTTACAAACGAATTCGTGAGATCAAATTGCAGCAACACAAAAATGAGCCACTACCGGAATTCTTGTTACCTGCGTCAGGAAGTTGTCGGCATGAACCTTGCTTCGATTTATTTTCTGTTCTATATCGGCGTTTTTTGCCGTTCGCTTCTTTTTCGGTCCTCGCGGGCATTCGAATTGCAGACGCCGGTCCGTTACCTGCCTCCCGGATCTACCTTTCAACCCTGGTTTCGATGGCCGTCCTCCTGATTTTGTCTACGATCTGATTGCAGGCTTCTCGCTTTCTGTTCGTTTGCAGCCTTCATCGCAGACAGCTTGAGTTCTGACCTTCGCGACGACACGATAGACGCGATGACGCGACGACGCACATGATATGATTTCCCGATCAGGAGGAGTTATCAATGAAACGGAACCTTGTGATTGTATCCATCTTGCTTGCTTTCGCATCGCTTGTGTGTGCGCAGGAGCTCAACCTTCCGCGTCCCAGCCAGAAGGCTTCGGTGATGCAAACGATCGGATTGACCGATGTGACGATTACCTATAGCCGGCCGGGCGTCAAGGGACGTGTCATCTGGGGTGGCCTGGTCCCGTACGATAAGGTGTGGCGCACCGGGGCGAACGAAGCAACAATCATGATCTTCAGCGATGATGTAACCATCGAGGGGAAGCCGCTTCCCGCCGGCAGCTATAGTCTTCATACGATTCCAGGAAAAGCGGAATGGACGATCATCTTTAACAAACAAGCGGATCAGTGGGGTAGTTACGATTACGATGAATCCAAAGATGCGCTCCGTATTCAAGTCAAACCACAGGAAGGCCAGCCACAAGAATGGATGATGTTTTCATTTCCGGATGTGTTGCAGGATTCGGCTGTTGTCGAGCTTGCGTGGGAAAAGCTTCGGATCCGGTTTGGGATCCAAACGAATACAATGGCCAAAGCATCGGCGAACATCAAAGCCGCACTGGAGGGAATGGAGAATTGGCGTATTCCGTACCGCGCTGCCGACTTTGCCTGGAACTCAAACACTCAAAACGCCGAAGCCTATCGGTGGATCGAACGGTCGATCGTGCTCAAAGAGACCTACTGGAATCTCCGGCTGAAAGCGAACATGCTCGCGCGTGACGGGAAGAAAAAGGAAGCGATTGCGATCGCAGAAAAAGCGGTCACACTCGGCAAAGCGAATCAAGAGGAGCCTACCGAAGTCGAAAAGACAGAAAAACTGATCGCCGAATGGAAGGGAGCGCAATAGAGGAGGATAGCGATCTTCCGCTGCTCGAAAGTCTGGAAGAGATCAAGAAAGAATTCCCGCATTTTCAGCCTGTGAATCTGTAATATGGAGCGCAGGCGTCCCGCCTGCATTATGGATCGCAGGCATCTTTCCTGCCCTAATACTTGACATGACAAGTATTGACATATATTCTAATTATATGGCAAGCAAAGGAAAGAAACTCCGTAGCGCCGCCGTATTGGAATTGCGTGAGGCATATGTCACCTTGGTAGCGACCGCCGACCGGGCGCGGCGGGTTTCGGCGGAAACCATCGAGCCTCACGGGATTACCGGACAGCAATATAACGTGCTTCGGATTTTGCGGGGCGCAGAACCGGAAGGATTGCCGACACTGACCATTGCAGACAGGATGATCGAGCAGGCGCCTGGGATGACGCGAATGATCGATCGTCTGGAAGCCAAGGGCCTTGCCGCGCGCACCCGCCGCTCGAAGGATCGCCGGTGCGTTCATTGCCGGATCACGCCCAGGGGTCTCACTCTTCTCGCGCAGCTGGACAAACCGGTGGACGAGTCGAACAAAGCTGTGTTTGCCGCGCTGGGCCGGCGGGAGCTTGCGCACCTCGTCCGTCTGCTGCATCGCGTGCGGATGTATCACGAACGGGGACCCCAAAAGACGTGAGCGCTTTTTTGTTGAGATATGAATGATTAATCAACTATTGCTTAATCAAGTTGGAGCACAGTAGGGTGATCCACGAAACGAAAGCAAGCACAGATTTTCCGATTCATGATCTGATTGCAGAGCGCTGGAGTCCGGATGCATTTCAAGACCGGATGGTGCCGCGGGCGGACCTTCGCTCTTTGTTTGAAGCGGCCAGATGGGCGCCGTCTTCTTATAATGAGCAGCCGTGGAGCTATATCGTGGCCACGAAGGACAACCCTGAGGAATTTGCGGCTATGCTTTCCTGTCTGCTTCCGGGAAACCAGGCATGGGCCAAATCGGCGCCGGTTCTGGCGCTGGGTGTTGTGAGCTTGAAGTTGACACGCAATGGGAAGCTCAATCGAGCTGCCGTTCATGATCTGGGTCTCGCTTCCGGCAATCTAACTGTGGAAGCGACATCGCGAAGTCTTGTAGTCCATCAGATGATCGCGATCCTTCCGGAAAGGGCAAAACAGATCTATGAAATCCCGGAGGACTGGGAGGTGTGGACCGCGCTTGCGATCGGCTATGCGGGGGATCAGGATCCCATTCAAGCCGGAGCGGTCAAGAAGAGAAACCGGAAGGTACTGGACGAATTTGTCTTTAGCGGCAAGTGGAAGAATCCATCGCCCTTTTTACACTCTGCAGATTAACGGGACCATCGCATGCTACTGAGCAGTTTGCTGCTTTTGCTACTCGCGGCTGCGCTGCACGCAGGAACGAATACCTTGATGAAGAAATCGCGCGACAAGATCGCCTTTTCCTGGTGGATGTTAACCGTTTTCTCTGTGATGGCCTCTCCCACACTCCTCTTTCTCCCGCGAGTCGAGCCCGCTGTGTGGCTCCTTGTGCTCGTCAGCGGATTGCTGGAAGCGATGTATTTCTTCACATTGACTCGCGCCTATACATCCGGCGATTTATCACTGGTCTATCCGATTGCGCGCGGATCGGCGCCGCTTTTCGTATTGATCTGGGCCGTTTTGTTTCTTGGTGAGCGACCCACCTGGATGGGTGTTTGCGGAATCGGCTTTGTGATCGGG
Source organism: uncultured bacterium (assembly GCA_963843285.1). Lineage (GTDB taxonomy): Bacteria > Acidobacteriota > HRBIN11 > JAKEFK01 > JAKEFK01 > CAZDDB01. The sequence goes on from CAWJJO010000011.1 coordinate 73,288, forward strand.
GGACTTTACCTGATCAATCTTTCTTCCCTTCGCGATTGGAGCCGGCCATTGCACGCATTTCGATCTGCGGCCTCCCGATGGGCGCTGCTTACCGGCGTTCTAATTTCCGCATACTCTGCTGTCGACAAAGTGGGCGTTCATTATTTTCATCCGTTTGTCTATTTGTACATGATCCTGCTCGTTTGCTGCTTCTGTTTATCTCTCCAATGGTTGATTCGGGACCGTCGTGTTGCTCTCCGGGAGGAGCCGCGGAATGGCCGCCTGCTTCCGATCATGGCCGCCGCTGTTCTTGGTACAGGCGGCTACTTGCTGGTGCTGGGCGCGATGCGACTGAGTCCGGTCAGTTACGTGGGCCCGGTGCGAGAAGTCTCTGTCGTGATGGGAACCTGGATCGGCATTCGCCTTCTGGGAGAACAAGGTGGCTCGTTGCGGATCGCAGCATCGATCCTGGTGGTCATCGGAATCGGATTGATTGCGATTTTTGGTTGAAAAATAGATTATTTTTCAAACACCATAAAAGCGAGAAAATCATCCCGTTCGAACAGCACTTCAAAGCTGCGCCAGGGAGATTGTCCGGCAATACGGCGAAACATCGTAATCGTTTCCGGGAAATCAGATTCGCGCGGATGTTTCATAATTTGGGCTCTATCTTCATCGCTGAGATCAGGAACTTTTTCCAGAATTCGCGAATCTAAACGCTCCAGCCAGTGATCCCGCGTCTCTTGCTCCATAGCAACTCCATCCACCAGGATCAAATAGCCGGGCGTTTTGAGACGTAGATAACAATCTGAGATGAATTTCATCTTTTGATCCAGCGGCAGGTGGTGTAAGGAATAGCTGCAGAACATGAGATCCACGGGATCTGCAAGACCGGCTACGGCATTGGCCATGTCCTGGCAGATCAGGGTTTTTTGACAATCCAGCGACGCCATTTTTAGAGCTGCGGTCGCGATCAGATCAGACGATGCATCCACCCCGGTATAATGCGAAACAGGCCTGTTTCGCAAAGTATCCAGGACCGCGCTTCCATCACCGCATCCAAAGTCCACAAAACGAAACGGACGCTTGCCGAAACGGTCGTCAAGAAAACGATCGAGAGTCTCAAACATCTCTCTGTGGCAAAGAACATCGCCGCGAATCACCTGCTGATAGAGATGCCATTGATGGTCAAAAAAGAAGCGAACTGCTTCGGACTGATGGGTGCTCATCCTTACATGTTACCAGACTTGGAGCGCCGGTATCCGTCGCTGCGTACGAGACACGCGCGCTCTGAGGAATAGGAGAGCAGGCTGGAAGCCTGCGGCCCATCATGCAGGCGTGGACGCCTGCGCTCCATATGCCTGCGCTACAAGCCGTCTGGGCCCAAATCACTTGACAGGCAATCCGAACGTTTCTATATTTGAATACTTCGGAAATAAAACTATTTGGAGATTGAAATGGGGACGTTAGAACAAAGAGAAAAAGAGCTGCTCGATTATTTGGACACGCTGGTGCATCGCGTGATGATGGATCAAGGGCAATCGGCAGCCACGTGTTCTAAGCGAGAAATGAGGATTGTCGACATTCTTGGCAAGAAGGGGCTCATGATTATGACCGAAGTTGCGGAGGAGGCGTTGCTCTCGCTGAGTACTGTAACTGGCATCATGGACAGCCTCGTGGAGAAGGCCTTTGTGCGCCGGGAAAGATGCGATGAAGACAGACGGGTCGTTCGAGTGGAACTGACTCCGGAAGGGCGGAAATTGCATCGCCAGTCTCTGGAATTCCGTATGAAGCTTGTCCACGGTATGCTGGCGCCTTTAAGCCGGATCGAACAGGATACCTTTATCGGATTGTTTCGGAAGATCGCCGAAAAGATTCAAGCAGAAAAGACCGCAACTGTAGAGTAACCGAACGAAAGCCTGCGCAATTTCTGGCGCAGTTTTTTCTTTCCCAATAGTTTGAAAGAAAAAGTATTTGATTTATGAAATTTAGGAACCGTAAAGTTTTGATTCTTTCCGGGAGAAAAGGAGATTCTATGACTACCCAGACCGCGACGTTGAAGTCCAATTCATTCCGACTTCTCACTGTCATTTTTCTATTCACGACCCTCGTTCTTGCGGGTTGTGGAAAAGGCGCTGAACAGGGTTTCCAACGGCCGCCTGCGCCCGTTGCCGTGAGCGTTGCAATCCAGCAAGATGTTCCCGTTTATCTGGATGCGGTCGGCAAAACTGTCGCGCGCGAAGTTGTTTCAATTCAACCGCAGGTGGCGGGCCGTATCACACAGATCCATTTTGTTGATGGCGCATACGTCAAGAAGGGCGATCCGCTTTTTACTGTGGATCCACGTCCGTACCAGGCACAACTGCATGCAGCCGAAGCAAACTTTGCTGAAACGCAAGCCTCTCTGGATCTGGCAAAGACAGACTTCGAACGCGTCGCGAACCTGGGGAATACCAAAGCCCTCTCCAAACAGGACTATGATGCAAAAAAGAACGCCGTGGCTGTCGGCGAAGCTCAATTGAAGCAGAGACAGGCGGAAATCGAGATGGCCCGGCTCAACCTTGCGTATTGTTTCATCACTTCTCCAATTGAAGGCAGGACTGGTCAGCGTTTGGTTGATCTTGGAAACATTGTTGTTCCCAACAACGGATCGCTGTTGACGATTCAGCGATTGGATCCGATCTACGCCGACTTTACGATTCCTGAAAACGATCTCACGAACGTTCAGTACAGCATGCGCGCGGGAGCTTTGAATGTGGAAATCCGCTTGCCCGATGATGCCGCTCATGCGCGCAAAGGCTCTCTCACGTTTCTGGACAATTCTGTGCAGGAGGGAGCCGGAACCATCAAACTCAGGGCCACTCTTCCGAATGAGGACCACTACTTTTGGCCGGGCCGGTTTGTAAATATCCGGGTTGTACTGAGCACCCAGCCGGGCGCTATTCTGATTCCTGCCGCGGCTCCCCAAACGTCCGCTCAGGGAACATTCGTTTACACCATCAACAGCGATTCCACAGCTGAGCTTCGACCCGTAAAGCTGGGTCAACGGCAAGGCGATCTTGTTGTAATCACTCAGGGACTTCAAGCGGGAGAACGTGTTGTTGTTACCGGACAGCTGGGTGTGACACCGGGTGGAAAAGTGTTGGTTCATGAATCACCGGAATCACGCGCAGACATTGAGGGCGACCACGAGGGTCGCTCCAGCAAGGAGGCGCTTGCAGGAGATAAGTCATGAATCTCTCAGAACCTTTCATCCGAAGACCCGTAATGACGTTCGTTTTGACTGCTTCCGTAATTCTTTTCGGCGTTCTCAGCTATCTTCGTCTTCCGGTGAACGATCTGCCTTCCGTGGACTATCCGGTGATCGAAGTACAGGCGAGTTATCCCGGCGCCAGCCCGGACACGGTAGCAAACAATATTGCCACACCGCTGGAACGGCAATTCATGCAAATCAACGGACTCGAAGTAGTCACTTCCAAAAGCACGCAAGGGCATACCAGCATGACCCTCCAGTTTGAGCTGGATAAAAGCATCGATGCCGCTGCAACGGATGTGCAGACAGCGATTTCACAGGCCAGCGGCAGCCTGCCGGTGGATTTACCTTCGCCGCCGACTTTTTCGAAAAGCAATCCGAACGATCAACCGATCCTTTATATAGCGCTTACCAGCGATTCTGTTACCGGCGGCCAGCTTTACGATTATGCGAGCACGCAGGTAGGTCAACGGATTAGCATCGTAAGCGGCGTGAGCCGTGTCAATGTTTTCGGCACCAAATCCGCGATCCGCATCAAAGCGGACCCTTCCGCCATGTGGGCTCGCGGAATTTCTATAGATGACCTCTCTACTGCGATTAAAAACGGTACCAGCTATACCGGCGCAGGCCAGTTCGACGGAAGCACGGGCACTGCGGTGTTACGGCCCAAAGGACAGCTCGATAAAGCGGAAGACTATAGCAATCTGATCATTGCAAACAAAGATGGTTCACCAGTATATCTTCGTGACGTAGCTGAAGTACGAGACTCGGTTCAGGATGAGCGGATCAACATGCGTTTCTGGGTGCGAGGCTATCCTGTGCCGTCCGCCACAGTTGTGATTGCCGTGTTCCGCCAGGCGGGAGCCAACGCAGTTCAAGTTGCCAAGAACGTCCGAGATGTCCTTCCGGTTGTCAGCGCGGAACTCCCTGGATCTGTGCGCATTACACCGATCTATGATCGTTCGCGCACGATCGTTCACTCCGTAGAGGATGTGCGATTCACTTTGATTATTGCGTTTGTCCTGGTCGTTCTCGTCATCTTCCTATTTTTGGGGCGCGCCAGAGACACCCTGATTCCAGCTGTGGCGCTTCCCATGTCACTGCTGCTCACGTTTATGGTTATGAACTTTCTGGGATACAGTCTGGACAACTTATCGTTGATGGCGCTCACGCTTGCGATCGGCTTCCTTGTGGATGACGCGATCGTGTTTCTGGAGAACACAGTTCGCAGGATGGAGCATGGAGAGGGCGTCATGCAGGCGACTCTCAGCAGTGCGAAGGAAATCAGTTTTACAATCCTGGCCATGACGATTTCTCTTGCCGCCGTTTTCTTTCCCCTTGTGTTTATGTCCGGACTTGTCGGTCGAATTTTCCGCGAGTTCGCCGTTACGATCGTAGTTTCCATATTTGCATCCGGACTTGTATCTCTGACTCTTACACCGTTGATGTGCGCGAGATTGCTCAAGCCTCGTGGCCGGGGCTTCAAGCAAACATGGATGGAACGCACCGTCGGCGGTGTGGAAAAGAAAGTTCTGGGCGTCTATGGTAAATCACTCTGGTGGTTTCTTCGCAAACGATGGGTTTCCGCTTTGATCTGGGTTGTTTGTCTGGTGGGAACGATCGGCCTGCTCATCGTCATTCCGAAGGCGTTCTTGCCGGTAGGAGACAGCAGCGTTGTTTTTGGTGTTTTCATTGGAAAGGAAGGCTCTTCGCCACAGCAAATGCGGGCGATCCAGGATCAAGTAGATAAAATTCTGCATGAGGATCCGAACGTAATCACGGATTTCACGATGACGGGAAACGGCGCATTCCTTCCAGCCAATCAGGGAATTACGTTCACCTTCTTAAGATCACCCAAGGAGCGGGCGCCGATTCAACTCGCGGCCGCACAGTTGATGGGAAAATTGAATTCTATTCCCGGTGTATTTGCGTTCCTGCGTCCGTTTCCGGTTCTGGAGATCAGTACCGGCGCTGTGAATCGGAACCAGGGGCAATATCAATTTGCCATATCCGGCGTAAATTCCGAACAGGTGTACGAGGTTGCCGGAAAACTCCTGGGGAAATTGTACCCGTACCCGGGATTTCTCACAGTTTCTTCCGACATGTTCAACAACACGCCGAATCTGGATATTGATATCCGTCGGGACCAGGCAAAGATGTACGGTGTGTCCGAAACTCGCATTTTGGAGATGCTGAGGAATGCGTATGCGCAGAACTACCTTTATTTGATTAAGAAGCCGGAAGACCAGTATCAGGTAATTCTGGAAGTGGCAGATAAGGCGCGTCAGAATGCTGATGATCTTTCTCTTCTTTACATCAAGTCGGATGACGGGAAAAACATGGTTCCGCTCAATGCGCTGGTTACCTGGAAGCCGTCACTTGGCCAGCAGGCGGTAAACCATTTGAACCAGTTCACCAGCGTCACAATCTTTTTTAACCTGAAACCCGGCGTTGCGATTGGGGATGCGACCAACTTCATCAACAAAGCGGCCGCAGAGGTGGTTCCGCCTACAGTGCGCGCGAGTTTGCAGGGTGAGGCCTTGACTTTTACAGATACTGTGCGAGACCTCTCACTATTGATGGTGCTCGCTGTATTTGTGATGTATGTGATTCTCGCGATTCTTTACGAAAGCTACTTGCATCCGATTACAGTGCTGTCGACTTTACCTACCGCGCTGGTCGGTGGACTGCTGACGCTTGTCGTTTTCGGTCAGGAAGCATCGCTCTACGCGTTTGTCGGTTTGTTCATGCTGATGGGCATCGTGAAGAAGAACGGAATCATGATTGTTGATTTCGCGCGCCATCGCGTAGCCGCGGGCGAGTCGGCTGAAAAAGCAATTCATGATGCAAGCATGGATCGCTTCCGGCCGATCATCATGACTACACTTGCCGCGGTGATTGGCGCAGTGCCGATCGCTGTCGGCTTTGGCGCTGACGGAGCTTCGCGCCAGCCGCTGGGAATGGTCATTGTCGGCGGTTTGATCGTTTCACAATTCATCACTCTTTACGTAACACCGGTCATTTATCTGTATCTGGAGGAGTTCCAGGAAAAAGTCCTGAATCGCACTGCCTTCTTCCACTCCGGTCACGTGGAGGTGCCATTCACGGAAATGACCGATCCGAGTCAACTGAAATTAGATACGGAAACGGAGAGATTATGAATGCGCGTCTGCTGATGGTTTTTGCTCTTACGTTCGCTCTGGCTGCGTGCACAGTCGGTCCGAATTATCACGCTCCAAAGACGAAAGTTCCTGCTTCTTTTGCAGAACAGGCTCCCGTTCCGGCTTCTGATCAGTTCGCAAAATGGTGGACCACATTGCAAGATCCGGAGCTGAATTCGCTGATTGAACGTTCCGTGCGTGGCAATCTTGATTTACGTTTGGCTCAGGCCCGAGTCCGGGAAGCGCGCGCGCAGCGTGGAGTCGTGAAGGCGGATCTGTATCCCACGGTGAATGTGAACGGTTCCTATGAGCGGACCCGAAGAAGCAGGAATGTAGTCATCACCCCGAGCGGCGGATCGGAAACGCCGACCACAGCGAGTCTGGAAGGGAACCTGTATCAAGTTGGATTTGACGCTTCCTGGGAAATCGATGTATTTGGCGGCGTGCGTCGCGAAATTGAGGCGGCGAATGCGGATCTCGCTGCGGAAATCGAAAACAGACGCGATGTGCTGGTCACGCTGTTGGCGGAGGTCGCCCGCAACTATGTGGAACTGCGCGCCTCGCAGCGACAGGTAGTCATTGCGCGGGCCAATCTTGCGACGCAACAGGAGACACTCGACCTTACCCGTATTCGTTTCGATGCGGGCCTCGTGAGCGATCTGGACGTCGCCCGTGCCGAAGCGCAGGTGCAAACGACGGCTTCCCAAATTCCAACCTTGGAAACATCCGCGCGCCAATCCATTCATTTGTTGAGCGTGCTGCTTGGACAGGAGCCAAACGCGCTGACTGCGGAACTCACACAGGAGACGCCGATTCCGCAATCACCACCGGAAGTTCCGGCCGGTTTGCCTTCGGATCTTCTTCGGCGGCGTCCGGATGTGCGTCGTGCGGAACGCGAGCTCGCAGCCGCTACCGCGCGAATCGGTGTTGCAACTGCAGATCTGTTTCCACGCTTCTCACTTACAGGAGCCTACGGCTTGCAGAGTTCAAAAGTAAGCAACTTGACGGACTCCGGCAGCCGATTTTGGTTGATTTTACCCGGAGTGAGATGGCCCATCCTGGATTTCGGCAGAATTCGCAGTAACATTGCTGTCCAAAATGCGCGCGAGGAACAGTCGCTGGTGAATTACGAGCAGACCATTCTTACGAGCCTTCGGGAAGTAGAGGACGCGCTCGTTTCTTTTTCTCAAACCCAAACGCAGCGTGAAAAACTGGCCGGCGCTGTGGATGCCAACCGTCGAGCTGTGGATCTGGCGAACGAATTGTACCTGCAGGGGCTGACCGACTTCTTAAGCGTGTTGCAGGTGCAGCGCGATCTGTTCGCCTCCGAAGATGCTCTGGCACAAAGCGATCGCGATATTACGTCGGATTATGTGGCGCTCTACAAAGCGCTCGGCGGAGGATGGGAAATGGAAGCTTCCGCAACGGATGAACCGTCTCGGGGCAAGGCCGGCGAGCGCGTCATTGACGTCTCCGGTTCTAATTAGCGTGGTAGGGGCGACCCTTGTGGTCGTCCTCCGTGAAGACTGACGATTTCATAAGGGCGACCACAAGGGTCGCCCCTACAAACTTTCCCTCTGAATACCCAGTTTCTTCATCTTTGCAATCAAAGTGGTCCGGTTCAAGCCCAGAAGTTTTGCGGCGCCGTCCGGACCGCCCACGACCCAGTTCGTTTTGTACAACGCTTTCCGAATCTGCAGGCGTTCGGCTTCAGTCAGATTAAACACGTCATCCGAAACGGGAATTGGACTCGCCGAAGATTGCAAAATACCGATATGATCCCTTTGCAGCAATCGACCATCGCACAGGATTACTGCCCGCTCCAGCACATTCGCGAGTTCCCTTACATTTCCGGGCCAATCATAGGCATGAAAATCATGAAATACTTCCTTCGAAACGCCTTCCACCCTCTTTCCGGTTCTCTGTGAAAATTTCTGCAGGAAATAGCCGGTCAATTGCGGTAAATCGTCCAGACGTTTTCGTAGAGGTGGAAGCGAGATCGGAAATATATTCAAACGGTAGAACAGGTCGCTGCGAAATGCGCCGCTTCCCACCAGCTGTTGCAAATTCTTGTTGGTGGCGGTAATCAATCGGACGTTCACATGAATCGTCTCGGCGCCGCCGACTCGCTCGAACTCTTGTTCCTGAAGCACACGCAGTAGTTTGGTTTGTGTTTCCAGCGGCAGCTCGCCCACTTCATCCAGGAAGATCGTTCCGCCATCCGCCAATTCAAAACGGCCTTTTCGTTTTGCAGTGGCGCCGGTGTATGCCCCTTTTTCGTGACCGAACAATTCGCTCTCGATGAGTCCTGCGGGAAGAGCGCCGCAGTTTACGACAATCAACGGTCTTTCCCGGCGGTTACTCAGATGATGAATCCCGCGAGCCACAAGTTCCTTGCCGGTCCCGGTTTCGCCCGTGATCAAAACGGTCGAATCCGTCTTCGCAACCCGATCAATATTCTGGAAAACTCTCTGCATTTCCTGGGAAGCACCGATCATCTCTTCGAAATTTGCTTCGCGCTGAATCTCTTCTTGGAGGTAGATTTGCTCCGCCTGCAATTTATTCTTCAGGCGTTCCATCTCTTCGTAAGATCGCCGCAGCTCTTCTTCAGCGCGTTTCCGCTCTAATTCGGCCGCGGCCCTCACGGCAAAAGTTTTCAAGATCAACACTTGCTGGGCGCTCAGGTTCATCTCATGGTCATCCATAATTGCAATGTGACCAAGTATCTTTCCCGAGGAACCACGGATGGGCACACCGAGATAACTTTCGATGCCCAGTGCTTCCAGCGGCTTATCTTCCGGAAACAAAGACCAGGTGCGACAGGGATAAAAACAAACTTCACCGCCAATCACTTTCTCGCAAGGTGTGCCACGCAGCGGAAAACGAACATTGCTAAGAAAGCGGTCTTTTCCCCAGTAAGCAAGAGTCGAAACTTCTGTATTTGAAGCGTCGGTGCATTCGGCTGTGAAGGCATAAGAAACATTTAAAGTGGCCGCGAGGCATTGAGTGAGTGGTTGGAAGAAATCAATGCCGGTGACGGATGCGGTGGCGTCGGTGACGGCGCGAAAACCTTCTTCTGCCTGTCTGCGTTCCGTGATGTCTCTGGATACCGCCAGTAACCTCTCCGGCATTCCTTCATCATTTAGAATCGGACTGACCACCACGTCAAACCACATCGGTTTGTGTGTCTGCACTGTTTCAAAGTATCCGCTGAAGCGTCCTGTATGTCCGCTTCTTGCGGACGCGACTGCTTTCTGGGCTGCTTCCCTGTCCCGGTCACGCCAAAAATCAATCCACAAAGAATTCTTCAACGGCGCGAAATCGCAAATTTCGAGTGTGGCCATTCCTCCTGCATTCATGGACAACAACCGGCCATCCAGATCGAGAACCTTGATGCAATCGGCGCTGCTTTCAATCATCCGCGTTTTGAATTGTTCGCTTTCGCGCAGCGCTTGCTCATTTGCCAGGCCTGCGGCGATCGTTCCATCCAGAGTGTCTTTTGTCCGGCGCAATTCCAGCAGTGACACAACCTGGCGTGCGAGCGCGCGCATTGCATCTTTTTGAGGTTCTGATAGTTCGCGAGGCACTCGATCGATCACGCAAACGGTGCCAAGCGCCATTCCGCCGGGCGTAATCAGCGGCATTCCGGCATAAAACCGGATATTCGGCTCACCGGTCACCAGTGGATTGCTGGCAAACCGGGGATCCGTCGTCGCATCCGGTACGAGGAATAGATCGGTTTGTCGGATTGCATGCGAGCAAAAGGCGATTTCGCGGGGGGTTTCGCTTACATTTATGCCCTGTTTCGCCTTAAACCACTGGCGATCTGCATCGATCAGACTGACCAGGGCGATGGGTGTATTACAAAGATAAGAAGCAAGGAAAATCACCTCATCGTAAGCCTTTTCGGGAGATGTATCCAGGATTTTGTAATCGCGCAACGCCTGAAGACGCGCCGCCTCATCGTGAAATGGTTGTTCGCTCATATTGATTCTGGTTGATAAAATTGTACAGCAGACGCAAACGTCTCGCCACTTGCCGCCATGATGTGGAGTATGCGGGCCTCCGTGCCCGCAGTATGTGCTGGATCCCGTTTCGGCGGGCAAGATGCCCGCGCTACGACTAGCGCGGAAGGGAGAATTTTTCGGGGTGTTTTGCCTGGACATTGGAAAAGTATCCTGCGATCGTCTGGAGATCTTTATCCAGATCTCCGCAGGGGGTCACCAACGATCCGATACCGACCACTCTTCTGGAATAGTCAAAGCTGATTGGAAGAATGGGCAAACCTGCACGCAGCGCAATCTGATAAAAACCTGTCTTCCACTTTTCCGTCCTTTTCCTCGTGCCTTCAGGAGACAAACCAAGGACCAATTGTTTGCGGTTTTGAAATAGGTCCACAATCTGATCCACTGTTCCTTTGTGCAAACTGCGGTCGATTGGGATGCCGCCGAGCCAGCGAAGCAATGCACCCAGCGGCCAGACAAAAAGTGTGTGTTTGCCAAGCCAGGTTGCCGAAAGTTTGATTGAAAGCATCGCGGCCATTCCAACAATGAAGTCCCAGTTGGAAGTGTGAGGCGCGACGATCATCACCAGCTTTTCTTGATCCGGAAATGTTCCCTCAATCTTCCATCCCATCATCCACATCACGAATCGTCCCAGAGATTGTGTGATCAGATTTCCACGCGTCGGCATGCGGACATTGTATTGCAAAACCGTAGGGGCGACCCTTGTGGTCGCCCGCCTCGAAGAATATGGATTCCGTGAGGGCGCCCCTACCACCTATTTTGTGGCGGTCGCGGAACCAAATTGAGAATGCAGCATCAACTTGTTATTTTGGAACTCGAGTCTCGACATCGTCTTCATCAAAAGCTGGTAGCCGATGAACTTGCCGGGCAGAAGGGGGACCAACGGCGTTACGGCAGGATTTGGAGTGCCGGAAAGGATCTGTGTGAATTCACCTTTGCGCCAGATCCATCGGTATACTTCCGTGCCGTTCGCAAAATGAAGCCGCGCATACGTGGTAGACAATTCGTCAGACGTAACAGGCGCCGTTCCCAGGATCTCAAACTCTTGGAGGGCTCCATGAGTATTCAAGAATGTCTTCCACTGTTCTTGAGTCAACTCCGGAGAAAAGTGCTGCTTCTGCGCGTTCTCCAACGCTGTTTTTACCCGTTGATTCAGTTTTTCCAGATCGGCATTCAACTCCGGTTCGTATCCGATCAACAGGCCCACCGCTTGCTGGCCTTCCGCTCTCGCAACCAGCTGCTTCCGTTCAAATGTAATCCGGATGCGATCTGAAGGGGAGATTTGATATGTGCCTGTATATAAGGAAGGGTCAAAGTTGATCGCAGCAGCCGGCGGCGCCACGGAAGCTTCGCCGCCAAACAGCACGGCGCGGAAGGCATCGCGCGCGATGGAGATCAGCCCCGCATCATCCAGCATGGAATTGGAAATTCCAATTGTGACGATGTCTTCATCCATGTAGCGATGGAATTCCGCCGTTACTCCGCGCGGATAATCGCCGCCTCCATGATAAATATCGCGCGTTCCGCGGGGCGTAATGATGTGGTGCCAGCCGTACCCGTAATACCAGTCCGTATCGCGCTTTGCAAAAGGCGAATACGCTTTTTCGACAAGTTGCTGAGGCAAGATTTTGAATTGACCAAGAGCCAGATGCCAGCGATAGAGATCTTCAACTGTTGTGATCATATCGGAGGAGCCGCGATCGGCCCAGGAAGCATCGATGAATTGCGGCGCTCCGCTGTCGGTATCCATGTTGTAATTATGCGCAATCCGGTTCTCCGGCAGGAAATTTGTTTCACCCCAAAACCCCGTGCCGGTCATGCCTGCAGGAATCAACAGCTCCCGGCGGACAAAGTCTTGAAACTTCATTCCCGAAACGATTTCGACAATCGCTGCAAGCAGATTGTAGCCATCGTTGGAATAATTGAATTTCGCCCCTGGTGGCGACACCAGGGGAGTCTCCAAGATTTCCCGGATCGCCTGATCGCGATCCTTGAGACCTGCCGCAGCGTATTGATCCGGAATACCGGATGTGTGTGTCAATAATTGATGGATCGTAATCGCCTGCTTGTCAGCGGGAACCTGCGCGAAATACTTGACGATGGAATCGTCCGTTTTCAATTTCCCTTGCTGCTCCAGCTTCAAGGCGGCGGCGGCAGTAAATGTCTTCGTGATGGAAGCAACGGCAAAGGCAGTATCGGAACCGACTGGAAGTTCGCGCGCACGGTCCGCGAATCCGTACCCCTTCTGCAGAATGATTTCCCCTTTGTATGCAAGCAGCACCGCTCCTGAAAATCCAAACATGGAAGCCCGTTGTAGCGCCATATCGATCGCCGAAGCCATGTCGCCCCGGACCAGTGACTCACCGGATACTGATCGGAAAGCAGAGCATGCAAAGAGAATCAAAAACAGGTTCGTTAGAAATGCTTTTCTCATGATGGCAATGATAAAGCGAAGCTGGAAATCGAGTATTGAATATTTGAAACATTTTGGAGAAACGTCAGTGGGACCGGCTCTGCGATCGATAGCGGGCAGGGGTCAATCCGGTTGCAGATTTGAACACCCGTGTTAAATGGCTTTGATCGGCAAATCCAGATTCCACTGCGATGTCACAGAGAGGCTTGTTCGACCGGATCAGATCGTGTTGTACTCTCCGAATGCGGGAACGTCTGACAAAGTCTACAACCGTACAACCATAGATTTTTCGAAATACGCGTGAAAGATGCACAGGATGAACCCCAACTGCGGAGGCAAGTTCCGCCAGCGTTGGTTGCTGCAAAGAATTTGATTTCAGCAGCTCTGTTACTTGAAAGAGCCATCCGGGATGCTTGCGTCCACCGTTTGACTTGTGCGGTGATGCTTCCATCAACAAGTCAATCAGAATCCCTTCGATCGCAAGCTCGGAATAGGAGTCTTGAGTCTGAAGCTCCTGTCGGATGCGTGAGAAAATCGGGATGAGACCTTCATTTTGAAAAAGAAACGGATGCGCCGGCACCTGAAAGTAGTTTTTAAGGCGCTTCATCCAGGAAGGTCCCAGGTCCAAACTCAAACATCCTGCGTGGTCAAAACTTTCGGAATGGCGGGTGTCGGGCGGTCTGAAAATCATGGATGGAGCGGCACATTGGATTGCTTTCCTGCCAAGTCTTTCCTGAAAGCCGCCTTGCTGTACGAGCACCATTCTCGCGTTGGAATGTGAATGAACAGCGGTATGCCCGCCGCCAGAATAAAGGCTCTGGTGAACCGTCAGATCCCCGAAACATTTAACTGATTGGTTAAGTATCATCAAGGGTTTTGTCGTCGCTCACTTGAGTAGGATCGAATGCGTGACTACGGCCCAGTGAAGATACCCCTCTTCATTGAAAGGAATTTTGTCAGGCTGCGTATTTCCCTGGTTATCCGTAGCGCGAGCTCGTAGCTTGTAAGCTCCCGGGAGACCATCCCAATCCAGATCCCAACGTACCCAGGCTAAATCGATATTCGGTTCGCGAAGGCGAGCAGGCTGCCAGGATTCTCCGCCATTCAGACTTACTTCCACTTTAGTAATCCTGCCTTCTCCAGACCAGGAACGTCCGCGCAGAAGCTGCTTTCCTGAAGAAATCTCACCGTCCCATGGGAGCTCAAATGCGCTTTTGACTTTCTGCGTAGTCAGCATCGGTCCTAAAGCAGGCGGCTCAGGCTTGTAATCCGGGCCGATCAGAACGTATTTCTTGGTATTGTAATCGGAGTAAAGCGACCCTTCAGAAACTTGAATCCGTCCGATCCATTTGATGTGGGCAATTCCTATCCAACCCGGCACCAACATCCGAAGCGGAAACCCGTGATCCGGCGGAAGCGGACTTCCGTTCATCGCATACACCAGAAGTGTATCGTCTGCCATCGCTTTTTCTACAGGGATCGGCCGCTTGATATTCTTTTCATCCAGGCCTTCGGGCATCACATCGCTGGCCGTACGCTTCACTCCAGCCCGTTCCAACAGTTCTCTCAGTGGGACACCCGTCCATTCAGCTACGCCAATCCCACCCAAATTCCACGGTGTGCCGGGAATTTTTTTCCCATGGGATGCCTCAAAAAAGTTCCTGCCGTTCCCTGCACATTCGATGGCACGCAAAACTGCTACCGAGGGCATCGCAAGGATCTCATCATATGTAAAGGACCTGGGATTTGAGACCCCAGACCCATCCACCTTCAATCGCCACGTTGCGGGCGTAAGATCCGGGACCGCAGGACTGTTGTTGCGGACAAAAAACAAATCGTTCGGGACAACGTAACCACGGTTATACATGGCTTCCCACCGCATTTCCAGGTTGCTGCCGCTTTTGATGAACAGCTGCGATGGGGCCGGCTTCAGGATTGCTCGATCCCCTTCAGCCGCCAAACCGAAATCAAATGGCAGCAAGGTTGCGGTTGCTGTTCCAACGCCCGCAGCTAGAAGTTGGATAAAATGGCGACGTGATAAGTCGAGACGTTTCGACTGCCGCCAAATCAATTCATCGGAACGTTCCTGGTTATACGCTTGTTCGTTCAGCAAATCCTTACGGTACATCTCTTCCTCCTTTTCCCCGCTCGGTCCGCTTCACAGAATAAATTGAAACCATTGACTCCAGAGAAGAATTTCAATCCAAGAATGATTGTAATGCAGAATTGATTGATATTTCTGCCGCCGCTGTACTCAGGTGCTGAAGGACAATTTTCAGAGGCTCATTTTTGAGTATCAGACTTTTTTCCTGCAGTGGCGGAACACTGATTCTTCCGGACCGTGGTTTTGTTCTCGTGAGCCGCGAAAATGGCGGAAACCTGGTTGTGAATCCCCCGCGGATAGTCTGGGATTTTTGGAAGTGGGGTGAATCTCCGCGATTTCCGCTGTTTGCCGAACGGCATTCTTACGCTGCCGGATGCGAGAGGCTGTCCGCCCAGGAATGCGTGGCGATCGTAACTAAAACAGAGATGACCTTGAAATCTCATTATGGTGTGTGCCCGGACGATATCGATCCCTGGGCTTGCTGCTCGCAATGCAGTTATCCGACAGTCATCCAACCGCCCCGCAATTGCGAAGAGTGCCCCGCCTGAACCAGAATCAATACTTGTCTCGGATCACCAGCAGTTTGCCGTTCTTAGGATCGCAGACGTAGACATTCCTGCTGCGGTCGGAAGTTACACAGTGACTGCCTTCGGCCGCCGGGACTGTTTGTACGATCTTCAACTCACCGCTTTCCGAAACGTCGATGATCGCCATCGTAGCGCTTTTCCCGCCGGGCAAGTACAGGTGTTTCAGTTTTGGATTGTAATCAATGATGTCTACGCCCGATCCGGAGCTGACGGTGGAGATTATTTTTCCATCGTGAGCTACATCGACGGAAACTGCTTTTCCTTCCGCGCATCCAACAAAGAGGATCTGTCCGGTTGGATCAAGTGAAATACCGCGGGATCCCTCGCAACCGTTCGTCCAGGTTGCGGCAATTGTCCGCGATTTCAAATCTATCACTACCGTCTTTCCGTGCCACAGATGCGTGTAAGCGCGCCCTCGCGCGGAATCGATCACCAGTGATTCAGGTCCTCCAGTTACCTGGATAAATCCGGAGTGTGCGGGCGGAACGTCTGCCTTCTTCGAAAGAGCAAAAATCTCAATACGTTCGCTGTCCGGTTCCGTCACCCAGATTTCGTTTGTCAGGGAAACGAATCTCACGTAGTCCGGACTGGAAGCGAGTTTGGAAGATGCAATCACTTTCTCTGTAGAGGTATCAATTACATCTAGTTTCAATGAAGATCGATCCACGACAAATAGAAGGACCGGTCCTTCATCAACCGAAGTGATTCCCTCGCCATGTCCGCCCTTGTAATCTTTTTCTGATGTAAATCCGCGAATGCTGGTAAGAGTCAGAGTGTCCGGATCAATCAGATTCAAGATTCCCGTGCGGCCTGCCGGAATCAGCACTTTATTGAGCGTGGGAGAATAACGTAAATCATCAAACCCAATACCGGCCGCGCCCTCCGGCATTTGAATGGAGATGGCGTTCCTTTCCTCATTGCGGGATGTCTTCTTGAGTTCATCCTCTCCTGAACACTCGGACAATATGAGACACAGAAGGATGAAGACTATGAGGCAATTCAGGTATCTCATACTTTCCTTCCTCCTGGAGAATTCCATGATGTCTCCACCAGCCTTCGGCAATATGCGTACAGCGCATCGTACACAACGAATTCCTTTGCCAGAATCTGTTCATCATTCAGCCCCAGGAGACCGAAGCCTTCGGCGACTGCCTTCAAACCTGGCGCTTCCGGCCGTCCGTACAAATCCTGCTTGACGTCGGCTCCGTGAACAATATTTGCAAGTAAGAGAAGGGCCGGATCGTCCAGTTTGTAATGCTTCAGGATCGCTTCAAACGAGCATTTCCCTTCGTTGTGTCCCAGCTTAACTTCTGGAACATCAAATGGAATCGCCTTTTCCTTCTCTGCAGTGCGCATCACATCTTCGGGTTTCACAAATAAGAATTCTGCATCCCGGTCGACGAAGTTTTGAATCAACCAGGGGCATGCCACTCGATCCACCTTTACTTTTTCTCTCGTGACCCATTTCATACAGACCTCGCAGTTTACTCAGCATTCACTTTCGCCAGAGCGGATTTCAACCCTCCCGCAATTTTATCCGGGGAACCAACTCCCCAAAAGTGGAGGAAGAAAAGCCGCGGTGTTTCATTCAGCATATGGGAATGCAGGGCTGTCACTTCAATCCCATGAGTCGTAAGTTCACGAATCACAGGATTCACTTCGTCAGCAAGCAAGACAAAATCTCCGGTCGTGGCAACTTGATCTCCAGCATTTTGGAAGTTGATGGAAATGGCCATACCCATCGCTGGAGGAATCTCCATGCCCGCTTCTTCAATCTTTTCTTTTCGCGGAATTGCGAATTGTAAGATGCGCCCCGCAATGTTGCCTTTTCTCCCAAGCATCTCCTGCACCTTCTCGAAATTAGCTTGTTCCGCAGCGGTGAGTTTTACCTCGGCAGGCTTGGAAGGTACTGGTGTGGCGGTTTTCGCCAGAACATCCTTGAGACCCTTGGCCAGATCCTCGGCCGGTCCATGCCTTTCATAGTGAACATAGGCAACAGACGGGGATTCCTTGATCAGGTGATTGTGTATTGCAAGAATCTGAAACCCCGATTGTTGAAAAGTTTCAATCACCGGATTTACTTCACTTGCTGTCAACACAAGATCGCCCATGACCATGAACTCATTCGAGGTTTGTCCACTCTTGAATGCGGCCCAGGAATTTAAGGCAAGACCCGGCTCTATTTGTGTTTCGCCCAAAAGAACATGGAGATCGTTGCGTGGCCAGGAGTATTTCGTCACATCTCCGGGAAGTGTTTTACCGGTCTGCTGAAATATATCATTCACGCTGGACAGCCCGGATGCTGCAGACTCGGCACCAAAGGATATTATCGCAATGGTGCCGATCAGAAACATCGTACACAGCGTAATCATTCGCATTTTCATGGTTCACCTCCATTCATTTGTTTGAATTCATGCTGCGATGGACGGCAACGTCACAATACAAGATCAGCGGAATCCACAACCAGTTCGTTAGAAAGATCAGTACCATCACTTTCGTTGGAACTTCCTGTGCTAGAAATCCCATGGTGACGCACGTGGCCGTGATTGTCTTTTCAATCCAGTTGTATTTGATCAGAGCAGCTTTCTTTGTCACATTTCGACTGACTTCCCAGAACATCCATCCGAACATGAAGATGAAGCCGGACCAGAGCCGGAATAGGAAAGGGTAATCAGGTGATGCGCCTCCAAACGAAGTGACCCATCCCACGGGATCTACAATTCCACGCACCGACACAATCCAGTTGATGATTGCGTTGACTCCAAAAATCCAGGCTGTTTTCTTTTCGATGTTCATGATTCTTTTCTCACATTCGCGCAACTTCTTGAAAATACCGGGCCAGGGTCTTGATTCCGCCTTCAGCCTGGCTCCACTCAAAGTATTCGTTGGGCGCATGGTATCCATGTTGCGGGAGTGACAGACCCATGAGACTGATCGGCGCTTTCAAGTATTCATGCAGCAGAATGATAGCGCCGTCCGAACCGCCTGCCCGCGCGAACACCGGACGTTTTGAAAAGCCATGCAAGAATGCGTTGGAAGCGGCTTGAGCGTAGGGCCCGGAAAAGCTACCCAGGAACGGACGGATCGCAGAATGAAATACGACTTTTACATCCGGATTGATTTTCTTGATATGGGTTTTCAGCAGATTCGATATGTATTTCGGATTTTGATTCGGTGCGAGACGGCAGCTGAATTTCAGCTCGGCGCGTCCTGGGATCGCAGTCTTTACACGGGGCCCTGCGTATCCGCCGATAATTCCATGCACCTCAAAAGTCGGGCGGCACCACATTCTTTTGATCGCTTCATCCCGATTCCGGACTTGAAGCTTCTTCAGTCCATAACTTCTCGCCCACTGTCTCAGATGAAAGCCGGACCCGCGAAAGTTCGCGTACTCAGCGGGAGTCGGCTCGACAACGCCTTTGTAGAATCCGGGAATCAGGATCTTGCCCGAATCCGGATCGTAACAATCTACCGCAATTCGGGAGAGCTCGAAAAGCGGATTCCGTGCAACGCCACCGGTCACTCCGGAGTGAACCGCATGGTCCGCAGTTTCCAGGATCATCGATCCGGTGACGTTCCCGCGTAACGCGTAAAACACAGATGGCCTTTTTGCAGAAATCCAGACGGAGTCAATTACAACCACAGAGTCCGTTTTTAGTTTGCGCTTGTTTTGCTTCAGGAACTCTTCAAAGTTTGGGCTTCCAATCTCTTCCTCGAGTTCCCATACAAACTGAATGTTCAGTGGAATTCCACTTTGGACAGCCTGTCGCGCGGCAAACAACGCGGTCAGGGCCGGACCCTTATCATCAGTACTACCGCGGCCGAAATACTTGTTCCCCTTCTTCTCGAACATGAAGGGGTCCCGTTTCCATTCCGGTTCGTCCGCAGGCTGCACGTCCAGATGGTTGTAGATGGTCACCGTTCGTCTCGCGCCTTTAGCTTCAAACCGGCCCAGAACTACCGGATTTCCGGAGGTCCGGACAATCTGGGTCCGCGCGCCTGCGGAACGCAAAAACCTCTCTGCGACATTCGCTGCATGCCCGATGTCTTTGCTGCGTCCCGGATCCGCACTCACAGTAGGAATCTCCACTAGCTCCTTTAACATTGCTTCAAATTCATTTCGCACGCTTTTCATGTACAAACCTCGCTAGAGGGAGGATGTTTACCACGGAGCGCACGGAGATCACGGATGGGAACCGCCAAGATCGCCAAGTTCGCCAAGTTCGC
The DNA here is from genome assembly GCA_963843285.1 of uncultured bacterium. Classification (GTDB taxonomy): domain Bacteria; phylum Acidobacteriota; class HRBIN11; order JAKEFK01; family JAKEFK01; genus CAZDDB01. Next base: position 93,037 of record CAWJJO010000011.1, read on the forward strand.
CAAGGGGGAGGAAGAGTCCGAGCAGCCGCCGGGCGCCATAGGCGCCCAACTGAAAAGAATTTGCAAAACAAAGCGGAAGAATGCCTTTCTGGTCGGCATTTCTCAGAAACTCGCTTTGTTTTTGCAAATTCTCTTCAGTGAGCCCAAAGGGCCGGCGGCTGCCCTTGGCGTTTTTTGCGTGCTTGGCGGTTACCATCCTATCCCCCTTTATAGCCACTTCTCATTTCCCACATCCGTGTTCTCAGTGCTCTCCGTGGTGAATTTCTCCTACGATCCGATGAGATCGATGAATCTTCCGATTCCACGCTGAACCGCTCTCTGATATACAACTGCAGCAGCGGCAACATCCTGAATCGCAGTCCCGGTGGAATCGAAGATTACCACCGCTTCTTCAGTGCTGCGACCCGGTTTCATTCCGGATACGATTTCATGAAGCTGCGCGTAAACATCCGTAATCGCCATCCTGCCTGCTTGAATCGCGTGATGCAGATCGCCGATCCGCGCGCACTGATCCAGGATATCGGTCACGACTTTGCTTGATGCCATCAGCTCGGGATCGATTTCCTGCTTGTCATGGCTGTCCGCTCCCACTGCGGCAACAAACGTGCCTTGCCGCACTGAATCCATCTTCAGGAAATATCTGCGCGATGTTGTGCAGGTAACGATCACATCGCTTTGTTGTGCCGCTCGTTCGATGTCATCGACCGGACTCACGGGGAATCCGAGTTCCCGGGCCATCTGCGTTGAGAATTGTTCCGCCACTTCCGTGTCCTGGTCGTATGCGAATGCGCGCGCAATCGGCAGTACGTGTTTCAATGCAATGAGTTGAATTCTTCCCTGTCTGCCGCAACCGCAGACCATCGCGGTTTTGGAATTTGCGCGAGCCAGATGTTTGGCTGCGATCGCTGTAGCCGCTCCAGTGCGTTGAATCGTGATCTCTGTCGAATCCAGAAAAGCGAGCGGATACCCACGGATTCCATCACAGAGGACGATCGTGCCCTGAATGGTTGGGAGGCCAAAGCGCTTCTTGTTTTCCGGGAAGTTGCCGTTCATTTTTAGCGCAACATAAATTTCGTCTCCCATCGGCAACCCGGCAGCCTTGGCGTGAAACATTCCTTCTCTTCCAGGTATATCCAGAATTCCAGGGCCCAGGATCTTGTTCGATGCAAGAAGATGGAAAGCTTGTTCGACCGCTTCGACGTAATCTGAAAAATTCATCAGGCTTGCAATTTCGGAACGGGTGAGGATTAACGTGCCTTGATTTTGCATTGTTGCACTCCATATATTCGTAGGTGCAGGCTGGAAGCCTGCGACCCATATTGCAGGCGGGACGCCTGCGCTTCATATGCCTGCGCTCCTTATGTCAGCGACTTGTACACTAAACCCAGAAGCGCTGAAATAAGAACTACCGGGATGATGTCCCACTTCCATCGTGTCAGAACCACAAAACATGCAATGCTCAGCGCCAGCAGGAACCAGTCAATGGATTGCGCATTCGGAAACATCGTATGAATTGCGAACCAGACAGCCAGGTTCAATACAACACCAACCACGGCGGCGGTAACGGCCGAAAGGGAAGATGTCAATTTTGCATTTCCCCGCATCTGTTCGATATGAGGCGCTCCCAGGAAGATCCACAAGAAGCAAGGGACAAACGTGACCCACGTGGTTAGCAACGCGCCAAGAGTTGCTGCTGTGAACGGGGATAGTCCCATGGGCTGGTTCCAGCCGCCAAGAAAGCCGACAAATTGCACGACCATGATCAGTGGACCGGGTGTTGTCTCGGCCAGACCCAAACCGTCCATCATCTGTCCGGGGTGCAGCCATTGAAAATTCTCCGCTGCCTGCTGCGCTACATATGGAAGTACGGCATAGGCGCCGCCAAAAGTGACCATTGCAGCCTTGGAAAAAAAGACTCCTTCACGAAAGAGCGTGTGATCCCAGCCTAGACGGACTCCAACGAGCAGCACTGGAAGCCACCAGAGCGTCCCGCAAACGGCAACGATCTTGATCGCGTGGATCCAGGAAGGCTTTGTATGTTCCGCAACCGCAACGGAATCCTCCGCAGACTCCGGTTGATTCGCCTCCGGCTTCCGGTCGATCACAAGAAATTTCGCAGGAAGTACCTTTCCTCCAAAGTATCCGATGATTCCAGCTGTCAAAATAATCAATGGAAATGGGACATGGAAAAAAAAGATCGCGATAAAAGCTGTTCCAGCGATCAGCCACATCACTTCGTTTTTCAAGACTCTTCGTCCGATCCGAATCACCGCCGCCGCCACGATCGCCGCGACGGCTCCCTTCAGTCCGTAAAAGATGGCTGAAATCCAGAAAACCTTGCCGAATACCACGTACACATAGCTGAGAGTCCACAATATGAAAATCGAAGGGATCACAAAAAAAGAGCCGGCCACAATTCCACCTGCTGTCCGATGGAGCAACCACCCGATATAGATCGCCAGTTGCTGCGCTTCGGGTCCCGGAAGCAGCATGCAGTAGTTCAAGGCATGTAAGAAACGCGATTCGCTGATCCAGCGCTTCTTCTCCACAAGTTCCGTGTGCATGATTGCGATTTGACCTGTTGGCCCTCCAAAGCTGATGAATCCCAGCTTTACCCAAAATCGAAATGCCTCCGAAAAGGAGACTGCCTTCGAGATTTCCATCATTTTTTTGATAAGGACTGATACAGGCCATCCAGGATGGAGGAGCCGATTTCCAGTAGTTTGTGATCGTCATGGACAGAATCGGCAAGGGAACGGATCACCAGATCGAATCCGCTTGCCTCGCTTCGGCCGAACTTATGGTCTTTCAGATCTATGTCATGAATGATTTCCGCGATTTGACTGATCGCCCGATCTCGAATGCCGAAGGTCTTTACCAGCGTCTCAAACGTACAGTGATCACCGTGATGGCCGAACTCCACCCCGAAAACATCAAAGGGGATCGCTTTCGGAGGCAATGAGTGTTCCGGTGCGAAAACAAATCTTGCGGAAGGATCAATGAACCGGCGGATCAGCCAGGCGGAACAAAGACGGTCTATGTGAATCCCCTCACGCGTAGTCCAGATCTTCTTTTGAAAATCTTTACGCGAATATTTCTTGATGGGTGCGGATAATTCCTGCTTTTCCCGGGAGGACAGCCGGGTGGAGATCTCGTTCATGATTTGGAATGCTCCTTTCTGGGCGGAATTAGAAAAGAAATCGATTTTCCGGATTTCTTCAAGCTCTTCCCGGAGCTGCTTCCATTCCTTTTGAAATGTTCCGGGCAGCCGATCAACCAGTCGTTTTCGTGTCTCTGCGGAATGGATCCTGCGCAGCATCTGTCTGGCTTTCACCAGGAACGCGGCATAGTCGTTCCCTCTCGCCTTTTGAAACAGGTTTTCAATCACGCGGTCTTCTGCTCCGGACTCAGAGCTCGAAACAAAAATCGAAGCTTCTCCCTTGGAATCGTTGATTTGCTGGCAGACCCACTGGAGGTCTTCGAGACGCTCTTTGCCGTACGGCAACACATATACGGAGTTTCGATAGAGCGCGGCGCCCGTTTTCCGGATCGCTCTCCAGACTTTGACCCGCTCTTTAGAGTTTGCGGTGTGAACCTGATGGACTAGAAATAACCATTTCATTTTATTGTAATATATATTACATTATACAAAAACCAAAATGAATGCAAATCCCCGGCGCGACCTGATCCTGCTCTTTATATCTCGCTCCTTCCGGATGTTTGCCTACGGATTTGTTTCGGTGACGCTTGTTCTCTATCTTGTTTCACGGGGCCTGAGCCAGTCGCAAATCGGATTGCTGTTGTCTCTCACGTTGCTGGGAGATACGGTCATTTCGCTGTGGATGTCGATGACTGCGGATCGCCTCGGCCGCCGGCGAATGCTGCAAGCGGGGGCGGTACTGATGCTTCTTGCTGGTTGCGTATTCGCCTGGACCCGCAACTTTCCGCTGCTTTTGACAGCAGCTATCATCGGGGTCTTGAGTCCGAGCGGGCATGAAGTGGGGCCGTTCCTGTCCATCGAGCAAGCTTCTCTCTCCCAGATTGTTCCGGATCGGCGTCGGACTCACATGTTCGGGTGGTACAACCTGGCCGGCTCTTTCGCGACGGCTTTCGGAGCGCTGAGTGGCGGAGCGTTCAGCCAGATTTTGCAAGATGCGGGTCTTACGGCGGCTCAAAGCTATCGGGCCGTTATTTTGGCGTACGCGACGGTCGGGATCATACTCGCCGGATTGTTTGCGGGTGTTTCGCCTGCGGTTGAGAGTGTGCCTGCAAACGGAACATCCAGCCGTTTCGGCCTGCATCAATCCCGCAATGTGGTATTGGGATTATCCGCCTTGTTTGCGCTGGATGCGTTTGCCGGCGGCTTCATCATGCAAAGCATCCTGGCTTACTGGTTTTATCTCCGCTTTGGCGCGGAACCCGCAATGCTGGGCGCGATCTTTTTTGCGGCAAATATCATTGCCGGAATTTCCGCGTTACTCGCTGCGAGGCTGGCCGCGCGAATCGGATTGATCCGGACTATGGTGTTTACACATCTTCCTTCGAACGTTCTCCTATTTGTGATTCCGTTGATGCCGACTCTCGGACTTGCGATTGCCGTGCTGCTGCTTCGCTTCACGATTTCTCAGATGGATGTTCCAGCCCGCCAATCCTACGTGATGGAAGTCGTCTCCCCGGATGAGCGGTCCGCAGCCGCGGGAATCACAGGTGTCGCACGATCGATTGGAGCCTCGATTTCACCCATATTTACTGTGTCTTTACTTGCGAGTCCCCTTCCATTCTTTCTGGCCGGCGGTCTGAAAATCATCTACGACTTGATTTTGTTTCACAATTACCGAAGGTTGGGACCAAAACTGTAGGGGCTGAGCATTTTCCATCGGAGTGTTTCTCTGATTGCAACCCTAATGGTCTCCTCCGTTTATGATTTCTCCTAGCGGTTGAAAATGCTCAGCCCGTTACTGGAGAGAATTATGCCGGCAGCGAGACGGGCGGTGCATTTGCGTGCACTTGAAAGATCCAAAATTGCTTTCCCAAAAACAACGCACCTATGCGTTCCTGCGCCTTCTAATTGGCAAATGCACGGCCCCTACAAATGCTCCCGTTGTCGGGTAAAATAGGCCAAGGTTATGCTCGCAATCGTTTTTTGTTTGCTTTTTGGGCTTTCTTCCTTGCAGGCCGATGAAGTTCCCGCAGGCCGGACCGAGATTCTCAAATGGCCGGAAGGTAAAAAAGCTGCGATTTCACTCACCTACGATGATGGAACGGAGAACCAGTTTAGGGTCGCGCTGCCACTGATGCGGCAGTTTGGTTTTCCCGCGACGTTCTTTATCATTACCGGAGAAGTTCAGGGCTCAAAATACAAGGCGGCGTATTTCGGACGTCCGTTTGATGAGATCCTGAGTGAAAGCGAATCCACCCTTACGGATGAAAAGAATTTTCTCGAACGGTGTTCCGCGATTAAGTTTTCCGGCTACAAAGGGGCCGGTGAGATTCATGCTCATGTCGGAGAAGTCTTCGAAGAAGGTAAAATCCAGGAAGCCTACCACCTGATTGATGATGTGTTCGGGAAAATTCGAAACGGCGAACTGAAGCAAGAGCCTGTAATGAAGCCTGCAGGCCCCATGTCGTGGAACGACTTTAGAAGGATCGCCGAACAGGGATATGAATTCGCATCACACACAATCTCTCATCCGTATCTTTCCGTGCTCGATGATCGTAACCTGCAGTATGAGTTGGAACAGAGCCAGCAGGAAATTCTCGAACAGCTTGGCAAGAAACACACGTTTTCGATCGAATGCCCCTATGGCACGGAAGACCCGAGGGCCTTGCAAGCAGCGTTCAAGATCTATCCATTAACGCGCAATCTAATGCCTGATAATGACGTGCAGGACCTGAACCGATGGGACGATCAGGATCCGGCCGCCTCGCCAAAAGCATACGTCCGTTGGCAGAGAGGCGCACTCACCGATACGCCGTTGGATCTCATGAAGCAGTGGGTAGATACAAGCATTCGTTCTAACAATGTTTGGCTGACCCTTGTATTTCATGGTGTGGACGGGATCGGATGGGAGCCACTTCCGCGAATCAAGCTGGAGACGTACTTCAAATACATCAAATCACACGAAAAAGAAGTCTGGGTTGCCGCGTTTCAGGACGCCGGCAAATATATCCGCGAAAAAATGAGCGGTAAAGTTGCCGTCGAATCATCGGACCAGTCCATCCGGATCACCTTGACGCATTCTCTCGATCCCAAATTGTATGACTTGCCGCTGAGTCTGAAGACGTATGTTCCCTCCGGCTGGAAACGCGTTACGATGCAGCAGAGCGGATCGACAAAAGGCTTGCCGGTTCAAGTTGATTTGAATGGCAGCTTTGTTGTTTACTCTGCGCTCCCTAATGCCGGCGTATTGATACTTTCCTCTGACTAGATCTCAAAGATTGCACGGTTTTGTGAAATCAATATGATTAGCTTCTCTCTATGAAGAAACATCAAGGATTCGGTACCAGAATCGCGAACTGGGCTCCGTTTGGTCTGGGGCAGACCAAGCCGCACCATTTTCGCGAAATGGCGCAGGTGATGTGGGAGAACCGTGACAACCTTCCGTTTGCATGGCGCATTTTGCTGCACGGTGTTTGTGATGGCTGTTCTCTGGGGCCTTACGGATTGCGCGATCATACGATTTCCGGAATCCATCTCTGCATGACCCGGTTGCGCATGCTTCGGATAAATACAATGAAGGCACTGGATATCAGCCTCCTGTCCGATATTCAATCGCTCCGGTCGCTTTCGGGGGAAGAATTGCGCAATCTGGGGCGATTGCCTTATCCCATGATTCGTTACAAGGGAGATAGCGGCTTTCGGCGGATCTCCTGGGAAGAGGCGATCTCCATCAGCGCAAAGCATTTTTGCGAAACGGAGCCGGATCGCATTTCGATCTACACTACATCCCGCGGACTCACCAACGAGGTTTATTATGTTGCCGGCAAATTTGCCCGGTTACTGGGAACCAACAATATTGACAATGCCGCCCGTCTCTGCCACGCGGCAAGCACAACAGCTTTAAAGCAAACCGTCGGCGCAGCTGCAGCAACTTGCTCTTATCGCGATTGGATCTGGACCGAGCTGATCGTGCTGGCGGGCGCCAATATTGCAAATAATCAACCTGTTTCTACAAAGTATCTCTACTATGCGAAGCAACGGGGAGCGCGAATCGCAGTTGTAAACCCCTATCGCGAACCAGGACTTGAAAAGTACTGGGTCCCTTCGATAGCAAAGAGCGCAATCTTCGGCACGCGCCTGATGGATGAATTCTTCCCGATATGTGTCGGCGGGGATGTCGCTTTTTTCAACGGCGTTTTGAAAATGTTGATCGACAACGACTGGCTGGATCAAGAATTCATCCGGGACCACTCGAACGGCTTTGAAGAAGTAAAGCAAGCACTGTCCGGACAGGAATGGGAGACGCTCGAAAAACATTCCGGTACATCGCGGAGTGAAATGCTCCGATTTGCAAAGTTGTATGCAGGTGTGAAAACAGCCGTTTTTATCTGGAGCATGGGCTTAACCCAGCACCGTTTTGGTGTTGAGAATGTGAAGTCGCTGGTAAACGTCGCGCTGGCGCGGGGCATGATCGGACAACCAAACATGGGACTTGTTCCGATACGCGGTCACAGTGGAGTGCAGGGAGCTGCGGAAGTCGGCTCCGTCCCGAGCGATTATTTCGCCGGGTTTTCCGTGAATGAGACGAACGCCCGAAAACTGTCTGAAATCTGGGGCTTCCCCGTTCCTTATGCCACCGGACTTTCCGCCCCTGAAATGATCGATTCGGCGCACGATGAAAAGCTGGATGTCTTCTACATTCTTGGTGGAAATTTCCTGGACACGATGCCGGAGCCGATGTATGCGCGCGAAGCTCTGGAGCGTGTTCCGTTGCGAATTCATCAAGACATTATCCTGAATTCCTCCATGTTTGCGGAGCCAAAGGAAGCAGTGCTTCTGTTCCCGGCGCAGACACGCTATGAACAAAAGGGAGGAGGCACCATCACCAGCACGGAAAGGAGGATCCGGTATTCACCGGAGATTCCAGGACCCCGGATCGGTGAAGCCCGTTCGGAATGGGAAATTATTCAGGAACTTGGCCAGCATGTTCTGCCACCCGAAAAACAGAAGCTTCTTAACTTCGAAAGAGCCCAGGATATCCGGAAGGAAATCAATGCTGTGATTCCCCTGTATGAAGGAATTGTAAATCTGAAAAGAGAAAAGGATTCTTTTCAATATGGTGGGGCACGCATTTTGAACGAAGGGATTTGTCCGAATTTGCCGGACCAGAAAGCTCGATTCTCAGTGATCACCCCGCAGAATGACATCTTGAAGCCGGGCGAATTCTATTTGACTACAAGAAGGGGAAAGCAATTCAACAGCATTATCTACGGCCAGGAAGACCCTTTGATCGGCAGCCGCCGGCGGGATGAAATTTTTCTTTCGCAGGAAGACGCGACTTCTTTGAATCTGAAGGAAGGGGATCGGATCGTTTTGAGTTCTGAAACCGGCAAATACGAAGGGATCTGCCGGATTGGTCCTTTGCATCCGCGTACGGTACAGGTCTTCTGGCCGGAAGCAAACGTTCTGATTTCCCGTCGCATCGATCCGGCGTCACACGAACCGGATTACAATACAATCGTCACGATAGACAAAATGTAGTGGTTTGTAACGCCCGCGTCTCGCCGGCAGACCTCGAGCTCAGGAGCCCGCGGGACGCGGGCGTTACAAACCGTGGGCATCATGCTGACGAGATCATGGTTGCGGCGGCTCGAACCACCCGATAGTAGCTATGAGATCGCGCGGACAGTCTTTCTGCGATCTCTCGGGTTCATTTATTTTGTCGCTTTTCTTTCGTTGAATCGTCAGGTCCTTGCTCTGATTGGCGCAGACGGAATTCTTCCCGCAAAGTTGTTTCTGGACCGCGTCCATCAAGCGATGGAAAGCTCCACCTTCGACTGCTTTCTTCAACTCCCGTCACTGTTCTGGCTGAACCGCGATGACGCATTCTTGCTGGCATGTTCGTATGCCGGTTTGATCCTCTCCATCCTCATCATGCTTGGCGCAACCAACGCGCTGCTCATGCTTGCGCAGTGGTTTTTGTATCTTTCGTTTGTTCAAATCGGACAGATCTTCTACGGATACGGATGGGAATCCATGACCTTGGAGGCAGGATTTCTGGCGATCTTTTTGTGCCCGGTCAGCAGCATTGGCCCGTTTCCTCAACATCATCCGGCGCCGAAAGTGATCTTCTGGTTTTATCGATGGATGCTGTTTCGGGTGATGTTCGGCGCGGGAATGATCAAGATCCGCGGCGACGAATGCTGGCGCAATCTAACGTGTCTGGTTTATCACTACGAAACGCAGCCGATCCCGAATCCACTTAGCTGGTATCTGCATCAAATGCCAGTCTGGTTTCATCAAGGAGGATGTTTATTCAATCACTTCGTGGAGCTGATTGTGCCCTGGTTTTATTTTGCCCCGCGGCGGTTGAGACACATTGCGGGTCTGTTTACGATCGTGTTTCAAACGATTCTGATTCTGAGCGGCAACCTCTCGTTTTTGAATTGGCTCACGATTGTGATTGCCATTCCTTGTTTTGATGATGCCGCGTTTTCCCGGATCGGTTTCCGGATCAGACCGCGGCCCGGCGCCGCTTCTGCCAGCAGGAAGTATATGCTGGCTGCGCTTTCGCTATTGCTGATTTGGCTGAGCACAGAGCCGGCGCGTAATATGATGTCTTCCGGACAGGTGATGAACACATCATTTGACCGTTTGTATATTCTGAACACATACGGCGCGTTTGGCTCGGTGACCCGCACGCGTTACGAGATCATCATTGAGGGATCGGACGATGCGGTTCACTGGAAGGAGTATGAGTTTCTGGCAAAGCCGGGAGATCCGAAACGGGCTCCACCCTGGATTGCTCCGTATCAAAGCAGGATCGACTGGCAAATGTGGTTTGCCGCCATGTCGGATTATCAGAACAATCCTTGGTTTGTGCATTTTGTGTACAAACTCCTGGTTGGCGATCACGCGGTTCTCAATCTGTTAAAGACGAATCCGTTTCCAACAGCTCCTCCCCGACTGATCCGCGCCGACCTATACGAGTATCATTTTTCAAAGGATCATGCGGGTGGGGCATGGTGGAACCGAAAGCGGGTTGGCACGTATCTCCGGACGGTTTGGAAGGATTCCCCGGATTTGCAATACTATTTGCGCGAATATGGCTGGATACGTTAACCGGGGCGAATCGCAGGCCAAATTCCACGATGTATAATGCTTCCTGAGTCATATGGCAAAAAAGAATTTGCAGATTGTTTCCGCGGAGCTTCTGATCGAGCTCAAGAAGGATGCTGCGTACAAATCATTTGTGGATCGCCAGGAACTTTTTAAGCAGATAGGTCTGGAGATCGCGAGGGTGCGCAAAGCAAAGAAGTTATCTGTGGATCAACTAGCGAAGAAGCTCGACAAGCCGGCGACTGCTGTTTCCAGAATGGAAAAAGGCGAGTACAAGGCATACACGTTAAGAATATTGATGGAGCTGGCTCAAGCCCTTGGTGTTAGAATGAAGATCCTGTTCGAACAGTAGCGACAATCAGATCAGCTACCCGAAGTCAGCCAATCCGCGATCTTAAGAAGGGTATGACTTTGCATGGCTGAACGTTCTGTTTCCCCTTTGCCTCCGGTCTGAAGTTTTGAAACAAAACGGACCGGCAATTGTTTTCCAGTGTTGGATTCAAATCGTTGTTTTGCATCGCCACAATTAAGTGCAGCCAGTCCAGCGCTCCAGTGTGGGCCGGATCCCGTAAAAGCATGGTTCTGAAAAATTCCTCCGCTTCCCTGTATACCAGCCGCATCTGGAACGAACCAAAGCAAGAACGGTGCCAGAAGTGAGATCGTCTATGAGATTCGTCCGGTGGCAAATGACTTCATGAAATGATGAACGACTTCAGCATTTCGTGAAATTCTGGGGAAAGTGCTTTTACTTTTTCAGCAAGGCGGGCCAGTTCAGCACCACATTGATTGGCGTCTCGGATGTCAGCTTCGCGAGATTTTCCAGCAAGAAACGCTGACCGTCTGCAGTCACCGTGTACTGGCTTCGTTCACTGCTTGCAATCGGATTGTAGCCGAAGTGAGTTTGAAAAAGAGGAGTGGGCACTCCCGGTTCAAATCCTGCGGTCATAGTTACGGGTACTGACATTAACCTTCCATCCGAGGCAAGATAAAACAATTCCTTTTGATCCCGTCGCCAGGTCGGCTGATCGCCTCCCGCAGTGGAGATTTGCCGCTTGGTTCCCGTCACAATTGGAAAACTCTGGACATACACTTCCGGTCTGCCCGTTTCATCTGAAGCGTATGCAACCCATTTTCCATCAGGCGAGAATTGAGAATGCGCTTCGTTGAATTCAGTTGCGAGATAAGGGAAAGGCTTCTGGTCCCCTGAGAGCGGTAAGATCCAGAGGTCACTATTCGTTTTCGGGAGAATCTCTTCATAGATAATGAAACGTCCATCCGAAGACCAGGCGTTTGCCTGCTTGTAGTTTTCCGAGTGGAAGATCAGTTTTTCATCACCCGCCCCGATGGCAGGCTTTTCATACAGATCGAACGGACCATTTCTATTGGAGTTGAAGATCAATTTTGTTCCATCGGGAGACCAGATCGCACCCGTATCCGTAGCCGGATTCGAAGTCAGGCGTGAAAAAGTTCCGCGGGTGAGTTCCACGGACCAGACATCGTACCCTCCCGTTGTTGCTTCCGGAATACCAACGGACATCGTTTTTTGATCGGGCGATAGATTCGCCATAAAGTAGGTACCGGGTCGTTCAAGTCTCTCGAGCTCTTTGCCTGTACGATCGACCCAGACCATCTGGTTCTCCAAACTCCCCGAATTCATGTAAATGAGCTTATGGCTGTCCGATAAAGAGAATGAAGCAGTGGATAGGGGAGCGTCTACATCCAGGTCCTGGGCCAAAACAGTCGGTTCACCAGTCATTTGTAGAGTTGTTGGATTGAAGGCTACCGACATCAAATTCGTTTCCCGTACAAAAAACAGATAGCCTGGAGCGGCAAAGATAGCTTTTGTCGAGTCCGCAAGAATGCGCTTTCTTTCTTTTGAATCAAGACTTCCCAGATAAACACCGCGGGTTTCCGCGTTGCCGCTTCGCAAAGTAAACAGAAAATGCTTACCGTCAGGAAGGAAGCTCGGCCAGCGGTGGGAACTCTCCTGATGTGCTTTATCGATGGTTGTAACAGGAGTTGATGGAACGCCTTCGGACGCCGATATCAGAACGATTCCTGCATTCACGGAGGGCGTGAACAGAATCTTGCCATCACGATTCCAGGCTCCGCCGCGGCCCTGGGGCGCATCACAAATCGTCTGCGCTGGTCCACCTGCGATATCGATCTTTTTCATCCTGCCTTGCGCAAAAAATCCAACGAAGCGGCTATCAGGGGACCAGAATGGATATGCGGCATCGTCACTTCCTGCAAGTTCGTGTGCGTCGGTCGAATCCAGAGAGCGGAGCCAGAGTGAGGTCCGTCCCTGTTTATCTGTTACAGCAAAGGCCACCTTGTCACCATCCGGTGAAATTGCGAGAGAACCGGGAGCACCGATGGTTGTATTTTCCGGCAGTTGAAAAGAGAGTCTCAACAGTTCCGGTTCGCTGACGGCGCCGGTATGCATTCGATAGTAACGGTAGAACGAAAAACCAAGCGCGATCGTAGTTAGAAGAAAAAGTCCGGAAAGTATCCAGCTCAGAGAAACGTGAAATTTTCGCGCCGCAATTGCAGGCGCGGTCATTCTGCTTTGTGAGGTTTGTTCTGATATCCAGCGAAGCTCACTGGCCACATCGTGGGCGCTTTGCCACCGTTCTTCCGGATCTTTCGCAAGACACTTTTGAATTACATGATCCAGCGCAGGTGGAGCCAGCGGTTGAACGGAAGAAACCGGGGCAGGCTGCGCAGTGAGGATGGCGGACATCAGGCCCGCTTTGCTGTCGGCTGCGAAAGTTCTCCGGCCGGTGGTCATTTCGTACAACACTTCGCCGAGCGCAAAAATATCCGTCCGTTCATCTGCGGCTTTTCCTTCTACCTGCTCCGGCGACATGTACTGAACTGTTCCCAGAATGACCCCATCTTCAGTCAGCGGCCCCAAATTGGTTTGTGCCTTTGAATCGGCACCTTCGTTCGGCTTCCACTCACTTAATTTAGCGAGACCAAAATCCAGAAGTTTCGCGCCGGATTTCGTCAAGATGATGTTTCCCGGCTTCAAGTCACGATGAACGATTCCCTGTCTGTGCGCTTTGTCCAGCGCTTCCGCAATCTGAACACCGTAACGGAGCACCTGTTCCGGAGGGAGCGCGCCTTTGTCGATGCGGCGGGAAAGTGTATCCCCTTCCAGATATTCCATCACAATATAGTCGGTCCCTTCCTGATGACCGATGTCATAGAGCGAACAAATGTTGGAGTGAGAAAGACTGGAAATGGCGCGCGCTTCCCGTTCGAAACGCTGCTTCAACTGCGCATTCTGGGAAAGATGGGAGGGCAGAATCTTGATGGCAACGGTGCGGTCCAGACGCGTGTCTTTCGCCTTGTAAACTTCGCCCATTCCACCCGCTCCAATCACGGAAAGGATTTCAAACGGCCCGAGACGTGTTCCGGCAGCCAGTGACATAGCGCATTATTTGATCATAAATTTGAGCCGACTGGAAGTGGAGCGCAGGCCTCTCGCCTGCATTATGGGTCGCAGGCCTCCCGGCCTGCCTCGATTTGACAAAAACAATGTTGGGAAACAAGCTTTGACATGATGAACAAAGAAGTGGAAAACGGCGCCGGTGTTGCGCAGGAGATGGTGGAGGCAGTTTACAGTTCCGAATCGCGGCGGGTGCTTGCGACTCTGATCCGTCTCCTGGGTGATTTCGATCTCGCCGAGGACGCGCTACATGACGCCTTTACGGCTGCATTGCAGCAATGGCCGCGGGATGGTGTGCCTTCAAATCCGCGGGCATGGCTCGTTTCGGCCGGACGCTTCAAAGCCATTGATGCTCTGCGGCGGCGCGCCCGATTTGACGCATCGCTCAAATCTCTCGCAGAGAGACTCGATACTGCAAGCGAAGATTTTTCGGAATGGAAGGATGAAGGCGTGGAAGATGATCGTTTGCGGTTGATTTTTACATGTTGCCATCCGGCGCTTCCACCGGATGCGCGAATCGCGCTGACATTGCGCGAAGTATGCGGACTCACGACAGAGGAGATCGCGCATGCATTTCTGATAGCGCCTGCGACGGTTGCGCAGCGGATCGTGCGCGCCAAGGCCAAGATCCGCGATGCTCGCATTCCATATCAAGTTCCATCCCGGGACGATCTTCCAGACAGGCTGGATACCGTGTTGCAAGTAATTTATCTGGTCTTTAACGAAGGCTACTATGCATCCTCCGGCGCATTACTTACGCGAGCCGATTTGTCGGACGAGGCGATCCGGTTAGGGAGACTGCTGATCGAGTTGTTACCAGAGCCGGAAGTAACTGGACTTCTGGCGCTGATGCTGCTTCATGAATCGCGGAGAGTCGCGCGTACCTCGCCTGCGGGAGATGTGATTTTGTTGGACGAACAGGACCGTTCGCTATGGAACCGGAAACTAATCGCGGAAGGATCGGCGTTGGTCGAACGCGCTTTGTTGTCGCGCAGATTTGGTCCGTTCACGCTCCAGGCTGCGATCGCGGCAGTGCATGCTGAGGCGCCAGATGCTTCTGCAACCGACTGGCATCAAATCGTAGCACTTTACGATGTACTTCTGCGGGCGGAACCATCTCCCGTGGTTGAACTCAACCGGGCTGTGGCCGTGGCCATGCGCGACGGACCTGCGGCAGGCCTTGCTCTAATCGATACGATTCTGTCCCGCGGAGAGTTGTCCGACTACCGGCTGGCGCATTCGGCGCGAGCGGAATTGTGCCGAAGGCTTGGTCGAAACGACGAAGCCCGTACTTCCTTTGAACGCGCGCTCAGCCTGACACAGCAAGAACCCGAACGCCGCTTTCTCGAACGACGTCTGCGTGAACTGCGTTAGTGTACTGTGACAGGATTCTCCCCCATTATGAAGGGGGGAGTTAGAGGGGGGTTGTCCCGGCCTCCCCCTTAATCAGGGGGAGGGATCGTTTGTCAAGTCACTGTTACAGTACACTGAATTTTGGAATTGCTGAGGATCCGACGGCGTTGTCGATTTGTAACTAGAGTAAACGACCATTTAATGTGAACCGCACATTCCACGGAGGGAACATGAAGTATTTGTGCCTGGTCTACAGTGAAGAAAAGATTCTAAAAGCACAGTCCAAGAATGAATCAGACAGCTTCATCGATGAACATCTGGATTTACGTGACGAGCTTGAAAAGAGCGGCCACTCGATTCAGGCGGAAGCACTTCAATCCGTTCAAAACGCTGCAACCATACGCGTCAGAAACGGTAAAGTTTCAATCACAGACGGTCCTTTCGCGGAAACCAAGGAACAACTGACTGGATTTTACTACGTCAATGCCAGGGACCTGAACGAGGCCATTCAAATTGCCGCGAAAATTCCGGCGGCGCGAATCGGGAGCGTTGAAGTACGGCCGATCAGAGATCTTGTCGCGGAAAGGAGTTCGGGTTAGATGCGCGAGACTATGTCGATTTTCGACTCTGCGCAACGACTATCCAATGAACAAGAAACAATTCACTAACAGGAGAAAAATGATGAAATACATATGTCTTGGATACATGGAAGAGAATAAGTGGGACGCCATGTCCGAAAGCGAGCGGGACGCCATGATCAAGGAGTGCTTCGCGTATGACGATGTGCTTCGGAAGAACGGTAACATGATTGGCGGGGAAGCCCTTCAGAGTGTCCGGAATTCTACCACACTGCGATGGCGCAACGGTAAGGTTTCCGTCACCGATGGTCCGTTTGCCGAGACAAAGGAGCAACTGGGCGGAATTCTGGTACTCGAAGCCAATGATCTGAACCATGCCATCCAATTGATGTCGAAGCACCCCGGTGTGCGTCTGGGAGGATGCTTCGAAATTCGCCCGACTGAAGACATCGGCGTCCCGGACAGATTGACCGAGAAGTACGCACAATCCGCATCAAAGGAAACATAATCATGATAACGAACACCACAACTGACAGGCTCTTCGAACTCATTCCCGGGAGGACTCTATGAAAGGATACATAGACCTATACATGTTGCCGATTCCCAAGAAAAAGCTTGCCGTTTACCGCCGTATCGCGAATCTCTTCGGAAAAGTTATTGAAGACCTGGGCGCTCTGGAATACCGTGAGTTCCTTGGCGATGACCTGAATACGAAGGGTTGCGCCGGGTTCCCCAGCAAAATAAAAGTTAAACCAGGCGAGGTCTTGATTTCGTCTGTGGTTGGATTTCGTTCAAAGGCGCATCGCGATCAGGTCAATCAGCGAATGATGAAGGATCCCCGTATGAAACGCCTCATGGCTGAGAAACCACTTTTTGATATGAAACGGATGCTCTACGGCGGCTTTTCCACGTTCGTTAAGATGTGAGAGTATCTGCGCGACCAGCGCAGGAAAGCGCTACCTGCAAACGCCTCGCCGCCTGCGACGGCGCTTGTTCGAGTCGCGCCCTGTGATAAAATTTTCACAGATTCGGAGGAACTATGAACAAAACTCAATTTGTTGAGGCGGTTGCAAAAAAGGCAAAAATTAGCAAAAAAGCTGCAGAGTCGGCAGTCCGCGCGACTCTGGATGTAATCTCAGATGTCCTTCGGAAAAACGATAGAATTGTTCTTCCTGGTTTCGGTACATTTGGGTGTTCGAATCGGAAGGCACGGACCGGCCGGAACCCCAGCACAGGGGCGACGATCAAAATCCCGGCGCGCCGCGTCGCTCGATTCAAAGCTGGTACAAAGTTACGTGCCTCGATCGCAAAAGCCAAACGATAAGGTCATTTCAAAAGGGAATGAAGGGACAGGATAGAAAAGATATCAGACCGGGAATTCAAGTGGACATCGTTTTGAAGCAAGATCAGCGAACGGGAGCGAGAACTCGTGGAACCGTCAAGGATGTTCTTACGAAGAGTCCGCATCATCCGCACGGGATTAAGGTCCGGTTGGAAACTGGAGAAGTCGGAAGAGTACAGGAAATCATTGAATAGGCGCGTGCGGGTTCGGGGATGATCTTGTCTCCAGCCGCTCAGGAGCCTGATTTGAGTACTTGCACAAAGGCCCGTACAACCGAAGGCAATTTGATCCGGCGATGGTAGATCAGATTAAACTGTCTTCCAAAACCGGATTCGCGAATGCGTAACGCAATCAGTTGACGGTGCTCGCGCTCCCATTGAACTGCATACGGAGAAACAATCGAGACACCGAGATTTGCCGCAACGGCACGTTTGATCGCCTCGGTGCTCCCGAGTTCCATGGTCACCTGCAATGTTTTCCCGTTTCGTTCAAACGCATCTTCATATGTCTTTCGGGTATTCGACCCCGGCTCCCTTGTGATGAAGGGCAGTTGGGATAAGTCTTGAACGGAGACGGATTTTTTGTTTTTCAGAGAATGGCCCGGCGGAAAAATGGCGACCAGGACATCTTTCAAATAGGCTTCAAAACGCAGGTCTTTGTGTGATGGCCGTTCCCCGATAATCCCTATGATCAGTTCGCGATTCAAAACCCAATCTTCTACCTGTCGAGTGTTTGCAATGCGTAAGTCCAATTCAATTCCGGGATATTGCAGTTTGAATCGACCCAATGCGCCCGGAAGGATGTAAATCCCGGGGGTAGTACTCGCTCCAATCAGCAATTTCCCGCGCTTCAAACCGGCCAGATCGCCAACAGCCGCGTTCATTTCTTCTACCGTCCCAAACAGCCTTTTTGTGTATTCGACTACGATTCTGCCTGCTTCGGTTAGCTGCACTCCACGCGGGAGGCGATCTACCAACGAGACGTTGAATTCTTGTTCCAGATGTTTGATGTGGATCCATAGCGCCGGCTGACTGATGTTGCAAGCCGTAGCTGCTTTAGAAAAACTTCCGGTATCGGCGAGCGCACGGAACAAGCGAAGTTGATGTAGGTCCATCTATATATCTGAGCTATATATCATATTGTAACTATATATTGGATATATTCGATATATTAGAAGATCATCTCCGGCGGTTTTGCTTGCGGGCGTAATTCTTAACAAACCAGATGTTAGCTGATTCCTGCCTCCAATTCTGCCTATTATTGAAGAATGAGCAATTTCTGTGCGGTATCTTTGCTGGTGTCGTTGGCGCTGATATGCACTGCGGAGGCGCAGGGGCCTGCTCCTGAAACCGCTCCACCCTTATTTCCAAAAGGCGCACTGTTGTCCTATGGCTCAGACTTTCTTACGCGAGATCTGCCTGCCGGCAGCGATCAACTCTCACCAACGAGCCAGCCAACTTTCTCGCATCATGGAAATTTCGTCTTTACCTGGGGCTTCTATCCAAACTTCGATTTAACCGTTCGTGTGCCGGTAGTAACAAACAGATTCAAAAATCAAAATGAAATCGGCGGGACCGCGATCGGTGATTCCATGATCTTGATGAAATATCGGTTTTATCGGCACGACTCAGAACGTGGAACGACGCAAGCATCCATAACGGTCGGACCGAAATTCCCTACGGGGAGCACGGGGCTGAGCGATTCGGCGGGAATCAGGTTGCCTGCTTCTTTGCAGCCCGGCTCCGGTTCTACAGACTTCCTTGTTGGCGCGAATTGGACCTACACGGGACTATTTCATATCAAGCGGCTTGTGGCGGATGAAGATTTTCGTTCGCTGTTTCGCACAACCGGGACGCAGGAGACGCATTTGGGAAACGAGTTTGAATCGCATTTTTGGCTCTCATACCGTCCTTATGAATCGAAAGATGTAAGACGCGAATGGTTCATTGGTCCGACGATCTCCTGGTTACACTCAAACGATGAAGAAATTTCAGGAATCAGACAAAATGAAAGCGGGGGAGATGTCTTGTTGGCAGGCGTGACGACGTATTTCGGTGTTTCCCCTGGCACGCATGTCTGGCTGGGTTTAGAATGGTCCGTAGCTCATTCAAACGGAGAAAATTTTTCGCCTGTGCGTCGGCACATCAGCATTGGAATCACGCGACAGTTTCGATTCTTTTAAATAATGAGGAATGAAATGAACGCAAGAAAATTGGCACTGCTCATTCTATTTACGATTTCGATGATCTCCGCTGCATCGGCTGAGATCAAACACGTAACACTGCGCGTGGAAGGCATGACGTGAAATTTTTGAGCATACGGTGTTGAGCAACACCTGGGACGCCAGTCTGGCGTTCAGAAAGTTCAAGTAAGCTTAATCGATGGCAAAGCCGAAATTACTCCAAAGAGTGACGGGCGCATCGATCCGATACAGCTTTTAAAAGCGACGTACGACAGCGGTGTATCTGTGGCGGAAATGAGTATGATTGCACGAGGCCAGGTTAGAAAAAATGGATCGGGTGGAATTGCTCTTCAGGTGGAAGCATCTCAAACCTTCGCAATCTTGCCAAACGATCTTTCGAGTCAACTGGAAACAATGGCAGATTCGAACAGCTACGTTACCATCAGAGGTTTGATCTACCAGAAGCAAAAAGGTCAGAAAAAGCAAACCCTGCCGAGCTCGTTAACCGTAACGATTGTGGAAATCCAGCAAAAAGAATGAAGCTCCGTCTTGTATTGATTCTGGTCCTCAGTGTATCCGGTGCATGCAAGGAGCAATCAAACAAACCGATCCCGCAAAAGAAGATCTCTGTTTCTGCCGGCGAGATCGGCTCACCTCTGCCTTCCTTTGCCATGGTCGATTTGCACGGTCGCAGGCTTGCATCGACCGACTTGAAGAATCAGGTTGTACTGATTGATTTCTGGGCTACCTGGTGCGCACCTTGCCGGAAAGAAATGCCCGGTTATCAGACATTGCTGGACCGATATGGCTCTCAAGGGTTCGTCGTGATCGGATTCAAAGTGGATGTAATGGCGGATACGGAGGATCCGATTCGCTTTGCCCGGGAGCTGGGAATTCGTTATCCGATAGCCGTTGGTTCTGAAGAAATTCGGAATAAGTTCGGGGGAATCGAGGGCCTTCCCACCACCTATGTATATGATCGTCAGGGGATTCTTCGAAGCAAAATCATCGGTTTTGAATACACGAGCACGATTGAGAAAAGAATAAAACAGTTGTTGTAATCAATTCCTCCTGCCATCTGCAATACTTAACTGGTTGGTTTCGTATCCGGAGGGGCGATACTGTCCAGGATGCGGCGAAAGCGCGGATCGTTGCGAAAGGCAGAAAAGTCGCCGTCATTTTCCATCCAGTCGCGTGATGCATAGCCATGTTGAACGCCTTTTCAAGCATATCCATGGCGAGCGCATTCTCCCTCAGCATCGCGTACCTGCAACCGACGTTGTAAAGATGAACGGGATCGTCCGGCGCGCTGGCAAGCGCGCGCGCGGACCACTCGAGTGCGCGTTCGCGATTCCCGAGCATCGCATAGGAGCCTCCTCCCATGTAATAAGCGCGCGCATCACGTGTGAATTTCCAACCATCTGAAATATTGTTGTAAATGATCGAATCATCATAGCCGAAGAGCGCGCGAGGACGCAGCCATGACTCTTTATCCTATATATAAAGGAGGCGATTTTACCTTTCCAGTGGTGTCTATTGATCCGCAGAAGGAGCAGGACCGAGATTTACTTTTAAGATTATCATTAGAGAAGAGGAGCCATGAAATACCGTATTTTTGGTAGAATCGGCTGGCAAATATCCGATATTGGTTTTGGAATGTGGGGCATCGGCGGAGCACTCAGCGGTTGGACTGGCGCGAACGATGAAGAATCGATGCGCTCGCTGGAACGCGCTGTTCAACTCGGATGTAATTTCTTTGATACCGCCTGGGCTTACGGAGACGGCCATAGCGAGCGATTGCTGGGACAACTGCTGGTTCGTCACTCGGATAAGCGATTGTATGTTGCTACGAAGATTCCGCCGAAAAATCTTCTTTCGAAAGAATTGATCGATGAACTACGAGCACATCGGTGGGATCGCAAACCAGCCTGGTGGTCGGATTAGCCAAAAACAGCCTTGTTTTCTCTAACGGGCCTGAGTCGAAATCAGGTTATCCTCCGTTGGCGGTACGTAGGTTCGAATCCCACCCTATCCGCTTATATCTTTTTGTAATGCAATTACTTATGAAGAATTGTTTCCGTTTTGCTTTGCGTTATTTCAGCCGGTTCAAATATTCAAAAAGTGGGTTCGAATGTTTCTCGGGGCACGAGTCTGGATTCTTAATTAATCATTCGAAAAAATTGTTCTCGATAATCCTGCTATCAGCTTTAATCATCACACTGAATCTTCTCTCACTCGGCCAATCGGGATAGAATTCCAATCAGGATCGGAGGAAAGAAAGCCGCGACTTTCCTTAGCAATGCCGCGATCAGCTGCGAACGAAACTCCTTGCTGAGGCTTCCTGCTCGCGCTCTCCGACGGAATGGGCGGCCATCAGGCCGGGGAAATCGCGAGCGCCCTAGTAATCGAATCGCTCCGCAACGGGTTGCTGGCGGGTGACAGAGTCGGGCGGGTCGAAGATCTAATCTCTGCCGTCGTCCTCGAGGCGAATACCGAGGTGCTGCAAGTTGCAAGGACAGGAAAGAAATCAACCCGATGGGCGCAACACTCACAGCAATCCTGGTTCGCGGCGCGGAAGCCTATGTCGCCGAGGTCGGTACTCGCGCGCTTATCTCTTTCGAGGCGGGAAATTGCAGCAGATCACGCAATCGGATTGACGACCCACCAGAACGAGTTGGGCGATCTACTCCCTTTTAGGAAGTTCACATTCAATCTGACCTACGGCAATGCAGATGCTACAGGGTTGCCCTCAACGATTTGCGGAAGCCTTTAAGGCAATTTTGTCAATTCTCTGACATTATGGCTATGCATTCTCGACTGCAAATAGCGAATCTCCAAATCATTCCTTTGAGCCCAATCATTGCTGCAAGCAACTGATCACACTTGATGCGGATGTAAGGATCGCGTTCCCGCCAGATGTAATTTTCCCGGCTGACATGAGCGTACCCGTTTTCGCAATGATGTCGTTCAACTTCAGGATGGCATCCGAAGTTTTGCCTGCATTCGCTTTGGACCACGCATCGACGGCCTTTCCTAAAAGAGCGGTGCGGTCCTTTTCAGGATTTTTGTACGTGGCATTGTTGATAGCTGAAATCAATGTACTGAAATCGCCGTCGCAAACGGCCTGTGCAGGCAATGACAACAATGAAACGCACAGGAATGTTAATAAGAGTAACGATATTTGTATTCTTTTCATTTGGTGGACTCCTTTAAGTTCATTCGCAGCTGCAAACAACATGCCATCTCTTCTCCAAACGGTGGATTACCCGAATTTAGCGAAGAGAAATGATTTCGGGTCTGTGTCTTATGCACATTTTTTCGCAAGCGAAAATAGCGAACAAAGCGGGAAAAGATCATTCTGACCATAGCTAAAACAAAATTACGGACCCGGATTTTGCGGTTCATACGATGACGATTGCCCCAATACGAACTCCGCCCGAAATGTAATGCAACAAGCACTCGATGATCTTCACTTGAGTCTTCCTGGAGAGAATGGAATCGTTCGAAAGCGGAGAGTCGCTCCTTTGTTTTGCAATTCGGTTCTCCCACGATTCTCGTACAATTCTGAACCGTGGCGAAAGGAATTTGCGAAATTGCTCAGGATTTGTAATCTTCCCACGCTTAAACTCCCCCTTGGATGAGATAAGAAATCCAGCGAGTTTGGCCACTGCCATCTCTGGTAATTCGAGGAACCGATGGTGAGCATTCGCGACAGTTGCAGCGCTAGCGTCATCGGGTTGCAGGCTCGGCACTCTATCTGTGTTTGTTGTGTAGTGTCATTGCTTCAAAGGTCTGAGAAACGTAAAATCGCTAGAATGCAGTGAAAGAGAATGCAGTGAAAGAAAAATTGTGGCACGGTCCTTTAGGAAAGGAGGGAAAACAGCATGTCGGAAAAAATGAAGTTAACGCAGGTCTTTCCAAACATAGATGACGTTTCGGCCTTAGATGCTTCCGACATCGAATGCATGAATGAAATCAAATCTGTTCTTGAAAAGCACGGTAAGGTAAATAGATTCGCGATGAGCTTACTTCATAAACACTTTGAGATTAAGCAGGATGAAGTCCTTCTTGAAGATGTGAGCGCAAGAAGACGAGGCCTCTCGAATCGCGTAGTCATGTTGTATCCAGATTTTCACTCTCTCTTTCTAAGCTCGCTCTTGGGCCACGGATATACCGTGCTTAGCAATGCAATCGAGCCGACGATCGCACACAGCTTGATTGCCAACTATGACAAAAGTATTGGCTATGCCCCCAAGCCACGCGCTATTCGGGATGACATCGGAATTGGGATGCGGAAAAGGGTAATCGACACTAAGTTGTACAGGCTTCCGGAATTGATGGAAGGTTTGTACGAGATCACAAGACCAGCCGCACAAATATGGGCGAGTCGTATGGAGTTTCAGGTTTCGTTCCCGCGAAAATATACAGGCTTTCAAAAGCGTTGCGAAACAGTTGGTCAAAACGACCCAGTTGTGGTATTTAGGTATGAGTGCGGTTCTTATGTGCGCTTTCATTCTGACCCTGTGGGCGAAGTCCAGTTTCCATTCCAATTCCTCGGACTTCTTTCGGATCATAATAGCTTTTCAGGCGGTGATTTCCTGCTGCGCCGCATTGTGAAGGACACCTCATCAATAATTCGTTTGAGGCTGCGAAGAGGTGACATATTGGTTTTTCCTGTAGGAGCGTTCAAGCGTTCAAAGAGTGGGCAGATCGAAATTTGGCAACACGCTGTTGACGAGTTGAAGAGATCTGAACGCTTTTCGATTAGCTTTCTTTTGAACCAAGCTTTTGTCGGATAACCCAATGTGACTTTACTCATGAATCTGCCAGCGATCCATGTTTTCCTCCTTTCAGGAAAAAGAGAGTTGAATATCTCTATCCACGAAATAGGCAAAACAACTGCCAAGCTATAAAGTAGTCGATGCGAAAACATGGCGCCGACCATCTTCACGAAATGCTTACCACTCAACTGCGACTAAAGCATAATTTTTCAGAATATTCATGAGTTCGACTTTGTCCCGATCTAACTTCAAGCCCTTTAGTTCACCCACTCTAAATGTTCCATGGTCCCGGACAAAAATAAGAGCTCGATATAAATCTTTCCGAAACAAGTAGGATTTGCTCAGTGTTCTCAGCTCGACAAAATCAGGATACTGAATAATCTGGAATGGCTGGTTTGTCTTCGTTATTACAGATGATAGATCTACAGGGATCCGCTTCTGCAATGAGTCCCAAAGCATTACATTTTCCCTGATAGAGCAACCGGGCTCCAGGAGGAGCGAGTTCGAACTGAATAGGATCCTTTTTGAATATCTGAATAAACGCCTTCTAAGAATTCCGAGTTCTGAATGATGCTATCGACAGTCCTGGAAAAACGCCTCATCAGTTCTCTTGTTTGGATTCTTAAGCGCGAACGGTCCTTGGAGTTCTTCGGGGGAGAAACATGAGTTCGAAATGTCAAGTCCTGCACAGAAAGGTGAAGTGCCTGTCTCAAAACGTTGCCAATGACTCCGTGCCAGTGAATCGGGTATAAGCCAACCGTTATCGATTCATAAACTGATTCAAGGACATTGGCTTCAGCAGATCGTTCAAAGTGGAATCAATGCATCAGTCTGTGATGAGATCGGTCTTTCTTACTCTCCCATTTTCAATAGCTTTTCGCCTGAACTCCTGGCTGGACACACTCGATTGGTCGTAATTATCGTAAACTTGAAACAACAATCTTGATTTCATACAAGTTTGCTCGTTTGCAGAATAACCGAAGCGGTCATTACGCCAATTCCAACCGAGTGGGATAGAATATTGAGGTTTCGAAAAATCAAACACACTGACGCTGGACCATGATTCAACCCAAGCGGGAAACTGATTTTTCCCATCAGAACTTCTTTGCGTTTCGGACGCCGTTGCTTCCGTTTGAGGAGTTCCTCAGATGGAGTGAAGGACTGCAAGCGCCGAAGGTAATCGAAGATTCCTCGAATCTGGAAAGTGCGCTTGCAGCAGATCGAATGGTTTTGCGTGGACGATTGCGGGAAGTAATCGGACGTTCCGAGATTCGCGAGGCGATCTTTGTTGCTTCTCCTGATCTTGACTCCTCCATCAACCTTTGGTTGCGGGAGCCGGAGAGCCACAAAGGGCAAAGAACCGAGCGAGCTCTGGTGCGGTACTTTGCACGCATGACCGGCCGGCCGACTCCGTTTGGATTATTCGCCGGAAGTTCGGTGGGAACAATCGGCAGACAAGCACGTCTCGTTGTAACGGACCGGACCAAGTATCAACGTCACACCAGGCTCGATGCGGATTATCTTTCCGTCCTCATTGACAAGCTCGTCAGTGATGTATCTCTGAGACATATCTTCGAGTATCGACCCAACACCAGTCTGTACCGAATGGCGGGACACTACCGTTATCATGAAGCACGGCTGCAAGAAAAAGTTCGCTCCTATCACCTGGTTGAGGTAGAAGAAACGGATGCGCTTTCGCAGACACTGGATCGAGCAGAAGACGGCTCGACCTTCCGGGCGCTTGCAAATGCTCTGGTAAATGAGGATGTCTCCATTCAGGACGCGGAAGCATTCCTCCATGAATTGATCGCGAGCCAAATTCTGGTGCCGCAAATTCCATTCCCCGTTCATGGTCCGGAACCGATCCAGGCGATCATCGATGAATTGCACAAGCATCCCGATACACAACATATATCCTCCGCCTTGACTCAGGCATGGCAAAAACTGGCAAAGATAGATACGAATGGGTTAGGTGTAGGTCAAGAATCCTACCGTGAAGTTACACATTGTTTAGAAGGCTTGCCTGCGAAGGTCGAACTGGCGCGCTTATTTCAGGTCGATCTGGTGAAGCCTTCGCCGGAAGCCTGTTTGGACGAAGCCGTTGTCCATAAAATCCTCAAAGGAGTAGAAGTCCTTTACAGCATCAACCGAACAAAGGAAGACTCCGCGTTGAAGGATTTTCGCACAGCGTTTACAGCACGGTACGACACACGCGAAGTGCCTCTCCTGGAGGCGCTGGATGAAGAAGCGGGAATCGGCTTTCAAGCCGCCGGCGAAACCGCACCGCTGTTGCGCGATCTGCCCTTTCGTCTCGATCCATCGGAGGAATCCGTGACGTGGGATAAGCAGGACAATTTCCTGCTTGGGAGATTAGGCGAATCGTTGCGCACTGGTGCAGAAGAAATTCTCTTAACCGAAGCAGATTTGGAGACACTCCGTTCTGATGCACCGCTGCCTTTGCCAGATGCTTTTGCCGTGGATGCGGTTCTGGGGCCCAACAAAATTCTTTTGGCATCTGTTTATGGCCCTTCCGGAGCCCGGCTTCTGGGCCGTTTCTGTCACGCCGAACCGGATCTACAAAAGCACGTGCAGCAACATTTACGTTCGGAGGAAGCACTTCATACGGATGCCGTCATTGCAGAGATAGTTCATTTGCCTGAGGGACGCCTCGGGAATGTCCTGTGCCGGCCCGCGATGCGTGAATATGAAATTCCCTACCTGGGATTTTCGTGTGCCGCGCCTGAGCATCAAATTCCGGTGACTAGTCTTCTGGTCTCGGTGCGCGGAGAAAGGATCTTTCTTCGCTCGTCACGCTTAAATCGCGAAGTCATTCCAAGGATGACAAATGCGCACAATTATTCTCTCAGCAGTCTGGGAGTCTATCGATTTCTGTGCGATCTTCAGGATCAGAATGTCTCACAGGACGTTGGATGGAACTGGGGCGCGCTCCGGAATGCGCCCTATTTACCCCGGATTGTGTACGATAGTTTTGTCTTTTCTCGTGCCCGATGGCGTATCTGCAAGGAGGAATTGAAGCAACTAAACAACCTCAGCGGCGCAAAGCTCTTTCAAGCTGTGCAGAGTTTGCGGAAGAGACTGCATCTGCCGCGCATAATATTACTGGCTGACCTTGACAACCGGCTCCCTGTGGACCTGGAAAATATGTTGTCCGTCGAAACCTTTGTGCACTTGATCAAACGTCGCGAAGCAGCGACTCTCATTGAGTTCTATCCTGCTGCGGATCAGCTATGTGCTCACGGTCCTGAAGGCAAGTTTGTTCATGAGTTGATCATCCCATTTGTCCGTAGTAAGGATGCCAAAAACGAACATCCAGCGAACCAAACTCGCCCAGCGGATGTAGAACGAAGTTTTCCGCCAGGGTCTGAATGGCTTTATTTCAAGCTGTACACAGGCGCAACAGAGGGAGATTCAATACTGCAACAGCTTAACTCCGTCATACAAGGTCTTTCGGCATCCAATGCCATTGATCATTGGTTCTTCATCCGATATCAGGATCCCGACTGGCACTTGCGTCTTCGTTTTCACGGCGTTCCCAAAGTGTTACATTCAAAAACGCTGCCGGCTCTTCAGAAAGCGGTACTCCCTCTATTGAAAGAGGGTAGCATTTGGAGGATACAAATCGATACCTATGAGCGCGAAGTGGAGCGTTATGGCGGAAAGGAAGGGATCTTGCTTGCAGAGCAAATCTTCCATGTCGACTCGGAATGCGTTCTTGAAACTCTGGAACAGCTCGAGCCGGGAGATGAAGGATTACAAGAGAGATGGCAACTTGCCTTGCGCGGAATTGATTTGATGTTAGAGGATTTTGGGCTGAATCCAAGGGCAAAACTTTCCGCGATGCAGAAAGCAAAAGAAGGCTTAAGCAAAGAATTTCGTCTGGATGCTGAGTTCAAACGCAAGCTGGCGGAAAAATTTCGAAAAGAACGGAAAGGTCTGGAATCTCTTTTTGCCGTGCCTTCAGAAGATCATCCGTTATCGCTCGGACTGAGAGCGTTGCAGCGACGCTCGTCACGAATCAAACGGATGATTGGCGAATTGAGAAAGCTCGAAGAAGCAAAACGCCTTTCTATTTCGATTGACGAGCTTGCCCCCAGTTATATTCATATGCATGTAAACCGTTTGCTTCGCTCTGCCCAACGGGAACAGGAACTCGTACTATACGATTTTCTTGTATCGTTGTATCAATCACATGCGTCACGCAGGCTGGAACACTTGGCCTGAACCGGTCCTTACCGGATCCTCCCGCAAACCGTGGGCCTCACATGATCGGTCCCGGTCAGCCGAACTGGCCCCGGCAAAACGCAGGAGCCAAGAAGGAGCAGCGCCGTTGACCAAGAATCGTTTTATGCTACAATGCAACAAGTCTATATGGAGGACGAATGAGAAAGGCTTCGAAAGGTTCTGCAACAAAAGCAAAAAATCTTAAGCTTAACAAGAAAACGGTGAAGGACCTTGCGCCCAAGAAATCTGTGAAAGGCGGCGCCCAAGCAGATACCAGCCAATGCAAAAGCGTACGCTGGTGCAGGGACTAATAAGATAGTCAAAGCTTCTTAAGTGGCCTTCGACTCTTCTATGGGCGATTTGCGAGTATTTTGTTTCGATAAACCAGACCCATAAACGTTAGGCTTCGTTGAAGGAGAAATCCCGTGCACTGCACAAGATTTGTGTCTTCAACTTGCCGCAAATATCTCGTATAACCCGCAACAATCCACAACAGTATCTCTTTTTCGAGGGTTCGAATCCCACCCTCTCCGTTTCATCCTCGAGCCCTGAAAAGATTTGTGCCAAATTTGTGCCTTCCAACTTCCCCAAGATCAACTTTTTCTTGGAAATTCCTGACGATTCTCGAGAACGGCGCCATTCAATCCTGGTGATCTACAAGGTGCACAACGAATATTGGGGACCATCGATCGGCGGAAAATACGCCAAATCGGTCGCGCAGGCGATTCATCAGAGCTAAAGAAAAGAAAAGAAAATGAACAGGTTAAATTATGAAAGAGAATAAGGAAACAAATAATTCTGAAAATCAGGAAAATGAGGGCGTCAGCCGGCGCGACTTTATCGCGAAGACGCTCTTTGCCGCCAGCGGTTCACTCACATTGGCGGCTTTTCAGAATCGGGCAAGCGCTCAAACCGGAGAGCGAAAAAAAAATCTTACGAGCGATGCAAAGATCGGCGATGCTTTCCTTGGGCGCAGAAGGTTGGGTAAGCTGGAGGTTTCATCGATCGGGCTGGGCGTCCAGAACATGAGCCGCACCTATCAAACGACGGTGCCGTACCGCACGGAGATGATTAACATCATCCGCGCCGCGTACGACCGCGGCGTCACCTTTTTCGACGCAGCTGAGGCTTATGGTCCTCATGAGGTGGAACGGATTCTTGGCGATGGCGTGGCGCCTTTCCGAGACAAGGTCGTGATCACATCGAAGTTCGGCTGGAACATCGATCTCGAGACCGGTGAGCGGCGCCCGGGTCTCAACAGCAAACCCGAGCACATCAAGCTCGCTGTTAACGGGATGCTGAAGCGCCTTGGCACCGACCGTATCGATCTCCTCTACCAGCATCGCGTCGATCCCGAAATCCCTATCGAGGACGTGGCCAGAGCGGTTAAGGATTTGATGAACCAAGGTAAGGTTCTGCACTGGGGCTTATCCGAGATGGGACTTAAGACGCTGCGGCGCGCTCATGCGGTGCTGCCAGTCACCGCCGTCCAAAACGAATACTCCATGCTGTGGCGCGGTCCAGAGAAGGAAGTGATCTCGACTTGCGAGGAGCTTGGAATTGGCTTTGTGCCTTGGAGTCCGCTCGGCGTGCAGTTCCTAACCGGCTGGATCGACGCGAATACGCGGTTTGCACCCGGCGACATTCGCGCGGTCGAGTCCCGGTTTTCGCCAGAGAATCTGCTCCACAACCTGGCGCTTGTGGATCTTGTTAAGAGCTGGGCAAAACGGAAGGAAGCCACTCCCGCTCAGATCGCGCTCGCATGGCTGATGGCGCAGAAGCCCTGGATCGTGCCGATCCCTGGAACGACACAGATGGCGCACATGGTCGAGAACAGCGGCGCTGTCGGCGTTCGATTTACTCCCGCCGAACTCGCTGAACTGAATTCGGCTGTTAGGGCTATCGAGATACAAGGGCAGCGTCTGCCCGACGCAGTGCTGGTCTTCTCAGGTGTGGAGGCGCCACCAAAGAAGTAGGAGATCAAATTATGAATCTAGGGACACCGGAAAGCAGCAGTAAAACGTATCAGAGATCTCCCCATCACGCTGAATTAGTTGCTTTGAATTTACGCATCCCACTTGAACACTGCTTCTAAGGAGAGAATATGCAGAAGGTTGTATTAAACAATGGCGTTGAGATGCGAACTACTGCGTTCCATCGCCGGGAAAATACCGGAAAAGTGTAGCCCAGGTAATCTTAAGTTGGCTGATGCAAAGAGAAGTGGTGGCCCATTTTGTGCCTTCGATTTTCCACCCGGTCAAATCATGTCTCATTTTTGAAAAGAGAAGCTTTGTTTGAACTTGTACTTAGCGACAGTCAAACATGCTCAAGAACTGGGATTTTCACTCCGTGAGATTCAGGAGTTATTGAATCTGCGACTTAACTCTTCGAATACCTGCGCAGACGTTCGACGAACAGCAGAAAGAAAGATTGAGGAGATTCAAAAGAAGATCCATTCGCTGATCAGAATGAAAACCGCACTGTCAATACTTTCAGCACAGTGTAATGAGCAAAAGAAAGAAGTATAAGAATGATTGTCCTCTTCTCGAGACGTTTCAGGTAAGATTTACTCAGCCCGTAAGATAAGGCTCTCTCAAACAAGAATCGCCGGGTATTAGCACAATTGACCCTCAAGGGCCGGAAGGTTTATCATTATGAAACTAAAGCCAACAACAGATCAAAAAGAACAGAACAAGCATTATGAGCCGAGTATCGCAACCGGCAAGAGATGTGGAGCAATTGCTATGAGTAATTCAGGTAAATCGAAGGAACTCCATTTTGACCCACCCGGGCCAGGGTCCTGGGTACAAGACCCTGTCCACTTCCCCCGTCCGCTGACGCGCTATTGGCAGGAGATGCATCCACCCGCCTTCAAAAAAGGGACCAACGACTTCGCGCGGTTCTACGGGTTGCTGATTGATGGCCTTCAGATGGGCTATGTAAATGGCTTCGGATACAGGCAAGTGTTGCCGGCCCCGGAGGCTGAAATCCCCGAGCGTTTTAAGCGCGCTGAACAGGTTTTCGCGCAGAAGCTCTGGCGCGAGCAACTTCGCGATTGGGATGAGAAGTCCAAACCCTCGGCGATTGCGACGCACCGGGAGCTACAGGACGTCAACCCGGACGACCTCTCGGACTCGGAGTTAGTTGCTTATTTGAAGCGTTGCCGTGACCACCATTCGGCCATGATCACACAGCACATGCGTTTTACTGGCGGTGCAACGATCCCAATCGGGGACTTCCTCGCACATGCTGCGGACTGGACTGGCTTGCCTCACTCCGATTTGCTGGGCTTGATGCGCGGTTCGGCCGAGGTATCCGCTGGTGGCTCCGATGAGATGCAGCTCCTGAAGCGGGCGTTCGAGAAGGACGCCAGGAGCCCGCAAGATGCTCGAATCCGGCGGCGACCCCGCAACAGTCCTTGCTAGCTTGCGTTCCCTCGGGGGGGAAACGGGCGCGGCGATCAATGGCTATCTTGATCTGGTTGGCAACCGGCTCGTGGACGGCTTTGACATCGCTGAGCCTACGGCACTCGAATTGCCGGACGCGCTCCTGAGAGCGATCCACGGTGCAATTTCCGAAGAAGCCCAGGCCGCCTTCGATGATGCTCGTATCGCTGAAGTCCGCGCCAAAGTCACCGCTGCACACCAGGCCGAGTTCGACCAACTGCTCGGCGAGGCACGTAATAACTACAGGCTCCGCGATGAGCGCGGCGTCTATAGCGATGTCTGGGCCTCGGGTATTATGCGCCGGGCTGCGCTTGCGGCGGGCCGGCGGGTCGCCGGTCGCGGGCGCATCGCCACACCGCAGCAAATGCTTGACGCCGGTATCGACGAGATGTGCGCCCTGGTCAGCGGCGCTACTGGTCCGTCCGCAGACGAACTGGCCGCGCGCGCCAAACACCGCGCCACCTACACCGCTAAAGATGCTCCGCCCCTCCTCGGGCCGCCTGAACCGCCGCCGCCTGATCTCGCCAAGCTACCCCCCGCTGCGGGCCGCGTCATGCGCGCCATGTTCATTGCCCTGGAACACATTTTTGGGAGTTCCCAGGCTCAGAACGAGGAAAAAGTCCTCTATGGGCTTGCCGCGAGCAAAGGTGTCTATGAAGGGCCAGCGCGCCGTGTTTCCGGCCCTTCCGAATTCGGCATGATTGCCAAGGGGGACGTGCTCGTCACTGAATCCACAACTGAGGCCTTTAACATCCTGCTGCCACTTCTTGGCGGGATTGTCACCGATAACGGCGGCCTGCTTTCACATGCGGCGATCGTCTCGCGCGAATACGGTATTCCTGGCGTCGTCGGAACGCGTGAGGCAACCGAACGCATCGCCAATGGCGTCCGTGTCCGCGTTGATGGTGACGCCGGCGAAGTCACTGTACTCGGGTAGAAGTGAAAAAGGTAGTTCCATTCTCGAAAGCACACGAAAAATCGCTCTTTGGATCCAAGGCTGTGGGACTCGGTGACGCCACGCGTCAGGGCCTTCCGGTACCCCCGGGCGTGGCGCTATCAGGCGACCTGGTCGAGGCCATAGCTTCGGAAGATAACCGTGCCATTGAAAAATTGGCACAGGCCATCGCTGTCCTGCCGCCCCCATTTGCCGTGCGATCGTCTGCTGTTGACGAAGACAGTGCGTCGGCGAGCTTTGCCGGCCAGCACCTCACGCTGCTCAACGTCCATTCGGCTGCCGATGTCCCCGGCGCCGTCCGCGAAGTCTGGTGGTCGGCGAACTCCGATTCGGCCATCACGTACCGCCAGCGTGTCGGCCTGTTCACCCGGCCAAGCGTCGGCGTGGTCGTGCAAACACTTCTCAACCCGACCGCGGCCGGGGTAATGTTTACCGAAAACCCGGTCACTGGCGCCGATGAGCGCATGATCGAGGCCAGTTGGGGTCTCGGAGAGGCAGTCGTCAACGGCGTCGTTGTCCCGGACCAATTCCGCCTCGACCGCTCCTGCCAGGTGCTCGAGCGCAGGGCTGGCCGCAAGCGGATCGCCATCCGCTCGCTCCCGAGCGGGGGGACTTTCGAAGAGCAAGTTGCGCCTTCGCAGGTGAACCAGCTCTGCCTGGACGATGCCCAGCTCGCCGCCCTCGGTGAGCTCGCCCTGCGGTGCGAGCAGGTTTACGGCCCGCGGCGCGACATCGAATGGGCGTTCCAGGATGGCACGCTCTATCTCCTCCAGTGCCGCGCCATCACTACCGGGAAATCCCGAAGCGAGGCGTCGGTGCCCGTCCTGCCCCAGCGCGATCCCGTGGCCGCCCTCCAGCGCGTCGGGCTTTTCGCCGACATGGATCGACGGCAGGCCGAACAAATCGCCCGCCTGCTCAAGCTGCGCCCCTTCGCGAAGGGCGAGACCGTCATCATGGAAGGTTCCGGGGGCGCCGCCTTTTTTCTCATCGAGTCCGGGAAGGCTGCGGTTTTGAAAAAAGGTGTTCAGGTCGCAACCCTTGGCCCCGGCGACTGCTTTGGCGAGCTCGCCCTTATCGACGGAGGCCCTCGCTCAGCCACCGTGACCGCGGCGACGGACCTGGTTTGCTACGGGCTCACCTTCTGGGAGTTCCGCCCGTTAATCGAAAGAAACAGCAGCATCGCATGGAAGCTCCTGCAGGCGCTTGCAAAGCGGTTGCGCGATGCCGACTCAGGCATCGCGCCGCAAAGCGATGCCTCCGCGCACAGCGGCACCAAGTGATACAGAGAGGTCAGAAGTTATTGGTTTTGTTCCATTTAGTCCACTCGGCAAAGGATTATACTGGATTGTATGCGCATGATCCTTATTTACTTTTTGATCGCAGTCATGACCCCGAATCTTTTCGGACAAGAGATTACTCTATCGACGGGACTTTCTGATGATGAGGCAAAGCTTGTCACCCTGATGCCCTCTTTGGCTACACGGATTCTGGAAACTTACCGCGAATCAAATCGGGAGCAATACCTCGATAATGTCTTTCGCCTGCAAATCCTGGTGGGAAAATATGACGAAGCAATCACTTCCTCGAATCAGTTGCGGGAAATCAGGGGCCAGGGAACTCGAGCCGCTGCAGCCGACGTGCGATGGATCATATACGCGAGAGCCAAATCCATGCAGCTTGGGCAGAGAAAGTCGTTTAACGATGCATTCCGGCAATCGTTTCGCGAGACGATGATGCAGCTCGATGATCAGACAGCATACCGGGTGCTCTGGTCATTTGGCACGTCACGGAATGTTCTCAGAAACTTGCTGAAGAATGCAATTTCGCCGGTGAAAAACAAGACAGCAATTCCTATGTCCAATGCAATCGATGTTGTAAAAGCGTTTCTGGCAGTGCAGGCATATGAGAGTTTCACAGCGCTGATTCCATCAGTGACAGAAGAGGATGATCAACGACGCTATGTAATTGCAAAGGATTTACAAATCAAGACACCCGATGGAGCGACAATCTGCACGCTTGTGGTGCGACCGCGGTCGAACGAAAAATATCCATCGCTTCTCACTTTTACAATTTACGCCGATGCGGAAAGTAACCTCAATGAAGCCAGAAGGACTGCATCAAATGGTTATGCTGGTGTCGTCGGCTTAACACGCGGCAAAGGATGCAGCCCGGGTAAAGTATTTCCATACGAGTACGACGGCGCCGATGCCGTCGCTTTGATTGGTTGGATCACCAATCAGCCGTGGAGCGATGGCCAGGTTGGAATGTTTGGAGGCAGCTACTCGGGTGGCACCGCGTGGGAGGCAGCCAAGGGCATGCCTGTAGGACTGAAGGCGATCATGACAGGAGCTCCAGTTGCGCCGGGCATTGATGTTCCAATGGAAGGAAGCGTCTTTTGGAATTTTGTTTATCCCTGGCCCTTTTTTGTAACGAATACAAAGACCTTGGACAACACAACATATAACGATACGGCTCGTTGGGAACGTTTGAATCATGAGTGGTACACCAAAGGACGCGCCTACCGCGATATGGAAAAAATCGATGGAACTCCAAATCCGATTTTTATGAAATGGATTTCTCATCCGAGCTACGACGCATACTGGCAAAGTGTGATTCCTTACAAGGACGAGTTTTCGCGGATCAAGATACCCGTCTTAACCACAGCCGGCTATTTTTACGGCGGACCGGGAGGTGCCATTTATTACTTTACTGAACATCATAAATATTTGCCGGACGCGGAGCATTATCTCCTCATCGGACCGTATGATCACTTCACAGCGCACAGAGGCACGATCAGTCCATTAGGTACGAAGACGATTACGAATATTTCCGGTTACGATCTGGAGCCTGCAGCGCAATTTGATCTTGGCGAACTTCGCTATCAGTGGTTCGATTACGCGCTCAAGGAAAAGCCCAGGCCGGCAATATTGGCTGATAAAGTCAATTATTTTGTGATGGGAGCAAATCAATGGCGACATGGCTCATCACTGTCCGCAATCAGTTCCCGGCATCTGCAATTCTATTTGAGTCCGCTACAGGCAAAGGCAAACAGCTACAAATTAAGCGAAAAGGAAACAACTGAGGATGCGTTCATTCCGCAGACCGTAAACCTTGCCGATCGATCTGACGGGGACAAGCCGCCCGCAGGCGGAGGCATCGTTGATCAATCGCTCGATACTTCTAATGGAATCAAGTTCATGAGCGAACCGATCGCCGAATCAGTAGAAATGAGCGGCCTTTTCTCCGGAGAATTAGATTTTACGATTAACAAGAAGGATTTTGACTTTAATGTCTCACTTTACGAATTGACAACGAAAGGTGACTACATTCAATTAGCGCCATTTTGGGTGCGCGCCAGCTACAACGGACATCCGGAGGTTCGCAAGCTCTTAGTTCCCGGAAAGCGGTACCACCTTCAGTTTCAAAGTATGCGGATGATGGCGAAACAAATCCAAGCGGGCAGTCGGATTGTTGCGGTGCTCAATGTCATTAAAGAAAGCGGAAGGCAAGTGAATTACGGAACCGGAAAAGATGTGAGTGATGAAACCATCGCTGATGCGAGAACACCGTTGCAAATCAAATGGTTTTCAGACAGCTTTATCTTATTGCCGATCGCCCATGACAAAGGAAACGGCAATTGAGGGCAACGATTGTCGTCAAAGGGAAAGTTTTTGCATCATTTTGTTGGTGTCTTCGAATTCCACCCTCTCCGCTGCCACGCGACTTGCAATACTTAACTGGTTGGTTTCGTATCCGGAGGGGTGATACTGTCCAGGATGCGGCGAAAGCGCGGATCGTTGCGAAAGGCAGAAAAGTCGCCGTCATTTTCCATCCAGTCGCGTGATGCATAGCCATGTTGAACGGCCTTTTCAAGCATATCCATGGCGAGCGCATTCTCCCCCAGCATCGCATACATGCAACCGACGTTGTAAAGATGAGCGGGATCGTCCGGCGCGCTGGCAAGCGCGCGCGCGGACCACTCGAGTGCGCGTTCGCGATTCCCCAGCATCGCGTAGGAGCCTGCTCCCATGTAATAAGCGCGCGCATCATCGGGGTTCAACGAGATCCAGCGGTTTACCACCTCTACTGTTTTTTGTGCGTAGGCTCTCGCCTCTTCCGTTTTCCCGAGAAGTTTGCAAATGCTGATGGGAAGGGAATGTACTCGATAATCTTCAGGACGGACTTCAGCGGCTTTCCGAAATATCTCCAAAGACTCTTCCAGCTTTCCGCTGAGCCAAAGGGATCGTGCGTAATAGTAGCATGCGTCGAAATTGCGAGGGTCGAGTTGCAGCGCAGTTTGGAAGTGCAGTTCCGCTTCCTCATGTCTCGCCTGCAACGAGAGCGCATAACCCCTCGCCATCTGCGCGTCCGGTGAAGATGGATTTATTTGCAACGCCCTTTCTGAAATTTCTTCGGCTCTCGCGAGGTTTTGCGGGGTGCGTTCCCAAAATGAATAAAGATGAGAGCTGGCAATCGCGAGTCCTGCGTACGCCGGCACGTACGAGCCATCAATTTGAATCGCACGTTCAAACATCTCCACAGCGAATTTCAAATCCCGATGCGTCTCTTTGTTGGCAAACGTTTTCCCGCGGAGATAACAATCATAGGCTTCTATAGCCGCCCGCTGTTTTCGCAATGCTTTTTCTTGCACGGGAGCCAGAGTCACAGATAACGCCTTGACAATCGCCTCGGCGATTTCTTCCTGAATCTGGAAAACGTCGTCCAATCTGCGATCGTATTTTTCCGACCAGAGGCGATATCCGTCCGCAACGTTGATCAACTGCGCGGTGATGCGCAATCGCTCGCCCGATTTGCGAACGCTGCCTTCGAGAACGGTATTCACATCGAGTTTTCCGCCGATCTCGCGGACGTCGAGGTTCTGGTTTTTGAATTGGAAAGAGGAAACGCGGGAGGCTACTTTCAATTCGGGCAGCCGGACCAACGCATTAATGATCTCTTCTGCCATCCCTTCACAGAAGTAATCTTGATCTTTTTCCGGACTCATATCCGAAAACGGCAGAACTGCAATCGATCGATCTGTCGTCAGGGAAGAATTCTCTTTCCGCTGAATCGATTCGAGCGCTTCGCGCACGTCTCGCGCGTTCTGATATCGCTGCGAAGGATCCTTTTGCAGGCACCGGAAAATAATCCTTTCCATTTCCGCCGGCACTGCTCTTTGTGTTGCATGCATCGGTTTCGGTTGATCGCGCAGGATCGCGGAAAACAGCGCGGGGAGGGATTCGGCCTGAAACGGGCGCTCGCCGGTAATCATTTCATATAGAATGACACCCAGCGAAAAGAGATCGGATCTGGAATCGATCTGACGCGATTGGATCTGTTCCGGGGACATATAAGGAAAAGTTCCCAGAAGCATGCCTTCCTTTGTCAGCAAATGCGTCGACGCGACTTCGGGATCCGGGCGAAGTTCCTCTTCATAGTATCGGGCGAGTCCGAAATCCAGGATCTTCAAATATCCATCAGTAGATAGAATCAGGTTCTCCGGTTTTAGATCGCGATGGATGATTCCTTTTTCATGCGCGGAAGCCAACCCGCGTGCAATCTGAATTCCATATTGCGCGGCCTCCTCCCAGCTCAGCGGACCTTCGTTCAATTTCGTTCGCAGAGTGGCGCCCTCAAGGAGTTCCATCACTGCATATATGATTTCGCCATCCCGGCCAAAATCGTGAAGCGTGACAATGTTGGGATGGGAAAGCGCAGCCACTACGCGCGCTTCTCTCTCAAACCGGGAAACGGAATCTTCTTCGCCGGATGGACGGATCCGCAAGACTTTTAACGCGACATCCCTCTTCAATCTCGTGTCGCGCGCGCGATAAACTTCCCCCATTCCGCCGGCGCCAACCAACGACAAAACTTCGTAGGAACCGATTCGAGTTCCGCTTTTCAATCGATCTTCTGGTTTCATCGCTCCCGAATTGATCATACCACCGGGCGAAAATGCAGTCCGTCCGTTTTTAGTCAAGCTGAGACGGATGCCGGTGGTAGGCTAGCGAGAGGAACAACCGAAGCTTATCAAATCCAACTATCTATAATCGGTAGATATACTTGTCATTATAACTATATAGTGGACTTATTGGAAAGCCGTGGTTATTCTGGATGACTGAAGAATGAACAGGAACAGTGCGGATTGGTTCTCATACGATTCCGTGGCTGAAGTCTATCATTCGATTTCCGCTCCGCTCATGTTTCAGCGTCCGGCCGAACTCTTGATTGAGTTGTTGAAGCCGGAACCGACTGATCGGTTACTGGATGTCGGATCCGGAACAGGAGCAATCAGTAGAGCTGCTCAGATGGCGGACGTGCGTTTCATTGGCGCGGTTGATCTTTCAGTGGGGATGTTGAAACGGACAGGTCTCAAAAACGTGGTTGCAGGTCGAGTGCCGGGACTTCCTTTTTCAGAACAAACCTTTGAGGTTGCCACTGCAGGCTTCGTTTTGACTCATGTCCCCGACTACAAGAATGCGCTGCTGGATATGGTTCGTGTTCTCACAGCGTCCGGTCGGATCGGCCTTTCCTTCTGGAAAGTGAATCAAAATGAATACACCGAAACCTGGTCCCAGATTGCACAAAGCTTCGCGGGTAAAGATTTCTTTAAGGATGCAGCTCCTGCTGCATTACCCTGGGACGACTGGTTTACTCAATCGGATCACGTCAAACAAGCCCTTACAGATGCCCGGTTGGGTTCTATTACAATCGAAGAGAAGGAATTTCACTGTATAGCCACGAGCGATGA
The DNA here is from genome assembly GCA_963843285.1 of uncultured bacterium. Taxonomy (GTDB): domain Bacteria; phylum Acidobacteriota; class HRBIN11; order JAKEFK01; family JAKEFK01; genus CAZDDB01. The sequence goes on from CAWJJO010000011.1 coordinate 132,400, forward strand.
TTATCTGGCTTCCCGGCACATTGGTCTTCAAGCACGCTTTCTTCGCCAATGCATCGATGAACTCGCATGGCTGCGATTTCTGGATTCAGTTCGAGAAACATTTCAACGCCGGTTCGGCGGAACGCTGGAATTCTCCACTGTTGTTCTTTTCGGTCTCGGGCGGAAGGGACACGGATGTTGAAGGCTTTTGTGATCATTTCGTTGGGATTCCTGTTTTTGGAGCGTCTGGTTCCCTGGAGAAAAGAACAGCCAATGCTGCGAACCGGATTCTTTTCAGATCTGCTTTTCGTTCTTTTCAACGGATATCTTTTCAACCGGTTATTTTATTTTTCCATCGCCGCGACCGTTCTGGTTTATTTTTCAAAAACAATGGAAAGCCTCGGGGTCTGGGATACTTTAAACAGCGCGATTATGCGCGGTCAACCGCTGTGGGTACAATTCCTGGTTTTATTTTTTGTCCAGGATTTTTTCAAGTGGTGCGTCCACAATCTACTCCATCGGATCCCTGCCTTATGGGCTTTTCATAAAGTCCACCACAGCGTCGAAATCATGGACTGGATGGGCAACATGCGATATCACTGGGTGGAAGTGGTCGTATATAACGGACTGCTCTTTGTTCCACTCACTTTTCTTGGTTTCAATCCCCATTTGTTTTACTGGACCGGCTTAATTGAAATCGTGATTGGCCATTTCAATCATTCAAACGTAAAGCTGGATATCCAATGGCTTGGCTATTTCTTGAATTCGCCTCGAATGCACATCTGGCATCATGCAGCCGACGAACCTGAAGCAATCAACAAGAATTTCGGAATTGTCCTGAGTGTCTGGGATTGGATTTTTGGAACTGCCTATATGCCATGGAATCGCGCCCCCGGGCGATTGGGTTTTGCAGAGATCGCCGAATATCCATCCGGGTTTTTACGCCAGTACACTTTTCCGCTTGGGATTCTGGCCGAGCGAATTGGGGTCCAAAAATGAACGTGTTCAACAATTTGGTACTCGGTTTGCCGGTCGGGGTTGCGTTTGGATTTGCTTCGCACCGCGGCAAGCTCTGAATGAATGCGGGATTCCGCAATCTCCTGGGAAGGAGAGACACAACAAAGTTTAAGGCTTATTTGCTGGCGATTGCTTTTCAGATGCTGGTTCTGCCCCTGCTGGCGTTCATCGGAGTGATCCAGTTCAACATACCGCCTTTCTATCCTCTTGGCGCAATTCTTGGTGGATTCGTGTTCGGTCTTGCTATGAATTGGGGAGGCGGTTGTGCTGCCGGAATCTGGTACAAACTTGGCGCGGGCAGTGTCAGCGCGTTTATTTCCGTGCTTGCTTTAATCGTGGGCTACGTCATGTCTGAGAGTGGAGCGTTCAAGTCCGTTCGGCTCATAATTCAATCCGGTCCTGCCACAGGCAGCACACTGGGGAGCGTGCTGAATATTCCTTTGTGGTGGATTGCTTTGCCTCTTGCGCTGGTCCTTTTGTTTTTTCTATTGAAGGATTGGAGGCAACAAGCCGGTCAGGATTCGCGATGGCGCCAAACAGGACTCGCCGTGGGAATGATTGGGGTTGTGGCTTGGATCACCTCGTGTCACGCCGGCAGATTCTTTGGTATGGCAGTGATGCCGGGAAGCAAAGACGCATTTGATGTGCTGTCGAATGCAAAGTGGAGTGGTTTGAGCTGGGACTTCTTTTTTGTGCTGGGCATTCCAGTGGGCGGCTTTGTCTCGGCCCTTCGAAAAGGTGAATTCAAGTGGTCCAATATTGCGGGTGCTTCGATCTGGACGAATGTTGGTGGCGGACTGTTGTTAGGGATCTCAGCATCTCTGGCTGGAGGATGCACTGTGGGTCATGGTTTGACGGGCATCCCGTTACTTTCCATTGCCAGCATTGTGTTTACTGTTGCGGCCATGCTTGGCGCTTGGGCTGGCGTGGCAATGAGCAGAAAGAGCGAATCTACTCAGAAAAACTGCAATTCAATTCTCCATGCGTCTTGAAGTCATCTTTTCAGTCGTGAGATTTGATTCGATGAATGCCGGCATAAAGGGTTGGTAATACAAGTAAAGTTAGAACGGTAGAGGTGATCAGACCACCGATCACAACTGTTGCAAGAGGCCGCTGCACTTCTGCTCCGGTTCCGGTAGAAAGGGCCATCGGAATGAAGCCGAAGCTTGCAACCACAGCCGTCATCAGCACAGGGCGCAGGCGAACGAGTGCGGCTGAAATGACACCTTCTTCCACTGCTAAATCAGGCTGCTTGTGGCGAAGCTGATTCATGAAGGTAAGCATTACGACACCATTCAAAACGGCAACACCGGATACCGCGATAAATCCGATCCCGGCACTCATGGAAAAATGTATGCCGCGAAGCATCAGCGCAAGAACACCGCCTGTGATTGCAAACGGGATTCCTGTAAATACCATCAACGCTTGCCTTAGGGAATGGAATGTTCCAAAAAGAATTAGAAGAATGAGAAAGAAGGTGATTGGAACAACAAGCATCAATCGTTTGCGGCCGCTTTCGAGATGCTCAAATGTTCCACTCCATTCCGCTCTGGATCCGGCAGGAAGTCTGATTTTGCTCTCAACTCTATTCTGAGCTTCAGCGACAAAGGAACCGATATCTCTTCCTCGTATGTTTGCTTCCACAGTGATAAAACGACGCCCGTTTTCACGGCTGATTTCGGCCGGCCCTTCCTCACTGCGAATCGTAGCTAATTGACTCAGCGGGATTTTCTGCCCGCCTGAACCGGAGACCAGAAGATTGCCAATGGCCTCAGAATCGTTCCGGGCCCATTCCGGATAACGTACGACCAGCGCGAATCGCATGAAGCCTTCCAGCACTTGTGTTGCCTCGGTTCCGGCAATGGCGGACTGGATCACTTCCTGTACATCCGAGACATTGATTCCATTCCGCGCAACGGCATCACGATTGATCTCGATTTGCAGGACGGGGAGCCCTGTGATCTGCTGCGCTTTTACATCTGCAGATCCTTGGACCTGTTTCAGAATTGCCACAATCCGATCTGCGCTCTCCAATAGCTCGTTCAAGTCGTCTCCGTAAATCTTGATCACAAGATCCGATCGGGCGCCCACTCCTTCAATCAGCTCCATCATTCGGAACTTGATGGGCTGAGAAAATGAAGAAACAATTCCCGGGAATTCCTCCAACTTTTCTGACATCTGAGAAATGAGCTCATCCTTGGTAACTCCATGCCTCCATTGCGATTTTGGTTTCAGGAAAACGTATGTGTCGACCATGTCGGGTCCCATTGGATCCGTCGCAATTTCCGGTCGGCCGATCCGACTCACCGTAGTTTCAACCTCGGCGAATTGTTTCAAGGCTTTTTCCATCATGAGCGTCTGCCGCACGGACTCGGTCAAGGCGACGCTTTTTAACCGGACGTGATTAATTGCAATAGCGCCCTCATCGATATCGGGAAGGAACTCCGATCCAAGAAATGGAAAGATAGCCAGGCAAACAATTACAACAATCGTAGCGCCGATCACAGTTCTCATCCCATGTCGTAAGCTTGCGCGAAGGATAGATTCGTATACGCGGCTGACTGAATTCAGGAATCTGTTTTCACGCTCATGAGCTCGATCCCGCAGAAACACAGCGCACAGTGCAGGAATCAGAGTAAAACTCAGCAGTAGGGCTCCTGTTAACGCCAGGATTACCGTGAATGCCATCGGGCGGAACATTTTCCCTTCGATTCCGCCGAGAGTGAGGATCGGCACATACGCTGTAATAATGATGAGCATTCCAAAAACCGCAGGTTTCAGAACTTCAACCGACGCTTCGTGGGTAATCGATCGTCGTTGGTGATCTGCCAGTGGGGACTGCTGTTCCTCTCGAAGCTTTGCAAATCGTCTGACCGTGTTTTCTACAATGATGACCGCCCCATCTACGATCAGGCCGAAATCGATCGCTCCAAGGCTCATCAGGTTTGCGGAAATTCCAAAATATCGCATACCGATAATCGCAAACAGCATCGAAAGCGGGATCGCGGAGGATACGATCAGCCCGGCGCGAAGTTGCAGAAGGAACAAAAAGAGAATCACTACAACCAGAACTCCACCTTCAATCAGATTCTTACTGGCCGTTTGAATTGTTTGATTGACCAAATGGCTGCGATTATAAAAAGGATGAATGACGACCCCTTCCGGAAGACTTTTCTGTATTTTGCTTAGACGTTCCTCAACCAGAGTTGTGACGGTGCGCGCATTTTCACCTTTTAAAAGCATGGTCATTCCCATCACGGTTTCGCTGTTTCCATTTTCGGTTGCGGCTCCTTGACGGACCTGCGAGCCAATGGTTACCTCTGCAATATTGTGGACCTGAACCGGCGTTCCGTCCTTTGATGAGACGACAATTTTTTCAATATCTTCCAATGAATGGATCAGTCCCACACCCCGGATGAGCTGCTGCTCGCCGCCACGTTCGAGATAAGCGCCTCCGGCATTCATGTTATTTTCCTGAAGTGCTCTGATTACCTGATTCAGAGACAAGCCATAGCTGACAAGTTTGTTCGGATCGACACGAACTTCATATTGCCTTTCCTTTCCACCGAAACTATTTACTTCCACAATACCCGGCACGGTTCGCAATTCCGGTTTCACGTACCAGTCCAGATAAGTTCTCAGATCCATCAGGCTATATTGCTTTTTGCTGTTTGGACTGACCTCTAAAGTGAATTGATAAATCTCGCCTAGCCCTGTGCTGATGGGCGCTAATTCAGGAGAAATTCCCGGCGGAAGTTCTCGCTCCGCTTCGAGAAGGCGTTCCAAAACCATCTGGCGCGCCCAATAGATATCCACGTCATCAGCGAATGTGATGGTTACTTGGGATAGTCCAAATTGAGAAATCGATCGAATTTCTTCTTTTCTCGGGAGATTGCTCATGGCAACTTCAATCGGAAACGTCACGTACTTTTCCATTTCCAGCGGAGCAAAAGCTGGAGCGAGTGTGTTGATTTGAACCTGATTCGTAGTGATATCCGGAACCGCATCGATCGGGAGCCGGGTTGCTTCGTAACAACCGAAGACGATGAGGACAACGCCAAGAAGAATGATGAAGGTGCGGTATCGGATGCTGAAATCAAGAAGTTTGTGGATCATGGCGCCTTCCTACTCCTCTTCCGTTTCAATTTCTTCTTTCTTCATTTCCGATTTCAGCTGAAAGCTTCCCTGGGTTACTACCACTTCGCCGGCGTGAATACCGTCAGTCACTTCTACAGCATCCCCGGATTTTCCACCGATGTGAACGGTTCGCTTTTCAAATTCGTTATCGCCTTTCTTCACAAATACGGCGAGCTCATCACCGAATTGTTGGATAGCGGAAGATGGGATTGTGAACGCTTTGTGCTGCGAAGTAGTTGGCGCTTCCATCGTGACGAATAGACCCAGTTTCAGACGCCCATCCGGATTGGGGACTTCACATCGGAGAGGAATCGTTCGTGTGTTTGGATCGACTACATCGCCGATGTAGGTGATCATTCCGGAAAAAACATCTTCTGGATACGCATCGGCGCTGATCTGCGCTTTTTGTCCCGCCCGTACGCCGGAAAGGTCTTTCTCGTACAGGTTTCCCGTTACCCAAACACGTGATAGATCTGTTACGGCCAATACTTCGTCTTCGGGACCGATGTTTTCCCCTTCAGCCGCGTCCAACTTTGTGATGACTCCGGAGAAAGGACTTCGAAGAACCGTGCGGGAAGGAATTGTGGTAGAGGCTTCCTCAGGATTCACTCCGAACCTCTGAAGTTTGATTCGAATGCTTTCTGCTCGCGCTGCCGTGTTCTTGTATTCGGCGTCGCGTCGCTCGAATTCGGCGCGGGAAATCGAACCGAGATCTACCAGCTTTTTGGCCCTGTCTAAAGAGTTTTTGGCAACTTCAACCTCTGCAGCCGCTTCCCGATACTGTGCAACAAGATCCCCAAGCTCGATGTTGTCATAGGTCAGCAGCTCACTTCCTGCGCGTACTCTGTCTCCTAGCCGTGCATGAATCGTCAAGATTCTTCCGGATGTAAGTGGCCGGATGTGAGCAGTCCTGGTCTGATCGGGCTCGACTTTGCCCATCAAGCGGATTGTTTCTTGAACTTCGCCCTCTTTTACCTGTTCCACCCTTAGATCGATGTTTTTCTGTCTTGCGGCATCAAGTAAAAGGATGTTCGGATTCGCATTTTCTTCGGGCGCGCTCTCCGATTGCTCTTTCACATTGTCATCGCGGTTGCATCCTGAAATCAGAATCCCAATCAACAAAAAGAAAAAGTATTTCTTCATGATCATTCCTCCGCTCCGGCCAGTCGCACTCCTGTCTTGTTTTCCAGTTGAATCAGGCTCAACTCGTACGCTTTCCATGCGTCGGCAAAAGAGGTGTGTATTTCTAACGCCCGGCGTTGCTCCTGAATCAGATCCAAAAACCGGATCTCTCCCAGCTCGTAGGATGCTCGGATCACCTCTAGGTTTCTTTCGGATTGAGGAACCACTGTTGTTTTCAGAATGTGAACCGCTTCACGCGCGGCGTTGTAACTATAAACAGCGGATCGCACCTCTTGTTCAATCAATCTTTGAACTGCTTTGATTTTCAGCATCGCTGCTTCCTTTCTTGCGATTGCTGCCTGAATGGTTCCTTGATTTCGATTCGAAAAAGGAAGCTGAATTGAAATACCGGCAGAGATTGTGTTGTCACGATCGGATAAAGGGACAACCGCACCATTCTCGTCCAGTCCGAACTGGTCAAACCGGGAAGTAGAATACGAGTAACCCGCAAAAGCGTTCAGGTCCGAGACACCTTCGGCTTTCGCAAGAGAAATGTTTGCTTCAGCGGATTGTTCCTCAAGTTTTGTAGTCAGTAAATCGGGCCGGTTGGTAAGCGCTTTTTGCAGAAGTTCTGCCACATCGACCACTGGCTCTTGAATATCGTCTTCGCCCTTGAGTGAAAGAGCCTCCTCCGGAGGGATACCTGCAACAGTCTTCAATTCCAAAATTTTTGATTCGACCTGACTCGATGCTAAAACCACACTTGCCTTCAGGCGTCCCAGCTCCGCGTCGCTCAATCCCTGTTCCACAGATGGCGATTCACCTTCTTTGACCCGTTGGATGGTCATCTCATGAGTCTTTTCGATCAGATCGTATGTTTGTTGTAAGACTTTCAAATTACGAATAGCTGCCAGGGCCTCCACATAAGCCGTTTTGATTTCAGCGATCAATTCACGTTGACGATTCGCAATCTCATACCTCGCGATTTCACGCCCGAGTTCTGCAACCTCAACGCGGTGGTCCCGTTTTCCGCCCAGTTCAATGGGGTGAGAGTAGGTGAAAGAATATTCCTCCTCTCCGGGGCTGTTCAGAATTGAGCCGTTCGTGATGGAAATGGAAAAATCAGGATTCGGCGACAGTCCCGCTTGCTTTAGCGATCCCTGCGCTTCCTCTGATTTCAGTCTAAAGGCAAGGAAATTAGGGTTCCGCTCCAATGCCAGCTTTACGAGATCGTCCTGTGTAGAGCCGTGAGCCGGATCTAAATACGGGGACAAATTGGATTGTGCAGAAGCCTGCAGGGATTGTAAGAAAAGAATTACGAATAAGGTCCGACATATATGTAAAGGAAGTCCTTTAACCATAGCTGGTTCTCCAGATTTAAGATCATGAGCTATTTTGGGAAAGAAACGGAAACGGAGCTGGATGAAATTCTTAGGAGAGGCGGGGAGGATGGTAAATGGAGGTCCTGTACACAGGGCAAAATTCGGGAAGAGGGCTGTCGAGTATCATCTGGGAGATTTCTACATCGGGCAAAAAGACTTGCTCAGGAACGATAATCGGCTTGCAAAAACAAAAAGAGCACTTTGAATCCCGGACGCTGGAGCAGCCCGCGTCATCATCGCAACAGATGCCTGACACCGCGATATCAGCAAAAGCAATCAGCGCCAGGAACAACGCCACAGCCATCGTTGCGTGCGATCGTTTCATTCCTTCTAACGATACGGAACAGCAATCATCCTGTCAATGTGAGGAGATTCGCAGGTACACAAGAGGCCGTTATCCGCTTACTGGCTTTTCGGGAGTCCTGTCTCGATTGGATATCCTTCCGTTCTCCAAGCGTCAAGTCCTCCGAGAATCGCGACCGAGTTGGGTCGTCCGCCCCGCTTCAAAATGAGTACCGCCCGGGCACTCGTTTCCTCGGCCGGTCACGCACAGTACGTAATCAGCTTCTTGTTTTCCGGAAACCAGGGGATCTCACCCTGCACATACCCGAGCGGGATCTGCAGTGATCCCGGGATGTGTCCTGCAGTGTAGTCGTCGACATTCCGAACGTCGATGACTACGGCGCCACCTCCATCGATGAGTCGCTTCGCTTCTTTCGCCGAAATCCGCTCCGTTGCGGCCACCGCGGTTGCAGTAAACTCCATCTGGGGTAGCGGGATGGCTGTCTCCTTGCCTTGCGCCGGTGATGTGGCAGGCGTCGCGGCGGTTACCGGCGCCGGTGGTCGAGAATTCTTTTGCCGAACGGCGAAGGCGATGAACGCGATGAACGCAATCGCCGCGATGAGGCCGACCACGAAATTGAAGCGGGAAGTCGGTTCTTCTTTAACTTTCGGTTTCTTTCGCTTACTATTCGACATTCAATCCTCCTGCCGAGTCAAAAAGTTTTTAAGAATTTAGAGCTGGTTTTTCTACATACCATTTCTGCAGCAAGCGTTTTCAACCGTGAGCTTGAGCCTCACCGACTTGTTGCTGTGCGCTGCAGTCGCAAGCTCCGTGCTGTGGCTTCGCGAATTGAGCAAGTTATTCAGACGCGTGCGACTCATGCCTTTTTCATGGAGGCGTAAAAATGGCAGAAGAAGCGAAGACTGGAAATAGGCATTTTCCAGCCTTCCAATCTCCAGTTCACCGGAAAGATTCAACGTGGTATTTCCAGTGCAAACGAGGGACGGCGGATTGTACCAAGACACTGTAGATCTAGTTCTGAAGACAATGTAGTGAAGAACTGTTGTTCGATAGCCATGATACATGGTCCAGAAGGGCTGTGACTGGAGTTTGGAACAAGGATGTGCCGGCTATTTGGAAGTTCACGGGCAACCTGGTCGGCCCACCGGGGAGGTGTGATGGGGTCGATTGTGGACGAAATCAAGACCACCGGCGCTGCAGCCCGGATCGATGCGGAAAAGTCGGGCGACAACTGTGCCCTGGGCCAAAGGGCACATGCGGCCTGCTGCTGCCGCACACGGTAATCACCGAGAAATGTGTGCGGCCATTTGTTAGCTGCTTCGTCTGGTGTGATCTGGGCGACATCTTCTGCGCACGTTACGGACAAGTACATGCCGATGCTCGCTATCTTCGCAATCTGCTGTCCCATTTCATCTGCAAACTCTGCAAAAGGACCGAAATCACCAGAGTACGCAAGGTGAATCAGCGCTGGAAGGAAACTTGACACCTCCGGCGCATACAGCATCAGTCGCACTTTCTCGGCAAAGGCGCCACGGCTTAAAGAGATTTTGCGCGATTCTTTAGAACCGTCGGTCGCCGGCAGTTCAACCAGGACATTGTTCGTTTCCAGCCGCTGTAGGACGGATTGCATTTCTTCACGAAAGCGAGGAAAGGCCGATCGACATGAGGGCTCCGCATCGCACCCCGCAGCGAGCGAATCAAAGGCTGCTTGAGCATCTTCAGCAAAGTGAAGCGGCTGCTTTACCCAGGGCGGCGACACGCTTCGAAGCACAGCCGATCGGACGTGATTCGGATGCCGGCGTAAGTAAATCAGCGCCACGCGCGTACCGTACGAAGCGGCTTCGATGTTGATCTGCTCGTAACCAAGCGCTGCACGTACATCATCGAGATCGTCAGCTGCAAGTTCACTCGAGTAGTATCGGAGGTCCGCGACATGCTCCAATGCTGTTCGACAATCGTGCACGGCATCCAGCGGCAGGAAATCACCGAGCACACCGGATGGTTGATTGGAGTACAGATCGCAGGGGAGCGCATTTGATCTCCCTGTGCCTCGCTGATCCACGAAGACCAAAGCGCGAGCCGTGCGAAGCTGTGAAAGCAGAGTCGAGTAGCTGGCGGCGTTATCTACTGCGCTTTGACCCGGGCCACCAACAATAATGAAAATAGGATCTTTGCGGGGATCTTTCGCTTGTGCGGGAAGCACTGCTATCCGGAGTCGAATCTTGCGTCCCTTCCGCTCATCGCGATTTTCGAACACCTCGAGACCACCACACAACGCCGGCTGATCCAGGTTTGGAAGCTTACACTCGCCGAGCGGGAGTTCAAATTGCCCGCTGGTCGCACTGCCTGAAGAGGCATCCTCAGGTGCGCAGATCAACAAGAGAACGATACCTGCGAAAAGGCGGACCAATTGGTGAAGATACGAACGGATCATCATGAACTCTTCCTTTGAAATGATGCTCAGGTAAATGAAGCAATTGAACTATTAAGATTCTAAAGACGCAAATTGAATGCGGAAGGTTTCGCCCCGCCCTTGACGGGATGTAATCTTTCCATTGAGGTGAATCCTATTTCAGCTTTTCCTCTTGCCATAAAACTGAGCTTGTGCCGCTGCCATCGCTGAGGATCTTTTTATGTTCTCGCGTGCCGCGAACAGTTCATAAATACCCATGAAGAGAAAGTAAATGATTCCTGCTGCCAGGGCGCGCTGAGGCTCTTGATTCCAGATTCCCTCACCGCCTTCCGGATAAAATTGACTTAGAACTCTCGGAGTGAGTCCTCCCTTTGGAAAAGGAACGCCAACCGAAAGAAAGCAGACAAAAAGATAAAGCATACCGCTCATTACGGACCGTTGTGTGACCGCGGGAAGATTATTTTCCGAAACTGCAAAAAAACCGGTGATCAGCCGGCAGAACATGATGCTCGCAAAGGAATAGAAAAGGGAGCTGCTGTGAAACAGGTACGAAATTAAATAGGCGGCGCCAAAGTAGAAAGCAATCAGTCCGGACAGGAATGCCCAACGCGCTTTGGCGTTCGACGTGGAAATGCTTGCGCCGGTGAGAAGTCCTCCGGAGTGTACAACAAAGAATTCCATGACCATGATGCCGACACCAAATCTTACCCAGGTTCCATTGTCCGCAATTAAGGGATACCACCATGCGCGATAGAGTCTAAGGGCCACGTTCCAGCACGAGAGGACCGACAATATTGCCATGAGTATGGTAATCGTTCCCCATAACCACTGCATTTTACGATGATATCGGAAAACGGCGGTGTGTAGAAGATCATCCATATTCCTGCTGAGTCCCGCCGGATAGAAGCAACTAGAAGGTTGCACATTCCTTCAGAATGAGTTATTATGCAACCGGAAGGTTGCATAATGTGGAGGATCGTATCCAAATTTGAGTAATGGAGGTCTAAAAATGGCAGAAGAAAAAATACTTACGAAACACCCTTTGGGCAAAAGCGGGAAAAACATTACCAGACAAAACTACGAAACGCTGAAGAAGGCAATTCTTTCAACATTGCGAAAGAAAGAACTTACCCACACGGAATTATTTCTCCAGCTGGACAAGATCTTAAAAGGGAAATTTTCAGGAAATATCAGTTGGTATGGAGAAACCGTCAAACTCGATTTAGAAGCCAGAAAAATAATCGAAAGAACTGCTTCAAAACCTCCAAAATATCGCCTGAAATAGTTCCCGGGCCTCAACCATTTACCGCCATTTGTCCACGCCTCGAGATTTCAAGAGGGTATTCCTTGTCAACGTTTTGGAGCGATTGCCCGTCTAAAGAATCAGTTTGTGTATTTCCGCGAAAGGAGTACCGGATGAAAACGACGCCATTGCCATTTGTTCTTCTGAGCGCACTGTGGATTTCCCAGGGATACTCTGTTGCTGCCACCAGCCTGATTCCGATGGAGAAATTTTTTGACAACCCTCAAGTGGATAGCTGCCGGATATCGCCCGATGGCCACTGGCTGTCCTGCCTCAAGCCACATCAGGGCAAACTAAATGTTTCTATCCGGGATATTGGTTCGGGCAAAGAGCGCGTAATCACCTCCGAAACGGAGCGTCCGGTTCTGAATTACTTCTGGGCGGCAGACAGCCAAACCATCCTCTATCTTTGGGATCATTTAGGCGATGAAAACTACCATTTGCTTGCTGTCTCGTTGGAAGGTGACCCACCGCACAAACCGGTGGATCTGACGCCATTTCAGGGGGTGACTGTTGAAGTTGTTTCGGTTCCGCGCGCATCATCCGTAATCTTGATCACGATGAACAAGCGTAATCCCGAATTAATGGATGCCTATTGGCTGGATATTCATACCGGCAATCTTCAAATGGCGGCAGAGAATCCCGGAAACTTTACCGGATATCTTGCAGACCTGGCCCATCAGGTTCGTGTTGCTTCGGGAATCAGCTCTGATGGAGAAACGGAAATCTATACTCGCATATCCGAAAATAAACCCTGGCGACTGGTGAAGAAATATCCGATTGAGGAAACTGCCGCTCCTATGGCCTTTCACCGGGACGGAAAACACATTTACCTGAAAAGCAGCTTTGGAAAGGACCTTGCGGGGCTTTGCTTGTTGGATCTTGCAAATGGCAAAGAAACGATTGTTCACCAGGACCCTCAGGGAGAATCCGATTTGGTCGATGCCTTCTTTGATCCAAAGACCCACGAACTTCTCGCCACTCTATATGAAGGAGACAAGATTCGCGCCTATGGCGTCATTCCGCAGGTCAAGCAAGATCTGGAAATCATTCGTCATGCGAGCCCCGACAACTTCTATCTGGGAACGTCTTCTGAGGACCATAACAAATGGGTGATCACCTTTTACTCTCCAACCAATCCCGGGCGGACCTTTTTGTATGATCGGAAAAGCGTGAAGCTCCAACTCATGGCGGAATCAAGACCATGGCTGAAGCCCGAGGATTTAGCCGAAGCTGAGCCCATCTCTTTTCTATCCAAAGATGGCCTGACGATCAGGGGCTATCTGACGTTGCCACGCGGACGGAAACACCAGAACCTGCCAATGGTGCTCCTCGTTCACGGGGGCCCGTGGTCCAGAGACGAGTGGAGTTTCGACTCGGTGGTTCAGTTTTTGGCGAACAGGGGGTACGCCGTGCTCCAGATCAATTATCGCGGTTCCACGGGTTTTGGGAAAAGGTTTGCCTATGCCGCCAGGAAAGAATTTGGACGCGCAATGCACCAGGATCTGATCGAGGGAATGAATTGGGTGGTCCACAGGGGACTTGCCGCTCCGAAAAGAGTTGCCATCATGGGCCTATCCTATGGAGGATACGCGACACTCGTTGGACTAACTTTTACGCCGGACGTGTTTGCGTGCGGTGTCGATTATGCGGGTCCTTCTTCACTGATCACGCTGATTGAATCCTTTCCTCCGTCCTGGAAGCCATTTCTTGCGCGACGATGGTATCCGATGGTTGGAAATCCATCCGACCCCAAAGACCGTGAGGATATGAAAGAAAGGTCACCTCTTTACTTCAGCAATCGCATCCAGGCCCCGCTGATGATCTATCAGGGGGTCAACGATCCACGCGTCACTCGCGTGCAAGCGGATCAAATGGCGGTTGCTGTTAGAAACCATGGAGTTCCAGTGCAATATCTCCTGGCGAAAGATGAAGGTCACGGCCTGGATAATCCGGAAAATGCACTTGCTGTTTTTCGGGCGACCGAGAAATTCCTGGGAGCCTGCCTGATGGGCGACATTCAAAACACGGTGGATCAGCGAATCGAAGATCAGATCCGGGACATGACTGTCGATGTCAGCAAGCTTGAGGGAATACCACAAACCAATCCCTGATTGCTTGCCCCATCACCAATCTCCGCCGACGGCCACATTTTTGACAATTTTTCATCCAGAGAATGAAAATTGTGAGAAAATGAGGCCTGAATCCCAATCAAAAATACGCAGGAGGTCCAATGACCGCATCCGCCGAATTATTACAGCAAGCCAGAGGATTAATGAACGCGCTTCAATTTGAACCTGCACAAAAGCTGTTTGAAAAAGCGCTGGAGAGCGAACCTCAATCGGTTGACGCCAGGATTGGCCTTGGGCGCCTGGCATTAATCCGCAACGAAACCGACCATGGAGTCCAACTGCTGGAGGAAGCGTTGCGTATGCAACCACAAAATGCGGAAGCCCTTGCGTTGAAGGGCGTTTCCAGGATGCAGGTGAAGGATTGGAAAGGCGCAGCTGACCTACTCACGAAAGCAAGAACATCCGATCAGACGCTGAAGATGACCTATTTCAATCTGGCTCATAGCTATCGCAAGTTGGGAAATCTGAAAGACGCGGAAACAGCTGCGCGAAAAGCAATCGAGCTCGATGACAAGGATTTTCAGGCACACTCAGAGCTCAGCTACATCTTGAGTCAAACAAATAGAAAAAAAGAGGCGGTCGAAGAGATGTACAAGGCGATTCGCATTAATCCACTGTTTTTGAAGGGCTATCTGGTTCTCGGAGCTGTTTACAAGAGTGCCGGCAAGAATGATGAAGCCATAAATCTCTATAAACAGGCATTCCGCCATCTTCCGAAAGTTCCGATTGTGCTGGAGGAGCTTTGTGACCTGTATATTGCCAGGAGTGATTATAGATCCGCATATTTGCTGGCTGTTGGAGTGATCAGTATGCGGAAAGATTTCAAGGATTATTTGCGGCTCGGATGTTGCGCGCTCGGGATCCAGGATCAGGAAAAAGCCGAGAAGGCTTTCCATCTCGCACGCACCAGGAGTTATGATCCGGTTGTAGCGGATCAATATTTGAAGAAGATTCTCGCCTCAGACAACACTTTGTACAATCAAGCCGATACATTACGTAAGGCGATTGAAGCCGAATAACGGGAGATAAGAACCATGAAAATTAATCAAAACGTTTCATCTAATTTTGAACCGCAAGACTTTGAAAAAAATCCGATTGGTTCTACGTCTCTCCCGACCGAAGGGCGGCTGGTGGATACTTTGGAACCTTTTGGCGGCGGATTCTCCAGTTTGTTTGACGGGTCGTTTCGTACGGAAGGAAGTGTTGCGAATGCTTTCGCGGACCGCTTCTTTCTAGGCTTACAGCCGGTCTCTTTTGGGCTCGCTCCTGAGGCTCCCGCCCCTCCGGCAGAGGAGGAGGCGAAGTCCCCTCTCCAGTATTTATTGGGATGGGGAGAGGATGCCATCGACTGGCTCGGCGAACACCATCCGGACACGGGGGATATCAAATGGCTGGGTGAGAAAATTTGGGAGGGCATGCAGTATGCAGGCGAAGGCATAGCAGATGGCATTCGAGCCGCTAAGGATGGATTTGATTGGGTCGGGGAGAAGGTTGGGGAAGGAATGGCGTCCATAGAGAATGCAATCAGCGACGCCTTCGATTGGTAAGAGGGTGACGCACTTCAGTGGGTAGCTTTGACAAGGAAGACGGCAATGATTCTTGCAAGTGCCTGATGGCTCCGAACAATTCACTTCACCGGACGCAGACCGCGCCTTCTAATAAACTTATCTAATTCCGGCCGTTCATTGTTCAATTTTCCACGCTTGAACACCGTTCCTCTTTCATCAATCAAAGTTGCGACCAAAATGAGAAGACCGCAGTTTCTGGTGACAACCGCATTGTTATTTTTGTGTGCCAGTTGTGCGGCTGCACAAAGCAATGGCGCCATTGTAGAGGAGGCGGCTTGTGCGCCAAACGCCACAGGCACATACCAGGAATACATTGAGGCGTTCAAGCGTGGATATGCAGAAGAAATAGAGGCCGCCCGGCAAGAAGGCTTTCGTATGGAGCCTCCCGCTAATCTTACAAAACATCTTTTGGGTAAAGAAGAATTTGAGCGCCGAACGCCCCGAAGATGTGATGCGGGATCGCTCCGCAGTTTATTGGGCGCAAAAGGTAAACGTGCCGATTTTAATGATGCAGGGTGGCGCGGATTGGCGCGTAGACACGAGTCTGGCTCTTGCGTTCGCACAAAAGTTACAGGAATTTGGCAAGACTTACGAACTCATCATCTATGTGGGCGACGATCATG
Organism: uncultured bacterium; assembly: GCA_963843285.1. Classification (GTDB taxonomy): domain Bacteria; phylum Acidobacteriota; class HRBIN11; order JAKEFK01; family JAKEFK01; genus CAZDDB01. The sequence goes on from CAWJJO010000011.1 coordinate 148,380, forward strand.
CTGTATCCTTAAATCGAGAAGACAGCGACAGACGAATCGTCGAGTGGTTCAGAAGGTATATGAGGTAAGGAACTTGCGAACTCCATGAAAGCGATCGTATTCACAAAGTACGGATCACCTGATGTTCTTGAATTAAAAGAGGTAGAAAAACCCACTCCGAAGGATGATGAGGTCTTGATCAGGGTACATGCTGCATCGCTAAATGATTGGGACTGGGCTGCCCTCCATGGGATTCCTTTTGTGAACCGACTCATATTCGGCCTTCTACATCCGAAGAAGCAAATACTCGGCTCTGACATAGCAGGGCGAATTGAAGCAGTCGGCAAAAATGTGCTGCAGTTTCGGCCAGGTGATGAAGTGTTCGGGGATTTAAGCGGCGACTGGGGTGGTTTTGCTGAATATGTGTGTGCTCGTGAAAATGCACTGGCGCTGAAATCGCCCAATATGACATTCAAAGAAGCAGCGGCTATACCTCAAGCGGCGATGCTTGCCCTGCAGGGCCTTCAGAAGATGGGGCGAATTCAACCAGGACAAAAGCTTTTGATTAACGGTGCAGGCGGAGGTGTAGGTACTTTTGCAATCCAGATTGCCAAACTGCATGGGGTTGAGGTGACCGCGGTTGATAGCCCGGAGAAATTGGACATGCTCCGCTCCATGGGTGCGAAGCATGTCATCGATTACACACAAGTAGATTTCACCAAGAACGGGCAGTGTTATGACCTGATTCTTGATGTAAAGACAAATCGGTCGATCTTCGATTGCGCGCGCGCATTAAGTCCCAATGGAGTCTACGTCACAGTCGGAGGTTCCATGGCTCGACTCTTTCAAGCGCTGTTATTGTGGCCGTGGATTGTGATGACCACGAACAAGCACATCCGTCTCTTGTCCCTGAAACCAAACAAGGATTTGGCCTATATGAAAGAGCTGTTCGAAGCGGGCAAGGTGAAACCTGTCATAGATGGACCCTACAAGTTAAGCGAGGTTCCTAACGCATTCCGGCATTTTGGAGAAGGACGCCACAAAGGGAAAGTGGTAATAACTTTAGAACAGTTAGATGTCTCCTAGTGGACTGTAACACAAGGTTCGAAAGTGATTGAGAAAGATTCTGAAAGCGAGGAGCAGGCCATTCGTTTGTAGCGCCGGCGTCTCGACGGCAGATCTCGACGAGCACAATGAATGGGCCGGCGGGGACGCCGGCGTTACAAAACCGTTAGTCGGAATGGAACACTATACAACCATGTGTTACAGTGCACTAGTGGCCCGACTTGTAGTTCGCCAGGGCGCGACGGGCAACGATCAGTTGCCAGGCCAGATAGGTGGCCACCAATCAACAGGACGGCGACACCGGTTCTGCCGAGAAATGTTCGAACTTCCCGCCTCAGGGCCAGCGCCAATGCCGCGCAACTCGCTGCCCGGATCAGGAAATCCAGCTTCATGATCCAGCCATGCCTGCCGATCGCATATTCGCTGATCATGCGCCACGACGGTTCGAATTCCGGTCGCATGTAAGGCGACGATAATCAAGGCGACGGCGAACGCTCCTGTGACCGCGACGCGCGCCAACGCCGCTTGATACCGGACGACTACGGGTCCAGACGATATGGTGTTGCTCCTGGTCCATACGTCGACCCCCCAACGTCCGTGATTGGGAAAATCCTCTATCTTGCGCCTGGCAGTCAGAAATGGGTCGAGGTGGCAGACGGACTCAATTACGCCAACGGAATCGGCGTCTCTTCCGATCAAAAGACCCTCTATGTAGGCGAAACGGTTGGAAACTGTATCAAGAAGTTCACGATAAATAATGATGGTTCGTTGAGCAACAGATCGAATTTTGCTCTGTTGAATGTTCTTACAAAAAATAAGGTCGAATCCTGGTGGATTGGACCCGATAGCATGAAGATCGACAGCAAGGGCAACATCTATGTTGCCCAATGGTCCGGCGGCAAGATTTTGAAGTTATCTCCAGGCGGCAAGCTGTTACACGTATTTGAGATCGCCGCGGGCGATGGCACGACAAACGTTGCGTTCGGCGAAGGTGAAAAGGAACTGTACGTGACTGTGGTAAAGGATCCAAACGACTCGCAGGCAGAGGGCAGCATCGTGAAAATCGCAAATGTCGAGTAAGTCTCTGGCTGCTTTGATTTGTACTGTTTCACTAACTGGAGAAATATTCCTTCGTTAAGATTTCTTTGGCTACCTGGGGCGTCATGTGCGAAAAAGGACCGATCTCGTTGAATTGCGATTTGTGAAATTGAAGAGCCTTCAGTTTGGTCTTAGGATCGATTTTGATTTCGAAATCAGGAGCCTTATGTTTGATTCGGCGTATATAGTTCCCATGTTTTCGTCGTTTTCTGAGCAGCAGGATGGATCTGGCAAGGCCCGGAGGAGCGGAAAATGTAAACATCGGAATCTTCAATCCTGTTGCCACTTTTTTTGCCACTGCGCCGGCGGATATATGGTCCGTATGTCCCGATATTCCATCTTTGCCGAAGCTAATCATCACATCGGGCCGATGCTTCAGCGCAAACGACCGAAGCTTTGCGAAGAAAAGCTCCTGATTCACCTTCTCGAGCAATTTCGTATCAGGCAACCCGGGAAGCAGAGACTTGGACACTTTTAAGAACTTTAATACTTGCAGGAGTTCTTTCTTCCGGATTGTCCTGAGAGCTTTCGCGGTCACTTTCCTTTTCATGTGGGATTTTCCTTTCTCACCAAAGGTTGCGCAGGCAATGAGTGACTCACCACCGGCCCGATAATTCTTTAACATTGTTCCTGCCGCCAGGTAGCTTTCATCATCGGGATGAGCGGTCACAAACAGGATTTTTTTCCCCAGGATGTCTTTCATCATGCGCCTTCGGAATTGTATCAGATTTGAAATCAGGGCCACGAAATCTGAGACAAAACTCCTCCAAATTGTGAGATGATATTGGAATGCCACTCGACGCCGGGAGACTTCTCGGTCCTTACCAGATCATCAGCGTACTCGGAAAAGGAGGAATGGGAGAGGTCTACCGCGCAAAGGATACCCGTTTGCAACGGCAGGTGGCGATCAAAGTTTTGTCCGAACATCTGGAAGGTAAAGATAAAGCGCTGACACGTTTCGAGCAGGAAGCCAAAACCCTCGCAGCTCTTTCTCACCCCAACATTGTTGCTATTTACGACATTGGCACGGATCAGGGAGTCTCCTTTGTTGCGATGGAGCTACTGGAAGGAGAAACTCTTCGGGATTATCTGGCGCGTTCGCCTCTTCCGTGGCGCCGGGCCATGGAGATTGCATCTGCCATATTAGACGCATTGGCGGCAGCACATTCGAAAGGGGTCATTCATCGCGATCTCAAGCCGGAGAATATTTTCCTGACCTCCGCCGGTGTAGTAAAAATTCTGGATTTTGGTTTGGCGCGCACGGATCGGACTCTTGCGTCCGAAACGTTAACCGGTGCTCCAACAGGCGCGATTTCAACGGAATCCGGAATGATTCTGGGAACGGTTCAATACATGTCGCCTGAGCAAGCGCGTGGACAGTCGGTGGATAATCGAACCGACATTTGGGCATTTGGGTGTGTGCTCTACGAAATGCTTACCAGCCGACGGGCTTTCCCGGGACCCACTTCCTCCGACACAATTGCAAATCTCTTGTTAAAAGAGCCGGAATGGCAGGAATTGCCTAAAGAAGTACCGCAAAAAATCATCGAAGTGTTACGGCAATGCCTGCAGAAGGCCCCGGGCCGTCGTTTGGAAGATGTTACAACTCTGAAAATAGAAATGCAGAAAAGTATAGACGGAATCTCAGTTTCAAGACCCCGTTCTAAGCCGCGCGCTGCCCGGAAGCGCATCAGGTCCATATTGGTGCTTCCGCTAACAAATCTTTCACGCGACCCGGAGAAAGAATACTTTGCTGATGGGATGACAGAAGCCTTGATCTCAGGCCTGGCCAAGCTGGGTGACTTGCGGATTATCTCCCGTACTTCGGCAATGCGCTACAAGGGGACAACAAAATCTCTGCCCGAGATTGCGCAGGAACTAAATGTGGACGCGGTAATGGAAGGCTCGGTGTTGGCAGTTGGACAACGTGTGCGAATCACGGCGCAGCTGATCTCCGCAGCTACAGATACGCATCTCTGGGCCGAAACCTACGATCGTGATTTGCAAGATGTGTTGCTGTTGCAGAGTGAAGTAGCACAAGCGATTGCCGAGAAGATCCACGTTGCCGTCACATCAGATGACAAAAAGCGTTTGCTCGGCGTCCGCCGGGTGAACCCCGAAGCCTACGAAGCCTATCTGAAAGGCCGCTTTCATCTGTATAAGTCTTCTCAAGAACATCTGGCGGCCGCGTTGAGCTACTTTCGTTCCTCCCTGGAAAGAGATCCAAAATCCGCTATGGCGTATGCGGGTATTGGTGATCTTTGGCTTCAGCGGAGTATGCGTGGCTATGTTCCGTCAAGTGAAGCGCTTCCACAAGCGAAGGAAGCTCTGTTGCAGGCGCTGGAATTGGATGATTCCCTGGCGGAAGTTCATGTCAGTCTGGCAATCTTCAGCTTTACCTTCGAATGGGATTGGAACGTTGCGGAAAGGGAATACCAACGCGCAATCCAGTTGAACCGCAATTCAGCGCAGGCACATTTTTTTTACGGGGATTTTCAGATTTCCATGGGACGCGACGAAGGGTTCGAGGAGGTAGAACAAGCCCTGGAATTGGACCCGCTGAACTCTTTCATGCAATGTATTTCGGGGTGGCAGCTTGTGTTTGTTCGGCGGTTTGACGAAGCGATTGAACGGCTCCACAAAACATTAGCAATGGAGCCGAATTTTTCAACCGCGTTTCTTGGACTCTGGGGCGCGTTCTACCAGAAGAGAATGTATCAGGAGGCTCTGGAAGAGGCGAAAAAATTTTTTGCCGCCATCGGCGATACTGAAGTCGCGGACGTGCTGGCGAGCGGCTACGCGGAGGCCGGCTATCCCGAGGCGATGCTGCGGGCCGCGCAGAAGCTTACGGAACGCACAATTCGAGTTCATGTCCCGGCAATACGAATTGCCCGACTGTATGCCCATGCCGGAGCGAAAGACCAGGCGCTACAGTGGCTGGAGAAGTCATACAAGCAACGTGAACTCCCTTTGATTCATCTGAAAGTTGGATGGGATTGGGACGATCTTCGCGATGATCCGCGCTTCCAGAACTTACTTGATCGAATGAAATTCCCTGCATAAAAACAACAGTATGGCTTTGCACGATCACAGCCAGGAAGTTTCAATGCCAGTTGGGACTGGCCGAATTTGGCAGGTTCCAAGCCTGGATCATCCAGTGGCCTGTAACAATGATTTGACTAGTTAGTCCGTTCTGGATTCGGTGTTTGGGATTTGTATATGTCCATTTTGCGACCTTTGGGCTCTCTTGTACTTTTGAATGTATCGCATGATTTGCTTCGATAAATTATGAACCGAAGAGAAAATGCCTCTTGCGATGAGTTGGCGTTCGATTTTTGGAAAACCATGTTTCAACTTGATTTAGCCAAGAAGAATAGGTAGGCGTGTAATGGATCTGAACGTTTGGATTTTCTGTTAGGAAAAGATCAACGGATCAGGGCGTGCCGGTCAAGATGATTATCTACAAAGGAGCGGGTCACCAGTGCTCTGAATGAAGCAGTGTCGCGACCTGGTAAAACACAACTTGGATTGGTTTCGGCACTGGCTTTGGAATGAGTAACGATCTCGCTTATCCGTACTGGATCGTGTTAAACTTGCCTGGCCTTTTTGGGGACGCGACCCTGATGGCCGCAAATCTGACACCTGGCATATAAGGAGCGATCATGAATCCGAACAAAGCGTTGTGGGAGAAAGGCGACTTTACCAAGATTGCCGCCCTCATGCGCGAATCAGGAGAAGCCGTCGTGAAGTCTCTCGGGATAACGCCGCCGCTGCGGGTCTTGGACCTCGGCTGCGGAGATGGCACTACGGCGGTTCCTCTAGCCCGTTTTGGGGGCCGAAGTTGTTGGAATCGACATTGCCAGCAACCTCGTTGAGGCCGGGAACAGGCGAGCCGCGGAGGCGGGTCTCAACAATCTGAAATTTCAAGAGGGAGATGCGTGCAACCTGCAAGGGGTCGGCGACCATTCGTTTGATTTGACCCTCTCTGTGTTCGGCGCCATGTTCGCACCCAAGCCCTTCGATGTCGCCAGGGAGATGGTCCGCGTCACAAAACCAGGCGGTCGCATTGTGATGGGCAACTGGATTCCGAACGATCCAACTATTCGTGTCGCAGTTGCTGAAGATCAGCTCTTCGTTTACGCCTCCACCTCCGGAAGGCTTCGTCAGTCCGATGACCTGGGGCGTGGATACTCATATCTTCGAACGTTTTGGCCAGGCCGGAGTGCCGAAGGAGAAAATATCCATGATCAAGGACACGTTCCACTTCATCTCGCCACGACAAAAGCCCAACACAAGTCATCGAATCGTTTAGACGATTCTATGGCCCCACGATGAACGCTTACGAAGCTGCTGACAAGAACGGGAAAGCGGAGGAGCTCCACAGCCAGCTTCTGGAACTGGCGAAAGCGCAGAACACGAGCACTGATGGCAGCACTTCAATTCCTGCTACCTTCTTACGAGTGACTGTTAGCCTTTGAAAAAACAGGAGACAACTATGAACCGCTTGCAGGGGAAAGTAGCCATTGTTACGGGAGCCGGACGCGGCATCGGCCGCTCTATTGCAGAAACTTTCGCCCGCGAAGGTGCCGTCGTCATTGCTACGAGCCAGTCGGCCCATCATGATTTCGCAGGCGGAATTGAATACATGCAGCTGGAAGTTGCCGAGGAAAAAGGCTGGCAAGAAGTCGTCGGACACGTTATCGCTAAACACGGTCATGTGGATGTCCTGGTCAATAACGCCGGAATCGTTACGTACCACCCCATCGATGAGTTATCGCTGAAGGATTGGGAACGTGTTGTTGCCGTAAACCAGACCGGAGTTTTTCTTGGGATGCGCGAAGTTGTGCCGCACATGCTCAAACAGGGTGGCGGTTCCATCATCAATATTTCTTCGATCTGGGGGAATGTAGGTGTTGTCGGCGCCCACGCTTATCACGCAACGAAAGGCGCCGTTCGGAACATGTCGAAGAATGCCGCCATCACCTATGCCACTAAGAACATCCGTGTCAATTCGCTGCACCCGGGATTCATCGAGACACCACTCACGGACGCACAGGCCCCCGAGATCAATGCCTGGGTTGTGAGCATGACTCCGATGGGGCGCGCCGGAAAGCCGGAAGAAATCGCTCAGGGCGCCGTGTTCCTCGCAAGCGATGAGTCAAGCTTCATGACCGGCTCCGAGCTGGTGATTGATGGTGGCTACCTCGCTCAGTGACACTGAGTCGCCACCGAAACGGTGATTTTATTGATAGTTACAAGTGTTGCTTTTTTGGCGACAGACTTATTCTTGCAGTACTTGATGCACGAAAGAGATCGCGATGGAGCCTTCGCCGACTGCGGATGCCACACGCTTGATATTTCCAGCACGCACATCACCGACGGCGAACACCGCGGGAATGCTCGTTTCAAGGAGACGAGGTGCCCGAGGGAGCGGCCAGTGCGCTGCGGTCAGATCGTCCTCCGACAGATCCGGTCCAGTCTTGATGAACCCGTTCTCATCGAGCGCGATGCATCCATCAAGCCAACGCGTATTCGGAATCGCGCCCGTCATAACGAAAACGTGCCGGATATCGCGAGGTTCCATTTTTTCCGTTTTGTTGTTTCGCCAACTCACCCGCTCGAGATGGTCTCCTCCTTCGAGAGCTGTAATTTCAGTCTGCGTTAGTAAGACTATTGTAGGAGACTCCTCGATGCGCCGGATCAAATAACGCGACATGCTCTCAGCTAATCCATCCGACCGAACGATCAGGTGCACACGTTTCGCTCTTTGCGCGAGAAACACAGCGGCTTGACCGGCAGAGTTTCCTCCGCCCACCACAATCACTTCTTCACTCCCGCACAACTGTGACTCAACAAATGTCGCGGCGTAGTACACGCCAGAGCCTTCGAACTGAGACAGGTTCTCGAGAGGCAGTCTTCTATATTGCGCGCCGGTCGCTATGATCACTGAGCGCGCCAGTATGCGCGTTCCATCGCTCATCACGATAGCGTACGGCTTCCGATCGCACGTGATTGTTTTGGCCTCTTTCGCGATGATCATTTGAGCTCCGAATTTCTGTGCCTGGGTATACGCGCGCGCAGCGAGCTCCTGGCCTGAAATGCCAGTTGGAAAACCGAGATAGTTCTCGATCTTCGAGCTCGCGCTTGCCTGTCCTCCCGGTGCGGTCGATTCCACCATTAGTACATCGAGTCCTTCCGAGGCGGCGTACACTGCCGCTGCGAGTCCCGCGGGTCCAGCGCCCACGATGACCACGTCACTCACTCTTGTTTGATCGATCGCTTCGTTGAAGCCGAGGCATTCCGCGATCTGGGCATTGGTAGGGTTTCGAAGCACCACATCGCCGCGGCAGATCACCACAGGTACGTCTGCGATGGTTACGTGAAAACGATCCAGCGTTTCCTGAATGCCGGCGTCTCGGTCGAGATCGATGTACGAGTGGGGATGTCCGTTCCGCGTCAAGAAGTCTTTGATACGAAGTGTGCCTGGAGAATGGCTCGACCCGAGAACGACCACATCTCCTAACTCTGCCGCAATCAACTCCACACGGCGCAGGATGAACGCGCGCATAAAAATGTCACTCAATTCGCTGTCGGTTTGAACGAGGGCGAGCAGGTTTTCGCGATCGAGTTCGATTACTTCACCCGCCTCTCTTGCATGCACACGGACCAGAATGCGTCGACCAAACAGTACACTGATTTCACCGGTGAACTGCCCCGGACGAAATAAAGCGACGATTTTCTCGGCGTCACCTGAAGGTTGCGTGATCTCCACCAGACCCGTCTTGACGACGAAGAACAGCGGTGTCTTGTCCCCCGCCTCCACAAGAATTTCGCCACTCTGTACCTGACGCAGGCGCCCGTGGGCCGCGATGCGATCGATCTGCGCCTGATTCAACGTTGGAAATGCCCGCTCGAAACCGGAAGAAATATTCAATTGGAGTTCCGGATACTCGTCATTCATGGACGGCCTCTAATTGTGTAGTAAGTGGAAACTGTAACAGTTTAAAAATTACACGCAAGATCTATCGCCGTCAATGGTCGCATACGTCAACCACTATTTTTCAACACTTCCGTATTCTGATACCCTATCCCTTAGGCTTCCTGCGAGATGCCGCATAGAAGCCTATACGTTACGTCGCATAAGCTCGAGCGCCCGGCAAGGGAGGAAGAGGACCATGAAACACACGCGCATAATCGTCACTCACTACGGCGGACCCGATGCACTTCGGGTGGTTGTAGAAGAGTGTCCCGAACCGAAGGAGGGTGAAGTGCGGGTGAGAGTGCTGGCGGCGGGCGTCTCCTTGCCCGACATAATGGCGCGCGAGGGTGTTCATCCCGAAACGCCCCCGGTACCCTTCACGCCGGGGTGGGATCTGGTTGGCGTGGTGGATCGGCTCGGCGCCGGTATCTCTGGAATCGAACCAGGCCAAATAGTTGCTGCGATGCCGATCCACGGCGCGTACGCGGAGTTCGTCTGCCTGCCCCAACGTGAACTGGTTCCGGTGCCACCGGGGTTGGACGCCGCCGAGGCTGTCAGTCTCGTGCTGAACTACATCACTGCGTACCAGATGCTGCATCGCTCCGCCAAGGTCAAACCGGGCCAGCGCGTGTTGTTTCACGGGGCGTCGGGCGGGGTCGGCACGGCACTCCTGCAGTTGGGGCGCCTTGCCGAACTGGAGATGTACGGTACCTGTTCATCGCGAGGGGCGCCGACCGTTTCCGAGCTGGGCGGTGTCCCAATCGATTACCGGAATCAGGATTACGTGAAGGAAATTCACCGCCTCACGAGCGAGGGTGTGGACGCTGTTTTCGACCCCATCGGTGGCGCCCACCTCTGGCATTCCCGCGAGGCTCTGCGTCCGGGCGGGAGGGTGGTGGGTTATGGCACTACAACCTCGCTACGTGGGGAGGGATTAGGTGCGGACCGCACAGGCCGTCGTAATCGCTTTCATGGAATCCCTATCTTCGCGTTGTACATCGCCGGCGGCTGGCTGCTTCCGGGCCGGAAACGGGTGATCCCCTACAGCATTCAGACGCTCAAACGGCTGAAGCCGGCTTTATTTCGTCAGGATTTGATCGCCCTGCTCGACCTCCTTCAACAGCAAAAGATCAGGCCACTCATTGCGCAGCGCTTTCCTCTTGCCGAGGCAAGACGCGCGCAGGATCTGCTCGGGAAGGGAGGCGTGGTAGGAAAGGTCGTGCTCGTGTGCAACGGGTCATCGCTTGAATCAGGATCGGCGTAATAATTGTGACTGAACCCATCGAATTTCCGCGTCGGAACCAATCGTTTTTCCCGGAATACCCAGTTTCGGCAGCTTTCTGCACAGCAAATCGATGTGTGGAACCCAACCGTTTTCCAGAGTGACCCCGTCCGCTTTCCTTCTGCCGTTTTGAAAATTCTAAAGTAGCCGTGAACTGATTGTAATTCAATAACTTGCAGGTGTCGGATATTGGGGGCTGATTCGGAGAGCATTCAACCCATCAAGAAGACCAACCCGCAGTGACTTCAACGCTAACCATGCTCGAAATTCTTGTCCGGCCGTATCGCGATTCAAATGTTGATCTTGTGAATCAATCTTATGCCCTTTTGGTAACACATCCTGGAATCCAATGGATCGAATTGAGCCTCTCGATCGCTGATCAAGCAGCACGAATTTGGGCTGAGCACAACCTTCGCACGCCTGAGGCAATCCAGGCAGCAACTGCACTTCAACTGAGTGCGACCGGGTTCCTCGCGAACGATGCTTTGTTCAAAGGGCTCCAGGGATTGGACGTATTCATCCTGAATGATTTTGCCGGACAACCGATACAAACGCCGTGTGAAATAGCACCGAATAAGTGGCAGATCTCCACCAACGGGGGCGCTGAGCCACGCTGGAATGCCAATGGAAAAAATAATAAGAAAGAGTCATCGGTGGCAACGACATTTTCATAGCTGCACACGCAAAAGCGCTGGGTCTAACGATCGTGACAAACAACGTGAGAGAGTTCAGGCGTGTTGGTTGGTTTGGCTGTCGAGTTCTGGACGTAACACACATACTGGCCCGTTTTGCATAGTTTTTCATTCCGATCTCCATTGGAGCGGCGAAATCCGCAGCCAGTTGCATTCGGGCCGCAAACAAGGCAATCCCAGGGATTAAGCTGGCAATTCCCTTCGAAAAGCGTAAACCTTCCGGCACGGCAGCACGTCCAAGTTTGTATGGACAGCTTGCTGCAGGATGTTCGTTATGGAATTCGTGTCTTTCTTCGCAACCCCGGATTCACGTTCGTTGCTGTGCTGGTGCTGGCGCTTGGAATCGGCGCGAACAGCGCAATTTTCAGCGTCATCAACGCAGTGCTGCTGAAGCCCCTTCCTTTCCGCGACTCTGAGCGCCTGGTCTGGATTCACGGCTCGCAAACACAGCTTCCGATTTCGCCGGTCAACACTGCAGATTACCTCGACTGGAAAGCGCAGTCTCGCACATTCGAGACGATCGCGTGTTTTTTCGCATATGGCGCGCGGAATCTGTCGTCCGCCGACGGGCCGGCGGAGCAGCTTCGAGCGGTGTTTGTTGCCTCCGATATGTTCAAGCTGCTCGGTGTTCAACCAATGCTGGGACGCAACTTCTTGCCACAGGAAGACCAGCCGGCCAGTTCGGAAGTTGTTCTGCTGAGCCATGGTCTGTGGCAAAGACGATTTGGCGCGGATCGAAACATTGTCGGCAAGACGTTAAAGCTGGATGGACTCGATTACACCGTAATTGGAGTCATGCCCCCGGACTTTCAATTTCCGATCCTCGGAGCGGATTATTCGCTGCCGGCAGATTTCTGGCTCCCGCTGCCGCTTTCACCTGAACGCGCGGCAGATCGTAACACAAATTATCTCAATGTCCTCGGCCGGCTCAAGCCGGGCGTAACGCTCGATCAAGCCAGATCGGAAATGAACTTGATCGAAAAACATCTGGAAGCGCAGTATCCAGCTACGAATACAGGAGACGGAATTGTCCTGGTTCCGATGTATGAAGAGATTGTTGCGAAGAGCCGAACCACGCTGTACCTCCTGCTGGGCACGGTGGTGCTGGTGTTGCTGATTGCATGTGCAAATGCAGCGAACCTGTTGCTGGCGCGAGCCGCATCGCGCCGAAAGGAGATCGCGATCCGCACCGCGCTCGGTGTGGGACGAGCCCGCATGATCCGCCAGTTACTGACCGAAAGCACGCTGCTTGCAGTGCTGTCCGGCGCACTCGGTCTGTTCCTTGGCCAGGTTGGCGTGAAATTGCTGATCCTCTTAAGCCCGGGAAATCTTCCACGGTTGAAGGAAGCAGGCCTGGATCTGTCTGTGCTGGGATTCACATTTGCGGTATCGATCCTGACGGGAATTCTCTTCGGCCTCGCGCCGGCGCTGCAACTCAGACGCGTGAATTTAAATGAATCGTTAAGCGAAGGAGGGCGCACCGGTTCGTCTGGCGGGCGCGCGAGGATGCGGAACACGCTCGTGGTAACGGAAATCGCATTGGCCTTTCTTCTTTTCATCGCGAGCGGCCTCGTCATGAAAAGTTTTATTCGCGTGCTCATGGAGCAGCCCGGTTGGAATTCAACCAACCTGTTAACGATGGAGCTATCGCTTACATACGCCAAATACAAGGATGACCCACAAAAGCAAACCAGGTTTTTTCAGCAGGTGATCGGCCGCACAAAAAATCTGCCGGGTGTGAAAGCTGTGGGCGGCGCCACCATCCTGCCTTTCAACGGCGATTCATCCACGTACTTCAACATCATCGGGCGCCCTTCGGCGCCGGAGAATCAGCTTCCGGCCGCAAGCTTCACTTTCATCACACCTGCGTATTTCCAAACGATGGGCATTCCGCTTTTGAAAGGACGTGATTTTACAGATCGGGATGACGGTAGCGGGCCCAAGGTGGCAATCATCAATGAACGGTTGGCCCAGAAGTACTTCCCGGGAGAAAACCCGATCGGACAGCGCATCAACATCCGCTATGGGACGGGAACGGTGGAACGGGAAATTGTTGGAATCGCCGGCAACGTGAAACACTTCGGTCTGGATCAGGATGCTGCGCCCTATTTCTATATGCCTGCGTACGAGGATCCGCGGTGGTTCCTGTACCTGATCGTTCGCACAGCAGCAAATCCGATATCGGCAGCAAAGATCATCCGCCAGGAAGTGGCAAAAATCGATCCTGATCAACCCGTAGCGAACATCGAGACGATGGAAGAGATTCTTGCAACGTCCGTTGCGCCGCGGCGCTTTTCGGTATTCTTGATCAGCGTGTTTGCTGGAATATCACTGGTTCTGTCTGCGATCGGGATTTACAGCGTGATCTCGTATTCCGTTTCGCAGCGCCGCAATGAGTTCGGTGTCCGGATGGCTCTCGGAGCGCAAACGCGCGATATTCTGAAGCTGGTTGTAGGACAGGGCTTTCGCCTGATTTTGATCGGAATCCTCATCGGTCTTGCAGGAGCCTTTGCGTTCACACGAGTGCTCGCCGGGATGCTGTTTCATGTAAGCACGAAGGATCCCTTCATATTTACAGGCATCTCGCTCACGCTCGTGATTGTGGCGCTGATCGCAAGCTACATCCCTGCGCGCCGCGCCACCCGCATCGATCCAATGATCGTATTGCGCTACGAATAAGGGTTCGCGGCTTTAGGTTGCATTTAGCCTTGCGGGCTTCACCGATGCACTGGACAAAGACAATCTCTGGCAATATGTTCTCGCCGGCTTAAAAGAAAGACTGCGCAAGTTCATCTCTTTCTTGGTCCGATTTCCGCCGATTCTCGAAGCGGGTAGGGTAGGAATACACACCGAGTCAAATCAGGTTGATTGACTCCCAAAGCTGCGGCGGCCTTGGTTATCTTCTGATTCGTGAGCTGGGTGGAAATTTTGGACAGTCGGCGGGTCCAAACTGTCCAAAATTGGGCAAAATGACCCATCGGATTGCCAAAGCGGAAAATCGATGGGTTCCGCCACACAACCTGTGCAGAACCCATCCGAGAATCCTAACCGGCCCCCATCGTCTTTCCGTAAAACCCCCCAAAACGGATGCTTCTGCGTCTCGCTTTTGCAATTGGGACCCATCGATTTTCCAACCGGCCCCCCATCTGCTTTCCCATTGCCGGATTCTAAAATCTAAAGTAGCTGCCTAATGAATTGTTAGGGAAACGCGAATGGTGGCAACTTTCCTTTGGCAGAAATCTCCTCTGACCGTTTCTTCACTGAGCGGCCCCTGAGGCAACGATATCGCTTTTGGTAGATCCAACGATGTCAAGCAGTTCCTGCGTCTCCTTGGCCGGGACACCGTGCTTTGCAAGCACCTCTTTGAAGATGGTAACCATACGGTCCCACTCCTTCTCCGTGATGTTCAGGTGAGCGTGAGCTTCCTTCATTGCACGACCGTGGTACTGACAGGGCCCACCGGTCACCTGGCAAACCATGGCAGTCACGTGGTACTTCAAATATGGAGCTGGCACACGCTTCCTCGCGGCATCGATCGCAGGATTTGCATTGAGGACGGCGTCCGGCACAAGGGCATCGATAAAGTCGCTGACCACGACCGAAATTGGAGCGAGGCCACCGAGCCGGTCGTAGAGGGACAGTTGATCCTGCGTCGTCGAACTACTCTGCGCAATTGCTGTTTGAGGTGTGCCTCCAAGGGCAAGGACAATGAAAACAACAGCTGTCAAAAAAAACATTTTCCGTCTGATCATATTTAACCTCCTTTAGTTGTGGGAGTGCGTCTCAAGCTCTCCCAATGGTTCCATTCTTGCTTCACCGCTAGCGCATCGGTC
>CAWJJO010000012.1:0-412500 GCA_963843285.1 uncultured bacterium
TTGTTTTTGCCTTCAGCTAAAAAGATGCCTCTCCGGAAATCTTCACCAGCAGCATCCAAAAAGCCTCCAAAAACTATTTGGCCGTGATCATTTAATTGGGTTGCACGCCCCCCTTCTGTTGAGCTATGAAGAATTTGAGATTCGCTGAAAGCAGCAACTCCACCAGTTCCATCGTTAGAATAGCCAAGCGCAAAATCAAAGCTCACTTCTTTGCCATCAACAGAAACCGGCATTCCATCATATGCAACCAGTTCAAGATCTGATTTACTGGTTCCACGCCAGATTCCGAACTTTCGGCTACTGGGAGATCCCAATGCATCCGTAGAAGCATCATTCGCATCTACAACGGCCCCACTCAAAGCAAACTGCCCAGCCTTATTCATTGCTATGCTTGAGAAAGAGCTGAAGAACCAGGCGTCACCAAAGCCAGGCGGTTGATCTGCAAGCTGTAACACAGCAGAAAGTTGAGAAACACCAGCTTCATCAATATTTGCATAAGGCTGGGATGGTCTGGGCGCCCCAGTTAAGATCGCTAAAGAAGAATCTGTTTTAACCGGCACTATTGATGAGCCATTGCTCATTATTAATGGTAAGCTCGTCTCAGTGAATGGTAATAAAAACGTATTATTCACATCTTCAGCAAGAAACTCTCCTTCCAGGAGCAGCAATCTAATTGCACCCGGACTATCTGCTATCCATAGACTTTTTTTTGCGGAACCATTGTCAGCATTACGCAAAATTGCAGGAAAACTTATTTCCCCCTGATCATTGAATGAAAGTATATTTACGTTAATGGCAAATATATTCAGGCCCCGGCTATCGAGATCCAAATGAAACGTTGTATCTGCCATACCTGGCACAGGGTCACCATTAGCCAGTATCATCTGGGTTTTCTCTTGATCCCATTTGAAAATACCAAAAGTTTCAGATGGGCACAAAGCTCCCCCCAATCCTGAACTAAAAGCAACTTCTCCAGATTGATTAATATTTACTGAACTTATCGCGGTTGGTAAAAATATATAATTACAATTCGCGACAGGCGAGGGAATTAATTCCAGTGTTTCAAAATTCCAGAACCATATACCCATTCGCTCACCTTGGTTATTATTGCGATCTGCGACTACTGCTTGAATAACCATCCCGGCATCGGTAAAAGCAAAATTTGTGATGCCCCCAATAGAGTATTCCTGCGAAAAACCTGGGGCCTGATCCCCATTACGCAGTATCCCGTATATTTTTCCGCCGACGTAAGCAACCAACCCAAATGGATGATAATCTTGACTGATGGCTCCAATTTCTTTTAATTTCGCTATAAAACCTACATGCCCTGATTCTGTCACTATGATTCTTTCTGCCTGCATTGCGAAGAATCGGCTACCGATGGTATTGGTAGATAATGCGCTGGAAAAAAATACATTGTCTGGAAATCCAGGCAGTGAATCGTTTTCTTTTATAATTACTTTTAATTGCCCAGGGAAGCCAGACCAAACACGCGCCACGCAACGAGCGCTGCGTTTGATCCGCAGCGACAAAAAATTCGCGATCGACTTCATCAAAGGGCCTTATCTCGACCTAGGCAAGGAACGCGACAGGTTTGCGGATCGAATTTACGACGCGGCATTACAGTATTATGTGCAAACTGGCGCTGTCGACGAAAGTCTCCAGTGCGAAATCTTAATTTCGCCACCGCCGCCCAACGCGTCAAACCAAAGGAGCTAGCTCCGCCGGAGCGCGTCTTCGATTTTAGCTTCGCGCTAAAAGTTTCGGATTCGCTCAAATGATAATCCGACTTTGAACCTTAAACACTTGAACCTTTGAACCAACGCGCTCGTTCAATGTTCAAGGTTCAAAAGTTCAAGGTAACTCCAGGAGGTTGAATGAAGTACAGCACCGATCGAATCCTAACCACCCACGCCGCGCGAAGACTGCTGGCGCCTGGTTCTCACCCACGCCAATCTGTGTCAGAAGAAGCGAGACGAGACTCATTCGTTCGTTATCACTCGATGCGCGTCGAAGATATCGAAACTCGCGGTTTTCCCTCGGTGTATACAGGAGTCGTCCGACATCCAGCGCTTCCCCCTGCAGCCAGAGATCGAATCCCGGCGCCGCCAGCAAATTGTTGATCGTCATCGCAAACGTAAACCGCTCTTTTGCCGCGTAAAACGTTTCCAGATCAAGATCCCAATCCGGTTGACCGGAGGTGTCTGAACTTGTTCAATCAATTTTGCAAGATCCAGAATCCAGCCCCTGTTCTCCATGCGGTATCAATATTGTAGATAACAAAAAATATGTTCGCGGCTTTGCAGTGGATTGGCTTCCACACCCAGCAATCCAAGAAGACCGGTGGAAGTTGCCGTGATCCGCTCGCGGAGCAATTCGTTATCGTCCACGATCTTGCGATCCGGCGCGGCAAAAGATTTTAAGATCGAAACGGGCAATCCCGCATTGCTCCCGGGCGTATAAATCGCAAACTCGGCGGATGCCTTCAGTCTGGCAATCCGCTCGCCGTCTTCATTCCACGATGCAAGACCCTTCTTCCATAAATCCGCTTGTTGCTGCGCGTATTGTTCCGGTGTTATTCCTTTCGTTCGAGCGTCATCCTGATTGATCCAAGGAGCAAAATCTTCAGCACGCAGATCCGGAAATTGCAGCAGTAAATTGGACAAGTCCCCTTTCGGATCGATGACGATCGAAGGAATTCCATCAATCGCTGCTTCTTCCAGCAACCCGATGCAGAGTCCGGTTTTACCGCTGCCGGTCATTCCGACGCAAACCGCGTGAGTCACCAGATCTTTTGAGTCATACAGGACCAGCGCTTCCTTTCTTGTCTTGTTTGTAAGGTCATACTCGCGCCCGAGATAAAAAACTCCAAGCTTTTCAAAATCTTCCATAGTTCGGATCTCCAGGATGAAACAAATATCTTAACATGCGGCGACATCTTGCCTGCGCGCGAACGCTGTGAAAAAATGGAGCGCGGACGGGTTTGCCCGCCTTCGCATTTTGGAGCACGCGGGCCTCCGTGCCCGCGGGCACGGAAATCATCTCCCGAATGGCGGGCAGGGACGCCCGCAGGCTCCAAGGACGTCGGAAATATGACTCAAACGTACGATGTTGCGATTATCGGCGCAGGCACGATGGGAAGCGCAGCCGCATATCATCTGGCGCGACGCGGCCGGCGTGTCATCGCCTTCGAGCAATTTGGAGTGGTACATGAGATGGGAAGTCACAGTGGCCAAACGCGCATTATCCGCCACGCCTATCATGAATCCCCGGACTATGTTCCTCTCGTTTTGCGTGCCGACGATCTGTGGCTGGACCTGGAAAATCAGACCGGGACAAAGGTATTGCATCGGACAGGCGGCCTCGTCCTTGGACCCGAAAACGGCTATCTCGTTCGAGATGCGGTTCTCGCGTGCACGACCCACCATCTTCCTTTCGAGCAACTGACGGCAACAGAAATCCGAAATCGCTGGCAACAGTTTCACATTCCGGATAACTGGACCGGCTGTTACGATCCACGCGCCGGATTTCTGGAGGTCGAACACTGTATCCGATTGCATTGCGAGCAGGCAACAAAGCACGGCGCTGCGCTTCTTACAGGCGAGACAGTTCAACAGATCGATAGAAACAGCATCACCACGAACAAGAACACCTATCAAGCGGACCGCGTTGTAGTATGCGCCGGTTCCTGGACCTCCCGAATACTTGAACATCTCCATTTGCCGATTGTTGTAAAAAGAAAGACCGTTGCCTGGCTCCGTCCGAAATCAAAGGAGCACTTTCTCATCGGACGCTTTCCGATCTTTCTGGCTGACGTAAAAGCTGGAGTACTCTACGGTTTTCCGATCCATGGCCACGAAGGCATCAAAATCGCCAACCACAATTCGCTCGGCCCGGAAACAACTCCAGATCGGGCAGACCGGACGTTTCGTCCGGAGGACGCTATCGATATGCAGGATTTTGTCCAGGAATATCTGCCGGAGATCACATCTGAAGTTCTGGATGGAAAGATTTGTATGTATGCGCTCACGCCCGATGAGGATTTCATTCTGGACTTTCATCCGGCAGATCCGGATACCCTGATCGCCGCCGGCTTCTCAGGTCACGGATTCAAATTTGCGCCCGTGATCGGCGAAATCCTCGCTGATCTCTGCATCGATGGACGTACCCGGCATGGCATCGAGCGTTTCCGCCTCTCCAGATTTTAGGAATCACCACAAAGGCACAAAGACACGAAGAAAAGGAATTTAAGCACGGAAACACGGAATTCACGGAAGGGGAAAAATCTTACCTTCTTTTCCGTGTGTTCAGTGCTTTCAGCGCTTCAGTGCTATTCCTTCCTCCCTTCGTGACTTGTGCCTTGTGGTGATTCCTATCCTTCGCTTAATGTGGCGTGGAGCGATGGGCGTTTCCTGATGGAAGACGGCCAGCCACTGACGATCGCGCTTGATCCAAGTAGACGAACAGTTGATCGGTATTCCGGGCGCCGGCTGCCCATTGATCGTACCTTTCACGGTCGCTTTATATAGAATCATTACCGCATCCTTATTCAGGACCACAGCTTTGAAATGCTCCAGAGTGTAATCCTGGAGATCGACTTTTTTCAGATATTCCAGGAGTGATACTCTTGTGTAGATGGTGCCGTCCGCATCAAAATCGAGAAAATCACCTGCGAGGTTTTTTCCAAACCCTTCCAGATCTTTGTTTTTGAGCGCCTCCCATACCTTCTGTTCCATTGTGATCAATTCCGCGCCGAGATTCAGGTTCGAAGACATCTTCTTCTCCTGAAGTTCATTTACATCAGGAGTGTTCATTATTTTTTCTTTTCCCTGTCCAAAACAAGAGGAGGACAACGCGACCAAAATGATCCCTGCAAGAAAAAAGTTGATTCTCATATCACCCTCATGGAGATTCCATGTCCGTTTCATCAAAAACTTCAGCCGTAAAGATTTCGATGATGGCTTCCGGATTCTCCCATGCGTTCGGAGAAAGTCCGGCTTTCCTGCATATGTATTGCAAGAAAGCACTCCGGTTCCATCCCTGTTCTGTAGCTACCTGTGGCAACAACAGGCCGCGGTGATGTCCAAGAGACAGCACCAAACCGTGCTCACCCACTACAATTTCTTCCACGGAGCGAATCTGCTGAAACAAAGACAATACGGAAATCTCCAGATGGATCTGGCTGTATTCTTCTAAACGAAGCGGGGGGAAGCGGGGGTCTCGAAACGCGGATGAGATCGCGCACGAGATCACTGTTTCCCCCAGTGGTCTGGTCGCCTCAGTGGTACCGATACAGCCGCGAAGCTCACCGGCGATCCGGATGGTGACAAACGCCGCAGCAGGAATATCCAGGAACTCATGAGCCGGCAGAGAAACATCTTGTGTGGACTCGAGACGGCTCCGGATTGCCTCGCGCGCAAGACTTAGAATGATCTTTCGTTGTGAAGGATCAAAGCGTTCCTCCATGAATCATCCGGTTTTTGTCTGTTTGATTTCCAGTGTTCTCAGTTCTAATCCCTGGTCCGTGGAAAGATATACACCGGCTTTCCAGTCTTCGGTTTCCGGAAAACTTCCGGTGTCGACGATTGCATAACCGGGCAATGAAGGAAGGCCGTCCGGCGCGAGAAACCCGAGAAGCTCCCAGTTTTCCTCAAATTGCCCTTCCGCCAGAAGGCGATCGATAGCTTCAGGAGACAGGTCCTCTGTTTCGAGCGCAATGTCCGGAGCAAAAAAAAACAGGTTTCTTTGTCCGATCAAAAATGCCTTGAGATCCGGTTTCCAGATCAGCTTGATTCGGCGCAAAAAAGAAGAAGAAAGGAAGAGAACCATTTCAGTTCCTGGTCAAGGGGAATTCACCTTCATTCACTTCGGTAAGGGATTCGATCTCCGGGTAATGTACCATCTCCCGTACAACGTAGATCGGTTTCCGCTGCGACTCATGATAGGTGCGCGCCTGCATTTCGGCGCTTAGACCTTGAAGTACCAGCATCACCGAAAGCATGATCCCGGTGAACGACGCATAGAGGAGCGGATTGCCGCTCATATCCACGCCTGCAAAAATTCGAAGGCCCACAACGACGGCAAGCGTAAACAGGGAAAAAAAGAAACAAAGCAGCCCCATTCCGCCAAAAATCTGGATCGGCTGTGTGGAATAGGTCATCAGGAATTTCACAACAAAAAGATCCAGTAACACGCGCAATGTCCTGGAAATACCGTACTTGGATTTTCCTTTCTTGCGTGGATGATGCTTCACAACGATTTCCGTAACACTCGCTCCGGCCCAGCGCGCGAGCGCCGGAATAAACCTGTGCATCTCCCCATACAGATCAACGTGACGGATAATCTCGCGGCGATAGGCTTTTAGCGTACATCCGTAATCCCGAAGACGAAGACCCGTGATATACGAAATCAACCGGTTCGCCATCATGGATGGAAGCTTGCGCGTTAAGTAACGATCGAAACGGTTCTTTCGCCAACCGCTGACCACATCAAAACCCTCGTTGATCCGATCTATCAATAGAGGTATATCGCTGGGATCATTCTGCAAGTCGGCATCCATTGTGATCAGGATCTTTCCTTTTGCGTGGTGGAATCCTGCGGACAATGCAGCAGTCTGCCCATAGTTGATTCCAAAACGGATCACCCGAATATGAGGGTTCTGCTTCGCCAAATCTTTCAGTATGGCAAATGACCGATCTGTGCTGCCGTCGTCTACAAGCAGGATTTCGTAGTCATCGATATACCCGTGCATCGCCTGAGTAATGGCGGCAATCAGGTCTGCAACATTTTCCTCTTCATTGTAGACAGGAACCACGATCGAGAGGTCCATTCGATTGTTTTCGATCATGTGAATCTCAGTTTATACAAAAAGTTCCTCAAAATCCAATTTGCGCGCAGGCTCTTACTGTCCTGAGGTTGTGTTGCTCGTTTCTCCCCCTGATAAAGGGGGAGATGAAAGTGGGGGTTGTCTTCCAACCTCCCCTTAATCCCCTCCTTCATAAGGAGGGGAAATCCGCGGCAACGCACAATTAGGATATTACCCGCAGGGATCCTGCCTGCGCTCGCTCAGGGCTCAGATCCTCTGCTCCCCTCCATGCTCCGGTATCGATCATTGATTCCGAGATTAAATCCCTCATGCTGAGGATTGCGCGCAAATCCTCGATAGATGTTTTTGCAGCGGTAACAAACTATTATCAAAGGCAAGAATTGATAGAGCAGAAGATCGATCAACGCGCAAATCAGTAAACTGATCAGTTTTGTAAATGGCGCAAGGATAGCGCCCACAGCTACAATGGCGCAGCCGATGGTCCGGTTGAAATCCTTCTGGACGTAAAGATCCCTGCAACCACAAATCGCGCAGTTGCGCAAACCCGTCGTCTCGTCTGTAAATGCCGCCACGGAACCGAAACTTTTGCCGCAGGAACTGCACCGGATTTCTGCTTGAGTCGAGTCCGGCTCGACTTCATTTCGACGTCCGCAATCAGGACACAGGAATTCCAGTTCCATTAGGAAAACCACAAAGGCACAAAGACACAAAGGGATAAGTATTGGAGAGGACGAATCGACGAGTTCGCGCTCAAAACAAAAGACCCGTTTTTTGATGCAGGTACGCTCCGATCAATTCTCCGATCAAACAGAACACAACAACAACATATAGAATCCCGGTCGCGGATTGCGTGGAACGGATTCGGACACAGAAGTATGTTAGAACCGAAAGGACCAGTGTGAGCAGCAAACCCAGAAAGATCCGCTGCAGAAAGAAAATTCCGTAGATTTCAAAAAAATGAATATTCTGTAATCCGTCCCAGTGATTCATTAACGTGGCTCCGGAGAATCCCGACCGGATTAACAGCGCAACGATCAAGCCAACGGTAACGACTTTCAAATAGGAAATCGAAAGCTTCGGGGCAACCAGATACCAGTGTCCCAGAAGCATCGCAACTGAGCTTGCACCCAGAACGAGTACCGGCGGCAAATGGATCGCGAGTGAATTCCAGATTCCGGTCCCGGACACATCCTGATGGATCAGAAAATGAAGCGAGACACAGAAGGAGAGAAACAAGAAGGGATAATACAGCTTGTCCTTTTCTGAAAAAAACGCGGCCAGAAGGAGAAGTCCTGAAAGAACAAAGAACTCCATAGGAAACTTACCCCAGAGCGCCAACCCCCAGAGAATCAGCGCAAGGAACGCGTGGAAGCGTCCAAATCCTTTTCCAATTCTGGAAGGAGGTACCAGAAAGACAAACAAGAGAATGCCCGTAGCGAGCTGTCCGAGAGTGAGAAAGACGATCGATTCAATCATTGAGAAGAGCAAAAAAAACGCGGACCGAAGTCCGCATTCTCAAACATCTACAAAGACTTTCCTGGTACGGAAAAGTTATACGCTAAAAGATGAACCGCACCCGCAGCTCGACTTGGCGTTTGGATTGCTGAACGTAAAGCCACGTCCAAGCATCGTATCCACAAAATCAAGCTCGGTGCCGTCCAGATGCTGGTAGCTTCGCTCATCGATCATGACACGCACACCGTTGATGTCAAACACCTGATCGGTGCCCTGTGACTGATCGTCAAACGCAAGATCATAAGAAAATCCGGAGCAGCCTCCCGCAACAACCCGTACCCGAAGACCCAATTGCGGATTGTTGTACTGAGCCATCAGATTCTGAATCTCTTTTGCAGCGGTTTCTGTAACCGTAAACATCGGCTTCCTCCTAGAATAAATTAGCAAGTAAATATAACGGATTTTTCCTTTTCCCGCAAGCCCGAGAGATCCGTCTTCGATCTGCAAACCATTGATTTTAATGGGATTGGCAGTACAATGACCTTATGCCAGAAATCGTGGAAGGCGAAGTCTCTGCGATTGGGCTCCGGTTTGCAATTGTGGTGAGCAGGTTTAATTCTGTGGTCACCAACCGGTTGCTTTCCGGAGCGCTCGAAGCCCTTCTGGAAAAGGGAGCTTCGGAAAAGGACATCACAATCTATTGGGTACCCGGTTCGTTTGAGATTCCGCAAATGGCACGGGTGGTTGCGGAACTTGGGAGACAGGATGCGATTGTCTGTCTGGGCGCTTTGATTCGGGGTGAGACCTTGCATTTTTCCTTGATTGCTTCCGAATGCGCTCAAGGAATCCAGCGGGTTTCCGCGGACTTCGGAATTCCCGTCACGTTTGGAGTGATTACGGCAGAAACCATGGAGCAGGCGATTGCCCGTGCTGGGTTCAAATCGGAGAACAAGGGATGGGAATCCGCCCTTGCAGCTGCCGAAATGGCAAATGTATACAGGAAGTTGAGGAAAGTTGAACCCCACAGATGAACACAGATAAAAATGTTTTGGAGGGGCGGGCGTCCCTGCCCGCCGTTGCAGTAGTTCACTTGCTGCGGGCACGGAGGCCCGCGACTCCAAATTACGGGAGAGCGGGCACGGAGGCCCGCGACTCCACACTTTTTTCATCATGAGACGGAAGGCGCGTGAGTATGCAGTTCAAATCCTGTATTCACTGGATCTGAACCCCGTTCCCGCAAAGGAAGCTCTCCGAATGTTCTGGGATCAGAATCCTGCAAAGTCAGATACGGTAGAGTACGCGACACGCCTTGTTGAAGGGACACTGGAAAACAAGAAACAAATTGATGCGCTATTGTCAAAACACTCGAGCCACTGGAAAGTGGATCGCATGCCCGTAACCGATCGCAATATCTTAAGACTTGGCACATTCGAGCTCATCACTGAAAGTGGTGTTCCCCCGCGTGTTGCCTTGAATGAAGCCATTGAGCTTGCAAAGAAATTCGGAACAACGGATTCATCCACTTTTGTAAATGGCGTGCTCGACGGCATTTTGCAAGAGTTAAACCCGAAGAACGCAAAATCAATCTCATGAGTCTGATCGGAAAGTTGGAAGACCTCTCTGTCGGAGACATCCTGCAGATTCTCAGCGTCAGCAGACGAACCGGTATTCTGACGATTGAAACTACGGAAGGCAAAAGCACGATCCTGTTCAAAAACGGCCTGGTTGTGAACAGCGCGTCTCCCGCCCTTTCCATCCGCAGCCTGGGTCAGATCCTGGTGGATCGAGGTCTCATTACCACGGACCGGCTGCGGCAACTCCTCGAACTGCAAAAGAAACGGGGAAATGAACCGCTTGGTTCTATTTTATTAGAGGCAGAGCTGATCGGAGAGGAAACACTTCAGGAAATCCTCAAAACCCGTATCCGGGAAACAATTGTCCATCTCATGACGTTCCAGGAAGGCAATTTCAGTTTTGATCAGCGGGAAGTAGTTCCTTTTGATGAGATCCACTTCAACCCCGCGGAATTTCCATTTGCCATGGGATGGAGTCCACAGCATTTAATGCGGGCGGAGGCCGACAGCAAGGAGCGGGAAAAACGCAAAAGCAGAACTCTTCTCTTTCATCCTCCACCCGAGCTGACGATCCAGTTGCCGAGAGTGGAAGACACGATCCCATATGAGCAGATCCAACCCGTTGTTCATCAAGAGCCGCTGAGTTTGGAGGACTTGAAGCTTCCCGATTTGGGAGAATTGCCCGCTTTTGATCTGATTGCGGAGCAAATCGACTTTCAGGCAGTGTCCACTTCGCCGAGTCTATCGGCGGTTTCGATCCTGAAGGAGTCCTGTCCATTCACAACTGTGTTGCTCGTGGAGGATGAAGCACTTGTCCGGCAAGTCCTCTCTCGCCGGCTGCAGGAACGGGGATTTCGGCCTTATCTTGCGGACAATCCAGCGGACGCGGTCCGGATTTTACGCCGGCTTACGGACAAAGGGGAAAAGCTCTGGATGATCACGGATCTCGTGATGCCCACTTCCGCGGGGGACGGTTTTTTAGGTGGTCTGGAACTTGTTGAAGCAGCACGCAAGATCAATAGCGCTGCGCCCCTTTTTGTAATGACTGATTACTCAGATGTCCGCGCTCAAACCAGGGCTTTCAGTTTGGGTGTGTTTCATTTTCACAAGAAACCGATTCTGTCCCGCTCCTCCCTTCAGGACGCCGAGGCACAGTTGTATCGCTTTGCAGATACCTTGATCCACGCGCTGCGGCAGCCTCCGTACCGGTTTGAGGATCCGGACACGGGAGAAGAATTTTGGGGCGACTTGAAATGGGAAGCGATCCGCGATTCTGTTCCCACATCCGCTATCAATATGGTCTCGCAGGTGGGAGAGTTACACCGGATTTTTGAAAAACTGAAGAGTCCAAAGGAGATTCCGGAGATTTCTTCTCTCCTTCTCCGGTATGCCGCCGAATTCTTTGATCGGGGGCTTCTTTTTGTAATTCGAAAGGACGAGATTGTCGGCTGGAACGGGTTTGGTGAAACGGGCGACTCAGAAAGCATGCCGCAGAAAGCACGACGCATCCGTTTTTCTCTGAATCAGGATTCCGTTTTCAGAAAAGTATTCAAATTGAAAAAGACACATTCCGGCAAACTAACCGATACTCCCGCAAACCGCCAATTGATCAGTTTTACCGGAAGGTTGATCCCGCCCGCGGTTGTACTGCTGCCCATTCTCGGCAACCGGAATGTTTTTG
Organism: uncultured bacterium; assembly: GCA_963843285.1. Taxonomy (GTDB): domain Bacteria; phylum Acidobacteriota; class HRBIN11; order JAKEFK01; family JAKEFK01; genus CAZDDB01. Next base: position 11,537 of record CAWJJO010000012.1, read on the forward strand.
CAATGCTCTACGGCGATCAGGCAATTACCAGAAGGCCCATACGCAACCTGGAAGGTCTTGAGATATTTCTGGCTCATGCAGGAATCGCAATGGAAACTACCATGCAGCAGCGGAAAATGAGAAGCATTCGATTCCGGTAGACGCTGTGAAAACCGCGCTGGTTGTCGAAGATTCTCCCATGATGAGGGAATTCATTGTTTCTTCACTTTCCACATTCTCCGGAATTCATCCTGTGGAAGCGGCCAACGGGTTTGAAGCACTGAAGCTTCTACCGCAAAAAATATTTGACATCATTCTGACCGACATTAACATGCCCGACATCAATGGGTTGGAACTGCTGAGTTATTTGAAGAACCATCCGAAGTACCAGACGATTCCGGTTGTCATCATCTCTACGGAAAAGAGCGAACAGGATCGAAAACGAGGCCTTGCGCTTGGAGCGATTGATTATGTGACAAAGCCCTTCCGGCCTGAGGACCTGCAGTTCATCATCCGCAAAATTCTGAAGTTGTAATCGTTGCAATGGAAAGAGAAAGCTCAAGACGGGATTTTATTTCGGAAGCGGAAGAAATCCTGGAAGAACTGACCGGCGATATTCAGAGTCTTGAGAGTTCCATCCAGCGGAATAGCGTCCGTCCCGATCTCATCAACAAAATCTTCAGGCAGTTTCATTCACTGAAGGGAATCTCGGGAATGCTCGGATTTGAAAAAATCTCGGGGTTTACTCACGAGCTCGAAAACATGCTGGACAATCTACGTCTCGGGAAAATCCCGATCTCACAAAGGATCGTGGATGTTCTCTTCCAATCGATGGATTTAATGCACGGCATGATTGCCGAGCTCATTGATGACCGTACGGATCGGATTGATCCTGCGCCCGTTCTCAAGAAAGTAAATGATCTCATCCGGGCGGATCAGCTCACTGCGCATCAGGTTTCGTTCCCGGAACTGGATCTGGATGAACAGACACTCCGCTCTCTAACAGAATACGAAGAACACCGGTTGCAGGAAAATGTAAAGAGGCGGGCGCGGCTTTACAATGTAAGGCTCGTTTTGGACGATGCCACATTCGATCGGGAGCTGCGTGAAATCAGCGATCTCTTGAACCAACATGGGGAAGTGATTTCCACGCTTCCCTCGTTTGAAAGCGCAGCCGGGCCAGGCAATATGGTCTTTCGCTTGATCTATGGCACCAGTCTCGGTCCGGAGTCAATTTTGCGGAACCTTGGACGTAGCGATGTGACTTTCATCGACATTCGGAAGGAGACGAGCCGGACGGTTCCGCAGGAAACAGCGGAAGAGGAGCAGGAGCCGGAAAAGGCGCTGGATGCAAGTCTGAAAAGTCTGTCCCGCACTGTGCGCGTCGATATTCAAAAACTGGACGAAGTAATCAACGTGATCGGCGAGCTGGTCATCACACGCGCTATGGTGGCAAATGTCAGTCGGGAGCTGATGGCAGCCGAAGGTCACTCGCGGTTGGGATTGACGCTTTCCCGTGTCGCCATAGACCTGGAGAAAAAACTCAATGAGCTTCAGCGCAACGTGATTGATACCAGACTCGTGCCGGTAGGCCAGGTCTATCACAAATTGGGGCGCATGGTGCGAAAACTGTCGCGTGAAACGAACAAGCAGGTGGACCTGCGTTTCTCGGGGGAAGACACCGAACTCGATAAGATCATGATCGAAGAGTTGTCCGATCCGCTGATGCACATCATCCGAAACGCAATCGATCATGGAATCGAAAGCGCGGAAGAGCGGAGAAAAGCGGGGAAACCCGAACGTGGAACGATCCGCTTGAGCGCGTTTCAGAGAGGAAACAACGTGGTGATCCAGGTTCAAGATGACGGACGCGGAATCCAGATCAAGAAAGTCCAGGAACAGGCGCGCAAACGAGGCCTCCTTCCGCCCGACCGTGTACCCGATGTAAAAGAATGTATCGAAATCCTCTTCAGTCCTGGATTTTCCTCTTCGGATGAAGTCACCGAACTCTCTGGCCGCGGAGTAGGATTGGATGTGGTGAAAAAAAACATTTCAGGTCTCAAGGGATTTATTAGCGTCCAGACCGAAGAAGGAAGAGGCACCCAGTTTGAAATTACCTTGCCGATCACACTGGCGATTATCCAGGCGCTGATTGTAAGAGTCGGTCCGAATAAGTACGCCATTCCGATGAGCTCCATTTCCGAAACGGTTCAGATAGTAAGTGGCGATATCCGCACAGTGGACCGCAAAGAAGTGTACGGACTTCGCGACCGGACAATCCCCTTAATCCGGATCAGCGAAGCATTCCAGTTGCCGGAAAAGGCGCGGAGCGAATTGCCTTATGTTGTCATCGTGAAAATTGGAGATCACATGGCGGGGCTTGTTGTAGACGAACTCACGGGACAACAGGAAATTGTAATCAAATCCATGGGAGAAAAGTTGAAGAATATTCCCGGAATTGCAGGTGCAACCGAAATCGGAGAGAGTAAACCCGTGCTGGTCATCGATGCCGAATCGATGGTCGAAGAAGCAACTCACGGAAGAATACGGGCTGGTTAAAGATGAACGGAAATGACTCGAAGTTGCCCGTGCCGGCCCCCGTCCAGGCGGTCAGAGAAACGGAACTGTTGCAGCGGCTCCTTGCGGAGGAATCCGATCAAGAAGATTCCCTTGCGGCGCCTGTTTCCATTCCGGAAGAACAACTGGGCGTACTGGTATTCGAGCTCAGTGGAGAGCACTACGGGATTGATATTCACTACGTAGCCGAGATTGTGCGTTACAAAGAGCCGGCGGCCGTTCCGCATACTGTCGATTTTCTGGATGGAATCATTTCGGTGCGCGGGCGCATGATTCCTGTCATCAACGGAAGGAAGCGTCTCGGTTATGAGACCGCACAACCGGACAAGAGAACGCGAATCATTGTGCTTCATGATGGACAGGAGTTTCAGGGAATCGTGGTGGATGCAACTTCCCATGTCATTTCGCTATTCAAGAAAGACATCGAACCGACGCCGCCAGTCGTGACCGGCTTCAAGGCCGAATTCCTGGAAGGTGTGTACAGATATAAAAACCAGCTCATCATACTTCTGCACCTGCAGCGCTTTCTACAATATGTGTGATATCTCATATCCCGGAGTCGCGGGCCTCCGTGCCCGCGAAAAGTGGTTCAACTCATCCGTCCGGCGGGCAGGGACGCCCGCCGGCTCCAGGCTGTTATGGAATAACCTTGCAACATCTACTGAATCTGAAATCCTCTGCCGATCCCGATCAAAGGGAACAGGCAGCGCGCGAGCTTAGATCGTTTCTTCCCAATGCTCATGCCATCGACGCGCTGATCGGATTACTTGGAGATTCCGATTGGCGCGTCCGGCGCGCATCTGTGGATTCCATCCTGACTGGCGATTCACAAATCTTGACTCCGCAAGTTCTTCAGAGCCTTTACGATGAAGAAAATGCTGGAAGAAGAAACGCCGCCATTGATCTCTTGACCCGATTTGGGAGAAAGATTGTCCCGCATCTGGGACCTCATCTGAATTCCGGGAACCCTGATGTACAGATGTTTCTGATCCAGATGTTGGGAGATATTCATGATCGCACGTATCTCGAAGAAATCGTGAGCGCGGTAGAAAGCAAAGAAGACAACGTGGCTTCCGCGGCAATCCTTGCGCTTGGAAAGATCGGAGAACCCGGCTCGCTTCCATTGATTTTGCGTCTGCTACAAAGCTCCGATCCCTGGAAACAATTTCAAGCGATTGAGGCTGCGGGGGAAATGAGGGATCCGGGAGTGCTCCCGGCGTTGATCCTGCTTCGCAATTCACCATACTGCGGCAAACAGATCTTAAAGACGCTTGGGAAGTTTCCGGATGCGGACGCGTACCGGACTCTGATTCGCTCTCTTTTCGAGAAAGGCCATCTCGATCCGAACGCCCTGGAAGCACTCTTGAATATCTACCGGGAGTTCCGGCCTGCGATTGTCAAGAATGAGCTACAGGCAAAGATTCGCAGGGAGTTCAGGGAACAAACAGGAAGCGAGGAGCTTCGCATTCTAATTCGTGAGTTGGAAATTGCTCCCTTGGAGCAAAAGGACCAGATTCTACAGCTATTGGGATGGTCCAGTTCCGAAGAGGCCGTACGGATCCTCATCCAACATCTCTCAGATCCAGAGCTTGGGGAAACCGCTGTTCATGCTCTTGCGAATGTTGGATCTGCAGCGGCAAAAAATCTATTCGAGCGGCTTCATGCGAAACCGGCGACCGGGGAGATGGTCAACATTCTGGGTCTTCTAATCGAAATGCAAACAGCAGTAAAACCGCAAGATCTGGAAGGGCTCACGAAACATGCGTCAGGAGAGGTTCGGCAGCTGGCGTATCGACTTCTAGTCCATTCCAGTGATGAATTGCCTGTTGAGCTCCTCACGCGAGGCGTTCTGGATTCGAATTTATCGGTTCATGAGGTCTGTCTTCGCCCTCTGTTGTCTCGTTGTCACGATTCAGAAGATCTGCGAAAACGGTTACTGGACGATATGGGAAAACGGTTGCATTCCGGAAGTGTATCGGAGCGCAGCGCGGCGCTGGAGATTCTTTCGTCGCTGGAGCGGGACGCATCCGGACCCTTGCTGGCTCAAGCTTTCAAGGACGCAGACCCTGTGGTGCGACGGAAGACCGCCGGCTTGATGCAATCCAGTTATGACGTCTCCTTTCGTCGTCTGCTGACCACGGCCCTGGCTGACGAAGACGAGCGCGTACGGGAACTTGCGGTACGCGCTCTCAAACACGATCCTTCGGAGGAAGTCACGGGCGCGCTGCTGGCCGCTATGCAGGATGAATCTCTGTGGGTACGGATGGCGGCCTACGAGAGCATTGCTGCAGAACCGCATGGAGCGCGGAGCGGGGCTGTGATCCTGCAGCAATTGCAATCCGAAAATCCGGCCGCCGGAGCAGTCCTTCTGCGCTCTCTAGCTTCCATCCCGGGCGTGCTCTCGAATGCATTAGTACTATCGTATACGCAGAATAAAGATCCGGAAATTCGCAAAAGCGCCTGTGAAGCGCTGTCTCCTTCTTCGGATCCCGGACTGGAAACGGCTCTTCGCTCCCTTGCTGAAAATGATCCCGACTGGAAGGTCCGGGCTGCAGCGCTGCAGACAATCCTGAGGGTCTTTCCGGCGCGGGCAACCGAGATTCTTCATGCGCGTTGGGAATCGGAACAAGACCCTTATGTCCGCAGACAGATTTTACGGTCCTGGCGTGAGGTACAACCGGACCTGCCTCCGTCTGATCTATTCTCTTGCCTGTTGGATCCGCATCTGGCGGACGATGCGTACGAATTTCTGCTGTCTGTAAAAGAACTCCTTTCGGGAAGCCTGGCAAAAGCCGCACTTTCCCAACCGCCTGCCATCCGGCGGATTTTACAGACGATTCTGTCATAGAAGCTTCTATGTCGTTTCCATCCAACAGCTACGAATTGAATGAGAAAACGTATAAGGCGCTCACCGATCATATCTATGCAAACAGTGGCCTGCGATATGATGCCTCCAGCCGCTCGATTCTGGAGCGCCGGCTTTCCTCGCGGATTCGCGAGCTCAATCTCGATTCATTTGAAAACTACTATTACTACCTGATGTACCATCCAGGCCGAGAGTCCGAGATGGAAATCATGTTTGATCTGATTACAACCAATGAAACATACTTCCTGCGGGAGGAGCGGCAGCTTCGCGCCTTTACGGACGAACTCATTCCTCGCTTTGCGTTGGATCCGGGGCGGCCTCGTTTGCTTCGTATCTGGAGCGCCGGCTGTTCCACGGGAGAAGAACCGTACACTCTTGCAATCCTGTGCCGGAATTCGGAACTTCTGCGCGGCTGGAGTATTGATCTCTTTGCAAGCGACCTTTCTCAGAAAGCCGTTCAGGCCGCTCGCCGCGGCATCTATCGCGAGTCAGCATTCCGTTCCGCTCCTGCTGAATTTCGAGAACGAAACTTTAAAAAGATAGAGGAGAACCGGTATCAGATTCGTGAAGAGATCCGCAGGATGGTTACATTCGGCAAGCTCAACCTTCTGAATGTGCGGAAGACCGGAATCCTTGGCGAATTCGATCTGATCTTTTGTCGAAATGTCATTATCTATTTCGATCAGGAAGCAAAAAAGAAAGCTGTTGATGTTCTGTATGGCTGTTTGAGGAAAGGCGGATATCTTCTGCTCGGACACGCTGAATCCCTGCTCAGCCTTTCCACCCGATTTAAGCTTGTACATCTGACAAACGACATGGTGTACCAGAAATGATTCAAGTCCTCGTTGTTGATGATTCCGCCTTCAGCCGGAAGATCATAGCAAATATTCTCGAAAGCATTCCGGAAGTGCGCGTTGTGGATACTGCAAGTGACGGACAAGAAGCATTAAGGAAAACCATGCGGCTTCGTCCGGATTTGATCACGCTGGATTTGGAGATGCCGTACATGAACGGGTTCACCTATCTTCGTTGGCTCATGCAGAGCATGCCGACGCCGGTGATCGTCGTCTCTGCGCAGGAATCTGACGACAATGTGTTTCGCGCCATGGATCTGGGTGCAATCGATTTCGTAGTGAAACCGGTTCGCCGTGCTTCGACACAATTAGAAGATATACGGAAAGATCTTCTGGAAAAAGTGCTTGCGATCCCGCTTCTCAGCATGTCCCTGGTAAAGGAAAGAATGCAACCGCTTGTCGTCCAGCCGGCCGTCTCTAAAATGACCACTGGAAACCCGCCCCGAACGATCGGCATCGCCGCCTCTACAGGAGGACCGCCCGCGATCCAACGGATCCTGGAATCTCTGCCGACAGACTTCAAGGTCCCGATTCTGATTGCCCAGCACATGCCGGCAGGGTTTACATCACTCTTTGCCAGACGGTTAAACAAGTACACTTCGATGAAGGTTCAAGAAGCAAAACATGGTGATCCAATCGAGCCGGGAACAATACTTGTGGCGCCGGGTGGAAAGCATTTGACTGTAGAAAACCTCAATCGGCGCCTCTTCGCGTGTATCCAGGAGCTAAACCCGGAGATCAAATACAGCCCTTGTGCCGATCTCCTGTTCGCTTCCCTGGCCGCCGAAATGCACACTCCTACACTTGGAACTGTCCTGACAGGCATGGGAGATGATGGGAAGGAAGGATTGAAGAGGATCAAAGAGAAAGGAGGGGTTACCATAGCAGAAAGCGATCAAACAGCAATCATTTTCGGAATGCCCCAGGAGGCAATTAAAGCAGGAATCGTCGATTACGTTCTGCCTCTTCATGAGATCGCCGAAGCCCTCTCCGTGTTGTGCAGAGGATGAACCACAAAGACACAAAGTCGCCAAGGGCAGCCGCTCGCGAGGCGACTGAAGCTAAGCGCGGAGAGCGGATCCCCTTGTCTCCCTTTCTTACACCTCTGCGTTCCTTGCGGCTCTGCGGTGAAATCCGGCGCTGCATGATAAGATGCTTGTTCCATGAAAGCGGACAAGATCCTTATAAACGGAACCATCTATGATGGTCGCACGCAGAAGCCGTTCCGCTTTCTGGCGCTTTCTGCAAACCGAATTCTCGCCGTGGGACGAGGTAGCGGGAAACAGTGGATCGGACGAAAAACGGAAATCATCGATCTGCGGGGCCTATTTGTGATCCCCGGTCTGGTCGATTCACATCTTCACTTTCTCGATTACGCACTCAGTGTGAGCCGCGTAAAGCTGGACGCTTGCCGTTCACAAACAGATATTACTAACATATTAGCAGATAGGGCGACCCGCCTGTCTCCCGGCGAATGGGTTCTGGGGAGGGGATGGCGCAAGACACACTTCGGTGGCTTTCCACACCGGAAGATTCTCGATGAACTTTTTCCTGATCATCCGGTCGTTCTCAACAGCCACGACGAACACTCTTTGTGGCTGAATTCGCAGGCGATTCGCGCGGTCGGAATTACCGGCAAAGAACAGATTCCAGGCGCATATGTCGGTCTGGATTCCGATGGAACGCCGGATGGAATCATCGGCGAAAACGCCATCCCGCTTGTCCGGCAACGCATCCCCGCACCTGAACCGGAAGCCCGCAAGAACGCGCTGCTTGCGGCCCAAAACAAGCTCCACACATTTGGAATTGTCGGTCTTCACAATACCGACGGCAATCAGGCATTTGGCGACCTACAGGAGCTGCATTCCGACGCAAAACTCAAACTGCGCATTTTTCACTCGATTCCACTTCGTCATCTTGAAGACGCCGTCCGGATGCAGATGAAAAGCGGTTTGGGCGATTCCTGGTTCCGGTTCGGCTTTGTAAAAATCTTTAGCGACGGCGCTCTCGGATCGCAAACTGCGCGGATGCTGGAACCGTACAACGAAGTAGGCGGAATCGGTATCGAAACAATTTCGGAGGTGGAGCTTACGGAAAAAATCGGACTCGCATTGCAAAACGGAATCGCTGTCGGCGTTCATGCAATCGGCGACCGGGCGAATCGACAAACGCTCAACGCGTTTGAAAAGAACGCTCCCTGGCTGCCGATTCCACGCGCCAGATCCAGGATTGAGCATGTGCAGCTGCTGCATCCTGACGATATTCCGCGTTTCCGGAAAATCGGGATCATCGCATCCATGCAACCCTATCATGCGATCTCCGATTGCGAGAACGCAGAACGCTTCTGGGGAGATCGCGCCCGCTACTCCTATGCGTGGCGATCCTTGCTGCAAACAAAAGCGCATATCAGCTTCGGCTCGGACGCCCCGGTGGAGGATCCGAATCCTCTGCCCGGTCTGGATGCTGCCGTGCGCAGGAGCAACTGGGCGGATCCCAGTCAACGGATCAGCGCGTTCGATGCGTTACGCGCCTACACATGGACGCCGGTATTTGCATCAGGCGAAGAATCCCAGCGCGGATCTCTCGAACCTGGAAAACTTGCCGACTTTGTCATATTGTCCGATGATCCGTATCAGGGCTCTTTTGATGCAATGAAAGTGCTCGGTACGTCAGTAAACGGAGAGTTTGTTTACCGTGAATTCTAACGGATATAAAGGGATTTTCTTTGATGCAGGAAACACGCTGTTGCGCGTGCATCCTTCCATTGGCGAAATTTATTCGGAAGCCGCTAAGGAATTTGGCGCCAATCTGAAACCGGAAGCCATCGAGGCTTCGTTTCAGGCTCTATGGACAACCACTGCTCCGCTGGTAAGCAACGAAGGGCATCGTCTCTCATATGAAAAAGAACGCGATTGGTGGAAGTATATTGTTCGCCAGGTATTTCAGAATCTGATGGAGTTTGAAGACTTCGACCGTTTCTTTGATGTGCTCTACTTTCGATTTGAGCGCACCGATTCCTGGCGTCTTTACGATGACGCCGTTTACGTGTTGCAACACCTGAAAGCCAGAGGCTTCAAGCTGGCGATTGTTTCCAACTGGGACTCCCGGCTTCCTTTGCTTGTAGATCAGCTGGGAATTTCACACTTCTTTGAAGCGATTGTCGTCTCCGCTCTTGTCGGCTACGAGAAGCCGCATCCCACAATTTTTCGAATCGCATTGCAGCAAACCGGTCTTGAGCCGCAAGAAGTACTGTATATCGGAGATGATCCGTATCTGGATTATCAGGGGGCGAAAAAGACCGGACTAAACGCGTTGCACCTGGATCGAAATGATCGCTTTCCACACCACGCAGAGAGGATTTCTTCACTTCATGAAATAGTCACGCTTCTTGGGTAGGGGCGACCCTTGTGGTCGCCCTTTCGATGCGGGGGGGACAAGCCCCGCCCTACAAGTTTTCCCTAGAACCTTGCTCGCAAAGTGGTCAGAAATTCGTCCTCGTTCACATCGCTTGAAGCCGTAATATCGTGAAACGAATATTCAGCAGTCACATCGATTCCCTGAATGATTCCAATCCGCAGGCCCAGATCATATTTTTTCCAGTCCCAAAAAGTACTGGGAGCAACAAACAAAGGACTCGCTTTAAATTTGTTGTCGATGACGCTAAAACGCGCAACCGGTTGAATGAAGGTGAACAATTGTTTTCCGCTTGCCGAAAATTTCAGAGGTAATGAGATACGCAACAAGCCTTCCACCTCAAATCCGTTGCGTTTCAGACCTGCAAGCTCCTGATGCACTCCCTGTGCAAAGATGCGAAGGTGGCTCCAGCGGAAATCGGCATTTCCGCCATACTCGAGTTTTTCATTTCCCTTGATCGGAAGCCCGATCCCGCCTGTGCCGTCCAGCAAATCCAGATCACCACCATAGAATGTCCCGCGCAAATCCACATGCGCGGCAAGATCACGTTTGTAGTAAAAGCCAAGGAGGTCCAGTCCTTTCTCTAATGATTCCGATTGAAAGCGCAAGCCGGCTCCGGCGCCGATTTCCACGTTGTCTTGAAAACTAAATTCCTCCGCTTCAGCGTCATAAAGAATGGGGAATCCGGAATTCAGATGCAGTTCCGGATTTGGAAAACGCAAATCGTCATTGCCATTGTCTCCTGCTAGCGCGTTTGGGTCACGGAAGAACACGGGATTGCCGTTCGAAATCTGGGCTCGCCAGTAAAAATGGGATCCGAAGCTCCCGCCGGCCTGCAGTTGCAAATCTTCAAACCTGTTGAACGCGGTAGAAACCAGACCATAACTCTCCATATTCCTGTCCGGCTGTCGCTCAAACTTGGGCGCTTTGCCAAACAGAACATACCCATGACTGCCTTCTGTATTCTGCAGAAAATCGGGGCGCTTTCCGAATAGAAGCCACGCTTCTTTTACATTTACAGTCTGATCCGTACTGGTAGGGTTTCGGCTATACAGATCAATGAAATTGATTTTGATTTTACCAACTACCAATTCGGCAGGTTGAATATCCAGAATTACGCTTGCGACACTCACCTCAAGAGACGAGCCGGGAGAGACGGTGCGCTCGAATACCTGCGTCTGACCGCACGGGATGAACTCGGGAGGAAACGGAAATCTTAGCAGAAATCTTGAATCCTCCGACCAGCGATAGTGTGCTTTTAATTCGCCGTGGATCGTAAATAGCTTCGGCTTTTCTTCGGTCGCTTCCTGTGCAGATACAGCTACCGACATCAGACAAATCAAGGCGAACGTTGCAAGTCCCCACTTCATGACGGCCTCCAAACTTGAGATGAGGCAGACCACACCCTACCCTAGTATACGTAACAATCGCGGTATTCTGATGAGGGAGGATTCACCGCAGAGCCGCAAAGTACGCAGAGGAAGAATTGCCACAGAGGACACAGAGGTCACAGAGCAGAAAGCGAGGCAGCCGGCGGCGGTGTCTATCCCCCTATCCCTCATTATCTCCTCATCCCCATTCTTACACTTCCGCGATCTCCGCGATCTTTGTGCCTTTGTGGTGAATCCGAGAGGCTTGCGGGCGGCGACGAATCTTGATATCTTGCATGCCGTGATTACACGTCTGATGCATGACTGGGAAAAACGGCTTTCCAGACGGGATACAAATCGCACGACATTGCCGTTTGAGTGGGGATTTGAATTTCTAAACCACGGCTTTGTCCCCGGGGATCAGCCAAAGGAGTCGCTGCAGCGCTTTAATGAAACGGCGATTCACGAAAGTGATCGATTCTTCGGCCTTTCTCCGTTTCATGACTTCCGGCTGGAGGAACGTCTGCTCTCATTTCCGAGCGCAGTTGAAAGTCCTTACGAAGTCAATAACACAGCTTATGCCGAGTTCTTTCCATCTGCTTCCCACAAGCATGCAGTCCTTGTATTGCCACAATGGAATGCAAATGAGCGAAGTCATGTAGGACTGTGCAAGCTCCTCAACAAGCTCGGGATCTCCGCACTTCGTCTCACGCTGCCGTATCACGAAATGCGCAATCCTTCCGGCCCGCGCGCAGACTTCATGGTGAGTCCAAATGTCGGTCGAACCATTCAGGCGATCCAGCAATCGGTTCAGGACGCGCGAAGGGCAGCAGATTGGCTGCAGCTCCAGGGCTATGAAACCCTCGGGATCATGGGCTCCAGTGTCGGGTCCTGTATTAGTTATCTGACCTTTGTTCACGAGCCACGGTTCCGGGTGGGAGTATTCAATCACGTTTCCAGCTTTTTTGGTGATGTCGTTTGGAACGGGATCAGCACACGACATGTAAGACGCGGCCTCGAACCATTTGTTACCCAACAGGAGCTACGGGATTTCTGGAGAATTATCAGTCCCAACTCGTTTGTCCGAAAGGTACAAACGAAACCAGCGCGAAGAACACTTTTTATCAGCGCGCGTTATGATCTCACGTTCCCGCCGGATCTGGCGCAACTGCTATTCGAAGAACATGGGCGCTGGGAGATTCCGTACGATGTCGCCTTCCTTCCTTGCGGACACTACACAAGCTCCATATCACCGTTCAAATTTCTCGACGGCTATCTGATCGCCAGCTATTTCCGCAAACACCTGCGGAAACATTAGAATCTTTGCGGCCTTTATATCTAGATGTTGTAAGGGTTATGCATTCGCCGTCTTTGTAGGGGCTGTGCATTTGCCGCGTGAAGCAGGCCAATCGTCAAAGTAGTGATTCCGGGAAGGCAATTTCAGATTCGCACTGTAGTGGTATGATCTCGCGTTCGCTTGACGGGCTAAGCATTTTCAACTGCAAACAGAATCTTGGTTGAATGAAGACCATTTCCATTGCGGCAACAACGAAACGACGATAGAAAATGCTCAGCCCTACGAATGCGAGCCTTGTGAGAAATCCTACAGGCTGGCCAACTGAAGTGGGTGATCTGTTTTCAAAACACCGTATTCGCTAGTGTTGATCAACGGGACATCTTCGTAGCACTTCTCTTTCAGGTCATAGACTTCGCACGTATCAAAAGGGCGCGAATAGATATGTAGGGAGACGGCGCGAGCGCCGAATGAGGACAAATTGAGCACCTGGTGGATCGGCTCTGTCGGATCGACCTCCTGCGGATTGTCAGGATCCAGCACAAACTGTCCGCTGGATTTCAATTCACAGAATCTCGTTCCAGGATTTTTTTGAACCAACTTGAAATTGTGCACTTGCAGCCTGCCATGCGGCACCGCCATCCAGCAGCTTTGATCGCGATGGTTGTGAATCGCACTCTTCTGTCCGACATCCCAACAAATCGCAATCAGCTCAAACAATTCCGTTTTATGAATCAAGTTCCGGGTGTAATGGTCGCTGTCAAAAAAAAGGTACGGGGCCAGGCTCGATTTATCCACATGATTTTCCCGCAAGAAATTCAGGATTTTTTCATGCGTAAATTCCGTTTCGGAAACCGCCGACAGACGTCGCGCAAATTCATCGACTGCAATCATCGACTCATCTCCGCAACATTGGCAAAGTATTTTACAAAAGCTTTCATCCCACCCGAAGCCTGCATCCAATCGAAATTCTCATTGGGCGCATGATAGCCGTGTTCCGGCAACGAAAGTCCGATAAAAATGATCGGGACTTTCAGATATTTTTCCATCGTTACGACAGCGCCAATCGAACCGCCCTCGCGAATGAACGCGGGGGATTTGGAGAATGCAAAGCGCACAGCGTCCGTAGCGGCATCCACATACACCCCTGTGAGACTGCCCAGATACGTATCCAGTTTTGCATCCATCACCACCTTCACGTCCGGATTTAGTTTCTTCACATATTTCTGGATCAACTTGAAAACCTTTTCCGGCTTTTGATTCGGAACAAGCCTTGTGCTGAACTTCAGCTCTCCGCGGGGCGGCACTACGGTTTTGACCCCGGCGCCGGAATACCCGCCCGTCAAACCGTGCACTTCAAACGTCGGCTGGCACCAGATTCGCTTTAGTACTTCCTCTGTATTGTCTGTTCGCAGACTCTTGAAATTGTACACGGATTTCCAGCGCTTCACATTAAAACCCGAGGAAAGAAAGTTCGCGATCTCTTTCTTGCTCGCAGCTTTGACATCCTCATAAAAACCTGGAATCTTCACTTTTCCGGTTTTGGCGTCATAACACTGGCTAACCACCTGCGCGAGCTCTCCAAGTGGATTCCTCGCTGCTCCGCCAGTAACCCCCGAATGCGTATCTTTGTCGCCTGTCTCCAACTGCATCAATCCTGTGATCATGCCGCGTAGTCCGTACGGGATCGCAGGCTTATCACGCGAGATCCACATCGTGTCGCTCACTAAAACGGAGTCTGTTTTCAACGAAGAAGCGTTCTTTTTCAGAAATTCTTCGAAATGCGGACTTCCGATTTCTTCTTCCAGCTCCCAGATGAACTGGATATTTAGTGGAATTCCATTTTCCACGGCGTAACGCGCGCCAAAAAGAGCAGTCAACGCGGGTCCCTTATCATCCGTAGTTCCGCGGCCCAGATACTTTCCGTCCGTCTTTACAAAAACAAACGGCTCACGGGTCCATTCCGGTTCCTGGGCCGGCTGTACATCAATGTGGTTGTAAACTGTCAGGGTTTGCTTCGCATTTGGGACTTGGAAGCGGCCGACAACTACAGGATTGCCCGATGTTTCATGTATTTCCGCATCCGCGCCGAAACTGCGGAAATATTCCGCAGCCAGATCAGCCCCGCGACGGATATCTCGTTTCTTTTCAGGTTCCATGCTTACAGTGGGAATCTCTACGATCTGGCCCAACATGTCTTCAAAACGGGTCCGGCTATCATTCACATAAGTGCCGATAGAATTCAGGGGATTCGATGCCATATTTCTCCTTGATTTGTTTGAGGATCTGTTCCTGTTCTCTGCAGTATGCAAAAAATAAAAGAATACATTATCACATAAACAATTTTGATTCGGAACTGAAATTTAGAAGCAAACGCCGCAAATGACAAACGGCTTGTGTTCAAACGTCAAAAAAGAGGCTGTAAAAATAAATCACCGCAGGGACCTTGAGGGGGGAGGTATAAGGGCTTTCGGGTTTTTTCTTTCCCAGTCCCCCCTACGTATTACATATATGAGTGCAGGTCACCTGCGGTTATGCATATTATAAACAAAGTAGAAATCGAAACACAAGCCCCTTTTTTGGCCGGGAATTCATCGGAGTCAAGGGGCCTCCGTGCCCCGACGAGGTATTACGAACAATTTTCGAGGGGTGCTTGCCAATCCGGGAGGTTGTATATAGAATTTGGGTGCTTTACAGGACGGGGCGTAGCGCAGCCTGGATAGCGCACCTGCCTTGGGCGCAGGGGGTCGGAGGTTCAAATCCTCTCGCCCCGATTCGCGTCTATCCGTCATTGAGTCGTCGCGACTAGTCGCGATAAGCCGACGACGCGATGACCCGATAGACGCACGAACGCGACGACGCACATGCGCCCGTAGCTCAGCTGGATAGAGCATCTGCCTTCTAAGCAGAGGGTCGGGAGTTCGAGCCTCTCCGGGCGCATTTGCGTCTACTGCGTCGTTGAGTCGTTGCGTCGCGATAGAGGCTACAGTATGGTGAGTGTAGCTCAGTTGGTAGAGCGCTGGATTGTGGCTCCAGTGGTCGTGGGTTCAAGTCCCATCACTCACCCTTTATTTCCATTTGTGCCAGAGCGAATGCAAAGACTCAATACAAAGCCGGGGTGGTTTTTTCGCAGACGGTTATTGAAAGAGTTAATACGTTCGATTGATTCGGATAGGTTTTCAACAATCCGCAGCCGTTATCAAAACGCTTCACCCGACCCGGGTTACAGTAAATATCTGGATCTGAAATATTGGTTGAACGTCAATCTCAAGTACGCTCTGCATTTGAATCTACACAAAACACCTTCCGCATCGATTCTGGACCTCGGTACAGGATGCGGCTATTTTCCGTTCATTTGCCGTCTTCTCGGACATTCCGTTCAGGCTCTAGATACGGAAGAAGTTTCCATGTATCGTGAAATGACCGAGCTACTCCAGGTTCCAAGAACGATTCACAAGATTATGGCGATGGAACCTTTGCCTGATTCTCACAGTCCGTTCAATGTGATTACGGCATTCTTGATTTGTTTTAACAATCACAAACAACCCGATTTGTGGAAAGAAGCGGAATGGAATTTTCTTCTGGATGACCTGATGCGGCTTTCAGCTCCGAACGCGCGTGTTTTCTTTGTTCTAAATCCAGAGACAGATGGTCAATTCTATTCTACCGAGCTCAAATCGCTCTTCAAAAAACGGGGCGCTCGCATCGATGGGGCCAATGTAGACTTCATTCGAGGCATTCAAGGGATCTGACGCAATGTCGCATCTTTAGAACCACGAACTTGTGATTGTCATATTTCTGAAACAGAGATTCTTACGACGGGGCCTTCGATCGAAACAACGGCTCGGAAGCATCCGGCAACCAGACGTCACATTCAGGTGACGGACAGGCAATGATTCAATCCAAGCCCACGTCAGACCGGAATCTTCGATTGTTGGCGAACGTTTTGCATATGGCATGGGCAAGTATGGCACGCTTGAGAAGGGCTCAAGAAGGCCTTTCACGGCAAGTGAGACCACACTTCTTGTTGCCAATCCTCAGAAGCTTAGACCGGCCGACGACCCGGTCTAAAAATTGAGCTGGGGTGGGACGATTTCCCCCCGTCCCACTTCAGCAGTTCTTTCCTGATCTGCTACAATAAGCTCTCGACATAAGAGTGTCAGATTTTTGCGAATGCCGAATACAAGAGTTCTTGTTGTAGAAGCGGAAAGGAACATTGCCGAGTTGTGCGCGGAGACTCTCCGCAAACTCCCCGATGCCGAAATTCTAGTAGAAACCGAAAATCGTTCCGCCATGGAACGTCTGAACGGCGGTAGAATCGATTTACTACTTGCCGATATCCAACAGCAAAGCACGGACAATCTTGCACTGTTTCGGTTAGCCAGAAAGGCTGATCCGAATCTACCAATTTTGATCCTGACCGACACAGCAACAATCAATACGGCAGTGGAATGCATGAAACTGGGTGCTGCCGATTATATTACCAAGCCTTTTTTTCCGGATGATTTTCTTGCGACTGTCCGTCATCTTCTGGAACAGAAACGTCTCCGCGATGAATACCGCATGCTCCAATGGCAGATGGTGCGTTCCCACTCTATGGATGGGATCGTGGGAAGAAGTCCTGGAATGCGTGCTGTCTTTAAGACAATCCAGCTTGTATCTCAAACAGATGTGGACGTTCTGATTTTTGGAGAAACGGGGACGGGAAAAGAACTCGTTGCGCGAGCGATTCATGGCCGCAGTGCCCGCAAAACGGGTCAGTTCATCGCGATCGATTGTGGCGCAATCCCTGAAACTTTGCTCGAATCGGAATTGTTCGGCTACGAGCGCGGCGCCTTCACCGGCGCCGATCAACGCAGTCCCGGTTTGTTGGAGATGGCAAACAAAGGGACGTTCTTTATGGATGAAATCGGCGAGCTGCCTCCACGATTGCAGGCGAAACTCTTGCGCGCTCTTCAAGAACGAAAAATCCGCCGAGTCGGCGGAAAAGACGAAATCGATCTGGACGTGCGTGTTATCGTCGCTACATCCCGGAATCTTGAAAACGAGATCCGTGAGCAGCGCTTCCGAAACGATCTATACTACCGCATCAATGTCGCGCGCGTTTCTCTGCCTCCTCTGCGGGAACGAACGGAAGACATCCCGTTGCTGGTGTCTCATTTTTTAAGCATGTATTGCGAACAAATGGACAAACCGATGGTGGATGTGGACCCGGAGGCAGTCGAGGTACTGTTGCGTTTTTCGTGGCCGGGAAATGTCCGGGAATTACAGAATGTCTTGAAACGCGCTTTGGCCATGTCCACGCATCAGTTGCTTACCATTGAAGATTTTCCCGATGAAATTGTAGTCCAGGGCGGAGAACGTCGCGGTCGCGACCGGGGTGGGTTTTTTGAAGTGCGCGAACAAAGAATCGCCGCTTTTGAAAAATGGTATCTGAGTAATCTTTTGAAAACGTGTTTAGGAGACGCAACCCGCGCATCAAGAAAGGCCGATATCCCGCGCGGAACTCTTTACCGGCTTCTAAAGAAATACAATCTCAAACCCGAAGACTTCCGCAACTCATGAAAATTGCAGTCTTGCTTCTCCTCTTGCTTGTATGTCCTCTCGCGTCTGCCGAAGATACAATTTCCGGGAGCTTTCACAAGGGCATATGGAATTTCGGGGTCTGGGGCGGCGGCGGGAAGGGATTGAACAATTCGACAAAAACCACCACGGTTCTGCTCGGAGGATTCCGGGTTGGAAGATTTCTCACAAACACGCTCGAGTATGACATCGAAGTGATCCCCGCCTTTGTCGTCTTTCAGAGCGATACGCCATACGGGATCGATATAACGCCATTTCTGCTGAAATGGAATTTCACTCCCAAGCGCAATGTTGTTCCCTACTTTGAATTTGGCGCGGGTGTTTTGTTCACTTCGGAGGATGTGCCGGAAACAACGTCACGTCTTAACTTCACGCCGCAGGCAGGATTCGGATTGCAGATATACTCCGATCGAAGGAAAGCCTTCACCATTGCGTGTAAATACATGCACATTTCCAACGGCGGGCTGAAACATCCGAATCCAGGAATCAATACCATCCAGTTGCAGGTCGGTTTTTCCTGGCTACGCTAACGATTCAAACAAATCGCTTTTTTCTTTTCGAGAACGAAGATGTTATACTCCCTAGTTCGCGCCCGTAGCTCAGCTGGATAGAGCGCCAGGCTTCGAACCTGTAGGTCGGGGGTTCGAGTCCCTCCGGGCGCGCTTGTGCGTCTATCGCGTCGTTGCGTCTATCGCGTCGTCGCGTTGTTCGCCGCTCACGATAACAACTCAGGCGGGAAGGAGATTCGTGATGAAGATTACCCGCTTTGAAGATTTGGATGTTTGGCAAAGAGCCAGAGAACTGACAAAACTGGTCTACAAGATAACGAAGTTTGACACGTTTAATCAGGACCAACGGCTGAGAAATCAGATACGTGATTCCTGCGTATCGATTATGGCTAATATTGCCGAGGGGTTTTCGAGAAACTCGGACAAGGAGTTCCGACAGTTCCTCTTTGTTGCAAAAGGATCCGCGGCTGAAGTTCATTCTTATGTATCCCTGGATCAGCATTATGTGGCGGAAACAGATTTCCGAAACCTCTACGAGGAAACGGATCATGTCTCGCGCATGCTTTCAAACTTGATTCAGTATCTTGCGCGACCTTCGCGATAGACGCAACGACGCAATAGACGCGACGACGCAAATGCGCCTGTAGCTCAGTGGATAGAGCGGCAGCCTCCGGAGCTGTAGGTCGGGGGTTCGAGTCCCTCCAGGCGCATTAGCGTCTATTGCGTCATCGCGTCTATTGCGTCTATTGCATCTATGAATCCGCCGTTATTGGAAGTCGTACTTCAGCTATCTTTTGATCCTGTTCTTCTAGCCGAAGACCGGTTGCAGTATTTCTTCAATATCAATTGTGATTCTCAAGACAATATTCGCATCTTCACCGATAGAATCGAACTTTCCAGCAGCCGTGGAGTCAGTTTCCCGAGACTTCGTTCCGATTGGACTCGTATTCTGGATTCCTTTCTTGATACGTTTCGGATCACTTCGCTAAATCAGATTTCCCTTGCTTATCTAAATGAGATTCCGCTCCAGGATCTTCGTGATTTCCGGAATCTTCTAAATCTCCGCATTGAAATGCCGCCGTCTTTGAACGAGCGTTTTGAATTCTTTAGAACCGAATGCACTTACAAATACGATTTCGGCGAGATTCAAGTATGGCTGCAGCCGGACTGGGATGAGCAAATCGATAGTTACTGTATTCAACTCAATCTGGAGTCACGGCATATCGGACAGGTGCCCAGCAGCAGTCTGTTTTTTCAATTGCAAGAATTGCACGACGGCATCAAGACCGTATTTCGCGAGATCCTTTCGGAAAGTTACATCCGCCAATTGCCGCAGTAAGCTATTCGAAACGCCCGCTTTGCGAATTCCATTTCAGACGATTCCCCTGCTGCTTCCACCAGTCTTCGATTTTCTTGATTGCTTCGTGATTCTCCGAAACGGACTTCTCGGGATTGTATCCAAACTTTCGCGACGATGCGGATTCCAGCAATTCAGCTGCTTGCGCGCGCGCAAAACCCGCTTCTTCATTTTTCAAGATATGGATCAGCGTCTCAAAGCCGTTTTTATCACCGAGTGAAAGCTGGGCATTTGCAATGGTAAATTTCAGAAAATCATCGTAGTGGTTGTTCGCGGCTTTTTGCAAAGCCGGTGTTGCGCGGGGATCTTTCTGTTTACCCAAGGCCTCTACAACTGCTTCCACTACCTGTTCGGACTTTGTCTCCTGTAAAACCTTTGTAAGCGCCGGAACGATCCGTGCGTCGTTCATGTCTCCCAGGTGTGAGATTGCATCCAATTGATGCGCTTCTTCCCCTTCCTTGAGTTCATTGAGCAAGAGATCTATAGGCGATAGTTTTGATTCTTCTGGAGTCTCCTTTCTGAAGTGAGAAAGGCCTGTAAAAAACAGAGCAGCAAATAGCATAATGGCGGCAACAGTTCCAACCGCCCGCATCTTACTTGGGGAATTCTTGAAGAAATAGGAAATGCTGGAAACAATCAAGAACAGCGCCAGCATTACCACAACTGCGGGACCCGTGGGGTAATCGGAATAGAACGACCAGATGATGCCCAGAGTGCTTGCTAGAACCGCGACAAACCACCCGAAAAGTAGTCTCCCTCGGACAGTGCTACTCCACATTTGAGCGATCACAGCGGGAACAACGAGATAGGAGAAGACCAGCAAGACTCCGACAATGGCCACCGATTTTGTGATCACCAGTCCGAAGGACATATAGAAAAGCAAGTCCCAAAGGTGGATGTTCATTCCTGAGGCCCGCGCGCCCTCCGGATCCATGGAAATGCCCAGGAATTTCCTGCGAAAGAGAACATGGAAAACGCCGATGCTTCCGTAGAGGAGCGCCATTTCAGCAACCGATTTCATAGAAACCAAAAGAACATCTCCTGTCAACATGTGCTTGAGCTCTTCGCCACCGGTAGCCGATTTCGAAAGGATCAAGATCGCTCCAGCAGATGCCGCGGCATAGATGATCCCAATAAACGCTTCCTGTGGAACTCGTTCCTTACGCATCCTTGCAATCGCGAAGGCCCCGGCCCCAACGAAAGTAAATGCAAGGGAGAATAGGGAAATCTTAAAGGCGTCTGTGGCGGGATCGTAACCGAGAGTCGTCGCATATGTCGCGCCCAGTGCGGCAATTTGCGCAAGCGCCAAATCCACGAAAATTACTTTTCGCTCTATGACGTGGATTCCCAGATAAACGTGATTTATGGAAAGGACAAGACAAGCCAAAAACGGAACCAGCATCCACTTCAGCTCAAGAACGCTGGGCATATTTATCTCCTGGTTCTTTTTGTTGACGGCATTTTTACGATTTCAATGCCGTTGTGATTTTCTGTATGATGTGATTCATCAGGTCGAAATAAGTCTTGATCTCCGGTTCTCCCTCCACCTGGTTCGGCAGAAGAACCACTTTCGCTCCCGTCTGTTTGGCGATATTGTTGGGAAGCGAGGGATCATAGAAATTATCCACAAGAATCAACGGGATTTTTTCGCTTCGAAGTCTTTCAGTCACCTGTCTTACATGCTGTGGACCGGGTGGGATCCCAGGACGCTCCTCAATTGTGCCGACAAGCTGAATTCCGAAGACCTGCGCAAAATAGACCCATACTTTGTGGAACTCAAAGGCTTTTTGACCTCGCAGCGACTCAGCAGCCTTGAGCCATCCGCCGGCTTTTGCCGACAGCGGCTCGCCGCCAATCTTATTGTTCAGCAGGAAATCTCCAAGTTGACCGCTTGCTGCAAGTCGCGTCAGTTTCTGAATGCCGACGAGTTTCAACAACTCCGAGCCAAACAACGCGGTGTCAATCCGAGAATTGAAATCATTTTTGCGGGCCTCATAATAATCGGCGCCGGCAGGGTCCGCTGATTTCAGGGCTTCCGCAATATTGTCCGCCTGTTGTTTAGCCAGCAGTGGATCGAGCCATACGTGCGGGTTCCCCTGGGGATGGATATCCCCAAGTTCACGAGTTAATACTGAGGGAACCTCCAAGGGTGAAATCCCCTTGCTGGCAATGATCCTTCCCGGCATTCCTACGAAGAGTCGTGAATTTCCCGAACCGTTGACAACCTCGTTTCCCCATAACTCCAACGAAAAACCGTTTTCGATGAACAAATCTGCTTCACGCGTTTTCTTCATCAATACGGGAGTCGGGGTTACAAAATGCGGATCCTGATCTCCTTTCGCCAGTGCAATTACATCGACTCTGTCCCCACCCACCTCTTGCGTGAGCGCTTTTAGCGTGGGGAGTGTACAAACCACATGCACCTTCTTTTGATCAGCGGCCCAAAGCGGTAGTGCAAGAATCATTACAAACAACAGTGCTTTAACATTTTTCATAGTCAGACTCCTCATTTGTTCACCCAGAATGGTTCTGGTGGGTGGGCGCCGAAGATCCAGTTCAGCTCAAAATATAACGAGTTGCGCCCATCTTCGGTTACAAAATCGCTCCATCTGTGTTCGTAGTTCACACGGAAGCGGAGAAATTCACTAAAGTAGTAGGAAACATAGGGAGTGATGCTTTGCCGTGTCAGTCCGGGGTTGAATAAAGTATCCGTCTGATCGTAACGCAAACCCGCATAGATTCTGGGATTGAATTGCCACTGATTCCATATTGTAAAGCCTGCAGGCTTGCCTTCGCCAGGCTGTAGACCCTGAATTTCAATCGCTTGCGCGACGTCGGACGGTTCAGCAGCCTCCGGATGGGAGTGACCTGTAAAAAAGAACTCCGCTCCCACGAGATAAGACTTCCATTCTCCCATTCGGTACGGCTTCCACCGGTAGAGAAAATCAACTCCATTTATGTTGGCAGATCGAACTTCATCATTGCCTGCATGGTAATAGGTAGAGAAGCCCAGTTCAACATTGTTCACTTCCGCAAACGTTCGAAACCAGCGCAGATGACCGAGATAGGATAGCCTGCTGCCAAGTTCAGGCGAAACGGCAATGTTTCCCCCAGTCAAAACATCAATCGTTGCATCGAGAGCCGAATTTTCGTCCCATGGTGTCGGAATGTAAAAGTTTGAGGAAATTCCGTTCCCTATGAATCCCTCTTCCCCTAGAAATTCCTGAAGCGGTAGTGGACGGAATGTTTGCGGCTGATCGTGGGTATGGAGAATATTCATCTTGCCAAAGACTGGACGAAACCGTCCAACCTTCAGCTTCAATCCCAGCGGCGGTTGATCCTGAAAGGGAAGCTTCTTGATGGTCACATAGCCTTCTTCTACATCTGCCGAAAATTCGCCGGGAGTTTCAGATTCCAGAGTTGCGATGAGAAGGCCATCTGCAAATGGATCAATTGGTACCCGCAGGTCCAGTTCGGCTTCCCGTAGATTCAGCCGATCATCGATCGGATTACCATCTTCGTTGAAGACATTTTGATTATCTGCGCGTCCAACGAAATTCATGGCTACCGCAATCGCCGGATTCAGAGCGCCCGGAATGGCCTGAACTTGCTGTTGAGACGGCGCGACCTGCTCGGGAGCTTGCAGCGCTTGAGCTTGAAGTAGTTCTAATTGTGACTGTAGATCTTTGATCTTCTGATCGTAATCCGACTTTAGCGCCTCCAGTTGCGCTTTCAGGCCTTCAATTGTCGCCACAGATTGCGACTCAGATGATTGGGTTTGCGTCTGTTGCGCGTAAGCAAAAGAAAACGACAGCATTACGATGAACATCAAGAAACAAGATTTTTGCAATAACCTGCGATTCATGATTTCCTCCGTATGGTGTATTTCCACACGTTCTAATTCGGAAAAAACTGAAAATGGAAAAATGAAAAGGAAGAAATCAGGAGAGGGGAGGAGACCTGCCGAAGCCTGGAGTCGCGAACAAAACAGTATGATGCGACAAAGGTTGAACCTGATAGGCGCCTAAATCGAAGAGTTCGTACGCGATGGGCGAATTGCCCGTTAAGTCTACTGACGCCTGTGAAAGCTGACACAGATTGCAGTGCAAACCTGTGCGATCGGTGGACTGCGGATGATAGTGTAAGCTGATCGCAAGTGTAAGCGATGCATAGATCACCACCAGGAAAAGGGCGACCTTGCGCAACCGTTTCATACGAGTGGATTATAGGGGCTAGACCAAACCAAGTCAATTTCGAAGACGACTACGTCCGGTGGTAGGGGCGACCCTTGTGGGTCGCCCGCTTCGGTGCGGGCGGGGACAAGCCCCGCCCCTACCGGCTTATTATTATTACTTTGTGTTCTTTGTGCCTTTGTGGTGAATCCCTATGTTCACAGCTTTACGTCATCGAAATTTTCAACTGTTCCTATCGGGTCAGTTCATCTCGCTCATCGGGTTCTGGCTCCAGAATGTTGGACAGAGCTGGCTCGTTTACCGCTTGACTCACTCTGCGACGTATCTGGGCGCCATCACTTTTTCACAGCAAATTCCGATCCTGTTGCTTGCGGTACCTGCCGGCGGTTTTGTCGACCGCACAAACAGACACAGGCTGGTGATGATCACACAGACATTATTGTTGACTCAGGCAACTATTTTAACGGTCCTCACGTTTGCCGGCAGCATTACGATCGGCTGGATGTTCGTTCTCGCAATATTGCTGGGAATCATCAGCGCAGTGGATCTTCCCGCGCGGCAGGCCTTTCTGGTGCAAATGGTAGGAAAGGAAGATCTGATGAATGCGATCGCGATCAACTCATCCATGTTTAACGGCGCGCGGATGATCGGTCCTGCGGTCGCCGGAATCATCGTCGCAAAGTGGGGCGAGTCCTATTGCTTTCTGTTGAACGCGATCACGTATGTGGCTGTCATCGTTTCGCTTCTAATGATGAAGATCCGTCCGGTGGAAACGCAGATCCGGCAGACCTGGACAAAGGATCTTGCGGATGGGTTCCGTTTTGTGCGAGAGACCGGACCGGTGCGCGTGATGCTTCAGCTCGTGGGAGCCTTTGGCATTGGTGGATTCTCATTTTCGGTTTTGCTTCCTGTTTTTGCGGATCGGATTTTCAGTCGCGGCGCCACCGGATTGGGCTGGCTGATGACTGCAGTAGGAATCGGCGCTTTGCTGGGCGCGCTGTTCCTGGCTCGACGGACGGGCTTGAAAGGGATTAGCAAACTCATTGCCGTTTCGGCGTTTGGTTTTGCGATCTGTCTTTTATTATTCAGCCTCAGTCTCCATTTCTGGGTATCTTTTGCTCTGCTCTGCCTGCTCGGATTTTTTATGCTCACAATGATCGCTTCTGTCAACACGGCAATTCAATCGATCATCCCGGACTCATTTCGCGGGCGCGTGATGAGCTTCTTCACCACGATGTTGATCGGGATGGCGCCGATCGGAAGTCTGATCGCGGGAGCCCTCGCAGATTCGGTTGGCACACAGATTACAGTTTTTGCGTTTGCCTTGTTGTGTCTGGCTGCGGCGTTCTGGTTCTATCGCTCCCTTCCTTCAATTCAGGCGGAAGGCCACCGATTGTATTTGCTGGAGAATCCACAATTCGGCGAACCGGTTTAATCTGTCCCCGATTTGGAGCCGGCGGCCCTCCGTGGCCGCCGATTGGCGTTTACAACAGCGGCTTGAGCGCCCTGTATACGGTTTCCGCCATCACTCGCGCACCTTCCTCGTTCGGATGTGTGCCATCCTTTTGGATCAAGCGATCGATACTGGCTGCGTCTTTGATGAAGAACGGCACGAGAGTGATCTTGTATCTGGACGATAGGTCGTCGAATGCCTGATGCACTTCCTTCGCATATTCCGGTCCTGCATTCGAAGGAGCTTCGATCCTGAGTAGCAAAACCGTCACTTTTTGCGATTGCGCCTTTTCGATCATTGCTGCGAGATTCTTCTCCATCAAATCCACCGGCTGGCCCCGCAGGATGTCGTTGCCGCCCAGCTCGAGAACGAGAAACTTGACGTGATCCTCCAACGACCAATCGAGCCGTCGCAATCCACCAGCCGTCGTATCCCCGGAAACGCCGGCGTTGATGACACGGTATTTGTATCCGTCTTTGTGCAACATTTTTTCGAGAACCGCGGGGTAACTCTCGGAGGCCGGAAGACCAAGACCTGCCGTCAAAGAGTTGCCAAATGCTACGATCTTGGGTAAGTTTTGATCTTCGCGTGAAACAGCAGAGGAAGATTGCTGCGCAGGCTCGCGATTGCAAGCCGTCAGAATCACGAGCAGCAGCAGGAATTTACGCATGATCCAATTATATAAAGTTTCGAAAGTTGTTCCCTCCGGTGAGGGATCCCTAACGATTCTGCATCCGCTGGACCTGACCATTCCGGATGGTCAATTTGTAGCGGTGATCGGACCATCCGGCAGCGGCAAATCCACCTTGCTCGGGTTGATCGCCGGATTGGATGCGCCAACCTCCGGTGAGATTGTGATCGATGGAGAGTCCATCACAAACATGAGTGAAGACAGGCTGGCGGAGCTGCGCGGACGAAAAATCGGATTTGTGTTCCAATCGTTTCATTTGATTCCATCGCTGACCGCGTTGGAAAATGTGCTCGTGCCGATGGAGATCGCAGGCGCGCCGGACGCTTTGCAGCGCGCGCGGTCGTTGATGGATGATGTCGGGTTGAGAGAGCGCGCGCATCATTATCCGTCGCAGCTTTCCGGTGGAGAACAGCAGCGCGTTGCAATTGCCCGCGCGTTTTCCAACAATCCATCGATCCTTCTCGCAGATGAACCAACCGGCAATCTGGACACGCAAAACGGTCAACATATTTTTGACCTGCTCATTGAGATGAATCGAAATCGCGGCACGACTCTTGTGCTGGTAACGCACGAAAAGGATCTGTCCGCAGCGGCAGATCGCCAAATCGTGTTGCGTGACGGCCGTGTCGTAGAAGAGGAATTCACCGCAGAGGCGCAGAGGACGCAGAGATAAGAAGCGGGCAGCCGCCGGACGCCGCAGGCGTCCAGTCTGAAAAAAGAATGCCACAAAACAAATGCGGTTTTGGTAACTTGGTACGGAAAGTTTCCGTTTGCTTTTTGTTTTTTGGCATTCTTTTTTCAGAGTGCCCGAAGGGCCCGCGGCTGCCCTGGCGTTCTCGGCGGTTTCAGTCCTTTCCGTGCTTCCGTGTTTCCGTGCTGAATCCTTTTCCTCTTTGTATTCTTCGTGCCTTTGTGGTGAATCTATGAGCTTCATATTGCAGATGGCACGCCGCGAGATACGCTCTTCCTGGCGCCGTTTGCTTTTCTTCTTCCTTTGTATCGCGATCGGTGTCGGCGCGATCGTGGCCGTGCGTTCCATCATTCGCAATCTTAATCATGTCCTCAGCTCCGATGCGCGCGTGATCCTGGGCGCCGATGTGCAGGTAGCGTCGAATCGTCCGTGGAAGCCGGAAACACTGACATCGATTGAACGTGTGACAGGTACTGTAGCCACGGCGCGAACTGAAACGATCGAATCTGCATCGATGTTGCGGCCAGCCGATGTTTCAAAAGGCGGCGCGATCCTTGTGGAGTTGAAAGGAATAGAAGTGCCGTATCCGCTTTATGGACAGTACAAGCTCGCGGATGGCGCGAAGTTCAATCATTCCCTGCTTGCAAACAATGGCATACTGGTCGCGCGAAGCGTGCTGGAGCGCCTCAATCTCAAGACAGGCGACCGCGTCAAGCTGGGCGAGGCTGAGTTTCACATTCGTGGAGTACTGGAACACGAACCGGGCAGCGGAGCAGGATTTCGTTTTGGTCCGCGCGTGATTGTAAATCGCAAGTCCCTGGAATCCGCGGGTCTTACCGGATTCGGCAGCCGGGCGCGAAGAAAGATCCTGCTTCAGATCCCCGAATCAAGAGTGGCGGCAATCACTCAACAGCTCCGGAAATCGGTGAAAAGCGATCTGGTCAACATTCGCTCCTTCAAGGAATCACAGGAAAATCTGGAAGATCAATTTACGCGCGCTGAAAATTTCCTGGCCCTGACCGGTCTAGTCATTCTGGTTCTTGGCGGGATCGGCATTTCCAGCGTCACACGTGTCTTTATCGAACAAAAGAAGAAAAGCATCGCCGTCTTGAAGTGCGTGGGAGCAACGGGCCGAAAAATCACAACGGCATATCTGGTCCAAATTCTGGCGCTCGGATCTGCCGGCAGCCTTCTTGGAGTCGGACTCGCGAGGTTCGCGCTCTATTATGTGAAGCTCCGTTACGCGCTCAGTCTTCCGGCAGGAATGAACTACTCCTTACAGGAAGGAGCCGTCGTTCAGGGTCTGGCTTTCGGTCTGCTGGTTACGATTCTTTTTGCCGCTCTACCTTTGCTTCGGATCAGAAACATCAAGCCAAACGTCTTGCTTCGTGAAGAAACGGAGTTTCACCAATCAACAATCAGGAGATTATGGAAAGATCCGTTGCGGTGGATTACCGGTGTCCTGGTGATGGCTGGCCTGGTGTTCCTTGCTTCCTGGCAGGGGGGCTCGCTTCGCGTTGGCCTGTTTTTCCTGGGCGGACTGCTTGCGACAGCTGCTGCGTTGCATCTCGGCGCGGTATTGCTGGTCCGGATTCTGCGAAAAGGCAAACCGCTGGCGACGTTTTCGCTCAGACACGCAATCAGCGGACTCCATCGTCCCGGTAACCAGACATATGTGATAATTATGGCCGTCGGTCTCGGCAGTTTTTTCATCATCGCGATCCACACATTGCAATCCAATCTTTTGCGCGAGCTTGATTTTACGCAAAGAAGCAACATGCCCAATATGTATCTGATCGATGTGCAGACGGATCAACGGCAAGGCGTTGCACGAATCGTGAAGGAAGCCAGCGGCGAAACGGCGCAGTTGATTCCTACTGTGCGCGCGCGCATTGCAGCCATCAACGGCAAAGAGCTCGATCCGGAAAGCGAGCAATACAAAAAAGATCGAAGGCGTCTTGGATTTGAATACACAATGACGTATCGTCCTGCGCTGGAGCCGAATGAAACGGTACTTGCCGGGAGATTTTGGAACCGGACACCGTCTTTTTTACCGGAGGTCTCGATCGAAGAAAGTCTCAAAGGAATGATGGATCTGGATGTAGGAGGAACGATCACGTTTGATATTCTTGGCCGGCGGGTGACGGCAAAAGTCACCAGTATCCGGCGCGTCGACTGGCAGAATTCACGGACAGGTTTCTATGTGGTCTTCCGGCCGGGAACGCTCGAAAAGGCGCCGAACGTTTACATTGCCGCGCTCAACGCCCCAACCACAGAACCTGCGCGATCGCGATTTCAACGAACGCTGGTGGATACGTATCCGAATATAACCGCCATTGATGTTGCTGAGATTGTGGACAACATCAAACGAATCCTGAATAACGTGACGCTCGCCGTTTCGTTTGTCGGCAGTTTCGTTTTCTTGAGCGGCATCCTGATCCTGATTGGATCCGTAACCATGACAAAGTTCCAGCGAATCTACGAAGCTGCTGTGCTCAAGGTGCTTGGCGCAAAACGAAAAATCATCCTGACAATTCTGGTCATTGAGTATGGGTTGCTGGGAACAGTTGCCGGAATCGTCGGCTCGCTCGCGGCAATGGGGCTATCGTATCTGATCGGAAAACACGTGTTTGAAATTCCATGGCACGCGACGCCTTTGATTTACGTGACAGGCATTGTACTGACCACACTGCTTGTCATCTTTGTCGGCGCCGCTTCGAGTCTGGACGTGCTCAATCGCAAGCCGCTGGCAATATTGCGCAACTCGTAACCTTCAATTCCGGAGACCGCGGGCGTCCCTGCCCGCAATTATGGGAGATTCACTTCCTGCGGGTACGAAGGCCCGCGCCTCCAATGGATATCAGATCGTAGCAAGCTTCGCAAGAATCTCTTCCGTATGGCCGTCCACTTTCACTTTCGGATAGATGTGCGCGATGTTTCCATTCTCATCAATCAAGAAAGTGGTGCGCTCGATCCCCATCATCTTTTTTCCATACATGTTCTTTTCTTTCCAGACGCCATATTTCTCGATGACTTCTTTCTTGGGATCGCTGAGCAATGGAAACGAAAGGCGATATTTATCGCGGAATTTCTTGTGCGATTCAACGGAATCGGCGCTGACACCCAAAACTACGGCGCCTGTCTTTGTAATCGCCTTGAAGTTGTCGGTAAAACTGCAGGCTTCTTTTGTACATCCAGGAGTATCGTCTTTGGGATAAAAGTAGAGAATCACTTTCTTTCCAAGAAAATCCTTCAACGATACTTTCTTCCCCTCATCCGAATCGAGCGTGAACTGGGGCGCTTTGGAGCCGGCCTTTAACATAGAAATCCTCCTTGTATGAATTCTCATTGTATCGAAATCTCGGGTTCTAGAGAACTTTTCCCTCCCATTCTCGTCATTAATAGCATCCAGGAGGGAAATATGCAGATCCGAAGGGCATTGTTCCTTTTCTTAAGCGTGTGCTTGCTGGCCGGAAGGCTTCAAGCGGACACAAAACAGTGGGTCCATGTCCACATTGAAGACGCGAATAAAGAGGAGAAGGTAAAGGTGAACATTCCTATCTCTCTTGTTGAAAGTCTCATGCCAATGATTGAGGAAAAGAGCATCGAACGGGGACGCATACGCCTTCATGAAAGAGATATGAGCATTCAGGATCTGCGGAAGGTGTGGAAAGAACTGCGCAGCCAGGGCGACAGTGAATTCGTTTCGATTGAAAACAGAGACACAAATATTCGAGTCTTCACAAAGGGGAATTATTTGATGGTAGAACCTGGCGAGGGCTCAACCAAACGCATCGAAATGAAGATTCCACTGGCAGTTGTAGACGCGATGCTGTCCGGCCAGGGTGAAGAGTTGAACCTGACCGCTGCGGTACGGGCGCTCAAAGAGAGCGGCAGCGGGGATATCATCACAGTGAAAGACAGAGATGCAACTGTGCGTGTCTGGATTGACGAAAGCAACCAGGCGAGGTAAGCCATGTTGTTTAAGCTTGGGATCGCGGCTGCTATTCTTTCCATGGGCGTTGTCACAATGTTCGGTGTCGCGATCCATCACGCCGGATTTATTGTGATCGATGTGCAAGACAAAGTGAAAGGAGACCGGGTATTTGCGCCTGTGCCGATGTTATTCGTGAATCTCGCACTCGATGTAGTTCCCGATCAGCGGTTGGCCCGATGGAGCTCGCGATTTCAGGACAAGGGGGAATGGCTGGAGGCGGTAACGCGAGAGCTGAACGAATGTCCGGACGGGACGTTTGTAGAAGTGGAAAACAGAAGAGAGCAGGTATCCGTTGCGAAGAAGGGCGGGAATATTGTAGTCGATGTGAATTCACGCGACAAAGAAGTGCACCTGCGTTTCCCAATTCGGTCTACGGCGAAGGCCGTCGCAAGAATCGCCGGCTCGTAGTAGCGACTTCAATACTTATCTGTTATGAAGAGGGGGCGTGGCGTTACTTCGCTTCTTTCTTCAGGATTGACAACTGCCGATCCGCAAGACGGGATCCGGAAAAGGAGACATGAAGCTCATCCCACGTGTCGTAGTGTTCTCCCCAGAAATCAAGAAAACACTTCAAGCCGCAGCAATCCAGCAACTTTCCATCCACTTCAAATTTTCTGGCAGTGCGGGTTTCAGAGTGAATGGCATCGCCGCAGATATCACATTTAACAATGACTTCTCTCATATCATCACACCTTCAGATAGTATAAGTCGAGATTCCGTAACTTTCCATACTTTGTTTTTGCGTTGACACGTAACTGCCAGCAGAACAAACGCTTACGGGGTTGAATCATAATCATCAGCAGGGAAATACAAGAGACGCTTTCAAAATTTGTCCCGTGGCCGGTCTACAGACACGCGGTAGAATGGATCGATGTTATCTCCGCACACGGGATTCCTGCAAGATGCGGCTCCCGATAAGAAAGAACAACGACGCACATCCCTGGTCGACTGTGTTTTGCTTGGCATGTTTTGGATTCTGGCTGTAGCAGCTGTAAATCCGATCGGTGAATTCCCCCTGAACGACGATTTTGCATTCGCGCAAACCGTTAGACAACTCTATCAAAACGGAATCTATCAGCAGCCTTCGTGGGGCTCTATGACGTTCATTTCACAATCCTTATGGGGACTCCTTTTCTGCTTGCCGGCCGGATTCTCGTTTACCGCGCTTCGCTTCTCGACAATCATTCTTGGTTTTGCGGGCGTGTCTTCAACCTATTTCCTGCTTCGCGAGTTGGGAGGCGGTCGTTCGCAAGCCTGGATCGGTTCACTGGCCGTTGCAAGTAATCCCATTTACTTTGCACTCTCGCATACCTTCATGACGGACGTACCCTTCACGGCAGCCAATACGCTCGCTGCTTATTTTTTCGTCCGCGCCATCAAGTCCGATTCTGTCATTCCAATTGTGGCGGCAACATTCTTTGGATTACTCGGAATGCTTTGCAGGCAGATCGGGATCGTTCTTATGATCATTTTTTGTATCGTCTATCCTATGCAAAAGGGGTTGAGCCTTCGTTCTATTGCACGCGCAGGGCTCCCGCTACTGATTGCCCTCCTCGCTTTGTTTGCATTTGAACACTGGCTTACGGCTACCCATACCATGCCCAAGCAGTACAACGCGCCCGCGGATTGGATGCGCGTGACCTATAGCAAACGCAGTTGGAGCCAGCTGCTACTACATAGCTTCCTGAATCTGGTTGCAGTGTTGCTTTATGCCGGCCTCTTTCTTGGTCCATTCCTTATCGTGATCTCAGGCCGCTATGTTCCGCGACTCGCCCCGAAGATCGTTCGGCGTATTGTCGTCATGGCTCTCTTGATATTCCTGGGAGCGATTCTAACCATTGGAAAGCCGATGCCGGTGCTTCAAAACATTCTGGTGCCGGAGGGGATTGGCCCCGTAACGCTCCACGATTCTTACATCCTTGGGATTTCAAGCGCACCAACCTTACCAGGATGGTTTTGGATTCTTGTGACATGTGCAAGCGTAGTTGGGGCCGTGGTATTAGTACTTTTTGTTGTGGATGGGGTTTCAAATTCCAGAACTCTGAGTTTCCTATTTCTGATTTCAGTATCTGCCGTACTCCTGGCTCCGATCGTGTTGATTGGTGTTTGGGACCGGTATGTTCTACCGGCACTTCCGCTTTTGATGGGCGCAACTCTTTTAGCTGCAGGGAATCGACCGGCGCATGCGCCGCGGCAGGTGTTTCAGTATGTCTGCATCTTGACCATCCTCATTACGTCTTTATTCAGCATATCCATCACACATGACTATCTGCAATGGAACCGAACGCGCTGGGAGGCTTTAAACGAACTTCGAACAAAAGAGGGAATCGACGCTTCACAAATCGATGGGGGGATGGAATACAACGGTTGGTATCTTTACGATCCGGAATATAAGCGCTCACCGGACAAGAGCTGGTGGTGGGTCCACGGCAATCAGTACATGATCGCCATGCAAGAGGTTTCGGGATATGAAGCGATTCGGACATATCCTTACTCCCGTTGGGTTCCTCCGAATCAATACTGGTTACTTCTATTGCGAAAAACAAACTCAACCGCCGCGAATGTTCACAAGCCGCGGGGGCTGGGGCAGATTTTTCAACCCGATCCGGCCCGTGAAAACTTTAGTTTCTTCATGCTCGGAGTTGCGCTCCAATCGGAGCATCCTGAAAAAGATTGCTTCGAACTGGCGTTCGAGTCTGCGATGGGACAAGGAGATACGGCATCCCAACTTTTGTACGTGGAACAAAAATCAGCGGAAATACAGAACCTGCGAGGCTATCAAAAGGATTTTCGCGCCGGTCTCAGTCAGATTGCTCGTATCATTCTGAATGCGCAACTGGCATTTGAGAGCAAACAAGACGCGTGGCATTCTGTTTACAACAACGATCGCTTTCGGGAAGAATTTTCCTCCGCGCTGGTTTCATTTCAGAATTCAGGCGACATTGGAAAGGCAATTCTGAAGCAGCTCGAGAAGGCGGGGAAGAAAATTGACCGGAATAACGACTCTGTCTTCTCCGATCAAGAAATCAAATCGTTTCTGACTCCGAAACTGCAGGCAAAGAATAGTCAGTAATGATGCAGATGGAGTGGGCCGTGTAGGAATCGAACCTACAACCCCCTGATTAAGAGTCAGATGCTCTGCCGATTGAGCTAACGGCCCTTTGGGTCTATCGCGTCGTTGCGTCGAGTCGGCGCGAAGGAAAGTTTAGTCAGGGATAAACGGAATGTCAAATTACGTATCATGGCGACATCCCCATTTTCAACACCAGTCTGTTGGCTTGACCCAATTGTGCCGCAAGGTAGATATTCTTGAGGATTGATATTTTTGTAAAAGGAGTGAAGTATGTCATATCCTGACGTCCACTATTCGGGCGATGAGGGAGAGATAAGCGCGAGGTTCCGGCCGATGATTCAGGAGCCTGATCTCCTGATCGGTGCGCGAGTAGCCGTGCGGTACCTCGCTTCGAAGTCGCGAGCTCTCTATCAGAAATTGCTTTCCCCGAATCCGTGAACGCGATTGTCAAGATTCACGATAACAACCATGAATACTTCAACCAAGAAAGTGCTTGACACCGGAAGTGATAAAATGTGAAGGAAATCCGTGATGGAGGATGCAAAGAATACATTCGCATGGCCAAGAAAAAACAAGCAAAAGCAAAGGGACAACCAAAAAGGAAAGCTGTGAAAAAAAGCGCGGCTAAAGCAACAGTGAGGGCGTCAAAAAAACCTGCGCGCGCCACAAAACGATTTCTAGTTGCCAAAGCAGCGCCAGCGAAAAGCAAAGCTCGGGCTGCAGGATACCAGTGGCTCAATACCTACTTGAACGTGCGCAACGTACAAGCAGCCATCGATTTTTATCAGAACGCTTTCGGCTTTTCCCTCAAGGCCGCCATGCCGGGCCCTGATGGAGCGATTATGCATGCCGAAATGATGCACAACGATTCGACACTGATGCTTGGACCGGAAAATCCGGAGCGAGGCTCCTTCGCTCCGCAAGGTCCTTCACCTGTAACGATCTACGCCTATGTAGAAGATGTCGATGGCGCGGCTACCCGCGCAGGAAACCTTGGCGGCAAAGTGATGCAGGCGCCGGCGAACATGTTCTGGGGTGATCGCTGTGCGATCATCATCGATCCCGAGGGCCATTCCTGGATGCTGGCCACGCATGTTCGTGACGTTCCACCAGAGGAAATGCACCCGTAAGGTTTATCGGAAAATCCAATTCGTGGTTGTGGCTCACCGGAGTTCGACAACGTCAGCGAGGGATTGAATCAGGGCTCTTTCCGGCTACGAGTGAGTCCGCATGAGCCTTTATTGTCCGACTCCTGAAAAAAGTTATAAGGCTTTGCTGACACTGACGAAATTGACTCCAGAAGGGTGCTCTCGCATTTAGCCGGAAATCGAATTGGGGTCTTTGCCTGAGGGGCGAACGATTCCGAGTTTTGCCATTCTGGTTTCCAGAGTAGTGGGCTTCATCCCGAGGACCTCAGCCGCTCCAGTCTTCCCGCGGATTTTCCATTCCGTGCCTTCCAATACTTTTCGAATGTACCGGATCTCAACCTCTCTAAGGGTCAGGGTAGTTGAGTCCACGGGAAGTGCGGTCGCCTTCGGAAGCTCAATCATTAACTTTGGAGAGTTCGAAACGATCATCGCTCTTTCGATCGTATTCCTCAATTCGCGAATATTGCCCGGCCAGGAGTAGGCCAATAGCCTCTCCATACTCTTGCGCGAAATGCTTTCTACTTTTTTCCCGAACTCTGCAGAGAGTTCATCCACAAACGACAAGGCGAGCATCGGAATATCTTCACGACGATCCCGCAACGGAGGCAACTCGATTGGAAAAACATGCAACCGGTAATACAGATCCTGGCGGAATTTTCCCTCTTGAACCGCCTTCTCGAGACTCTGATTGGTCGCGGCGATTACTCGCACATCGATGTGGATCGGTTTCGGATTTCCCAGTCTCTCGATTTCCCTCTCCTGCAGTACACGCAGCAGTTTGACCTGAACGTCCATGGGGAGGTCCGTAATTTCATCCAGAAAAATGGTCGATTCATTCGCAAGCTCAAACCGCCCGATCTGGCGTGAGAGCGCTCCCGTATAAGCTCCTTTTTCGC
This sequence comes from uncultured bacterium, assembly GCA_963843285.1. Taxonomy (GTDB): domain Bacteria; phylum Acidobacteriota; class HRBIN11; order JAKEFK01; family JAKEFK01; genus CAZDDB01. The sequence goes on from CAWJJO010000012.1 coordinate 47,482, forward strand.
GACCGAACATTTCACTCTCAACCAGTGCAGCAGGTATTGCGCCGCAATTGACCCGCACCATTGCCCGTTTGCAGCGTGAGCTCATTTCATGAATCGCAGTGGCGATCATTTCCTTGCCCGTCCCCGTCTCGCCAGCAAGAAGGACCGTTGCATTCGTTCCCGCCACCTGTTCCACTTTTGCCAGCACTTCAGCCATCGCGCGGCTCTGATAGACAATTTTTGCAGGCGAATGCCGAACCAGGACCTCCTGGCGGAGATAAACGTTCTCTCGCTCCAGATGCGTTTTCGCTTTCTCAAGCTCCTGCGTTGTCTGCAGAAGCTGCTTCTCCGTCTTTCGCCGGATCAGCGCGCCGGAAAAGACTTGAGCGACCACTCGAAGTCGCGGCGCCAACTCTTCCGGCCAGATCATCTCCTCCGCGATTCCAAAAGTAAGAATGCCGTATACCCTGTCGCCGTCAAACAATGGAAAAGCCATGGCAGAGTATTTTTGCCCGAACCCGCGAAGAGTCTCTTTATCTATGGCGGCTTCCTCTGGCAAATCATCGATGCGCGAATACTTCGTTTCGCGTCCGCTTAACAACTGCTTCATCATCCATGGAAAAGAATCCGTGGTCAGGGAAGGCCTCTGTTGTGGGCCGCATCCGGGTCGGATTTTCAAATGCGTGAGATGGAATCTCCTGGAGTCCGGTTCTTCTTCCTGCCATAGAGCCGCCCGATCAATTTGAACGAATTCAAGAATCTTCTGGAGACTCGCATTGATGATGGAATCGATTTCATCCGGGCCAGGATGGACGAGACTGGAAGAGATTTCAGAGATCAGGATTTCAAAATCGAGACGTGTCTTCTCATTGAGAGGGGCACGCGTATCTACACCTGAAGAGCCAAACCGCATAACATCTTCCGTGGATAGAATAAAGTATTGTCGACGCTGATGCAACCACAGGATTGACACCTTGTCACGACCGGAGAATCTGTACCGACCTCCGTAATACCGTAGCTCACCCCGTAGTTTAACGCAGACTCCGAGGAATCCTGTCTGGAATCGGCTGGTACGGCAATTGCATTGTCCACCTTAGCGCTCTGTAACAGAGGTTTGGGACAGCGATTCTCCCCCCTTATGAAGGGGGTGTTTGGACCGGACACATGGGTTATAGGTGTTCGGGGACATAGGTAACACTTTTATCATGATCGTCCAAATTGATAACCATTACCAACTGCCGGACAAAGTAGAGCTCATAGAAGCCATCGCATTGCGCCCGCGGGCGCAATGCGATGGGAAAACCGACAAGAGCTCGCGGCACTTGGAACTCTCGACCTTTGAAGTGAACAATCCCACCGTACTGAACCTTACGAACGATATCAGCCGATCCGTATTGAATCGGAGGCAAAGACTCCGGGAAAGTTCGTTTGCTGACCTGAAAACGAGTAGCTGGAACCTCCATGCTCAAAGCCTCATGAGGCCGTTCGTGGTTGTATTGAAACCGCCATTGATCAAACTTTTTTTGGGCTTGTTCGTTTCTCCAGGGAAGCGATTCGCCCAACAGTTCCGCTTTCAAGGTTCTGTGAAATCGTTCGTCTTTCCCCATTGTTTCTGGATGAGCCGGTGCGCTGTTGCTAATCAAAATGCTAAGGCGCATCAGCCAAACCGTCAGTTTACTAAATGGATTGCGTCCCTGATTTCCCCAAGGCGGGCCATTGTCACTGATCATCTGATTGGGCAAACCATACTGGCGAAACGCATCGATCAAGCAAGACTGCACCGTCTCTGTGCGTTCATTCAAGCAGGCTTTCAGAACTACAGAATACCGCGAGTGATCATCCAGAACGGTCAGCGGATGACAGCGACCTTCCGGGCAAGCTACATGCCCTTTAAAATCCATTTGCCACAGATCGTTAGGATACTTTCGCTCAAATCTTTGAAACGGCAAGTGTTTGGAAGCTTCCAATTCATCAATCAATCCATTCCGTCTCAAAACTTCGGTAATCGTGCTTGCCGCAGGTACATTACTTATCCCGCGGTTCTCCAGATACCTCCTGATCTTTCGACCACCCCAAGCGCAATGCTTTTCGCGCACTTGTATGATCGCTTCTTCGATCCCTGTACTGATGCGCCCTGGGCTGTTAACCGGCCGGCGCGACAGATTTTCCAAACCGGTTGGTCCGCTATTCTCAAAACGCTCCAGCCATTTATAACCAGTTTTGCGGCTGATCCCAAAGTTTTTGCAAAGCCGAGTTATGTTTGCACTATTCTTTGCCAAATCAACAAATTCTTTTCGAAGATTAACCACGCTAACCTCTTTCCAGGGCATCGATGTCTCCCTCCTAACGGGAGGCATCATAACCCATTAAAAAGTGTCACCTATGTCTCCGAACGGTTGTAACCTATGTCCCCGGTCTGTACAGGGGGGAGTCAGTGGGGGTTGGAAGGAATTCGAGACAACCCCTACCCAACCTCCCCCTTTATAAGGGGGAGGAGATACAAGAACAATATGGACTTAACCAGCATGAATAAACTTGACGGAGCTTTGAGGCGAATCAGCCGAGCATATGTACGGCATCGGTACGCAATTCTGTTCTACTCACTTTTACTTTCCATTGCAGCGATTCCTGTAATTGGTGCGCTCCGAGTCAGCAGTCGGTTCCTGGAGATATTCTTTGCTACCAATCTGGTAGCCGCAATTATCCCGATCGGCTCCAGTAGAATACGGGCAATTCTGATGATTGTGATCATCGTCTCATTCGGCACTCAACTGGGAGGAGTGTGGTTGCATCAATATCAATTCTTGGGCAGAAGTATCATAATTTGGGCGCTTGTGGCTGTTCTCGCTGCTGTTTCCGCCTTAAGATTTTCATTACGCGCTTCCTCCATTGATACAGAACACATTTTTGCTGCGTTGAGCGCTTATCTGCTTGCCGGTATTTTCCTTGGGGATTTCTACTGGATACTCGAACAGACCTGGCCGGGAACTCTGCGCCTGAGTGGCGAGATTCCGGGTAGCGATTTCTCTCTTGCAACGGCGGTGTATTTTAGTTTTGTTACGCTGGCGACTCTGGGCTATGGAGATATTGTTCCGCATAGCGAAATCGCGCGCGGACTCGCCATCTTGGAGGCTGTTGCAGGACAGCTTTATTTGGCCGTCATGGTCGCTCGTCTCGTTAGCTTGTACGTAACGAAGCCCGGGATAAGTGACAGGGGAAAAACGTGAATTACCGGTCAGGCCGCATGGAACGACTCAACGGCATCGTTGACGGAAATGTGACGGTTGATCAAGCCCACGTGCTTCTCCAGACCCTCCGCGCGAAGGATGTCCCGGACGGACGAACGGATTTCCGCCAGCCGCAGCGTAATTCCCCTTTGGGCAAGAGTCTCATTCAGCTTCGTGAGCATGTTCGCGCCCGCGAGATCCACATGGGGAGTAGCAGATAGATCGCAAACTGCGAATCGCAGGTCCGCATTCGAACGAACTTTTTCCAGAACGACTTTGCTGATGTAATCCGTATTGAAATAAAGCAAAGCTGCTTCGACGCGAAAGATCAACGTCCCCGGCACAGCTTCATTATCGGGATTCCTTTCCATATCGGAAAACCGCTTTGATCCCGGAATCCGTCCAAGAAACGCAACGTGTGGATGGGAAGCTCTGGACAGCAGCATCAGGATGGATGCAACTGCTGCCAGCAGTACCCCCTTCAAAATGCCAAGCAGCAGCACGCCTGCAAATGCAACCATGGAAATCTTGAATTCATATGAACTGACACGGTAGATATGCCGAAGAGCGCTGATATTGATGAGCCCTTTCACAGCTATGAGAACGATTGCCGCCAGAACAACGCTGGGGAGATTCCGGAGCGTTCCTGTCAGAAACAGAAGGCAAAGCGCCAGCGATGCGGATGCGACAATCAGGGCCAGCGGAGTTTTGGCGCCCGCTTTATCATTCACTGCGGACTGCGAAAGGCCGCCTGCAACCGGGTATCCCCGGCCAAATGCTGCAGCCAGATTCGCAGCGCCAAGCCCAAGCAGCTCCTGCCGCGCATCGATTTCGTACTCGTGCTTGTCCGCGATAGCGCGGGCGGCGGAAATTCCTTCGATGTAAGCCAACAGAAAACAGGCAAAAGCCAGTGGAATCACGCCATCTACATCACGCAACCGAAGCGATGGAAGTCCCAATGCAGGCAACCCTTGCGGTATTTCCCCTACCACTTTGACTCCATATTGGGTAAGCGACGTCATAGTGACAATCACAATCGACGCAATCACGAGCAGCAAAGCTACGGGGCGGCCCGGGAGAAATTTTTCTCCCAGAAGTAAGAACGCCAGCGCAGCAAGTCCGAATCCGAATACGACAATATTCGTGCTTCCCAGCTGTCCCAGGAGGATCCAGACTTTCTGGAAGAAGTGCTCGCCTCCGCCCGGAACGCCGAAGAGTTTTGGCAGCTGCGTCATGGCAATACTGAGGGCTGCTCCGGCTTTGAATCCGACAAGGATGGTTTCGCTGATAAAGCTGATCAAGCTGCTCAGGCGTAATGCCCATGCGATGATACACATAACAGCGACAACCAGAGCCGTCAAACCGGCAATCGAAACCCAGCGCGCTGCGTCTCCGCCCGCCATGCCGGCCACCGTGACACCAACAAGCATGGAAATTGCGGAAGTGGGACCAATCGCCAGTTGTCGTGATGTGCCGAAAAATGCGTAAGCGAGACAACCCAGCAAATAGCAGTAGATGCCGTTTTGCGGCGGCATCCCTGCAAGCGTCGCGTACGCAAGTGAGACCGGAACCGCATAGGCAGCCAGAGTGATGCCGGCGATCAAATCTTTCGGAAACCACTTGCGATCATATTCCGGCAGCCATTGAGCAGGCGGAAAAATGGATTGCAATCTCATACGCCGTCAACTCCGATTTGGTTTGTAACGCCGGCGTCTCGCCGGCCAATCTCAACGATTCACATTCTTTTTTGCCGGCGGGGACGCCGGCGCTACAAACCGTTCATGTGTTACTGGCACCGTTGCTTACTTCTTTTTGGGAAGCAGTCCCTCTTTTTCAAGACTTTTTACAACTTCTTCAGCAATCTCGCCTACCACAACTGCAGGGTTTTTGGGATTCTTTGTTTCAGTGATACCAGCCCAGATCAACTTATCGTCTTTCAGTGAAATGAACATCGTTTCGATGAAAACCTTAAGATCGTTTGTCTCTGTGGCATTGTATAATGCGCCCCATCCGGGATAGTAGACTCCCCAAAAATAGTTGTATTCGTGCCAGTTCTCTTCCTGTTCATACTTATTCGCATCCTCAGAACCCGCGTACTTCATCACCATGGCGCCATCAAATCCCATACCTTCAATCTTTGATTTCGCCAATTCCTTATTGCTCATCTCTGCCTCTCCCAGGATGGAATAAGAAGCCACCGCTTTTGCGCGCCCTCCAGCATTGATGAGCCGAACTGCTTTGTCTTCCGCCACTTTACGGGTGAACTCCTGCTTGATGGTCGCCATCACCAGTACTTTCGTAAATTGAAGACTCGAAGCATCTGCCGAAGGATTCTTCCAGGAACTTTTGATCTTTGTCGAAGATGCAAATTCCGGCAAGAGGAGCAAGCCAAAGAGAACAAGAACTGCTGTGAACTTTCGAATCATGAAAATCCTCCGGTTACTTCTGAGCCAGCAACGCAGTCTTCACGCCTTGCAGCTCTTTCCGCTTTGCATCATCTACTTTCGGATAGTGCAAATCTAAGGAGGCAAGCGTGTCGATCACCGCGGCGGCTACCACAATTCGCGTAAACCATTTATTATCGGCCGGCACGACGTACCAGGGAGCATGTTCCGTCGCTGTGTTCTGGATCATGGCTTCATACGCCTCCATGTAATCGTCCCAAAAGCCGCGTTCCTTTGCATCGGCCATGGATAATTTCCAGTTCTTATCCGGGTTGTCAATACGTTCCAAAAATCGTCTCTTTTGCTCTTTGCGCGAAACGTGAAGGAAGAATTTTCGGACAATGACTCCGTTCCTTGATAAGTAACGCTCAAAGTTACGGATATCCTTGTAGCGGCCGTCCCAGACATTCTTCCCGAGGAGCTCGGCTGGAATCTTTTGCGAGTTCAAGAACGCCGGATGCACCCGCACGGCCAGCACTTCTTCGTAATACGAACGGTTGAAGATACCGATCCGTCCCCGTTCCGGCAGAGCTTTCATGCACCGCCACAGGTAGTCGTGATCGAGATCTTCGGAGGAAGGCGACTTAAACGAAAATACCTGGCACCCTTGAGGATTCACGCCGGACATCACATGTTTGATCGCTCCATCCTTTCCGGCAGCATCCATCGCCTGGAAGATCAGTAGCACAGCCCAGCGATCCTGCGCGTATAGCCTGTCCTGCAAGCCCGCAAGAACATCAACTCCTTCGGCAAGGACCTCTTTCGAACGAGGTTTATCCTCTTCTTCCAATTTTGCAGTATCACCAGGATCGATATCTTTCAGTTTGAATTTAGAGCCGTTCGTGATGCAGTACGGCCTTGCAAATTTGCCTGCCTTTTCGATTAATTTTTTGTCTTGCATATATCACTTCACCAATGGAACTTCCGAAGCGATCTCAAGATCGATCAGAAGATCTGTCTGATTTTCCAGTTGTAATAAGCGAGCTACCATTCGAGGAGGCAAAACATTCTTTAGCTCTCCCATGTAGCTCTTTCTTAGGGTTAATCTTTTGTCCTGAAAATCCAAGGCTCGCATGATCAGCTCGGCTGCCTTTTCATCGGTCATGCTTTCGTAATGATTCGCATAATCCTTGATCAATGCCAACCGCTGATCGTTTAGCTGGATCAACTCTTTTTCGTATTTGTCATAGATTGGCCAAAAAGCTTTGCTCTGTTCTTCGGACATAGGTACTGCTTTTTGAATCAGCACTCGTTTCTTCGTTCTGAGATCGACGCGTTGCAGCTCCAGCGCGGCATCCTGATATGCTTTCGCAGCGTTTTTATATGCACTCACTGCCTCATCCGCAGACGTTTCAGCGCTTGTCCATCGCACGGCTGCAGCGAAAAACAAGAGTAGCAGAATTAGAATCCTTTTCATCCACATTCTCCTTTTGAATTGTGCAGTTGTCTCCCCTATCTCCTTCTGCCGCCACCACCGCGAGACATGGAGGAACGGCTTCGCTGGAAGGACTGTGAGCTTCTGGCGCGCTGGCTTCCGTAATCGCGTTGCGAGCGCTGGCGGTCGAGCGAACTGATCGAATCGCGATTGTAGCTGCGGTCCGTTGTCGAGGGCCTGTTCAGATCGCCTTTATCTACATTATTCCAGCTTCCGTTGTCAAAATTTTGCCAGCCGCTGTCTGTGCGGCGGTAGACGTTGCCATCGCGACCCGCGTAGAGGTCATCCCCTCTTTGACCGACAAATCCGCTATTGCCGTCGGATGTGCGATAGCGCATGCCACCGCCTTCCTGTCCACTGTAGTGGCCCGTTTTCACCCAATCGTCTCCGCGACGAACTGCAGTACTTCCCCAGGACGAGTAGGCGTTGCTTCCCTGCCGGGTTCTTGCGGAGGTCCCGGTTCGAGGATTATAAGCTTCGGCATACCCGCGCGCACCGTAAGGTCCATAGGCTGCAGCGCCCCGCGCGTATGTTCCCGTGCGCGGGTTGTAGCGCGCTCCATAACCGACGCCACCGTAAGGTCCGTAAGCCCAACCGCTTCTCCCAAATGTTCCCGTATACGGGTTATACCAGGCGGCAGCGCCATAGCTGGCATAGTGAGGATAATAGTAAGGATAACCGCCATACCATCCATAATAGGGCGGATAATACCAGCCGGTTCCCCAAAAAACGCAATCGGAGGCAATCACTGTTCCGAAGTATCCTGCTGCCACCGCAACGCTCACCCACTCATCCGTATTGTCATCTTCTTCCTGAATCGTTACATAGGTCACGTTATAGGCAGGATCACTTGGGGGAATCTTATAAATTTCGGCCGGAATTTTTTCGGCAACTGTCCACGGTCCGGTTGGACTCTTGGAAACAAACCAGACTCCGTCATAACACAGGTAATATTCATCTTTGAGCTGAATCACATCGTTTGGAGTATTTACTGCTCTCTTTAACTCGGTCGATTGGATCGGTTGAAAATCCGGTTTGTCTCCAGCGTAAGTTACCTCAGGCGCCTTTGCCGTTTTCTTATTGATCTTTGCTGTTTGCGGAATACTCGCCTGGATGATTGCCTCTTTGGCTTCCCGTGTTCCCGGAATTGAGGCTCTCACCTTTCCCAGGGCATGTTCGGCGGGAATTTTCTTGAATTCCTCAGGCAGCGTAGGAGTAGCGAAAGTCCAGGGTCCGTTCTCCAAACTTTTTGTTTTGAACCAGCGCCCGGAAACAAGATAGTAATAGTAACTGTCCGCGGGGTTGAAGATGATTGTGCTATCCGTATTCGATACCCACGTGAGACTGGTGCTCGTGATCGGTTTGTAGTCAAACTCGCCTTTCAACTGAATCAATTCAGCCGGTTCTTCACTGATGAAAATGACCGGCATATCTTCCGGTTTCAGTTTTTCAGGAGGTATGCTGAGCAGGACATCCTTCCAGTTGTCATCTTTGGGCAGTTTCTTGAAAGAATCCGGCAATTTATCGGCTGGCGAATAAGGACCGTTCAAGTTTGCAGATTTCAACCATGTTTTCTCGTTCCGGAGGTAATTGGTCTTCTCTTTTTCAGAATAGAAAACGTCCCAGTTGGTGTTGACGATAAACTTCAGCTCGTTGTCTTTGATTGGACTCAGCGCCGGTTTGCCGTCAAACATCACCAGCACAGCGGGCTTCTTGCTGAAAAAGATTTTGGGCGGATCATTCTTCACATCTACATTTTTGATGCCGGCGCGTTCCAGAGAAACCAGCATCCTGTCCAGCGAAAGGCTTCGCAAGCCAGGTTTGACCATCGCCCTCAGTTCAACAAGCGCGTTCTGGTTCTTTTCCTTCGTGACGCCGGGAAAATTACAATTTGTTATTTCGAGGTTGGTTAGTTTTACTAAGCGCGATTCGAAATCAACTTCCGTTTTTGCCTGCATTTCAACGATTCCTAACTGCGGATTGGTGGCGCCCGTTGGAAGAAATGCTATCGCGGATCGGGCCTTCACCAGCTTGTAATCCGGCCATTCATCGATTTGAGGCTGATAAACGATCACTTTCCCTTTTGCGTGCTGGATCTCTCTGGGCCAGTCTGCCGGCCCGGTTTCCTTTTGTTTTGCCGCTGCCGTATCTGCCGGCTTCGTCTGCACTGACGGTTTGGTTTGCGACGGCTGGGTCTGTGCGCCCTGGGAATAGGCCAGTGGCGGAGCAACCAGTCCGCTCGTCAGAAGTACGATGAGAACCGGCTGACATAACTTACGGATGTTCATTGTCAATCTCCTGAGAATGCTCAAAATAGCACACAATCATAACGAATCAAGAGAAGCAAACAAAGTGCCATCGCTCATTGGTATGTCCTAATTGTGTGTTGCTGCGGATTCCCCTCCTTATGAAGGAGGGGAGTAAGGGGAGGTTGGAAGACAACCCTCACTTTCATCTCCCCCTTGATAAGGGGGAAAAACGAGCAACACAAACTTAAGACAGTCGCGCTCAGTCGCACATTTGTTATGTTCTCCAGAAGCGGTATACTTAAGATCTTATTGAATGTCTGATCGCCTCCGTAATACCGTAGTTCGCTCCATCATTCTGGAGGGTGAAAGAAAGCCGTTTCAGTTCCTGTGTCGTCATGTCATACACGGCTCGGATCTTCCGCAAAGTCGTCAAATCAGTGGCTCAGAAATTGCAGGAGTCAGAAGTGAGGTATGTTATGAATACGAAATCTTATCGATTGCGGCTTGCAAAACTGGCTGCTCGAAACTTTGTAATCGTTCTGTGTGCAATCCCTCTGATCGGTGGCCCAGTAGCCTATTCGCAGGAAGCGCAACCGCAAACGCCTGCAGCGTCTTCTCAGGCAGATGCGCCGAAGATTACACCTGATCAGCTCGATTCTCTGGTAGCGCCGATTGCGCTTTTTCCGGATCCGATGCTGGCACAGACGCTGGCCGCCTCCACTTATCCGCTTGAAGTTGTCCAGCTTCAGCAGTGGTTGGAGAAGCACACGGATTTGAAGGACAAAGCGCTCGCGGATGCGGTAGCGAAACAACCATGGGATCCCAGTATTCAGGCGATGGCTGGATTACCTGAAGTGGTGAAGCGGCTCGCGGACGATATTCAGTGGGCCACCGACCTGGGTAACGCTTTCCTGGCGCAGCAAAGCGACGTAATGGATGCGGTACAGCGCATGCGCAAGAAAGCGCAGGGCACAGGAAACTTGAAGTCGAGCGAGCAGATGAAAGTCGAAACCAAAGTAGTCGAGAGCAAAGAAGTCATTATCGTTGAGCAATCAAGCCCGCAAGTCGTTTACGTTCCCAGTTACGACCCGGTTGTTGTCTATGGCGCGCCTGTGTATCCTTATCCGCCAATCTATTATCCGCCGCCAGGGTATTATGCCGCGGGTATGGCAATTTCATTTGGTGTCGGTGTGGCCATGGGGGCATGCTGTCACGGCGGCTGGGGATGGGGCGCCGGCTGGGGGCACAACGACATCGACATCAACGTGAACAATAATTTTAACCGCAACAGCAACATCAATCGCAACACGAACATCAATCGGGGCGGCCAGGGGAACACATGGCAGCATAACTCACAGCATCGCGGCGGCGCGCCCTATTCGAACCGTTCAACAGCAAATAAATATGGAGGCACGGCACGCGGAGACTCATTATCCAGCCGGCAGTCCAGTGCCCGGCAACAAGTCAGCAAGCAGGGTGGCAATCTCCAAAGCAGCAACCGTAGCGGAACAGCCGGCAACCGCAGCTCCGCAACAGCGAGCAGCCGTTCCACGGGCGGAAGCTATGGTGGCGGCGGCTCGGATCGCGTTGGGAGCCGTGATATGTCCCGCGGTTATAGCGGCAGCAGCAGTAGTAGTAGAAATGCAATGGGCAGCGGTTCCCGCAGCAGTTACAGCGGGTCCAGCGCGCGATCCAGCAGCAGTCGCGGTTCATCCAGTATGCGTTCTTCGCGCGGCGGCGGCGGCGGTCGGCGGAGGTAAAGAAACATGATTGGGAGAATCAACATGAAATTTAGAATTGTGAAATCAAATCTCTTCATTTACTCATGTTTCGTTTGCGCTGTTGCTTTCGCCTGCTTTCTGGTGACCGGAATGATCTCGGCGCAACAAGCGCAGTCGAAGCCGGCTCCCGCTGCATATGGCAGAGCCTTCGCAACTCCTGAAGAAGCCGCCGATGCATTGATCGAAGCGGCAGAAAAGTTCGACATTGCAGCTCTCGAACAGATCTTCGGTCCCGATGCCAAAGACATCATTCTTCCTGAAGAGCAAGCTCGCAACAAGGAAATAGCTACAACGTTTGCTGAGCTCGCTCGCGAGAAAAGATCAGTGTCAGTGGATCCGAAAAACAAGAACCATGCGATTTTGAACATCGGCAAAGAGGATTGGCCATTCTCGGTTCCTCTCGCCAAGAAGGGCGGCAAATGGGTTTTCGATGTTGCAGCCGGACGACAGGAGATCATCTATCGCCGCATTGGCGGTAATGAACTGGACGCCATCGAAATCTGCCGTGGCTTTGTGGAGGCTCAGCACGAATACGCGCTCGAAAAGCACGACGGTTCCGAGGTAAATCAGTATGCACAGCGCATCATCAGCACGCCGGGAAAACAAGATGGGCTGGCGTGGAAAGATGCAGATGGCAAATGGAATGGTCCCATCGGCGAGAATATCGCCAATGCTATCGAGAAGGGCTACAATGCGGTTCAGCCATACCACGGTTACTTTTTCAAGAGCTTGAAAGGACAGGGCCCTGCCGCGCCACTCGGGCAAATGGACTTTGTAGTGAATGGCGTGATGATTGGAGGCTTCGCCCTCGCTGCCACACCTGCGCAGTACGGCGTCACCGGATTGAAATCGTTTATCGTCAGCCACGACGGTGTCGTCTATGAAAAAGACTTTGGGGAAAATACGCTTGAGGAATTCAAGAAGCTGGAACGTTTCAACCCTGACAAGACGTGGAGCCCGGTGGAAGATCAATAGATGAAATCGCCGGCCTCGTCACGCGGATGGCGATAATATTTAACTAATTGGTTAAAAATTCAAAGAGCGACGCCTCAACTCAATAGTAGGACCCACAAGATGACTGCTGCGGGTCCCAACAATCCGATCAGGAACCCACCAATTCTGAAATCCTTCTGATCCACCAGCCCGTGGGTGTTTACATACTTGGCGATATTTTGCGGTTGTGAATTAAATTTCGGGTTTCCCAACGAAAAAGCGAGAAATGCCAGAATGAATAAACCGACGGAAAAAGGAGGAATCGCCTCCGTGATCCAGAGTCCAATGGAAAAAACAAAAGAAAGAGAACGTACACCTGCGAATCGTTATATTGAGGCTCTCTCAGCAGCAAGGTCAGGGCGATGGCCGATCCAAGTGAGAGAATAAACGCGATTGTTTTCCTGGTCATCGATTATTTCCAGCGCATGATGTGATTCGGGGTGGCGCCGGAGCCTGATTCACTTGCTACTCCTCGTTGCCCGCGGATTCATGCGTAGACTTTATTTTTCTAAAGTTCGGTGTGAAATAGAAGAACCAGCGCAGAGTATGATTGAGATCATACTGATACCCGCTGGGCTTCTGCTGGTACACCGGCATGTATCCGAAATCAAAACTCCAGGAGGGGCTCAGACTCTTCTTGATGCCCGCAAAGAATCTGTTTTGATCGAATGTGTTGAATACGATTCCGCTGCCGAATTGAATCAGAATTTCGTCCGAAAGAACCAGAAGTGGCATCGCCGGATTGTGTGATACCGGAATTGAAAAGCTCAAAAGATACCGGACGCGATTGGAAAATAAATTTTCCCCGGTCAGCGCGTCGCCCTGAACCTCTTCTCTCCAGCGCTGCTCATTCCGAAGCCTGTTCAGTACGCTCGTACTCCCGAGTTTTGTTAAGTATTGCACTTGTTGATAGATTCGATTCTCATTCGTCCATGTATGAAAATTATCCTGCGCCGGCGCCTGCCACATGTGGGCGTAGCCGAAAGTCAATGCAACCTTTTCAGTAAGCCAGAAGTGCGATCCGAATCGAATAAAGTAGAAGCTCGGATCCTGGACGAAGTCATTTCTCCGAATATGGAAGTCGCCGACGACTCCCCATCTGTTGGTAAGACGTGTCGTACTGTTCAGGCTCATCCAGAACTGCGTCTGCTCGTTGACTTCTTTTGAGGTCTGACATTGAGCGATGCACGGAATCAGAGTGAAGAGTGCCATCACCCATGCGAAGCCTGAGTAGTGCCGCATGATACTCCGGCTATCTCAAGCGTAGCGTCCTCTGTTGGCAGTGCTGGTTTTTCCCAGAAACAGTTGAAGCGGAAGATGCAGTCGCTCTCCCCAGGATTTTTCATCATGCAGGGCCAGGGGGAAGACTACGTGAAGAAAATCTCGCCCCTGGACGCATCCTCGCTGGCTGAACGCCATAGCCATGGCGAGCGTCGGCTCATAGTTGTCCCCAGGCCAACCGCTGTCCAGGTAAAACTTCGATTTCGGCAGCGGTTCGGTGAGCACGCGATCGATCAGATCATCCTGATACGAAAATGTACTGGACATGCAGAATCCGACTCCAAAAACTTCCGGGTATTGCCAGGCCATGTAAAAGGAGACGACTCCGCCGAGAGAAGATCCCATCACTCCGGTCTCTCTAGGACTGTCCAGCAGGCGAAGCCGCTTTCTGGCCACAGGAATGATTTCTTCTACAAGAGAAAGTCCGTATTTTTCATACCCAGGCTTGGTGTAATCAACAAAGCGATCGTGGGACCAGATACCAACGACGATCACGCGATCGATTGCGGTCATGGAATTCAGCTGAGCGAGTGAATCATCTACACCCCAGTCGCTCCCGAGAAAAGCTTCCTCGGGAAAAAACAGATTCTTTCCATCCTGCATATACAGAATCGGATAATATTGCAGCGTATTCTCGAGATATCCCGGCGGCACGTAAACCCGCAGTATATGTTTTCTGCCAAGGATTTTGGAATCGAACTCCAATACATCCGTAAATGAACCGGATTCCGGTGAGTGGAAGAAGGGGTACACATCGTTTGTGCCCTGATGAGTCATCAGAGCCAGCAAGTTCGGCCCGACGCACCACTCGAGCTTGTCCCCAGTTCTCAACCCTGGCTTGAAATACAGGAACGGCTTCTTGCATTCCAGAGTGAAAACAGCGGTCTGCCCTTTGTCCAGGACCGATTCAGGCTCTAGATCCTTATCCCAATCCAGTTCTGTGCGTAGAACGATTCTGCTTCCTTCCGGTGCAGGATAGCGTACTCGTAATTGTCTGCGAAGCAAAGTTTCAGTTTTATACATAATGCCTCCATCGTGCATCCCAGTTCGCCTCTGTGATGAAGGGAGAGGTTAGGGGAGGGTTGAATTCCCAACCCCCTCTCCGTCTCCCCCTTCATAAGAGAGAGAAATCCGCTGTGCCAGTCTTTCCCGCAACTAATAACGATCGAAGTAATCCTGGATCTTCTTTGCGTCTGTTGTTTTCAATAACGCCAGTTGCAGAAGCGCGCGCGCCTTGGGTGGATTGAGCTCCATGGAGGCGACTGTTCCGATCTTGTCGTCATCGACTTCGATATTCCTTCGGATGATGCCGCCGTTTGTACGGGAAGATCGCACCACTACGACACCCTTTGCGATCGCGCGTTTCACAGCATCCATAGCAGGCGCCGTCATGTTTCCGTCGCCTACTCCAGCGATTACTAATCCTTTTGCGCCTTTTTCAACTGCCGAGTCGATCAAGTCCGGTGACATGTTTGCGTGCGCATAAATGATGTCTACACGCGGTAGAGGTTTGCCGGTAACAATCGCCAGTTCGCTATTTTTCGTATGCACCTGCGCAGGAGTGCGATACCAGATTGTTTTGCCAAAGAGAACCGCGCCCACGAGTCCGGCCTCGCTTGAGCTGAATGTTGCCACATCCGTTGTATGCCCTTTGACTACGTCATGGGCAGAGTGGATGTCATCATCAATGGCCACGAGCACACCACGCCCGCGCGCTGTCGGATCGGCTGCAATCGCCACCGCGTTATAAATGTTCAGCGGACCGTCCGCGCTCATCGCTGTGGATGGTCGCATGGAACCGGTCATCACCACAGGCTTATCGCTCTTGATTACAAGCTGTAGAAAGTACGATGTTTCCTCCAGCGTGTCGGTTCCATGAGTGATCGCCACGCCATCCACATCCGGAGACGCCAGAAGCTCATTGACGCGATTTGCGAGCTTGATCCACACTTCGTCATTCATGTCCTGACTACCGATGCTTGCGACCTGTTCGCCTTTCACATCTGCAACATCCTTCAGCTGTGGCACAGCCTGAATCAGTATGTCTACGCCGACAGCGCCGGACTGATATCCGGCTTCCGTTGCGGACGCAGCCGAACCCGCAATCGTTCCGCCTGTTGCAACAATCACAATTCTTGGTTTCTTGGCTCCCTGAGCATACGAAGCGCATGCGAACAGGGCAACGAGACTAATGACACTGATGATTTTGAATGTTTTCATAAGTATCTCCTATCAATTCACTTTTTTTCATACTGCTTGGGATCCAGTCCGGTCAGCTTCACAGGATCCAGCAAGTCACGGATCTGATCTTCGGTCAGGATCTTTTTTTCACGTATGATCTGCAGAATTCCCTTCCCTGAGGAATAAGCTTCTTTCGCCAGTTCGGTTGCCTTTTCGTAACCAATGACCGGATTCAAGGCCGTGACAATACCGACGGTCTTTTCCATGTACTCTTCCAGCACTTTTTCATTGACCGTGATTCCATCCACGCAGAGCGTACGGAAAGTTCTCGATGTGGTGTACAGCAAGTGCTGCGATTCCATGATGTTCAGGGCCTCCAGCGGTTCGTACGCATTCAACTGAAGCTGTCCGCTATGAGCCGCAAGGTTGACGCCGTAGTCGTTGCCCATCACACGGAATGCAACGAGGTTCACGAGCTCCGGAATTACAGGATTGACCTTTCCCGGCATGATGGAAGATCCCGGTTGCATCGCGGGTAGTTTGATCTCATTGAGTCCGGCGCGAGGTCCGGAACCGAGCAGGATCAAATCCCCTGCAATTTTGGAAAGCTTCACCGCCACGCTTCGAAGGGCTGACGAATAAACCACAAATCCCTGTTGCTCCCATGTAGCTGCAATCATGTCTTTTGCGGGAACAATGGGCTTACCGGTCAACTGCGCCAGGTGGGCGGCGCACTTCTCCGAGTAGCCTTTCGGAACATTCAGACCGGTGCCGATTGCGGTCGCGCCCATGTTGACTGCGTACAAATATTTTTCCGAATCACGCAGCAGCGCGATTTCGCTTTCCAGCGACGCGGCAAACGCATGGAATTCCTGTCCTACCGTCATGGGGACGGCATCCTGCATTTCCGTGCGCCCCATTTTTACGATCCGCAGGAACGCGTCTCCTTTCACACGAAACGATGCCGCAAGCCTTTCCAGCTCCTCTATCAGCTTGTCGTTGCGCAACAGAAAAGCGACTTTCAACGCGGTCGGGTAGGAATCGTTGGTCGACTGCGACATGTTCAGATCATCATGCGGCTCCACGATCTCGTATTCGCCTTTCTTGTGGCCACTCATCTCCAGCGCAACGTTGGCAAGAACTTCGTTGGCGTTCATGTTGGTGGAAGTGCCGGCGCCGCCCTGGTAGAAGTCCACCTGAAACTGATCGTGATACTTTCCCTTCAGGACCGCATCGCACGCTTTCTCAATTGCATCCAGCTTGATCTGATTCAGAGCGCCCACATCATGGTTCGCGCGCGCCGCGGCGAGTTTCACGATCGCCCATGCTTCCACGAAGCCCGGATAATGATTGATGGCAACGCCGGAGATCTGAAAATTTTCAAGAGCCCGCGCCGTCTGGACTCCGTAGTACGCCTCCGCCGGAACCTGCTTTTCTCCAAGAAGGTCCTTTTCTACGCGGAATTGTTCCTCCGCATACGCGAAACCTGTGATCGATAATATGAGTATGAATAGAATAGTTATACATTTCATAGAACCTCCTTCATTTCAAAAACAGTGAGCTCAAAAACAGAGCAGCGCCCGTAGATACGATCGTCGTCACAATTCCCGGGATCATGAAACTGTGGTTGAGCAGATACTTTCCGATCCGTGTCGTCCCAGTTTGATCAAAAGAAACGGCGGCCAGGATCGTGCCGTATGTGGGCAGGAAGAAAAGGCCATTCACAGCGGGATAGGCCCCGATCATCTCCTTCGCTCCCAGTCCAAGAGTGATCCCCACCGGCGCAAGGATCGCAATCGTAGCCGCCGGGCTGAACAGCAGGATCGATAACGTGAACAAGCCTGCAGCAAAAATCCATGGATGTGATTGAATTGTGGACGAAATGCCTTGCACAATTGCGCTCTGATTTGCTTCAAAAAACGACGATCCCAGCCAGGAAACTCCCAGGATCGAAATCAGTGCCACCAGCCCTCCTTTCATCATGCTTCCCTTCACCGCGGCTTCGGGACTCGCTTTGAAAAGAACCATCATGACTCCTGCCGCAGAAAGCATCAGAATCATGATTGCTCTGCCCATCTCCACCTGACCGGTCTCTGTAACACCCTCAGTAACTTTTTCATACAGAGGACGCAGCCCGGGAAAGATTCCGATCGCCACAACCGAAAGAATGGCGATCACAAAGACAATGCAGGAGCCAATCGCCCGCGTGCGGGCCTGACCTTCCAGCGGAGCAGCTTGCTCGACCGACTTTACTTTTCCTTCTTCCAGGCGTTTCAAGTATTCCGGATCCTGGTCAAGCTCTTTTCCTTTCCACCAAACGGATATGATTCCCGCTGCGACACCAAGGATCGTTGATGGAATGATCACCATCAGAATCTGAGTCAAACCGACATTCTTTGCCGCCAGCACACCAGACAGCGCCACAGTAACGGCAGAGACGGGGGAAGCAATGACGCCCTGGAGCGATGCTATGACACTGATCGACATCGGGCGCTCCGGGCGGATTCCCGCGCGGCGGGACACTTCGGCGATGACCGGCAGTAATGCGTAAATCACATGTTGAGTACCGGCCGCAAACACAAGGATGTATGTAACCAGAGGTCCGAGAAACGTAATCTGGCGCGGCTTTCGTCGCAGAATCTTTTCCGCAGTTTGAACCAGAAAATCAAGACCACCTGCGGCTTGCATCACGGAGAGTGCCGTAATGACCGCAATGATCATTCCCAGTACCGTACCGGGTGGGGATCCCGGCGGAAGCTGGAACACGAAAACAAAAACCATCAAACCGAAACCCGCAATTGTTCCAAGGCCAATGCCCCCGATGCGCGCGCCAATCACAATGCATGCTAAAAACAGTATCAGTTCAATCCAAAACACATTCTCTCCATGCAATGCAGCTTCAGTGCAAACTCAGTGCCAAGCGATGCAGCATTGTGGTAGGGGCGGGGCTTGTCCCCGCCCGCTTGAGAGGCGCAAATCTTGAGTGGGCGACCACAAGGGTCGCCCCTACAGATTACTCTGATACAAAGTCCGGTATGTCGTAGCAGCCTCCGGTATTGCGGAGATGGACGGTCATGAAGCGGAGGATTCGATTCCTTAATTTCTTTTTGATTCTGTACATACCGGCGCTTCGGGGTTATCCTTAGTTCACCGAGAGACTGGCACATGCTTTGCTTAAACGATTTGGGAAGAATCTATCCGAGGTTAAATATGAAAGACTTTTTTCAGCAAACTTCGTTAGCGGTCATTTGCACTTTATTTGTTTTCGCATGCAAGAAGGAAGAAGCGCCTCCTCCGCCGCCTCCACCACAGGTGAAGGTCTCAGTTGTCTTGCAGAAATCGGTACCCATCTATGTGGAGAACGTTGGTGAAACCGTTGGCGCCTCGGACGTGGAGATTCGGGCACGCGTCGAAGGATTCCTGGAAACAGTCAATTTCGAGGAAGGCTCGTTTGTGAAGAAAGGACAGCTCCTGTACACGATCGATCCGCAGCCGCTTCGCGCCGCTCTGGCTGAGTCCCAGGGCCGCCTGGCAGAAGCACAAGCAAACCTGGCGAAGACACAGCAGGATGTGGCTCGTTACAAACCACTGGTAGAACAGAATGCAATTTCCAAAGAGGAGTACGATACAGCAGTTTCTGCCCAACAGGCGGCATCTGCTTCCGTGGACGCGGCTCAAGCGTCGGAAAAGGATGCGGAAATCAACCTCGGATATACGAAAGTTTACTCACCAATTGAAGGCCTGGTTGGAAAAACACAAGTGAAACCCGGCAACCTCGTTGGCCGTGGGGAGAATACCTTGCTTACGGTAATATCCAACATTGACTCGATTCACGTCCGTTCCAACGTCAGTGAACGGGACTACCTTCGACTTGCTCGCGCCAGAGGCGCAAATCCCCAAAAACGTTCCGATAACTTTGAGCTTGTTCTTGCGGATGGTTCGGTGCACAACCATAAAGGAAGTCTTGTATTCGCAGATCGCGCGATCGATCCCAAAACAGGAACACTGGGAATCGAAGCGGCATTCCCAAATCCGGAACATATTGTGCGGCCCGGTCAATACGGTCGCATTCGCGTAGTTATCGATCAAAAGGAGAACGCAATCCTCGTTCCCCAAACCGCTGTGCAGGAGTTGCAAGGCACTTACAGCGTCGCAGTGGTTGGCGCGGACAACAAAGTGACGTTGCGTACGGTTCAAGCCGGCGAACGCATCGGCAATTTATGGTTGATCGATTCCGGGTTGAATGCAGGGGAAAAAGTCGTTGTGGAAGGGCTTCAGAAGGTTCGGGATGGTGTGACTGTGAACCCTACGGTAGTTCCGATCCAGGAAGAGAGCACGTCTCCAACTGCTTCCACGGCGTCGGCGACATAGGAGGAAGAATATGTCTGAATTTTTTATCCGTCGTCCCATTGTCGCCATCGTGATCTCCATCGTCATTGTGATTATGGGAGCCTTCACACTGAAGGGTCTCAGCTTCGAAATGTACCCGTTTCTGGCGCCGCCCATGATTCGTGTAACTGCCAACTATGTAGGCGCTTCTGCCGTTGCGGTGGAACAATCGGTGGCTACTCCGATTGAACAGGAAGTCAACGGTGTAGAAGGAATGATCTACATGAAGTCCTCCAATACCAGTGATGGACGTATGCAGCTGGACGTCAACTTTGAAGTTGGAACGAATCAGGACACTGCAAACGTCCTGACACAAAACCGCGTTTCGGCAGCGCAGGCGCGTCTGCCTCAGGAAGTGATTGCCCAGGGCGTTACTGTGAAGAAGCAGAGCCCCAGTATTTTGATGATCATTTCCGTAAATTCACCGAAAGGGACTTATGACGGCCAATTCCTGATCAACTATTGCAGCATCAACTTGCGCGATCAGCTTCTTCGTATTCCCGGGATCGCCCAGGTGGATCTTTTCGGAGGAACCGATTACGGAATGCGCATTTGGCTTTATCCCGATAAGCTTGCCAATTTTGACTTGACTCCCGCAGATGTGATTTCTTCCATCAAAGAACAGAACCTGCAGGCGCCGGGCGGCCGTGTCGGGGCGGCGCCCTCCCCGAAGGATCAGGCATTCACCTATACCGTCAGCGCGCCCGGACGTCTGGTGAATCCGGAGGAATTCGGCAACATTATCATCCGTGAATCGGCAGGCGGAGCTCAGGTCCGGATTAAAGATGTTGGGAAGAGTCGAGCTCGGGTCGCAGGACTACAACTCATTTCGGAAGACTCAACGGAAAGCCGGCAGGCTCCATGGCCGTTTATTTGTTGCCGGGAGCCAATCAGTTGAAGGCTTCCGAAGCAATCTATGAAACGATGCATCGGGCGAAGGGATTGTTCCCGCCCGATATGGACTACGAGATTGTTTACGATACGACTCCAGCTGTGGAAGCCTCGATTCATGAGATCAAAAAGACGTTCGTAGAAGCGATCATCTTGGTTACTCTGGTTGTTTTCATATTTCTACAAAATTTTCGAGCAACCTTTATTCCTCTTCTTACGGTCCCTGTTTCTTTGATCGGGACCTTCATCTTTTTCCCGACGCTTGGATTCTCGGTAAATACGCTGTCCATGTTCGGTCTGGTACTCGCCATTGGAATTGTCGTTGACGATGCCATTGTCGTGGTGGAAGCGGTCATGCACCACATAGAACATGGCATGAATCCGAAAGAAGCCACGCAGCAGGCGATGAAGGAAGTGACGGCGCCGGTCATCGGAATTGCATTGATTCTGTGTGCTGTGTTCGTTCCGGTCGCATTTTTGGGCGGCTTGACCGGACGTATGTATCAGCAGTTTGCATTAACCATTGCGATCTCCGTGCTCCTGTCAGCTTTTAATGCCCTGTCGTTGTCTCCTGCTCTTGCCGCGATGCTGCTGAAACCCGCGAAGCACGGCCCGGCAAGAGGACCGCTGGGGAAATTCTTTGCGCTCTTCAATCGCGCGTTTGATAAGACGACAACCGGATACGTGAGCATATCAAAATTGCTTGTGCGCAAATCGATTCTAACCATCTTGATTGTTGGTGTTGTTGTTTTCTTTGTGGTATTCCTGGGAAAGCAATTACCGGCCGGGTTCATACCTGAGGAAGATCAAGGACTGGTGGGTGTCAACGTACAACTTCCTCCCGCCGCTTCCCTGGAACGGACGGGCGCCGTGCTTGCACAGGTCGAGGAAATTCTAGGCAAAACAGAAGCCGTTGAAGCGTTCACGACGATCGGCGGTTTTGGTGTGGTAACCAGCACATATCAACCCAATTTCGGTACGATCTTTGCACGATTGAAACCCTGGGAAGAACGCCAGACGGAAGAATTGAAAATCAAAGGAATTATGGCGACGCTCCAGCGGCAGTTCTCCCAGATTCCCGAAGCAATTATCTTTCCTTTTAACATACCGACAATTTCCGGTTTCGGAGCTTCGTCAGGATTCAATTTTCTGCTGCAGGACCGGAGTGGATCTCTGAGTGTTGCAGACCTTGGCGATCAAACGAGGATATTCCTGGAGGAAGCACGCAAACGGCCCGAACTGGGAAACCTTTTCACATCGTTCGATCCTCGCTATCCGCAAGTCAAAGTAGATCTGGATCGTGAAAAGGCGCGCAAACTTGGAGTCCCGGTAAATGATGTTTTCCAGGCGATGTCCGCAGTACTAGGCGGCTCTTACGTGAATGATTTTAACCGTTTCGGCCGCCTTTATCGTGTGTACGTTCAAGCCGATTCGGACTATCGTCGTAAGCCTGAAAACATAGGCGATATCTATGTCCGAAGCAATACCACAGGAGATATGATCCCGCTATCCACCATGATGAAAGTAACTACAGAGCCGGGAACGGAAATTACGACGCGCTTCAACCTCTTCCGTTCCGTGGAAATCAATGGTGTTTCCGGCCGCGGATTCACTTCCGGACAGTCTCTTGCGGCGCTGGAAGATGTCTTCCACAAAACGATGCCCAAGGAAATGGGGTTTGCTTACAACCAGTTGTCTTATCAGGAAAAGGTGGCGCCATCCGCGACTCCAACATTTGTTCTTGCAATCGTCTTCGTTTTTCTGCTGCTCGCAGCTCTTTATGAGAGCTGGAAACTGCCGTGGGCCGTTTTGCTTGGTTCACCGCTGGTCGCGCTGGGAGCATTTTTCGGATGCTGGATCTCGGGCTATGACAACAATGTGTACGTGCAGATCGGCTTGATCATGCTGATCGGTCTCGCGGCAAAGAATGCAATCTTGATTGTTGAGTTTGCGAAAGCCAAGCATGAAGAGGGTATGTCCGTCCAGGATGCTGCGCTGGAATCCGCGCGACTCAGATTCCGTCCGATTCTTATGACTGCCTTTGCATTCATCATGGGAGTTATTCCATTGATGCTTGCGAGCGGTTCCGGATCCGGCGCGCAAAACGTAATGGGTACAGCCGTATTCTGGGGAATGTTGATTGCAACCTTCCTCGGTGTTTTCCTGATTCCAGGAAACTTCGCGTTTATGGAGGGATTAGGAAAGCGAAAGCAAAAGCCAGAACCCGCAGCCGAGCCTCCTACAGTCACCATCGCGCAGGGAGAACACTGATATGAGACGGATGTTAGGCTTCTTGATTATATCGGCTCTCATGTTCAGCGGATGCAAACTGGGCCCAGATTACGTGCGCCCGCCTGTGCAGGCGCCGGAAGCGTGGAAAGAGGCTGTGCCGATCGACACTAGCCTTGCAAATCTTCCCTGGTGGGATCTATTCCAGGATCCACAATTACAGGAATTGATCCGGATCGCCCTTGCAGAGAACAAAGATCTAAAAATCGCGGTCGAACGGATCGAAGAAGCTCGCGCGTTCTATGGATTTCAGAAAGCGGACCTTTATCCGCAGGTAGACGTAAACGCGTCGGCCGCGGAGCAGGAAACAAGCCACGACAGTGTCATTAAAATCCCCGAAAGCACCGACACATCCAAGCCCGTGTATCAGCTCAACGCAAGCGTTTTCTGGGAGTTGGATTTTTTTGGAAGGATCCGGCGGGCAACGGAAGCGGAGAAAGCGCTCCTGTTGTCCACAGAAGAAGCGCAAAGATTCGCGGTCATCACACTCGTTTCCGATGTTGCGATCGCATACATGGAGTTACGAGACCTGGATCTCAGGCTGGAAATCTCCAGGCGTACGCTGAAGTCCAGTGAAGATTATGTCAAATTGGCGAAACTCCGTTTTGAAGGTGGACTGACTTCGGAGCTTGATTTGAGGCAGGCCGAAGCGGAATACCACCGTACAAATGCATTTGTTCATGACTTTGAGCGCTTTGTTGTGCAAAAGGAAAACGAAATATCTGTTTTACTGGGCCGGAATCCATCTCATATCCTGAGAGGACGCGGGCTGGAAGAACAGCCGTTGCCGCCTCAGATTCCAGCCGGACTAGCATCAGAATTGCTGGAGCGTCGACCGGACATCGCGCAAGCCGAGCAGATCTTAATTTCCTCCAACGCGCGAATCGGGGAAGCAAAAGCTTTGCTTTTTCCCCGGATTTTCCTGACCGGCTTCTTCGGATGGGAAAGCACCGAGTTAGACAATATTGCAACCTCACCGGCAAAAACGTGGGCCATTGCGGGAAACCTGATTCAACCCATTTTCAATGCGGGCAAAAACAAACGTCGGGTGGAAGTAGCGGAATCGCAAAACCGGCAGACCCTGTACGCTTACGAATCCGTCATATTACAAGCTTTTCGCGAAGTCGAGGATGCATTGATCGATTATCAGAAATCGGGTGAGCGCCGAGTATCCCAGTCGGCACGAGTGGCAGCCGAACAAAGGGTATTGGAGCTTGCCGAAATTCGATACAGAGGCGGCGTTTCAGATTATCTGGAGGTATTGGACGCCCAGCGGTCCTTGTTCGAATCAGAACTTGATTCGGCTCAAAGTGTACGGGACCAGCTTGTAGCATTGGTTCGCCTCTATAAAGCGCTGGGCGGAGGATGGACTCCTCCGGAACCGGAAAATACTGCCGTCACGCAGTAGAAAATTTAAAAGGAGATCTCAAATGAAAATGTTCAAGATTACTGGAATTGGTGTGGCCGGCATGTTTTTGTTATTGCTGGCCGGCGCTGCATTCGCTCAAGATGTAAAAGTTGACTACGATAAAGCCTTCGATTTCAAAACGTTGAAGACCTTTGCTGTGAAAATTGGAACATCTTGGGGAAATCCTCTCGGCGAAAAACGAGTCATCGCAGCAGTAGAAGCAGCTCTTGCAACGAAGGGTTGGACCAAAGCGGATGAAAGCGCTGCTGACTCAGTTGTGGTGCTTCATGGAGCAACGCAGGAAAAGAAGGACCTGACCACCTTCTATTCCGGCTACGGCGGAGGCTATCGCTGGGGCGGTTTCGGTGGAATGGGCACTGCCACCACTACCGTTGACGAATATACGGTAGGAACCCTCGTTGTTGACATATTCGATGTGAAGTCCAAACAACTGGTTTTCAGGGGCGTGGCTCAGGATGAACTTTCGGATAAACCCGAAAAGAACGAAAAGAAGCTCAAGAAAGCCACCGAAAAGATGTTCAAGGACTTTCCACCAGGGACGAAAGAAAAGTAACGCAAACTTCAGAAACTCGACGCTCGGTCTGAAATAGAAGGTGATTCTGCGAGCGACTCCTCCCCCTTAATCAAGGGGGAGGCTGGGAGGGGGTTGGAGCTTCATATTCAGAATCCAACCCTCCCCTAACCCCTTCCTTCATAAGGGAGGGGAACCCTAGTTAGATCCTCTGAGTTATAGTTTAGCTATGGAAAAACAGAAAACGGCAGATACCCACCAGAAGGCGCTCGAACTCAATCTGGACACGACAAGGTTCGGATCTTTCGCCGAGATTGGCGCAGGTCAGGAAGTGGCTCGCTGGTTTTTACGTGTTGGCGCCGCATCCGGGACAGTTGCGAAAACCATTTGCGCCTACGACAAGGAAGTGAGCGACGATCTATATGGCGCTGGATCGCGATACGTCTCGAGACAGCGTTTGGAAGCCATGCTGGATCGTGAATGGCAGCAGCTACTGTTACAATTGGGGGAAAGCCGTGGCGCCGAAAGTCGATTCTTTGCTTTTGCGGACACGATCTCCTCGCGGAATTTCGCAGGCACGAACGAACCGCATGGATGGTTGGGAATCCGGTTTCAGCTGCAGCCGGGAGATGAACCGAACGACATTTTGATCCACGTCTACCTCCTGGATCCCTCCAGCTCGCTTCAACAGGAGGCCGTGGGAATTCTGGGAGTAAATTTGGTGTACGCAGCTTCACGACAAATGGATAGCACGGATTCATTCCTGGATGGCCTTTCGCAAGAGATGAAAGGTCGCATCGAGATCGACTTTATGGATTGGCGCGGTCCTGCATTTGAACAGTGGGATCGCAAATTCGTTCTGATTGACCTTGTTACCAAAGGCCTGACGGAAGTTGTAGCGTTCCTCCCTGACGGCAGAATGCTGCCGCCTACAGAAGTACTTCATAACAAGAAAGTAGTACTGTCTCCGGGAATTTTTGATGTCGTGGAACCTTTCCAGAGGCAAATGCTTGCAAGCGCGATTCAAGCCGTCCAATCCGAGACAGGATCTTCACCGACCGGATTGTTTTGTTTAGCTTACGGCCCGGAAAACCTGCGACGTTTGGAGACGCTGCTCAAAGAGGGATATAGCGTATTGCTCACCCGAATGGAGGAACTATACAAGATGGCCGCTTACGTGAAGCGCTATACTGCTTCCTCCATTTGTTTTGCGATCGGACTCCCTCTCCTGATTCGTGTTCTGGAAGACGCATACGGGGAACTGGAGGGCCATACATTGGAGGGCATCTCCCGTTTGTTCACACAAAACGTACGGGTCTATGTGTATCCGATGACCCTTTCATCAGCTGGTGAACGGGTTCAATCAATGCGCAAACTCGGGTGGGAGATTGAAGATGCAGACGGGTGGATCACAGCGAATGGAATTCGACCGAGGCCTCCAATCAATCACCTGTATAATTATATTCTTTCCAGCGGTTTCGTCATTCCGATGCAACCACGAAAGTAGCCCGGTTCTGCAACTTTCGGAGCACCGCTATGGAAAGCAGGATCAGCGCTGCTTCTACGAGGAAATAAAGAGCGGCAAAGCTGGCAAAGTCTGTTCGCTGCAGAATTACAACTGCGGTTGCGGTCGTGATCGCGACGTTCCTCACGCCATACTCGATCGAGATGGTGAAAGAATCCCTACGGCCTAACCGGAATAATAAACCTGCTGTGTAGCCGAGAACCATGGAAAGCAAAATAAAGACGGCGGCAGCTTCCACAATTCCCTGCCAGCTCGCAAGAAATAGCGCTCTTGTTTGATAAATGATGAAGACGATCAGACCCCCAAGAGCGACAAAGCCAATGCGTCGCAGTATTTTGCCGTAACGGGCCACAAAAGCCGGGCGATAGTGGTGAACGATCATGCCGATCACAACGGGGAGAACCAGCATCAGAACCAGTTGTCCCACAAGAATTCGAAGCGGCACATGGTATGCGACACTCTGGGGTAGCAGGAACTGAAAGAGGCTGAGCAAAAGTGGCATGGTAAGGGCAGCACAGAGACAGGATACTGTTGTTAGAACAACGGAGAGCGCCACGTTGGCGCCAGCCATATAGGAATAGTAATTAGAAATTCCGCCTCCAGGAGCTGATGCAACCAGGACCATTCCAGCGGCGATAGAGGGGATAGGCTTTAGCATTACCAGCACCAGCAATGCGCACAGGGGGAGTAAATATTGTCCGAGCGTTCCGACAAAGAAGCTCCTTGGCGAACGGCGTACTTTCCGGAAATCGTTTGCGGTCAAGTCCATGCCAACAATTGTCATGAGAAAGAACGTGATGGCAGGAATGGCGATGTCCAGAACACTCTGAAATGACATAAATCGGCGTATTATACCAAACACTTTAGTGGAGCGCGGGCTGAGGCTGTTGAAAAATGCAGGAAGGGAGGTTCCTAGCTGGAGCGCGGGCTTCCAGCCAGCTTCCAGCCCGCCGATCATCGAGGAGCTACAATATTCTGGCGGACTGGAAGTCCGCGCTCCCTTGCATTTTTCAACAGCCTCGGCTTCCAGCGCGCCTGCGTACTGTCCTAAGTTTGTGTTGCTCGTTTCTCCCCCTTATGAAGGGGGAGATGAAACCTCCCCTTAATCCCCTCCTTCATAAGGAGGGGAAATCCGCGGCAACACACCCCGCCTGCCATTCGAAAAACCTACAGTCCTCCGAAATAACGGAGAAGACTCTTCTATTCCGTGGGGACGGCCGATTTCAATCAGTGCAAGTCCGATCATCAAGACTCGTAAACGTCTCAATTACAACGACTTAGTCCACTCCTAAATCCGAGTCATGCTGGCACTTTCCTTGCAATAGTGAAATCGATGATCTACATGAATTTGAAAATTATTCCAAGCGCTAACCGGGCGGCGGACATGATACATGCTTTGCGCCTTCAAATGCGGCGAACGGAAGTGCAATCTGGGTGCGTTCAGTGCCGCATCAGTCGAGATGCGCAGGAGCAGAACATCATCCTCTATCAAGAAGAATGGAGTTCCTGGGAGGATCTAGAACGACACGTCCGTTCTGATCGATTTTTCTGGATCCTGGAGTTAATAGAGCAGTCCACCAATACACCGGAGCTGAGCTTCTGTGATATCCGGGAAACCCGGGGGATGGAATATGTCAGAAAACTCCGTACAGTGAACCCGAATTGAGGAGCAAATCTTAAGGAGAGATGAAAATGAATACGCAAGGATCTTCCAATATCAAGATTGGATGGCTCGCAGCATTAGCTCTTGTAATTTTGCTATTCGGGACGCCATCCGTTCGCGCAGAAATTTTTGACATTCCAGCCTTACAACCGGCCGTAACTGCATCCGATGATGCTGCAGGCGGGGAAACGGAGAAACCGAAACCGCGGCTCGATATTTACGGGTTTGCGATGATGGATACCGGATATCAGTTCAAACAGAACGATGCGAATTGGTTCGATGTACTCCGTCCAACGAAGCTACCTGCTTTCGAAGATGAGTTCGGCGAAGACGGTCATTGGTTTGCAGGCGTCCGTCAGAGCCGGTTCGGCGTAAAGTCCTACTTTCCAACGAGCCTTGGAGAATTGAAGACAACCTTTGAATTTGAGCTCTTTGGAACAGGAGTGGACCAGGGACAGACAACGTTCCGCTTACGCCATGCGTACGGAGAACTCGGCCACTTTGGCGCGGGACAAACGTGGAGCCCGTTCATGGACATCGATGTGTTTCCAAACTCTCTTGAGTACTGGGGACCCAACGGAATGGTCTTTTTCCGAAACGTCCAGGTTCGCTGGATGCCCATTATGGGCGATACACATTTGACAATCGCTCTAGAACGTCCTGGCGCAAGCGCAGACCAGGGGATTTTTGAAGACCGCGTTGAAATTCAGAATATTAAAGGCCGTTTTCCAGTGCCCGATCTTTCCGCTGAGTACCATTACGGCAAAGAGTGGGGTTACTTCGAGGTCGCCGGAATTGTAAGACGGATGAATTTCGACGATGTGTTGGACGATCAATTCGACTTGAGCGGTCACGAGACCGGCTGGGGCATCAACCTAAGCTCGAATATCAAGTTCAGCGGAGACACTCTCCGGCTTCAATATGTTTTTGGTGCAGGTATCGAGAACTACATGAATGATGCTCCGGTGGACATCGGAATTAAGCTCAACCCTTCAAATCCAGTGACTCCCATTCTTGGCGAGGCCCTGCCTCTGCAGGGACTGGTGCTGTTCCTCGATCACACCTGGAACGATAAATGGTCCAGTTCCGTCGGCTACTCGCGCCTCGACATCGACAACAGCAACGGGCAGGATGCAAACGCATTCCACATCGGTCAGTATGCGCTGGGAAACCTGCTTTTCTACCCGGCGGAAAACGTGATGGTCGGTGGAGAATTCCAATGGGGACGCAGGGAGAATTTTAGCGATGGCTTCACGTCAGATGACTACCGCGTTCAGTTCTCGTTCAAATACAATTTTTCGCTTTCCGTGGGAGGGAAGTGACGATGGACAGCTCAATTTTGAAATTTGCAGAGCGGACATGCTGCTGCTGCTTGTTGTAGCGACGTTCACAACAGCATCACTGCAAGCGCAAACGCCCGATCAAATCAATTCAACTCCATTATTGCAATCGAAGCGGTCAAGACGGTAGAGGGTACCGGGGCGCCGGAAATGAATCCGCTTGTCAATCCGGGCGAAATTTCATCGACCGGCATGGTGAAAGGATCCAACGCTGACGAAATCTGGAACAAGATCATCGGATTTCATGATGATGATTCCGCCGGGCGTTCGCTCACCGTACTGCAGGAGTTTACAAATCCGAATCCGATACCAATCAGCGCAATCAGGCAATCGGCGCCCTGATGCTTGCATACGGATACATCAAGCGGTCATGGCGACAGCAGGTTTATACGATGATTCCGGCAAATGGCTGTTTGCTACCGGTTTACCCGGGAAAAGCGGAGTCGGTGGCGGTCTCATTGCGGTTTCCCCCGGGAAGTTCGGCATCGCAGTTATCTCTCCTCCACTGGATGATGCAGGCAACAGCGTCCGCGCACAGAAAGCAATCACGGACATTTCTAACGCGCTGGGTGGAAACCCATACGCATCGAACCCGAAATAAGCTTTCTTGACGTTCGATCACGATCCATACGTCTGCCGCTTCTAAGGCGGCAGACGTCTCAGATTGACATAACCCTGCCAACCTTTCGATCTTCTCGCCGATATCAGAAAACCGAGCTTCGGCCGCCAGCAGCGGAGAAGCCTAATCAACAATCGAAACAGCTTACAGAAGCGACTTCTTCGTCAGAGATCCTTTCGGTCGTGAGTGCGCTGAAGGTCGAAATGAGGTATTTTAGACAGGTGCAACCGCGATCTGTACTGTCGCTTTTCGCACAAATAAAGTAGAAGGAGAAATTTTATGCCGGTAGCCGACTATGCAACTTACTGCAAACTGCTGGATCGCGCCCGGGAAGGACACTATGCCTTTCCTGCGATCAACGTGACATCGCTCACAACCGCGAATGCGGTACTGAAAGGCCTTGCCGAAAGTAAAAGCGACGGAATCATTCAGGTCTCAACGGGAGGAGCCGCTTTTGCTTCGGGTGCATCCGTTAAAGATATGGCCCTCGGGGCTATTTCGATTGCCGAACACGTCCATCGCGCTGCAGAACGATATCCGATTTATGTTGTTCTGAATACAGATCATTGCCAGGCGGACAAACTGGATCAATTCGTCATCCCGCTCGTAGAAGAAACGGAAAGGCGACGGGCCGCAGGCAGAAAGAATCTGTTCACCAGTCATATGTTTGATGGAAGCGCGCTTCCACTGAAAGACAATCTCGATATTTCAGTCAAGCTTTTGGAACGGTTTCAGAAAAACGAGCTCATCCTGGAAATCGAAGCGGGCGTTGTCGGTGGAGAAGAGGACGGTGTGAAGGGTGAGGCCGGCGCCAAATTGTACACGACGCCGGAAGATACGCTCGAAGTTGCTCGCAGGTTGAACGCAATCAAGGGCGCAAGATATTTGCTCGCAGCAACGTTCGGCAATGTGCACGGTGTATACAAACCGGGCCAGGTGAAACTGAAACCATCCATATTGAAGCAGTGCCAGGATGCAGTCGTTCAGAAATATGGTGATCCAGCGCGATTCTATCTCGTTTTCCACGGCGGATCCGGTTCGGAACTCCGTGACATTCACGAGGCGATCGATTACGGAGTCATCAAGATGAATATAGACACCGATCTGCAGTACGCCTTCACGAGATCGATTGTGAATCACATGTTCAAGAATTACGATGGCGTACTTAAAATTGATGGCGAAGTCGGAAACAAGAAGAACTACGATCCCCGCACGTATCTCGCTCTTGCAGAAGCCTCCATGGCAGAACGGGTCAAGCAAGCAGTGAGTGATCTGAGAGCAACTGGAACCACGATGTTTCAACGTGGATCTTAAACATCAAAATCCGTGACAACTGCTGAAGATACTTCATGCCAGTGATTTCTCCGGGCGACTTTTCACTCAGATTTGCTTAAAGCTTCCGACCAATTCAGAACGAGTGTATAGGAAGGCTTTTCCTTTTCCGTGTGCGCGTTCAGGAGAAATCGCTGGCCGTCCGGAGAAATATCGTAGAGCGTGACATCGTCAGTCTCCGCATAGGGCGCTCCTTTGGGCAACGGAAAGAGAGATGTGGTGGATCCCATCGTGAAATTCAGAGAGATCTGAACGGTCACGGCGGTTAGAAGGGCCATAGTGCAGAAGGATTATAGCAAATGGAATTTTGCTTCGTGGGTTCGGCGCCAACCGGCTACAATGTTCGCGGACTGGATCAGTCTAGAGATCTGGAAGGTGGCCTATTTTTTGCATCCATCATAGGATATGGAGGATAAACTAATGAAGTATCTTGCGATCACATTCTGGATTGCGATGCTCCTGTTCCTGATGTCAGGCATTCGGCCCGCCCTGGCTGATGACAAGGAGGATATTCAAAAGAAGCAGGCCGCCGTTCTCAAGATGAGAGATGAGACACTTGCGGAGCTGTATAAGGGGAAGCCGGAAACGAAGGCGAAGGTCCAAAAAGCCGCCGGGTACGCAGTCTTTGACAATGCCGGCATTCACCTGCTCTTGCTGTCAACGTCCAGAGGAAACGGTGTCGCCGTTGGAAATGCCGGCGGGAACCCCATCTTCATGAAGATGAAGACCGTGGGAGCAGGTCCCGGCCTCGGCGTCAAGGATTACCAGGTGGTCTTTATTTTCTCGAATGCCGCCACCTTGAAGAAGTTTACGGAATCAGGCTGGTCATTCACGGGAGAAGCCGATGCCGCTGCGAAGAGCAAGAATGATGGCGCTGCAGCCAGTAGCGCCGGAACTTCTTCCGAAGGGATGGAGATCTACACGATCACCAAGAAAGGGATTGCTCTACAGGCGACGCTTGGCGGAACTAAGTTTTCAAAAGATGACGATTTGAACTGATTCTGAGATGTCCCAACGCAGAACAGAATCGACCTTACGTTGAAGTGCTCACATCCTGAATTAGGAGAGCAAAAAAAAGAACAAAGGGGGAGCCAGGCTCCCCCATTGTTCGTGGACTGCGAAAAACTGTTCTATCTTATCTTAGTTTCAAGGATAAGAGTAGAAAGCCGACTCCCACCAATGCCAGTAACCCGAGATTGCTTGCGGTTTTTGGCAATTGCTTTTCGCCGGTTGATTCACCAGAAGTTGAAGGTTCCGGTGCTGGCGTAGCTGCTGGCGTAGCTGCTGGCGCAGCTGCTGGCGCAGAGCCGCTTACCCCGCCGGGAGTTTCTGTAACGAGTGTGGACTTTTGTTCAGAAACAATCGTTGCTGAAAGGCGCATGCCTTTTCTCAGTTCGAATACGGTCAACTGCTTGCCATCTACTTCAAACTTCAACCAGTCCGGTACCTGGTACTGGCGATTCACTTTATCGGCTCCGGTGATGATCAATTGCGGCGGCTGTACGTGCCAAACGACGCCATTTTTCACCGTTGTCGTGTAAACCGTTTTCGGTTCCGTCGTAGTCGTGATGGTCCTGGTAAGCTTCGTTCCTGGTTTCAGTTCATGAACAGTGATTTCCTTTCCATCCACTGTTACCTTGAAATCATCTGGAACATCGAATTCCTTATCTTCCCCGGTGCTCATGTGAATCACCACATGATTTCCTTCAACTGAAACAACCGTTCCCGATCTCACTTCAGTCGTCGTTTGCGCCTGCGCTGCAACAAAGCAGAAAATCATCGCGACCAGAAAGGTCACGCTAAATACAAGTTTCAAACGCATATACTCCTCCTTTTAATTTTTTGAAGAAACTTTTGGTTCTATTGCTTTCAATGAAGCCTGAATAATGTAGCGACTGGGAGCATGCCCCACAAAATAAAATGGATAGCAGGTTACAAGAGTAAGAGATGCTTTCTTTTGGGGTGCAAGAACCCAGACATCTTCCGGTTTGACAATCAGAATCTGATCAATCGTATAGTTGTACGTAGCCTCGGCGGACACGAGCTGAACGTTGTCGCCTTTTGAAATATCTTTGAGGCCCCGAAAGAAACCATCGCGGTGTCCCGCGATTCCGATGTTCCCGCTGCCGCCGATTCGACCCGTATCGGGAATATGGCCTACCCCCCGATCAAGTGTCAGGTCATCTACTCCTTCAAACACAGATACAGCGAGTCCAATTCGTTCGATTCGCAAAACTGCCAGCGGCGGATCGAACTTCTGAATCAGCGCCGTTTTATAAGCCTGGATTCGCTTCTGATCCCATAAACTGAAATCAGCAGAAGAGTCTGTGCCTGTCTCATTCCTGGACTTCTGCGATAGTGCTTCCACACCAGCGTAGTTCCACACGTAGCCGTAAAGACGGGCGCAGAAGTAGAATCCCAGTAGAGACCAGCCCTGAGACTCTCAAAATTCTGGCCAGCAACAATCGGCTTTGCCGTTTCGAGGAAATCGGTCCCTTTGATTTGTCAGTATAGGGAGTTGCCATTCGCATCCTGTGTGACTCGTAATTAAACGTGGCGGCGGCGCTTGACACGCAATTGCGCCAGCGAGCGAGCCAGGGAGGCGTTGACGGAAGCGACCTCTTCGTCAGAGATCTTGTCTTGCAGTCGGGCTTCTGCGCGTTTCCGCGCTTCTTCGACCTTGGCTTCATCGATCTTATCGGCAGGAATCGCCATATCGGTAATGATAGCCACACGGTTGCCCGTAACTTCAACAAGGCCTTCACCAACGGCCAGTAATTCATCGTGACCGCCTCTTTGCACAATGATTTCTCCTGGCAGCAATCTGGTCATTAACCCGATGTGCTGGGGAAGAATTCCCAACTCGCCGTCTACACACGGTAAGGTAACCATTTCTACGTCTTCAGAGTAGACGATTGCTTCCGGTGTGACGATTTCTAATCTTCAATGTCTCTGCCATATTCAACTCTTTATTCTATTTGATTTCTTCAATTCCACCCTTCATGTAGAAGTTGCCTTCCGGTACATCGTCGTGTTTGCCTTCCAGAATCTCCTTGAAGCCGCGAACTGTCTCAGCTACAGGAACCTGCTT
Organism: uncultured bacterium; assembly: GCA_963843285.1. Taxonomy (GTDB): domain Bacteria; phylum Acidobacteriota; class HRBIN11; order JAKEFK01; family JAKEFK01; genus CAZDDB01. The sequence continues at coordinate 82,131 of CAWJJO010000012.1, forward strand.
CCCTTCGTAGCCGGTAAACACTTGCGCCACGCTGAACGGCTGGCTCAGAAAGCGCTGGATCTTGCGAGCGCGGAATACCGTGGTCTTGTCATCCGGCGAAAGCTCATCGATGCCGAGAATCGAGATGATGTCCTGCAGGTCTTTGAAACGTTGAAGCACCTTCTGGACTCCCCGCGCAACGTCGTAGTGTTCCTTGCCCACGATTTCGGGCGTAAGCGCGCGGGAGGTCGATGCCAGAGGATCCACCGCAGGATAGATCCCCAGTTCGGCAATCGCGCGTTCTAATACGATAGTAGCATCCAGGTGCGCGAACGTCGTAGCCGGCGCGGGATCCGTCAGATCGTCGGCCGGCACGTACACTGCCTGGAAGGAAGTGATCGAGCCTTTCTTGGTGGAAGTGATGCGTTCCTGAAGGGCGCCCATTTCCGCGGCGAGCGTCGGCTGATAACCAACGGCGCTGGCAGTACGGCCAAGCAGCGCCGATACCTCGGAGCCTGCCTGGGAAAACCGAAAGATGTTGTCAATAAAGAGCAACACATCCTGATTCTTTTCATCGCGGAAGTATTCGGTGATCGCGAGACCGGACAGAGCTACGCGAAGGCGGGCGCCCGGCGGTTCGTTCATCTGCCCGTAGACCAGAGCGATTTTCGATGCGCCAAGATCGTCTTGTTTGATGACCCCCGCTTCCGACATTTCGTTGTAAAGGTCGCTCCCTTCGCGTGAACGCTCTCCTACACCGACAAACACAGAGACTCCGCCGTGGAGCTTGGCGATATTGTTAATCAGTTCCATAATGACGACCGTCTTGCCAACCCCGGCGCCACCGAACGCTCCCACTTTTCCGCCTTTCAAGAAGGGACAGATCAGATCGATGACTTTGATGCCGGTGGTAAGCAACTGTGGAGAAGTCGATTGGTCTACGAGCAGAGGCGCCGGACGATGGATCGGATAGTATTTCTCAGCCTGAACGGGCCCACGCTCATCTACCGGATTCCCGGTTACATCGAAAATTCGTCCCATGACACCGGCGCCAACCGGAACGGATATCGGCGCCTCGTTATCTGTGACCTCAAAACCGCGTTTGAGACCTTCGGTGCCGGACATAGAGATGGTTCTGACCCAGTTATCTCCGAGATGCTGTTGCACTTCGAGCGTCAATTTTGCCGGCTGGCCACCAACTTTGTATTCAACAGTTAAAGCGTTATATATCGTGGGGATCTTTTCCGGAAATTCAACGTCCACCACGGGACCTATGACTTGAACAATTTTGCCTTTATTCATCTTCCTTCACCTGTATTTCAAGCTTCCATCTGCAAGACCCTTCTGTTAACCGGCTTCGCCTCCGGCGATTTCCAGCATTTCCTGAGTGATATTTCCCTGACGAATCGTGTTGTATTGGAGTTGCAGGGCTCCGATCAGTTCCTCTGCACTGTCTGTGGCGTTCTTCATCGATACCATGCGGGCGCTCTGCTCGCTGGCTTTTGCATTCAGCAAAACCTGGTAAATAAAAATGTTGACATAATGCGAGAGCATGTAGTTGACAACATCCTCCGCATTAGGCTCAAACAGGATTTCGGTGGTCTCACCGGGAGACTCCTCCAGGGATACCTCCGGAATTTGTATCCCTTTGATTTCCCCTACCGGGAGGTATTGCACGCAAAGCGGAGTTTGAGTCAGCGTGTTTACGAAACGAGTCGCAACAACCAGGACCTGGTCCACTTCTTTTTTCAAAAAGAGATCGCAAGCACAACTGGCAATCGCTCTGGCCTCCGGGTAACGGGGCGTGTCGGCGTAGGCAAACTCGGCGACCAGCTTTCGGCGAGAGCGCGCAATGAATTGTGCAGCTTTCCGGCCTGCCGTTATGAAAACCGTTGAGTCGGGATCAAACTGAGAGACCAGACGGAACACATTGGTGTTGAGCGGCCCGCACAAACCCTTATCTGCTCCGATCAAAATGACCGCGCGTTTGTGGACTTCCCGCACTTCCATTAGCGGATGCATGTACTCACCCAAATGAGCCGCCGCTGCGCGCTGGAAACGATACATCTGGCGCACAAATGGACGCGTCAGCAATAGCTGCTTGTTGCGCTTTTCTCATCTTGGATGCGGCCACCATCTGCATGGCTTTCGTAATCTGTGCCGTGTTGCTGATGGACTTGATCCGCCGGCGTAAGTCACGAGGGTTTTCCATAACAATTCACTTCCAGGTCTGTTTGAACTGATCAGCGGCAGCCTTCAGTTCCGCAATCAATCCTTCACTCAACGTTTTTTCCAGATAGATTTTCCGCAGCAGCTCAGACTTCCGCGTTGTTAGGAATTCCGTTACCTTCTCTTGAAATTCTTTAATCCGTTCGACCGGCACATCATCCATGTATCCTTTTTGAACCATTCCGATCACGGCGACCTGGATCTCAATCGGAATGGGACTGTACTGTGGCTGCTTAAAGAGTTCCATGATGCGTTTGCCGCGATCGATCTGCGCCTGCGTCTTTGGATCCAGCTCAGAACCGAATTGCGCGAACGCTGCAAGTTCACGGAATTGAGCGAGTTCCCCTTTGAGCTGTCCCGCGACTTGCTTCATGGCCTTGAGCTGTGCCGCGGAACCTACGCGGGAAACCGAAATGCCGACCGAAATGGCTGGCCGCATTCCCTGGTAGAACAGGTCTGTTTCCAGAAAAATTTGCCCGTCCGTAATCGAGATGACGTTGGTGGGAATATAAGCGGAAACGTCGCCCGCCTTTGTTTCAATAATCGGAAGAGCCGTGAGCGAACCATCTCCGTATTTTTTCCCGACGCGCGCTGCGCGTTCGAGCAGCCGGCTGTGGAGATAAAACACGTCTCCCGGATAGGCTTCTCGACCTGAGGGCCGCTTCAATACCAGCGCGATCTGACGGTAGGCTACGGCGTGTTTGGAAAGATCGTCGTAGATAATCAGCGCGTCCATTCCGTTATCCAGAAACCACTCCCCCATCGCAGCTCCGGCGAATGGCGCCAAATACTGGCTGGCGGCTGAATCGGCAGCCGGGGATGCGACCACTATGGTGTAAGGCATCGCATCAGCCTTTTCCAGGACTGTGATGAGCTGGGCGATACTGGATTGCTTCTGCCCAATCGCAACGTAGATGCAATACAGCGGACGAAAGTCTTTGTCTCCGTTTGTTTCGTGTCGCTCTGTTGAGACGCGCCTGGTTGATGATGGTATCGACACAAATCGTGGTCTTGCCTGTGGAACGATCCCCGATGATCAATTCCCGTTGACCGCGTCCAATCGGAATCATCGCATCGATGGCCATAATGCCGGTTTGCATCGGCTGGCGTACCGGAGCCCGCCGGATGATGCCGGGAGCGAGCTTTTCGACCGGATATGCGACATCACTCTGAATGGGTCCTTTGCCATCCACGGGCTCTCCCAGGGTGTTCACGACACGCCCGAGCAATCCTTTGCCGACAGGCACCTGCAACAGCTTCCCCGTGGTCCGCGCCTCGTCGCCTTCATGGAGCAGCGTGTAGTCGCCTAGAATGATCACCGCTACTTCGGTCTCATCGAGGTTCAATGCGAGTCCGGTGATGCCATGTCCCAGATCGATCATCTCGTTGAGCATCGCATCTGCCAGGCCTTCAATTCTTGCGACGCCGTCACCAATTTCGCGAATAACGCCCACGTTCTCTTTGGCCGTCGTTGCCTTGGCTCCTGCGATCTGAGCTTCAATCTCTTGCAATAGGTCAGCCATATTATTTCACCTCAATTTCCTTGCCGCCCCGGATCGCACCCTGACGAGCGAGGTTCGGACCCTCATATGGTCTAATTCCCTCGCGCTTAGTGATTTCAAAAGCTCTTCTCCAGAGCAGCTAACCGTCCCGAAATGCTGCCATCATAGACATCACACCCAACTTTGATTCGCATTCCTCCGATCAGGTTCGGGTTGTGTACGAATGAAGTGCTGATCCCCGGGCCATAGATTTGTGCAAGATCAGCCTGGATCTTTGCACGCAGCTGCGCCGGCAAGGGCACGGCGCTCTCAACTTTAGCAGTGTGTTGCGCCAAATCCAGCTTTACCAGGCGCTGAAAGTACGACAGGAGCGCCAGCCCACCGCGGCGTTTCGCCTTGATGATGCTTTGGATAACCTGTCGCGTGCGTCTCTCATCCAGCAATCCGTTGACGAGACACAAGCGGTATAGTCGCTTGGCTGTTTGCCGGGTTCGTTTTGTCATCTTCATACAGCGTCATTCCCAGTAATCATTGAATCGTCAATCCCTTCGCTGCTTCCTCCGCCAGACGCTTTTGATCTTCCGGCGTAAGCGTCTTACCCACGACTCTGGCGGTGGTCTGGACAACCAATTGCCCGACCTCGCGTTTGAGTTCAGCAAGCATTCGGGCGTGGTCCTGAGCCGCCGCCTCTCGGGCCTTAGCCATGATCTGTTCGGCGACAGCTATAGCCTTTTGCGTCTCTTGTTCGCGGAGGCGAGAGGCCGCAACGCGCGCCTCTTCGATATACTGATTCGCCTCAACATTCGCTTGCTCCATCACTTGCTGGCGTTGACCTTCAGTCTTGGCCAGCTCGGCTTTGATTTGCTCGGCATTGGCTATACCTTGAGCGATTTGTTGTCGCCGCGCTTCCAGCATCTTGAGAACCGGTCGATACGCGAACCGGTAAAGGATCAAACAAACGATGCTGAAGCTAATGATTTGAGCAATCAATTGAGGCCAATCTAGGCCGAAAGTTTTCGCGATCCCTTCCGGCTTTGCGCTACTCTCGATTTGAGCTGCCAATAAAAGTAGATTCATAACCAATCACCCGCTTTGTGTGGACGTTGAGCTGTCTCCAGCTTCCTGGCTTTCACGTCCGCAGGGTCTGACCTTATTTCACCAGGAACAAGGTATAAAAAACGATCGCTTCAGCGAATGCAATGGCCAGAATCGACTGGACCAGAATCTTCGTTGAGGCGCCGGGATTTCGTCCCACGGCTTCCGATGCTTTCATGCCGATTAAACCAACGCTGAGCGCAGCGGCAAACGCCGCCAATCCAATGTGTAAACTTCCAGTCATATAACCTTCCTTCAACTTTCAGTTAATCTCATTTTTTTCAGACGATTCGTGTGCATGAGCAGGTTCCGCCTCATGCTGACAAATCAACAGAGTGAAAACCGCGCACAACAACATGAAGACCGTCGCCTGTACCAAACCAACGAGCAATTCCATAAAATAGAAAGGAATCGGGACCAGCCACGCGAACCCAGGAACCATATGTGCCATGGTTTCCATCATGGTCTCTCCAGCAAAAATATTACCGTAGAGACGAAAACTCAAAGAGACTGGCCGGAACAAAATCGATATCACTTCCAAAAGACCGGCCGCGAAAAACACGACCACCATGAGAATCTTTAATAAACCTTCTGTCTCGCCTTTGGGCGCGAACAACTCTTTCAGAAAACCGCCCACGCCGACTTCCTGAATGGCCCAGATGAACCAGCAAGCAAAAAAGACAAGGGCCATTGCAAGAGTAAGGTTTAAATCCGCATTCGCGCCCCGGAAAAACGGCTGATCAATCACGAAACCGTGTGGAGTCTGATGCCCCCACCCTACGGTGCCGACTCCAGGGAATAGGCCCACCCAATTGGCAGAAAGAATAAAAATGAAAATTGTGGCAAAGAACCAGAACGTTCGCTTGACCAGATGCGGGCCGATGATGCCTTCGAGAAAATTGTACAGACCTGAAATGAGCCATTCCAGGAAATTTTGAGCTCCGCTCGGCACACTCTGCATGTTCCGTGTTGCGACCCGGGCAAAAATGATCAGCGCCAACGCAGTGATCCAGCTTACGACCATGGAATTCGTGATGGGGAAACCAAAAGGACGAGCGATTTCGACCGCCTTCTGGGGCAAGCCGTGTTCTTCCGGTTCAGCCGCATGCACGTTGCCCTGTCCGGTACTGGCCGCCTCACTAGCCCAAATCGTTGATCCCTGCAACAAGACCAATACGATCGCAAGAAGAATCATCGTCGCTGCCCGGGTAGTGACACTCTCTTGAATGGAGTATTGGGCGTGGCTCATCGAACGATTGACCTCCTGCGTTCTCCCGGTTTTCTCATCTGTGGTTTTTGAAACCCAGACTCACTTCCAGACTTACGCAAACGAGGTGCCAACGTGAATCCTCTCAATCACTGTGGTGAGCCGCTAAGCCACGACGAAGTAGCCTACGGAATAAAGGAGAAGGCTCCAGCATTTCGGAGGTGCTGGAAGGACGCGTGATCCAACCGGCGCGGCATAAATCTTGCGGAGTATCAGCCTGAACATGATCTGGATGAGAAAACTTGTCGTATTTTGGATCCTACTTCTTTCACCGGTCTTACTGTTCGGCGAAGAGGAAAATCCGTGGGAATTTTCGGCAGTGGCGAACCTGTATATGCTTCCTGATGAAACCTATTTGAATCCCGTCATTTCCGCGGACAGAAACCATCTCCATCTGGAAGCAAGATATAACTACGAGGATCTCGATACGGGATCTGTATTTGCCGGCTATAATTTTCAGACGGGGGATACGGTTGAACTCAATGTGACTCCTATCCTCGGCGGAGTTTTTGGAAACTCGAACGGTATCGCTCCAGGGTTTCTATTGGAGCTGAATTACAAGAAATTGAGCTTAACGAGCGAAGGTGAATATCTCTTCAGTACGGATGAAAAAGAGTCCAACTTTTTCTACAGTTGGTCCGAACTGGCATATTCTCCCGCGGAATGGATCTGGTTTGGTATAGCCGGACAGCGAACGCGCGCGTACAAAACAGATCTCGAAATCCAACGTGGTCTTTTTGTGGGGTTTGGCAAAGGAAATTTCTCCGTCACCGGTTACGTAATGAATCTTGGTTTTGATGATGTCTTCGGATTGATAAGCGTGGAATATCAGTTTTGATGGAGTCTACAAACCAGCCTGCCGAAAGATGTTGTGGATCAGGGCCAATGCTTCCTCTTCCACTTTTTGCAGATGTTCTTTTCCCTTAAAGCTCTCCAGATAAATCTTGTAGATATCCTCGGTGCCGGACGGACGAGCAGCAAACCAGGCAGAATCGGTTACTACTTTCAATCCACCGATGGGATGGCCGGACGCATGCGTGATTTTTGCAGTAATCGCATCTCCGGCCAGGTCTGTTGCAGTCACTTGATCGGATGACAATTGAGAAAGGAGGAGCTTTTGGGCTGGATTCGCCGGCGCATCCAGCCTTCTGTACTCAGGACTTCCGAATCTTGCCACCAGTTCCCCATAGATTTCTGCAGGATCTTTTCCGGTGACGGCAAGAATTTCTGCTGCAAGCAAGTTCATGATGATGCCGTCTTTATCCGAAGTCCAAACCGTCCCGTCCTTCCGCAAAAAGGACGCGCCGGCACTTTCCTCTCCGGCAAAACCGACGCTCCCATCCAGAAGGCCACCTACAAACCACTTGAAGCCGACAGGAACTTCGATCAACCTGCGTCCCAGTTCAGCGGCTACGCGATCAAGAATGGAAGAGCTCACGAGACTTTTACCCAGAGCAGCATCGGTCCATTGTGGACGATTTTGAAACAGATAACTCGCCGCGGCCGCAAGATAGTGATTTGGATTCAGAAGGCCTGCAGTTTTCGTAACGATTCCGTGACGATCGGAATCCGTGTCATTTCCAAACGCAATATCGAAGCGTTCCTTCATCGCAATCAAGGAGGCCATTGCATAGGGAGAAGAACAATCCATGCGGATTTTGCCGTCCTTATCGAGAGTCATAAAAAAGAAAGTGGGATCAACGACGCGATTCACAACTTCCAATGTAAGACCGTATGTTTCTGCAATCGGATCCCAGAAGCCGATGGAAGCACCACCAAGCGGATCGGCGCCGATTTTGATTCGCGCTCCCGCCACAGCCTCCAGATTCAGAATTTGCCGCAAGTCTTTCACGTAAGGCGTCGACGTAATCATAATGCTTCACACTCGACGCTTTGAGAGCCTTCTCGAAGGGGATCCTGGAGACATCACGAAGCCGGTCTTCGATAATTCTGTTCGCCCTTTTCTCAATCGTACTTGTAATCTCTGAGCCGGCAGGTCCGCCATGCGGTGGATTGTATTTGAAACCGCCGTCTTCGGGAGGATTATGCGAGGGAGTAATGACGATGCCATCAGCCAATCCCTCTTTTCTACCGCGATTGTAGGTAAGAATCGCGTGCGAAATTACGGGCGTTGGAGTATAGCCATATCCTGCTGAATCATCACTGAAATACCGGCGGAAGCGAACACTTCCAGCGCGCTGTCAAAGGCAGGCTTAGAGAGCGCATGAGTATCCATCCCAAGAAACAAAGGGCCGGTAATGTTTTGCGCTCTCCGGTATTCGCAAATGGACTGACTCATCGCGAGGATGTGTTCTTCGTTGAAATTGTTTCTCAAGAGAAGATCCGCGATGACCCGAAGTTCCGAAACTCACCCGCTGAAGAGGATCGGACAGATCGGGTTTATTCGTGTAATATGCGGCCACAAGCTGCGAAACGTCTACAAGAATTGACTTTGGCGCAGGTTTGCCTGCAAGCTCATGAATCATGTTTCCATCTTATTAAAAAATAAAACAAAGAAAAGACGTTCTCCACTTGTTTGACCCTTTCAGCTTTCTTCGGATGAGTCCGTAACCGGTTTTATGTTCCATATTTTCTCACAGTATTCGCGTATGGAACGGTCGGAGGAAAACTTTCCCATCCCTGCTGCGTTCAGGATCGACATGCGCACCCAGCGTTCCTCGTCGCGATAGGCCGAACTCACCTGATCCTGGCACTCAATGTAGGACTGATAGTCTGCCAGGAGCAGGAACGGATCCTGGTCTAACAGGTTGTCCACAAGAGGTTTGAAGAGTTCCGTGTCTCCACGCGAGAAATGTCCGGAACGTATCTGATCGATCACCTCTCTGAGTTGGGGATTCGAATCATAATAGCTGCGCGAATGATAACCTCCGTCCTTCAGAGCTTGAACTTCGCTTGCGGTCAGGCCGAAAAGGAAGAAGTTTTCGGGGCCTACCTGCTCGCGAATCTCCACATTCGCTCCGTCCAGCGTACCGATCGTGAGGGCACCGTTCATCGAGAACTTCATGTTTCCGGTTCCTGAGGCCTCTTTGCCGGCGGTTGATATCTGCTCCGAAAGATCTGCCGCAGGATAAACAAAATGAGCGTTCTTCACATTGAAGTCCGGGAAGAAAATGATCTTCAGTCTGCCGGCAACGCTGGAGTCGTTGTTCACAACCTCGGCCACAGAATTGATTAATTTGATGATCAGCTTGGCCATGACGTAGCCGGGAGCAGCTTTACCGCCAAAGATGACCGTACGCGGGACGATTTCCTGTGCCGGATTTTTTCTGATTCTGTTGTACAGGGTAATGAGATGGAGTATGTTCAGATGTTGCCGTTTGTATTCGTGGAAACGCTTCACCTGGATATCGAACATCGTATCAGGGTCTGCAGTAATACCGGTCCTTTCCTTCATGATTGCTGCGAGCCTGCTCTTATTGCTGCCCTTTATTTCCCGCCACTTTTTCTGAAATGAGGGATCATCGGCTAAAGGCGCGATCTTTTTGATCTCGTCTTCAAAATGTTTGATCCAGCGGTCGCCGATTGATTTTGTGATCAGATCCGCGAGTCCCGGGTTGCTCAGGGCTACCCAGCGTCTCGGAGTAACGCCATTGGTTACGTTCACAAAACGGTCGGGATAGATGTCATACAGATCCTTCAGTACTGTCTTCGTAAGAAGATCCGTGTGCATGGCGGCCACACCGTTGATCCGGTGGCTTCCTACAGATGCAAGATGGGCCATTCGAATATACTTATCGCCGCTCTCATCGATCAGCGAGAGACGAGAAACACGCCCGTCATCACCGGGATATCTTCCGCGGACTTCACCGAGAAATCTCCGGTTGATCTCATGAACGATCTCTATGTGACGGGGAAGCGAGCGGCTGAAAAGCTGGAGGGACCATTTTTCGAGGGCCTCGGGCAGTAACGTATGATTGGTGTAGGCAAGCGTTTGCTGAGTTATTTTCCAGGCCGAGTCCCAGTCCATACGGTGTTCGTCCACCAGGAGTCGCATCAACTCTGCGACTGCGATAGAAGGATGGGTGTCATTCATTTGAATCGCAAAACTCTCATGAAACGTATCCAGAGTTTTCCTTCGCGCGAGATGCATGTGAATCATGTCCTGAAGAGAGCAGGAGACAAAGAAATATTGCTGCGCAAGACGGAGGGTCTTTCCGATTTCGGGTTCGTCGTTCGGATATAGGACCTTGCTCACGGTTTCGGAAATGACCTTTTCGTCAACCGCCTGGTAATAGTCACCGACATTGAATGCCTCAAAGTCAAAAGACTCGACCGCCTCAGATTTCCAGAGTCTGAGAAGATCTACGATATCGCCGCGGTAAGACGAGACGGGTGTGTCATATGCGATGCCTCTGACGACGCGGTTGGGAATCCAGCGGACTCTGAAATCTCCCTTTTCGTCATGAAACTGCTCAGTTCGCCCGCCAAAATTCACGTAATAAGAATTTTCGGGCCGGCAAATTTCCCAGGGATTTCCCAGACGAAGCCACTTGTCGGTCTTCTCTACCTGCCACCCATCCTGGATCTCCTGATCAAAGATACCGAACTCATATCGAATTCCGTATCCGATCGCTGGAACGCCCAGCGAAGCAAGCGAATCCATGTAACAAGCAGCAAGCCTCCCGAGCCCACCATTCCCGAGACCCGGCTCTTCCTCCAATGCAAGAAGTTCGTCCAGTTCCAGACCGAGTTGTTTTATCGCCTTCCGCATTTGCTCGGTGATGCCCAGGTTCAATAAATTGTTTCCCAGGTGCGGACCCATCAGAAACTCCGCTGAAAGATAGCATGCGATCTTCACATGAGAGTGAGAAAACCGCTTGAGCGAACGCAGAAAGCGGTCATGCATACGATCCCGTACGGTAAAGGCTACTGCCGAATACCAGTCGTTCGGGGTGGCGAGCTCCGGGATGCGGACCTGGCCGTAATGGAGGTTGTCCAGAACGGACTGTTTGATCGAGTCGATGCTTGTTCCCGTCCGGATATTTTGCGCTGTTTTAGTGGGTGTTGAAGAAGGTGCCTTTGTTGATTTTATTGCCATACTCTATCCCTCATTTGCGCGTGATAGTCATCTCTGCGTTCAATAATCTAAACAAAACTTACCAGAGTGCAATGTATATGCCAGCGAGGCCCAGGTCTATGGTCAATATTGCCTGCGTTGGTCGCGCACGTCGTTTTGGAGTGACATAAGTGCGAATCACTTACTCCGCTATGTCGGAGAAGGATACGGTATCCCGTAGGATTTCCATTTAGCAAGCCTCATTTGTCAGATCGTCCATAACGGCACAATTCTTGCGACAGAATCAGGTCGAAATATGAACAGTAATTCCTCATACTGGATCCACGCGATAAAAGCTTCCGCTGAACTGGGTGCTGTAGACCGAATCAACGAAATCCTGTTTGGACTCATCATGGTGCTTACGTTCACCTGCTCTATAAGCGCGGCCACAGGGGGACAGGAAGAGCTTTCTACGATCTTATGGTCCGCTCTGGGATGTAACGTTGCCTGGGGTTTTGTAGATTCTTTCATGTATCTATTTTCCGTTTTTCTCGAAAGAGGAAAAATGTTCCAGAGCATCCGCAGCATACGAGATGCAACCACAGAGACGAGCGCAAACGAAGCAGTAACGGAAGCACTGCCTCCTTTTCTTTCTGACCTTTTGAAGAAAGAGCACATCACCTATCTCAGTAATGAGATCAGGCGTTTGCCGCAGCCGCCGGTGAAGGTATCATTGACGTGGCACGATCTACGTCAGGCCGTGCTCATATTCTTGATGGTTTTCTTTTCGACCTTTCCTGTGACTCTTCCCTTTGTTTTCATTCACGAAGTTCCAGTCGCCATACGAGTTTCGAACGGAATTGCTTTAGTGTTGTTGTTCAGCACCGGTGTTTACCTGGCAAAGGAAACAGGACGAAGAAAGATTCTAATGGGACTTGCCTTCGCATTCATCGGGTCTGTGATGGTAAGTGTCACGATGGCGTTAGGCGGATGATAGAAGAGCTGTATCGCCGGATAGAACAACTACTGGAGGGACATCGGCAGGTTGCTTGTTTTTGCTTTTCTCCTTGATTCCGGGTATCAGCTGTTTGTGAATTAATTGCCTGCGCCGATCGTCGCTATTGTACTTGCCGTCATTCCCTATATCCTGGTTCGCGGGCCGACAAGACGCTTGCGGCGCAGGTTAGATGCGGCGAAGAAATCAAGAATGTAGTCGCGGGCGTCCCTGACCACGAAAATCTCATAGTTGGGAGTCCGGCGGGCACGGAGGCCCGCCGAATCAACCACGCAACAACCTCTTATGAAGTAATCCCATATTCGGCAGTCAATTGCCCTGCCTTATTTTCCAGACTATCCCATCGCGACAGAACGGCGCTCCCTAATGGATGCTCGGTCAAGTAGCTTTTGATTACATCCATCTGTTTGAGGAAATCCTGCATTTCGACGCTTAACGGCTTCTTGTCGTTAAACAACTTCTTCATTGTTTCCGCTTTTTTTTCCAGAAGTTTCAGGGATTGCTCGTTGGCATCTCTGGTACTCTTATCAATGGACGAATCCTTTTTCATTGCGTCCTTGACGTCCTTTCCCAACAACTTGGAGCCTTCTTGCAAACTTTCCATGAGCGCTTTCACTTGCTCATCGGACATGCGCTTGGGCGGCGCGGCGTCATCCCCCAAACTGGTCCCGAATGCTCTCGCCAGACGATCCACATTAGACTTATGGGCTTGCCATTCACTACCGGCTCCGGCTGCATCCGCATTCCTTGTCATGAATCCATCGAGTTCGTTCGTAATCCTCAAAACATTCAATAAATCACCACTTGGAGTACGTTGTGAATCGAAGGAATCTTTGAATCTGTTGAACGATTCCTCGTAGTCACTCATGTATTGTTTTACGTCGACCTGAACTCCAGTACGTGTAGTGACGCTTTGAACCTTCTTAAAGGCGTCTCGAAACTTGTCACAAGAATTCTTTGCTTCATCCACCAGTTTCTTTACATCGTCATCCCAGAGGCGGACCCCCGGCTGCGCCGAAGCAAACGTGGTGAGAAGAAACAAAATTGAAATTAGAACAGACACTTGTTTGACCAATCTCATTGTTTTCTCCTTTTATCAAATTAATCCAAGCAACGACCCTGTATGCCGGGCAATCATCAATTCTTCGTTCGTAGGAACTACCCATGCCGAAACCCTGCTTTCCGGACGGGAAATCCGCGGACCTTTGCGAGCATTGGCTTCCGCGTCGAGTTGCACACCCAGCCATTCTGAGGACTCGCAGATTCTCCGGCGGATTTCTGCTGAATTTTCTCCAATGCCCGCAGTAAACACGAAGCCATCCACTCCGCCCAGGACAGCGGCCAGCGCGCCGATCTCCTTGGAGATGCGGAAAACGAAATAATCTACTGCAAGGCGGGCTTCGGGTTCGCTTCGTCCCAAAAGGTCACGCATGTCATTACTGATTCCGGAAATCCCGAGCAAACCCGATTTCTTATAAAGAATGGTTTCCACTTCTTTAACAGGAAGTTTCAGGTTCTGAAAAAGATAGAGAACTATACCAGGATCTATGGCGCCTGGCCTTGTTCCCATACACAGTCCATCGAGCGCGGTGAAGCTCATAGTGCTGTCCACGCTTTTCCCCTCTTTCAAGGCGCACAGGCTGGCGCCGCTTCCAAGGTGGGCGATGATCACGCGTCCCCCAGCAATCTCCGGAGCTACCTCCGGCATGACCGAGGCGACGTACTCGTAAGACAGACCATGGAAACCATAGCGCAGCAAACCCGCTTTACAGATCTCCTGTGGCAGCGGAACTACCTCTGCTACCGCCGAATGGCCGCGATGAAAACTCGTATCGAAGCAGGCAACCTGCGGCGTTTCGGGAAGCCGTTCGAAGACAGCTTCAATTGCCGCGAGATTGTAGGGCTGATGCAGCGGGGCAAGCGGAACGAGTTCACGTAAATCTTCCAGTACTTCATGGGTCACAACCACTGGCTGGGCGTAACGAGCACCACCGTGAACCACTCGATGGCCGACACCCAGTACTCGTGAGCCACCATATTCGGATCGGAGCCAGGCAGCCAGAGCATCGATAGCCTTGCGCCCATCTCGTACAGTGGCATCCAGTTTATAGTCGGCGAGAATTGCGCCGCCGGCGTCCTTCGCGGAAAATCGCGGCGACGTTCCGATACCTTCGATTTGTCCCCGCGCTTCGAGTCGCCAATTTTCGCCGCTTGGCCGCTGGTATACACAGAACTTCAGACTCGATGAACCGGCATTGAGTACAAGTGCATAATCATCCATTGTAAAATCCCTCCTAGAAACGCCACCATACTTTCGATGTGCTTCTTGTTCTACAGGTGCTTATCTACCCTTCGCAGTAATCCGGCGCCGCGCAATGGCGCCTTCCGGATGGTTTTTTTGGATGAAATCTCGAACATTGATTTCCTTCTGCCAGATTCCTGTTTGGAATCCCTGCCATGGTGGAATCACTTTCCCCGGCGTTATCTCTCGTGATGCCGTAATAGCCATTTGGCCCTCCTGCTTCCGTCTATAGAAAACGGGCTTTCTCAGTCCAAAGGCTTTGCAAGTTACTAGCCAGTTCGAAACATCCGAAACAATCGACGACACTTCAGTTTCGGTCGCGTGCGCTTGAAGACCGGGCTACGGAATAAAGGAGGAGACTCCGTAGTTTCGTGGGATCACGCGTTGCTGCCACGGGCGAACGAGTATGGTACTGACGGCATGAAAGTTGCGTTGCGAATTCAAGTAGAGATTTCAAACTGTGCAGGATTCGATAGTTCTATGTGTCCGGGAAGCAAACCTTCTGCGGAGGCGTTTGCGTCACTTACTCCAATTGCGCGAAGAATTGATCGCCAGGGCAAACGAAGAAACAGTTCATGATATCCGCGTCGCATCGCGGCGGGCGCGGGAAGTTCTCGACTACCTGGAGACGGTCATACCTGAAAGCTCCTTCAAAAAAATGCAGCGTTGTGCGAAGAATCTCACTTCGAACCTCGGTGAGATGCGGGAAATAGAAGTAAACATGAAATTATCGGAAAAACTACAGAAAAAGGAGTTGATTCCCACTGTTGCAGCGGAACTCCTGATGCATTCGCTGATGAAGCGCAAGGAGAAACTTCAACAAAGAGTGCAGAAGCACATGAAGTTGCGCAATTTTGCGTCTTACCAGAAATTCTTGTCGCGCCTGAAAGGCTCAAGGACTATGCACCCAACGGTCCAGGAGGTCTTGAAGCGCCGCGGAGATGATTTTTGTGACTTCGATTTAACAGATGGAATGAACGATGAAAGGCTGCATGAATTGAGGATTCTGACCAAGAAGTTCCGCTACGCTGCAGAGATCTACAACACCCTTCAACCCCAAAAGCTCGGACGATTTATTCTGCGGCTCAAAAGACTGCAAGAAATTCTGGGTGAAATTCACGACCTTTTTGTTTTTTCGAACCTGCTGGAGGATGAGAAGCAGAAATGGAATCGCCCGGGACTGAAAATGATTCCCGAAGCGTTGGATCATGCCATTCAAGTGGTATCCCTGCAAAAAGAGAAGCTGTATCCGCGCGCTCGAATATTATATCAACGAATTCTCGATAGCACTCCGGAAGCGATTAGACCCGTATCCGGCGAGAAGGCGCAGATTGCGCAGACTTCCGAAGCTCGAAATCCGGGAACAGAAGAACCTGAATCTGGAGTTGATTTCGTGACAGTTTCGGAATCGAACCTTGAAAGCCCGTCTACGGAATAAAGGAGGAAACTCGTAGTTTCGTGGGATCCAGCGTTGCTGCCAGGGACGCTCGAGCGGGTAGTGACGGCATAAAAGTTGCGTTACACACAAAGAAAATTGAAACTAGAGGAGACAACATGAAATACGGGAGTTCGCTATTGAACATACCCTGCATGGCCCACGAGTGGGAATTGGCATCCTCTTCTGAGATAATCTTCTGAAGTCATCCCAATCAACGAGGAATTTTATGCAAACAATGCCTCCCAATCCTGAAGTGGTAAACAAATTGGCCGCGTCGTTGCAACGCTGCGCACTGTTCCAGGGGATGGAACAAAAACTGTTAGCAGCAGTTGCAGCCAAAGCGAGCCTTGTACAGGTAGAGCCGGGAGAATTTCTGACCCGTGAAGGAGAATCGGCGGATGCTTTTTTTGTCTTTCTAAATGGTCAAGCTTCGGTGATGATCGGGCAAAAAGGAAAAAAAGAGCAAGTCGAGATCGCACAGCTTGGCCCCGGTGACAGCGTAGGTGAAGTCGCGTTGCTGCTCTCGCAGCCCTATGCGGCTTCTGTAAAGGCAACCAGCCGGATCGTGGCAGCACGCTACGACGCGAAACTCTTTGACAAAATGGGAAAAGAGATTCCCGCATTCGGGATAATGCTCGCAAAAGCAATCGGCCGGCGACTCCTGCAAGTGGCCCGAATGATCCCTATTCCGGAATACAGCAGCCAGGAGGCTCCTTCGGAACAGACACTGAAGCTTCTGCCAATTGATTTCATTCGAAGGCACCGTGTTCTACCGATCAAAAAAGACGGAAATCGGCTTACTCTAGGATTCTTAGACGAACCCAGCAGTCCGGTTCTGCAGAGCGTTCGTAGTCTCCTGACAGGAATCGAGCTCCGGCCAGTACGAATTGATTCTACTTTATTCGAATCCGTAATGCGGACACACTCCGGAGCGCTCGAGAAACCGAAGCAGGAAACTCCTCCAAAGAAACAGGAAAAAATCGGTAAGGCTATTCCGCTTTCGCTCGATGGGCTCCTTCAGTCCATGATGACCGAAGGAGCGTCCGATCTTCATCTCTCCGCCGGCCACCATCCAAGATGGCGCATCGATGGTGAACTGATCGATGTCGTAGACGCCCCGGTGTTGGATTCCACTATTGTTTTGCAGCTTTTAACACCTTTGATCGACCAGCGCTACGTCACGCAGTTTGAAGAAACGAACGATGCAGATTTTGCGTATACGGTTGCGCAAGCTCGATTCCGTGTGAATCTCTTTCGTAATTCCCACGGGACAAGCGCCGTCTTCCGGCACATCCCTCTGGCGATTCCAACCCTGGAGCAACTTGGCATGCCGGAAGTCATCGGCCGTTTCTGCAGTGAACCGAAAGGACTCATTCTGGTGACGGGACCCACCGGGAGCGGGAAATCGACAACTCTTGCAGCAATGGTGGATCTCATCAACAAAACGCGAAAGGAACACATTCTTACACTGGAAGATCCGATTGAATTTGTTCATCCGAGTCAGGCTGCATTGGTCAATCAGCGGGAAGTAGGTTCGCATACACAAACTTTTTCTCGCGCGTTACGAGCCGCTTTGCGAGAGGATCCCGACATTGTCCTCGTTGGTGAAATGCGCGATCTGGAAACCGTCTCCCTGGCATTGGAAACCGCGAATACAGGGCACCTCGTGCTGGCAACGCTCCACACTTCTACGGCCGCACTGACCGTCGACCGGATCGTGAGCTTCTTTCCATCCGACCAGCAGAATCAAATTCGGTCCACACTGGCGGATGTATTGCGAGGCGTGATCTGTCAGAATCTCTGCCGCCGCATTGGAGGTGGACGCGTTGCGGCTCTTGAAATTATGGTGGTGAATCCGGCGATCTCCAGTTTGATCCGGGAGGGCAAAACGATTCAAATTGCCAACATCATGCAGACGGGAAAAGCACTCGGGAACCAACTTCTCAACGAGTCATTGACCCATTTAATTCAGACTCAGAAAGTAGAATACGACGAAGCCCTGAGCAAAGCTGTCGACAAGGCGGACATCGCCCGTAGGATGAAACACACACCGTGATTGCGAGCAAATTCCCTAGCTAGATTCGGGTTGCAATGCCGGCGCTACCCGGCTTCACTATTTTCGGCGCTGCTGTTGTTCGAAATTTACAAACAGTACGACTACGGAACGCGCTTCGGCTCGATACGTAAAGCCGGGAATCAAGGGAGCGGCGAGCCATGGAACGATGTCATTCGGCGAGTCAAGGGCGGTATCAATCCAACGACACCACACACTCTCGCTCCCATGATTCGCAAGCGGCAGCTCGAACGTGAGAGGCTCCCAATACGCATTCAGGATAAAGTGTACGAGCAACCCTTGCTTCCGGAGCTCTATCGTGAAGGCAATACTGTGCGAATGTGGATTCCAATCCGGCTGGTTCAGCTTGACACCATGCCATGCCTTATTCCCTTGCAGGATTAATTGATTCAGACTCAAACGTTGCCGCTCGTGTTCGACATCCCGCAGCAGCCGTCGCTCGTTCAGCAGTGTCACAAACCGGTGCATATCGGCATGTCTTGTGACCATGGACCAATCGAACCAATTCGTGTCGTCATCCAAACAATATGCGTTATTGTTTCCGAACTGCGTTCGTCGCACTTCATCGCCCATCAGAATCATAGGCATCCCAAGCGAGAGCAGCATCACAGTCAGGAAATTCTTGACCTGCCGGTTTCGCAGTTTCTCCACTGCAGGATATCGGTCGGTCCCTCAACGCCGCAATTCCAACTTCGATTATCGTTTGCGCCGTCACGGTTGTCTTCGCCGTTGGCTTCGTTGTGCTTCGAGTTGTACGAAACGAGGTCGTTGAGCGTGAATCCATCATGACAGGTCACGAAGTTGATGCTTTGCTCCGGCTCACGATCCTCATGACCGAAGATCTCCGGGCTTCCGATCAAGCGGTCCGCGAAACTCGCGACCGACCCTTCAGCGCTGCGAAAGAAATCGCGGGCATCGTCCCGAAACCGCCCGTTCCATTCTTTCCAACTATCGCCTATAAACGAACCAACTTGATACAGACCTGCAGCATCCCATGCTTCCGCGATCAGTTTGGTTCCAACCAGGTAGGGATCCGATTCAATGTCCCAAAGGATTGGCGGATTCTTCAGTGGTTGGCCGGTCTCATCGCGAGTAAGGATCGAAGCGAGGTCGAACCGAAAACCGTCTACATGCATTTCCTGCACCCAGTATCGGAGGCTATCCATTATCAAACGGCGGACGATCGGATGATTTGCATTCAAGGTGTTCCCGGTACCGGTGTAGTTGCTATACAAGGACCGGTCTTGCTCCAGAATGTAGTAGGCGTCGTTCTCCAAACCTCGATAGCAAAGAGTTGGCCCTTCTTGATTCCCTTCAGCAGTATGGTTGTAAACCACATCAAGTACGACTTCAATGCCGGCACGATGAAGAGCCTTCACCATATCGCGAAACTCGAACACCGGACCCGTAAGTTCCTTGCGGGAACTGTACTCCGCGTGCGGCGCAAAGAAGGAGACGGGGCTGTAGCCCCAATAATTGAGATGGCCGGGAGAGCAATCTTGAGGGTCGAACTGAAAAACAGGAAGCAACTCCACTGCGGTGATGCCGAGGTCCTTAAGGTAAGGAATCTTTTCAATCAATCCTGCATAGGTACCGCGTTTCTCTGATGCCACACCTGAATTCGGATTGCGGGTAAAGCCTCCGACATGCATTTCGTAGATCACACTGTTCGCGGAGGGTCGCTTCAGCGGCGCATCCCCTTGCCAGTCGTATTGTCGCAGATCTACAACTACACTTTTCATTGCGGTTGCACAATTATCGCCCGGCCTGGATGCCGCGATGCGGTTGTAGTTTTCAGGAACAGCTACAGCCCTAGCGTAAGGATCAAAAAGGACCTTCTCGCGATCAAAACGAAGCCCTTGTTGCGGCTCAAACGGTCCAATTGCGCGGTAGCCGTAGATCTGCCCGGATTGGAGTCCGGGAACAAAGACGTGCCGGTAATGATGCGTGCGGTTCATCCATGAATCCAGGGGAATCACGATCGCAGGCTTCGCATCATCGACGTTCTCGAACAGCAGTAGTTCTACGATTTTGCTGGTTTTCGAGAATACGCTGAAGTTGACGCCATCCGGATAGACAGTTGCTCCAAGCGGGAAACTTTTTCCCGGTGCGACTAATTTGCTTCGCATTCTCGCACTACAAGTTTCAGACGTTGTCCGCTTCGGTGGAGGCTGCGCGCTTCGCAACGGGAGCACGCTCACCCCATTGCCAGCCGGTGATCTCAGGCATGTCATCACCATACCTTTCGATATATTGTTTGTGCTCCAGCAGCCTGTCGCGAATCGCCTGTTTGGCATACGCGGCTCTGGCTCCCAGTAACGGCACTCGATCGATTACATCAGCCACCAGATGGAATCGGTCCATTTCATTCAGTACGCACATATCGAACGGCGTAGTTGTGGTTCCTTCCTCTTTATACCCGCGAACATGCAGACTTTTGTGGTTTGTACGCCGGTAGGTGAGCCGATGGATCAACCATGGATAACCATGGAATGCGAAGACGATCGGCTTGTCCTTCGTAAACAGGGCATCGAAATCCTGATCCGACAGGCCATGAGGGTGCTCGCTGGACGGCTGCAGTTTCATAAGATTCACGACATTGATAACACGGACCTTCAATTCGGGGAGATGCTCCCGCATGATATCCACAGCGGCCAGAGTTTCCAATGTTGGGACATCACCGCAACAGGCCATCACCACATCAGGTTCGCTCCCTTTATCATTGCTGGCCCACTCCCAGATCCCGATTCCCGCCGTACAATGCTTGATGGCCTCGTTCATGTCCAGCCACTGCGGAGCCGGTTGTTTGCCGGCGACCACGACGTTGACATAGTTACGGCTTCGGAGACAATGATCCGTCACAGACAAAAGCGTATTCGCGTCCGGCGGCAGATAGACTCGCACAACATCCGCTTTCTTGTTTACAACGTGATCGATAAATCCTGGATCCTGATGACTGAATCCATTATGATCCTGCCGCCAGACATGGGAGCTGAGCAGATAGTTCAGTGAAGCGATCGGCCGGCGCCAGGGAATATGGTGGCAAACTTTCAGCCATTTCGCATGCTGATTGAACATCGAATCGATGATGTGGATAAAAGCTTCGTAGCAGGAAAAGAAACCGTGTCTTCCGGTTAGCAGATAGCCTTCCAACCAACCCTGGCACTGATGCTCGCTGAGCACTTCCATTACGCGCCCATCGGGGGCCAAATGGTCATCGTACGGATATTGTTCGGCCATCCAGGCTCGATTGGTAACTTCCATTGCATCCTGCCAGCGGTTCGAGTTGTTCTCATCCGGACTAAATAAACGAAAATTACGGCTCTCCATATTTAGTTTCATTATGTCGCGAAGAAACTTTCCCATGAGTCGAGTGGATTCGGCCATGGCCGCGCCAGGCTTCGTGACCTTGACGGCATAGTCACGGAAATCGGGCATCCGCAGATCTCGAAGCAGCAGACCTCCGTTCGTATGCGGATTGGCGCTCATGCGGCGCTCTCCTTTCGGCGCGAGTTCGGCGATTTCGGGTCTTAGCCGCCCCGTCTGATCAAACAACTCATTCGGCTTATAGCTCTTCATCCATTTCTCAAGAAGTTTCACATGCTCCGGCTTTTCGTGCATTTCTCCCATTGGTACCTGATGGCTCCGCCAGTAGTCTTCGGTCTTTTTGCCGTCAATCTCCTTCGGGCAAGTCCATCCCTTGGGAGAACGAAAGATGATCATCGGCCAGCGTGGACGCTGCTTGACACCGTTCTTCCGCGCTTTGGTCTGGATACTGCGGATCTCATCAAGACAGATGTCCAGTGTAGACGCCATGAGCTGGTGCATCTTGGTTGGCTCGTGTCCTTCTACGAAATAAGGGTTGTAACCGTAACCGCGGAATAGCTGCTCCAACTCCTCCTTGCTGATTCGCGCGAGCACTGTTGGATTGGCGATCTTGTAACCATTCAGATGTAGGATCGGAAGCACCGCTCCATCGGAGACAGGATTCAGAAACTTGTTGGAATGCCATGAAGTCGCGAGTGGTCCGGTCTCAGCTTCACCATCCCCGACAACGCAAGCGACAATCAAATTGGGATTGTCGAATGCTGCGCCATAAGAGTGAGAGACAGCATAACCCAATTCGCCACCTTCATGTATCGATCCAGGTGTCTCGGGCGCTACGTGACTGGGGATGCCTCCGGGGAATGAAAACTGTTTGAACAACCGCTTCATGCCCTCTTCGTCCTGGGAAATATTTGGATAGACTTCGCTGTATGTGCTTTCCAAATACGCATTCGCGACCAAACCCGGTCCACCATGCCCGGGACCGGTGATGTAGAGCATGCTAAGATCCAATTTCTTGATTACGCGATTTAGATGTACATATATGAAATTCAGGCCCGGTGTGGTACCCCAGTGACCGAGCAGCCTTGGCTTCACATGCTCTTTACGCAACGGCGTTTTGAGAAGCGGGTTATCATACAGATAAATCTGTCCGACTGAGAGATAATTCGCGGCGCGCCAGTAGGCATCCATCACATTGAGTTCTTTCTCCGACAAAGAATTCTTCATGATCTTCTCCTTTTTTTTCATACCGGTGCCTCCATCCTGCAACGTTCAAAAGCCCAGGGAGTATCCTTACATAGAAATGCAAATATGAGGCCACGACCGGAAAGGTCCATCGATGATTCTGCTAAGTGTTTAGAAGCGCAACGCTTATTCGGTTTCGGAAATCAGTGAATTGACCTTTCGCGAATTTTTCATAAAATACGAAATCAAGTAGTTACTCCGGTATTACGGAGGAATTGAGACCAGTGGCAGGAGCAGTGGCCCTAAACAACGTCGGGGAAACGCTGCATGGAAGCAAGGTCTTCGTGGCACATTAGTTGCTCTTAAAGCACGATAACAAAACGGAGGAGTTATGCCCGAACAAAAAATTGTCGACGTTACAGAGCAAAAGCGGCTAAATGAAGCACGAGAGGAAGGTATCCCGTGGAAGAAATGGGGGCCTTACCTCAGCGAAAGGCAATGGGGAACGGTCCGTGAGGACTACAGCGAAGATGGAAATGCGTGGGGTTATTTCACTCATGACCAGTCGCGCTCCCGCGCCTACCGGTGGGGCGAAGACGGTTTGGGTGGAATCTGCGATGAGAAACAGCGGTTGTGCTTTGCCCTTGCCCTTTGGAATGAGCACGACCCCATACTGAAAGAACGTCTGTACGGACTGACAAATAGTGAAGCAAATCACGGAGAGGACGTAAAAGAGTATTACTTTTATATCGATAGCACACCTACGCACTCCTATATGAAGTACTTATACAAGTACCCGCAGAAGGAGTATCCATACGGGAAGTTGATTGATGAGAACAGGGGGCGATCGCGCGAAGAGTTTGAGTATGAGCTGCTCGACACGGGAGTGTTTGACGACAATCGGTATTTCGATGTGTTCCTGGAGTACGCCAAACAAGGACCTGAAGATATTCTAATTCGGGTAACTGTCCACAATCGCGGGCCGGAAGCGGCCCGGCTTCGTCTGTTGCCTACATTGTGGTTCCGGAACACGTGGTCATGGGGTGAAGATAATCGAAAGCCTTCGATCCGCGAAGTCGCGCCCGGCGCGATTTGCGCGTCGCACCATGAGCTTGGCGAAAACTGGCTGTATTGCGACGGCGGTCCTGAGCTGCTGTTCACGGAAAACGAATCAAATGCGCAACATCTCTGGGGGCAGCCCAATTCTTCTCCATACGTCAAGGATGCATTTCATCGATACATCGTTTCGAAAGACGCGGGCGCGGTGAATCCCGCTCGCGTAGGAACTAAGGCCGCTGCTCATTACTTGCTTGATGTCCCTGCCGGGGGGAGTCAAACAGTCCGGCTGCGGCTCACATCCAATCCCGTGGATCATGCCTTTAAAGACTTCGAGAAGGTGTTCAAAGCCCGGATCGGAGACGCTGACGAATTTTACGAAAGGATCACACCACAATCGCTGACAGAAGATGAGCAACGCGTTCACCGTCAGGCGCTGGCAGGAATGATGTGGGGCAAGCAGTTTTACCACTTCGATCTGGAGAAATGGCTGAGCGAGCACAAGAGTCATCCGCTACTGGAATCTGCCAAGCACGGTGTGCGGAACACAGAGTGGTTCCACATGCTAAATGCCGACATCATCTCGATGCCGGACAAGTGGGAGTACCCGTGGTATGCCGCCTGGGATCTGGCTTTTCATACTGTCACCCTGGCCCTGGTCGACTTCGATTTTGCCAAAGAACAGCTTCTGCTCATGCTGCGCAGTCTCTATTTTCATCCCAATGGTCAGATTCCCGCCTATGAGTGGAACTTCAGCGATGTGAATCCCCCGGTACATGCGTTTGCCACCCTGTACCTGTACAGGATGGAGAAGGTACTTGGCCGGGCGGACATTCGTTTTCTCGAACGATCATTCCAGGGTTTGATGCTGAACTTTAACTGGTGGGTGAACCGAAAGGACCCATCCGGCCGCAACGTTTTTGCCGGAGGATTTCTGGGGCTGGACAACATCGGGGTATTCGACCGCAGCGCGCAACTTCCGACGGGCGGATCGCTGGAACAGGCCGACGGGACGGCATGGATGGCCTTTTATTGCCAGTGCATGCTGGAAATGGCGCTGATCCTGAGCGAATACGATCCGATGTACGAAGACGTCGCCTTCAAGTTCGTCCAGCATTTCATGTGGATTTCCTACGCCATGGACCGCATTGGCGAGCATCATGACGAAATGTGGGACGAACAGGACGGGTTTTTCTATGATCTGTTGCGACTGCCGGACGGGCAGGCAATGCGTTTGAAGGTACGATCGTTGGTGGGACTGCTGCCGCTGTGCGCTTCTACAGTATTCGAGGCGGATGCTGCAACACGATTTCCAAGACTGCAGGAAATGATAATGCTATTCCGGAAACGTCATCCGGAATTGAGTTTCACAGGTGGCGCCGACCGACGAAGGGCTTCATTGGATATAAAGGACGCCGACTTTTGTCGATCCTCAACAAGAACAAGTTGGAACGGGTGCTCGGTTACATGCTCGATGAGAATGAGTTTCTCGGGCCGCAACGGAATTCGTTCTCTCTCGAAATACCATCTGGATCATCCGTTCAGGTTCTGGGTGGGTCATGAGGAGTTCAAGGTGCAGTACCTGCCGGCCGAATCCAATACAGGAATGTTCGGCGGAAACTCCAACTGGCGGGGTCCGGTGTGGATGCCTGTCAATATTGCTGATTGTCCGGGCGCTTTTGAACCTGTACAACTTTTACGGAGACGAGTTTAAGGTTCAATGTCCGACCGGTTCCGGCAAGTACATGACATCTGTTCGAAGTAGCGAAGGAAATCTCACGCCGGCTGGCGGAATTTTCTTGCGAGACGAGAATGGAAAGCGTCCTGTCTACGGAGGAACGGCGAAGTTCCAGGAAGATCCGAACTGGCGAGACCTGATCCTGTTCTATGAGTACTTCCACGGTGACAACGGAGCGGGACTTGGGGCCAGCCATCAGACAGGTTGGACCGGTCTGGTCGCGACGCTGCTGGACACCTTTGGGCGTGTTGACGCCAAAAGAGTGCTTGAAACCGAACGTGGGAAAATGGTCGCACGGTTCGTAAAGGAGCAGGTGGGCGGACAACAAACGGAAGGTAAATGAGGAGGCATCATGCCAGCACCAAAGTATCCTTCCCTGTACCAGGTGAACACTCGCGTTTTCCTGTCCCAACTGTCTGCTAAGTTGCGTAGACCGGCAACCCTGGACGATGTTCCGGACCATCAAATGGACGAGTGGACGGAACGTGGGTTCGATCTGATCTGGTTCCTTGGAGTATGGCAGACAGGGCCGGCGGCGCAGAAAGTATCCGCATCAAAGCCGGATTGGCTGGAGGAATACGGGCGGACACTCCCCGACTTCCGCGAATCCGACATCTGCGGCTCCTGTTTCGCGATCCGGGAATATCGCGTTCATCAGGATTTCGGCGGTGACGAAGCACTTAGCCGTCTCCGCCAAAGACTTCGCGATCGCGGCTTGCGACTGATTCTCGATTTCGTTCCGAATCACACTGCACCCGATCATCCCTGGGTCAGCGCTCATCCGGACTACTTTGTTGGGGGAACGGAGGAACAACTGTACGCACAGCCCCAGAATTACTGCCGGATCGGAAAGCGGATTTTCGCGTACGGTCGCGATCCTTATTTTGACGGCTGGCCGGATACACTCCAGTTAAATTACGGCAACTCTTCGGTTCAAGAAGCGATGATCGGCGAAGTGCGAAGAATCGCAACTCAATGTGACGGCGTACGCTGTGACATGGCTATGCTTGTTCTGCCGGATGTTTTCGAAAGGACCTGGGGAATTCCCACGGGCTCTTCTGGCCGCGCGCCACCCGGACAATCCACGATGAGATTCCAGGCTTCCTGTTTCTTGCTGAGGTTTACTGGGATTTGGAATGGGCACTCCAACAACAGGGTTTTGACTACACGTACGACAAACGCCTTTACGACCGACTACATGAGCGAAATGTGCGACCGGTACGCGAACATCTGATGGCAGATTTGGACTTTCAGGAGAAGAGCGTGCGTTTCCTGGAGAATCACGATGAACCGCGAGCAGCAGCGACTTTCCCACTGGAAATCCACCGGCCGGCCGCGATCATTACCTTTCTGACTCCGGGATTGCGCTTTTTTCACCAGGGACAGTTCGAGGGCAGGAAAATACGGATCTCGGTCCACCTGGGCCGTGGACCTGCGGAACCACCGGATGATGATGTCGCTAAATTCTATGCAGCCTTGCTGGAATGCTTGAAGGATCCTGTCTTTCGCGAAGGCAACTGGCGACAACTCGAGTGTCGTCCTGCCTGGGAAGGCAACTGGAGCTGCGATTCGTTTGTGATCTATGCCTGGAGCGAAGGTAGTAGTCGCCGTCTTGTGATCGCCAATTACTCCGATCGCGCAAGCCAGTGCTATGTCACGCTTCCATGGACCGATCTTGAGGGACGTCAGTGGCAATTGAGGGACCGAATGGGATCGGACGTCTATGAAAGGGATGGCCATGAACTCGCCACCCGAGGTTTCTACCTGGATATGCCGGCCTGGGGCTATCACCTGTTCGATGTGCAACACTAGTACCGTGTAACACTTGAAAACAGTGACGATAAGCGACTGAACATGGAAACCCGATCAGGTGCTCCGAATCGCTCGAGTCGCATACGCACAATTGCTGCTGCTGCGGGTAGTGTGCTCTGCCTGCTTGCGATAACCGGCTGTGTTCTGCTGGCTTACACTGCCAGAGTGTTGTTTCGTCCGGAGGTTTTTGCGGAGAAGGCTGCGGCCAGTCTCTCAGAGCCCGGTGTGGCTGCATTGCTGGCCACTCGTCTCACCGATAGCTTGATCGAACAACGGCGAGATTTGATTGCTTTCCGGCCGATCATTCTGGGTACAGCCGAATCGCTCGTCACTTCGGCGCCATTCCGCGCCATTGTCCGTCGCGCGGCGAAGACTGCCCATGAAACAATGATTTCGGAGACGGGCAAAGATATTTCGCTCTCAGTCGCTGATGCGAGTGTGATCCTGCGAAGCGCGCTTGCCACTACTCCAGAACTGGCCAAGAAAATTCCAGTCAAGGCTACAACCACCCTGGCCAGCTCGAATGAGGCGCCGGGCGGTAGAATCATTGTCAGGATCTTAAAGTCAGCGCGTAATTTGCGCATCGGTGCGCTTACGCTTTTGTTGTTCGGCCTCCTGATGGGTGCCGTGAGCTTTGTACTTGCGACGAACCGGCGACAATTCCTTCTGCGGATTGGGATCACTCTGGCTGTTATCGCCGTTATTCTTCGCCTGGCAGTTCGCTTCGGCGGTAATGGTCTGGCGTTACTTGCAAAGGACGATTTGGTCGCGGGAGCAATTGCCGGTTTGTGGCACGCCTTCCTGGGCGGCTTCATGACATGGGCACTGGTCCTTGGGGGAGTCGGCCTAGTGCTGGCGGCAGGCGTGGCCTCATTGTTTAGCCGCGTTGAGCTTCTGCAGATCGCCAACAACACATGGATCTGGCTTACAAAAACTCATGAAACTAAAAAAATGCGATTGCTGCGAGGCGTAGCTTTTCTAAGCGCCGGTATGATGGCAATTCTATCGCCTTCTTTCGTTATCACGCCTCTCACCCTGCTGTGTGGCCTGGTTGTTTTATTCATCGGGCTGCGCGAATTCTTTGGCGTCGTCTTGTTCGTGGTTCCACAACACGAACCGCAAAAAGGAGTTGTTGCGGGTGGGGGAGTTTCGATTGGCCGCATCATTGCAGTAAGCCTGATCATATTGTTGTTCACCGGCGCCGGCATTTTCTACCTGCGTTCTGGCGGCGCGGCTGCAGCAATGCCCTATCAGACCATCGATGCCTGCAATGGTTATCCCGAACTTTGCGACCGCCGCCTCAATGAGGTAGTTTTGCCGGCCGCACACAATGCGATGTCGTCTGTCGATATATCGGACTGGATGTTTCCGCAACAGGAAAAAAGCATCCCGGGACAACTGCAGGATGGCATTCGGGGGTTCCTGATTGATGCGCATTATGGCGCCCCCACCGCCGGTTACGTGAAAACACTTCTGGAAGATGAGGTCACGGCGCGAAAAAAATATGAAGCCTTTCTGGGAAAGGAAGGGATGGATGCCGCCATGCGCATCAGGGATCGGCTCGTAGGTGAGAAGGAAGGGGATCGTGGCATTTACTTATGTCACGGATTTTGTGAGCTGGGAGCATCACCATTGATTCCGATGCTGCAGCAGATGCGCGAGTTTTTGCTGATGAATCCGAACGATGTAATCATCCTGGTGATTCAAGATGAAGACGTCGCACCAAAGGATATCGAAAAATGTTTTCTGGAGAGCGGTCTGGTTGATTTCGTTTATCGCGGCGCATTGGGACCACCGTGGCCGACGTTGCGCAAAATGATTGCGAGTGATCAACGGGTGGTTGTGTTCGCTGAAAATAATAGCGCTGGAGTTCCCTGGTACCATCAGGCTTACGATTCGATTCAGGAAACTCCTTACAAGTTTCATAAACCCGAAGATTTCTCATGCCGGCCGAATCGCGGCAACAAATCCTGTTCGCTGTTTTTGATCAATCACTGGATCGAAACTGCGCCCGCACCCAAGCCGAGTAATGCGGAAATAGTCAATGCGTACGATTTCTTACTTCACCGAGCGCAGCAATGCCGGCGGGAGCGCGGGATGCTGCCTAACTTGCTTGCAGTCGATTTTTATGGAACCGGCGATTTACTGAAAGTCGTTGAAACCTTGAATGGCATCACTAAACCCAAGTCGCCGGAGCTCAACAAATGACCGGGTGCATCGGCTGAAGTTTGTAGTAGTCGAATTCAATCGCTACTTATGTTGCACCGGCTTTTGCCGTTGCAAGCGTTCCCGGACCAGGTTGATGTGTTGTCGCAGCAGGTAAATGAGCTGCGCGAACATATTCGGTACCCGCATGTGGATGGCGCGAGCTTCGAGACGGTCCAGGCGAACGAGCAACTCGGCCGGCTCCATCGCAGGATCGGCCTCCAACTCCAGCTCGATCGACTTCACCTCACCGTACAACCTGAAGACGCGTCGCCGCATGCCCCAACCGTATACCCCCGGCAGGAACCTAAGCAGTGGATACGCAACACCGACCAGCGGGATCAATAGTACCAGCAGTCTTCCTGTTATCGCCGCCAGTCGAAATGGAAGGTAGCGCTGCAGGAATGGAAGCCCTGACCTGTAGAACTGTTTCGCTTCCCTCGACAGCGGAAGGTCCATTATTTCGGAAGCCGGGAACTGGCCGGCTTTTTGGAATACACCTGGACCCGAATGAACCTGAGTTGCTGTATCCAGGAGCAGATCCTGGATGGAAGCGTTCAGGTCGCGACGGACAATCAGGCTCGCCTTGAGCGCAAGCAGGTTCGTATCTACCGGTGGGCGGTTGTCGACCAGGTTTCCCGTGCCGGCCGGCAGCACCAGCTTGTTCAAGATTGGATAGAGCGCGACATATGCGTCGGCACGGGGGAAGGTTGCCAGTTCGATATGCGGATCCGCAAGCAGCTTGCGTATGATGGGGGTATCCCACGAGGTCACGATAACCGCCGCGCTGATCTCACCTCGCTGCAGCCGTTCTCCTGACTCGGCCATCGGTAGCGCAAGCAGCTGGACGAGTTCTGGATCAAGACCGTTGAGCGAAAATAGCTTCATGGCTGCCTCACGGGAGCCGCTGCCTTCCGTGCCGATGGAAATCTTCCTGCCGCGCAATCCCTCAAGGCGCGGACCCAGATCGACGCCCTGGTAAAAGAACCATATCGGCTCGTAGAACACAGCGCCAAGCGACACCAGATCAGGTGAGAGCTTCTCACTGGTAAGTCCACTTTGTATGAATCCGACGCTCACGCCGGAGTTTGGATTATTCAAACGTCTCAGGTTTTCAGCTGATCCGGCGGAGGGCATCAGCCGCAGCTCCAGGCCTTCTCTCGCGAAAATCGCCTGGTATTGTCGCCCAAACTCATCAAAGCCACCACCCACTCCGCCGGTGGTCATCGTTACGACCCTTGGAAACGACGGCCCCAGATATGAGATCATTAACAGAACAGCGATCGCAATGACAAATCCTGGGGTCAAGAAATACCACAGTACGCGTCGCTTCTTCCCAGATCCCTTGCTCGAAGTCGGCATGGCGCCTCACTCTACTGAGGATAGTAGGTTACACTTGTGAGCGAACGTTAAGCTTGAAGGCAAAAATATCTTACCATGTGTCCGAGCTACTGATGAATGGCCATCAACCGGTATGCAGTGGCACGAGAGTTGCACTCAAATT
This sequence comes from uncultured bacterium, assembly GCA_963843285.1. Classification (GTDB taxonomy): domain Bacteria; phylum Acidobacteriota; class HRBIN11; order JAKEFK01; family JAKEFK01; genus CAZDDB01. The sequence continues at coordinate 112,876 of CAWJJO010000012.1, forward strand.
CATAGGGTTGGTTTCTGAAACTTACAGTGGTTCTGGTGAAATAAAGTAGGGGGCTTATGAAACAAAACGCGAATCCAGATTACGATTCGGTTCAATTCAGCCGCACTCAAGGAATTTTTTCTGCCACGGCCCTGGGCGGGAGCATAGTCATTGGGGTCGGCTTTTTCGTTGCCGGTGCTGAACTTTTGCGGCAATCCGGTTCGGACGCGCCTCTGGTCTTCTTTGTTACAGCTCTACTGTTTCTGCCGCTCATCTTGAGCTGCGTTCAGCGAAGTTCCGGAGCTATCTCTCAAGCAGGATTTTACCGCGCGGCAAAATCTTCCGGATCCGCGCCACGACTGTTTTTTACCGTCTGGCTGATGCTTGGAGGTTACCTGGCACTGGGTGCCTTGCTGGCCTATGGCGCTGCAGTCCGAGTTAACTTCGGACTGGAACGAATCTTCGGTCTAAAAGTTGGAATGGAGCTTGTTACATTCCTCATTGTCGCTGCTGCTTTCGTAAGAGAGGTCCTGGTAGTAGGCGAAAACTGGCGAAGTAGAACTTTGATCTTTTGGACCTGTTCGGCTTTTCTCTTTGTACTGATCATTTGGGTGACTATTACTGAGCGTCGAACCATGGCTTCCGTCCCCAGAGTGGAACCCCTGCAACATTGGCTGATCGCGGTTTCGATGCTGGCTTCCACTCTTTGGAGCATCGATATTGTGCTCAATTATCGCGGACAGTTTCGGCGTCCGAATCACACGACCGCCTGGAGTTTGATTGTCATGTTCTGCGGCGGCAATCTGCTGGGCGCGCTCATTTCCATGGCAGTCTTACACCATCCTTCCATCCGGATGCAAAACTGGCTGGATGCGCTCACATGGAATCAGAACCGGTTGCAGATACTGGTTCTGATTGCCGGATTTCTGATCTGCCTTGCCGGTCTCTTTCGTGTGATGACGCGAATCACGCGACTTCTTGGCAATATGATTATCGATCGAGCGTTGCCATCTTCGAATGAGAGTCGGGAAAGCGCAGGAACGATCCTTTTTTATTATTCGGCATTGCTTTGCGTGCTACTCGCTTACTGTGCAGTATCGCTTTCTGTAACTTACTTAATGCTTGTCTCCGGTTTCATTGCTTTGTTTTCCCTGGTCCTATATCTGTCTGCTTTGCTGAAAAAAGATGTGTCGCGTGTAGCGCAATTCTTGCTTCCGTTACACCCTTTGATTCCCGTGCTATCGATCCTATTGTCGATTTTCCTGATGTGGATTCTGCCCTTGCAAAACCTGTATTTTGCCGGGCTCTGGTTGATCGCAGGAGTAGTTTTCTATTTCCTGGGCGCGCGGAAGAGAATGCTGCCCGCAATGCAGATGGAACATGTTCTTACTGCGGAAGAAGCCAAACCATCCACTGCGGGATACCGCGTACTGGCATGTTTGACTGGTGAACGGATGAACGAGAATCTCGTGCGAATCGGATCATCGCTGGCCGGCGCGAGAAACGGCCAGATTCTGGTTTTGCGAATCCTGGAGACATCGGAGTCGTTGCCCGGGGATTTTCAACGGAGACGCGGAGAAAGCGAATGGAATCGTATCCGCGACGAATTGCAGAATCTTCAATTACCCGGACCGGCCCCGGTTGCGGTTGTCCGGATGGCTCCAAATCTAATCTCCGGAATCAAAGCAACATCCCGAGAATTTGCCGCCGACTTCATCCTGGTGGAATGGCCCGATGAACCCGTTGAGCGATTGCGAAAGAATCAATTGCAGAGTCTGCTGCAATTGACTTCCAGACCATTGGGAATTCTCAAAGGTAAAGTCAGTGAAAAGCCACATCGAATTTCTGTCGGATGCGGTAGCAGCACTCACGCAATCCTGGCTTTACAGGCCGGAGAAGCCATCGCATCTCTGAATGAATCAGCAATGGAAGCCGTGAAAGTCTTCAGAAAATCAGAATCGGATAACGCCGGCCAGGTTGTGGCGCAAACCGTCATTCATCAATCGGGAATCCAAATGCCCGTAGAAATCGTTCTTCGCGAAGACAGCGATGTTGAGAAAGGAATCCTGAAACTTGCAGAGGGCAGTGATCTTCTTTTGTTAGGAGCGTCGGATGATCCTCTCTCCGGACGCCCCTTGCCGGATGGCCTGGCCATGGAGATTGCTCTACAAAGGGAACAAGCCACCCTCATCGTGAAGGGCAAAGAAGAGTCGAGCCGTTTCTTCCTGCGACGCCTGCTGGCGGAGCTCACAAACCGCGTTACGGCTCTAACTTCCAAAGAAAGATCAGAGCTGTTGGGACAATTGAAAGTGGGGCTGCAGGCTCGCGCTGATTTTTATCTCATGGTCGCGCTGGCAGCAGCGATCGCAATCACGGGTCTGATCATGAATGACGGCAGCATTGTTTTGGGAGCGATGCTGGTTTCGCCGTTAATGAGTCCCATCGTCGGAATCGCCTGCGGGATTGCTCTGGGGAATCTCGATTTGATGCGGCGCTCCGGCGCTTCCACCTTCAAAGGCATGTCTCTGGTTCTGGGAGTAGGAGTAGTGCTGACGTTTCTCCTGCCATCGGCAGAACCGACAGACCAGATTCTTTCCAGAACTCACCCGGGGATTTTTGATCTGCTGGCGGCTCTCGCGGCCGGAGCCGCCGGAGCATATTCCCTGGGACGGAAATCGGTCGCTGGCGCGCTTCCAGGAGTTGCTATGTCGCTTTCTCTGGAACCGCCTCTGGCTACCGCGGGCTACGGTCTCAGTACTTCTCAGTTCTGGATTGCGGGTGGGGCTTTTCTGCTCTTCTTAACGAACCTTGCTGCGATCGTGCTTTCAGGAGTCGGCGTTTTTCTTCTGCTCGGAATGCGCCCGCCAAGGAAAGAAGGCCTCTATGTTGTGGGAAAGGCGGTTGCTTCCGTGATCCTCGTAACTCTCGTTCTTATCATTCCTCTGGGACTTGGCACCTACGGTTCTGTGCAAAGGGGCCGTTTGAAGTTCCAGGTCGAATCACAGTTTCGGAACGAGGCCTTGCAAGAGCGATTTGAATTGCTGGATCTGAAAATCTCAGAACTGGAGAACGGGTTTTTGATCCATCCGACAGTGCTCGCAGCCGAAGAAGTCACTCCGGAAAAAATCGAAAAATTCCGGAAGGTGCTCGAGCGCAAAGTGGGATTGCCGATCCAAATTGAAGCGACAATCCTTCAAACCAAGAAAATTGAATCACCAACTCCAAAATAGTATTGACATGACTCAAGAAAAACAGCTAAAACAAATATTCCTGAACAACAAGAAATGGGTTGCTAAGAAATTATCGGACGATCCCGAGTATTTCAAGAAATTGGCCAAAGGCCAGAAACCGGAGTTTTTGTACATCGGCTGCTCCGACAGCAGAGTTACAGCGGAAGAGCTGATGGGGCTGCAGCCGGGGGAGATTTTCGTCCACCGCAATATCGCCAATCTTGTGGTCAGCACCGACAGCAATCTCAATGCGGTTGTGCAATATGCTGTCGAACACCTGAAGGTGAAACACATTATCGTGTGCGGACATTATGAGTGTGGTGGAGTAAAAGCAGCGATGCATCCAAGCGACATGGGACAATTGAACAGCTGGTTACAAACGTTGCGGGATGTATTCCGGTTTCACCAATCAGAACTGAACCGCATCCACTCGGATCGGAAAAGATTCGATAGACTCGTGGAATTGAATGTCAGAGAACAGTGCATCAATATCATCAAGATTGATCACTTTCAACGATCCTGGTACAAGACCGGATTTCCGAAGCTTCACGGCTGGGTATTTGATGTTCGTACCGGCGCATTGAAAGATCTGGAACTGAAAATGAAAGAGGTGTTGGGTGACCTCCGGTCGATTTATGATCTGAAACCACTGGAAGCACACGAATAGATCGCACTGCACTTCGTATAGAATAAAGAAAATTACTGGACTAATTCACAAGGAGGAATGAGCATGATAAAGCATAGTAAGAAATCTATTTTCAATATCCCCCGGATACCGGTGTACGCAGTGGTATTCGTCTCTCTTTTATTTGTCGTCATCAGTGGCGGAGGGACATCGATTGTGACGGCACAACAAACTGTCCCCATTCCACAGCCTACGGTCCCCGAGTATTTCACGCTCCAGGGCCAGTTCATTCGAATCGCTTACAACAACGAAGGTTTTGTCACTCTTGGTTATCGCTATACAAATTCGGAGGTTGGCAAGGAATGGGGTTTGCTCGACGTCGGAATTACGATGCGGAAAGGTGTGAAGGACTATACATTGAAACGCGAGGCTTTAACACTCCGAACACCGGATGGAAAAACCATCCCGCTGGCTACCCAGAAAGAGTTTGCAGAGGCTGGACACCTGAGAAACCTGAATATGAGGGCAAACAAGATACGGGATTCCATCGATTACTTTCCGATGGATGCGGATTCCCCATGTGCACTCCGTTTTTTTTCAGTTCCTGGAACGGGGGCGGCACTCGCATTCGACCAGGTTGAGTTGAGCTATAATCGTGCCTGCGTCGGCCGCATCTACTTCCACATTCCGGGAGGTATCCAGGTCGGCCAGCATTGGCTCGACGTCCAGTTTGCCGAAAGCATGGTACAGGTTCCGTTCCGTGTCTTGACAGAAGCAGAGGAAAAGGAGTTCCGCAAAAAGTGGGAGGACATCAAGAAACAGCACGAAGAATCAATGAAACAATAACAATGAAAACTTCCCGAATTGCAGCGATCACTTTTTTCTTCATTACGTTTGGCCTGAGCAGCGCCGCAAATTTTGAAACTCCGGGAAATTCAAAGGCCGGCCAGATCCTGCCGGCCGAATGGATTCGAGGAAACAATTACGAAGTTGGAGACCGGGTGCCGAGCGATGGATACAGTTTCACATTCACAATCACCTCGCCGTTCGGCACGTTTTCCGCGGAGGGAGAATCGCAGCTCGCGATCCGGTTGCAGGAAATTGCCGCTATCACCGAATTGAAGAAGGTTACCAGTAGCGAAGCTTTCGCGAAAGCCGCCGGCGGCGCCGTACTGAAGCCGATCCAATCGACTGCGAATTTCGTGCAAAACCCGGAAGAAACGGTGAAAGGCATCCCGGGCGGCGTGAAACGGAAGTTTGAGAATATCGGCCGTCTGGCAAAACGCGGCGCGAAGAAAGTTACTGAAGACGAGGAAATCGATCCTTCGGAGGAACAATCCGGTGAAAGCCAAAGTCAAGAAAGTACAACCGCGGTAGTAACAAAGAGCGTTTTGGGAGTGACCGCGGCTTACAGGAAATGGGCCGAGAAGGTGGGCGCGGATCCGTATTCCACAAATCCAGTTCTACAGCAAGAACTGGACCGTCTCGCAAAATACGATGCAGCCGGCAGACTCAGCTCCAATGCCGTGCGCCCCAAAATCCAGGGAGTCGAAACTGTTGCGCGGGTCAACAATCTTGTATGGAGTAAGGATCCGTATGAGCTTCAAAAATTGAATGAACAGCAATTGAAAGAAATGGGAATTGATCCGGAACTGGCCGCAAAATTTCTAAGTCATAAGTCGTATACTGTGACGTATCAAACGCAGGTAATTTCTTCTTTGTCGTCCCTTGGCAAAGTGCCGGGTCAGGCGAATTTTCTGCGCGCCGCCTTAAGGGCGAAAGAGTCGAATGATGCCCTGTTTTATTGTGCAAGCGCTGCAATTCTGGAAAAAATCCACCGATCGGGAATGCCAATTTCCAGCTTCCTCTCGCATCCGCGTATTGCGCTTGCAAACTCCGGAAAGAAATTGATTGTCGTTTTACCGGCGGATCGATTGTTCTGGACCGCCTCATTTGCATCCGCTGTGGAAAAGTTTAGCAGTCAATATCAAACCGATCTGAAAAATTCTTCTGAAAAACATCTCTTGCTTTCGGGCGAGGCAACCGTGCAAGCGAAAACCGATTTGAAAAAACTCGGCTGGATCGTTCACGAAAATGCACTCTCCCCCTTCAGTAAGGGAAAATAGCTAAAAACTCCAACCCACAGTAGACGAAATGCTCAGGTTATTGTGGATTCCATTTAGCGGGGGCTGGCTGTCGTAATTATCAATAAAACTAATGTTCAGGTAAAGATCGCTTACCATGTCCCATTCCCAGTCGAAACTGCTGTCGACTCGAACCCGTCCGGGGTCAGAGAGACTGGGAAAGACGAACACACGGGCATTGAACGAGGATCCACGAAAGCTATAAGTGGAAAATCCGATCGACCCAAGAGCTTCTGCATTGTTCCGATCTGATTGTGCTTCATCAAAATAATTCTCATTTGTGTAAACGAGGCCAGCCATGGCATAGAATCGGGTGCGGTTCGACTCAATTATGTTTCTGAGTACACCTCCGCCTGCCGTCGATCTTAATTGCAGTTCTTGCTGATTGTCATGAAGAAAGGAGGTTAGGAAAACGGCGTCCCACTTCTTCCTTAAGAACCGCTCTGCTGTGAACTGCAGCTCATGACGGGCTGTTTTTTCGGTGCCGGGTTCTCCGCTGAATTGAGAGGAAATATCGATAGTTCCGGTATATTTCGGCTTCCGAAAAGAGGCGGATAAATTGAAGTTGGTTTGAGTCCTTTCATTTGCCGACGTAAAACTGGCTCCCGCATCGAGGGATAGATTGACACGCGATAGAATCGAGCGTCCCATTTCGTGAATCGATATAATCTCAACGATCTTCAATCGAACCATGGACCCGTTGTCCAATAGGATATTCAACTCCCCGGGCAGAATCTCCGTCTCCTGGTCTTTCGCAATCGCCCCGATATAAACCTCCTTGCTTTTGGTTTCAAACTCGTAACGGGCTACGCTCTCGACCCCGAGTGACTCTTACCCAATCGAGCTTCAGTGTATCGGCGGCGCGATCCGATTTCAGATAAAGCATTCCGTATTCCATCTTCTTGATTTCACCGGCATTGCGGTCGCCATTCTCCATTTCCACAACATCCGCTTTATGTTTCAGCTTGATCTTTTTAAGAGGTCCTTCCACCTCTCCGAGGGCCGCCCCGGGAAGGCAGAGTACGGCCGAGAGAAGTACAATTACGAAAAGGTTTGCGCGCTTGCCTGTTTGTGCGGGTTTTTCGCTATCTTCGGAAGTAGAGGACATACCCGTCGGCTTGATAAAGCTCCCATCCTTGCGCGGCCTGCTCATTGATAATATTTTCGATTGCTTTCACCCGGCCTTGCTCCGCATCTGATTGCGTTCGCAGTTCCGTCATGCCGGTTACGGCGATGACATGATACTCGTAATGCCGCGCGCTTTCCACAGGATGGCCCAGACTGGCACCCAGCAGGAAAGCACAAATTATAAGAACGAGAATTGTGAAACTCTTCCCGACGGCTAATCTCATAGGATATCTCCTTGCTATGTTCCTTCCTTCTCAGGGATTCGCTCAAAACCGATCAGTTTCCATCCATCGCCTGTGCGTAGGAAATAAGCATCCACAGGGGATTTCCACGTGAGATGTTCGGCCGAGTTGGCGCTGATCTCCACCTTTATATAGGCGCCTGTTTGTTGCGGCAATCCCGCGGGCGCCTGGAATTGCTCTCCTGAACCGGTTGTCCCTCCGAATCTGGTTGCCTGGCCACTGGAATTATCGTATTGATACCATACGGCCTGATAGCTTTCAGGCTTGCGGGCGATGCCGGCGAGCCGCATTGCCGAACGTGAGAACTCCCCTGTCATTCAAGGATGGATCGACCACGGGGTTGACGGCAGAAAGATACTTGCGAAGAATCGCACTGCGTCGTTCAATTAAGAACCGCGTCAAGTCCTTCTTCGGATTTCGAATCATTCAATTGACCGCTTTTGATCGCAGCGCGGATCATGTCATCTGTAATCAACATCAGCTTGCGAGCCGCCCAGAATTTGTCGTCGTCACGGACATGGCGAAACGCGGCATTTGTAGCCCGGGGATACCAGTCATCCGGGTCCCATTCCTTGTAATTTTCGGGGAACCGGCCTACTGATGAGGATTTATAGAATGGATCGGTACGATACGGCTCCACCAGAACACCAAATGAGATCAAGTCCTTTCCGATGTGCCCGCCCTCTTCCAGGATTTGTTCGTAGCCCTCCCAGTATTCGTGAGGATAAATACTTCCGCTTCCCAGAGTTGAGCTGAAATCAAGAAGATGGTGCCGCACAAAAGACTTCTCATTCTCCCGAATTAGAGTATCCATGGATTGCAATGCCTTGCAGTCTACGTGATTGATCCAGGCAGCAAAAACCTCATAACCGCGAAGCTCACGTCTGTGTTCGTGAGGGATTGTGTCGTTTGGATCATCGGGACGTGTGTTATAAAAGCGGAAGCCTCCCAACGGTTCTCCATCCAGCGCTTTGCTTGCCATCACGCGGTAGGAGCCATCCGGATTCCTGGCCGCCCGGCGCAGCATCTTATGGATGTCGCCTCTCTTCATTTTTCGTTTATTTCCGGCAGGCGTTTTAATCATCGCCGTTTCTGCAATCACAAGTTCTGCAGGGTTCATCGTTGCGATATGCGTTTCCGGCACATAATACCCAAGCGCCCAAAATAGTTTCGTCGCGATCAGTTCAGCGCCGGTCGCCATTCCCAAGTAGCCCGGAGGATCGGGCTTAATAAACCATTTGATGCCCGCGGAATCGGTAATCGTAAATCCCGGAGTGACTCCGTCGTTCTTGCTTGCGACGATCGTCCATTGTCCAGAAGCGGGGCCGTTGGTGGTGTCGGGCCCGGCTGCAACCTTATCAACGGTCAGATCTTTTCGATTTGTGTACCAACTCGAATCAGGCACTTCATCAATCGAATTGATGTTTTGCGCCCGGACATTTAGTGTCTTATCGCCTGGTTTGGAAAACAAGTTCTCCGCCAGATCGTAGACCAGATCAATCTCTGTCGGCTTTACTCCGAATGCGTCTTGCGAATCGGACGCCACCGAGACCGGGTCATCTGAATAGAATTTGGGTTCCTGTCCGGCAGAAATTCCTGCGATCAGAAATAACGGAATAAGAATCAGGAATCTTTTCAACATAATTGCTCCTTAAAAGGACGGACCGCCGCTAAAAATGATGCGAGTTGTTTCATTGCTGCGAGCCAATTCAATTCGCAGAGCAGTTAAAGCAGGTGTGTGGAATCTCACGCCGATTCCGTAACTATCGTGAAGGTCTTCAAAATTCAGGTCGCTGGTTCTTGAAGCGACCTTTCCCACCTCATAGAAGATCGCCATATCCATGAATTTGGAAGGAGTCCACCGGTATTCCGCCGTGAGTAACATCCGGTGGCGGTCCATAAATCGAAAGTCCCGAAAACCGCGAAGCTCCGATCCCCCGCCCAGCTTCGGCAACAGATAAAATGGAATCTGCTGGTCATTATCCAGTTCTGTAAAAGAAGCAAGTCCTCTGAACGATAGGACCTGGTTCGCTCTCAGGATCGGAAGATGCTGGATGAGCTCGACATCCCAACGCTTGAAGTTGAATCCATCACCCTCTTGCTGACTGTAATCGCTCCAATCGACCCGGTAAGACCCGCCGCTGGTGGTGTATCCTGGTGATTGCCTCCAGTCAAATTGAAAGAAAGCACTACCCACCACGTATCGGGAATCGAGATTCAAACCGGGAACTTCCGCGGGCGAGAATATTTCCTCAATCGATGGAACGGACGAGGATTCTCCTGCTGCGGTGTCGTAGTCTTCATAAGATAATTCGCCGCCTGCGCGGAGGTAGCGGGCAATATCAAGCGACTCCGATATTCTGGCGCTCTTCGGTGTAAAGGCATAATTCGTTTCATTCTCATTCAGGCTGTTGTTCCCGACTCCGAAAAACGCAACTTGTGGAGCATCCTGGTATTTCACTCGAATCACGCTTCTCAACCGGTCTTGAGCAAGCAAGGGCAGGTGCAATGACGTAGCCAGAAGTTTGGTACTCGTAATTGTAATCGAACCATGGATATCGAAAGCGGCCGTATCGGCAAATAGCTTCCGATAACCGCCGCCAAATGAGGATCCGCCGCTTGGAAACGCGCTTCCAAAAAGGATCGGATAGAATCCCATGCCGGTGCCGCTAACCAATCCCCATTTCTGGATTTTCACAACAAGTGCTTCCGCTTTGTTTGGCCTGAATGGCTGCAACATGGTTGCTTTTTTTGCCTGTTCCTCTTTTAGTTTTTCTGCGCGTGTCTCTTCTGCCGTGGCATTCCCGTAGATCAAAACCAGGGAAAATAGAATTGCCGCGCGACGCCACAAAGCAAAAGAACGATTAGGAATCGTTGTTATCTAATTTCATCAGTTACCTCCGCCGCCCCATATGCGGCTCTCTCCAAATAGTTAGTGCTTCCAGCCTGACACAATGGCATTTTACATTTCTGCATCGAACAGAGCAATGCGCGGCGCGGCACCGACGCTTCAACCGGTGGCGATATCGCTTGCGCGAATCTGACGATTACGGAAGAATGTCTGGTTCAACAACGTGGAACGGGTGTTAAATGCGGTGCGCGAGATACCATAATTGCCGAACGAATCGCTCGCCGAGGCATTCCGGTCGCCATACGGTTGATTCGCGGGCTCACCGGCTCCATTTTCTTTCACATTGGCCTTGAACGCATCTATCTGTAAAATAATAGGTGTGGACGCCGGCCCAACCGGACGTTGTTTGCAATGTATTGGATTGGATAGAAGAAGGAAAACTTCAAATGACCCCAATGCTGAAACGAGTCCTGCGTCGGATTCTTCTTAGCGCTTTCATCCTCTTCGGAATTGTGATTGCAGGCGCCCTTCTAATCCAAACGTTCCTTTCCAGCTTTTTACAAAATTATGTGCGCAGTGAACTTGGTTGGTCTCTGAAAATTGGCTCAGCGGACATCCAATTCCAACCACTTTCCGTTCGTTTAGAGAATATCGAACTATCGGCAGGCGGTCAGAAGCCATTTTTTCAGGCTAAATCTGCATCGGCCTCTCTGCCTTATTCCTCATTCTGGAGTGAAGAATTCTTGATTCGTCAATTGACTCTGGATTCTCCCAGAGTCGATCTGGATCTACTGCCCACACGGAGCGGCTCAAAGAACGAGACGGCACAGCAAACGAAAGCTTTCCGGATTGACAGCGCGATTGTTCAGCAAGGAGAAGTTCAATTTAAGGAAAATCAGTTCAAGGAAATCAATATCGACACCGGGATCGACTCGCAAGAAGTCCGGATGCGTAAGCTGACCTCCAAATACAACGATATCTATCTGCAGATTGAGGGGGCTGTCAAAGGCTGGGACAAACCTGAGCTGGACCTTTCCTATGAAGTCCAGGGGGATGCTGCAGGAATTGCATCCTTATTCCCGTCTGAAATGGAGTTAAAAGGAGCGTTCTCGGCGAGCGGAACAGCAAAGGGAGCACTGCTGCAGCCAATCATTTCGGGACATGTGGAATGCGCAAACATGATCTTGCGCGACAGTGTTCCGTTCTCGATAGCGGCACAATACCAATACGATTCCCAGAATCAATCGCATCCCATCTCCGTCACCGCAGATTTCGGCTCCGTTCCACTGGAGGTAATTGGGAACTACTGGCAGGAAATGCCACAATTTTCTTCCACGGGAAGCGGTACAGTTCACTATTCTGGAGATACCGACTTCTGGAAAGGAGAAGGCGACATAGCAGTTGGGCTGGAGCCCAAAATCGGCGCAAAGATGCCGCTTGCAGGGAAAATTCACGCGCGTCTCCAAAATGGGTTACTGCAAATCCACAGCAGCAATTTGCGGCTCCAGAACTCAAACTTGAGCGCAAACGGAACATTATCCGAAAATCAACTCCTGGTAAATGCGGATTTCCAGAGCTCTAGATTAAAAGACATTGCGTTTCTCTACCCGGGGCTTGCCCTGGCTCACGGCGAATATCAGGTTCATGCTCAGTTGGCAGGCGCTTACCGCGATATCAACGTTCGCGGGGAGATCACCGGACGATCGGGTGAATCTACGATCGAAGCAAAAGGAAGCACGCGCACGGGAACCAGGATGATTTCCGTGGAATTTCACGGAAATGCAGAAGCCGAATTCCTTCATGAGTTCTTACCAGATCTACAAAAAGGAGAAGTTCAGTTCGAAGGGTCCGTTCTGGGAACTTGGGACAAGCCAGTTTTGAACGCATCACTCAACGGAACAGCTTTGCAAATCGGAGAAATAGAATTGCAGCAACTTTCCGCACAGGTCGAAACGAAAGGAAACCGTTTACTATTTCATGCTACATCGGCGGATCTTCAATTGCAGGCAGATGGATCTTACCGGCTCAGCACCGGCGAGTATGAGCTGACAGGAAGAGCGAACGGAACTTCGATGGAGACACTTCTCAATCTATCAGGCAAACAATCGATCCCGGTTCAAGGGAAAGTCGACGCCGATTTCGAAGCAGCCGGAAACGTTCATCGATGGAAACAATCCAATGCAGCACTGCGAATACAGGCTCCTGAGCTGCAATGGAAGGATGTTCTGGTGAGCATCTCCGACGCCGAGATCCTGGCCGAAAAAGGAATCGCGCATCTGAATGCACATGCCGCCTCCCCGAATATTCAACTCGATCTGGGAGGCACAGTCCTGCTTCAATCCGCCTTTCCCCTGGATCTTCAGATCAACGGCAAGATCGCAGGAGAGGTGCTGGAAAAGATTTCCAGTGATTGGAAGAGTGACGGCGAGCTGAATTTCGACGCGAAACTTCGCGGAACTGCGTCGCACCCGAAACTGGAAGGTAAACTAACCACGGAAAACTTCAACGTGAATTACCTTCCAAACAAATGGAATATCGCGTTAAAACGGGCTGAAGTGGGACTCGCGGAGCAACAAGTCAATGTCGAAGGAAATGGTGATCTGAATGGTTCCACATTTCAATGGAAAGGAAACATTCCAGTAGAGGGGGGTAATGGGAATCTTCATTTCGAGATTGCAGACCTTCCAATCAGCATGCTCAGCTCCAACGCAAACGTGAGCGGGAATCTGAACGTTGTGGGCGAACTCCAAGGGAAAGGATCTCTACTGAAGGAATGGAGAACCGGCGAGACCGTCCAGATGCCGTTCCATGAATGGTCGGGCAGGATTTCGGTTTCTCCTTCTGATCTGAGACTGGGCAAGAACGAAATTACTGTTGAAGAACCGATGCTTCTGACCATTCAAAACCAGGAGATCAGTCTAGCATCCACGCACATTCGTTCCGGTGATTTGCTGGACTTTCAAGGCTCGGGAAGTTTGAATCTCGAAACAGGCAAAATCGAATCAGCGGCGCATCTGGCAGCGAAAATAGATTTGCTATCCAATTTGCAAGCCGACATCCAGAGCAGCGGCCCTGTAACGATGGATTTGCGACTGAGCGGAACCATGAAAAAGCCGGAATACCAGGGAACGATTCAGTTGACACATGCATCTTTGCGGATCCCGGATTCGCCTTTGATCCTGGAAGAACTGGACCTGGAGGCCTCGCTGAACAACAATGGTCTTCGCCTGGATAAATTGCAGGCGCGATCCGGTGGAGGCACGATCACAGGCGGAGGTGAGCTGGTCACTGGAAGAAAGGGGAGTGAGGTTTGGATTCAAGGCAAGAATGTAGCAACAAACTATCCGGAGGGATTGCGTAGCCAGACGGATTTCGATATGAAATTGACCGCTTTGGAATCCGGGGCGCTGCTATCAGGAGATGTCCGCGTACTGAGATCCTTTTACGAACAAGAGCTCAGCTTAAAAAACCCGATTGTGAAAAAGCTGCTCGCTGCGACCACACAATTGACGGCGGAAAAACGTTTGAAAAACAAATTGCAACTTGCGGTAAATATTCGAACGATTCAAGACCTGCGTTTGAAAAACAATCTCCTAATTGTCAGGGTGGGAGGTGACTTGAAAGTGGAAGGCACTGCTTACAAGCCCAGGCTGGCCGGGCTGTTGACTATCCGTGAAGGAAGCCGCATCTTCTTACTTGGAAACCAGTACGATGTGGAAAAAGCTACGGTTGAATTCTTCGGCAGTGAATTGATTGAACCGAACCTGGACATCACGATTTCTTCACTGCTTCGAGATTTTCAGTCGGACACCTATTATGAAGTCTTTCTTCCCTTCGGCGGGCCCATGTCCAACATCGAATTCAAGAATGTGAGATCCAATCCATCCCTTTCCCAGGATCAAATTTTTTCGCTAGTCGCACAGGGAACGGTAGAATCCGATCAACCAGGAACAAGCAACGCAATCATACAGCGTCAACTCGTCTCCTTTCTGGCCGGTCAGGCACTGGGAGCTCCCAGTGCGGCAATCGCCAAGTCGATCGGCCTGTCCAGGATTCAGGTGCAACAGGAAGGACTCAGTTCCGTCAATGACCCGGAAACCAGACTGATGCTGGGAAAAGATATCGGCGCCGGGTTCAGCTTGATTTATTCATTTGTTTTGAATGACCCCCAGGAACAGACATGGATTGCAACATATCGATATGGCCGCAATATCATTGGAAGATTTATCGATCAAGATGACGGGACATACACGGTCAGCGTCAGTCACAAGATTCCCTTTGGGAAAGGAGTCGGCGCCGGTTCACTTTCTTATCAGTCCTGGAAAAAGGATCGCGGTCCCCTGCTGACTTCCATCGAATGGAAAAACGATTCTTCGCTTACCGACAAACAGGTTCAGGAACTTCTCGAAATAGAAGTGGGTGACCATTACGATTACTGGGTTTTTCAGGACCGGGCGGACGAATTAAAAAAAGAGTTTCAGAAAATGGGCTATCTCTACCCCGTCGTAGATGTCCGCGAATCATACGATGAAAAAGGTCTTGTTTCGTTAACAATTGAAATCCATTCTGGCGACAGCGCCGAGATGATTTTCAGCGGGTACGAAATCGGAGAAAAACTCTTGAACAGATACAAGAGAATGTGGCGCACTGGAATTTCCGCTACCGTCGTTCAGCAAATGATCCAGGAAGATTTTCTCCGTCAGCTTCAGTCCATCGGCTTTTACAAAGCATCGGTGAATACACGGACAGAGCAGACAAACGCGCGAACACTTTACTATTTTGAAGCGACCCCCGGCACCCGCTTTACATCTGTAGAACTTGAATTTCAGGGCGCCAAACATTATGATCCGAAAATTCTCCAAAAAGACCTGGGCCAACTCTATCTATCTTCGGCAGACCTGTTCCGTGACGCAATCCACAAACCTTCCGATTTCGCTGACAAGATCAAAATGCTGTATGCCCGGCAAGGTTATTTGCAAACCACAATTGAGCCCGGCCCGGTCCGGTTCCCCTCAGACTCAGGCAAAATTGTCAGCGTGGTTCAGATTGAAGAAGGCCCACTCAGTCAAATCGCTGGGGTAACTGCTACGGATGGAGAACCTATTCCGGATTCCCTGCGAACGAAGTTGAAGCTGGTTGATGGGCAAACGTTTTACCCGGATGCGCTGCTGGATGATGAGCTGAAAATCCGTGATTTCTATGAGTCCCAGGGTTATCAGGATGTTTCTGTTCGCTATAACATAGACTTTACCAAGGGCACTACCAATCTTCTGATGCAGTGGGCTGTAAACGCCGGTCCCATCGCCAGAATCGCGTCCATTCGGATTGAAGGAAACGAAAGCACACGAGCGGATCTGATCCGGAAACAGATCGGATTGAAAGAGGGAGATGTGCTCACACAGAACAACCAGTCACTTGCCAGAAAACGCCTTTCGGATCTGGGAGTCTTCCAGCAAATCGGACTGGAAACGGAAGAGACGGATGATCCGGGTTTGTATGATGTCGTGATTCGCGTTGCTGAAAACAAGAAATACGAATTTCAATACGGAGGTCGCTATAACACAGACGATAAATTCGGCGCAGAGATTCGCCTTTCCGATTTCAATTTCCTGGGAAGGGCTCAAAACTTAAGTTTGTACGTCCGCAGCACATTGGACCTGCCTCTTTTCCGCATTGACTACACTATGCCGATCACGGGGACCTTTTGGGATCGAACCCGATTCTCGCTCTTTCGTGACGAAACGGACGAAGATGTCCGCGCAACGATTTCAGGCGAGACCGAGAAGATTCCCTTCGTCAAGAAGCAGATGACGGGTCAATTTCAGCAGGAGCGTAGATTGTGGAGTTTCTATCGACTCCTCTGGGGTTTTGAGTATGGATCATTGACTGCCGATTTTCAGGATCTTGACACTCGTGTGCCGATACAGTTCCAGGGAACGGAAGCACTGGTTCACGGCGCTTTTTTGGCCGATCGGCGGGATGATCCGTTAAACTCGACCCATGGGTATTTCTACTCAGTAGATGGAGAATTTGCCCCGACATTGTTTGGGAGCGATATCAGTTATACAAAGAATTTTTCTCAATTCTTCTACTACAAAAAGATCGGTGGAATCGTTTGGGCATCCGGTGCGCGGGCGGGCTTCTTGTCTATACGAGGCAACATTCTAACATTTGCAGAAAAATTCCGAACCGGCGGTAGCACAACTCTCAGGGGCTTCCAGAACAACACTGTGATTCCTGAAGATCAGCCCGGCTCAGTTGACGATGGGATCAGGGTCTTTTTCGGCGGTGATTCGGTCTTGATCTTGAACCAGGAAATTCGATTTCCGATCTATAAATGGTTTTCAGGGGCTACTTTCCTGGATGCGGGTAATTCATATTTTCACGTTTCGGATTTTGATCCCACAGATTTGCGCTATTCCGCGGGATTTGGAGTTCGAGCAGGAGCGGGTGGGTTTTTGATACGATTCGATCTAGGAATTAATCTGGACCCGGAAGAAGATGAACCTCGATCCGTTTTCCATTTCGGAATCGGCCAGGCTTTCTAGTAGGCAGCGAAGGGAGTAGAAACACGGGATCAGGCCTTCTTCCTCCAAGCCGCCGGAGGGGACTACGGTCAAGGCTGGTTCTGGAGCAAAGCCCTGCCTGCTAATGAAGTAGAAGCCGCCCCTAAAATCAGGTTTCCCGAAGTAGCGTCGCGTGGACGTCCTGATCGGGCGTGGTGATATGATAGAGGCAGGTCTGTTGGTGAAAAAGCAATGAAAACTTCCCGACTTGCGGCAATGATACTTTTGAGTAAGCGTTGAGAAAAGATGAACGCAGACGCAATCAAAATCCGAACTATGAAATGGACGCTGTTTTTCAGCGTCATTTTGATGGCGATCAAATTCGCCGCGTACGTCATAACAAATTCCAATGCCATACTTACAGACGCCCTGGAATCCATCATTAATGTCGTTGCAGGGGCATTCGCGTTGTTCAGCATACATGTAGCGATACGTCCCCAGGATGAGAATCATCCTTACGGTCACGGCAAGATCGAATATCTATCTGCTGGTTTTGAAGGGGGGCTGATTTTTATAGCAGGGATGGCAATCATCATAAAATCCGTCCTGAGTTTTGTTCATCCACCGGAAATCAAATCGCTGGACCTTGGAGCCTGGTTGGCCGGATTTGCGGGTCTTTGCAATTACGCAATCGGGAAGGCGCTTGTAACGAAGGGGAAAAAGTATAACTCCATTCTGATGATCGCCGATGGGAAGCACCTGATCTCAGACACCGTATCGAGTATCGGCCTGATCGCCGGATTGATCATTATCCTGTGGACAGGACTCTTATGGCTGGACAGCGTAATTGCCATCATTTTCGGCGCAGTGATTCTGCGCACCGGTTTTTCACTGGTGCGCGTCTCCATCAACACCCTGCTCGATGAAGCGGACTATGAGAAGCTGAATCATCTCGTGGAAGTGCTCAACGCAAACAGAAGGTCCAAATGGATCGACATGCACAATTTGCGCGTTCTGAAGCATGGATCCCGACTTCATGTAGATTGTCATATCACGCTTCCCTGGTACCAAACTCTGGACGATATTCATAAGGAAGTGAATCAACTGGAAAATCTGGTTCGAGAGAAGGTGCAGGGCGAAATGGAATTCTTTATTCATGCCGATCCCTGTCTTCCGGAGTCCTGTCCGATCTGTCCGATCACAGATTGCAACATACGGAAGGCTCCGTTTGTACAACGGCTGAAATGGACTCTGGCTAACATGCTGCCTGATAAGAAGCATCGATTGCCGGAAACCATGAGAGAATCCCCCGCGTAAGCAACGGTGGCTTTTAGGTAATTTGCGTTGTGTAATTTTTCTTTGCTCATGATCTAGAACGGAGGTGTAAATCATGACTCAACTAAATCTGGACAGTTTCAGGAAGAAACTGAAAGGGCCGATCGTCGTTCCCGGTGATCCGAATTACGATGAAATTCGCAAAATCTGGAATGCGATGATCGATCGGCGCCCTGCTTTGATTGTCAGATGCGCTGAAGCCGCTGATGTTGCGCATTCGATTACCTTTGCTCGTGAAAGCAAACTGGAAATATCTATTCGCGGCGCAGGGCATAACATTGCGGGAAATGCCCTGTGCGATGACGGATTGATGATCGATCTTTCAATGATGAAGAATGTCCGTGTGGAGGCGGAAAAAAAACGAGCCTATGTTGAGCCGGGCGCAACACTCCGCGATTTCGATTCGGCCGTACAGGCGCATGGGTTAGCCACACCCGTGGGAATTAATTCAACGACCGGAATCGCGGGTTTGACAGTGGGCGGCGGTTTCGGCTGGTTAACCCGCAAGTACGGAATGACAGTCGATAACCTTCTTTCCGCTGACGTAATTACAGCAGACGGGAATCAGAAGAAAGCAAGTGAAAACGAGAATTCGGACTTGTTCTGGGCGATTCGAGGCGGGGGCGGAAATTTCGGAATCGTTACGCAGTTCGAATTCAGACTTCATCCGGTTGGTCCGGAGATCCTTGCAGGTCTGATTGTTTTTTCACTGGGACAGGCAAAGCAAGTCCTCGATCACTATCGCCGATTTGCTGCGTCAGCACCCGAGGAGCTGAGCGTGTGGACAGTCTTGCGGAAGGCTCCGCCATTGCCTTTTCTTCCTGAAAGCGTGCATGGCAAAGAGGTGATTGTACTGGCTATTTTTTATGCCGGTGATATCGCCACGGGCCAAAAACTAATCGAACCCCTGCGAGGCTTCGGAAATGCTCTGGGCGAGCAAACGGGCGCAATGCCGTATGTGCAGTGGCAGCAGGCATTTGACCCTTTACTTACACCCGGAGCGAGGAATTATTGGAAATCCCATAATTTCACGGAACTTAGCGATGGAGCCATCAATACAATGGTCGAATATGCCGGCAATCTGCCATCCCCGCAATGTGAGATTTTTGTAGGACTCCTTTCAGGCGCAGCCAATCGAGTCCCGGCTGAAGCAATGGCATACGGGAATCGAGACGCAAAATTTGTACTGAATGTCCACGGTAGATGGGATCATGCATCAGAGGACAAACGCGGTATTGAGTGGGCCCGTGCCTTCTTCAAAGCATCTGCTCCTTACGCATCCAAAGGCGCTTACATCAACTTCATGACGGAAGACGAGGGTGACCGCGTCGCAGCCGCTTATGGCTCCAACTATGATCGGCTCGTACAAATCAAGAAGAAATACGATCCGGAAAACATATTCCACCTCAATCAAAACATCAAACCCGGATAGAAAATGTAAAGAATCCCCGGCAAGCTGTCTCAAAAGGCTGCCGGGGATTTTTCCCCAAGATGAACTTGCTGGAGGCAATATGGTTTTGAAAACAAAAGCGTTTCAGCAGTCAGAAGTCATTCCACAAAAACATACTTGCGATGGAGCAGATGTTTCCCCAGATCTTACGTGGGAAGGGGCGCCCCAGGAAACCAGGAGTTTTGCCCTGATCTGTGATGATCCGGATGCGCCCGTGGGAACTTTTAATCACTGGGTGCTTTATGCTTTGTCTGCGAACGTGAGCGGATTACCAGAGAACCTGCCAAAAAAGGATGAAGTGGCCTCTCCGAAGTGTAAGCAAGGAACGAATGACTTTGGCAGAGTGGGATACGGCGGCCCTTGTCCACCGCATGGTTCCACGCACCACTATTTCTTCAAGTTGTATGCTCTGGATGCCGAGATTCAGCTCTCACCAAAGGCCAGGAAACGCGATCTGGAAGCCGCAATCAAAGGCCATGTTCTCACTTCTGCAGAATTGATGGGAACGTATCAGCGCAAGTAGAGCAGGCTGGACGACTGCGCTCCAATTAGAATTTGACATCTGATTCGGAATCTTTGATTCTAGCAGAATGAGCCTCTCACTCGCTTGGGCGCACCCGCTTGTACGCGAGTGGTTCCTCGCGAAATTTGGAACGCCGACCGAACCGCAGGAGCAGGGCTGGCCGCACATTCTAGCCGGCCGAAACACACTCATATCCGCGCCAACCGGATCCGGAAAAACGCTCGCCGCGTTTCTCGCTTGCATCGAGCGGCTGGTCCGAAAGTCGGCTAACGGCGAATTGCAGGACCGCACCGAAGTGTTGTATGTTTCGCCGCTGCGCGCGTTGAGCAATGACATTCACAAAAATCTGGAGCTTCCGCTCAGCGAAATCCTTCAGCTCGGGCTGAAAGAAGGACCCTGGATGAGCGAAATTCGCGCAGCCGTTCGTACCGGCGACACTCTGATGCGCGATCGTCAGGCAATGCTTCGCCGGCCTCCACACATTCTTGTAACCACACCCGAGTCCCTCTACATTCTGCTTACCGCCGGTAAGAGCCGAGAGATGTTGCGGACGGTTGAAACAGTGATCGTGGATGAAATCCATGCGGTTGCAGATGATAAACGGGGCGCTCATCTATCGTTATCACTGGAACGTCTGGATGCGTTGGCTTACAGGAAGCCGGTGCGGATCGGGCTTTCCGCCACGCAAAAACCGATCGAGGAAGTGGCGCAGTTTCTTTGCGGCGCCGACGCCTCCGGTTTGTCCATCGTAAACATCGGACACAAGCGCGATCTGGACATCGCGGTAGAAGTTCCTGAAATGGAGCTTGGTCCCGTTGCGTCTCATGAGCTGTGGGATGAAATTCACGAACGGATTTCTCAGCTCGTTCAGCAACATCGCTCTACACTGGTGTTTGTAAACACGCGAAAGCTGTCAGAACGCACGGCCCATCGATTGTCTAAGATTTTGGGGCCCGAAACGGTGGCCGCGCATCACGGAAGTCTTTCGCGAAAATTGCGTCTCGCTGCTGAGAAGAAATTAAAAAACGGTGAGTTAAAGTTGTTGGTAGCCACAGCATCGCTGGAACTCGGGATCGACATTGGAATGATCGACCTGGTGTGTCAGATCGGTTCGACGAGATCGATTGGAGTTGGCCTGCAGCGGATTGGACGCGCGGGACACTGGCGCGGGGCCGTTCCGAAAGGCCGGTTTTTCCCAACCACGCGCGATGAACTGGTTGAATGCGCAGCTCTGGTTCATGCCATCCGATGTGGAGACCTGGACCGGCTGATGATCCCGCCGGAGCCGCTCGATGTGCTGGCACAGCAGATGACTGCAAGCTGTTCTGCGGAAGAATGGCGCGAAGAGGATCTCTTTTCGCTGGTCCGCCGCGCGTATCCCTATCGGAATCTAACACGTCTTCAGTTTGATTCGATCCTGGAAATGCTTTCCGAGGGAATCGCTTCTTCGCGCGGGCGCTTTGGCGCTTATCTGCATCGTGATCGTGTAAATGGAATTGTGCGCGCGCGTCGCGGTGCGCGGCTCACCGCGATCACCAGCGGCGGTGCGATTCCGGAAACGGGAACGTATACGGTGGTCGCGGAACCGGAAGGAAACGTCGTCGGCACTCTGGATGAAGATTTCGCGATCGAGAGCAATCAGGGTGACATCATGCTACTGGGCAGCACTTCCTGGATCATCCGCCGCGTACAATCCTCTGCCGCGAGAGTGCTGGTAGAAGACGCGCACGGAGCGCCGCCTACGATTCCATTCTGGCGCGGAGAAGCTCCGGCGCGAACGCCCGAACTTTCCGCGTACGTTTCAAATTTGCGGGAAAAGGTTCACCACGGCCTAACGACTGCTGAGCTAATCGAAACATACGGATTGGATCGATCCGGAGCGGAGCAGATCATCGCGTACATCAAAGATGGCGCCACTGTGCTTGGCGCAGTGCCGACACAGAAGCGCGTGATTGCGGAGCGGTTTTTCGATGAAGCCGGCGGTATGCAGCTCGTAATCCACGCCCCTTTTGGCGGAAGAATCAACCGGGCGTGGGGCCTGGCACTTCGGAAGCGCTTCTGCCGCTCCTTCAACCTGGAGCTTCAGGCGTCTGCAACCGAAGACGGACTCAACATTTCGTTGACCGAACAGCACAGTTTTCCTCTGACAGATGTTTTCAGGTTTTTGCATACGAATACTATAGAAGACGTGCTGATTCAAGCCGCGTTGGTGTCTCCACTTTTTGCAACGCGCTGGCGCTGGGCCGCGATGCGGGCGCTTGCGGTGGCGCGATATCAACGCGGAAAGAAGGTCCCTTTGCAAATCCTGCGGATGCGGTCCGAAGATTTACTTGCTTCTGTTTTCCCGGAAGCTGCTGCTTGCCAGGAGAATATTGCCGGGGAGATCCAGCCGCCGGACCATCCGCTGATCCACGAAACAATGAAGGATGTCTTGACCGAAGCCATGGATGTAGAGGGCTTGAAACGGGTTCTTGCGGACATTCAATCCGGTGCGATTGAATGCCTGGCCGTCGATACACCCATCCCCTCGCAATTTTCACATGAGATTTTGAACGCAAGTCCGTATGCATATCTGGACGATGCGCCGTTGGAAGAGCGGCGCGCACGCGCGGTAACGATGCGGCGGACTCTTCCGGAATCGGTGACCGGCGAAGTCGGCATGCTGGATCCGGAAGCCATTGCGGAGGTAGTGGAACAGTGCAGGCCCGATATTCGCACATCGGAGGAAATGCATGATCACCTACTTTCTGTGATCGCGTTGCCGAAGGATGAATCCTGGGCCGGATTTTTGCGAGACCTGATTCACGGCCGGAGAGCAGGAATCGCGCGCGCGGGAGATATTGAATTATGGTTTGCCGCAGAAAAATTCCGAACTTTTCGCGCCGCTTACCCTGATGCCCAGATTCTGCAGACATCCGCGGAAATCGATCAGCCATCCGTTTCCGGAGAAGATGCCGTGTGGATGATCGTTCGCGGCTGGATGCCGGTTTGCGGACCCGTGGATTCGGAGGGATTGGCTGCGATGCTAAGACTTCCGGCTGCGCAAATCGAGCACGCGCTGGTCCGGCTGGAGTCCTCCGGTTCGGTACTGCGCGGCAAGTTCAGCAGAAAATTCAACGTGGAATGGTGTGATCGCCGCATCCTTGCGCGAATTCACAGGCTGACGCTGGGAACCCTGCGGAAGCAGATCGAACCTGTAACGGCTGCCCAATTGATGAGATGGCTCTTTCGATGGCAACATGTGGCCACCGGCACTCAATTGCATGGAGATCGCGGCACGTTGGAAGCGATCCGGCAGCTGCAAGGGTTTGAAATTCCGGCGCGCGAATGGGAGCGCCGCATTCTTGCCAGGAGAATCAGTGATTACAATCCTGGGATCCTGGATCGTTTGTGCTGGAGAGGCACAGTGGGTTGGGGAAGGTTCTCCTCACCAACAGCACTCTCCACAACTCGCAAAAATATTCCCGGCAGCGCCGCCCCGATCACCTTTTTCTTACGCGAAAGTTGTGAGTGGCAAAGCCACAAAAAACCGGCGGCCCTGCAATGGAGCGACGGGGCTTCCGCGATTTACGCATCGTTGAAACAACACGGCGCGTCGTTTGTCCATGACCTCACCAGGTTGGCGAGCCTGAAAAAACGTGAGGTCGAAGAAGCGCTGTGGGAACTGGTCACTGCCGGCTGTGTAACTGCAGACGGTTTTGACAGTCTTCGCTGCTTGTTAAACGATCGAAAAAAGGCGCTCACGATCAACCGCTCCGGTTCCGGGCGGTGGTCGATTCTACATACGGTTCCGGAAAGCGAATCCGAAAACAATGTGGAAGCGTGCTGCAAAATGTTGCTGGATCGCTATGGTGTTGTCTTCCGCGATCTTGTTCAGCGAGAGACGCTTCTTCCACGCTGGAGAGATCTGTTACTGATGTTCCGAAAGCTGGAAGATCGCGGGGAAGTTCGCGGAGGCCGTTTTGTTTCCGGCTTTTCCGGGGAGCAATTCGCTCTGCCTCTTGCGGTGGATTCCTTGCGCGCGATTCGCAAGCTGGAGCCTTGTGGGGAATTGGTTACCCTTTCAGCTGCAGATCCCCTGAATCTTGCCGGCCTCATTGTCCCGGGTGATCGCATCTCAGCGATCTCGCGCCAACCTGTCACGTTTCGTGACGGAGTAGTCGAATCCCCTCAAATTCCGTCGCATGGGTCTTGACAACGCTCAGATCTGGATTACCTATTAAGACGAAAAGCTATTTTAAGACGGAAAGGCATTATGGAACATGTAGTTCATTTTGTTACAAACTTACGAACCAGGACCGTCTAAGTTGAAAATGAACATCAGGTCCAAAACTAGGAGTACAAAACTGTGAAAAACAAAATAACACTATTGAGCTTTGCGGCTCTTTTTGTTTTCGTCTTTGCAGGTATGTCGGAAGGCGTCGTTCGGGTTCGTAAGCTCGGAGACCCGAAAACCGCTTTCTACAGCCCTGATCTGAAAAGTAAAGATGACTTGCGGAAGATGCTGGAGATCAGAAAAGATGATATCCGGCAAGTCGTCGCCCAAGTCGGTTGGCCCGGAAATGTGGATGATCTCATCCGCGCTCTGGATACCGGAACGGTCGGAGATGTGACCCTGCAAACCGGGAGCCGGTTTCCTTTTATGGCTGCTCGCAAGAACGGCAAGCCACGCGTAATGCGTGATGTCCTTTACGAGGGTCCTCCTGTCGAAGCGTATTACATCGATTTTGAATCCGGGGGGAGTGGCTGGCGTTTCGTCACTCCGAAACTTTGCAGCAACTTCTGGCTGGAAGAACGTGCAATCGAGAAACCAGCGCCACCTCCGCCACCGCCACCACCTGCGCCCGCACCAACTCCTCCGCCACCGGCCCCGGAAGTAGTGCCTCCACCCGAACCACCCCCGCCGCCGGAAGCGGTATCAGAAGCTCCCGGGCTCTTCTTCATAGCAGGTTTTGTCGGCAAGGAGCGAAGAACTGAATTAGAAGGACTTGCCCTGGATGCAGATTGCGAACCTCTTCTAGGAATCAAGGGCGGAGTTCTGCCGCGGCTTGGCGAAAATGGCGAATTTGAATTGTCCCTAGGCGCCAAGTTTCCGATCAGTCACGATGACGATGACACGGCATTCGATGATCTGGACGGTGATCAAGGCGACGATGGAAAGGAAACCACCATATTTGCGGATGCCGCAATTCACGCGCTTTTCGGCAACGGTGGTTTTGTCGGCGGGGGCGTAAGCTTCTGGGATCTGACCAATAGCGAACTTCGCACGGTGTCCCTCCTCGTTCAAGTCGGGTTCGGTGCCCCAAATCTACAGTTTACTGTTGAGGCCCGTGTCCCATTTGAAGACTTTGATGATTTAGAAAACAACTACATGTTCTGGGGCGGTGTCAGAATCCGTCTGTAGTTTCACTAAGCTGTAGAGCCGCAATTCGCGGCTCTACAGCTCCTTTTCCGCGCAGTCAGGCAGCGGTTGACCAGAAACGGAATCCTGCTCCAATCAAGCCGACTGAAAATAGAATTCCGGCAACCGGAAACAGTAAACTCAGTCCGGGAAGAAGGTATACGATAAAGCCCGCCAGAATGGAGAGTATCCAACACGCAGCCACCCAACCGGGGATTCTATTTGCTTTCCATAAGCTAATACCGAGAAAATTCAGTCCGACCGAAAAGACCAGCGCCCCTGCCGAATATAGATTCATTCCAGGTATGGCTCTGGCGGATCTAACGATTACAATACCAACGATTGCAATCAAAAAGCCGAAGAATCCTGATTTGCCGGTCTCTCCATAGCTCATTCCATACAACGCCACAATGCCGAGAACGATGAAAACATCCGTAAAGAAGTACAGTAGCTGAAGCGCTGTATCAGAAGCAGTAGCGGGTACGAATGACGCAATTCCACGCAGCACTCCCGCGAGAATTGCTGCGAGACCTCCGAAACGAATCAAGATTGATTTAGACATGCCTTCCAGTTTTCCTTGTCCGCTATTGTATCAGTTGGATTCAGCATGATTGAACATTCGCCCAATCGGGTTTTGTGTACCTTTTGTCAACAATAACCGGCCGGCGGTCATTACCGCCACCCTCAATACCATCGACTGGCATAATCCTTGCCTGCCTCGTTTTCCATATGAGGGACGTTTACAAAGAAGCGGAACAATACTTCAAGGATCTGGTTGCAGAAAATCCTTTCAACGCGGAGGCCCGCGATTGGCTTTCTTTCGCGGTGGCTATGCAGAATGAAGTGAGGGAAATTGGAAATGAATTATCGACTGCACACGGGCAATCGTTAAGCAAGGTCATTCTGTTCAATGGAGGCAGCAGGCCTAAGGAGTCACATAAAAAACGCGTGCTCCACTAATAGCCTGAATTCTTCTATTTCCTGCTTTTGGCCGTTCGTGGTATCCTAGGACGATCTTAAAATCGTGAGAGGAGTATCATGAACAGCGCATTAGACCTTCTAAAGAAAGAAAAACCCGAATTGTATCGCACTTTTACCCAGGCTCTGATCGACGACCTGGGGTTGATTTCCGGCAAATCCGTTAGCACTTTTGCCTGCCCCAGCTGCAATGCAATCTTCCAAATCGTCCTGGCTGAACGGCAGATCCAGTCCAAGCCTCGCGCCGGCGGGAAAGCCTCCAAGACGGTCGCTCAGAAGAAGTCCCCTATGAGCTCGCCTCTGTTTGCGGCACTGGTTGATCTCGCCCGGTTGAGAAAGGCACGAACCGGAGATGTCAACGCTGAGTTCAAGAAAGTGATGAAGAACAGGATTAAGAAGATGGACAAGAAAGAGGCGCGGGCGGTCAAAATTGAGTGGCTAAGAAAAGAGATCGCCAAAGCAAAGAGCAAAGCGGCCTAGTTTCCACGCGGGGTTAGGATCCGCGTTACTTTGGTACAGTATCCGGCAGCATGATGAACAGGGCGCCGGCATCCAGAGCCAGTCTATTGAATGCGGCGACATCGGTATCCAGAATCCCTTTCAGCTTTGAAAGCTGGATTTCAATCTGTTGAGCCAGATCGCTGACTCTTTCGCGTTGTCCGTCCGTCGGCTTGCTGTCGGTAAGATCCAGGTGCATGTAGACATAGCCTAACTGATTATCGAGCTTTGTTGGAAAGTTTTCGGTATCCTGATCGGCTTCGTTGCGCGGCTGCGTCAGATCTTCTTCAATAGCGGTCAGTTGCTTGTCCAGATCTTCCGATTTTTTCTGGAGCTCGACTGTATTCTTTCCCGCCAGGCTGAGCCGGTTTACTAGTTCTTTGGATTGCCGTCTCACATCGCGTAGAGTTTTTACGCCGCGATAGATCTGATTGAGGCGATCGCGGATCTGCAATTGGAACGCGACCTGCGCATCCAGATCTTCCTGTGAAGCTTCTACCCGCGGATCTTGCAGCACTTGAAACGTCTCATGCAGTTCCGTATCGCCGATTCTGACTGTCGCTTTGTACGTCCCCGGCGCTACACGCGGTCCGCCCAGAAAACCCCAGATAATTGTGCGTTCCGGAAAATCTACGACAGGATAGCGAAGATCCCACACAAAACGATTGAGTCCTGCTTTTTTTCCCAGCTGGCGGTCGCCATCATATCGGCCCATAAAGTTATAGGGAAATTCGGGATTTGGCGCCGGGAATTTTTCGCTGGAAAACTTCTGAATCAAAGTCCCGGCAGCATCTGCGATTTCCAGAGTTATCTCCTGCTTGGTTTCTTCCGGTAGATAATAAAAAATGAGAGCGCCGTTGGGAGGATTTTGTTCTGATCTGGACATTCGCATTCGAAACGTATCGCGGGGTTTCAGAAGAAAGGGTTTCCGCCCGGACAGGACTCCAGCCGCAATTTGCTGAAGCACAGTAAGGTCGTCCAGAATCCAAAAACTTCTTCCCTGTGTGGAAACAACTAGATCATTCTGATAGACACGCAAATCCGTAACGGGAACGATGGGCAGATTGAGCTGAAGCGGCTCCCATCGTTTGCCGTCATCGAAAGAAACATCAATGCCTTTTTCTGTGCCTGCGTAAAGCAGACCTCTGCGCGCGGGATCTTCACGAACTACGCGGGTGGGAGTATCCGCCGGAATTCCGTTTTTGCCATCGGTCAGTAGAGTCCAGGTCTTGCCGAAATCATTCGTTCGAAAAACATATGGACGCAAATCTCCAAGACGATATTTGTGAACGACGACAAACGCGCGAGCCGGATCGTGTGGAGAGGGTTCCACGCTCTGTACTGTGCCCCATTCCGGCAAACCTTCGGGAGTCACATTTTGCCAGGATTTGCCGTCGTCTTTGGATACGTGAACAAGACCGTCATCACTGCCCGCCCAAAACAATCCCGGCTGCACCGGAGATTCCTCGAAAGCGAGAACATTTCCATAGACCTCAACACCGGTATTTTCGTATGTGATGGGCTCTCCTGAGTAGTCTTGTTTACTTTTGTCGTTTCGGGACAGGTCAGGACTGATGATCTGCCAGCTTTGTCCTTCGTCCGTTGACCGGTGGATGAATTGTGAAGCATAGTAGATTGCATTCGGATTATGACGTGACACCCGGAGAGGGGCGTTCCAGTTGAAACGATAACGCAGATCGCGCGCTGCCAGGCCTACTTCCATCTGCGGATACGCCATTACATTGCGGAACTCCCCCGTCTTCAAGTTCGTTCTGGTAATTTCGCCACCGTAACTCCCCGCATAAACGATGTGCTCATGTTTGTAATCGAATCCGATATGGCCGCTTTCCCCACCCCCCAGATCGCGCCAGCTTTCATATGGAGTCAGTCCGCCGTATGTGCGACTCGGGAGTGAGATCGTTGAGTTGTCCTGTTGCGCGCCGTAGACGCGGTATGGAAACTCGACGCCAACCGTTACGTTGTAGATTTCAGCGGTCGGTTGATTGAGGAGCGTTGACCAGTTTTTCCCCTCGTCCAAAGTAACCGATGCGCCGCCGTCGGTGCCCATGATCATCACACGTGTGTCCTGCGGATTGATCCAGAGATCATGACCGTCTCCATGAGGCACCTCGATGGTCTCGAAGGTCTGTCCGCCATCGCGCGACCGGAATTGATCGACATTTAAGATGTACAACTTTTGCTCATCGCGCGGATCCGCAAAGATGTGCATGTAGTACCAGGCTCTTTGGATGAGTCTGCGTTTCTGATTTGTCTCGAGACGCTTCCAGGTCTCACCCGCATCTTCGGAACGAAACAGGCCACCCTCTCCAGCTTCCACCAGCACCCACACCCGGTTCGGGTTTGCCGGCGAAACAGCAATCCCGATTTTTCCCAACATACCTTGCGGTAAGCCGCCGCTCAGTTTTTTCCAGGTATCGCCTCCGTCATTGCTTTTGAAAAGACCGCTTTCTTCGCTGCCCGAAACGATGGTCCATGGCTTACGTTCACCGGTCCAGGCAGCCGCATAAAGGACACGCGGGTTTACAGGATCCATGGCAAGATCTACAACACCCGTTTTTTCGCTAACGTAGAGAATTTTCTGCCACGTCTTACCGCCATCTTTTGAGCGGAAGAGGCCCCGATCTTCATTCGGAACAAATGCGTTTCCAACAGCCGCTAGATAGACAAGATCAGGATCTTGCGGATGGATCCGAATTTTCGCGATCTGGCCTGTTTGCCGAAGCCCCGAGTGGACCCATGTCTTTCCAGCATCCGTAGATTTATAAACACCCGCTCCCAGCGCTACGTTTCCGCGGATCGTAGCCTGTCCGGTACCGACATAAATTACGTTTGGGTCTGATTCAGCCACGGCAATCGCCCCGATTGAACCGCTTTCGAAGAAACCGTCCGAGATGTTCTCCCAGCTCTGCCCGGCATTTACCGTCTTCCACACGCCGCCCGGGACGCCCATCAAGAATGCGTACGGCTCACCTGGCACGCCGGTAACTGCGCTGCAACGCCCACCGCGCGAAGGTCCGAGATTGCGGTATTTCAGCGCTTGAAATTCCAGATTCGCAGCGGTGGCTGCGAATAGATTCGAATGAATACAGATAAGGATGAGGATCAACAGCACATAACGACGCATACTTTCCTCCTTATGGAGCGCAGGCGTCCCGCCTGCATTATGGGCCGCAGGCCTCCCAAGCTGTGAAAAAATCGGCACGAGGCTGATTTACGGTTTGTAGCGCCGGCGTCTCGCCGGCAGAACTCGACGAGGAGCCGGCCGGAGGCCAGCGTTACAAACCGCAAACATGCGTCTTGCTTCGATTTTTTCACAGCTTCTCCGGCCTGCGAAGCGTTACACAGCGGAATGATGACCGAAAACTGCGGAGATGTCATTCCTACTCCACTTCAGAATTCGCTGCTGTACGAATCGCGCCGCGTAGCAGTGCCGATTCTACAGGGCGAATTTCTCCGGACAGATAAAATCCCAGAAGAATGAATACGGATATCACAAACAGTTTCACAATCAACACAATGCCAGCGGCTGGCCAGAAAGCTGCCAGGGCATATCCAGCCGCCCCAAGAGCTACACTGCGAAAGAATGTCCCTACGGGAGGAACAATGCGCAATAGCCGGTAGACCGGAATCAGGCTGACAAGCGCTCCCGCAACTGCAAATCCGGTCGTAACGGTGGCAGCTCCGATTGCGCCGTAGTGTGGAATCACTTTTAAATCGGCAAAAAACGCAAGCGGAACGAGTGGACCGCCCAGTAGAAACGTCAATACCGGCCTCCCGGCGGCGGTCAAAATGGCGGTTGTCACGGAGATCATCGCAAGACCGATTGCTCCGAAAAATAGCATTGAAAAGAGCGGCCCTGAATCGACAAAGGCGGAGCCGAACACAAACCTCGCGATTTCACGAGAAGAGCCCGCAGCCATTCCCGCAAAAGACACCATGGCAATGACAACACGAAGGGAATTCCTTCCCATTTCCCTGGCTTGCTCTTCACGTCCGGCAATCAGTGCGCGGCTCATGCTGGAAAGAAGCAACGGAGAAAAGGAGAGCGCGAAAACCGCCGGGACAAGCGAGAGATTTTGCGCAGCGCCGTAAATTCCGGCTACTGCCGCGCTCCCACCCAGTGCCTTCAGCATTACAAGATCCAGCTTGTCATAAATACGCAAACTCAGCGCAAACAGAAACAAAGGCAGCGCGTAATCCCACAATCGGGAAAGGGGAAAGTCTGAACGATGAAAAAAAGCCGGGCGGATGTAGTAACGCGCAACTACCAACTCGATCAGCGAAGCGCCAATGCATCCCAGAATCGCTCCGCGGACAGACCAGCCGAAAAATAAGAATGCAAGGATCAAAACGAGGCGCGCGATCCAACGGACGGCACTCACAACCGCTCGTTCATGAAACGCGCCGATTCCGACCAGTATGTTACGGTGCGCCTGTGCCAGACTAAATAGCGGAATATCGATCGCAAACAATCGTAAATAACCCGCAAGATCGGGCTCCGTCAGGGCTCGAGATAAGGGAACGCTGGCAAGCCAGAGCAGCGCGGCGGAGACAAAACTGATCACGATATGTAGCCTGACGACAGTGGTTCCCACCGGCTTCCAATCCTTCGCTTCTCCTACAAACTTGAACGTTGCACGACCGAAAATAGCGGGAATGCTCCATTCGATCCAACTCACAATCACGGCCGAAAGTGTGAATAACCCGTAACCGGCGGGTCCCAGATTCCGGGTCAAATATGCTGCGGTGATCAGGCCGGTAGGAAACAAAAGCGCCTCGGAAAGGAATACGCGCACAGTCCCGCCAACCATGTTTCCTGCTCGAGAAGTGGACATCTCGCAAATCCTATCACAAGTAAGTAAACTAGAGCCGCCGATGTGAATGATGAATTCGGAATAATGAATGATGAATCAGGCTTCCACTGTAGCAATTCTTCCCGTTCAAGACAGCGTTCAAGATACCGTGCGGCGCGTCATGGATCTGGCCAACTGGAAAAGCTACCTAAAACCGAGCAAACCTACCGCCTTAAAAGTCAACCTCGGTTGGGATCTGTTTTTGCCGGGCTCAATCACATCTCCGTGGGTACTGGAAGGTGTGATCCAAACTGTAAGAGAGTATGTTGGGCCTCTGTACCTGGTGGAATCGGATCAGGTGCTGGAGAACATCGAAAAGGCCTTTCGCAAAGCTCGCCTTCAGGAACTATGCGACCGTTATGGCGTCCGGTGGGTCAATCTCTCAAAGACCGAATATGTACGTCTTCCTGTTCAAAACGGCAAGGTATTTCCGCATCTGGATGTCCCGCGGATCCTGACGGAAACTCAGATGATTACCATCCCGGTCATGAAAACCCACGCCAAGACACGAATCACCGGAGCGATCAAGAATCAATGGGGATGCATCAGCAAACTGCGTCATAACTATCATCTGGTGTTGACCGATGCGCTGGCGGATATCAACAGCGTGATCGGTCCCTCGTTTGCGGTAATGGACGCTACGATTGCATTAGAAGGAAACGGTCCGAAGTCAGGCCGGCCAAAAGTCATTGACCGTGTGCTTGCTTCACATGATATTGTCGCGCTGGATACGATCCAGGCGAAGCTCATGGGACTGGATCCGGCCACGATCGCCCACGTGCAGGCATGCGCAGAGCGGGGCCTTGGCGCCTCTGCACTTACCCAGATTGAAATTGTCGGAGAAAAGGATCTTGCTTCATTTGATTTCATTCCCGCGCGTCACAACCTGGTATCACGTCTGGAAGAATCGCTGCGAAGATCCAGCCTGAAATGGCTCGTCTTTGACACCCCCGTTTTTTTGCTGATGTTGTTGGGCGCAAAACTCTGGTATTTACTCTGGCTTTATCTTTTTGGCGGAAACAAATACTGGGACATCGCCCTTCGTCATCCGGTTTACGGACCGGAATGGCAACACCTGCGTGACAAACAGTGAGAGTTGCAATCATCGGAGGAGGAGCCGCCGGTCTTTCGGCCGGATATGAGCTTTCCAAACTCGGTGTGACGGTAGAATTATTTGAACGCGACAGCGCGCTTGGTGGCCTCGCCGGCTCCTTTCTGCTGGATGGCGGATATGTTGAAAAGTTTTATCACTTCATCTGTCTGAACGATTTTACATACCTGCAGACTTTGAAGGAGCTAGGATTGAATCATCGCCTTCGCTGGCGTTTGACTGAAATGGGGCAGCTTTACAATGGAACACTGTATTCCTTTGGACGCCCGTTCGATCTCTTACGCTTCCCTCATCTGAAATGGAAAGACAAATTCCGGTTTGCGCGAAACGTCATGAAAATCAAATCCGCGCCATGGAAGGACTGGAAGAAGATTGAAGACATTCCGGTGGAGGAGTGGCTGCAGGATACGTTTGGGGCGCAGGTATATCGCACACTGCACGAACCGATGGTACGGCTAAAATTCGGAAAGTACAAAGAGAAGCTGTCGGCATCCTGGATGTGGGCGCGGATTCACCGCCTGGGCAAATCGCGGACAAGGATCCGGCAACGGGAAAAAGTAGGATATGTGGAAGGCGGAAGCCAGATCATTATGGACGCGCTCGGCGACGAAATCCGGAAACGCGGCGGCGTTCTTCATCTCAACGCCCAGGTTCAGCAACTCATTGTGAGCAACAACTCTGTGACCGGAATCATCGCAGATGGAAAAGAACGTAGCTACGATGCTGTTGTCTCTACGGTTCCGCTGCCTGCTTTTCTGCGACTGCTCCCCGCGTCTGTGGATGGCGATTACTGGAGACACTTGCGGAACATCGAATCGATCGGCGTGATGTGCGTTTTTTTGCGTACCGGCAAAAGTTTGACGAAGTTTTTCTGGACAAATATCAGCGATCCGCGAATCGAGCTTGCGGGTGTAATTGAATACACGAATCTGAATCCTCTGCCGCACTTGAATGGAGATAGCATCATCTATCTGCCGCAATATCTACCGTCCACAACAGAAAAATTCAAGAGGCAGGACGACGAAATCATCGAAGAATATCTGGGGTATCTGAAATTGATCAACCCTGCCTTCAACACGGATCAGGTAAGACAGGCGCTTGTGTTTCGCGAGAAATATGCGCAGCCCATTTGCGAAGTCGGATTCACAAAAGACATTCCGGATTTCCGCACTCCTTTGCGCGGTCTCTATCTGACCGATTCTTCGCAGCTGCATCCGGACGACCGGACCATCAGCAACAGCCTCGGCCTGGGAAAATCAGCCGCCTCTGCAGTCCTGGATATGTAACCATTTGGTTACATATCGTCCACAGCGCCCTTCCAGTAAAGTCTTCCTGTGGCGTCTTCAGACCGATGGCAGATCCTTCATTCCTGCAATGTTCCCTGTTCGCGGACCTTCTTTTGTTCCTTGAGAACATGAATGATCCGGTGAATGATACTGAACGCAAGCAGCTGGAATCCAAGCAGAACCAGCAGACCGCCGCTAACTACGTAGCTCCAGTGAACCTGAATGTGAGCGGTGGTCACATATTGCGCGATCGCCCTGACATTCAATGCAAGGGCGGCAATCAGAAACAGCAACCCGATGTATCCCAGCTTTCTGAGAAATGCTTTATCCAGCATTCGTTCAACTGCCGTATTCATCTCGTAGTTGTGAGCCAGATTGGTCATCGTCTGCGTAATCAAACCCAGCGAAATCATCTGGACGCCTGAAACGGCAGCAACGACAACAAAAATCAAACGATAGATCCGGTCCTCAGGCACATTTCGATACTCGATGTAGTGGATCAAAGTCGGAATTCCGTAGAAGAGAGCGGGGAGAAGGAACAGGATTCCGATGACTCCGAAAAGTCGCAACGGCTTGTAGGTAAAGGCGATTTCCAGGATCGTTTTCAAAAAGCCGATTCCATCCTGGATAATGCGAAGTTTCGAACTGCCGATGCGTTCTTCATAGGGGATGGGGACCTCTTCAATGCGGATGTCGCGATCCAGGATCGCGCGAACGCTCATTGCGGGCGTAAAGTGTAACCCATCCGGAAGAGGATAGAGTTTGTGCAGGATGCTCTTCTTCAGCACTCTCATTCCGCTGGCAACATCGCTTACGCTCGAGCTGCCGATCGCGTTTACCAGATTGCGATACAGGATGTTGCCGACTCTGCGTGTTGCCGGCATCCGGCTGTTCGCATGCAACCGGCCGCCAATCACTATATCGGCATTCGTTTCGTTCATCTTTCGCAGAAACTCGATGAACAAAAGCGGATCGCAAGTACCGTCGGCGTCCAGAAAACTCACAAGATCTCCGGAAGAAGCTTCGAATCCTGTAATAATAGCGGCCCCGTAACCACGATTTTTTGGGTAACTGATGAGATGGATCAAGCCGCGGTCTGCAAATTCTTTAGCGATTTCAGCCGTCCTGTCTTTGGAACCATCGCTTACAACGATCACTTCTACGGATTCGACGCCCGCTTTTTGAATGATCCTGGGTGCAGCAGCGAGAGTGCGTTCGATGATACTCCGGATCGCTTCTTGCTCGTTGTAGGCGGGAATGACGATAGACAACTTCTGCATGGCTTCATTGTCGCATAAAGCACATTCACGACGGTATGCTCTGATGGTGAGAGCCATGGTTGTGCTTGTGTGATGTTTGCCTGTCGAAGGGAAAGCAGCAACGTCTGCTACCTACGGGTCGGTCTCGCATTTGACAAGAGAACAAAATTGTTGCCAGATTATATGTCCAAATTATACGAGGATGAAACTGCAACCTAACCCGGCTCCCATTTCAGGAAAAGAGCCTCACTCGCTTTCGATTGTAATGCCTGTGTTTAATGAGCAGGAAGTAATCGCTACGGTAGTTGCAGAGCTTGCAGAGGTGTTGGAAAAATTTCGAGACCACGAGTTTGTGATTGTAAACGATTGTAGCACCGATCAAACTCTTTCCATTCTTGAATTGCTTCAGTCCAAATATCCGTATGTTCGTTTGGTGACGTCGCAGCAAAACTGTGGACATGGTCCAACTCTGGCACGCGCTTACCGCGAATCCTCCGGTGAATTCATATTTCATACCGATAGCGACCGTCAATTTTTCGCGGAGGATTTCTGGTTACTGTGGCAAAAAATGAAAAACGAGCAGTTGGATCTCGTCATTGGATACCGTGAGGATCGCAAAGATCCCTTCGCGCGACTTGTATTCACAAAGCTGGTTCGGGTTTTCTTGCGGTTTCTATTCGGTGTCAATCTCCCGGACAGTAATTCCCCATTCAGGTTGTATAACCGGAAGGCGTTGGATCAGTTATTGACTATTCTTCCCGCGGAACCAATGATACCATCGATTCTGATGGTGATTGCAGCATATAGGCAAGGAATGAAAGTGGGCTGGGTTGGTGTTCGTCATTTGGCTCGCAAGACGGGCAAGTCATTTCTTCGTAGTTGGAAGATATTTCGACTTTGCGTCCCTGCCGTAAAAGAAGTTCTAAGATTTCGACGCTCTTTTGCATGAATCCCCCGTCATCCAATTCCAAGATTGTGATCATCGGTATGGGCGCCTGCGGACTTGGAGCTGCATGGAGGCTGCAGGAGCTCGGCCACGATTCTTTCAAGATTTTTGAAAGGAAACCTTATCCCGGTGGTCTGGCTTCTTCTGTAACAGATAAGAACGGCTTCACCTGGGACATTGGCGGTCATGTTCAGTTTTCGCATTACAGATACTTTGATGAGTTGATGGATTCGCTCATGGGGGAAGAATGGGTCTATCACGAAAGAAGCTCCTGGATTTGGATCAAAGAGCGGTTCGTGCCTTATCCATTCCAAAACAACATCAGATATTTGCCGCGCGAAGACATCTGGAGTTGTCTATCCGGATTAATCGATTTATATCGGGAGCCGGCCTCCCAACCACACAATTTTCGGGAATGGATTCTCACAGTTTTCGGTAAAGGGATTGGCGAAGCCTTTATGATCCCTTACAACAAGAAGGTTTGGGCCTATGACCCGGAAAAACTCTCGTATAGCTGGATTGGCGACCGTGTCGCCACGGTCGATTTGGCCAGGATTTTGAAAAATATTGTATTTGAAAGAGACGACATTTCCTGGGGACCCAATAACCGTTTTCGCTTCCCTCTCAAGGGCGGAACGGGAGAAATTTGGAGAAGGTTATTTCAGCGTCTGGATTCTCAAAAAACTTTTCTCAATTGCGAATTGGAGGAAGTGAATACACGTAATAAGTACATCATGTTCTCCAATGGACAAAAGGAGCCTTACGATGTTCTGATCAGCACGATTCCGCTGGATCAACTCATTCTCTTATCAGATTTCAACGACAAGTCATACGCCAAAATGCTCCTGCACTCTTCAACGAATATCGTTGGCGTCGGGTTAAAAGGCCAGCCGCCCGAACATCTAAAAACTAAATGCTGGATGTACTTTCCCGAATCCAACTGCCCTTATTACCGGGTTACCGTGTTCTCAAAATATTCTCCTTGCAATACTCCTGATCCGAACAGGTACTGGTCCTTGATGGCGGAAGTATCCGAATCTTCGGACAAGAAAGTGGATCATGAATCGCTTTGCGCTGAGGTAGTGCAAGGAATGTTGCATACAAAATTGATCGAATCGCGAGAGGACATTGTCGACCTTTGGTATCATTTTGAACCCTACGGTTATCCCACGCCTTCTCTAGAAAGGGACGAGGCTCTGAAGGTGTTGAGAGCATTCGAGGAATGCAGCGTCTATTCGCGCGGCCGTTTTGGCGGTTGGAAATACGAGGTATCTAACCAGGATCATTCCTTAATGCAGGGTGTGGAGCTCATCAATCGACTCATTCTTCAGGAAAAAGAACTCACACTCTGGAATCCCCATGTAGCGAACCAGAGTGTTCGTTAGTTACCATCTGATCGCTAGTGCACTGTAACACATGGTTATTTTAGTGTTCCATTTCCGGCAAACGGTTTTGTAACGCCGGCGTCCCCGCCGGCCCATTCACCTGTCCTCATCGAGATCTGCCGGCGAGACGCCGGCGCTACAAACCGAATGGCCTGCTCCTCAACTTTCAGAATCTTTCTCAATCACTTTCGAACCTTGTGTTACAGTGCGCTAGGCACAAGATAGCCCGGTTAAAACTTTTGGTCCATGTAAAATGCGGAATGTCTATCGTAAACGTCTTCAAGGTTATAACGATGGATCTTTCCTCCCTTCAGGCCTAGCACCACCGTTCTTTCAGGAATGAGACTTTTTTTCCGTTTCAAGTCTCCATAAAAGCGGCCATGAAAGTCAATGACTTCGATGGATGGATCTCGATGGACGTAGCGCAGGAAGTTCTTCCCCCGAAAAGCAGCCGAATCAATACCACGATACAGCGACGCCCCGGCTTCCACCCCATCAAAAACAAAAAGCGCGTTATTCGGCGGCTTTATCAACTCCTGCTGAACGTAAGAAAGCATCAGCCTCACGGTATCACCTCGCTGTACCAGAGCGTTGGATCCGGAAAGGACAGGCGCTCTGAGCCCACTCCCCAAGAAAAGGTTGAAAGAGATAAAGTTTGAAAGGTATATCAGTACGAGTGACACTCCGAAAATGGCCCCGATAGTTTTTCGTGATAAGAAAATTTCAAACGCAAGATTGAGAAACAGGACAACTACAAGAATAAAGGCAATGTAAGAATAAATTAGATAATACCGATATGCGTGGTTCGGCAGGAAAAGGACCGGTATCAAGCAAATAGCTCCCCAGGAGAAGAGAAAAAGGATCAGAGGATAATTCTCAGCGAATTTGGAACGCAACACATTGCGATCGGAAGAATTTCTCCAAACCTTTTTCCGGAGCACGATGAACAGCGTCAATCCTATCAGCAGAATCAAGGCGGCGTAGAGCCTGTTTTCATGCAGGTTCGCGAATCCAGTCAAGGCCTCCAACGTCCAGACCAGATACTTGAAAATGTTCGTAAAGACATGCATCCCCAAAACGTGAATCTTGTAAGCTTTTGTTCCAGTAGGGAGGACCCCTGTTGACAGTGCCTCGAACCGTAGAAAGGAATAAATCAGTAGTACTATGCCATGCGGCAGTATCTTTTTTGAACAAAGAATCACCTTTTTCAGGCCGGAAGAAGATTTCTCCTCAAGCATAAATACATACAGGAACAGAATGATTGGTAGTAAGATCGGTCCTTCCTTGAACAAAATTGCCACCAGGTAACAGGATGCAGATGCCCATCCTTTGTTTTTCAGGAATAGAAGGATGGACAATAAGAAAAAAAATACACCTCCCAGGTCATACATTCCGGCCATCCACATCAGAGTGTCCATCCAGACAGTGCTGGAGAAGACGAACCATGCTCCCGACAACCAGGCCAGGGCGATATTGTTTAACAGGCGAAAGGCGATTTGTTCTGCAACGATGGCCGTACAGAAAACGATCAGGAGGTCCACCATCCGGAATCCAATGGGATTTGCCCCAAAGATTTGAGCGATGAAGTAAAAATATAATTTCCCGAGAGGCCGGTAAAATGTCTCGCCGGAATCAATGAAAAACGTTCCAAGATAATCGAAGAAGTCCATCCGCTCTTCTGTGGAGGAAAAATGATACAGGTTGACCCAGTCATCCTGAATATAGGGGTAAGAAAACGTTTTCCAGTACAAGACAAGAAGGAGCAAGAACAAAAGGAGAGGAAACACAAAAGTGGTTTTTTTTGACAAACCCACAGCCTGGAGCATCTGATTCATGTGTGCTCAAGACTCAGTGAGTCGGTCAGAAAGGGATCGTAGGCCCGTATCCATTTCGATCTGCTGCGGTTTTCCCTTTCCCGCAATATAAACAAGGAAGACGAGTCCCATCAACCAGACGGAGACCTGAAGCGCTTCAAAGAGAATATTGAATGGTGCGTTGAAGGATAAGAGCCTCGCGGGCGCCA
Organism: uncultured bacterium; assembly: GCA_963843285.1. GTDB lineage: Bacteria > Acidobacteriota > HRBIN11 > JAKEFK01 > JAKEFK01 > CAZDDB01. The sequence goes on from CAWJJO010000012.1 coordinate 152,650, forward strand.
AAGCCGCTGCCCAATTGATTCCGAGAATAATGCCGGCGCATACTCTGTGCGAAGCGATTGAGTTTTGCCGGGCTATTTGAAATAAAGACACCATGGGAACGATTACGAGGAAATCATCATAGAGGCGGTGGTAAATCCAGAAGCGAGCAAAATAAGCGGTAACACCCATCAATAGCCAGAGATCGCTGTCCCGGTATCGAAAAATCCAGAGCCCCATCACCATCAGCAAAAGCAAAGAGGCAGGCAAGATCCATTGCTGAAGTTGAAGCAGAGCGAGCCAGCTGTGAACATTCGCGTATCCGCCGCGCACAGCGGCTGCGGAACCACGGGCAAGCCAATCAGAAATCAGCGACGCTAAGGCAAAGTGTTGCGGAATAATTGCAATCATCGTCAGAAACGAATACCCAATCAAAGTTAATACAAAGGGTCGCCATCTGCGAGGAACAAACATAAGTATCCAGAAAAAAGGAGCAGCGATTGCAGGCTTCACCAAAGCCACCAGGAAAAACAATGTGGCCAGGAGATCTCTGGCCCAGGAATCTTTCCTTTGAATCAGGAGCATAGCCGTAATCAAAAAAGGAAGGAGATGGACAATCACCTGTCCGTTGCCAATGGTAGCGCCTGTTGCATAAATCGATGGGACCAGCAGCGCAACAAACAAACGTTGCGACAAACCTTCCGCCTGGCTCTCTTTCGTCATTAAAATCATCAGCCAAATCATGGCAGCTACGCTTGTTACTGCCCAGAGCCATCTTGCATGATCCTGGGTCAACCAACCAAGCAGCGGCCATAACATCAGATAACTCGCAGGCGGGTAAATGGCGTCTTTGTCTTGATAAACCGGAAGGCCGCCAAACCAGCGCTCGACGTCGTTGTAGCGATACTTCAGGTCAATCGCGCCATCCTTGCCCTGATCAAACAGCAGTCGATGAAATTCATTTGTGAGCCTTTGCGCGCTGGCCAGAATCATCAGAAACACAGCAACCCACAGCAGGGTGTTCCTGTACCGAATCCAGAATCGTTCGATAAAGATTTCCGGCTTTTGATTGGTCATTCTAAAATTTTCTCTTGCGTCCTAATATGGATATCACTATACATCCTCATATTTCAATTCGTACCTTCATTTGTAGCTGTCAATCTTCCGCAAGTGTTATCATGGAGGCGCATCGAGGGAACAGCATGCAGTTCATGAAGACGAAGGTTTGCATCATTGGTTCGGGAATTGCCGGATGTCTTTGTGCAAAGTTTCTTTCCCGCAGCACTGACGACATTCTGATCGTGGAGCGCGGCGCTCGTGTCACTCATGAATGGAGAATGAGGACGGGTCGTCACGAAGAGCCTATTCCAACCGCCGAACATCACCATTTAGTGAAAGGACCAATCAAGAAAAACATTCAATACGTTTACGCCATGGGAGGGACTACAAATCTTTGGATAGGGCATACTCCCCGCTTCGTACCCAACGATTTTCGGACGAAAACCATGTACGGAGTCATGGAGGATTGGCCCATCAGTTACGAGGATCTTGAACCTTACTACTGTCTGGCTGAAGAAGAAATGGCAATCGCGGGAGGGGACGACAATCAAAGAATTCCCCGTTCAAGACCGTATCCTCAGTTACCTCATCCCTTCAGCCCTGCCGATCATTTTGTTCAACAATGTTTTCCGCCAGGAGATGTTGTTTCGCTTCCCCAGGCCCGTCCTACCGAGACGGTGGGCAATCGCCCCGCCTGCTGCGGGTCGGCAGTTTGCGAATTGTGTCCGGTCGACGCAAAGTATACCCCCATGAATTCACATGTTCCTGAGCTGGAAATGAACCCGGCAGTCCGTTTCTTGCCCGAAACAGTTGTACTTTCCCTGGACTCGGATGGGGCGCGGCTGGTAAAGAGCGCGCGGGCGAAAACCGGGGATGGATCAGAAATTACAATTGAAGCCAAGACTTTCGTTCTGGCAGCAAATGCCGTTGAAAATCCTGCCATTATTCTTCGGAGTTCCGGAATCAAACAACATCCGCTGGTCGGTAGGTACCTGTTTGATCACCCTGTCTTTGTGCTGACTGCCAGAATCCGTCAGGATGGATTTCCCAATTATGGTTACAGCATTTCAACTGCTGTTTGTTACCATTTTGTGGACGGTGATTTCAGAAAGAAGCGGGCTTCTGCCCTGGGCCTTGTGAAAAACAATCACAATTTGAATGATTTCGTAAGAGAAATCGCTATCAGTAAACGTTTGCATGGAACGGATTTGCGCAAACGAGTGGCGTACGAGTTTCGCAATCAAATCGGTCTGACTTTCTTGCTGGACGATATCCCGAATGCCGATAACCTCGTTCAGATCGGAAAAGCTCGCAATCCTTTGGGGATTCCGCAAACCGAAATCTATTACAACAATCCTTCGCCCTACGCAGACGAGGCGCAACGGCACATTGCTGCTGAAGCCGAACGAATTTTTGCCCCGCTAAAACTACGAGGGATCGATGCAAACGTTCGCTACTTTGGAGGGCATCTCCTCGGTACCTGTAAAATGGGAAAAGGGGACCAGAGTGTTGTCGATGCTGACCTTCGCTATCATCCTTACGATAACCTTTTCGTTCTCGGAGGCTCAGCGTTCCCTACGTATTCTGCAGCGAATCCAACTCTGACAATTGCTGCCCTTGCCGTTCGCCTCGGATCGCATCTAAGAAATGTATAGTCACTCCAGCTCATAGCCGGGTTTCAATACATACAAAGCGGAGCGCGACGTGGATCAGCAATACGATCAGAAGGTCACGCTAGCCCATTCCGGTTTCTGAATGCGGTGTGGGCGCGATCCCCTCAAAGCTTATTTTTGAGACTCTCTGCTACGAGGCGATGCCCTTTCTCATTCCAGTGAATATCGTCGGGCAGAAAATAGTCCTGCCAGTCTCGCCTCGAACGAAAAACCGGCACGAGGTTGATTACCGGAATCTGTGCTCGGCGGGCAAACGCGCCAAAGATCGTCTCATATCTCGAAGGGCTTTTGCGGCTACGAATCTGAACTGGCCATGGATACAGAACCATCTTCATTTGCGCGCCGTTAGCTGCCGCCAGGCTTTTGATTCGCAGCAGGTTTTCTTTGCATCGCTGCACTCCGCGCCGGCCATATTCTTCGAATACTCTCTTGTCCTCAGTCCATCGATCGCGAGTAGAGTAGTACCGATTTTTTTCTTCCTTCGTCCCGAAAAGGATCACTTCCCAGAATCTCTGCCTTACAGGAGGCCTTCGTCCTTCGGGTACAGAAGAACGGAAGTTTTCATTTTCCGCCAGCAGGTGATATTCAGCGATGGCTTCGTCCTCTACATCCGAAATGTCCAGAAAAACAACGATCTCATCTGCTCGATAGCCGCTTTCAAAAAATCGTTTCAACCTGCGGTATTCCAAAAACGGCGAATAGCTGGCAACGGCCCCGTTCAGAACCTCAATCGGTCTGCCGTCCTGATTGTACCAGTCCTCAAGGTAACCCGTTACGGTGTGTTCGTAAGCAACTCCAAGCCCTTCGAGAAATGAGTCCCCAAGCGCCACAATTCTTCGATTGCCCGAGAACTTTGCGACCTGCCGGCACACACGATCGCGGAATCCTAGCGAGTTTGTAAAGTAGGGAACGGGACGGCGGCCCCAACGCAGGGTACCGGAGACGTTCGGTCGAAATCCATGATGCAGGTAAGGATCGAAGCAGCGAAGCTTTTTTGTGTCATCCACCGGCTTTTGTGCGCCGCGAAACAGGAATCCTGCGAGAACCAGGCCGGCGATTGTTCCAGTAAGAACGGCAATTGCGGCGAACGTCCTTTTCTTTGTGCCTGACGGCGAACGGTGAGGTTCGGATGATGAAGGTGTCGAACTCTGGCTCATGAGGATCGAAAGCGAACCTATTCTATGGGGCTCGCAGCGCTACTTCGAGCGGTTCCATAGCCAGGTGATGAGTAATGTATCATGATTGCTCATTTCCCCAAAGCCAGCTTGCCCACATCAGAATGTCTGGAACCTCAGCCCTGTGGCAAAGCGATTTTCACTCTCTTGCCTCTCCTATCCTCCATCTCTGTCACGGCAGCACCTCCCTTCGCCGGTTCCCCCTCCATACTTTAATTCCACAAGTCTTACGAACCGATCAACTCCAATTTATTGGTCCCTTGGGATGAGCAAGGAAACTTTCAGCGAGCGGAGATCCACAACAGAAGGTTTGACTTCGATCTTAATCTCGCTCACTTCTTCATAAACCCAACAGGTGAAGCGATCAAACTTGCTATCCTGGGGGTTTCGGGGAGGATTCCAGTAAAAACAGTGATGCAGGGGGCTGGAAGAACGCGAGTCGGATCCATTCCAAGACAGTGTGATTTGCCAGCGTTCAGCCTGAAGGGGATATCCGCTGACGCGAATGCCATAAACAAAGAGTTGTTCGGATACTTCTGAGGGTTGCTCGACAGGCACTTCTTTAAAAACAGGATCTTGCCCCAAATTCGCAAACGTCACGTGGCCCGCCTTATGTAGAATATCTAACCAATGTCCAAGGCTGTCATGAAATGAAGCTCCTCCCCTTTCAGGATAGGGAAAGATTGCCCGCTGATGTCGGGCAATCACCTGCGATGGTGGACTTCCTTTCTCAATATCCGTCTCGAACGCTGAGAACTGTCGATCCTTCAAACGCGCGTATTCAAGTCCTGTAATGGAATTTCCATAAACCACCACTACGGAAAGCAAAGCCAGAGCTAACTGAACATATTTAGCTGGAAGAAATTCTTTGTTTCTTACGCTCGCCAGAAACATCCAGCAGAAAATCGGAGCCGCTTGCAATGCATACCGTGAAGGGAAAGTGATGTTGTACAACAGGGAGATGCTGACTGCGCTAACGAGACCGGATAGACCGATCAGGAATAGAAGTGCTGCGATTGCAAAATGCCTCGAGACCCGTTCCTTCCAGGCCAGTTTCAAGACACCAAACAGACAGATTAGAATTAGCCCAGGAACCGCCAACGATGTCAAAGGAGCCAACGCGACTGCACCGGGTCCAAGGGCCTGAGCCACAAAGCGCGCTCCCGTTGAAGCGATGCCCGGCAAGTTTGCCAGAGAACGTCCGAGCATGTTGAACATTTCACCGCTGTATTTCTGGCTGGGATGAAGTCCGCTAAAGTAGACTGGGATTAAAAGCAACGAAAGACCCCCGCTAATTTGAGCAATCCTCCCGCTCGTTCGCCCGCTGGCGGTTCCGGACTTCCAACTTCGAGTGCCGGCAAGCAAGAGCCACGCAGCGAGCCCGGGCGTATAGGCCAGTCCATTAACGCCTGACAGCGGAAGCAGCACGATCCCCATACTTGAGAACATCAAAGCCCGAGCACCTGGGTGCAAGCCATTCTTCAACATTACTGACAAGATTGCGAGCACAATGACCACAGGGATCATCTGGTTTAATTGCCAGTTCCATAGCAGATAATCGAAATTTCCCCAATGCAACAGAAATAGCGGGAAAAACAGATCGGCGTATGTGGTAACTCCGCGGATATATGCGGAAGTTCGAAGCAGCAGTGCCGTAACGAAAATCAGTGCAAGTGCATTCAGGAACATGCCCGATCGAAAGTCCCAGCCTGTCGCTGACAAAAGGGAAAACAAAACAATTTTGGGGAAAGGAATCCGATGGGCGTTATGCTGTTGCCACAACCAGTCGGCGTCAAACTTTATGGATCCATCCAGCAGAGGAACGAGATTCCAATCATCATAGTAAGGCAAGTTATGACTGAAACGAGCCACATAGGCGATCAAGGCAATGCTCATCACCGCCCACACACACCAGACGACTTTGGTCGGTCGGGATATCGAGACGAACGGTTGTGGATGGATTGTTGAGGAAACAGATGAACGCGCTTGGATTTCCTGGTCCATCGAATCAAAAACCGGAAGGAAGAGCCTGAACTTTCCTGGTGTACTGTCCCAAGAAAAGTAGAACCAGTAACCATACGAGAGTGTGCCCCAGGGTGAAAATGTATTGCCACGGTGACGGGAAATCGATCATTCGCGCAGGCAAAACCATAAAGATCAGAGTCAGGGCTAGTAGCACTCCCGCAATCGTATCATAGTCGTTTTCTGTTTCGGGTCCGGAAGCTATTCGAAAGAGGCAGATCATCGGCAATAGAATCAGTGTATCGTCATACACGTTGTGGTAGGTCCAGAATCGCGCAACGATAGCCGTAACAGCTAAAAGCAGCCAAACGTCCTTTTTCCGATGGAGAAAGATCCAAATGCCCAAAATCAGCAAAGTGATTCCGGAGGCAGGAGCGAGCCATTGGTAAAGTCCCAGAGTTGCCAGCCAGCTGTGCAGATTGGCATAGCCTTGTAAGACAACCCACTCTTGACTGCGAGTCATCCAATCTCTCATTAAGGAAATAAGACCAACCGGCTGAAAGGACGCCGACATTAGAGTTAAGAAAACATATCCTGATACCACCAGAACGGCTGGCCAAATTGACAATGGAAGAAAGACAACCAACCAAAAGAAGGGAGCCGTGACATTGGGTTTCACTAAAGTGATCAAAAACATTCCGGCTGCACGAAGATGATTTGACCAGGTTGGATCTTGCTTACCCAGGATGAGTGCAACTGTAATCAGTAGAGGAAGCAGATGGAGAATGAGTTGCCCATTCCCGATCGCTACGCCGGCTGCGTTCATGGACAAAAACATCAATGTCACAAAGACACGTTCCAACGGAGTTTTTGCTTTGCTTTCTCGAATGATCAGACGGCAAAGCCACACCAGTACGGCAGTTGTGACCAGTGCCCAAAGATAACGCGCTGAAGGCAAGGATAGCCAGCCGACGAAGGGCCAAAAGATCAGGAAGCTGGCGGGCGGGAAAGTGCTTCTGAGATTCCCATAAACCGGATCACCGGCAAACCAATGTTGAACACGCCTGAGGAACAGTTTCAGATCAATGGCGCCTGTAGGACCCTGTTCCCAGACGAGTCGCCTGTATTCATCAGAAAGTTTTAGCGCCGCGAGAAGGGTTAACAAAACCACTGCAACAAGAAGAACTGGTCGCTTATAGCGACACCATAATTGGCGCAACATTACCCCTGAAATTCGCTCAAAAACGTTCATAGACGAAAGACCCGGGTGTCGCTATTCTGAACACCGTGATCTTCCTTAAGGTTTCTCTTTCCCTTGAGTGATCTATTATACAATGCGAGTTTTATGGTTGAAGGCAGCTCTTGCGATTGACTGCGCAAAGTATTCGGAAGAGTATAAGAAGTTATTTCTTGCGGTGCGGGTAAAATGAACCATAGGCTGCTGAACAAGTTCCGATCCCTGCGAATCCTATGGGAGCGATATGGAAACCGGATTCTTCGTTTGGCAGTTGTGTTGCTTGCTACGGCAGCGGCATTCCGTTTGCTGCACGAATCCTTTCGACTGGTTTTGGGAGACCCGCAAATTAATGGTCCTAACGATCTGAGAAATTTTCAGAATGCCATGAAGGGGTTGTTTGCGGGCCAGCCGATTTACCGCGAGCTACGAACCTCCCCGTACCCTCCAGCCAGCTACGCGATCTTCTGGCCATTGTTGGGCTGGTTGGACTTGGCCCAAGCACGATTGCTTTGGACCGCCAGCCTCATAGCGGTTTTAGCATGGATCATCGTGCTTTTCATCCGGGAAAGCAGGGCGAATTCGTCCCTGGAGCGCATTCTGGTAGCACTCCTTCTCCTGTCCATGAACGGCACTGGAGTCACCATCGGAAACGGGCAACTGGGATTACATATCCTTGCAGCATTGCTCACCGCCCTCCTGCTGATTCGACAAGAGAACCCTTCCATCCTGAAGCAAATTTTAGCGGCCTTGCTTCTGCTTCTTGCGTTAGCCAAACCTACGATTTCGGCTCCATTCGTATGGATGGTGATGTTCGCACCTCATGGGAAACGGATGCTTTTTCTGACGGGCATTGGCTATCTCCTAATAAGCTGGATTGCCGTATCGTATCAGCAAGAGCCGGCAGTGTCTGTTTTTCAAAGCTGGTTTACCCGAGCTTCGACGGTCGCCCTCGAAAAAGGCTACGGAAATCTTCACGCCCTTCTTAGCTCAGTCCACCTGAATCAATGGATGACACCTGCCTCCCTTGTGGTTTTCGGCCTGCTTGGATTCTGGGTATATTTCCACCGGAGTGTGGATTCGTGGCTTGTGATCGGAATCACAGCTATCACCGCGCGATTCTGGGCATATCACAGGTACTATGATGATTTACTCATCATTTTGCCGATGATCTGTCTTTTAAGAATTGCTAAGACTTCTGGATCTGAAAACGCACGCGGTTGGATTGCCGGAACTTTGCTGGCAACGATTTCGTTTCTGAATCTGGCCCGCCTTCACAACATTTCAGCAATACGTTTTGAGCTGATCACCACAGCAAACGTTACTTTGTGGCTGCTGACCATTGCATTTCTCCTATGCCTTGCCGGACGGCAAAGAGAAGCCAGATTGGTTTCACCTCATGAAGACAATTCACGAGTCCATGCACCTCATGGCGATCATGATAGAGCGTAAAAACAGTACAAGACTATTGGTTCAGTCTTTTCTCAGATAATAAGAAAAGACACGGCCATCCCGCCGTTCATAGCTGTCGCGCACCCATTGCTCGATTTGGGCACCGTGATCCACAGCTCGTAACCGCGACAGCCCGATCACTTTTGGCCGTTCCGCCTTCAAGCGTTGGAACCAGCCGTCGAAGCCGCCAGGCTCGACGTGTTTCAGGTAGGTGTCTTTGCCGTGATCAAAGAGAATGTATTTGCTGGCATTCGTCAACCCGGAAAGTACGAGCAGCTCGGTCTGCCCATGCACAAATATCTGATCGCCTGCTTCGAGATGCGAAAGGATTTCTCTGACGTTTTCGTCCTGATCCTGCAGTGTCGGGAAACTGAGCTGAAGATGGAAGGAGTCAGCCACGCTCATAAAAAACACCAGCACCATCACCGCCGCAAATGCCAGTCCGGCAAAAGGACGATTGCCCGAACCAGTCAGCATAGGCTGGATGCGGCTTGCGGCTTGGTCCAATGCGAATACTACCAAAACGGCAAAGAAGATCGCGACAAACGGCAGCAGCGGAATTATATCCGGCGCACCCTGCAAACTAACCATGCAGAAGGAAAAATAAAACAGCGGTGCAATCCATACCGCATGATCATAGGACCGTTCCAGAAAATGGTTTGTGCCGTGTTGCTTGAACAGCCGAAGTTCCCTGACCAGTACAACGGTTAGACCAATCGTGGAGACATAAAAGTAAAACGTTTCCTCAGCGTATCCGTAATTGACCAGGCCGATGAAATGCTTTAGGAAATGACCCGGTGTATGGATTTCGCCCGGCCCGTAAACGGTCAAGGGATAGTGGAAGCTCCACAGGCAAAAGTCCCACATCGCGCCGGCGATCCAGAAATATAAAAGAAGAACTACGAGCGGAACCGACGCGCCGATCACTAACCGGATCATTTTCCTGTCGCGCCATCTTGTCAGATAACGGGAAAAAGCAAGCCCTGCGACGCCGGCAAACAAGAGCCCCGGCTGCCAACTGAGAGCCGAAAACATGCTGAAAACCCCCGCGATAAGTGGCCTGTTATTGATTATCGCCCACAACACCACAAGCCCGAATAATATCATCGGGGTCTTCGGTTGAACGCCGCTACTGTTGAATGAGGCAAAGGAGTCGAACGTAAGCAGAATCAGCGCGGCAAGCAGTCCCGTGCGCCGGCTTCTAAAATAGTCATGAGCTACCAGGAATGTAAATCCGGCAGTGAGCATAGCAAGTAACAAGTAGACAACCCGAATGGCCAGGATGTCACGGACGCCGAACGGCTGGGCGATCTTGATTGCCGCCGCCCCGATGTAGGCTGAGAGCGGACCCTTGATTTCGACAACGTCGCGATAAGGAACGCCGCCACGGGCGATCACCTGAGCGACATAATCCCAGACCGACCAATCGCCTCGGGTGGGTTGCTTCCAGAATTGAAACTGGCAATAGATCACGCCGGCCAGTACGAGCGTGAGGACGAACAACCTGCGGCCGTCAAGCCACAACGACCGTTCAAGGGTTGCCAGACTCATCCTTCGAAAGCGCTCATTTCTCCGGACCCAAGCGGTAAAGTTGCATCAGTCCATTGTTTGATCGGTAGATCAGTTTGTATTTCTCTCCAATCTGTTCGGAGATTGATTTCACACTGGTATCATCGTGAGACGTTTCCGGAAATTTCCAAACCAACACGTAATCGATCTTTTCAGATGTCCTCTTTTCAAACGATTCAAGCTGAACACGCGGCGGAACCTCTTCGATTCCGCCAAGAAACCTGTAGGGATTTAGCTCCTCACGAAATTGGACCGGAAAATAATTACGGTTTCCTTCGTAATTATCAAATACGACAACGCGCCTGTAAGCCGCAATGTAACCGGATGTATGCCGAAACACCTTCACTCTTGTGGACATCTTCCCGGCGACAGATACATTTGCATTAGGAGAAAAGCATAGTGGCAGTAGAGTTGTATTTGGTTCAATCAGATCCTTTCCCGAAAGAAACTCCTGTATGGGTTCCTGGAGTGCCCGGTACGCGGCAAAGTGAGAAAGAAGAAAAAAAAGACTCACCAAAACTGCGATTGCTCGTATTCCATGGATGAACCGTGCGGAGTATGTCTGGCTGCCGAACCAGAGAATGAGGGTCAGGAATAAGAATAATGCCATACGATCGTTGACAAAACCGCCTTCAGTTGTACGTCCAGGAAGATAAAAGTAAAGAAGGAGATAAAACAAAGAGAGAAGCAGAAGGCCGTCCCACCGATTCCAGTTTCGGTGTAAAAGTTTAAACAGAATATTGTTGATTAGAATCGAAGTAAAGAGGAAAACTACACACAGTGAAAGCCAGATTTCTCGCTCCGTAAAAGAAACGAGTTGTTCCAGATGCCAGAGATTGTTCCACAGTACGCCGACCGATTGCTTGCCCAATACCCTTTTCTCTGCAGACCAGTAGAACGCGCCAGCCAACAGAAGAGCAGGTACTAGACTAAAGAGCGGTAGTAAGAAGCGGAAGACCATTGGTTTTCCAATCACCACCCCATTCCAATTGCGATCCTTTGCCTGTGATAAGAGCTCGAGCCAGGTAAACCATGTCCCGAGAAAAAGGATCGTCAGGCATGCCAGAAGAAGAGAAAAGAGGTGGGAGAAGTAGAGGGCGACTGCCAGCGCAGCAAACACAGCTGCCCGTTTCACTCCGAAATTTTTGTGGTGCTTCATCCAGTAGGCAAGTAGGACGAAGTACAACACTATCGAATAGCAGAAATTGTAAAAGCCTTTATGCAGCAGGTAATTGTAAAGAAAAGGAAAGACAAGAATGGACAGAGGACGCGACTCCGGACGAATCTGTCCAATAGCGAATCGGACGGAGACCGGAAGCATTAGAAGATAGATTGAAAGGACGATTTTTTCGGCAGTGAGCGGAGATATCACATACAAGAGCCCGGCAAGAAAACAATGAGTGATCCAATTTGGCACAGGTCGCTCATTGATTCGGTAGTACTTTTGGAAAATTGAAGTACGCGGCTCGTGATACTCCCGAATAATAGCGGCATTTCCAACATGAGAAGGTCCATCTTGAGATGGAAAATATCGGACGCCCCAGATGGGAAGCACATGAAGAACTAGCAGGAAGAAAAAGAGTAATCGCTCGCGGTCTTTCCACCAGAAAATGCTTGTAGAGGACCTACTGAATATATCCAAGAGAGCGAAGCTGCCGTTCCAACTCTTCATTGATTTTGCTTGTGTCCATTTGAGTGCGAGGCAAAGCGCGATATTTTTGTCTTTTCTGATTGAGCCAGTCCAACAGGATCCTTTCGTGCGGTTCTATTTTATCTTTGTTTCCCCCATGCAGAAGATTCTTTTGTTCCTTGGGATCGTTCGAGAGATCATAGAGTTCCTTTTCAAAGGATTCCAGATTCGCAATGAACTTTAAGTTTCCTGATTGTACAGCATAAAGGTCATGCCGGAGGCTGGCAAAGAGACTTCTATTCGAATTCGCCCGGCCCGCCTGAAGTGAGGACAATAATTCCTGTCCATCACTTTCGATAGGAACCTTCAGGCCGACGTAGTTCAAGATGGTCGGCATGATATCCAGGATACTGGCTGGTGAATCTGATATCTTGCCCTTCTGGAACTCGGCACTGGCAGGGAATTTGATAATGAACGGCACGCGCAATACTTCATCATAAAGCGTTCTTCTATGCCCCTTTCCGCCATGTTCTAAAAATTCGTCTCCGTGATCTGCCGTAAAGATGATGAGAGAGTTATCAAAAACGTTTAACTCCTGAAGTGTTGCGATCAATTTACCAATATAGAAGTCGGTGAAAGCGATTTCTCCATCGTACAACGCCATGATGTGAGAGAGGTCTCTCCACTTCATGCCTTTCTTAACTTCTGGATTCAGATTGAAATTGCGTCCGTCGATTGTCCCCTGATATGTCCGATCGAACATCTGGTCGTAAGGAGGAGGGGGAATATAGTCGTAATGAACGTCCCAGTAATGAAGAAAAAGAAAAAACCTTCTTTCGTGATTCTCCCTTAGCCATTTCCGGATTGAGGAAGTTAATGCAGGAGAGGTGATTCCGCCATGTGCGAGGTGATTGGATTCTGAGATTTTATTTGGATCAAAGTTGATGGTGTAGTCATCGTAATGATCGAAGCCCTGATTATACCCGTAATAGGAATAGAGAAACGGAGCAGACACAAAACCAGCAGTGACGTATCCATTTTGCTGGAGAATTTCCGCCAGAGTGATTCTTTCAGGATCAAGCCGATCATGAATGCCGTAGACACCGAGCGCCTCGGGCGTTAATGATGTCAACATAGAAAGATGAGCCGGCAGAGTCCAGGAGGTTACGCTGAGGGCGCGAGTGAACAAAGTACCTTCGCGTGCGAGCAAATCTACGTTCGGACTGGTTTTTCTTCGATATCCATAGCAGCTGAGATGATCGGCCCTAAGACTGTCCATGGAAATGAGGATAATATTCGGGTCATTCGCGACATTACTTGCCTGAATTGATGGAGCAAATATTGCAGGTTGTTTCTCATGACGGCTTTTCAAATTCGGAATCCAAATGCCCTGCAAGCATGTCGCCAGGACGAACAACGTTGCCCCGAGCAAAGCACTTTTTCGCCTCAGTTGTGCTGGAAAGCTCTCAAGAAGCCGGGAGCTTATAGCGAAAAAGGATCCCGCCAGCAGCACAGAAGCCAGGATCAGACCACAGCATGCAAAGACCTGAAACAGAACAGAAATAGTTAGAAGATGTTTTTGGAAGACAGAAACAAGCAAATTCAGGAAACAGGCAATACCAAAGGCAACACTGAGATGGATCAGAAGCAGATTCCTTTTCTCATCATTTATCCTTGGGGAGCGGAAGAGAAGCCAGAGAGCACAACCCTGGAAAGCACCGATCGAAATGCCAATCAGAGAATAAATCGAGGCAAGTTTTATCAGCAAAGGAAATTTGTTGAGCAAGCCAGGACCTAAATATTCGTTCAGAACCAGTGCAAGGGAAGTTGTTTTTCCAATGTGAAGGATCCATTCAAGAAGGGCAAAGACTTTAAAACGATAAATCAGGTCTATTGGACGAAAGATTTGATCTTTGTAAATGAATAAAACAAGGAACCATTCGCTGGTTGCCTGGAAAATTGCAAAAACAACGCAACTCACGAAGGCAAATTTCATATGATTCTTGAAGTGGATCATCTTTCGAGTGAATTTTCTGAGCTAATTCTACAGTACCATTCTCTATAAAAAAGCAGCGATAGTATAAGCCGATTATCTCTTTGTTCGCGATGTCGGGTCCATGCAGTTAAACTGAAACGGAAGTGAGAGGCTGAACGCAAAGAGTATCATTCGCGCCGGCAAGATCATAAAGAACAGAGTCAGAGCCAGTCAAACTCCCGCGGAGCCCTCCAAAACAACCCACTCTCCACTGCGAGCCAGCCAATCTCTCATTAAAGAGAGGAGGCCAACCGTTTGAAATGATGCTGATATAAGGCTCAAGGCAATATATCCTGTTACCACCAGAACGGCAGGCCAGACCGATCCTGGAAGAAAGAGAACCAGCCAGAAAAACGGAGCCGTGACATTGGGTTTCACCAGCGCGATCAAAAAAATGCCGGCTGCGAGAAAATGATTCGACCATGTTGGCGGATCTTTTTTAGTTAAGATGAGTGCAACTGAAATCAGTAGAGGAAGCAGATGGAGAATCAATTGCCCATTTCCGATTGCTACACGGGCTGCATTCATAGATAAGAGCATCAATGTCGCAAAGATCCGTTCCAGCGGAGTTCGTGCTTTGCTTTCCCGCATGATCAGACGGCAGAGCCAGATCATCACGACAATTGTGGTGAGTGCCCAGAGATAACGCGCTGAAGACAAAGATAGCCAGCCGACAAAGGGGCCAGAAGATCAGGTCGCAGCGAAGTATGATAGGGTTTCAATTGATCAGCATGCAATTTTACACTACTCATAGAATTCTGTTTTTCCACGTATTTCTTGCATTTGCCGCAACAGTCGCGCTTTTCTCCTGCCGCCGCCACGATGGTCCGGCTCTGGTTCGGCTCACCGCACCGCCCGTGCCATCAAAAGCCACCTGGGAGCGCATCAAAATCGGCAGAACTACACGCACAGGATTCATCGTCCCGGCATCATCATCTAGGCTCGAATTCAAGGTGAAGGTGCCTTATGGCAAGCCCCATCTGTTCTTTTCGGCAGGTCTTCAATCTGATGAAAAGAGTAAGCCGCATCCTGTCAATTTTCGTATCAGTGTCGTACACAAAGATTCTGTCACCGATATCTTCCAAATCTTAAACAAGCATGCCGGCTGGAAGGATGTCTCGATTGATTTGAGCAGGTTTGCGGGAAAAGAGGTGCTTCTTCAGCTATATACAGCCGCTGAAGCGGGAAACAATCAGACTGCTGTGTGGGGTTCTCCGGAAATTTACGACATTTCGGCAGCGCACAAGAGCCCCAATATTGTGCTCATATCGGTAGACACGCTACGGCCTGACCGACTCGGAGCCTACGGATACGGGCTTCCCACAAGTCCAGCCATCGATTCCCTGGCCCGCAGGTCTCTTGTTTTCAAGAACGCGTTTTGCACTTTTCCTCAGACTCTTCCTTCACATGCAACAGTCATGACAGGGCTTTATGCTGGTAAGCATAAAGTTGCTAAACCAACGCTATTCTTGCCCCGTTACGGAAGGATTCCACAGGACCTGGTGACAATCGCCGAACTTGCGTCCTCACGTGATTACTTTACAGTCGGGATTACCGATGGCGGTTACGTTTCAAGTATCTATGGTTTTGATGATGGTTTTGCAGAATACAGCGGAAATATGAATGTCGTTAACCGCGATCCTACAGCAAACATCGATTACGCAATCCAGTGGCTGAAAAAAAACCACAGTCGCCCGTTCTTTTTGTTCCTGCATACCTATCGCGTCCACGAACCGTATGAGGCTTCCATCAATGCATTCCGGCGGTTATTTCCAAACTATCCGCTCAAGGAAGAGAGCGCAGTTGTCGAAACGCCGCAGCGCTGGCTGAATCAACTTAGACGCGGAGTACTGGTCGCATCTGCGGAGGACAAGCAGTTCGTAAACCATTGTTATGATGCGGGCATTCTCGAATTCGACTGGAAATTCGGAAATTTTTTGACGGAACTGCAGCGGCTAAATCTTCAACAAAATACGGTGGTTCTCCTGTTCGGAGATCATGGTGAACAGCTATTCGATCGTGGCAACGGTTTAGGCCACGGAACATCGCTTCATCGCGAAGAAATTGCAGTACCTTTCATTTTGTACCTTCCGGGCAAAAAGCATGAACAAAAAAATGAGCTGGTTTCGCTTGTCGATGTTTATCCGACTCTTGCTCAGATCATGGGGGTGAATCCAATTCCTGCTACCGACGGCATCAGCGTTCTGGACCCACAATCGCAGAAGAAAAGAGCCGCAAGATGTATTTATTATGAAGTGATCAGAGAGGACCAGGCAAGCTGGGGGACGCAAACACATGAATTCAAGCTCGTGTTCAAGTTCAACACAAAAGAAGAATCCCTGTACGATTTAAGAAACGATCGTCAAGAGACCCGCGACGTCCGTTTTGAATTCGGGCGTCCCATGCAGGTTCTGAAAACTTCATTGAGCAGTTACATGAAAGAATCGATGAAACCGTTGCAGAAGAGTTCGAAGCATCAACAGCTGGAGGAAACTGAGGAGCTACGGGAACAACTTCGCTCGCTGGGTTATGTCAACTAAAACTTTTCGATCCTGCCTCGACTGCGTGCAGCGAGAATCGAAAGTAGTACAGTGGCCCCATGATTGCTATCACCAGTATTGAAAGGAGAAAAAAGGAACGGTGACCATCGTGAAGGCAGTCAAACGAAACGCGCTGGCAAGTAATTTTGCGGAAGGGGCACCTAGCTTCCGGATCTTTCTAATCGCGTTGATGATCCAGGTGCCTCTCATGATTCTCGCAGGACTCAAGAACCCGGATCAGATGAACCCTGATTCGATATCTTATCTGCGGGTGGCCCAGTATTATCTGCAGGGCAAGTATCATCTGGCTGTCAACGGCTACTGGGGACCGTTATTCAGTTGGCTCACTGTGCCAGTACTCCCGCTTGTGAATGATCCTGTGCTGGCGTTCCGCATTGTGGATTGGATGAGCGCGGTGATCTATCTATTCGGTGCGATCAGAGTACTTCGGGCACTGGGGTTTGATCAGGTTACTGTTGCTGTGGGTGGAATCCTGATTGCTTTGTTTTCTATTCAGTGGTCCATATTCTTCATCGGACCTGACCTGCTGATGAGCGGATTGCTACTGGTTGCGTTGAGTTACACACTTGAATCCGATGGCCGTCCTTTTGTCGCGGGTCTTTTCTTTGGAACTGCCTGTCTGACAAAGGCGGTCGCTTTACCGATAGCACTTTTATCTCTGCTCGGTATCGCCATCATCCGTGTCCTGGCGGGGATAGCATCATTTCGAACGGCTATATATATGGTAGGACGCAGCGCGGTGAGTATGATCTTGCTGGTATTACCCTGGGTGATTGTACTTTCCTTCCATTATGGCCAACCAACATTTTCAACAAGCGCAATACTCAATCATGGTCTGGTTGGTCCTCATAACCCGAATTGGCTGCATCCCTCATCCGCAGTCTACAATGTGCCTGAAGCGGGACGGATCACAACCTGGGAAGATCCAACGGTGCTCCGCAATCATCCACTGTACAGGCCCTGGTCGCCGTTGAGCAGCTGGGCCAATTTTAAACATCAGATAAACGTAATTCTTTTTAATGCCCACGAGCAGTTTGATTATTTCAGAGAATTCGATGGATCCGGAGTCGGGATCATTGCAGCGGTCCTGGGATTCCTGTTTTTTTTCAGGCCATGGGTGCAGAGTTTTCAGACACATCCGTGGCGCTTCGGAGCAATCGCTATCGCTGCGATCACTTCCATCTATTTACCCGTGTACGGGATTGCACCCCGTTATTATCTGGCGTGTTATCCGTTTTTGTTTTCAGCTACTTTAGGACTGCTAACGGTTTTGGCAATGAGGATTCAATCTCGGTTCGGAACAAAAGAATCAGATCGGCCGGCACAAATCCGCAATCTTGTTCTCATTTTGACGATCATACTGTTTATTTATGGCTTGATTGGGCCGCTCAAGCGATCTCTTAGTAGTGAAGGATATGGCGAGGCCCCCTATTCAGTCGCAAGACAAATGGCCGGTTTATTGCCCTTTCATGGTCCTGTCGCTGCCGTAGGCGACGGGCGACGAGTCGCTCTCTATATTGCGTTTCTCACCGAACAACCCTATTACGGAGTTAAGGTGGTAGCGAACGTGAGCGTTGCCGATCTGCAAAAGATCGGTGCCGCATTTGTGGTCGTCAAGCGGGGTCTGCCCGTGGACCAGATGTTGTCTAAGGATTCTGCCGTCCGGTTGGTGTCGCCACAGACTCAAGATGATAAAGCATGGCCCGAACGGCTTTACTGTCTTAGACCGTTGCATCCCGACCCTTTGCAAAAAAAACCATGAGCTTGCTGCCTTCGATGGCGTACCGAACAGGAAATCCGCCGCGGACCTCGCGTCTGATTTACAGTAGTGTACAATAATGTGGCATGAAAGTGGCCATTATCGGGGCTGGGGCAGCAGGATTGTCCGCTGGCTATGATCTTGCCAGACGCGGTGTCGCCGTGGAGCTTTTCGAGTGCGACAAGGCGCTGGGAGGATTGGCCGGCTCCTTCCTGCTCGACGGGGGCTATGTCGAGAAATTCTACCATTTCATTTGTCTCAATGATTTTACGTATCAACAAACACTCCGGGATTTAGGTCTGCACCACCTCCTCCGCTGGAGATTGACCGATATGGGTCAGTATTACAATGGACGAAATTACTCGCTCGGCAGGCCCTACGATGATCGCACGATCAGCAACAGTCTGGGGTTAGGCAAATCCGCCGCCTCACTCATTCTTTCGGATGAAGGAGCCATGATTGATCCGGTGTCCGCGAGAAAATGCTATTTCCGTCATAAACCGGAGATCTTCCATCCAATTATTGAGACGTAAAAGTGAACAACTCATACTTTGGACCGCGGTGTTCTTCCACCAGTTTCATATTTTCTCGAAGCCACTCTTCTTCGGGGGCGGGCTCCTTCAAGTAATGAATCTTCAGAAGAACAATGCGCCGTCGGCCATGAACCAACCGCTGTATATCCTGTGGGACTTTTCGTTGGTTAAGCTGACCGACCCAGGAGGTAACAGGAATGGATTTCGTCAAGTATCGGGAGAGGCAAATAACACCGGAAGGAATCGAATGCACGATAATCAAATCTCCAGGTTGAGCATTTGAAGAAATTTGAGCAGCCAACTCTCGAAAGTTGTTCCGAGCGCGCTGAGGGGCGTACCACATCGCCCAGGTTCCCATGATGTAACCTGCAATTAACAGTACAAGACACAGCTTCCGCGAAGCCGGCTTCAACCGGGCAATCCAATATCCAATCAACAACTGTGCCACAGGCAAACCGCTTAACGCATAACGGGACACCCAAGCCGCTCTCGTATGAAAAATCAGATCCAGGACTGACGGGCCAAGACACGCCGCCAGCAGCCAGATCCATGGCCATAGCCGTCCGCCAAGCAAAGTTGCCCGGGGCAACTGAATTGCACCGGTACGAAATTTTCTTCGCAAATGTATTCTTCGGTGATTCACAAGAAAGATCGCGGATACAACAGGAAAAGCTACGAAAACATCGATGGCAATTTGGCCCTGCCACAACACAGAAGGAGAGAGTAAACGCCACCAGAGAAAAAAGGGAGCGATCAGAGTTGCCTCCCAGCGGCACGGGATGTCGTAGCCAATCTTTTGTAACCCTCCATCTGCCAAGACTCTCTGGAACGTACGCATACCAGGGGGTGATAAGAATGACCATACAAAGAAACAACAACAACCATTTTGTGCGACTTAAATGTCCGGGATCGAACAGAACCCAAAAAGCAAATGCCAGAAAAACAAAAATAAAGTAGTAATGCGTAAGAAGACCGGATGTGCCCGTTAATACGAGCAGAGGTCCATTGATTTTGTGAAATCCATTTTTCCGTAGATTTAGAATCAACCAAACCATTGCGAGGACCAGAAACCATACGAGTGAGTACATGCGGCCTTCCACTGAGTATTGAAGCGCTACCGGAGAAAGAGAAAAGAACAGGCAGGAAAAGGCTGCGGTTCGACGTCCCCCTAACTGTCTTCCCAGGGACCAAAGCACGGGAAAGCAAGCAAGGGCAAAGAACAGGGAAAATAAACGAAGCGCTATATCGGTAGTTCCCAACCATCTGGTCCAGTAATGAAGGAGCATGTAGTAGAGAGGTGGGTTCGTGTCCGAGATCAGGACTCCACGTAAAACGCGGGACAACGACGCTGGTGGATCTTCATGCTCGGAGTAGCGACGGAAATACGATGGGTCGACTGGCTGGGGCGGTTCCTGGAAATCACCGAATGAGGGATTCGCCTCGGAAGCAGGGTGCTCTAAACTGTGCCCCGTAGCCCCTGCAAGGGAAAAAACCTCATCAACCCACAATCCCTCACGCGTCAAAAGCACCGCGTCCAGCAATCCTGCAATTACAAGGCAAAACACAATGACAACGTTTCTGCGATAAAGATCCCCTTTCATTGCTTTGCTTAAAATATCAAAATCGTCAGCGAATAGGAAATTGTAGTTCTTCATGCTGAACTCATCCTGGAGCATTCTTTCTAGGCGTTCGGGTCTACGCGTTTAGGATGGGTGCAAATCAAG
This sequence comes from uncultured bacterium, assembly GCA_963843285.1. GTDB lineage: Bacteria > Acidobacteriota > HRBIN11 > JAKEFK01 > JAKEFK01 > CAZDDB01. The sequence goes on from CAWJJO010000012.1 coordinate 172,993, forward strand.
TAAATATACTTTGCAAGTAAGAAACCAAAATACACGGAGGGCAACACAAAGAACGGCATGAACGGCTGGACGTACCTAACCTCACCAAAGAAAATCAATGTAATCAGCAAAATATTCAGCAGATAAACAACAGGAAAGATGGGAACTCTTTCGTCATCACTCCTGAACAAACGAATAAGATAGTATAAGAGCATACCGGCCATGACCAGGGAAAAAGGGAGGCTCCTCTGCACCGGAAAAGCCTGCAACACCTTGTTCAAGAAAAACTTGGGAAGATCCTTTTTGTTTCGAGAATAGAATATGAAAACCTTCCTGAACGGGGAGTAATCGGTATTCTTCAATTGGTTGTACAAATATACCCTATCCCCTGCTTTCGCAGTTCTCCACTCAGTATGCCTGCTTCCGTTTTTGAGAGAATCTTCGTTGTTCCCCTCAAAAAGAGCCGGCTTTGTTTGAGATGAAAGAAGGACAAACCGTCCGCTTTTCCAGCTCGCATAAACGCTCCAGGGCACAATGAGAGGAACCATTCCCAAACAGAAAATCGAGATCGGAAGCAATCGTCGGTGCGGTTTTCGAATCCGGAGCATCAGATGCAGGATTAAGAAGAAAGGAATGAAAATATTTAATCCTTTGATTAGAATCAGAACCGCCGAGACACCACCAAGAGCAAAAATCCTAAGAAGGCTCGGGTGCTTCTCCCAAAAAATGAAAACCACAACCCACCAGGCCAATGCGAATGTACTGAGACTTTCCGCCAGGATCTTCACTGGCGGTGGGCAAAAGTAGTGCAGAAAGACAAAAGAAGAAACGATGCCGCTGGCAATTCCCCATTTTCCCCAATAATGACCGGCAATCCACGGCATCATGGTCGCAACCAGAGCCAGCAATATCACCTGGAAAATTTTTACGACTCGAGGATGTACATCAAAGATCCTGTACACGAGTGCTAAGAAAAGCGGATAGCCTGGAGGTTTGTCAATCGTATAAGGCACGCGCTTGAGGAACGATTCATAGTAAGTAACGGGTCTTCCATTCGGCGAATAACGATCGATATCGGAACGTTTCTTCGCTCTCTCATTAAACCGATAGGTCTCAAATGGCTCGACTCCGCGATCCTGAAAACCATGACCGTAAAGAACATTGACGGCAAGAGTCTGGTAGGCCCAACCATCGCCTACGCCGAAGAATACCGTATCGTCGCTTAAGCCGGCTTTGTTTCTAATATATAAGTAAACAAACGCGGTGCACGATACCAGAAAATAGACCAAGACGAACCGGGCCTTCATGGGTTGCACCATTTTATACTGTGAGCGAATTCCCGATGTCAACAAGAACAGCTGCATCAGGCATCTTGCTTTCAACCGCAAGCTGGTTCAATTGTTCTACCTCCCGCTCTACAAGTTACAACTGAGACTATTTGGCTATTTGTGCGGAACTCATCCGGACTAGCCGGGCTGCCGGCTCAGTTGAAATAACCCAAACTCTTCAAACGCTCGATCTGGGCGGGAGACAAACCTTCAACCTCCCTGTGGACCTGATGTCCCAGCTGACGATTCAGAAAAGGCTCCAGCTGACGGCCGATTTCCGGTTCCTTGTTATAGAGATTCATCAGCTCATTTGGATCGGTGGAGAGATGATACAATTCATACGTTCTTTGAAGATCATCGTTGCGAATCAGCTTCCATTCATTCGTACGAACACAATGTTTGACAACCTGCCTGCGGAAGCAGTCCGTAACCATCACCCTGTGGGTTGAACTGAAACGCCCGCCGGCCAGACCTACCAGATCAACGGAATCTGGAGTCTGCTTCGATTCCAGCCCTGCAGCCGACATGATCGTCTGAAAAATATCCGTCAACGCCACCTGTTGAGTGATGATTGTTCCCGGTACAACTTTACCTGGATACCGAACAATCAATGGTACGCGAATCACGGGATCATACACGCTTTTGTGCTCGTAGTAATGTCCGTGCTCCCCGAGATTCTCCCCATGGTCGGATGTAAAAATCAACAAAGATTTGTCATAAATTCCTTTTTCTTTCAGAAATGAGACGATACGGCCGATTTGAGCATCAACAGTTTCGACTTCCATCCCATACAACTTTTTCTGGCGAGGCAAGTCTTCATGTTCTGCTCTCAACCTGCAGCACGAGTTTAGAATTCCTCCATAGGGAAAGTGAGGATCATAGTAGTGCAAAAAAAGAAAGAAAGGAGATTCGACGTTCTTTGCTAACCACTTGAGCGCGGAGTCCGTTGTCGGTCCGGCATCTCTGGACAAGTCCCTATTGAACAGTCCCAAATCTGAAACAAATCTTCCACAGAAGCTTCCGTCGAAATAATCCATCCATGTGAAATTATCGTCATATCTCTGAAAACCTCGATCCAAACGAGAGTTGTAAATTTGCAACGGCCATCCTGAGACAAAGCCTCCCGTCCGGTAACCGGCTCTTAGAAGATGATGAGTTACAGTGGAAATTTCGTCCGGAAGTACAAAACCGTTGATGAGAACACCATGGACCAATGGGGGAAGGCCGGTCAACATGCTCATATGAGAGGGGCCGGTTAGCGGCATAAAAGTAATGGCATTCTTGAAGAGTGCCCCTTCGGCTGCAATCCTGTCAATCACCGGGGTGCGTATATAAGGAGACCCATACGCACTGACATAATCAGAGCGCAGTGTATCCACACTGATCAAAATCACCTTGTCCGCAGAATCCGGTCGTTTCACACCCTGATGATAGGAATTGCTGACCCATGGAAGGAAAAGAACAATCAGGATCGGTCCGATGGTTGCAAAAATCGAAATCCTCATGAGACGTCGAGGAGAGATTTTGACTATTACAGAACGATGAAACAGCCTGGCCATGATCATGCATCCAAGGTAAACCGGAGCCAGAATCACTAATAGGAAAGCTTTCTGCACAATCATGGGAGATTGCTTCAGAGGAAATCGGTATCGCAGGACCCATATACAGATACCCAGTAAGGTAGTGGCAGCAACACCAATGTGCGGCCATAGCAACTTGCGGGAAATAAAATCCTTTTTATCAAGCAATCCTGCCACTTTTAGTAAGCCATAATGAAGTACGGCCAGCAGTACGGCGCAAAGAAGGGAAAACGCGAGATTGCAGACTATAAAGAAGAATGCCTGCCCTGCAACCCACGGGGCATATTCCATCAGAACACGAGACGAGGATTCCCAGGAAGTACCCAGAGAAAAGCAAACCACCCAGGCTATCAGTACATTTGTAAACGAGGAAGAGGATCTCTTTTGGCTTAAACTCTCGTTCATCTCGATCTTTGCACTGTGGAACTCATCCGGACGAGCCGGGTTGCCGGCTCAATTGACGTAACCTAACGCTTTTAGATTTTCGATCTGGGCCGGAGATAAATCATCAACCTCCCTGCTGAGCTGAAGTCCCAGTTGACGGTTCAAGAAAGGCTCCAGTTGGCGAGCCATTCCGATTTCCCTAGAATAGATATTGATCAGCTCACTTGGATCTGAGGAAAGATGATACAGTTCATACGTTTTTTGATTTTTTTCGGAGCGGATCAATTTCCATTCATTTGTCCGAACGGAATGCTTGACTCCTTTTCGATAACTGTTTGAGACAAGCACTCGATGGGGTGAGTCGAAACGCGCGTTTGCCAATCCTACCAGGTCGATCGAGTTTGGAGCTTGTTTGGATTCCACTTTTGTCGCCTCCAGGATCGTCCGGAAGATGTCAGTAAGCGCCACTTGCTGAGTAATGACGGTTCCCGGCACAATCTTTCCTGGATACCGAACAATCAGAGGAACTCGAATTACGGGCTCATAAAGACTTGTGTGCCCGTAGAATTGTCCGTGTTCCCCGAGGCTCTCACCATGGTCGGATGTAAAAATCAATAAGCAGTTATCATACACACCCTTCTCCTTCAGAAATGTAATCATTCGTCCTATTTGAGCATCTACTGTTTCCACTTCGATCCCATACAACTTCTTTTGGTGAGGCAAATCCTCGGGTGCGGCTGTGTCTGTATGATGCGATTTTACATGTCCTCCATAAGGAAAGTGAGGATCGTAGTAATGCAAGAAAAGAAAAAAAGGGGAATCAACATTCTTTTTTAGCCACTTGAGAGCAGAATCAGTCGCAGAGGGAGCATCTCTCGCCAGATCCCTGGTAAGAAAGGGAAGATCCGCAACAAATCTTCCACAGTAGCTTCCATCAAAAAAATCAATCCAGCAGAAATTATCATCATATCTCTGGAAACCTCGATCCAAACGACAGTAATCCTGAAGCGGATTTCCGGAAACGAAGCCGCCGGTTCGGAAACCAGCCTTTCGAAGATACGTTGTTACCGTTGGAATGCCTTTGGGAAGACTATACCCGTTTATATGAACCCCATGAGTTAATGGAGAGAGGCCCGTCAGCATGCTCATATGGGACGGTGCGGTCTCAGGAATCAGAGAGACAGCTTGTTTGAAGAGTGCTCCTTCCGCGGCGATTTGGTCAATTACCGGTGTACGAATGTACGGGGAACCATAGGCGCTTATAAAATCGCAACGCAGTGTATCCACGCTGATCAAAACCACGCGGTCAACTGAATTTTCCGATCGTTTCAGCGCCGGATGACCGGAATTGCGAACCCATTGAGCGACAAACACAATTCCGATTGGACCGAGGATCGCGAAAATCGAGATCTTAACGAGAAGTGACAAACCAACTCGGGAAAGGACATGGCGATGAAGTAATCTGGCAACCATCATGCATCCCATGTAAACCAGTATCAGAATCAAGACTAGGAGGCCACCCTGGACAATGACGGGAGTTTGCCTCAGAGGAAATCGGTAGCGAACAATCCATAAAGACATGCCCAGCAGAGTGGCGGCAGCCAATCCAATCTCAGGCCACAAGAACTTTCGAGAAATGGAATGCTCTTTATCCATCCATCCTGCAACTATGATCAACCCCTGATGAAGAACTGCCAAAAGGACGCTGCAAACAACTGCAACCACGAGATTGTTGACCATGAAGGAAATGGTTTGTCCAACACCCCAAGAAGTATGTTCCGCCAGTATGCGAAATGCCGATTCCCAGGAAGTACCTGCGGAAAAGCAAACCACCCACGCTATCAGTACACTTTGAAACCGATCAGGGGACCTCTTTTGGCTTGAACTTTCGTTCATATTCTGTGTTAGCTGTTCAGTATTTGATGCTCAGGTCGGCCTTTCATCTCGGCGGGAATCGGTACATTGAGAAGCGTCAGGAAGGTTGGAGCAAGATTCAGCAGTGGTACTTCTCCAATATGTCCTGCGCTGCGGATGTCCGGCCCCATTGCTGCAATAAAACCGAAATCGGAATGTCCGCTGTCCCGAATCGGATCCGGGTTTTGCTTCAGTTGAGCGCGAGGATGCTCCAACGTTTTCATCAGGTGGCTATGCGGTTTCCACTTCAAAAAAAGATCCGGAAGAATCTCAGGCGCCTGGACGCCAAATAACTGGTCACAAGTGAATAGCGAATGTACCGGACTCTGGCCAGTCGTGGGATCTAATAGTTTAGAAAACTCGCGTTGCAATTCTTCTATTAAGCCATCATATTCCTCTCGTGTAACGGTTCCCATGGGTTCACGTCCCTTCAGATTGATTCTTAGCCATCCCTGGTAAAAGGAAGGGGGTGCAAAAACGCTTGCTTTGGTCCAGTCCGTGCCTGCTGAGAATTGTTGCGAGATGATCCGTTCTCTTGTTTCGCGTGGAAAATGACGGCTGATCCCAATGCGCAACGATTCGGGCAGAATGCGACGCAGAATCGACATCGGATTTAAAGAGGGAGCACTTGAAGCGGGAAAAGGCTGATAGCCGAGTTCTCTGCAAAAGGATTCTACAAGTCCCGAAGTCGGGTAATGATTCTCCATACCTGCCGTGCTGATGATGAATACCGTTGTGTCCGGGGGAAATTGCGCAAGTAATTCGTCGATTTCCTGATCGATCGCCTGGTAAATACTGAGAAGCGCCTTCATCATTTCTGCGTCTGGAACCTTCGGCGGCTTGCCTGATTCGGGTACATATTTCCAAAACTGATGACCACCGGTGTGCGATTCCCCAAAAGAAGCAACAATGAGATCAAACGCGTCGGGTTTCAGCAGGTGTCGAAGTAAAATTCCCTTTTCTCACTCGCTGCATTAACTTACGGTACATCACGACTTCTTGATCGAAATCGTAGTACCAGTTGATTTCGGTCTTGATTTGAGGTCCGAAGACCCGGCGCACTTCCGAGAGGATTCCTTCCGGTTGCGCGGTCGGACCGAACGCCGGCTCATGAGTTGCCCAGTTGGAAATTTGAATACCGTCAAGCCCGGGAATCGGATACATTTCCTGCGCATCAACGATGGCTACTCTCTTGTTTTTGCCTCGAAGATGAAACCAGAACGGGTTTGCTCTGGCATCTTTCGACGTTTTTAGTTCCAGTTGATATGTTCCCGGTTTCAATTGCCGGAAGTCATAGTAACCAGTCTGGTCGCGAGAAAGGCCACTCAGCATTGACACCCAGATGCCGTGTTCACTGATCATGTCCGATCCTGCCGTTGTTCCCCATGATCCCTTTTGCATGAAGCGGGAAAGCGTCGGCAAATGGCCTTCACCAGACCATTTCTGGATCAGACGCGGGTCTCCTGCATCAATTGCCAGGATCACTAAAGGCGTATTTTTTCGGCCCATGCAATTACATCCCTTACTCTTTGCGGACTCATGCTTGTTTGTGCAGAACGCGTTCGTAAAGAGCAACAAACCGCTCTACCGATTTATCTTCTGTCAGATGGTTTAATGCAAAGTCATGCGCCGCCTCACCTATTTGTCCTGCGAGGTCGCGATTGTTGAATGCTTTTAAGATTGCTTCAGCAAGCTGCAGATGGTCTCCGGGCTCAACGAGGAAGCCCGTGATGCCATCCTTGATGATTTCAGGAAGACCACCAATCCTTGATGCAACGACGACGGTCCCATTCATCATCCCTTCCATCGCTGCGATCGGCAATGGCTCCGGCCACACAGAAGGTACAGCCTGGACCCATGCGGGAGCGAAGTGTTCTTGCACTTCATCTGGGGAAATTTGGCCAATGAAAGTAATCGAGGGACTTATCTTTAGTTCATCCGCCATCCGTTTCAGTCGTTCCTGATCAGGACCATCTCCAGCAATCAGTAGGTGAGCATTTGAAATTTGATTTTTTACGATTCCGAAAGCTTGCAGCAATATGTCGCAGCCTTTTTCCTTTACCAGTCGTGCTGCAAAAACCACAAGAGGAGTAATGGACTTCCCTGGTCTTTTCTTTTGCAATGCGACTCCGGGCCAGTTTACTTCGGTGGCAGGGACTCCTTCAGCCACAAGCCGGAGGCGAACCGATTCACTTACCGCGACAACCAGATCAAACACTCCCTGCCACCGGCGTTGCGCTTTCATCTGATACATCAGCGGAATCCAGTCGCGCACCGGAAGACACCCGGTTTGCAAACAAATTCTGCCGGCCGGATAGAAACATGTACTCCTGTCTGGAAGCATTTTCGTTCCGAGAGGACAAATCGTTCGATACCAGACAGCGTAATAGATTGCCGGAATGTTTCGCAGCAACCGGAGGATGAATGGAGAAAGTTGAGTGAGATAGATATTTGCGTGAACAATATCGGGACGAAACTCCGCGAGCACTCTTTTCAAAGATCGATAAGCCCATGGATTGCAGGACTGCAAAAGAGTCCGGAAACTCGAAGTCGTCCCAAAGCATTCATAATCCGAAAATGACGCCTGCTTACCCGCCGTGCTTGTAAACAAACGAGCGTCATGCCCCCTTTTCCGCAATTCGTCCCGTAATCCCAGAAACTGCTTTTCCGCGCCCCCTCCGGGCGGAGGATTATCGTGAAGCAATAGAATTTTCATAATGGTTTTTTCGTTTTCAACGCGACCAGGAGCCGCTTGCGCTATCCCATCTTCTGAAAAACAAAACAGTTTCGAACGAACATTTTCTCACAGTTTCAGCTTCTCAAGATAGGATACGAAAGGGCCGGGAAGGACTCGATCCGGTATTATTTCACAAACAGGACACTTCCTTTTTATTTGCAAAAACACCCAGACATAAAATGGAAAAAACGTATCCAATGTAATTGTCATGTAAGAATCTCGAAAAATACAGTAATCCAAGAGAAAGGATTCCGTAATTTACAAGCATAAGATTGATCGTATTATTTTTTATCTGTCTCCTTAATAAGAAATACAACAACGGCAGTCCCAGTATGAACTGCAGGTATTTGAACGGGAAATAGTCATTCGTTGAGAATCCCGCATACAGGAGGAGGTTTGCAAATCCAAATCCGGGTGTCCCTCCCAAAGGATAACTCTCATCCCAGTGAAAGATGTCCTCTTTAAAAGAATGAAAATCCCACAGAAGAAAGGGAAGAACGAAGATTAGAAATATGAGCACTAGCGGGTATGCCCGATTCATGAGAAAAGATAATTTCCCCCTTACAGAGGACGATTCATTCTTTTTATTCAGGATATAGGCAACAAAAAACGGAATCAGAAACCAGGCTGTGGGTTTGCTGACACAGGCAAACCCGAGAAAAGCAGAAGCAGTCCAGGGCTTATCACGTTGTAGAAACAGTACGCTGAGAATGATCCAGAACAGGAGGAACACATCGTTCCTCCCGGCAGCAATGAAAGAGGTGAAAAAAGGGTTCAAGGCAAAGGTAATGAGAAGAAGGGCTTTATTCTGATTACTACCGGTAAGCGTAGGGAGAAGGCAAAGAGAAATGATGAACATCAGAAGGTAGATAAATCTCATATCAAACCAGCCTATAACAGCTTTTGATAAAACATAAAATGGCGCCGGCAGGATAAATGTGAGCGGCAGATAGGTGTAGTGGCGCATGAGTGAGTTCTTGATCTCATCAAGCTTATATACTGTGTAGTACTCATCCAGTGCCGTCTTATAGTAATCTTCATGGTATGGATTCTTGCCATTCAGAAAATACTGAACAGCCTCTTCCGTCTGAATCACCCCGCCGTCGTGAGCAAATTCGTAAGGTTTCCCATGATGTTTCAAAGAGATTCTATGGAGACACGGTACGACAGCTATAAGAAATATGATGGAAATAATGATCGTGAATTTACAACGGTAAACGGAATCTTCACCTCTTGTATTAAGAAATACGTCAATGAAAATATAAATTCCGAGGAGAAACAGGAGAATGGGGTAAAGGATTGGCTTAGCAGGGACGGATTTGATTACAGACAGAGATGCGAGAAAGAGAATTACTGTATCTATTGAAATGATATTTGTTTTCACGGATATACCCCAAAGACCCGATCCGACGATCCCCCATGCGCCTTTTGCGCATGAAATGTGACAGGGGAACCTGCTGTCTATTGCCAGCCCGACGCAGGACGAAAGTTAAACGGCCGGTTTTTTTGCCAAAATGCTAAATCCTATCTATCAACCAATACAATCTTGAATTTTCCATTTTTGTACACAGTTTGGAATTTTGTGTTTGTCTCCGCATATAACACCGCGTATGAAAAGTTGTACTTTTGTTTGCAGGGATTTAAGACCTTCATCATTCATATGCTTATATTTTTGATTCATTTCAGGGATCATTTCAAAACCATGATTCCTTGGATTTCCATAACAGTCCAACATCCGGTTGTACCATTCTTCCATCGCTTTATCTGAAAAAGGAAATGCCTTGAAATCAACCACAATCGCCCTTCTTGCCAGGAGACGAAACTCACCCCAGTTCGGCGGCGTTAAGAAGACTGATTCTTCAGGCATATTCAGTAAAGCATACTTCTCAACGTCGACTCTGCTATTGTATGTTCCGTAGTTATAATCCAATTTCATACTATTCTGGATTTCATTCAATGATCTCAGTCTTTTTACCACCGGAAGGTGTTTATGGGTGAACACAAGGACAATGAATAATAAGACCATCAGCAAGGAGGCTGCAGCCACTTTTTTAAATGAAAGAGCGTCGATCAGATAGATAGCGATCATAAAGCTGCTGAACACCGCTATAGAAGTAGGAGTAATTGATTGACTTACATAAAGAATTACCAATAACACTACAGCAGGAACATATTCGATATTTCTATATTTCCACTCGCTTCTGAACCTATCTTTCACTTTTTCCGACAACACGAAAGCTGCAATCGACAATGGGTTCAGCATAAAAGGAAGATACCTTTTCCTAATACCTTCCCTTGTTCCGGATTCAACGAGCATTCCCGCAAATAAAACGAGACCCACCCATTTCACAAAGAATAACAATCGAAACACCTGGGCAATCACCCAGATTCTTACAGGAATCAGCTCCACAAACACATATCCACCGATGCATATAACAATTGCCGAATAAATAAACATTGCTGAATATTTCGCACCTGGATTATTCTGCAATCTTATGAAGTGATGGGAAATAACCAATATCGCAGTTACAAATACAACCCCTTTCACATAATCCAACATTCTAAAAGTACTTGGAATATAGTGATGGGGATGTCGGAAATACGCGGTTATGTAAATAAACAAATCGGTTTTTATCTTTGCTTGAGAAAATTGTGGTATGGCGAAGAAGATAAATACTGTTGTGATCGTAAAAAGACTCAGTGATATGGTTACGATTTCCTTTTTTGTAAATATGTTCCCTTCGATGAACTGATTAAAAGAATATGTAAAAAGCAACAGCCCAGCCATTTCCAGGCCAATCAAAGGCTGAACGAAGCTGGACAAGCAGCACAGAATCACGCCGATCAAAAGATTGCCTTGAAATATCGTCATGATCCCGCCAAGAGCCATAGGAGTAGCGATTGTTGAGGGCGTTAGAAGCCTGCTGTATATAACCTCAAAGTACCCTAATTCGAACGTTGGAATCACCATTACGATTGCAGATGCGAGGATTCCTGCCATATCAGATTTATTGAAGATCATTCTTCCGAAATAAAATGTGATGATAGAGACGGAAATATTTGAGATATATGTCAACAACATAAAGACCAATGGCAAATTTCTTTCCGATCCGGATAGGAAGGCTAATATCTTTGAATAATGAATTCTGGCGAGTGAATTTGCATTTACATTGGTAAAGAAATCGTTACTCAGAAACGAACCGTCCAACAATCTATAGATCATTGGCAGTTGTTCCACATGATCGCTGACCCCATACCCGATGTATGTCAATAAGGTAGAAATGCAGCCGAATAAAATTGATAGAAATATGTATTTTCCGTTCCTCATAGGAATTTGCTTTTCGGGAACCGGCACTGAACTCGTCCGTCGAATGCAGTGATTGGCGTTTACAAACGTCATTGTCTCACAAAGCTGCTGTACCGGACGGAGGACTTGTCGGTCCGGGGGTCGCCGGGCAGGTGGAACTTTGCTCCTTTTCAGCCGAGGACTGCCCTGGACAATGGGCTCGAAAGCCCTGTTATTGGGGCATCAATCGAGCATTGAAAAACCATGATGCTTGAGGTGGGCATTTCTTGCTTGAAAACGTGAACAAAATCTGAGATTCTGCAAGGACATTTTTTTATAATTTCCAGAGTCCGCCTCTGGGTCGGTTTGGCGCGGTATCAAAGCGATGTTCTGTGTTTCAACTTTATTTAAGGATCAAAAGAGAATGACGAGAATGACAAGAACAAAAAAAATAGTCTCGATCCTATTTATTAATCTCGTGCTATTTACATTTTTTATCTATTCTTTCGAATCCCTTTTTAGTCCCTATTCTGATTTGCCCGTAAATGGCATCGTGAATGGTGAATGGTATACGTGGGGTCACCGGGTAAAGAACAATAGACACGGTTTTCGAGAAAAGGATTTTTCATATCCTAAACCCACGGGCACCATCAGGATCATGGTCTTGGGGGATTCTTTTACCTGGGGCGAAGGCCTTGCTGTTCACGAACGATATACTGCGATCGCAGAAAAACTCTTAAATGAGAATTTTCCTGACAGGAAGTTTGAGGTGTTGAATTTTGGTATCAGAAATGTAGCAACGACTAAAGAGCGTGACGTATTGCATAATTTTCATAGCAAAGTTGATCCGGATCTCATCGTTGTAGGTTTTTGTTTAAACGATCCTCAACCAAGAAGTCAAAGTTACAGTATTGAAAGAGAAAAGCTACAAAAGAGTGGACTTGGTCAATTTGTTCAGGACACATCACTTCAATTACGACACACCGGCGTTCCATATACCGGCAAACTTATCTTTAACTCATTTTATAGAGCAGCTGAGTTACTCGACATCATTCCCGCCTGGCAAGTTTCGCTTCAACGAAGCTATGAACCATCATCCAACGATTGGAAAAATTTTATCATCGCACTAAAAGATATAAAAAACATAACTGATAAGTTAAACCTTCCCCCTCCTTTTTTTATCGTATTAAATCAGGGGACTTCTACCAAATTACCGACGAACTATATGAATCCCGATGAAAATCTTAAACTTTACTTAAAATGGTATTCTCAGGCGGAAGAAGCAGCAAAAGAAATCGGTTTCATTTCACATAACCATGAATATGAAATCTCTCATCAGTTGCAGAACGAATCGCTTGCTGTCAATGTTCTTGATGGTCATCCATCAGCGAATCTCAATCGTGTATATGGGAAAAAACTTTATGAACAAATAATCACGAAAAAAGTTCTTGCTGCACCTGGTGGCGCATACCGAGCATTAAAAGAGAATTAGAGTTGGGTGATTATGATGAGCGCGGTACGAAGGTTTTAACCCTTGCAACGTACCTGAGTATCGGATTGGTAACTGCCTTTTTTGGCGGGGTTTTCTTGCTTTCCCCTCTGTGCGCATGGGACACCCCGGGCCATGTTTTTGCGGCAACGTACTTTGAACAACACCTTTGGCCCTGGTTTTCCGGCTGGAATTCTCTGGCATTCGGCGGATTTCCTCAGGGGTATTTTTATCCTTCGCTTTTCCACTGGCTCGCGGGCGGTCTGGGGAAAATGCTCGGAGTAACTGCGAGTCTGAAACTCTTGATCGTTTTCTCTCTTGCGTTACTTCCTTTCAGTCTAAATGCATTTTTGGAAAGTTTGGGCGTCCGAGGTTTTGACAAACTCCTCGCACTTACGTGGATTTTTATTTTTTTAACTGTCGCGCCAGTCTTGTTCGGGGGCACCTTCCAAGGTTTGATCATGGGCGGGCTTCTGACCCATCAATTTGCCATGCCGCTTTATTTTTTTTATCTCACGTGCTTGAAGGGCGGGAAGGACAGTACACGTAAGCTTGTGGCGGCTGGCGCGTTGCTAGCCTTGATCATTTTGGCTCATGCATTTGTTGCCCTTGGGGCCGCCCTCGCCTCGTTGATCTACTTATTCCTTTTTTACAGAAGCAAAAAGCTGGCAATCCGGTATGGCGCCCATGTGCTGGTGGCCTTCATCCTTTCACTATTATGGACCGCCCCCTTCTTTTTATTCCACGAATTTCAGAGCGGTCGGTATCTCGATAAATATGAACCGCTGTGGTTTTACATGGCAGTCCTTGTAACGATCATTGGCTTTGCAATTGCAAGAACCAAGGAAGGCAATCCGATGAAGACAATTGCGTTCCTTCTTTCGGGATTGCTGTTTCCATTCTGGTTGAGCGGCGTGATTTTTCCCCGTTTCAATTTCCTCTACCCGTTGCACATGCATCGATTGTGGGGGTTCGTCATGATCTACGTAGTGATCATTTTAGCTTTGGCAACCAACAGACTCCGCCGGAGCAATCTTGTCCTGGGGCTCTCGATCATCATCTTCATCGGGGTATTTCTGCGTGTTTATGATGCGGCAGGGCTTGAAAAAAGCGCACGTGTGTTTCTTCCGCAGCCGTTTTTCAATCACCAGCTTGGACTGATTGCAGTTCCCGGGGGTATTGCAAATGAAAACGATCTGCTGAGGCAGGCGAATGCGCGACATCTTCTAACCCATTCTTTCTTGTTGCAGGGCGCGCGGTTGCTGAACGGTCTCTTTGTAGAATCTGCGGCGAATAGCGCTGCTATCAACAGCACTCTCGTGGAACTTATGGGAAAGCCTTTCACCTGGGGGGTATCCGCTTATGAATCAAACGGCGAGCTACTTGCGGAGCACTTGAAGTATCTTGGAGTCTGTTGGATCGGTAGTTTCCATCCAGAGATGATTGAGTCATCAATGAAAAGATTGGGTGCCGGCAAGCCATTCCTGGTTTCGGTACCAATGCAAATCAACAATCAATCTATCCAGAGAGATTTATCGGTTTATCGCATACCATGTGCGCGAGGAGAGGTTATTTCCTCGCCTGAGTTTGTGCCGGATGCAGAATGGAAAAGACGTATCGAACAATGGTGGCCCAGCAAGCGCGCGCTTTCGAGCGTCCTGGTGAGCAATCCTCGCGGTGTTTCCGTTGATGCCTCACAAGTTTCTTTTGACCCAGGAACACCGGTGCGAGTCGAAGAAATTTCGGCGGAACATTTTAGAGTGTTGATTGACAGCCCGGTCGAGCAGTTCGTATATCTTAAGGTGCCGTACTTCCCGAATTGGCATGCGTACCAGAATGGAAGCGAGATACCACTTTTCCGCGCAGCACCGAACCAAATGGTCATCAAGGCCAAAGGCATCATTGAGTTGAGATTCAAGCGGTCTATCGTTGAACTGGTCTCTTACGCGCTTTCTCTCCTGGGCTGGCTAGTGGTTGTGGGATGGTTTATCTGGAAGTCCATTATGTCCCGAAGGTTTGGAATTAATGGCGAATGAGATCCCGTTCCTCCCCCTTATTAAGGGGGAGGTTAGGAGGGGGTGTTGAGCCGCATCAATTGCAAGTGGGTGTTAAACTCCTCCCAGGTAGTCGGCAAGGCGAATAGCCAGAGCAGCAATCGTCAAAGTTGGGTTGGCAGGGGAGTATGTCGGAAAAGCAGATCCACCCAGAATGAACAGGTTGTCGAGCAGATGATACCGGAGAGACGGATCAACTACTCCATTCTTTTCGTCACCCATACGGCACGTTCCCAAAAGATGACCGGCGACCGTACCTGGCTTCACTTTGGGTATCACCTTTTTAGGGCCGAGGCTCGACAGCAATTTTGGCATCTCATTCACAATGTTCTGCTTGCAGCTTTCGAGATAGAAGGAGAAAGGAGGATTGTATACCTCTGAAAGAGGAATCCCCAATTGATTGCGCTTCCTGCCGATCCGAATGTGCCGGTGTGGGTTCGGAATGTCATCCAGGAGAAAATTTATGCTTACCTGTTGTCGAAATCGATTTGTCGTTTCCTCTCGCAACCGTTTGCCGCTCAGACCTGTTTCGAGAGCAACCAAAGGATTTATATCGTGTACAGGCAGTCCCGGAATGTTCATGACATCTCCGAGAGCGCCTGCCCTTTTATCGCGAAAGCCTCCGTCGTAGAAGTAATAGCAATTAGCGGTAAAGAAACTATTTCCGTAATATGGGAACCCGTCTTTCGATATTAACGTAGAGACAATCAAAACCGGGTGATCAAACAAATATTTACCGGTTAAAGAATGCTGTGGAAACACGCCACTTCGAAGTAGGATGGCTGGATTTTCCAAAGCATTTGCGGCCAAAACAAACAGGTCTGCTTCGATAACGACTTCGCGTCCATCCCCTTTTTTGGCCAGAGCGGAATGTACGGTTCTTCCTGAACTCTTCAGTTCGAGAACGACAGTCTCGGTTTGAATTCGAACGTTGGAAAGCGCTTCCAGTTGGGGAATATGAGTGTTCAACGGAGTGTATTTAGAATCCACCGGACACAGATAACATCGCGCTGAGCCGCAGCACGCCGGTCGATTGTTGACGTCCTGCGTGGGACGAGCCTGGGGACATGCCACAACCGATCCGGTTGGAAGACATTGCTTTACAAGTAAATCTACGGGGCTGAACGGATGAGGAGGCAGGGGGTAAGGTCTCGATCGCGGAGTCCGTGGATTGTCGGAAGCGCCCGCAATGGCCAATTCTTCTTCTGCCAGAGAGTAAAAGGGCTCCAGATCTTCGTAAGAAATCGGCCAATCATCCATGATTCCATACAGGGATTTCATTCTAAAGTCATTCGGAATGAGCCGTGGAGACTGACCTGTCCAGTGATTGACTGTTCCGCCTAAAGCGTAAAGATATGAGAATTTATCTTGCCTGCCATCTACAACGTTGTGATGATGCTCCGCGGTCGGCACGGCCTTCTCATGCTTCCCGGTTCGCATGGACCAATCATGGCTGACCGATGCCCCTCTTTCCACAATAAGAATATCGTCCAACTTCTTCGCAAGATATTTGGCACAAAGACATCCTGCAATGCCCGAACCGACAATGCACACCTTCGTTTTGATTCTGTCCATTATGCCAGATGGGATGCCAGGCGTATGGCCAGAGCCGCAATCGTCAGTGTTGGATTGGCCGGCGAGTATGTGGGAAAGGCAGATCCACCCAGGATGAACAAATTATCGACCGGATGATATCTGAGGGATGTATCAACTACCCCATGCCTTTCATCGCTCATACGGCAAGTACCCAACAAATGACCGGCACCCGCTCCTTTCTTCATATTGGGAATCACTTTCTTCGGACCTAAGCTTGATAGAAGCTTTGGTATCTCTTGAATGATCTGGTTCTTGCCATTTTCGAGATACTGTGAAAAAGGAGAATTATATATTTCTGTTTCTGGAATCCCTAATCGATTGCGTTTCTTGCTGATCCGGATCAGGCGATTCGGATCAGGTATGTCATCAAGCAAGAATGCAAGACTTACCTGTTTTCGAAATCGATTTGCTGTTTCTTCTCGCAACCGTTTGCCGCTCAGGCTTGTTTCGACTGCCACCAAAGCAGCCATGTCAAAGGGAGGCAAACCGGGAGTGTTCATGATATCTCCGAGCGCGCCTGCCCTTTGATTGCGAAACGTTCCATCGTAGAAATAGTAACAGCTGGCTGTAATGAAACTATTACCGTAATAGGGGAATCCATCTTTTGATATCAACGTAGAAACAATCAAGACCGGGTGATCAAATAAAAATCTGCCGGTTAAAGGATGCTGGGGAAGCTGACTGCTGCGTAAAAGGATGGCAGGATTTTCAAGAGCGTTTGCGGCCAAAACAAACAGGTCGGCTTCAATGACCAATTCGCGGCCATCTCCTTTCTTTGCGACGGCAGATTGGACCTTCTTCCCGGAGCTCTTCAATTCAAGAACGACCGTCTCGGTCAGGATTCTCACATTGGAAAGCGCTTCCAGCTGGGGAACATGAGTATTCAACGGTGTGTATTTGGAATCCACCGGGCACCGGGAACAGGTGGCCGAGCCGCAGCAGGCTGGTCGAAGATTCACGTCTTGAGTGGGACGTGCCTGAGGGGAGGCAACCACCGAACCAGCAGGGAAACATTGCTTTGCCAGTAGATCCGCGGGGCTAAAAGGATGAGGAGGCAGGGGGTAAGGCTTCGATCGCGGGGACCAGGGATTGTCTGAAGCCCCCGCAATGGCCAATTCTTCTTCCGCAAGACAGTAAAAGGGCTCCAGATCGTCGTAAGAAATGGGCCAGTCGTCCATAATTCCATACAGGGACCGCATTTTGAAATCATTGGGCAGGAACCGAGGTGACTGGCCAGTCCAGTGATTGGTTGTTCCGCCAAGTGTGTAGAGATAGGCAAATTGGTCTTGACGTCCTTCTGCAACGATATGATGGTGCTGCGCAGTCGGCACAGCTTTCTCATGGTGCCCAGTTTGCATGGTCCATTCATGGCTGACCGATGCTCCCCTTTCAACAATGAGAATATCGTCTACTTTCTTCGCAAGAAACTTGGCACAGAGGCATCCTGCAATTCCAGAGCCGACAATGCACACCTTTGTCTTGATTTTGTCCACGCGGATCCTTGATTGTTCGTCACTGTTTGGAGGGTCGAATCAATCCATCACAAGCGGGATCATCCCCAACAATAGGATAATCGATGTACGCCCACGCGATACTGCGGTGGGAAAATACTCTCCAGCTCCAATAATTGATTACCCGAAATTCTATTCGGCGAGGAATCAGGACACGGAGTCCCCAATCCACCAGAGTAAAGAAACCCACTGTTGCCAAAAACCAGGTCGTGTGTTCTCGTTTCAGGAGTTCCAATTCTTCTTGAATGATTTGCCTCGTCTTATCCTCAAGCGCAAAAAACTCCTGGATCGATTTTGCCGTGGCATTGCGCCGATAGAACCAGGCAACCGATCCGAAAATCGCGCCTAAAACAATCACGATAAATAATCTGCGGGTGACTTTTCCTTTTCCGGTAGTTTTCGGCAGGGATTGCATTTGGATCTGGTCCTTATCGATCATTGTTTCACGAATAAGGTGATTCTATTAAAAATACGCCACATTGAAAAGGCTATTTGTTTCTCGATTTTCCGCCGATAGTCCTTTTGGGCCCCACGATCCGAAGAACGATGCTTGTGAATTCCTGAGCTTGAAATAGCCGCGAAGCAACCGCCGGCGTATTCGAACCCTGTGTGATGATTGTGTTGGCTAACAACGGAACTACTACTGAATCCGTACGAAAAAGTTCCTGGATCCGATAACCAGCCGCCAGTAATTGTACCTGTTCATCAAGATCGTGGCTGTAGAAACTATGAAGTACGATGATGTCATCGGATCTGTAGACTCGATGAGGAACATAACGAAATACCTTACTCCCGGTGTAGTAAGATTCCTTGAATTGATCATTCGAAAAGACGCGGGAACCGGGAAGATTGGATCGAATATACTCTCCCGTGCGTCTGATGTCGCCGAATGTATCTCTCTGATAGTAGAGAGCCACCATCGCAAAAAGGACGGAACCTGTTATGGATGCTGCGATCAGGACTTTCGATAGAAACTTTGGCGCACGATCTGCAAACCGCTCGATTCCGGCGGCG
This sequence comes from uncultured bacterium, assembly GCA_963843285.1. Lineage (GTDB taxonomy): Bacteria > Acidobacteriota > HRBIN11 > JAKEFK01 > JAKEFK01 > CAZDDB01. The sequence continues at coordinate 191,865 of CAWJJO010000012.1, forward strand.
ACTTCCACAAACAGCAGAGTCATGGGAAATGTCAGAAAACGGGTAGTCCAGGCCCAGTGGACTGAGAATAAGGCAAGAAAACCGCAATGCACGTAAGTGACCAGCAGGAGCCACACTCTACGTTTGGATGTGAATCCCCGAAACTGGTTATAAACCGCAAAAAGAAATAAAGGGCAAAAAACCAAATACGGATAAACCCACACGTAGGTCCAGGAATTTCTCAGTAATCTCCCAGGGCTCAATGAATGAACACTCCTCAGCATGTCATTTCCGTAACTGGACCCGCCTTGATAGATCATCCATGCGCCGAGGAACCAGAGTAATAAAGGTGCTATCGAGAGAACCAGGGGTCTTGTCCGTCTCAGATGTACGGCCCTGTAGATTCCAAAAATACATAATGGTGCAAATACAAGTGCTTCGGGACGAGTTAAGGTTGCAAGTCCGGAGAAAAGGATCAGCCACAGTAAGGAATCCGTATCCGAATCGGAAAACAGACGGAATGCATGTAGAATCGTGGCCAGTGAGAAAGCCAGAAATAATGGTTCACTCAGAACCCGGGTTGTCAGGAAAAGAATCTGTGCGGAGATCGTAAAGAGAATGGAAGCCAGGAGCGCCTCGCGTCGTCCATAAACTTCCAGGCACAGGCTATACAGCGGGAAAAGGCAAAAGAATCCGGCAAAAGTCGAAATCAATCGACCTGAAACAATGGGATCGAGAAACCATGCTGGAAGTCGAATCAGCAGTGGATAAACAGGCAAATGTTTGCTGGATACATGATAGAAACCATCTGCGCTCAGGCTGAAGGACCAATTGATAAAAGCATACCCATCGGTAAATTCGGCCTGGTTGTAGTTCAGCAACAGTAAGCGCGATGCAAGAAAAAGGGCACAGATCAAATAAAAAGGGAGCACGCTCTGTTTTGAAATACCATCTTGTTGCTGGATCACGTGGTGCATCAGAATTCTATCATCAATTGGCTGCGTGATTTTCGTAAAGCGTCAATTCACTTAAGAAAGCACGAAGAAGATTTCGCCTGTACGATAAGGAGAGTAGAATGAGTCCACATGGTATGAATACCATCAAAGAGAATCCGTCGCGGTTCATTTCCCTGAGAGACATCTCGCTCTTCCTTGCTTTAACTGTGATGGGCGCCATCGCCATGCTGTGGCTTGAGATTTACAACGGGTATCCGCTCTTGTATTTCGATTCGGCAGGTTACATCCATGATTGGACGCAGCAAATGAGGCCGATTGGATATAACATTTTTATCCGGATCACTTCCTTGGACGTTTCTTTGTGCTTCACGGTGTTCGCTCAAGCCTTGATTACCTCTTATCTGATGATGAGAACGGCAGTGATCATTCTGGGTCAGGATTCTCCAACGACCACTTGGGCGGCTTTTGCAATTCTGCTATCCGTCATTCTGCTAACCAATTTGTCTAAATATGCCAGCTGGTTAATGCCCGATATTTTTGCGAGTTGGATCTTCTTCGGATGTTTTCTTTTTTTGATGGGCCTGGCATGGCATGACCGGGTGGTGGCGACAGTGGCCCTGTTCCTTTCGCTTTTCAGTCATTTATCGCACCTTCCCTTGTCGATTGCCGTTGTGGCAGTAGTTGCGACGGCAAACCTATGCTCTGCTAAAGTCCGTGAAGTAATCGGATGGGCGAGACTCATCAAATTGATCACAGTGTGCTTTGTAATTGTCTTGTCGATTTGCAGCTTCAACTATGTCCGCGGCGGGTTTTTTGCTTTGTCCTATCAAAGATCGGGCAACTTCTTTTTAAGCCACATGATTAGCTGGGGTGTGGCACAAGAGGTGTTGAAAGAAGAATGTGCCGTTCGGAAGTGGAAATTATGCGCCTATCAGGATGTGCTGCAAAAAGCAGACGGAAAGAGGCACGACTGGTTTTTATGGAACAAGCACTCACCTCTTAGGAAGGTCGGGAACTGGCGGGATCAGGGGGAACAAAGTGAGATCGTACGATTGGCGTTCCGACACCACCTTGGGGAGATTATTTTGTTTGCCCTTCGAGATGGAACAAGACAGTTGTTCACTTTTCGAAGTACGGACCGTTTCCTGGCTTCGAAAGAGATCCTGCTGAAAGATGGCGGATATAACATTTTCTACTTGCCGATTGTCGATCATTACCCGGGCGATGCGCAGCGCTTAGATCACAGTAGACAGTCCCAGGGCACACTGAATTTCAATCGGGTGATCCCGTTTTATATCACTGTTGCGATCGGATGGGTAATCAGCTTAATCACAATCATTGTTTTTACTTCAAAAAAACAATTCTTCCTGCTGACATTTGTAGGATCCTCCGCGATATTTGTAATTTTGAATGCTTTTGTGACCGGCGGGCTGGCGGGCGTAGCCAACCGCAAGCAGGGAAGAGTGGCCTGGGTAGTGCTGTACTGCGTTCTGACATCAATTGCCGCTTACACTTTGAAACATCGAAAAGAGAATTCAGCGAAAATGATTTCTCCTGTACGGGGCTTTATTGAACCCTCCGGGTCTGACGAATCCACTCGGTCATAAATCCTGCGGTACTTGCCATCTCAGAAATCAGCAACAATATGCAAAGCGAAAGCGCTCTCCATTTGCTATGTTGTGAAAATGGATACCAAACCATCCTCCAATAAAACGATGTGGATTCCAATTCCATCGGTTTTTTCTCTCGCCGTGCAAGCTTGCGTCGAAAGAGAAAAGCACCGCGTCCGTAATGAAAGTGCTGCTGCCAGAAAGTGCGAAAAGATAGCATGTGCCTGTGGTAGATGACAGCTTCGGGAGCATAAATCATTCGATAACCTTGATGACGCCATCGGTCACAAAAATCACGGTCTTCTGAAGTACGCAGGATCGGATCAAAACCGCCGATCGCATGGAATCGGTCTCGTGGCATGGCCAGGTTATTCGACGCGAAGAAACGCGCCTTGCTTGAGTCAATATTGTAGTGGGCATATACGAAATCAATAATTGTTTGGCTTGCAGTAGAGAACAAATTGCCGGAAAGTCCGTTGATCGTTCGTCCACCGATAGCGCAATCCGGTGCATAGGCAAAGCAGGAGGCCAGGCTGGAGAGCCACCCTGGTGCGGGACAACAATCGTCATCCGTGAAGGCCAGATACTCACCCTTTGCTCGCGCTGCGCCGGCGTTACGAGCCGCTGCTGGACCGGCGTTTGACTGCGTAATCAGCGTGATGTCGATCTCCTTCGCAAGTGAAGCAACCACAGCCTCCGGCGACACATCGCTGCCATCATCCACAACAATGACCTCAAAATTGTCCTTGCCGTAGTCCAAGTCGACTATAGATTGAAGGCAGGCCGCCAGTTGTTCCCCGTGATTGTGGGTGGGAATTACGACCGAGAAAAAAATCTTCTTCTCGCTGATCATAAACCGGAATATGCGCTTCTATTGTAGACCGTGAAATTCCCGAATTCTTGAACCGGTTTGTAATTTTCTCTTATATAGTCATCCAGGATTCTCGCGCCTTTATAGTTTCTTCTTTCGAAGTCCTCATCGCCTGTACGATTGCTTCGAAGAATCATCCACACAACTTTTCTGTTCTTCAAATCGGTAATCATCTGTCGTTGGATAGATTCTTCCGTGGTAAGTCCGGGTTCCAGCATGTAGTGTTTCACACCTGCGTTACGGCCTGTGATCCAGAACAATCTTGTTGGACTCATATACACTCTCGAATGATCGTTCAGGCCAATGTAAATGGCATCTTCCGGAGTCGTGTGCGCTGCTACGAACCTTGCCGCTTCTAGTTCCTCATTTCCAGGATAAAGGCGGGCGAACGGAGTGGAGGAAAGGTCGGAAGACATCAAGAAATCGCTATCGCTTCTCCTTCCTAATTCCCTTCTCAATTTCAGGATCTCCCAGCTATTTGAAAGATCTTCGCGGGGATGAGTAACAATTGCTTTCAGGTGCCAGTAAGTTGGGGATGCGCATAATGCGATAATGAAAACGCCGGCAGAATATTGCGCCATTTTGCTCAGTGTTTGATTGCCCGGATGCTCCTTTTTCTGAAGCAAATAGGGAATCAGAATAACCGCTACGGGAACCAGAACAGTAAAATGCCCTGCATCCATCCGGCTTAGAAAATAATTCGTAAAAAGTGAATAGACTATCAGTGTGGTAAATTCACCCTTCTCCACACGAAAATAGACCACCTCAAGAAGGACCAGAATCGTTGTAGTGATGAGAAAGAATTTAGGAAGAAGGTGCTGATACTGTGTTCCGAGAACAAAAAGAACAGCAAGGCTTAAAGCTGCAGAGGAAAACGCGACGAAAGCACAACGGTCAAATCTCGAGGTTAACTGCGCGGAGCGAAGCCCCATCCAGATCAGGGGAAAGACAGCGGAAATGAGACTTCCATAACGGTTCAGTCCTTGAGGTAACGTCAGGATTCGATGTTGTTCGAGATTTTGAGATGGAAAGATCAGAATCTGATTCAACACTTCTGTTGCCGAAGTACCATAAGGAATCAGATATGCTAAGAAGCAAAGAAAAACTGGTAACAGAAAGAAAAGCATCTTTCGGATTCCCTCTGCTCGAGATACTTTAGTTCGTAGAGTCTCGATTGCCAAACCTATTAAGATGGCCATGACGATATATGAACCGAAATTCAGTTTGGTCAGGCAGGCCAGGCCGGTCAGAAATCCACTTATGAAAAGGAACAGGATCTCGTGGCTCTTTTTCTGAAGGCTGACGATATAAAGCCACAGACCAAGAAAAGCAAGGGCGTAGGCGTTCCACCACACGTAGGTAAAAGCATTTGCCATTAAGATGGTGGAGATCAACGCGAAATTTAAACTAAATAGGCTTCCCCGAGAGACAAAGGCCTGAAAACCAAAATACAGGCAGATCACCAGGAGAGTATAAAGAAATTCCTGCAGGAGCCTTGCTGAAATTGCAGAGGGTCCGAGCCAGGAAAATACAAAGGAAATCAGATAATAATTCAAAGCGGGATACATGGACCAGAAGTCAATGTGCGGACTAAAGCCTCTGGAAATCAGGAATGCTCCCGTGAGTGGTATTGACTCATCGAGGCTCTCAACTTTTGCCAAGAGAAAGTGACAGAAAGAAAGCAAAAGATAAGAAATAAGAACAGCAAGACTTACAATTGCAAAGAGCTTGCTCGAAATCGATTTTGGAGCGAATTGCACGGTTGACAAGGCCCTATTCTATAGCAAAAAAAGCTCTACACGAGAACCAGTGATGCAATTGTCACGACCAGCGAGGCGGCAAAACGGTTGTCATATTCCCGGCAGGAAGTAGATGTCGACAAGATGATACAGATGTATCGCGCTCTGATAGAATAAGCATCTGTTATCGTCCGGAAACACTGCCGCCGCTAATGGAAAAATATCCACCTACGTTTTCGGTTATTGTTCCCACCTATGGAAGGCATAGACAATTAGGCTCGTGCCTTCAGGCTTTGGCACAGCTCGACTACCCCCGCGAATTCTTTGAGGTAATTATCGTTGATGACGGCAGCGAAATTTCGGCCGAATCGAGCCTCGAGTCGTTTCGAGACAAAATTGATATTCAATTTGTCAGACAGGATCATGCCGGGCCCGCAACCGCGCGAAACAGGGGCGCGCAACATGCGAAAAAGGAATTTCTCGCCTTTACCGATGACGACTGTGCGCCTGCGTCTGATTGGTTGAGGAAGCTGGCCTCCCGCTTTCAAGAGTTACCGGATCATGGCATCGGAGGGCGAATTCTGAATTCACTTACGAAGAACCTTTATTCTTCCGCCGGCCAATTGCTGACCGATTACCTGTACGCTTATTACCATGATTCCACAGGGAATGTTCGTTTCTTCGCATCCAATAACCTCGCTTTTCCTGCGAAACGATTCCGGGAAATTGGCGGCTTTGACCAGAGTTTCCCTTTGCCGGCAGCCGAGGATCGCGAGTTGTGTGACCGTTGGCTCCGCAAGGGTTACAGTTTGACGTATGCGCCGGATGTTGTCGTTTATCATAGCCATGATCTAACGTTTCGGACTTTTTGGAGGCAACACTTCAATTACGGGCGCGGCGCTTTGTTCTTTCAGCAAATCCGGCCGGAACCAACTCGCGTCGAGCCATTATCGTTTTATCTGAAGTTGCTGCAATATCCTTTTCGCCAATCCAGCAGGCATGGATTGATGCTTTCGGCATTGCTGGCTCTTTCGCAAGTAGCTAACGCAACCGGTTTTTTTTGGGAGAAGAAATCTGGAAGGAACCCCGGACGCGGATGAAAGGTGGAGGGCATCCGTCCATCACATTACGCATGAAAATTGGAGCTCAAAATATAATCGCAGGCTCGTAAGGCAAGAGCCATCGTAGTCAGGGTGGGGTTCTGAAAACTGATCGTGGGAAAACAGGAGGAATCAACAACAAATAGGTTGGGAATCTCCCACATCTGATTGTGTCCATTGAGCACAGATTCTTTTTCGGTTCGCCCCATCCGCACTCCACCGCTTTCATGAATGGCACTTCCAGGCACCGGGCGATCACTAATGATTCCGGTACGGCGAACGAAAGCGGAAAGCATGCGAATCGGCAGCGGCAAGAATTCGCGTGATCTGGAAAATCCTGCTGCATCCGCAAGTTCTTGCATAGTCCGGACAGCATCCGCACACAAAGCTTTTTCATTCTCTGAATACGAGCATTCAATGTGCGCCGCGGGTATTCCCCACCTATCTTTTACCTTCCGGTTCAACGTAACCCGGTTCTCTTTTTTCGGCAGCATTTCACCGACCGCTGCAAGTGACCAGAACATTCCGGCTCGCCCCAGAGATCCCTGAATCCCGTAGGTACCCCGGAAACCGCCATCCTCAAACTGGCGTTTTCTGATTCGTGGCAGGTACACCCCCATATCCGAGGAGAGATTAAACCAATTCGGAGCTATGTGACTGCTTTCAGTCGTGGATCCAATTTGCCAAACGCTGATATGATCCATGACGTAACAACCGAGAACTCCGGATGAATTTCCCAGTCCGCCTGGATGCTTTCCTGAAGAAAAGTTTAGCAAAATCCGGATCGTTTCAATCGTGGACGCACAACAGACTACAACGTCGCTATAGAAATTGAGGCGTGTACCGGCAAGGCAGTCAACGCAGGATACGCCTACTGCGCGCTTTTCTTCCGGATCCATCAGTATGGAATCGACCGCCATGGATGGCCTCAACTCCGCGCGTCCGGTTTCGAGGGCGCTCTGCAGCATAGGAGATACCGGACCGCAAGGATAACCCAGAACCCGGATTGGAATCACAACTCTACCGGGCCACTTTTTCTCAACAGAAACCTTAAAATGATGTTCTGTTGGAGTAATCTCATGATTTCTTACGTAGTGTCCATCCGGCAATCCATCGATGCCGTCTTTTTGGCCTTCCAGCATCAAGAATTCTTCGATGCGACCGTAATGGGTCTCAAGATCGCTATAGGAAATCGGCCAGGCTGCGCCGTCTTCCGCTTCGTATTGAAAGTCTTCCGGCGCGAATCTGAGAGCGAGTCGTCCCCAGGTATGACCTCTGCCGCCTACCTGTCTGCCACGGAACCATCGAAATGGCTTCTCTTTCGGGAATGTGTACGGGTTTTGCCTTTCATCGACATAGAAGTGTTGCGTTGCGGAATTCAATACGGCGGCGCTGGCGATTCGCCGATGGCCACCCAAAAGGAAGCCTGCCCGCTGGACAATGCCGTCTTTTGGAGTTCGAACAAAGTCGGCTTCCTTCATCACCGGGCCAGCCTCCAGAATCAATACACGAAGCCCTCCTTCCGATAAACCTTTGGCCATCCATTCTCCATTCAATCCGGCTCCAATTACGATTGCGTCGTAGTGATTGTGTTTATTCATTGATTGGACCTACAGAACTTAGTTGAGCTTGAATTCTTCTCCCCTGCTCCAGATCAAAAATCCTGAATTTTGCAAGACTCCATTTCTGCAGACGATAACTCAAAGAAACTCTAAGTACTCCGAAGCCGTATTTCACGCTTCGCTTAAAACTGATGCTGCTGGCCTCTTTATGATACTTTGCCGGACAACTTACTTCTCCAATTTCATACCCGGCGTATGCAATCTGGGCCAATATTTCGTTATCAAACACAAAGTCATCCGAGTTTTCTTCCAGCGGAAGCTTTAAGAGAATCTCTTTGTCAAAAGCCCTGTACCCTGTGTGGTATTCGGCCAGCTTCTGGTTCAACAGGATGTTTTGAAAAAGGGTGAGCAGCCGATTCGATACATACTTGTAAAACGGCATGCCTCCTTTTAATGCACCCTTTCCGAGGATTCTAGATCCCAACATTGCGGCAAATAGGCCTCGGACAACCGGATACACCATGGCCTCCATTAACAATGGAGTATATTGATAATCCGGGTGCAACATGACTACAATGTCTGCTCCTGCTGCTAAAGCTTCGCGGTAACAGGTTTTCTGGTTGCCACCATAACCCCGGTTCTTTTCGTGACGGATTATTTTTTGTATCCCAAGCTTTTTTGCCAGCTCCACCGTGTCATCGAGAGAGAAATCATCCACCAGTATGATTTCGTCCACAATATCAAACGGAATCTGTCGATAGGTAAGTTCCAGAGTTCTTTCGGCGTTGTAGGCCGGCATCACAACGATGATTTTCTTTCCCTCAATCATTGAAAAATATGCTCGATCGATTGCTTTTCCACCAGACAAGATAACAACAAATAGACCGACAAGCCGTTCAACAAGTTTCTGCACCGCAAAACGTCTGTCACAGCGAAACCTTGCTTCAGAATACCACTGAATACGCATCGGTCTTCATCGGGACTTCATATTCACCAGGCACTCCTGGTGTAGTATTAACACATGCCGAAGACAAGAATTGCACTCCTGATTCCCTGTTACAACGAGGAAATCACGATCGGCGAAGTGGTGCAAAGTTTCCGGAATCAGTTGCCCGATGCAGCCGTGTACGTGTTTGATAACAACTCTTCGGATGGCACCATGGAAAGAGCGACGGAAGCGGGGGCCACCGTGCTGCTGGAGCGCAGACAGGGAAAGGGATACGTGGTTCAATCGATGTTCCGGCTGGTGGAAGCTGATGTTTATGTCATGGTAGATGGCGATGGAACATATCCGGCAGAAGCTGTGCACAAAATTCTCGCGCCCGTATTGAGCGGAGAAGCGGACATGGTTGTTGGATCGCGGCTCCACCCGGAATCACAAAGCCAATTCAAGACGCTCAACCGCTTCGGCAATCGTTGTATCACAACGCTATTGCGCCGCATCTTCCATGTGAAGCTCACAGACATCCTTTCCGGCTATCGCGCATTTAACCGCGATTTCGTTAAAGGAATTCCGCTGTTTGGCGGAGGTTTTGAGATCGAAACAGAGCTGACCATCAAAGCGCTCGAACGCGGCTACCGGATGGTTGAAGTGCCGATCGATCTGACATCGCGTCCTGCAGGCTCACAATCTAAAATTCGTTTGGTACGCGATGGGTTTCTGATTCTCAACACGATCCTGGCTTTTTTTCGCGATTACAAACCGCTCACCTTTTTTGGTTTCACCGGTCTGGCTCTTGCGATCACAGGAATTGTGCTGAGTGTGTTTTTTTCCACGTCCGCGTTGTACCTGGCGCTTGTGCTTTCGGGTTTGCTTCTGATGATTGCCGGACTGATCCTGCATACAATCGTGCGACGCTTCCAGGAGCTCGATCACCAGATCCGGGTCCAAAAACCACCGCTATTGTCTCAGGAAACGGACCGAAACAAACGATAATCCCAGGTTGCGGCGATCCGCCTTTGATTTGATCGGTACAAAAGTTTGCGAACGGATTAACAGACTGTGAATTTCTGGAATCTCCTTCCCGTCAACCTGAAAATGATACTCACCTGCCTCACTCTTCAGCAAAGTTGCAGCAGTTGTGCCATTTATAATCAATTCCGGGTTTCCGCCGCCCGCCGGAAATCTTTTGATCGTTGACAGGATCAGCGTCGTGTCCTTTCCTTCCGTGTGAAACGTAAAGTCAGTGATCTCACTGGCCCCTGTAGTCCACCGCCACCCCCTTTCCTGCGAATAGAAGTTCAGAAATGTCACATCCTGATCATCAAAACGAATTCCACTCTTTTCAGGCGGGGCTTCCTTCTCAGAGATCCGATAAACATCCAGATTCATGGAACTGTTTTGGGGGGGATCAGGAAACGAATCTTGATTTACCTTAGGAATATACACAAAGGAAATGTGAAAACCTGTTCGTTTTTCGACACGAAAAATCCTCTGCGACTTCAACGCTGTGAGACTGGAAGGGTCCAGGATCGCAAAAAGAGGTCTTCGTTGACGCTTCAAATAGGAATCAACGATCGCTTTGAATCGGGGAGATAGTTGCCGATCAAAAGGCAATAGTAGCACATCGCGATCTAGAAAATACTGAAGCGGCGTCTCCAGGTGAATCCCTGCATAATTATCGGCAACCAGAAGTAGCGCATTCGCCGGGACATGATCGTCCAGAGTCTTCGTCTGCGCAAGTACATCTTTATATAGCCGCTGCGCCAGTAGATCGTAAGAGTTAGTAATAAAGACGCACGCAATCGCACCAACAAAAATCACGAAAAGAAAATCGATCGTGTTCCCGAATTGGAACGCGGTGCATCTTGCCCGTTAGACTAATTGCGTGCACTTTCGTCGCCGGCGGGCTGAAAGCGCGAGCTCCATTTGCCCGCGGTCCGAATCGAATCAGAGCCTGGCGCCAGCCGCTGACACCAAAAAGGAACAGCAGCGGAAACACAACCGGAACAAATCTGCGGATCGTCCAAGGCTGATACTGAAATACGATCAGCGGAAAGATCAGGAGTGAGATCAAGTGTACCGGCAAAAACAGAAAAGCGCTCCGGGCAGGAAGGGAATCACTTTGCAGATAAAGGAACAGAACAGCCCCTATGAGCAAAAGCCCGAGGACTGCAGGAGAGGTGTAAAGAGAGAGCCAGCCGGTGTGCTGAAAGATGTCCGTCCAGTGAAAGCGCCGACGAAATAAAGACGACATCATCACGGCGATCGTCAAAATACAAATGAGAATTCGTAAGCCACGTTTCCTCTCCACTGCACTCATGAGAACACTCGAGAGCGGGACTAGAAGAGCATATAGCGCCATCAGGAGCAGTCCTCCGATCCAGCGTTGCTGCAACAAGAAAGAGCCGAACTGCCGCAGCGACTCCGCCCAAACTTTCGTCACATTCTTATGTCCAAAGAAGGTCCCGACATACAGGTATTCCTGGACCGTAAGCTGTTGGTACAGCGCCAGGAATCCACACGCGACCAGACAAACAAACAGCGTCCGCCATCTGGAAAGATTTTCTGCCAGAGGGCGCAGCATCGCAAAAACAAGCACCAGGCACAACGATCCATAAAAAAGCGAAAGGACGTGGCAGAGAAAAGTGGAGCCCCAGAGCATACCCACTACGAGCTGGTGTCCATGCTGCATCGTGCCGTCCGCACGCAATCCGCTGACAAAAACCCACAGACCGCTCAGAAATAGTGCTTGACCCAACCCCTCCGAGGTTGGCATCCGCAAGAAATAAATCTCCGGATAAAAGCACAGAAAAAGCAGGGGTAAGGCGATGCCGGTTAACAGACCGCCGAATCTCCTCCCCAGCAGAAAAATCGCGGTCAAGCTCAGGATATAAAAGAAGGTGAGCAGAAGGAGAAATTGCTGTTGGCCCAGAATGGGAATCGCTGCCCCAAGCCAGACAGGAAACATGTGATAGAAGCCAAAAGTAACAGTCCCTTTGGAAACATCGATAAGCCTCACCCCACCTGGAAATCGCGCATCGACTCCCGTGGTGTCAAGCTTGAAACGGTTAAAAAACAAGCTCTTCCGTTCATTCTGACTCATCTCAAGAACAAGTGGATCGGTATAGAAAAGTCCTCCTGATTTGGCAATCTGTCCGGCGGTTGAAAGATAGACCGATGCGTCATCGCCCTGCAAAAATGCTTCATACGGCGGACATAGTCTTGAAAATGCCATGACGGAGAAACCAATTGCAAGACAAAAAAGGATGTAGGAGACGGAGACACGTCTTTTCACGATCAGAAGCGACAGGAAGACAAGCAGAGCCGACGCAATGGCCACGGGCCTGAGGTAGCCGAAAAAGGCAAGAAGAAAAAAAATCAAAGAGCAAAGCCCAACTCCGGCAACAAAAATCTGAAACAGATCGGCAAAGGAGAGTTTCTTAGATTCGGATATTGTTGGAAACAAGAGGTGGAAAAACCACCCGGCGAGGCCGATGAAGAGAATAAAACCGATCAGTTTTAATTCATTGATCAACAGTCAGAGTATAGCATTGAACCCAGAGGGAGCGCAGGCTTCCAGCCCGCATTATGGGTCGCAGGCATCCTGCCTGTCACATTTTCATAGCACATAAACAATTACAAAGCGAAATCTTTTCCTTTGTGAACTTTGTGGCTTTGTGGTGAATTTTTGGAAGGAGTAGGGGGCGCGCGTTTCGCGCGCGCCCGCAGAACATTAATTTAGATAACTGGCCAGAGCATCCACGGAGTTCGATTTGCGAAGCTTGTTCAGTGCCTGTGCTTCAATCTGACGAATTCGCTCCCGGGACAAATTCATCCTGTCTCCAATCTGCTTTAACGTCAACGGATTGTCGTCGTCCAGGCCGAAACGCAGCCGCAAAACCTTTTCTTCGGTTCCGCTCAACGATCCGAGAGACCTGTTAATTTGATCGTGCAGGTGCATCGTGATCGCATTGTCTTCCGCTGAAGATACGGTCGTTTGCACGAGAGCATCTCCCAGGGTTAAGTCGCCGGCATCATCAATCGGATGATCCAGCGAAAGCGTTCCCGCAGTAGCTTCGAGCGAAGCATTCAATTCTTTCAGAGTTACACCGATCTGCTCTGCAAGGACTTCACGGCTCGGTGTTTCATTTTGTTCACTTCGCGCCTTGGAAAGTGTCGTTGCTACACGATAGAGAATATTCGCCGTTTCGGGGGTGAAAGCCGGAAGACCTGGCTCGCCTGGGATAGATAATGCAGGATCGACTGCCGGATCCACCAGACCGCGTAGGATGTAAACCGGACTTTGCGTTCGGGATCGAATCGGCGCGCCGCTTCAATCAGACCGACATTCCCCTCATTGATCAGGTCCAGAAACGGTAATCCGGATTTCCGGTATTTCTTTGCGATCTTAATGACAAAACGCAGGTTGGACTCGATCATCTTCTGCAATGCGTCTTTGTCTCCTCGTTGCGCACGATAGCCGAGTTCCCTTTCCTCCTCAACCGTGAGCAGGGGAATCTTAGAGATTTCGCGCAGATACAACCGCATCGCGCGATTCATCGATGATTTATCTTTAGTAATGACCTTTTGCTGAACCATACTGTCCCTCTTTATTAGATACGTCTGAAACTAAAAAAAGTTTCAATTTTGTCAATTTCCTTGTTTTCACATACATTTTCGCATGCAATAATCAAGCCACAGTGACGAGAATCGGAGCTCGTCGAGACCACAGTGCCGGACGTCTCCATTGGGACAAATCTGTGGATACAATTGTCCAATTCTGGTGCAAAAGTCCACACCCGGCGGGATTTCCGGCTTGAAATCAGATCAAAGTAATCTGAGGAAGGTGGCCAAAATGCTTGTCGCGCGCATGCAGAGCAAGGTTGTGCTGCAGTACAGGCGCGGAAATCCAGATGTCATTTGTCGGAATCGGAGTGCTCTGTGACCGTAATTGGCGAAAAAGGGAGGCGTAGTGATGAGTTGTCTGGTCATCCGCGAATAGAACTTGCACCCCCTGTTTCATCAGGAAACGCCGCAGCACGCGCTCATTCTCCGGTCCTCGTCCATCGAGCGTCGCGGGAATTCCTCTCTTCCAGGTCCCTACAATGTCGCTTATCAACGTCTGAGATTGCTCTGAAGGAAAACCGGCTCGCAATTCCCCAACGAGACATTCCCGTGTCGGCAACACAAACCGGTACGTCGATCGTGTAGGCGATGCAGGCACTTATAATGCAAGCGTTTCAACGACCCGGTGGCAATGGTTACAAGAGGCATCTCGAAAAGGGAGTTCACGGGTTTCCCAATGAAAAATTGCGATTAAAGATCATTGGCAGCGCGGAATTCGTTACGGGATTTTTCGCATGTGGCGCGTTGCATCGACGGCCGCGCTGACTTGCTCCAGCGAATGTCCTAGGGAAGCCTCCACGGCCGCCACGACCGCGCCTTCCACAATAGGCGCATCACTCAATTTGATTTTTTCCTGTTGATGTAGCTGGAGCATCTCGATCGCCACTTGTGTGCTGAACAAGGCCCCGCCCAGATCAAAAAGAATGAGGACTCCATCTTCAGTATAGACATCGAGAATCGCTTGATAGATCCTTTCCGCGCTTGTGCCGAGCGCGACCTCATCCATTCCCCCGGCGGTCGAAATGCGAAGGTCATTGCGAGCTAACTCCAACGCAAGCTCCTTGATACCGCAAGCCAGTTGGTGGCTGTGGGAAACAATCACGATGCCGATCAAATGCAATCCCTATTTCCACAGATCGGCTGCAGTCTGGATCATAAAATAAGAAGAGGTTGCACCCGGATCCTGATGGCCCACACTCCGCTCTCCCAGATAACTGGCCCGGCCTTTTCTGGCCAGCATCGGAATCGTCCTTCGCATACCTTCTTGTGCTGCTGCAGCGCCGTGCTCCATAACGGAATGAACATCCGCGCCATTTTCCATTGCCTTCTTCATTGCATCGACAGCCGGAATCCAGGCATCCACCATCGTTTTATCATTCTGCTGAGCCTTCCCGCGTTGCATCAGACCCTTCACTCCGGCTTCGAAGAAAGCAACCAGATCCTCGGCGGCAAGTTCCTGCTTCTGCTGACAGGTTTCGGCTCCCTTTAAGAAAAGTGTGCCATACAATGGGCCGGAGGCTCCTCCCACTGAATTGATCAGTGTCATGGCAATCATCTTGAACAGGCTTCTAAGATCCATGGAATCCATCTTGCTCAATTCGGATTTTACCGCTGTGAAACCACGATCCATGTTGATTCCATGATCTGCGTCTCCGATCGCGGAATCCAGCTCCGTTAATTCTTGTTTTTTGAATTCGAAAACGCGCTGAAGCGTATTCATCCATCCCACGACATCTTCACGGGTGATTACCATCAGAGTCCCCAGCGTAATGCCGGCGTGTGAACAGGATCGTCCCACAGCTCCGTCAGCATCGCATCCGTTCTTAGCAGCGTAATCGAACAACCGGCCATCTCCAACGAAGTGATGTAATTGCCAACAAGCCGCCGAACAATTGTAAGTCCCTTGGCTTTACAGTTTTTCTCCAGCTCATAGTAAATCACGTAGAGCTCAATCAAGGGAGTGCCTCCCATTCCGTTCACCATTGCAATTACGTGATCTCCGGTTTTGAAGGGCAGATCGGAAACAATCGAATCGGTCAACATTTCTACGATTGGGGCTGCCGATTTCAAACTCGACCTTGTTCGACCAGGCTCACCGTGAATCCCGATGCCGATTTCCATTTCGTTTTCACCAATTTCAAATGTTGGTTTTCCGGCTGCGGGAACTACACAGGAAGTAAGAGCCATCCCCATGGAACGCCCACAATCGTTTACTTTGCGACATATATCTGCGACTTGATGTAAAGGCATACCGCGCTCGGCGGCCGCGCCTGCGATTTTCTCAGCCATCACAGTGATGCCGACACCCCTTCGTCCTGCGGTATACAGGCTGTCTTGAACTGCGACATCGTCATTCATCAGGACGGACAACACTTCAATGCCTTCCGCTTCACACAGTTCCGCTGCCATTTCGAAATTCATTACATCGCCCGTGTAATTCTTTACAACATGCAGCACACCGGATCCACCGTGAACCGCTTTCGTTGCGGCAAACATCTGATCCGGAGTAGGCGACGTAAAAATATTCCCGGGACAGGCGGCATCGAGCATCCCTTTCCCCACATATCCGGCATGCAATGGCTCATGGCCGCTTCCACCGCCGGACAGAATCGCTACTTTTCCTGCTACGGGCGCATCCGCTCTGGTTACATAATTCGGCTGAAAATAGACTTTGATCAGATCGCCGTGCGCCGCTGCCATGCCTGCGAGAGATTCCAGGACAACGTCTTCAGGTTGATTGATGAGCTTTTTCATATGCTGGCACTTTGTGATTCTTACTCACGGCACGCCGAAAACTTCCTGTCACGAATCTTGATTTTTCAGAAATAGCGTTTCGGTCTTACGCACCCGCGACAGCGAGATACATCGCGGGTGCGTTGAACTAAAGAGCAAACGAGTCCGGAGCTTATTTCGCCGGAACGGAAAGGTCTTCGAGTTTAGCGCCCTTCTTGGCGATGTAGAACGCGAGTGCCTTGGCCGGTGCGCTCTTGCTGGCGTTCTTCACAATGTGCACCTCACCCGCTGAAGTTGTGAACGTCTGACCCGCATTCAAAGTGACTGCCGGCTTGCCCTTCACCTCAAACACGGCAGAGCCTTCGAGAATGTACACGATCTCGGTGCCGGACTGAGTGTGCCAGCCGCTCTCTCCGCCCGGGGGCACGGTTCTGAGCACTAGAAGCGACTCCATTTCAGGAGCACCCGCTACCGCCGCTCGCTGCAGGATCGTTCCCATCTTTAATGGATCCTGGGCATTTACCGTACGGCTGCCAAATACACCCACTGCAATGCCGACAACCAACACAAATGTGAGAAACCAATAGACAACTCTCATAGAACCTCCTTGGAGCATGTTTTGATCATGCCTGATTTTTGATGTTTGTGATTCCCTGACGACAGGTCAATTTATTTTTTCTGTTCGCCTGGCGCGGGGATGTTTGTGTTCCAGATATTCTGGTGGAGCTTCCAAGCCGATTTTTTATTATATCACTTCGCCGGGTTACCGCCTGCGCTGAGAAAAGCTTCATCACGCGTGAAGCAGTGAAACGAAATCGCGGAGCTCAGTTCCATTCAAATCTGAAACGGCATGATAAACCATTCCGGAATCGACCCATTGAATGACGTTGTATCCCTGAATCGGCACCACGCCAGGCTCTTTGTTTGCCGTATCAGGAGAAGGCCATAGGAAAAGATTAATGATGTGCTTTTTGCGTCCGTAAACGAGGACGGCCACAGTTTTGTGATTCACGTAATCGATGCGGCCGCCAATGAGGGGAAATCCGTGTGTGGCGAAGTCTTTCACCGGAGGAGAAAAATCCACTTTCCCGTTGAACCAGGGCTTGACCGTATGCTGATCGGAAGATAGTACGTCGGTCAAGTGCCCCGGCATCAGTGATCGCACGTGACTGGAGACGATCTCTTCTCTCAGGGAGACATCCGAAAAGCGAGAAACTTGTGAGCCGCCCATCATCCAGCCGAGTAGAAACACAAAGGCAAAGGATGCAGCGTAAGCGAGCAACTGCCATCGCACCGCAAAGGATTTTCGCTCCTTCGCCTCCATCGGACGCAGGCTTGCGCGCACGCGCTCCTGCAGAGCCACTGGAGCTCTGTGGTAAAGCGCATTTTCAGCCACCAGGTTCTTAAGAGCTAGCTGCGCTTTGTATTTGCCGGAATCCATCTCACAATCCTTCAGATGCTGTTCAACTTCCAGACTTCGTACGGGTCCAGTTCATGATCCAGGTAACTGGTGAGAATTTCATCCATTTCTTTGCAATTCAATCTAAAGCTCCTGCTGCGAAGAATGAAATCGCCACCACGTATCGCTCATCATTCATGATCGCAATAGTGGTGACGATTCCCTGTCCGATTCGCCATTAAAGGTACCAGCGCAAGTACGCTGCGGCCATCAATGCTGCAGTAGAAAAAGCCAGCATCATTTGCCAGGCAAACGTCCTGCTCCGAGCGCTCCACCGCGACCCTTTTCTCCACAGGATAGCAGCAATTGTGACTCCGATTACGGTGGATGAAACTTTGGTCAGCAGGGCCGCCAGAGCGATTCCTGTTACTTCGGGCACAGCGCCTTTGAGTGAATAGCTTGTGAGCGCAAATCCGATTCCGGTCGCTCCTTGCACAAACCAGCCAAAAAGCGCTAGAAGAGCGAGCCGGTACGCAACAACATTCTTACGCTCCAACCACCAGCCCATGGCGGGGCTGCCGACAACGGCGACAGCCCCGAAATTGTGAACGATTTGTAACCAGGTGTATATCAGGTTTTCCATGATATTCCTACCTGGCAACGAGCGTGATCGATTTTTGAGGACCAGTCGGAACATGACCTTTGTCCACAAGTTTGATTGTGATCACAGTGTGCACCCGGACTCATCTTCGGCAAAGTGTAGGTTCCCTTTGTGTCGTGGATCCCGGGTCCGCGAGTGTCATCCACCCATACGTGAAAGTGATCGTTACCCGCATTGAGCGCGACTTCATACTTCAACGGGTATTCTTCTCCCGCATCTACCTGGCTTTTGTCGGCCGGTGAAACGATCTTGATATTCGCCGCGGAAGAGTCGTTATCATAGCTCTCCCCATGCGCGCTCAGCGTAAAAATCGCAAGCAAGAGCATGAACCCGCTCGCGAAAGACTGTAATTTTGAAACTCTCATTTTTTTCCTCCAAAATGATTTTGAATCAGTCTTCTTGACCTCATCACTACCTATACCGGTATTTGGGGAGAAATATTCCCGGGTTTACTTTCTTTCCCAGGAATTGTTTAAGTTTGAACAGAAGATCCGGGATTTGCTCCGCGTAAATGATTGAAGATGAAATTGTCGGATCTGGAGCGGAACGTTTACAAAGCTAAATTGTCCCAGAGTGGGTAGGGAGTTCTGACGGGGAAGGTCAATGGCAAAGATTTCCGGATCAAGGTTTCGCGTGCAGCAGTGAAGCGAAATCGCGGAGCTCAGTTTCATTCACATCTGAGACAGCATGATAAACCGTTCCGGAATCGACCCATTCAATGATGTTGTATCCTCGAAGCGTCGCTGCGGAAGACTCTTTGTTTGCCGTATCAGGAGAAGACCAGAGGAAAAGATTAATGATGTGTTTCTTGCGTCCGTAAACAAGGACGGCCACAGTTTTGTGGTTTACGTAATCGATGCGGCCGCCGATGAGAGGAAATCCCTGTGAGGCGAAGTCTTTCACTGGTGGAGAGAAATCCAGTTTTCCACTGAACCAGGGTTTGACGGTATGCTGATCGGAAGACAGTACATCGGTTAAGTGCCCCGGCATCAATGATCGCACGTGACTGGAGACGATCTCTTCTCTCACGGAGACATCCGAAAAGCGAGAAACTTGTGAGCCGCCCATCATCCAGCCGAGTAGAAACACAAAGGCAAAGGATGCAGCGTAAGCGAGCAACTGCCATCGCACCGCAAAGGATTTTCGCTCCTTCGCTTCCATCGGATGCAGGCTTGCGCGCACGCGCTCCTGCAGAGCCACTGGAGCTCTATGGTAAAGCGCACCTTCAGCCACCAGGTTCTTGAGAGCTAACTGCGCTTTGTATTTGCCGGAATCCGTCTCACAATCTTTCAGATGCTGTTCGACTTCCAGACTTCGCACCGGGTCCAGTTCATGATCCAGGTAACTGGTAAGGAGTTCGTCCATTTCTTTGCAATCCAACTCTAAGCCTCCTGCTTTTTCAAGTGATGCGTGAGCAGTTCTTGAAGCCATTTCCGGCCACGAGCCAGGCGCGACATCACGGTTCCCAACGGTATATTGGCCATTTCGGCAATCTCCTTGTACGAGAAACCTTCCATTTCACGCAGTACAATCACTTCTCGAAACTCCACCGGAAGTTTTTCCAGCGCTTCCCTCACCCGTGCCGAATCTGCGCTCTGCAAAAGCTGCAATTCTTGATTCGTGACCTGTTCCTCCCCGCCGTGAAGCTCTTCATTAAATGGTGTCGTGGCGCTCTGCATACGATTTTCCTTCAACCATGTGTAGCAAGTGTGACGCACGATTGTGAGAAGCCACGAGCGGGCGTTTGTTCCGTGAAACCCTCCAAAAAATTTTAGCGCACGCAGATACGCTTCCTGGACAAGGTCCTCGGCATCATGTTCATTTCGAACAAGCCACCTCGCCAGGTTGTATGCCGCATCCATATGCGGCAGTGTCGCGTCCTCAAACGGAGTCCGCGAATCTTGCTCTCTGGCTCCGGATCCGAACAATTTCATCTTAAATCATTCCACACGGGGCAATCCGGGATCTTCATTCAAACTTACACAATACCCAGCAACGAATGCAAGCCGGGAATATTTCCCCGCAAATGTCGGTATAGGTAGTGATGAGGTCAAAAAGACCGATTCAAAAATCATTTTGGAGGAAAAAAATGAGAGTTTCAAAGTTACAGTTTTTCACAGGCGGGCTACTGCTCTTGCTTGCGATTCTTGCGCTGGGCGTGGATGCGGGGAGTTATGGGAACCCATCTTCCGCAGCAGCGAGCATCAAGATCGTTTCGCCAGCCGATAAGGACCAGATAGATGCGGGAGAAGAATACCCGTTGAAGTACGAAGTCGCGCTCAATGCGGGTAGCGATCACTTTCACGTATGGGTGGATGACACTCGCGGACCCGGGATCCACGACACAAAGGGAACCTATACGTTGCCGAAGATGAGCCCCGGTACACATATGATCACAATCAAATTTGTGGACAAAGGTCATGTTCCGACTGGTCCGGAAAAATCGATCACGCTTGTTGCCAAATAGGTTACCCATAGAAAACCTGATTTACACCTGGGTACAAATCGCTCACAATTTCGGGGGCTGTCGCCGTTGTCGGCAGCCCCGCTGTGGGCTATTGCCTTTTGGAATTGCTTCTGCGGTTTGCTCGTAGTCCGCAACCTGGGGAGGTGCTGGATCGTCCTTACTCATGTCTGGAAACGGTTTTTGTTCTATTTCGTCCTCATTTTCGTGGTGCTTGAGTCCATTGCCGGCTTGTGGAGTGCTCCTAGGGATCTGCGCACCGCGGCGGACCCGTGGCAAAGGCTGGTCAGCGTAAGCGCGATTGTTTCAGGAGTGGCAGGACTGATCTCCGCAGCGGGTTGTCTGACCCGCCATCGATGGGCGTTTTTTTTCGTGATTGTGTGGGCCACAGGATGCGTTTTGGCTGCTTCCCTGGCACCCGTGGTATATGGCGGGGCACCCGTGATCGCATCTGTCTTAAGCGGGGCTGCCACCTTGCTGGTGGTATGTCTGGTCGTTCATGTTCTGCGAAAGTTCGCGCAATCATGAACCCTGTTAGAATGGCAAAATGAGCGATCATGCGGATGACGCAGCCATTCGATTGATTCTGGAAGGAACCGCTCAGGAAACTGGACATGATTTCTTCCGCGCATTAGTCAGGCGACTTTCCGAGGTACTGGGAACCGCCGGCGCGTGGGTCACAGAATTTCGCGAAAAACAATACAGTCTGAATGCCCTGGCCTTCTGGTTTGAAACGGACTTTGTCCCGCAATTTGATTATGAGCTCGCGGGGACTCCATGCGAAATCGTAATTCGCGAGCGCCTGCTCTATCACGTGATTGACGAAATTAAGATGCTTTTCCCGGACGACCCTTATCTGGAACCGCTGCGCGCCGTGAGCTATCTCGGCATGCCATTACTGGATAAGAATTCACGGGTCCTTGGTCATCTTGCGGTTATGGATACAAAGCCCATGCCGAAGGAACCGCGCAATGAAAACCTCTTTCGCATCTTTGCAGCTCGAGCCGGAGCGGAATTGCAGCGGATTCAAGCCGAAAGCCGGATTCGCGATAGAGAAACAAAGCTGTCGTTGGTCATTAACAGCGCAATGGATGCAATTTTGGAATTGGATGAGGATCTCAGCATCATTCGTGTCAATCCTTCCGGAGAAAAAGTATTTCGGAAATCCGGATCGCAACTGACCGGGCTTCCGTTCCCTTCTCTGCTGACGAAAGCAAGCGCCGATAAGTTAATTCGCTTAACAAACGATCTGCGTAGAGGTCAGGTTTCTGAAAATTACTTCTGGGTACCGGGGGGCTTTCAGATCTTGGCCGATGAGAACCACAATTCCATGACGGAAGGAAGTTTGTCTCGCTACCTGTTGGACGGAAAAAATTTTTTCACAATCATCTTGCGGGACATTCGTGATCAGATTGAAGCGGAACGTCAAATTGCAACACTCACTTCACAAAAAGAATATTTGCTCGAAGAGCTCAGCTCTTTTGGAGACTCCAATGATCTGATCGGAAGCAGCGAAGCCTGGCGAAAAGCGCTGCAACAGGTGCAGCAAGTCGCGAATAGTAATGCCTGTGTGCTGATCACAGGGGAGACAGGGACAGGAAAAGAAGTCGTTGCGCGCGCGATCCATGCGGCCAGTCGCCGTAAAGATGCTCCGCTGATCAAAGTGAATTGTGCCGCAATACCCGAATCGCTGATCGAAAGTGAATTTTTTGGCCACGAAAAAGGAGCGTTTACAGGCGCAACCGGAAAACGAATAGGAAGATTCACCCTCGCTGACGGCGGCACCATGTTTCTCGATGAAGTTGGCGAACTGCCGTTCGATCTGCAATCAAAACTTCTGCGTGTCCTGCAGGAAGGTGAATTCGAACCCGTGGGAAGCTCTACAACTCAAAAAGTGGATGTTCGAATCATTGCTGCAACGAACCGCAACCTGCCGGAAGCGATGCAGAAAGGAAAATTTCGGGAAGATCTATATTACCGCCTTCATGTTTTTCCAATCGAAACGCCACCGCTGAGGGAACGAGAGGACGACGTGATTCTCCTGGCGCAAAAATTTGCCGATATCGCCGCTCATAAGATGGATAAACATATCGATCCGCTCTCGCCCGATTGCAAACGCAGGCTGAAAGCCTATGCATGGCCCGGCAATATTCGTGAACTTCAGAACATGATGGAACGCGCGGTAATTACCTCTCAAAAGGGACAAATCAACGTGGAAGATTGGCTGCCTCAAACCGGCGGGCGCATTCCAGTTGGAAACATCGTTATTGCTGAATCGGATGACATCCTCAACGCGGCCCAGATAGAGGATTTGGAACGACAAAATATTCTGAAAGCGCTGAACCGGTGCGACTGGCGGATATCAGGAAAGAACGGCGCAGCAAAGCTTCTTGGAATCCCACCCACCACACTTTCCTCACGGATGAAGGCTCTCACAATAAAGCGACCGAACTAGATTCACGAATTCTCGCGCAGGGCAGTCACGAAATTTCGTAACCTACGAATTCTCGTGATACCAAAACGACAGAAATACGTATCAACAAAAGTTCTTCTCGACTGAAAGACTGCGTGCTCTGTATCTGGCACGGACCATGCATTGGCCTGGAACGGAGGAAACAAAATGATTCGACACAATGTATACAGCCTTAAAAATCAACTCAAGGGACAGGTAGTGCTCCCTGAGGATCCGAATTACGATGAAGTCCGCAAGATCTGGAATGCAATGATTGATCGGCATCCGGCGTTGATCGTACGATGCGCGGAAGCCTCTGATGTTGCGCTTTCCATTGCGTATGCCCGCGAAAACAAACTGGAAATATCGATTCGCGGCGCCGGACACAACATTGCAGGGAATGCGATCTGCGACAACGGCTTGATGATCGATCTCTCTCTGATGAAAAATGTCCGCATTGATTCGACGAAAAAGCGGGCTTATGTTGAGCCTGGCGCAACACTTCACGATTTCGATTCAGTCGCACAGTCACACGGGCTGGCTACTCCAACAGGAGTTAACTCTACGACCGGAATCGCGGGGTTAACGGTTGGAGGTGGTTTCGGCTGGTTAACACGAAAGTATGGAATGTCCGTGGACAACCTCGTTTCCGCTGATGTAATCACCGCGGATGGAAGCATCAAAAAAGCGAGTGAAAAGGAAAATCCCGACTTATTCTGGGCGATTCGGGGCGGAGGAGGCAATTTCGGAATCGTGACTCAGTTCGAATTCAAACTCTATCCGGTTGGTCCGGAAATTTTTGCGGGTCTGCTTGTTTTTTCATTGGAACAGGCAAAGCAAGTCCTCGATCACTATCGCCGGTTTGTTTCCTCAGCGCCCGAAGAGCTGAATGTGTGGGCGGTTTTGCGGAAGGCTCCTCCTCTGCCTTTTCTTCCCGAGAATGTTCATGGTAAAGAGGTTATTGTTCTGGCTGCGTTTTATGCCGGCGATATTGCTACCGGCGCAAAACTGATCGAGCCGTTGCGGAGCTTTGGAAATATTCTGGGTGAGCACGCGGGACCGATGCCGTATCTACAATGGCAGCAAGCTTTTGATCCTTTGCTTACATCCGGCGCCAGAAATTATTGGAAATCCCATAACTTCACAGAACTGAGCGACGGCGCAATCGATACAATGATCGAATACGCAAGCAAGCTGCCTTCGCCGCAATGTGAGATTTTCCTTGCGCTTCTTTCAGGCGCAGCAAATCGGGTTGCACCGGACGCCATGGCATATGGAAATCGAGACACAAAATTTGTGCTCAACGTTCATGGCAGGTGGGACAATGCTGCAGATGACAAACGTTGCATCGATTGGGCGCGCGCGTTCTTTCACGCTTCTGCTCCGTACGCATCCGGAAGCGCTTACGTCAACTTCATGACGGAAGAGGAAGGAGACCGCGTCGCCGCCGCGTATGGCGCGAATTACAACCGGCTCGCTCAAATCAAAACGAAGTATGATCCAGAGAACCTGTTTCACCTCAATCAAAACATCAAACCGAAATAGAAGCTATCCAGGAATCTGACGGCAGATGTGGCAGAGGCGCAAAATTCTTGCGCCTCTGCAAATACAAGTTCAAACAGCTGAACGGATAAGCTCTTCAGCATCGGCCAATTGCTGTCCAGAGCCCGTGTCCAGTGATCGAACCCAAAGTGAACCTCCGGGACCCGGTATTGTAAAAGCCACTTTAGAATCAATTAGCCGGAGCAATTTCTTGTATGATAGGAACGGATCATGCCGACACTTCTTGCCGGAAAACGTCTCGGGCCGTATGAAATCGTCGCTCCGCTGGGAGCAGGCGGCATGGGCGAAGTGTATCGCGCCAAAGACACACGGCTGGATCGCATGGTTGCCATCAAGGTTTTGCCGCTCCATCTTTCGGATAATCCTGATCTGAAGCAACGTTTCGAGCGTGAAGCGCGCGCGATTTCCGGCCTTTCGCATCCAAACATTTGCGCGCTCTATGACATCGGTCAGCAAGATGGTGTCGATTATCTGGTGATGGAGTACCTGGAGGGCGAAACGCTAACGCAGCGCTTGAGCAAAGGACCACTGCCAACGGAACAAGTGTTGCGCTCCGGAATTGAGATTGCAGAGGCCCTGAACAAAGCGCACCGGCAAAAGATCATTCACCGTGATTTGAAGCCGGGGAACATCATGCTGACGAGGTCCGGCGCAAAATTGCTCGATTTCGGCCTTGCGAAACTTGGCGGTCAACTGATTGCTCAAACGAAAGAAGGGGTCTCCACACTTCAAACAGAAGCAAAGGAGCTGACAGCAGAAGGGACGATTCTTGGAACGGTTCAATACATGTCCCCGGAGCAATTGGAAAGTAGCGAAGTGGATGAACGGACGGACATTTTTGCACTGGGCAGCGTGCTTTATGAAATGGCAACGGGCAAAAAAGCGTTTACCGGAAAAAGCCAGGCGAGTTTGATCTCTGCCATTCTGAAGGATGATCCTCCCCCGGTTTCGCAAGTACAACCGCTCACTCCTGCTGCGTTGGATCATGTTGTAAAGAAGTGTCTGGCAAAAGATCCGGAAGAGCGATGGCAAAACGCTTACGACGTAGCCAGTGAACTGAAATGGGTTGCGGAAGCAAGCTCACAAAGCATCAAGGCTCCGGCAGTACCGCGGCATAAGAATCGGGAGCGATTCTGGATGGCATTATCCGCCGCGCTACTGATCCTGGCCATCGCCTTCGTGTTTCTTTATGCGCGACGAACGCAGGTGACTGATGCGCCGCTGGTCCGTTTTACCATTCCACCTCCAAAGGATTCTACTTTTCAAGGTACGATCGCCGTCTCGCCTGATGGAAAAAAACTTGCTTTTGTTGCCACAGACCCAAGCGGAAGATTTCTCTGGGTTCGCCCGTTGGATTCAACGGAATCGCAGCGCTTGCCTGATACGGAAGATGCTTCTTTTCCATTCTGGTCCCCGGATAGCCGCTTTATCGCTTATTTCGCCCATGGAAAGATGCGAAAGATCGATACTTCAGGTGGAACATCGCAGTTTATCTGCGACGCCCCGGATGCCCGCGGTGGAAGCTGGGGGTCAACGGGAACGATCCTATTTACGCCGAGCGCCACCGCCGGTTTGTTTCGCGTGTCTGCCGAAGGCGGAGCCGTGGAGCAACAAACAGCCAAAAGCGGGCTCAGTGTCCGTTGGCCCGCGTTCTTACCCGATGGCCGGCATTTTTTGTATGCGAGCAGAGCAAGTGAACCAGAAACAGGAGTCTTTTCCAGCTCGTTGGATTCAAAAAAATCTGTCAGGCTATTACCAATCATTTCCAGGGTTGCTTACGCGCCGCCCGGTTACCTTGTCTACATTGATCAGGGAAACTTGATGTGCCGGCGTTTCGAGGCAAGTCGAGTGGAGTTCCAGGGGGACGCAGTTCCCATTGCGCCGCAGCCGTGGCTTGATTTTCTCATCTTTGGTTCCTCAGGTTTCTCGCTCTCGGAAAACGGCGTGCTCGCTTACCGGGAGGGAGGCAATCAATTTGGTCAGTTTACATGGTACGATCGCGCTGGCAACAAACTCGGCACAGTCGGTCCGCCATTGCGCGCTACCGAACCATATTTTTCACCTGACCAAAACCGTGTTCTCTTTTATCAATGGGAAAATGTGGTTGGATTGGGCGACGAATGGCTACTCGACCTTTCCAGCGGAAGACTATCCCGTTTCACTTTCGATCCTTCCGATGACAATACTTCTGCGTGGTCCCGCGACGGTTCACGGATTGTCTGGTCATCGATCAGAAGCGGCTGGTATGAAATGTATCAAAAACTCGCCAATGGCGCGGGCGCAGATGAACCTCTGCTGGTAACCCGTACAACGAAATTTCCCGATGATTTTTCTCCCGATGGCAAGTACCTGATGTATGAGGAATACACCCCCACCAGCGCTGACCTCTGGGTCCTGCCGCTGACAGGCGATAAAAAGCCTTTTCCGTATTTGCAGACATCCGCGAATGAGGTCCATGGACGCTTCTCTCCGGATGGAAAGTGGATCGTTTATAGCTCCGATGAATCCGGAAAGACTGAGATCTATGTTCAAAGTTTTCCCGCTACAAGCGGAGGGAAGTGGCAGGTGTCTACTGCAGGTGGAGACCAACCACAATGGCGAAATGACGGAAAAGAGCTGTTCTATGTTGCCCCGGACCAATCGCTGGTATCTGTAGAAGTTCGTTCTAGCGAATCCGGTTTTTCGCCCGGCACACCAAAGGCTCTTTTCAGGGCGTCCATTCACACAGGGATCACCACTACCAGAAATGACTATTTGGTTGCGGCCGATGGTCAAAGATTCCTGATCAATACGCCGCTGGAAGACACAGCCAAATTGCCGGTCACAGTCGTTCTCAATTGGACAAACCTGCTAAAGCAATAGCTGTGTCCTCGTGAGCTACCGCGATAGCTCTGCCTGGTAATTGGATTTTCCCGTCCATGATCAGCGGCCTGTTCATCCTGCTCCACTAGCGCCGGTCGCAAAAGCGCGCACCCGTCGCCAGCTTGCCGTCTGGACGAATCCATGTGTCGGATTTTGCCCCGAAATGTCGCCTATATAAGTAGGAACCACAAGGAGGCACCAGAAATGAAGATCTTCACTATTTTTCTTTTGTTTTTGACATTAGCAGCGGGTAGCGCAATGGCCGGCAAGCCGGGGGGAGATATCCCGATTACCCAGGAAATCTCAGATGTCGATACCATTACCGGCACCCCTTACTACATTCAGAGCGACGGCCTGGGTCTGTACTTGCACAACCTGACCACGTACAAAGGAAAAACAACCGGAACTAATTCCGTCTTAATGGCCAACGTTTGTGGCAGTTTACCAAACGGCGATCGATTACTGGAGACGACTCTCGATGTTCGCAAAGTCAAGATTACGTTTGATAATACGAATGCCATCCTGCCCGGAGACCCGAACTATGTTCTTCCGGCCCAATTTTTCGGAACAATCAACAGCACGTTTCGCGGCATGAATAAATGCACCTGCGGAGCGGGTGTAAGCATGTATGCAATGGCCGCAAACACAAAGATTTTCTGCCCGATGCACTTTAGACTGAACGCAGTGAACTACAGGTTGGACATGGGAGCGAGTGGTGAAGATGAGACTGAATTCGTCCAGATCTCTTGTAAGACTGCTGATTCCGCCGGGTGTAAGGAATGGTCGATAGATCCAATTTCCGATCCCGACTACACAGATAATCCAGGAAGAACTCGCGCACGACTTGTCAACTTGGGCAACGGCCAGAACCTGGGCAACTACTACATGACATTTCATCTGCGCGTCACGCGTCCGTAACGGAATCGTCAGGGTTACTACAATGGAATCTACGGCAGATCGCTGCCCGGTTCGCCGGTTGAATGGTCTGCCTCTCCAGTCTTTGGACGCAGATCCGCGAATCCCATGGCGTCATTTTCGTCCAACGGATTCATCCCGTCGCGTAGCGTCCCTGCCATGTCCTGCTCGATGCTCTCAATCATCACTGATTCCACTCCGCCTTCACCAGGATTCGCAGGATCCGTAACGGGGTTCGGTCCAAGGTGCTTGTAGATTTGTGATACGTCCAGCGAATTCGGGTCACCGATCGGGTCATTGGCATTGCCAAAATCGGTCGGTCCACCTGGCTTATCAGCGTATCCAGGATTGTAATTGTAACGGTCTGTAAATGTATGGTTGCTCGAAACGGTATTTGCAGTAGTGATCTCGCTGTAGCTACCTACGGAAATAGATGCTGAAGGTTCCGAACCGCTATCGGCGTAGTCACCGTATGCCGCTCGATAGCCGTCGTCGTTTTCGTTGGTTTCTTCTTCCTCTGCCAGGTCCTCCTCCGTTTCTTCCTCTTGCTCAGGTTCCTCGACTTCGACAGTGGTGTTGCCTTCCACTGAGGTATTCGTCTCCTCGTCGTCTGTTGTAGGGGAAGAGCTCGAAGGAGGCGGACTCAGGTTTTGCTGTTTCGTCCAGTCCATTGCTTGCTGCACACTCGAAAATTCGTGAGAAGATCCATCACTTAAAGTGATCAGAACGGATCCGTCATCTCGTACATCAGTGCCCTGAATGTAGAGTTGATCTCCGCCGGACGAAGCATCAGATGCGGACCCACTTCCACTGGAACCACCGGGATACGGCGCCCACTCGGAAGGATCTGATCCGCTGCTACCGGACTGCGTGCTGCCGGACTGTGTGCTACCAGACTGCGTCCCGCCGGATTCATTGCCAGGCTGGGATCCGCCGAAAGATACTGGACGGCTTGGATCTTGTGGCTCATTACTCGAAGGATGTTCCGCCTTTGTATCGGTAGAGATACTCTTGCTGGTGCTACCATAACGACCGTCCGGTTGCGGATCCCATGTGGAGGGCGCCAGACCAGCGGATGTTGTGTTCTTGTCAGGTACGGGACGCTGGTCGCCTGGCTTCAACGCGATTGCGCCTGGGAAATTCGGATTCGGGGTGACCTCGAGGATCGTCTCTATGCCATCTTCGATCACTGACTTAACCTGACCGATTGAGGAGAAGGATCCTGAATCATAGTACCTGATCGTTCTGATTGTCGCATCCCCGTCCTTGATTTCGTTTCCTGCCCTTAAGAAGACTTTCATGTCACCCAGGTTTTCTGTGCGTTCGCCCGGCACAAATTCTGTGATTATGGTTTCCGTTGTCCCAGGAATGCTCTCTTCGACACGCCGACCGTTATTCAGTGCTGCTTCAACAGTCGCCTCATTTTCAGCCACGCGGCGCGCTTCGTGTATCTCTCTCATTTCAAACACGAGACTCTGATAAGTCTGATCGACAACCGGGTCGGACTCGTCAACCCCGAGAGCTCCGGCAATTTCCTTTCGAATCGCTGAATAGGAATTCGGGTCACTGACCGTCGGTTTATCTTCTTCTGCCTTTGCTGCGTAACTCTGCGACACCGGCTCGGAATTATTGTCCGCTGTACCATGGCCTAACTGAGTCTGCCCTCCACTTCCTGAGTAAGCCGACAGGTCGGGTTGCTCAGAACTGTATTCAACTTTAAAGCTTGCAGTAAAAGGATCTAAAGCCTGCATCCTTTCAATAGAATCGTCTTGGACGAGTCCTACCGGTTTGGCTTCCGTTTCAGAACTAGCTTGTGAATCGAGGTTTTGAATTTGTTCCGTTACCTCTGCTGACACCGTTTTATTGAATTTTGAAATCTCCATCGTTTCCTCCTGAGCATGTGCCGAGCTCGTAAACTTGCTTCCGTGTACCATACAAAGCAAATCTGATACCAGGCAAAAAGCCCAATCAAGATGGCAACTCCGTTATCTGTTCAGATTTCTTAGAGGAAGCTTATCAGGACAATATGTACGTGATGTCAACTTTGTTGTCGCCCAGCTCTGAAGGATCTATTTCAAGTCAGGTTGCTTCAAGATCCACGCAACTTGCCCGCCACGGAGCGAACTCTCGGGAACTCGAGTCAGCTCTGCTTGATAAAGAAAATTTATTTGTTTAGAATTCAGAAGCTCAAATCTTGCAAGCAGTCTGATTTCTCACGCGCAGAACACGATGACGCGCAGAACGCGACGACGCGATGACGCAAATGCCGACGTAGCTCAGCTGGTAGAGCAACTGATTCGTAATTCCATACAAAACGTCCCGATTCTCGGGCATTTTTTGCTCAAACCAGATCAAACTGGCTCAAACCAGATCAAAAGTTGCACGCTATTGCAAAGTGCAAACCTCATCATTCCAACTCAAAATGATTGCAAGTACTTGCAAGGCGCAAACCCAAAATCCATTTGCAAGCAGTATTATTTTGAAGTGTGGAATAAGGAAGCTTTAGAACTTTTTCTGCGGCCAAGCTCAGTTTGGCGGAGACGCTCATCGCAAGCAATTTTGATCCAAGCCTGTCGCGTAATGCCGATCTCGCGACAGTCCGCATCGATTTTCTTGAGCAGCTCAAGAGGGAAATCCATATTCACACGCTGTTTCGCTACCGGTGGTCCCGAAAAGTACAAGGAACTCTCCCAGTTCTTCTCGATACTCGACATAAATGTCAAAAACCGGCTTCCCGCTAAACCGATGATTCGATATTGGTCGGGTTCATCTGATCGCCGGTCTTCCACGTAAGGAAAATAAAGAAGCCGACGAAAATAATACCACTCGATCCGGTGCAACGTTGGAAAAAGCGAAGGCGGCGCCCATCGGTTACAGAGTTGTTCCCGGCATGACGAATGATTCCTTTAGAGCGACGCACAAATTTGGCACATCATCGATTGAATGGCATACAATTGAGTGTCTGGCTGTTAAACAACTACCAATAACATTCAACCTAGAGAAATGAGTGAAAACGAGGATTCTTTCCCCCATACGATCGGCCATTATCGAATATTGCGGAAGATCGGAGAAGGTGGGATGGGTGAAGTCTACCTTGCTGAGGATACGCGTCTCTACCGGAAGGTAGCACTCAAGATTTTGCCCTCAGAGTTTGTAAAAGAACCGGACCGTCTGCGCCGTTTCCAAAACGAAGCCCGCGCCGCCTCGGCGTTAAATCATCCCAACATTCTCATCGTCCATGATGTCGGGCAGGCGGGCCAAGTTCATTTTATTGCGACCGAGTACGTTGAAGGAAAAACACTTCGAACGCAACTGTCCTCCGGAAAAATGAATGTTCGGGATGCACTTGAGATCGCGATTCAAACTATCAGTGCGCTCGCCTCGGCTCACGAAGCGGGAATCGTGCATCGTGATATCAAGCCCGAAAACATCATGCTGCGACCTGACGGCTACGTGAAAGTGCTGGATTTTGGTCTGGCTAAAGTTACCCAATCCGATGGTTCCACGAACCTTACTGAAGCACCAACAATTACCGAAGCAGGCTACGTGATGGGTACTGTGAAATACATGTCGCCTGAGCAGGTGAGAGGGCATATTGCTGATGCTCGTTCAGACATTTTCAGTGTCGGCATCCTGCTGTATGAAATGGTTGCCGGCGTTACACGCGCTTTCCAGGTAAAACGAGAAGCGACGTTATCGCGGCAATACTCGAAAAAGATCCTTTGCCTCTGGCGAACTATTCGGCCGGCGTTCCTGAGGAAATGGAATGGATCGTAAATAAGATGTTGCGGAAGGACAGGGACGATCGCTATCAAACCGCAAGGGACTTGCTGAATGATCTAAGGGATTTCAAACGCAAGCTAGATGTTTCGTCGGAACTCAAACGGTCAGGCCATGCCAAAACTAAAAAATCGTTTTTGACCCACGCGCCTAAAATCTCTCTCAAATTTGTTTTCGGAACCCTTGCAGTCATTTTATTGATCATACTGAGTCTTTATCATTTTAAAAAAGGAACAGGAAACATCGACTCTATTGCTGTCTTACCGCTTGTTAATATGGGCAGGGAAACCGAAATGGAGTATCTGACAGACGGCATCACGGAGACGATCATCTCCAGCCTCTCCCGGTTGCCAAACTTGAGAGTGATGGCGCGATCTACTGTTTTCCGGTACAAGCGACGAGAGGTGGATCCGCAAACTGTCGGAAAGGATCTCGGCGTGAATGCAGTAATGACCGGCAGGGTCATACAACACGGAAACGATCTTCTAATCACTATTGAGCTGGCAGATGCGCGAAACAACAGCTACATTTGGAGCCATCAATACCATGGGAACGCCTCCAATTTACTTTCCATTCAGTCTGATATCGCGACGGATATTTCCGAAGGACTGCGTTTGGGATTAAGCAGTGAGGAAAAAAAGCTGCTTGCGAAATACTATACGGATAACGTAGAAGCGTATCAGCTTTATTTGAAGGGGCGTTACTTCTGGAATAAGAGAACAAAGGAGGGCATCGAAAAAGGTATTTCATACTTTCGGCAGGCTTTAGATACGGATCCAGCCTACGCGTTGGCCTGGTCCGGTTTGGCCGATTCTTATATCTCACTCACATTCTATGAATATGCCGCGCCGAAAGAAGCAATGCCTAAGGCAAAAGCTGCCGCTGCGAAAGCTCTTCAGATTGACGAATCGCTCGCTGAAGCTCACATTACCCTGGCACATGTAGCAGTTAATTTTGATTGGGACTGGGCGGCTTCCGAAAAGAAATTTAAGCGGGGGATTGAACTGAATCCCAACTATTCGACCGGCCATCAATGGTACGCGATACATTATCTGACTCCTATTGGTCGGTTCGATGAAGCGCTCGCAGAAGTGAAACGGGCTCAGGAACTAGATCCTTTGTCTCCGCTGATGAATACGTTCGTGGGCTCAACACTCTATTTCGCGCGGCGGTACGAGGAAGCTGCAAGGCAATGCCAGAAAGCATTCGAAATGGATCCAAATTTCCCTGTAACACACTGGCATCTTGGTCTGATTTACGAGCAACAGGGCATGTATGAGCAAGCCATATCCGAACACAGGAAGGCAATCGATCTTTCGGGGGGTAGCCCGCGGTTTATCGCGGCCCTCGGCCACGCATTTGCGATTGCGGGCAAGCGAGAGGATGCGATGCGAGTTATTGCGCAACTGGATCAGCTATCGAAGCATGGTTACGTATCGCCTCTCGAACTCTCAGCCAGCTATGTAGCCCTTGGACAGAAAGAGCGAGCTTTCGAATTATTGGAGGATGCTTACAACGAGCGGTCATTCCAAATCACTTACCTCAAGGTACGGCCGGATTTCGATCCCATTCGCAATGATCCGCGCTTCGCGAACTTAATCCGCCGGATTGGCCTTGAACCTTGACCTCCGAAATCTGAGCGGGAGTAGGTAGAAGACAATGAAATCTGAAAATTCTTGTGACCTATCTGTCATAATAAATGTCTTTGCCAGAGTCCGATGAAGATTCTGATGTCGATTCAGATGAAAGATCTACCTGCTATCAGACTCGATCGTAGGGACCGGTTCAGGCCATGGAAAATGAGTTGATGGTCGAAAGGTAGCACGCACTCTGCTTGATAAACCAAGTCGATTTGTTTAAAATTCATGGACTCCTCAGTGTTTGCAATTTTGTTGTAAATGGAACGAAAAGCCAGCAATAGGAATCCATTTTTAAGTGAGAAGCTTGGTGGTCGCGAAGTTTGTTTCGGCCGTTGCAATCGTGTAAATTCGCAAGTAACTTGCAAGTAGCCTTATTTTTTCACAGCTTCATGGAAGCAAACGACCATACGTTAAGTTATTCTTTATAAATGGTTAAGCCGGCGTAGCTCAGCTGGTAGAGCAACTGATTCGTAATCAGTAGGTCCCCGGTTCAAATCCGGGCGTCGGCTTTCTTGTACAACCTGCTGATCTTTAAGATTTCTGGTTCTTCTTTTTACCTATCTAATTCTGTAGAAGGCGCGAGTTTGACACAGGAAATTGAGTCGAAGTCGCAGCAGGCCAGAGACAGGACTTCGCGTGTTGAAAAAAATATACTTGATTAGGCGTACAAATATTGAAACGTGCTATACCGCAAGCACAACAATTTTAAGAAAGTATGGGGCGAAACCTGCGAAACAAATACCCTCAAAGAAAGAGTCGAATTGGATTTCCAAGAATATTGGAATCGTGAATACCCCGCTGAGTGTCGATGCAATTCTTCCCGTACAACTAAATCGCCTGAGCACTAATGGGAGTTCAATCGGAATGATGCACTACATTTCAGCTTAGCGTACGCGGGCAATCAGCAACGTCAGATCATCACTCTGCTCGCCCGCCATGAATTGCTGAACATTGTCTATAACGGTCTCGACAAGAAAAGGAGCGTTCAAATGCCGATTCTCCCGCAGGGTCTGCACTACGCCAGCTTCACCGAACTCCTCTTGTCTTGCATTCGTCGCTTCGATGACGCCATCCGTATACAAGGCCAGGATGTCGCCAGGGGCGAGTATAACTTCGGCAACCGCGCAGTCCCATTCTTCGAACAATCCTAGAACGGTAGCGTTGGCAGTCAGGCGCTCTATGGTCTCGCCGCGCAGCAGCACCGGCGGGTTATGACCACAGTTGACGTAACACAGGCGACGAGTTGCATCATGATATATGCCCAGGAAAAGGGTGGCGTAGTTGCTCGGTTTGGTGGATTCGTAAAACATGCGATTCACGAAGCGCAGCGATCGAGGAAGGTCCTGCACGAGGATAGCAGACTGGCTGCGCAGGTTGGCTTGCAGGTTGGCCATCAACAAGGCTGCGGAAATGCCTTTGCCCGAAACGTCGGCTAGCACCAAGGCCACGCGGCTTGATCCCAGGTCCAGGAAGTCGTAGTAGTCTCCACCGACCGCACGCGCTTGAACTGATGTCGCGGCATAGTCGAGAGTGGTGAGCGGTGGGGTCCTCTGTGGTAGCAGCTTAATCTGCACTTGGCGGGCGATCTCCATCTCTCTAGCAGCAAGGCGCTCAGCTTCCAACCGCTCGCGTGCCGCTTGTTGACGGATCATTTGTACTCTTTCGCCGTTTACCACAGCCAGCGTCATTCCAGATATAGAAATCACGCCGAGAAACGACTGGAGTAGGAGCGCATTTTGCAGAGAGCCGCCTTTTGCGAAGGGCCCGAAGCCGTAGGCTGTTTCCCACACGACAACAACGGATATCAAGAAGTTTACAGCCGCAGCCCCGGCCGCCTCGAATCGGATTGCACCCCAAATTACGAATGGAAATACACCGAATGCGAATATGTCCTCTCCGACTTCAAATCCAAAGCGCCTGTCGAAGATTACTAAGCAACTGATTACCGTACCCAACAAGAGAGCCGCCATGTTGAGGATCTGACGGGGTCCACGAATCGAGATCACCCGAGTGAAGGTCAGCAAGAGCGGCGTTACGATCAACACGCCCATTGCATCACCCAGATACCATATGAGCCACGCCATCCCGAAGCTAGCCCAAGGATTAACAGGCGTGAGAGATAAAACGATAGATCCTAAGGTAGCACTTATCGCCGTGGCCCCAAGCGCAGCAAAGACAATCAACCCGAGTGAATCCCGGAGTCGAGTGAGTGATCGAATGGATCTCAATGGATGAAACGATGGAAGTCGACGAAGCAACCAAGCGCCAGTCAAAGGGCTTAGTGTATTACCCACTGCAATGCCGAGCGCTGCCAGTGGCGGGATTGCGGTAAAGAAATTCACAAGAAAAGCACCGATCGCAACCGCTGGCCAGATACGATAGCCGACCACAAGCATTGCGCCCAGCGCGATTCCTGCAGGCGGCCACACAGGAGATACATTTCCGGTCGTGAACGGAATGGCTAGCCCGACCGCCCCCCCAACGAAATAAGCGACAAGAACTGACACCAACTCTACAAGGTATTGAGTCGTTAGATGGGCCTGAATTCGAAGTTTAGCGTTGATCAACCCCTTCTCGGGCCTCTCACGAATCATCTTCCCGATCAGCCGCATAGCTTACTCAATATAGCATTTGCATTTTCGCCGAACCATTCAAACATATGAAAAACATGAGAACAAGAAGTGATTCGAGTCTCATTGTATCCGTATTTTCAGGAGATACGATAAAAAACAGGGACGCAAAAAGGCGGCCGACACTTACTATCCAGTACTTGCCAGATGCACGATCCGCAAATGACCTCCCTTCCTTCAATCGAGGCAATGCGAAAGAAAATGTTGTGCTTCTCACCCAAGCTTCAAGAAAATCACTTTCTTCTTTGCCTACAGCTTGCCATGCTGACATCATTCTTTCTTTGAGAATGCGTAGTCGCGGTATAATCTTGCAACAATGCCGATTGCACCGGGAACACGAGTTGGGACGCTCTGCGTGCTTTTGCACATTTGCGAGAAATCATCCGCGAAGATACCACTGTGCTGAATCGTTGTTGCAGCACCAATGCTGGAGGTAAAGTCCAGGCCGGTTACTTCAAAATCCAGTCATTCGATCTCCAAAGATCGTAATGCAAATCCTTGTGGCAGAAGTCCGGTTGTTCGATCACAGGCGTAAACCGTTGATCTGCACTGCGCCGCGTCTGAAGGTGCAGATCGATCGTTTCGATTCTCTGATTGTTTCCGATTCGTCTACAAAGATCTTTTCCAAGACTGAAATAGACGTTAGGATCACATTGAATACGGGGTGTAAAATGCGTTGCACGAAGAGCCATATCCTGTTTTCGTCCGTCAGCAAAATGGATTGTTGCCCATGCCATGCATTGCAACGGCGCATCGAACATGTGCAGGGCAAACAGTCTACCCTCCCCTGTAAAAGATGGATCTCCAGGGAACGTGTAGGGCAGCAATTGAAGAATCGCAAACATTACAACCACGGCGTATACACCTGCCGGTTCCCGTAGGCGGATAAATTTCTTTGTGTTCGGCGCCAACGGAGGATCTTGATCGGGATCGAGGGGATCTCGAATATACCGGGTCAATAAAAAGATTGATAGGATCCCAAGCATTAAGGTTGGATAGAAAAAATCCACAACAGACCAGGATGCAATATGAAATGCGATGATTTGCGCGAAAGATATCCAGAAAATCCATCGATTCCGGGCCAGGAGTCCAAAAACGATGATCAGCTCCAAAAAAATGACATAAACGCAACTGGCGGGAATGAGGAATTCCGGAACACCTAAGGGCTTCCTCCCGTACAGTCCCGCGCCGGAAATCCAATCCGGAGTGAATTTTAAAGTGCCCGCCCAGAAATAAAAAGACACAATTAGATACCTGAGAACTTGCCGCTTACCTGGAATAAACAGAAAAGCAAACGTCACGGCAAAAGTCATGTAATGCTGGTTCAGCCGCAGCCTGTAATCCTGAAATAGGATGATGGATTTCAGGATATTCAAAAAGAGGAGCGCGACCCAGGCCCGTGAAACATTTTTGC
Organism: uncultured bacterium; assembly: GCA_963843285.1. Taxonomy (GTDB): domain Bacteria; phylum Acidobacteriota; class HRBIN11; order JAKEFK01; family JAKEFK01; genus CAZDDB01. The sequence goes on from CAWJJO010000012.1 coordinate 229,764, forward strand.
CTTGAAAGAATAGAATCACTGTCGCAATTGCAAATATGACGTATCCCCTGAGAATCGACTCTGCCAGTTGCGAGGAGATTATTCGCCATTTGCCGCAATCTTCGAAAAAAGGCCAGCAAATGAGGGGCCCCTGCGAAGGTTCAAATATTTTGCTCAGGGGTTGGAGCGTCTCCCAATTCAAAAATGCCAATACATGCAGAAATGCGAGGGCTGCTCCGTAGAACCTGAGTGCTCGATCGCGGGAAATCTCATCGATGTTACGCCGGAGAAAACGCATGTTACCGAAAATCATAAGCTAATTTGACAATACTTGTTTGCATGACAGAATTTATCATGTCCCGCTCTGAACATACATCATCTCGGTTGACAGAAATGCTGCGATGCAATAAAGTGAGTTTCCCAGGTTTCACGGAAGGGAGATTTTTAGGCTTCGGAGAAACCTTATGGAGGGGTTTGTGAAAAAGATCTTAAAGACTTTGCTGATCATCGGCATCTTTGCGGTGATCGTTTCCCCCGTTCTTGGCAAAACAGGCGGTATCAAAGTAGACAGCGACATCCTTTGTGAAGTACACAGAGAAGACAATACTATACGACCAGGTTGTGCATCTGTTATCTGGCTGAACCTCCAGCAAGATACTCCAGGTTCGTACACTTGCGAGATTTGTGACAGCGGGGATTGTGTCCCCTGTTCGGGCTTTGCGAATGATTTTGCGAGTCACAGTTGCGACGACGGCTACTTTAGAAGTACCTTCTTTGCACCCAGCGGCACGGGTTCCCGCACCGTGGTCCTCTATGATTCAAACGGGGACAACGTTGGGAGAGACAGCTTCCGGTTGGTGGAATCAGCGGATTGTCCGCTGGATTAGAAGCCGAAGAACGTCTTCCAGTTTTTGAGAAGTCTTTCGGGCGGGCATTATTGCCCGCCTGATTTTTGTTCGCAACCGTTTCGTGAATTCCGCGCTTCACAACCACCTTACCTGTACTTCCTGATTTTCTTCCAACACTTTGAAATCCGGATTTCCCGTAACGCGCCGCAAGTTTTCTGTTTGCTTCAAGTGCAAACCTCGCGTCTCGGCCTCCTCACGATTTCAGATGAAACTCCAAGACTCCAGATTCACATTGTAACTTTGCCGTTATAGAATCAGCGGGGAATGCTGCAGATCATGACGAGTGCTCAGCGACATTAAATTGAAAAAACTGCTGACTCACGGATGGCGACCACTACTGGCAGGGACTTTACGAAAAAAGGCGTGGGAGGCAGTGAATGATATCGCCGAAGCGCTGAGGGATGATCCCGTTCGCAACGCATCGCTGGCCGGTGGAGCGGGCGGCCTTGCAATTCTATACAGCTATCTCGCGCGCGCACGGTCCGGATATGGCGATCAGGACAGGGCTGCAGGCTATCTGGATCAGGCGATCGATATGATCCCGGATACCGCTGTATCACCCGATCTATTCGGAGGTTTTACAGGCGTGGCCTGGGCGTGCGAGCATCTACAGATCGATATCTCTAATACGGTAGTAGACAGGGCGCTCCAGAAGTATTTGCGGGGAAGGAAGCGATGGGAAAATGATTACGATCTGGTTTCCGGCCTTGTAGGGATCGGCGTTTATGCTCTTGAAAGGTTGCCGCAACGTTCGGCTGCAGTCTGTTTGAAACTAGTCGTCCAACGGCTGGAGGAAACAGCCGAAGAGACTTCGGACGGTATAGCCTGGTATACACATCCGGATTTGCTCCCGGATTGGCAGCGCGAGAAATGTCCGAACGGGTATTACAATTTGGGATTGGCGCACGGTATTCCGGGTGTAATCGGAATTCTGGGAGCGTCGTATGCTGCCGGCGTACAACGCAAGCCGGCGAAACGACTTCTGGAAGGCGCAGTGGAATGGATGTTCCGGCAAAAGCTGCCGAAGGGTTCCACTTCCACTTTCCCCGTGTGGACCGGCCCCGGCATCAAGCCGGAACCGAGCCGGGCCGCATGGTGTTATGGCGACCTTGGCGTGTCGGCAGCGCTGTTCCTAGCATCACGATGTGTGGGCAACAAGAAATGGGAACAAATGGCGTTGGAGATTGCCTGTCGCACAGCGGAACGATCGCTCAAAGAGGCAAGAGTAAAAGATGCAGGCTTGTGCCATGGAGCAGCGGGGCTTGCCCACATCTTCAATCGAATGTTTCAAGCTACAGGAAATACGACACTTCGAAAAGCTGCGCGATTCTGGTTTCGGCACACGCTGCAACTCAGACGGCCCGGCCAAGGGATTGGGGGCTTTTTCACCTACACCCCGAAGGAAGATGGAACCAGCTCATTCCGCAACGACCCCGACCTTGTGTCAGGCTCATCAGGGATCGCGCTCGCGCTTCTCGCGGCCATCTCACCGGTGTCGCCGGATTGGGACCGAATTCTGCTACTCTCAGTGAAAGACCACACCAAGAATTAGAACATGAAAACGAAATCCGCGGAGCGCCCTGCACGCAGAGAAAATCATTTACGAAATGATTTTACGCATTCCGGCTTTTTTGTAATGCGAACTCCGTTTCTGCCGCTGGAGTTCCTGCTCAAGTTTAGTGAATCTTTAAATGCGCCGCGCACGGAAAAAGATTCGTCCGCCCTCGATCAAGTCTTGAAGGAAGATCGACTGCAGATTCGAAACGGTTTGCTCGATTGGATTTCCCGCAGCGAAATTCGCGACGCGCTCTTCCTCGCTTCGCCGGAGCTGGAAGCCACATTGGACGTTTGGAAAAGCGCCCCGAAAAGCGCGCGCGGACAAAGAATGGAAAGGACTCTGATCCGATATCTTGCCCGGATGGCTGGACGCGCAACGCCTTTCGGATTCTTTGCGGGGATTTCTGTCGGGACCGTTGGCTCCGAAAATCGTCTAGAACTTGGCGAGACAAAGGACTATCAGCGCCATTCACGACTCGACATGGACTACCTCTACGCGCTCCGTGCGGAATTCATACAGAATCCTTCCGTTCGCAAAAAACTTCAGTACAAACCAAATTCCAGTCTGTATCGGCTGTCCGGCCAATTTCGATACGTGGAGCAAATACGACAAGATGGAAATGATCGTTATCGATTGGTTGAACTTGAAGAGGACGAACTCCTGGTTCAAGCCGTGAAAGCCTCTGATCCCGGGATTTCCTTCGATCGTCTCGTTTCCATGCTTGTGAAGGAATTCGATAGAAAATCGGAAGCGGAAGATTATGTTAATGAAATGATCGACCGTCAGATTTTATTACCTGACATTCCATTATCCATCTCCGGAAGTGAGCCGTTGGAGTCGCTCATTGAACATTTGCAGCGCCATGACGACATGGCGAATCTATCCATTGTCCTCATCGATACCAGAAACAGGCTGGCAGAAATTGATTCTACCAAGCGCGGAAATGCGGCGCAGGAATACCGAAACATTGCAAAAACTTTGGAAGCGCTGCCGGCCCGGGTGGATATATCGCGACTCTTTCATGCGGATCTGGTAAAGCCTGTTGTCGCCGCTTCCTTATCGGAACATGTTCTGCAGGACGTATTGAATTGTATCCAGATACTTGTAGAAATTGCTCCACCGCACTACGAAGATCCTTTCGATAAATTTCGTTCGGCTTTCACGGAGCGATACGGCCAGCAGGAAGTAGAATTGGTTCAGGCCCTGGATGAAGAAATTGGAATCGGTTATCGAATCGGGAATGAACCGTCCGAGTTATTGCCGGATCTTGATTTTTCCGTAGAAGAGGAGCGATTCGCAAAAGACGCGCGCCACGATGCGTTGCTGTCCAGACTCGGGGAAGCACTTTCACTCGGCCGGCACACAATCCATCTGACTCCGAAGGATCTGGAATCATTGCGCGCCGCGAAACCTCCATCTTTACCGGGCAGCTTCGCAGCTGCTTTTACCCTGGCTGCAGAATCGCCTGCGGCTCTTGCCCAAAACAACTACAGTTTGGTGTTCCGGGGCGCGCTCGGTCCTTCCGGAGCCACTATGCTGGGGCGCTTTTGCCATGCGAGCGCACAGCTCAAAGATTGCGTACAGAAACACATTCAGGATGAAGAGAAGCTCAGACCGGATGCAATCTTTGCTGAAATCGTCCATCTGCCTGAACCCCGACATGGAAACATCGCTTCCAGACCCTCGTTTCGAAAATACGAAATCCCATATCTTGGATATTCTTCAGCTGCCTCCGAGTTCCAGATTCCAATTACGGATTTGCTGGTATCGGTTCGTGGAAAGCGGATCGTTCTTCGTTCCAGTAAGAGAGGATTGGAAGTAATTCCTCGAATGACCAACGCGCACAATTTCTCCAGAGGCGCGCCTGGGATGTACCGCTTTCTGTGCGACCTCCAACGCAATGAAGCGCGAAGAATAATCAGATGGGGTTGGGGGAGCCTTTCGAGCTCTTATTTCCTGCCACGAGTACAATTCGGGCACTACGTGTTCGCTCTGGCGCAGTGGAGAATGAAAAGAGAAGAACTTGCATCCATTTTCAATATGGAGGATGAGCAAAAATTTCGAGCGATCCAGGAATGGCGCGCGAAACGAAAACTGCCCCGCTGGGTATACGTGGGAGAACAGGACCAGGTGCTGCTGCTGGATCTTGAGAACATCGCTAACATCGATACTTTTCTGTCACTCGTTCGCGACCGACAGGACTTCGCGCTGCAAGAAGTATTTCCATTTGAGGATCAGCTCTGCGTTACAGGTCCGGAAGGTCATTTCGTCCATGAAATGATCGTTCCTTTCGTCCGCTCAAAAGCGGAGCCCGCTGCGCGATATCTATCCCGGTCTTCGGGAAACAACCTGCAGCGAGAATTCCTCCCGGGTTCGGGCTGGCTGTTTTTTAAGATATACGCAGCAGAATCCAGATCGGAAGATCTCTTATGCAACGAATTGGATCATGCGATTCCCAAACTGCTAAAGTTGGGCCACATAAAACAATGGTTCTTTATCCGGTATGAGGACCCTGATAGGCATATCCGCCTGCGATTTTATAGTGACCCGATCATATTGCAAAAAAAAGTCTTGCCCAAAATGTTTTCTCTTTTTGGCGACTTGCAAGCCAAAGGTAAAATTCTCCGCCTGCAGATCGATACCTACTGTCGCGAAACTGAACGATATGGCGGTCCGGAAGGAATCCTGCTTGCAGAACGATTGTTCCAGATTGACAGTGAATGTGTAGTTTCCATCTTGCAATCCTTATCGGCCAAAGGAGACATACAATCGGGTCGCTGGCACCTCGCGCTTTATGGCATCCATCGATATCTGGAGGACTTTGGATTCGAGCTCAGTGAGAAGTGCAATCTCATGCGGCATCTAAGCGACTCTTACAAAGAGGAATTTGCGGTCGATTCGAAAGCAAAACTGCAGCTTGCCGAAAAGCTGCGAAAAGAAAAAGGAGCGCTTGAAGAATTGCTGAAAACGAAATACGCGCGGAAACATCCGCTGGCCGCAGAGCTGGACTTGCTGAACGTGCGTTCCAAGCGTCTCACACCAGTTATTCGAGCCTTCAAGGCTCTTGATAAAAAAAGAATCTTAATGCGGTCCTTATCGGACCTTTGCATGAGCTTCATCCACATGCACGTAAACAGGATGATGCGTTCCGCACGCCGCGAACAGGAAATGGTACTCTACGACTTCCTGTATAAACTTTACGAATCGCAGCTCGCCCGCGAGAAGTCTTTGAGTGCAAAAAAATTGTGATTCGGGGGGCCAGATAGCCCCCCCTCACAAGCTGGAATCGAAGTACGCGAGGGAATGCCCCTAAGGGTTACAACCCATTGTGGGGCAATCTTCTATCATGCACGAAGGGCCGTCACTTTTCGCTTTTCTCCCGCCCGCCGGATTTTTTTTGGCGGTTAAGTCCCGAAGCACAGATGCCTTTATGGTCTTCTTTGCCTTTGTCTTTGGTTTGGATTTTGAAGTCTTTTTCACCTATTGTCCTCCTTTGATCGGATCATATCACAGGAGGGACGAACGGGGCGATATCGCGAAAGATTATCTAAGAGTGAAGCTACATTTTGGATTGCACTCAGGCGCTGGAGGGCATCCGCGAAGTTCTCGGCATCCGGCGTAAGCTTCGGTTCGAAAAACTCAGGGGTGTAGTATCGCATGGGGATTGGATGTGCCGGCGCGGGTTGAAAATCAACACCGTGCCAGGACTGATCCGGGATGGGATAAGGAGCTGAGTACACGATTGCCTGGAACGCAGAGCGAGCGAGCCGACGGAGGCGTATCCGGGCGCTGGGACCAAGCTGCAAAGCACTGCTGAGATTCATGGTTGCCCGCTGCTGAAGCTCCAGATCCTGAAAGAGCAGATGATTGCGGGGGAATCGAGCGGCAATTTCCCGTTTGATCTGTGTAAGGAATAAGCGCGACTCTCGATGGACAAACATGCCTCGCCCGCAAAGAAAAATGAGGCGGGCATGTAGCCATTCCAGGAAACGACGCCAGTACTGAACCAGGAAGAATTCTTCGAAACCGAGAAACTGTCGTGCGTAAGACGGATCATCAGGCATCCCGATTCCTACGAACGGAGATCCAAAGAAGTACGGAGTCTCCAGATCCAAAAACCGGCCGTCCAATGTGAAATTCCCGCGGACGTAAAACCAGAGCAGTCCGGCGCGAGCGAACCTCTCAAAATTTTCCAGTGCGCGAAAAAATGCATCTTCCAGCGCCTGTGCAATCTCCGCCGGCGCCCCTTCAATGTTCTTTCGATCTCGGGGTGGGCGAAGGTATCGCTCAAAGTCCAGGAAAAGCCTTCCCAGGTAGCGAGGTCCTTCGCCAAAGTTATTTAATGCAAAAACGAAATTTGCCGGGCGGGCAAAGTCAGCTGGTTTTACAGTTAGAGCGCACATGCGGCCGTCAGCCGGTGCAAATGAAACATCAGAACTGGTTGCGCCTTTGCGAATCGCTAACTGTTCAGCGGGTGAAAGTGGACGGACGAGAACAGTTTCGCAAGGAACGATGGTATTTTGCAGACCTCTCAACGTCAGAACAACAGTAATCAGCCGCTCGCGCAGCGCTGAGGCAATGGAAAGATGACCGCTACCGTGATATCGATCACGGGATTCGCGCCAATTCGCCGCCGCCGGTGTTCTACCGACTCCTTTTACGTATCGCCCAAAATAAATTCCCCCCCTGCCTGAACCAAGCCGGCCGAACGGATTCGGCTCAAGCTGTGTCTGGTAGTCATAATAGAGTACGGCGTCCTCAGTCGAAGAATTGTCGAACGAGAATGGCGCAATACGCTCGTAAGCTATCTGAATATTATAGCGGGACCATCGGCGGGCAGAGGCGCGAAAACGCGAAGGCCGGACCGGTACGGGAAATAGCCAGGCCGGCCGACTGTGAAGGAGCAAATCACTTCCTGGTTAACAGCATTCAGTCTGAGGACCACACGATTGCCCGTCACTTTTTATCATCTTTCCACCTTTCGGGTTCTTTCGGGAAGTCAAATCGCGGAGTACCGATGCTTTAATGGTCTTCTTGGCTTTCGGCGTTGCTTTAGATTTTGGAGTCTTCTTCATTGTTGTCCACTCCTTTGATCAGGATCTCATAATATTTTAGCACAGCGGCAGAAGCGACCGGGTGCTAGCGGGAGCCAGGAGAGTTTCCCGAATCTACTGTTCTTTCAGGACGAACAGACCGCGCTCGATATCGCTGATCAGGATATTGCCGCTGGGAAGGAAAGGATACACACCCCAGGCGCCCTCAAACACGGTATCGTCATTTTCAGGACGTGTATCAAAACTGCCGATCAAGCGGAGTTTCTTGGGATGCCTTGCATTGAATACGGCGAGTCCCTTCGTGTAGAACGAAACGTATAATTTGTCTCCGACTACATATCCGTTGTGTTCGATCGTACCTGAATTGCCTCTCCAGGAAACGCGCGATCGCGGGTGTCGCAAATCGGAAACGAGGATGGAACGGATTCGAGTATTGTTTCCGGATTGAAATTCATCGAACTCATCAAAACTGAAAAGCCACTTCTTGTTCTTGGAAATCCATCCTGAATGCGCGAAACCAAGTCCGGGATATTCCAGAGTTCCAAGCACCACAGGATGTTCTTTGTCCGTAAAGTCGATGGTACGAAATCCGGCTGAGCCGGTATAACCGAATACCACTTCGCACGGATTATGTCCGGACGCGCACTGTGAAGCACGATTTCCCGTAACCGTCTCCACGTAAATATCGTGCATGTACGTCTCGTCATAAATACCGACAATCGCGGGATTCTTGGGATTTGTAAGATCAAATACTGTGAGTCCTCTACCCGGGCCAGGTTCTTCGTGCGCTGCCTGAAATTGAGCGCGATTCGCACCCATTACATATAGATACGGTTTGAGCCCCGGCAATGCTGCGCCCGTCGCCCAATCCACATTCGAAATCAACAGCGTGTGTCCTGTAGAGATCTCACGATCAGTTCTCACTAGATGGACGCTGTTTGGAAGATCCGAAAGATCGATAACCTGCAATCCGCCTTTTGTTGCCTCGGTAACCACGTAGGCGTATCCGTCCCACTTTCCGGTTCTGGAATTAAAGACAGAAAACGCCTTCACTTCTCGCCATGCTGAATTGAGACCCGAAACACCGCCAACAATCCTTGCGTGGACCGGATCTGTAACCTCTACAACCGCAAGCTGATTGGAAAGGCCAACCAGCGCATATTCGCGGTTGTCATCTGGATCCACATAACCCCATAGATTGCTTGCCGCGAGCGGGTGACCGGGAAAGTCGGACAATTCGATCTGCGATTGCATCAGGATGTTTTGACACGAAAATTGTCCGCCGCTAGCTCCATTCGTACAGGGTTGCGCCGAAAGCGAAGAGTAGCGGTTTCCTGCCGAAACGCCGGCAGAAACAAACACCAGTAGAACTATCGCGCACAATCTTGCCTTCATTGAAATCCTATTTCAACGTCGTATTGATCGATCCTTTCTTGCCCGTCGCCTTACGAAAGAAAGCTGACCACGCTGTTCGGATCCGTTCCACATGTTCAATCCCCGCGGAGCTGGGAGTCACTCCCGGCAGGTGCAGGTAGATAAAAGCTTCCTTAAAGCTCTTTGGCGCATCAGCACTTGATGGTTCGCGCACGCCTTCGGTTGCAATGATGTCATTCACAGTCACGTTGATACGTGTTCCCGTGATGAGTTGTCCCACCTGTGGCGCTTTCCCGCGGTTCCCCGCCGCCCGGACAACGAAGAATGGCTTCACTTTGGACGGTGAAATCAGACCCATGATATAGCGATCCAACTTGCTGTACTTTTCCACAGCAGCAGTCGTGGTGAACGTTCCATCGCCATTGTCGCGAATATCATTTCCTTCCATCACCGAAGCGTCGCTGTCCATGAAGAAGCTCCAATGCGCAAGCTGGCGCCCCAGCAATTCCGTGCTGCTTTTTCCTTCTATGATGGCCCTGGGAAATGCCAACCATCGATGACCGTTTTCCTGTCCCATGATCGATAGAGTGTCATTCTCCCCAAGGAATACCGTATTCACATCATTTGGATAGGTGTTAATGAAACCCATCAGCAAGAATCCTTCGACCTTCGGACTACCGAAAGCGCTGCTGAAATCAAATTCCGGCAATCCGATTCCCCTGATCTGGTTTTGGATGTGAGAAAAGAACGCAAATCCCGGATGGTCATATTCAAAATCTGTAAAGATCACTACGAAATCAAAATCCTGTGAATGCGTGCGATGAAATTCATCGAGCAGGCCCGCGTAGTCGACATCAAACGTGGTGGCAAAACGCTCCAGCACCGCTCCTTTGATTCCGCTAAGGCTTGCAGTCTGCGAAAAATCAATCGCTTTGGAGCCGGCGCTTTTGCCGGGGGAGACGCCCGTTACGGCAACTCGAGAATCAACCGTGCCGAAAACGATTTCAATTTTTCCGCTTCTGGATAGAGTTATCTGAAATGTATTGCCGTTTTGAGAACCGAATTCCGGAACACCGTTCCAAGTGATCCGTAACTTCTTGGATGATTGTAAAACTCTGACTTCGCCTCTCGATGACGGGTCCAGGTCCAAAAAGAGCGGAGCAACGCGCGGCGGGCCAGTCAAGAGGCGTGTCGCATCTCGATTACTGCTCGCATCGTCCTTCACTTTGAACGTGATGTTGCCATCCGAGTTGACAAAAACGGATGTGAAATCCTCATCGTAGAACGGAAAATGAAAACCTGAAGTGAAAGTGATTTCTTCCGAGTCATCATCCTGAAGAGAAATCGGATCACCCTGTGATGATGAGACACTAGCGTTGGTTACCTTCAGCGTGTATTGTCCGGAAGACGCGCGCTTGAACGTCAGTTTTTTCCCGGCAAGATCAAATGGATTCGGCTGGATCAAAGTGCTCGAATTTCCTTCCATCACAGCGATCTCGCCAACATCTGTGGTTCGGACCGTGGGGGCAACCGTGGCCGTAGCCTTTAATTCGCGGGCATGTCTCTCGTGAACGGACAACAAATATTTCGTATATTCGGGTCCGGAGGTCCCGCACCATTCGCTTTTATCTGTGGCTGCAAAAAGTGGAAGCGCCAGACAAGTAAAGAGAATGAACACCCAGCGCACAGGTTTCATAGATACCTCCCAGTATTTCCAATACTGGTAATTATATATGTTAGAGGCTAGAATGCGTCGTCGACCTTCGATTTTTGCCGACCTTGTTTTTTCTCCGACTGGCGGTGTTTCATCTCCAGCACTTTTTCTTTGGCGCGTTTCGAGCGTTTCCGCTTCTGACGTCTGAGTTTTTCAATCTTCTGCTGCTCGACGCTTTGCTTTCCCAGAATCTGATTTTCGATTTTGTCCGCAAGAAGACGTCTGGCCAGATAGCGGTTGAGCGCTTGAGATCGCTCCCGCTGGCACTTGACTTCGGTCGAAGTCGGAATGTGTTTCAAATACACGCAGGTGGAAGTCTTGTTTACGTTCTGACCGCCCTTCCCACCCGAACGGATAAACTTCTCGATCAGGTCGTCTTCTTTGATTCCGAGACGATCCATTCGTTCCAGAAGCGCTTTCTCTTTTTCGAGACTTACACTAAACATGATTTTTTACTACCTCCTGATCCGGAGCCGCGGGCGTCCCTGCCCGCACCAACGGCGGCCACGGAAGGCCGCCCACTCCACGGGGATTAGATTCTGCGGTTCAAATTCCTCATGGTATTCTATGCTGCTTCGTTTATGCGAACAAAGCTAGCAATTTTTGCAGTTCTAATTGTACTTCACGGGACCTGGATGGAAGGTGGAGTCAAGCCTTCGCTTCCCGACTCCTCGTACCTACAATTGCTTTTGAAGAAATTGACCGTTGTCGGCGGAGCGTTGTATGTCGGAGCACATCCCGATGATGAGAATACTGCAGCGCTCGCATATCTCTCGCTGGGCAAATTTGTGCGTGCCGGTTACTTGTCGTTAAACCGCGGGGAAGGCGGTCAAAATCTGATTGGACCGGAGCAAGGCGAGTTACTTGGTGTGATTCGGACTCAGGAGCTTCTCGCGGCGCGCCAGGTAGATCATGCAGAGCAGTTCTTCACACGCGCCGTGGATTTTGGATTTTCCAAGAGTCCGGATGAATCCTTGCAAAAGTGGGGCAAGGAGAATGTTCTCTCGGATGTAGTCTGGGTGATTCGAAAATTTCAACCCGATGTGATCATCACTCGTTTTCCAAAAGAAGGTGGCGGACATGGGCATCACACAGCATCTGCGATTCTTGCTGAAGAGGCTTTTGCCGCGGCCGCAGATCCATCCCGATTTCCGGAACAACTCAAGTATGTCCAGCCGTGGCAGGCGAAAAGACTTGTTTGGAACCGGTATAGCTGGAATCAACAACAGCTCACCGATGCGGAAAAAGCTTCTCTGGTGAAGATTGATCTGGGAGAATACAGCCCCGTTCTGGGGAAAGCGTACACCGAGCTGGCCGGAATCGGCCGTTCCAATCACAAGAGCCAGGGTTTTGGCGATTCTGAAGACCGCGGTAAAGCCATCGAATATTTCCGCCACACCGCCGGTGAACAAGCCAAGGAGGATCTCTTCGAAGGCATCGATCTTTCCTGGAAGCGAGTTACAAACGGAGAAAAGATCGGAGCTGTACTGGAACAAGCGTCCAAGAATTTTCGCCCGGAGGATCCGCAGGCAACTATCCCTGCCCTGCTCAAAGCCTATTCGATGATGAAGGCTCTTCCCTCGCAACCCGCAGTAGCAAAGAAGATGGAGGACGTTGGTGAGGCGATCCAGGCTTGCGCCGGACTCTGGCTCGAAGCGATCTCAGCAGAAGAATCTGTTACGCCCGGCGGTGAAACCAAGGTCAAAGTAACCGTCATCAACCGTTCCCGCTTGCCGTTGAGTCTTCGTTCCATCGACTTAAATAACTCTAATACCATAGAAGATCCTTCCCAACCGCTTGTCTATAATGAGCCCGTGAGCCATGAGATCGCTGTGCGCGTTCCGGCGGATCAGTCATACAGCCAGCCGTACTGGATTCAACAGGATAGCGGAAGACCTTTTGCAAACGTCAACAATCAGCTCTGGATCGGCCTCCCGGAGTTGCCGGCTCCATTTCAGGCAAAGATTCACCTGCAGGCGGGACAGGAAGATCTGACTTTTACGGTTCCCGTTCTGCACAGATGGATCGATCCGGTGGAGGGAGAGCGCTACCGGAATCTGGAAGTGATACCCGAAGTCGCCTTAAACGTGAGAGAGCCAGTAACGGTTTTTACGGCGCGCGAAACTAAGGAAATCACGGTCGAACTGAAAAGCGGCCAGGAAAAAGTGAGCGGCGAAACGCGTCTGCATTTACCGGAGGGATGGACCGCAACACCCGCATCGCAGGCGTTTTCATTGCAAAAAAAGAATCAGACGGAGCCGGTGAGGTTTCAAGTCACTCCTTCAGCCGAGGCAAAAAGCGGAAGTTTTCAGGTAGAGGCTGCGACGGGCACGAAACAAATTTCCCGCGGGATCATAACAATCGATTATCCTCATATTCCGCCACAAACATTGTTCCCTGTTGCGACCGGCAAATTGGTCCGTCTCGATTTGAAGAAGACCGCCGGGACTATCGGCTATATTGCCGGCTCAGGCGATTCCATCCCGGAAGCCTTGACCCAGGTTGGATATCCGGTGCGCCTGTTGTCCGATGAAGACTTGCTGTTCGGAAATCTTTCGACCATCGACTCCATCGTCGTAGGAATTCGCGCATATAATACCAGACCACAGTTGAAGACGGCGCAATCCAGGCTTCTGGAATACGTGAATCAGGGTGGAACAATGGTTGTGCAATACAACACGCTGCAGGATCTGAATCAAGAAGGACTGGGTCCATATCCGTTTCGCGTTTCTCGCGATCGTGTTTCCGTGGAAGAGGCGGCCGTCACATTTCTGAAACCGGATCATGTTCTTTTGAATTCACCAAACAAGATTACGGCACAGGATTTTGATGGATGGATTCAGGAACGCGGCCTCTACTTTCCGGACCAGTGGGACTCGCGCTTCGAAACAGTTCTTGCGTGTAATGATCCGGGCGAGCCGCCAAAAGAAGGTGGAATTCTTTACACTCATTACGGCAAGGGCATATACATCTATACTGGTTATTCCTTCTTCCGCGAACTTCCTGCTGGAGTTCCCGGGGCGTACCGTCTCTTTATGAATCTGATTTCTGCGAGGGGACAGCATTGACGGATCAGCGCAGTGAGAGAAGTGTTCTTGATGAGGCGCCGCCATTATTCCGTTCGTGGAATGTGTGGTACGCACTTGTGATCGGAAATCTTGCGGTCCTGATCATGCTGTTCTATTTGGTTACCAGAATTTTTGGCTCGTAGGGGCGACCCTTGTGGTCGCCCGCTCGGATGCGGGCGGGGACAAGCCCCGCCCTTACCAACATCGCAGCATTGAGCTATGCGAACACTCGATTGGATTGTCCTCATCGGATTCCTGATCTTTGTTGTCTCTCACGGTATCTGGAAGGGACGTGGCAGCAAGACCACGCGCTCCTACATGCTGGCGGATCGTACGATGCCATGGTACGCAGTGGCGCTGTCCATCATGGCAACTCAAGCAAGCGCTATCACGTTTGTTTCCATTCCTGGGCAGGCCTACACGGACGGAATGCGTTTCGTGCAGTACTACTTCGGCCTGCCGATTGCGATGGTAATCCTGTGCGTAGTGGCCGTGCCGGTTTTTCATCGGTTGAATGTCTATACCGCCTACGAATATCTGGAAAAGCGCTTTGATCTGAAAACACGCACGCTGACAGGATTCATCTTTCTGCTGCAACGCGGCTTGTCCGCCAGTCTATCGTTGTACGCGCCTGCGATCATCCTTTCCGTGATTCTAGGTTGGGACATGAAAATTACGCTCCGGGTAATCGGAAGCATTGTGATCCTATACACGGCGCTTGGCGGAGTGAAGGGAGTCAACTGGAACGACTTTTATCAGTTCCTGATCATCATTTCCGGCATGATTGCGGCACTCTTCATGATCTTCCACTTGCTCCCTTCCGGGATATCAGTCCTGGATGCAGTTTCTGTTGCCGGCGCTTCGGGGAAATTGAACGTAGTGGATTTTTCATTTGACTGGAACAACAGGTACAACTTCTGGTCCGGCTTGATCGGCGGGATGTTCCTCGCCCTTTCGTATTTTGGAACCGATCAGTCGCAGGTCCAGCGCTACCTCACCGGAAGCTCGATCACTCAGAGCCGGCTTGGATTGCTGTTTAACGGTCTTGCAAAAGTGCCGATGCAATTTTTCATTCTCTTTGTCGGCGCGATGGTATTTGTCTTTTATCAGTTTGTAACTCCGCCAGTTTTTTTTAATCCCGTAGAAGAAGGAAAGATCCGTACCTCAACTTACGGAGAACAGTACCGCCAAATCGAAGTCGAGTATCAGAAGGCTTCGACGTTAAAGCAGGAACAGATCCAAAGTCTTGTTGCCGCAAGACGCGCCAATGACCGTGTGGCGGAACAAGCGGCGAGTAGCAGGCTGCAGGAAGCGCAGAGGCATTCGGCTGAAGTCAGACAGGAAGCGATCGGGCTGTTGAAGAAAAACGATCCGGACGTAAACGCGAATGATACGAACTACGTGTTTCTCTCGTTTGTGGTTCGCTATCTGCCCGCAGGTCTGGTGGGTTTGTTGATCGTAGTCGTTTTTGGCGCAACCATGTCTTCGACGTCCTCGGAGCTCAATGCGCTGGCCACGGCAAGCGTCATCGACATTTACAAGCGGTTGATTCGCACAGATGCAACGGATCAACACTATCTGACCGTATCCAAGATTGCGACGGTTCTGTGGGGACTCTTTGCGATCACTTTATCGGAACGCGCAAGCCGTCTTGGAAGTCTTGTCGAAGCTGTTAATATTCTGGGTTCACTTTTCTATGGAACGGTGCTTGGAGTTTTTATGCTCGCCTTCTTTTTCAAACGTGTCCGCGGAACAGCGGCATTTCTGGGAGCGATGGCAGGAGAAGCTGTCGTGCTCTATCTTTTCCGGTTCACGCAGATTTCGTTCCTCTGGTATAACGTTTTCGGCTGTCTGACGGTGATCTCGATTGCATTCGTATTGTCATTCGTCATCCAGAGCAGGACCGGGCGCTCCGTGCCATTGGAATGATGGAATAGTGGAAGGATGTTAACTGCCTTTCTCGTCCTCGCTGTTCTGTTTGCATCAGTGATTTGGTTGTACCCTGCCGTGCGCTTTATCCGGCTTACGAAAAAGGGAACTTACTCCCCTTCTTCACGCTTTGCAGCAGGACCGCTGAGGGAGGTTCCGCAGGCCGGCACTCCCATCCGGTTGTACGGCGATCCGGAGAACTGCACCAGCACGCTGGTAATGTTGCCGGGTCTGCATCCAAACGGAATCGACGATCCGCGCTATCAAGCCTTCGCCCAGACCTGCGCGTGCGCAGGCTTCCTTGTCGTCGCTCCGGATATTCAGGCATTCCGTGAATTTCGAATTGATCCCCAAACCGTGGATCAGCTTTCACAGTTGATTGAAAGCCTTCCCGAATATGTCAACGCGCGTGCCTTGCAGAACCTTGGTCTTTTTGGTGTCAGCTACGCTGCGGGAATCGCCTTTCTGATTGCGGCAAGAAAACCAGAAAAGATCAACTTTCTTGTTTCGGTCGGCGGCCACTGTGATCTTTCGCGCACAATAGAATTCGGCCTGACAGGATTCCATCCGGACAGAAAGCGAATTGCATCGCAACCGCGGCAAGAATGGATCAGAATGATTTTTGCTCTGAATTTCGCCGAAAAGCTCATTCGGGTGGAAGACCGGGAGCCGTTTCTTGAAATCATGCTACTCCGGTTGAACTTGAACGAGCAGAAAGCAAAGGAAATGGAATCCAGTCTGTCCGAAGAGGCAAAGCGACTTCTGCATCAGATTCTGCACGGGATTCCAGAAAATGAAGCCGAACCGTTCCGTGTAATTCTGCGCTCGTATGCAGAGTTCTTCCGGAATCTGTCGCCGCAACAAGTTCAGTCAAAATTGGACCCGCAACTGCGCGTCCTTCTTCTGCATGGAAAAACCGATGATCTCATCCCGTACGAGGAAACACTGATGATTCAGAAGCGCCTGTCCGGTCACCCCCATGTCCGGACATGCGTCACTTCCTCCCTCACACATGTAGATGTGAAGGGGGCGCAAGACCTGTTCGGCGCTATTCGTCTCCTCCTTGGGTGCGAACACTGCTTTCGGAAGCAACCTGCTAGTTACATCCAGGGCTCATCACCCGAGGGACCATAAATTGACGGCACTTTTGCCCCTGCGATCCGCATGTAAACGGAAAGTTGTCCGCGGTGATGGACGTTATCCATCAAGAAAGTCCAGAAAACGTCGCCTTTTCGAACATCTCCCATCTGTTTCGGTCCGACAAAGAATTTCAACGTTTTCCCGAACTCTGCTTCCGGAAGCGCCCTCAATTTCGCTGCCAGATCTTCATGAGAACGTTGATAAATTGCGATGATTTCATCCAGTGTTTCCGGGGGCTTTGGAAGAGCTTCAAATTTCAACTCGCCCTGGATCACATGCCCTACCACATTCTGGCCGAGCACAAATGTCCATGCCAGAGTCTTTGCGGTTCCGCTGCGCTCCGAGGCTTTTAGATCCGCCTGATCTTTCGGGATACGCTTTAGGATTTTCAAGGTCGTTTGAAATTCCTTGTCCCATCTATCCAAAAACACTTCTTTTTCTCAGTCATACAAACTCCTTATTATTTAACCAATCGGTTAAGTGTTACGTTTTTCGCTCATATTCGAAGATAAGATTTCACGTTATGGAATACCAGCCAAAGTCTTTGTTTTGTAGTTAGTGTCTTTGTGTCTTTGTGGTTATTCCTCTGCCCCGTTTGCAATTCCGCATGGTCTATGGAAAAATCACCGTCGATTGGCGTAATCCGTGAATTTTCAGATTGCAGTCGTCCTGTTTCTATTGTTCGGTTCGGTTCTGGTGTTTGCGCTGGAACTGATCACAGTGGACGTTGTCGGATTAACCGTGATGGGTGCATTGATTGCCACCGGGATCCTGACTCCCGATCAGGCTTTTTCCACTTTCAGTAGTCCTTCCATTATCATGATCGGCGGGCTGCTGATCATTTCCGGAGGCCTGTATCATTCCGGAGTTACCGATCAAATTGCGCAGAAATTCTACAAATTTTCAGGGCGCAGTCAGAGTCGTCTCCTTCTTTTTGTGACCGGTGCGGAAGCTGCCGTTTCCGCATTTATGAACAACGTTGCGGCAACTGCGATGTTCCTACCTGGTGTAACTGCTCTTGCGAAAAAGGCCAGGGTGAGTTCCTCCAAACTGCTGATTCCGCTCGCGTACGCGTCCATGCTGGGAGGCACTTGCACTCTCATCGGCACATCGACGAACGTAGCAGTCAACGGGTTGCTGGAAACCTACAAAATCAAGCCGTTTGCTTTTTTTCGAATACACTCCGATTGGAATCCCCATCGCGATTGCAGGCATTCTGTTTCTTCTGGTCACACAACGTTTCATTCTTCCTGATCATCCCGAGGAGAAAGGAGAGGTCCCCCGCGAATACATTTCTGAAGCAGTTGTATTGCTTTCCTCCCCGCTGGTAGGGTTGACGATCGCTGAGTCCGGGTTGGAGAAACTGGACTTGCTGGTTGTAGGAATCCTTCGCGGCAATGATCAGATCGATTCCCCTTCTCCCCAAGATCGAATTCAAATGAACGATATCTTGATGGTGCAGGGGAAAGCGGAAGACATCCTGAAGATCAAATCTGTCCAGGGACTCGAAATCCGGGAAGACATTCGAAGTCCTCACCGGATCGGAAATATCGTGGAAGTGGAATTAGCTCCGCGTTCGGCGTATATCGGCAAGAGTCTGAAGGAAATGAAATTTCGCCAGCGTTTGGGACTTTCGGTAATCGCGGTCTACCGCAGGCACGAACGTGTATTGCAAAAAATCGGCCGACTTCCGCTTCGGTTTGGAGATGTACTGTTGATTCAGGGACCGGAATCCAGGATCGAGCAATTGAAGCTGGATGAAAATTTTATTTTCCTAAATGACGTCGCATTCCGTCCTCATTCCGGCTGGAAACCGCTGGCAGCGATCCTATTGTTCGCTCTGGTCGTCCTGATGGGCGGTATCGGAGCTTTGCCGATTGCAGCGGTTGCGTTTATCGGCGCGCTGGTAATGCTTCTGACGCGGATTCTGCCGTTGAAAGAAGCGTACAGGTCCATGGAATGGCCGCTGCTGATGTTGATCGCGGGTATGATGTCGCTTGGCAAAGCGATGGAAAACACCGGAACCGCAGAGTATCTGGCGAAGATTGTGCTTCAGATCCAAC
The DNA here is from genome assembly GCA_963843285.1 of uncultured bacterium. GTDB lineage: Bacteria > Acidobacteriota > HRBIN11 > JAKEFK01 > JAKEFK01 > CAZDDB01. The sequence goes on from CAWJJO010000012.1 coordinate 248,551, forward strand.
AATCCCCTTCACCGCTCTTCTTGCTGGGAGCATTTTTTCTTCTGACCGTTGTATTGACACAACCTCTATCCAACGCGGCCGCGGCTCTTGTGGTCCTCCCCATTGCCCTGCATGTTGCGATGCAACAAGGCGTAAATCCGCGCAGCTATGCCATGGCAATATCTGTCGCTGCGTCCTGTTCTTTTCTCACGCCTCTCGAACCCGCTTGCGCGCTGGTTTACAACGCAGGAAAATATAGGTTCCGGGATTTCCTGCGTGCTGGAATCGGTTTGACCCTTGTCGTTTTCGCGATTTCCATGCTGCTCATCCCGGTACTCTGGCCGTTTTAGGATGCCGTGATAATATTTGAATGCACTGAATAATCGTCTGGAGGTAGTTCCACTATGTCGATGACAAAGATGGCTATTATCGTGGTTGTGGCCATCGTCGTGGCCCTGCTAATCGTCTTTTCTTTCGCTACAAAAGATTAGTCACTCGCGCCCATTTCTTTTGCCCTTCGCGCAGGCCATTCTGCCGCGTTTGAAGACTCTGGAACGTGATGACGTGCACCCCCACAAGACATCATCGATATCCGCACCCTCCTGAGGAATATTGTTGTTATTTAGATAGCCATTTTGGTCGTCATCTTCGTCGCATTCGCTCGGTTGATGATCATGGACATTGCAAATAGACCACTAAAACCTCAGGATCAAACTTAGGAGAATTGGGAATGGTACAAGAGAAAAGCATAAACGAAAAAGATCCACAGAAGGATTTCGATTTTTTCATCGGCAGATGGAAGATTCTGCAACACCCCGGGTTGTTCACCTCGTTCCCAGTTTCATTGAAAAGGGTTTTTTTGAACAGAAGAATAAAAGGAAGCACCAGAGGGAATTTTTGATTCAATTACGGGCTAAGAGGCTTCTTGCCAGTTGCGCAGAACGCAAACGAGGTTTTTGCAGACGCCGTTCGCGTCGAAAACAGGACTGACTAGAACTACTGCTTTCTTGCGGCCTGAGGGGTATATGGATTCTTCTTCAAATTCGAGGGGCTGCTTTTCGCGAATTGCTTTCCAGTAATTTGTGAAGACAACTTCCTGCGCGGAAGGCGGAATGAATTTATCAATGTATTTTCCGAACACTTGCTCCGGTTTCAAACCTGTTGCCGAAAGGAAAGCCTGGTTCACAGACGCGAACCGGAACCGCTTATCCGGTTGAACCTCAAGAAGAACGATTCCATCACCTACGGTGTCGTATATTAATTGAAGCTGTTGCTCGTTGCGCCGGAGCTTATCCTGAGTGCGCCTGTGAATGATGGCAACCGCGGCGATATGTGTTGCGATGTCAATCAGCCGCAGATGCAAGCCTTCAGGCCGCGCGGGATGCCGGAAATAGATGGCGAACGTGCCTAACACGCGATGCTCTTGATCGAAGATTGGTTGTGACCAGCACGCGCGTAGGCCACGCAACAAGAATACGTTCCGGTAATCCTCCCAGAGCGGGTCCGTTGCAATATCCTCAACATATACAGGTTCTCCGCGAAACGCCGCAGTCCCGCAAGAACCGGCTTTCGGGCCGATCGAAGAGCCGTCAATTGCATCGCTCAGCCCGGGAGGCAAGTTCGGCGCGGCCCCATTCCGAAGACGAACTCCGTCTTCATCAAGCAGAAGGATGGTGCAGATCATATCCGGAACTTGAGATTCGATCAGCCGCACCAGGGCTGTGAGTATCTCCGACAGCGATTTGCCGCTGACGATCAACTCGAGCACTCGATTTTGGCCGTTCGGGAGATCTTCCGGATTGTCCGGACTCGTTTGTTCGAGACTTTCCTCTTTCATCAGAATATGGAACTCAAACAGATTTCCTTCTTATTGTAGCGGATTGATCCTCGCGATTATACAACGTGCCCACAGCCCTTCGAACCCAAGGATGAATCCTGCGTCCCTTATTTCATGGAGTGAAGGCCGACTCGATTTCCCTCCGAATCTTCAAACAATGCAATGAAGCCATACTCGCCGATGCTGGTCTTGTGAGCGAATGTTTTCCCGCCGTTTTGATCTACTTTCTTGAGTACCTCTTCGATGTCATCCACTGAAAAATAGATCTGTGTTCCCTGATGGGATGGTGTATAGCCTTTGGATTTCATCAAAGTCCCGGCAGCGCCTGGCCCTCCTCGTTCCATAGGAAACCATGCCATTTCCATCGCCGCACCGACAAGCGATGCCCCCACCTCATCCACTTGCATGTATGGATGCTGTAAAGAAAGCTGAATTCCAAAAATGGTTTCGTAAAACTTTTTGGCTCTGCCAAGATCACTTACGGGTATTTCGAACCAGTTTACTGGGTTGATGTTCAATGCCATGAGAAAACTCCTCCTTTGTTAATAATAGTCGTCCCGCCAAACGGGAAATCGACATTGCTGTACCCATTCTTTTTCGTGAAGCGTTCTCAATGCGTTGGAAAAACGAGAGATTGCATCCTAGATTTACTATTTCGAGCTCTACCGGACGAAACATCGAATTTTTCTCATGATATCCACTTACCTGGATGGTGAGAACATTGCGTATTTTTTTGACAGGAGCGACAGGAGTGATCGGAATTCGATTGATTCCCTTGCTCATAGCTGCCGGACATCAAGTCACAGCCGTAGTTCGATCACAATCAAAAGCGGAGCAATCACGACTTGCAGGAGCGCAACCTGTACAAATCGATTTGTTCGATCGTGAAAGCGTAAGTCAAGTGGTGCGTGGACACGACGCAATCATCAATCTTGTTACGCATATCCCGCCCTCTTCTCGCGCATTTTTTCGCAGCGCCTGGGTTGAAAACGATCGTCTTCGCAAGTCTGTATCGGCCAATCTTGTAAATGCTGCAATCGCGAGCGGTGTCCGCAGATTTCTTCAAGAATCATTTGCTCCGGTATACATGGACGGAGGCGACCAATGGATCGATGAAAGTTGGCCGATCGAGCCCGTAAGCTACAACCGGACAGTATTGGACGCCGAGAAAGCGGCAAATGAATTTTCCGAAAGCGGTGGTACAGGAGTCATTCTGCGTTTCTCCTTTTTTTATGGACCCGATCCAGGAGGCGCTACCCTCGATATAATCCGCATTCTCCGCAAAGGGTGGGTTCCGCTTCCTGTTTCACCTGATGGATTTATATCTTCCTTATCGCATGACGATGCCGCGACAGCTGTGGTTGAGGCGCTACAAATTCCCGCAGGAATCTTTAACGTAACGGATCATGAACCGGTGCGGCGCCGGGAGTTCTTTAACTCCCTGGCAGAGGCTCTCGGAATATCTCATCCAAAGTTTCCTCCCAAATGGCTAGGTAGCCTGACGGGTTCCATCGGCAAAATGCTGTCCCGCTCTCTTCGAATTTCGAATCGGAAGTTGTGCGCTGCTTCGGAATGGAAGCCGAAATATCCAAGCGTCCGCGAGGGATGGCAGGCGCTGGTGCAACAGCTGGCACGATCGCGCTCAAATCATTAATTTTCGTTACAAAGGAGGCATGAACATGTTGATTGTTCGAGAGGTGTTTACTGCGAAACCCGGGCAAGCATCCAAACTTGCCAAATTGTTCAAGAAAGCATTTGGCACAGATCTGAATGCGCGCGTAATGACGGATTTGGTCGGGGACTACAACACAGTAGTTATGGAAATGCAGGTGAAAAGTCTGGCGGAGTTTGAAAAGCAAATGGAAGAATACAAATCCGGGAAGCCCGATCCGAAAATGGATCCTAAAGTTGCTGAGGAAATGTCAAAGTATGCGGAAATGTACCTGACAGGCCGGAGAGAGATTTTTCAAATCGTAGAATAGTCCGTTGCTCCCTTTGACGGGATTCGGTGTTGCAATCGGATTGATGTTCGCGACCGTAGTGAATCAAGCAGGATTCGCAGACGCACGGTAGTAAACGATGCGCCAAAAAAGCATGGTGGCGTATCCGACTGTCTTCAAATCCGGGAAGCCGGCCTCGTATGCAAGAGCTTTAATTTTGGCTTCCGAGTTGTCTTTCAACTGATGTCTCGAATGAATCCACCGGGCCAATCCGCCATGCCCGGCATCCGGCCCCGCGAAATCAACCATATGAAAAGATCCACCGCGCTTTAAGACGCGCCGCACTTCCTGCAGCGTCTTCTGCTTCTCTTCCTCCGGCAGATGGTGGAACATGAAAGAGGAGAAGACTCGATCAAACGATGCGTTGGGATAAGGAAGTTCATCCGAGAAACCCTGATCCAACTGGATGTCAATCGCCGCCTTCAACGACTTGCGCTTTGCTCGAGCGAGGGCTTTCGGATCAGGATCAAGTCCAACAATGTCTACTCTTGGATAAAGACGCTTCATCAGCGTAAGAAGTGTGCCGGTGCCGCAACCGATTTCCAGAACACGGGTATCCGGTTGAAGTTCCGCTTGTTCTATGAGTCTCTTTCTTGCTTGATCGCCGCCGAGAAGCTTCACGATTGGATCATAGAGCGGCAGAAACAGGTCGCGACCGGCAGCGGGTAAATATCTTCGTTGAGATGTGTCCATAATCTTCTCCATATTCTCGTCCGCTTAGGCTGCCTTTTCCAACCCGGCCAATCCAGTGCGACTCATACTCCGTCGAATCGAGATGAGCCGGTAAACCGAATATGCGGCAGGAAGGGCCAGGAAGAATGTCAGAACACCGGTAGCCTCAAAGAACAGGTTATTCGGCATTTCATAAGTCGGCGGCGGAAACAACTGCATACAGGACCGATTCCGTCACGCCTGAGAAGTAAAGCACATCCTTGAGCACATGATTGTATGCCCCCTCAAAGATGCCGAAAAACCCGACGGGCACTATGAAGATAGAACCGGCAGCGAGCCAGAATGCCATATTTCCCGCAAGCGTGCCGGACCGGCGAAAGAACACGAACAGCATCGCAGCAATGAAAAGAGTTGTCAGGATCGCCGGCGGAACGACATGGTGCCTCCAGGGCGTGCTGTAAACGATGGCTCCATATAGATGGTGGACAGACGTAACAAACAAAACAGCGGCGGACCACAGGCCAGCTTGAATGCACGCGCTTTTTAGTGGATTCGTTTTTTGTAACATATTGCCTCCTTTTAAGAACACGTGTATGATAATGAATACATATCCCGTTATAAACAATAATCCCGAATCATTTTTGTTCAATAATGAACAGAAAAGTAAAATCCGTTCAAGATCTCGATGATGGAGGTGAAGATTGAAAAGGAAAACCGAAGACAGACGGATTCAAAAGACTCGAAGGGCTCTTCACGAAGCGCTGATTTCATTGATGATGCAAAAAAAATATGAGTGGATCTCCGTCCAGGATATTCTGGATCGGGCCAACGTGGGTCGATCCACTTTCTACATGCACTATCGCGACAAGGAAGAACTTCTCCTGGACGGTCTCAACGATCTATGGGAAACCCTTCGCCAGGCACAAACTGCTGCATCACGCGCAGCCACAAAGCAGGAAGCGGTCATCGGATTCAGCCTCGCGTGGTTTCGTCACACCTTTGAACATAGAGTCATTTACCGGATGATTGTTGGCTCCAAGGGCTGGGATATCGTCCGGCATCGTATGGAAGAGATGTTGATCCAGCTGATCAAAGATCAAGCGAAGCCCTTGTTCAAGAAGCGATCTTCCGCGGACAATTCATTCGAGCTTTTCGTTTATTTTCTAGGGACGGGTTTCCTCTCCGTCATGACATGGTGGCTCAATCAGAAAAACCCGGTTTCACCGGAGCAAGTGGATTCCCTTTTCCGACAAATGGCGCTGCCGATTCTCGGCGCCCACTTGAATTGAATGCACTGGGATTCAGGGCAGGCCGGAGAAGCTGTGAAAAAATCGAAGCAAGACGCATGTTTGCGGTTTGTAACGCTGGCCTCCGGCCGGCTCCTCGTCGAGTTCTGCCGGCGAGACGCCGGCGCTACAAACCGTAAATCAGCCTCGTGCCGATTTTTTCACAGCTTCGGACGCCTGCGGTCCATGCTAGTCGCGACATTGTGAAGATTCCGGAAGGGATGCGATTCGTTCCAGTTCGGATAGCGGAGTGCGAGCCAGAAAATCCGTTCGCGCAAAACTGGAACGGATGAGCTTGAGGTTTATTTCCCTGGAATAGGCCCGTAAATGTGGGCGGATATCTCCACTGACAGTTGCTTTTAGATCACACACCAGCACCGGCGAAGCGCATGAAAAATCCAGGGTTTTGAGATCGAGTGTCCGGATCTGAGGATTGCTGCGCGTGCGGAAATGGACTTGCCCTGCGTCGATTTCGTATACGATACTCCATTGCGTGATGGCGCTTTGGAGATCAGAGAGCGACTCGAACGCGTACGCCACCGCATCGCCGGAATGAAAATTCTTCACCCGGTGAGCGGCACGCACGAACCGCGCAGGTGAGCCGGCGTCAGTGGGAATCCAATTCGTCATCTCCAGAAACCGAAGGGAGTCGGCATAGCTGTTGTTGGTGAAAGCGGCGACCGGCAAATCCCGGCCGGTGTGGGCCACCATTTTGCCACCGATGAATTCGATGGTTGCTACATTTCCTTCACGGTCGGCAACCAGGTAATGCAACGGAACGCGACTCTGAATGCGGACTTTTGTGTCGCTTCCAATTACGTCGCGAACGTTTTTGGCTGTGTCCAGTTGATGCTGAATCCATTCCAGGCAATCCACGGCAGGGCGTGAATCCGGACGAGGGTAACGCGAGCCATCGGCCCACATCAATTCGATCACGAGACCGGCTTCATTGATTCCGCCTGATGGAAAATTGCGGCCGTACTGATTGAAAGTGACGCTGCCGAACCGGGATATCCAGCGCGCGGATATTTCCCCTGTGCCGGCCTGGATATCGGAAACATGCATGACTCCGCGCTGATTGACTATCAGCATGCCATCTTCAATATTCCAGTCGTAATTTTTTCCAAATACGATTCGTCCGCCGTCGCGCAAACAAAAGGTCGAGCAAGCATCCGTAGTCCCCTCGGAAAACACGAGGCAGAGAGTCAATAGAATCGTGGTTGCTGTAAATCTAGATCTCATACATACAGATATCTTAGCAACCTCCCATGAGGGCGACCACGAGGGTCGCCCCTACATCCCCAACTGATCCAGAATGAAGGCGAAGTTGAGTGCAGTCTCCTTTAGACGATCGTAGCGGCCGGAGGAGCCGCCGTGGCCGCCGCTCATGTTGATGACAAAAATCAGTGGATTCTTGTCCGTTTTCAAGCTTCGCATTTTGGCCACGTATTTTGCGGGTTCCCAGTACATCACCTGACTGTCATCGAACGAAGTCTTCACCAGAATCGCCGGATATTCCTTCGCCTCAATATTATCCATCGGAGAATACTTCTTCATCACTTCGTAATGCTCTTTGATTTTCGGGTTTCCAAATTCTTCAAAATCCCCCGTGACCAGCGGGATCGTCTCGTCCAGCATCGTAACCACGGCATCCACATACGGCACACGATTGATGACAACTTTGAATAAATCGGGACGCATGTTTGTAACTGTGCCTATCAAGAGTCCACCTGCGCTCCCACCTTCGATTGCGAGCCGGTTGCTGGAAGTGTATTTGTTTTCGATCAGATACTCTGCCGCTGCGATGAAATCAGTAAACGTATTCATCTTATTCAAAAGCCGTCCCTGATCATGCCAGCTCTTCCCAAACTCGCCGCCACCACGAATGTGCGCAATCGCTTCCGAGAAGCCGCGGTCCAGCAAGCTTAACGAGTTGGAAGAGAAGCCTACATCGTACGAGGCTCCGTAAGATCCATATCCATGCAAAAGCATCGGCGCTTTTCCGTCTTTCTGAAAGCCTTTCTTGTAGACGATCGAAATCGGAATCTTCGTTCCGTCTTTCGCGGTCGCATACAATCGCTCGGATGTATACTGGCCGGGATCATACCCTCCCAGCACTTCCGTTTGCTTTAACAACACCTGCTTGCGCGAATCCATGTCGTATTCGTAAAGAGAATCGGGCGTGATAAACGACTCGTAGCCGTAACGAATCACGGATGTATTCCATTCCGGATTTTCCGCGAGATAAGCGCTATACACCGGCTCGGGAAACTGGATTTCATGGGAATCACCTGTTTTGAAGTTCACAATCCGAATCGTGGGAAATCCGCTTTTCCTTTCACTCAAAACGTAATGCCCCGCAAAGCAATCCACCGCTTCAAGCATCACGTCTTCCCGAAGCGGAACAACCTCCTTCCAGTTTTGTTCAGCAACCGCATCCACCGGCGTCATTACGAGTCGAAAATTTGGACCTGTATCGTTCAAACGGATATAAAAATGATCCCCATGATGATCTACTGCCAGCTCGCGGTCTTTCTTCCTTGCAGCCAGCATCTTCCATTCCCCATTCGGCTCGGTGGCAGGCAGAAACCGGATTTCCGTGGATGTAGAGCTGCTCGAAACAGACATCAGATACTTCTTGCTTCTCGTGCGCCAACCGTAAAGATCGAACTCGGCGTCTTTCTCTTCATATTGAAGATCGCTGTTGTCCGCGCCAAGGGTATGGCGATAAAGCCTGTAAGCGCGTTTCGCAGAATCTTTGCCGACGTAAAAAAGTGTTTTGTTGTCGGCCGCCCAGAAGACGCTCCCCACATCTTCCGCATGATCCGGCAAAAGCTTTCCGGTTCGCAGATCCTTGATAAAAAGATTGTAAACGCGAAACCCCGTTTCATCGGTCGAATACGCGAGCACATTCCCATCATCGCTAATCTCAAAATTTCCGAGGCCCATGAATTTCTTGCCTTTTGCCAGCTCATTCAAATCGAGTAGAATTTCTTCTGCGCCTTGAAGCGATCCTTTCTTTCTGTAATACACCGGATACTGTTTTCCTTTTTCCGTCCTGTTGTAATAAAAGTGATCGCCCATTTTGAAAGGGACCGACAGATCGGTTTCTTTGATTCTGGAAAGCATTTCGTTGTAAAGCTTTTCCTGCATTCCTGTCGTATCAGCGAGCATTTGCTCAGCGTAAGCATTTTCCGCATTCAGATATTGAAGAACTTCGGGGTTCGTCTTTTCGCGCAGCCAGAAATAGTTGTCGACGATCTTATCCTCATGGATAGGGATGATTTTTGGTTTTTTTGCCGCGACCGGCGGCTGGATATCTTTCGCAGAAACGCTCAGTGAAATCAGAACGCAAATCAAAATAGCGGCGTAGAACCGGAAAAGCCTTGTGTTGTTCATCGAAGCTCACTCCTGTGGAGAAACGTTTGTTTTACTAATTCTACTATTGTGGACTCAGGCGCGTATAGAATCACGGCCCGGCATTCATCTAAATCGTTGCAACGTGAACGATATCACGAAGCACAGCAGCAGCAGTGGGATATGGATCTTCTTCTTCGCTGGAGGCAAAGATCGTTCCGTTGATATCGGTGTAGTAAATGACAGCCATCATGTCGGCGCTGACGGCGGCAAGCGGATGAGAGCGCTCCAGCGTTGTTGGACGCACACTGAATTGATAATCGTTGTCTTTTCTTTCCGCGAGGGCAATCAGTTTGATCACCTGATTGCGTGATGCTGCGAGTTCTAAGTCCCGTGATGTGATCGTGCGTATTCCTTCGACCGTTACCTCACTTAATGTGGTCGGACGCCGCGTACGAGTGTGAAGATTGCAGCGTTGGCACCGATGCCGAGCGCAAGCGTGAGGATCACGGCGATGGAGAGCCCTTGAGTCTGCATGAGTGAATGGGCCGCGATTCGCAGATCCCGGAAAAAGGTCATGTTTGCACCTCCGTTTACCGCTAACATGCATGACCCATGCCAATGGCAAAGGCGAGATGCTAATACATTAGCATATGGATGCTTCGTTCGCTTTCGGGATGCCTTTGTCCCGAATTCGAACACTCAGATTTTGAGAAGGAATGAACGGATAGGAATTTTTTAGTGTGCCTGAATTAGCAGATTTTTAGCTTACATGAGTCCCACTTCGCTTGCAGGACAATCATGGTTGCATCGTCTTGTAATTTTCCGCCGCAATGCGCCGAAACTGCTTTCGACACCAGTTCCAAGCGTGCCGCTGCGCTGCAGCTATGCGCCTCTCTGGTGAACTGCAAGAGCCTCTGCTCTCCGAAGGGCTCATCATTTTCATCACAAGCTTCCACCACGCCATCGGTGAAAAGAAGCAGAATATCTCCGCGGCTTAGATTTTTTTTTCTCTGTGCGTAGGGCCAATCAGGAAACCTGCCCAGGATTGCCCCCGAACTTCTTAGCTCGCTCGTCATGCCGCTAGCTCGCAGTAGCAACGGAGGGTTATGACCCGCGTTGCAGTAGGTGAGTAGATTTTTCCTGCTATCGAGCACACCATAGAAAAAAGAAACAAACCTGTTGGTTGGCATGATCTCGCACAGAGTGCGATTCAGCCGACTGCATACCTCGTCAGGTCGCACATCTCCGCGTATGAGCGGCTTTAATGCTGCTTGGAGATTCGACATCAGTAACGCGCCGGGGAAACCCTTTCCTGCGACATCAGCAATGCAAAATGCTGTCTGCGTATCGCTGATTTGCACGATGTCATAATAGTCGCCGCCTATGAAACGCACAGGCTGCGTATTTGCTGCAATGTCATATCCGGCAACTCGCGGGACCACACGTGGCAGCAGATTCTTCTGGATTTCCTTTGCTTCTAGCGCTTCTTCCTCTTGCAGGCGTACCGAGCTACGCAAAACACGGCCATGTTTCACCTGCTCTTGAACTTTAGCCAACAGTTCGCTGTTATTCCAGGGCTTCTGAACAAAATCGGTAGCGCCGCGCCGCATAGCTTCAACGGCTATCTCAACGTTGCCCCAGGCGGTCATCACTAACAGTGGAATCGTCCGGTTAAGCGAACGAATTCGCGACACCAGCTCCAGGCCTTCAGCGCCTCCGGTGGTATCGCGAGTGTAGTTGAGGTCCATCAGAACGATATCGAAGGTTTGCGCTTGAAGCGCCGCAAGCACGCTTGTTGGATCCGGGGCGGAAAAGACCTGATAACCTTGTCCGTCAAACAGCATTTCAAGAGCGGCGAGTACATGCGCCTGATCATCAGCCACAAGAAGGCGGGCCGAGAGGGGCTCAATTTCAAGCTCGACTTGCATTTCCAAGATCTCCATGTCGCCATTGAATGCAAGCCACGTGCCAATTGCTGACTTATACATAAATAAGTTGATTCAGCATCGGAAATGCGTGCCAGTCGCGGAACAGAACCAGCAGACAACTGTTCATTTACAAAAAGAGACTGTTCGAAAGTGAACAGGTCACCTGGGAACCATACGAAATTTCCGGCATCAAAGGTGACGATGGGACACGACGATGGGACACATTGATCGCCACTCTCGATTTCGAATTGGCAATCCTTGAAAACCGGCTGGGTTCAGAAAGCTTCCTGTCAGAAATCTCGCTTGGTCTTAGATATGAAAAGAAGTCGTCGCACCTGAGGAAGGTTTACACACCGAAGAGTGCGACCGTACGAATTCAAATTTTGAATTTGCATTTTGCAATCGTACATTCGCAATTTTTGCAAGGCGGAGAGGGTGGGACACCAACCCACAAAAAAGAGATAACCCATGATGCAGCAGTTAGTTAAATCCTCGTCGACAATTTTGTTTCTCTTTGTGTCTGGTTATGTCTCCTTGCTTCTTTTTGTGCGATATTGCGGCTGGTTGATGGCACAAATCCGGCACAGGAGGGAATTCGAGATAAATCCTCTATCTACTAATACGTTAGTAGATCAGTCGAGCGGCAGTTTCATTTTTTTCAGGAAGGCGGGCCAGCGCGGGTCACGCTCCACACTGCGCAGCAGCGGATCGCCCTTCATTTCGGCCAGGCCGCCGTCGCGCTGCTTGTAGGCGCGCTCGAGCCACTCGAAGGCTTTGTCCGTCTCGCTTCTATACGCGTAGATCTCGGCAATCTGAAAGGCCCCGCCGTTCTGGAATTTTTCGATGTACTCCGCCAGTGCAGCATCTGCTTCCCTTTTTTTTCCTGCCGCATGATAGGCGAGCGCCAGCCCGAATCCGTGCCAGAGCGGCTCCATCTCCTTCTGCATTTCGGCCAGCGCGTCTTCGGGTTTCGATTGGGCCAGGTAGATCCGGCCCAGATAGGTGTGCGCGGCCGGGCCCTGTGGGTTCAGTTCCATAGCTTTCCGGACGGATGCTTCCGCGTCTTCCCATCGTCCGGCGTAATAGAAGTCAAGACCCAGACTGTCGTGCGCTGCGACGCGGAGCGGATCAAGCTCGATCGCCCGATGGTCGAGTTTGATCGCCTCATCGAAACGGCCAAGTGTTGTGGCCAGCACGGCTGCGCCGTGTACCACATCGGCATTTGCCGGATCCAATTCTAGCGCACTCCGGTAGGCTGCATCCGCGCCTGTCCAATCCCAGTCGTAGACTCTCTTGATCCATCCCATGTTTGCATGAGCCTCGGCCAGGTTCGGATCCAGTTCCAGTGCTTTTTCTGCTTCTTTTCGCGCTTTCGCATAGCCTTCGTCCAGCGGCACATAGCCCCCATCCGCCTGACGGCCGTGCGCCTCGGAAAGCCCGACCCATGCACGCGCGTAATTCGGGTCGATCTGCAGCGCTTGCTCAAAGTAGGCGATTGCCTTCTCCAGATTTTCCTTACTCCGCCGATCCACGAAGTAGCGCCCCTGCAGGTAAGCGTTGTACGCTTCGGGATTTGTTTCCTGAGCTTTGGGAATTTGTCCTCCTTCGAGCGTCACCTTCAGCGCGCCTGCTACTGAATTGGCAATGTCGTCCTGTACAGCAAAAATATTGTCCATCTGCCGGTCGTACGTTTCCGACCATAGATGCGAGTCGGTTGCTACTTCGATTAGCTGTGCGGTTACGCGTAGCTGAGTTCCCGCTTTCCGGACGCTTCCTTCCAACACGTGCGTCACATTGAGCTTTTCGGCAATTGTTTTGATGTCAGTTTTACTTCCTTTGAACGAGAAAGCGGAAGTGCGAGAGATCACGCGCAACTTAGGATTCTTTGCGAGCATATCTGTTAGCTCTTCTGTCAATCCGTCGGAGAAGTATTCCTGATCTTTGTTTGCGCTCATATCCGTAAACGGCAGAACCGCAACTGCGGTCTTGCCCGTTGCAGAAGCAGGTGCGGGCGCTTTCGTTTGGCGAGCGAAATAGAACATAGCTGCGGTAAGTAGTACCATAAAAATAGCAGCAACGGCGATCCACAGTCCCGTTTTACTTGTGGGGCGGCCCTCCGTGGCTGCCTTTTCTGTCGCGGGCAGGGACGCCCGCCCTACCGAAGCTTGGGACGTATCGCGCTTCAATCGCTGCAAATCGGTGCGCATCTCCGCTGCGCTCTGATAGCGGAGACTGCGGTCCTTCTCCATTGCCTTGGCAATGATTTCTTCCAACTTTGCGGGAATTTTGGGATTCAGCCGCACTGGTGCAACAGGTTCCTGTGTGAAGATTGCTTCCAGCATTTCACCGGTGGTTTGTCCGCCGAACGGTAACTGACCCGTTACCATTTCATAAAGCACCACTCCGAACGAGAAGAGATCGGTGCGCGCATCGAGCTCCTTTCCCCGCGCTTGTTCGGGAGACATGTAGGCAACTGTTCCCATGGTCGATCCCGTTTTGGTCAGATGCTGCGGTGTGCTGGCAGTCGGCATTTCCGTATCCGCTGAATCGATTCCGCTCTGCTTGGCCAAACCAAAATCGAGTAGCTTTGCCTGTCCGCGTTCGGTTACGAAAATATTGGCCGGCTTGATATCGCGGTGAACGATGTGTTCTGCATGAGCCGCATCCAGAGCATCTGCAACCTGCGCTCCCAGTTCCAGCAATTGATCGATCTCCATCGGCTTTCCACTGATGGCGTATTTGAGTGTGCGTCCCTTCATCAATTCCATTGCAATGAACGGACGACCTTCGTGTTCACCGATTTCGTGGATCGTGCAGATGTTGGGATGATTCAACGCCGATGCAGATTGAGCTTCACGCTTGAATCTTTCGAGTGCTTCCTTTGTTGCAACCAATTCATCCGGTAGGAATTTCAGCGCGACATGCCGCTTGAGGCTCCGATCCTCCGCCTCATACACCACGCCCATTCCTCCCCCACCGAGCTTGTTCAGAATGCGGTAATGCGAAACGGTTTCCCCAATCACAATTCTTTCATCCTATCATCAACGGCGCAGGTATCTGCACGGAACTAAAATGCCATATTGATCAACATGATGCTGAAGACTGGTTAGAAACGGAAGATTTGATTCTCTCTAAATGACTTCTTGGATATTGGACGTGGCACAAATCTGGCACAAGCTAAGATTTTTTGCCGATAAGTGACTATAAATAAACGATTTATAGTAAGGCGGAGAGGGTGGGATTCGAACCCACGTACCCACAAAAGCGGGTAACCTGATTTCGAGTCAGGCCCGTTACAACCACTTCGGTACCTCTCCGGTCAAAGCCTGCGGGCCACGATGTTTGGAGTCGGCGGGCGGCCCTGCCCGCCGGGACCGCCGGAGAATTATATAATAAACATGTGAAGAAAAAGCATCTTGCCGCCCGCATCTGGATCTGGATTCGTTGCCGGATCTTCAAGTTCCATAATGTCGATTTGAGACAATTCGGGCCGTGGATGCAAGTGTACTGTATTGACTGCGAGCGGGTAATCCACGCGTATATTCCGGGGGCTTAATGGATGCAGGCCAGAGGCTGCGGTCCATAATGCAGGCGGGATGCCGGGCTCCGGCTAAGAATACTGATAGTCGGGATCCAGAAGTGAGTTGATCTCATCCATATAGTACGCCATCATCTTCTGCCGCAGATCAGATTCGGAGATTTGCGGATTTTCTTCGCGTAGTCTGGCTTCGATTGCAGAATGTTGGATGGGAGAACCGACACGCAAAAGGACTGTCGAAGGAAGCGGCAGCACACGTCCCACCGGCATGATCTTTTCCGATCCCATCAGTCCCAGCGGCACAACACTCGAATTGCGGAAGTAGATCGTCGTTTTTGGATTCGCGCCATGAAGACTGAATCGACGATGCTTGCGAGTGCGCGTTCCTTCCGGAAATACGAGCACAGAATAGCCCCGCCGTTTTTGATGTGCCGCCCATTTCAAAGCGCGCGAATTCATCTTCTTTTTGAGCTGCATATCGATATTTGCCTTCGGCTGATAAACGCGTACGGTGTTTAATGATCGCGTCAAAAATCTGCGCGAAATTTCATATGTCTTTTGACCGGCAATATGAATGATATGATCCGCCAGATCGCGGAAACCCAGCCGGAGGAACAAGGCTTCAATGATGTGACTATCGGCATACGTCAAATGATTGCAGATAAACGTCAGCGAAGTGCCTTGTTTTCGCAGCTCATCTGCGGCGTGAAGACGCTCCACAGTCTCTACGGCGCTGTCATCCTGCACCAGATGTCCCGCATACCAGAGCACCAGTTTCCGATTCACAGGAAGGCTGGGGAAAAACACTTTCTTGACCGGAGGAGACCGCAAACTCTCAAAAAAGTTCAGGAACGCGGAAAACATATTTGCGTCGTGGAGTTTCGTTGACACACTTTCGCAAAATCAATATACTGCACTCTGATCAAAAAACAACGCCTACCAGGACTATTTTTTTATGGAGAACCCATGAAACAGTTGATTGTATTTGTTGCTGCAACCATTCTTGCCGTGTTTACGTCCGTGCAGGTTGTCCATTCTCAAACGCCTGACGTTATGAGCAAGCCTTTGGGCGAGAGTTTAGAGTGGCTGCTCGGCGAGTGGGAGGGAGAGGGTGTTTCACGCGGGGACCAGGCATTTTCGGGAAAGATGTCGGTGACTTCCGAACTCGATGGTATGGCAGTCATGATCAAACGTGAATCCATGAGCAAGACGTCCAATCTTGTGGGTGGATTGAGGGAAATTTCCGTGATCGGAGTGGATGGCACGACCGGAAAGATTGTGATGACGCTTTACGATAATAAGAACCACATCGGATTGTATGTGGGCGAGTTGAAACCGACTGAAATTGTTTTTTCGACTGCTGTTTCTCAACCCGGATCAGTGGACCGGCGAATCCTCAGGCAAACGACCGGCGGGATCGCGTTTATTAAAGAGGAAGCTGCTCCAGGAAAGACTGTGACCAAGACTGCGGAGATCACTTTTAAGAAAAAGATTTAGCCGGATTCGGCTTGCCGGTATAGACCGGAGAGATGTCCGAGTGGTTGAAGGAGCACGCTTGGAAAGCGTGTATCCGTGGTAACGCGGATCGAGGGTTCGAATCCCTCTCTCTCCGTTTTGTTCTTTGGGGGACTGATGAATATACTGCTGGTGGATCGCAAGAAAAACATTCTGGATACAATGGGGGAAATTCTTGAGATTTGTCACAATCATTCTGTACAGGGCACAAGCTCAGGAAAGGAAGCGCTCAAATGGATCCGGAAAAAGAAATATGATCTGGTCATCACCGATTTGTCGCTTCCTGTGATGAATGGATTGGAACTAATTTCCAGAATCCGCAAGCTTCGTCCGAAATTGCAGATTACCGTTCTGACAGGGATTTCCTGCAACGACTCGATTCGTGAAAAATTGAAAGCTCTGGATGTGGAACAGATTTTCACAAAGCCCAAGAACATCCCAGAGCTGCTGACCTACATCAAGCGATTGCAGACGAAAATCTCAGCCGCGTAAACCCTCGTAGGGGCTATGCATTTGCCATTGAAAAGCATGAGGGTCATGCAAGTGTCATTTGATGGCAAGCAATTTTAGATCAACAAAGTATGCGCAAATGCACAGCCCGTCTCGCTACGATGAATTGGCACCTCGAGGGCCTGGCTGAGCATTTTCAGCCGCAAGCAACAAAATTACGCAAAATGAAATGATCGCGGTAACAACCAGTACAAAACTTCGTTTGGGAAATGCTCAGCCCCTACACATTTGTACGTCACCTCAGGAAAGTGATCCGATTGTGCTGGTAATCGATCAGCAACGTATATCCTTCCAAAAAATCCTGGCCGAGTATCAGATCAAGCTCCAGTTCCAATGCTTCGCTGATCTCTGCAAGATTCAATGCAAGCATGCGGTCGAAATTCTTCTTGAGCGGCCCGATCTGGACATCTACATTATCGGAAACCAGTAGATCTTCGACCTGCCCGCCAAGACCAAAAAGCTGCGGTTTCTGGTTGGCCATCCTGCTCAGTGGATAATCGACATGTGTCTCTTTGAGCGCAGTCGACTTTGCCAGAATACTGCGATGCGCGCCGGTATCTACAAGAATATCGAGAGTTTCCCCTGATTTCCGGACTCTGCCTTTGAGGATAATCATCTTGTTGATGTCGCGAAACGGCAACGTATTTTCACTGGAGAAATGAAGTCCGTGTTTTTGCAAAAGCGCAAGCGGGTCTTCCTCCGAAGGGGAAAAAAGCATCATCTTTTTCCCCGATCGCATGGGAAGCAGAATCAGGTAATCGGAAAAGAGAACGGCCCCTGCGATCCCATCCATGTCAGCCGCTTTCATGGAGCTCAGCGCCGCGACCGGATTCCTGAGTCCAAATTTTCCGGCTTCAAACTGATCAAAAACACCGCGCATGCCCTCGGTCTTTTGCACTTTTCCAAGTCCGATCATGAGCAAATTGCTGGTCAGTTTCGGCTGCCAGTTCCCATTTTCCAGCGACAATCCTGCCGCCCCGGTATCCACAAGCAGCGTAACGGTTTTCTTTCCATCCATCTTCCCTTTCACCAGAAGGCGTCCAAGCGAAAAATCGGAATCCATCTCCGCTGCATCCGAAGCCAGAGAAGAAACATTGAGATCCATCCCCTTTGTCTTCTGAATGAAATCGATTGTTTCTTCCGCGGATGTCCGCTTCAACAGATCTTCGGGATTCCGCGCAAGATATTTTTTGAAATATTCCTCGACCTCCTGATCGGTCGCAGCGACATTGCCCGCAAAAAAAAGCAATTCCGGATGATCCGGCGATAGTTTCAAGCCGCGCCCAATGTACTCCCGGGAGTTTTCGAGATCGTTCTCCCAGAGGGAAAGTGTTGCCAATCCGAGGAGCGACTCCCAGTCTTCCCCGAATTTTGCTCTGGCCTGCTCAAATTCCCCGATCCGGAGAAGAGCCAGACCCAGAAGCGAATCTTTTCCGGCAAAACTGCAGCCGTCCAAGTGTTTTTGCAAATGGATTCTTTCCTCCCAGATTCCGACGGTCAATGGATCCGAAAAAGCCTGCTTGAGAAGCTCATGAGCTTTTTCATATTCTCCGTCATAATAGGCCAGCAAGAATCTGGATCGTGAATCTTCTTCTGCATATAAGAGAAAAGAAGATAGAATCAGGAGAAGCAGGAATTTTCTCACAAAAAACATTATAATCGTCTTTCAGATTTTAACCGCAAAGACCGCGAAGACCGCAAAAGAGAATCATTTTAGTTTCTTTGCGCATTTTGCGGTCTTTGCGGTTCCATTCCGGATTGCGAAGGGTCCGGGACCAATGCAATGCAGATCTTCGAACCCCGTCAGGTCCGGAAGGAAGCAGCGGTAAGGAGACACCTGCATGTGCCGTTGGTATCCTGGATCCTTCGGAAAGCGGAATGAACGGTTCATCATGATTCTTTTAGACATCCAATGTATCAAGTTTTAGCTCGAAAATGGCGTCCGCAAATATTTGAGGATCTGGTCGGACAACAGACTGCTACCCAGACTCTGCAAAATGCAATCGCATCCGGAAGGATCGCGCATGCGTTTCTTTTCTCCGGTCCGAGAGGAATCGGAAAAACGACAAGCGCAAGAATTCTGGCCAAAGCGTTGAACTGCCAATCCTCCACAGCTCCCGTAGTTCGGCCGTGCAACGAGTGTCCATCCTGCATCGAGATTGCGGCTTCCCGCTCCATGGATGTCCTGGAAATCGACGGCGCCTCCAACCGCGGGATCGATGAAGTCCGCGAGCTGCGCGAGTCCGCAAAATATCAGCCGATGCGTGACCGCTATCGCATCTATATCATTGATGAAGTTCACATGCTGACCACCGAAGCGTTTAACGCTCTGTTGAAGATCCTGGAAGAGCCGCCACCGCACGTCTATTTCATTTTCGCAACTACGGAACAACGAAAGGTGCCGGCCACGATTCTTTCGAGGTGCCAGGTATTTGACTTCAAACGAATTCCCGACCGTATTCTAGTTCAGCGTCTTTCTCAAATCACGAAAGAAGAAGGAATCGAGATCTCGGAACAGAGCCTGAAAATGATCGCCAATGCTTCCGAAGGAGGACTGCGCGACGCCCTCGGAACTCTGGACCAAATCATCGCGTTTAGTGGATCCACAATCGAAGAGAAGGATGTGGAACTGATTCTTGGCCTAGTGGACACCGAAGTGATGATCGAGCTGGGACAGG
This sequence comes from uncultured bacterium, assembly GCA_963843285.1. Taxonomy (GTDB): domain Bacteria; phylum Acidobacteriota; class HRBIN11; order JAKEFK01; family JAKEFK01; genus CAZDDB01. The sequence goes on from CAWJJO010000012.1 coordinate 267,854, forward strand.
CGATTGCGGCCGGAAATACAGCAGGCGTGCTGGATATTCTGGAACGGATCGCAGAGTACGGAATTGATTACAAGACTTTCTATAACGAGCTTCTCTCATTCTATCGAAATCTATTTCTGATTCGTTTTTCCGAAAATTCGCCCGCGGAAGAGCGGCTCAGGAAACTGGCCTCCGAATACGATGAGATCCATCTCCTGCGGATCTGTCATCAGCTCGTTTCCATCCAGAGCCTCTTGCGAATGACAGGCAACCTCAGATTCCTTTTTGAGATTACTCTTGTGAAATTATCCCAGATGAAACGTCTCGTGCCTCTGGAGGAGCTTGCGGAGAGTCTAAAAAAAAACAATAGTCTGACGATCTCGCCGCCACCGGCAAAGCCCGCGTTGAGCGCAAAGCAGAACGCATCCACAGATCCAATTCCCTCGCAGTCGAACAACGGTCCGGTTCCCGATGATTTGATTGCGGAAATCATTCATGAGCTGGAAGTGCAGAACCCCCGGCTGGCGGCGGCACTGGAAAGCGCCAGACTACATCAAAGTGGTTCCAACATGAAATTTTTTGTGCCGGAAGCTCATTTTCGGATGATGAGGCTGGATGCGAAGGATCAGCTGGAACTGGAAACCCTTCTGCGACAGAAACTCGGCGGGCAGGTTCGCGTGGAAATTCACAGAGGAGAGCCGCCTGTTCCCCAGGAAGCCGTGAAGGTTGCAACGCCGGAAACCCTCGTAGGCAGCGATCCGATGGTTCAGGAATTTGTAAAAACATTCAAAGGAAAAATCAATAAAATTGAATTGATGAAGGCGTCCAGGGCATAACCCGATCGCACAAGGATGGTACGACAAAAATGAACATGAATATGAATAAGCTCATGAAGCAGATGCAGGATACACAGAAGAAAATCCAGGACGAGCTGAGTGCAATGCGCGTCACAGCAAGTTCCGGAGGAGGCATGGTGGAGGTGACACTCGATGGCACCAAACAGATGGTTTCCATCAAGATCGATCCTCAGACCGTAAACCCGGAGGACGTCGAGATGCTCCAGGACCTGATTCTGGCTGCATATCACGAAGCATTTCGAAGAGCTGAGGACGAAGCTGCGCAAAAAATGGGAGCGTTGACCGGCAATCTGAAAATTCCCGGTCTTGGAAATCTGTTTTAGGCAAATATACCTGGAGCGGCGGTCCTCCGTGGCCGCCAAATCCGGCGGGCAGGGACGCCCGCTAACTCCAAACGAACTGAATCTTATGGAATATCCGCTGCAATATTATCCGGCGCCGCTGGCCCGGGTCCTGGAGGAACTGATGAAGTTGCCCGGGATCGGCATCAAGTCCGCCCAGCGCATTGCGTTTCATCTTCTGAAAATGCCGCCGGATGAACAACAGTCTCTCGCAGATTCGCTCGCGCATTTGCGCGATCAAATCCGGTATTGCTCTATCTGCTGGAATTTTACCGATGTAGATCCGTGTAAGATCTGTTCCGATTCGCGCCGTGAAGAAGACGTGATTTGCGTAGTGGAAGAACCGACGACGCTGATTGCGATTGAAAAGACGCGTGAATTTCACGGGAAGTACCATGTGCTTCTGGGTTGTTTAAATCCGATTCAAGGAATCGGACCATCCGAGCTGAAGATCAGAGAGCTCGCCGATCGTTTGAAAGCCAAACGCGCACAGGAAGTCATTCTTGCCACGAATCCCACTGTCGAAGGAGAGGCAACAGCCGTCTACATCTCAAAGCTGATTGCCCCGTTTACGGATAAAGTCAGCCGGATCGCGCTTGGAGTGCCGGTCGGCGGCGATCTTGAATATGTGGATGAAGTGACGATGACCAGGGCGATCGCCGGACGCCGCTCCACGCAGTAGTGCACTGTCACACATGGTTCTATAGTGTTCCATTTCCGGCAAACGGTTTTGTAACGCCGGCGTACCCGCCGGCACAATCATCCCGTTCGATTCCCTCTCTCTCCGCCGCTGATCCCTTCGTATTCAAACAGCGCCCAGCTTCATTGGCCGCGGAACTACGTTCCGGGTAATCAAAGAGAGTAGATAGAAAGAAGCAGCAACGATGAGAAGAGCTTTGACACCCAGCAGGAAGGAAAGGCATTCGGCCATTCCTCCGATCATCGCACCAAATAAGTTGGAGGCGAACGCCCCGGACCGGTCTGCAGTTCCAGCAAAAGAAGTGGAAAAAATGATCCCTGCAAACAAAATCGGCAACGACATAAACGCGCCGGAAAGCAATCCTCTGGGAATCGCAGGCAAACCGGAAAATATTTCGAGGGGAATCACGAAATTGACTGCCAGCGAAAGGAGTAGCGCCAAATATAATCCGGTCATCGATGTAACCCGCCATTTCAGACTTATATAATTCGCGAGAAGAACGGTCACAAGAACCGCAGAAATTACAACGGTATTTACAACCCAGGTTGATCCGAACAGCAAAGCGGATCTGCTGATATTTTGCACTTCCAACAACAGAAATCCCGCGCCAAGAAATAAGAAATGCCAGTTTATCTTCCAGCCGCGGCGTCCACCTTCTTAATTCCAGCATAGAAGCGTCATTGTGGTACTTGGTGAAACGGTAAGGAATATTGTAGTGATCATAGGGAACCTTTTCAGGCGGAAACAAAGCGGGATAACTCCTGGTAAAATTCGGGGAATAATTAATGATCAGCATATAGCCTACGGAATTAACAAAAATCACATTTCCGTAACGGACTTTCTTGTCTTTCACTTGAACGCCCAATGGCCATACCGTGAGCTTCTGATAGGGAGACCAAACAGTCCAGTTATCCGGCGATTGTTTTTCTTTAACCAGTAATACACAAACCATTAGCAGGCATAGAGCAACGGCGAACTGTCTTTTGTCCGGCAGAACGAATGGCAAACAACAGATTCCCCCAACCGCAAACCAAACAGAAGGCGGCAGAGAACCCTTTGAAATCAAGTAAAACAAAAGAATTCCAAAAATAGACCCGAGCAGGTTCATGCCATAGGCGTTCAACGGCCGATCGTTTTCATTCAGAAGTTTTCCGAGAAGTTGGCCGAACGGAATGAAAAAGGCGGCGAGAACAGACATACAAAACAGCAGTAGTGCCGTTCCGAACATGAAGAAAAGTAGATCTCGATACCAAACTGTGCGCTGGGCGCCGTCCCAAATTAAGAAATCCGAATAAACACTTAGGTATGTCGATATATTTTGGAGAGAAAGCGCACCGAGATGATCTCCCAATGACAGCAAACCTGCCAAAACAATCATCAAAATGAAAGACACAATGAAATAGATTCTCTTGTGCGAAATCAGACAGCCTAATCCGATGCCGAAGAAACAGAAAAGCAGCACCAGGTTATGGAAATACGAAAATATTCTGATTTCCGCTGAGAGCCAACGGATCATCAGGATCTCGAAAAAGAGCATCAAAAAACTAATTGTGAAAAGCTTCAAATAGTTTTTGGATTCCGGAGAAAACTGGAGCATCAACGCATTCTATCAAAGCTGGAGGTCGGTCGAAAGAAAAGGTGTTCGCATCCACATCCTGCAACTGATCTACAATCTCTATCATCGCACCGGACACGATCAGCATCACAACGGCAAGCAGGAGAAGCGACAAACCCTTACGGATAAACTGGCGTGCTCCATGAACCGAACCCGCTGCAGTTCAGATCAACTGTCTCGGCGTTAGTGTAACGCTCAAAGTTTGGCCGCCACGTTCAACAGTCAACGAATAGGAAACGGGTAGTTCGAACATCTCCAAAACAGGGCCGAGAGCCAACTCAGTCGCGGCTCGTTCATCAATCGCTTTAATGATGTCGTTCTTTTGCAGTCCTGCCTCTGATGCCGGAGAGTTTTCCAGCACCACTTTAATCCGGAATGTCTTGTGATCCCTGCCTTCGGCTTCGATACTGAGTCCGCTGAAAGCGCGATCGGAAACTTCAGCAAAGGTTGCATTTGGTTCGAGAATTACGCGATCATGACTGTAATCAAGGAAAATTTTGAATTTGCTCATCAACCGTTCGCCGATATTCCCCAGAAGGGAGGCGTCGGCAAATGCGCCTGCTTGGTCTTCAGAGAAAGAGACGATGGGATTGCTGAACGTGAACTTGCCGATTTTGAACGCGGACACCCGACCGATCTGTCCTCTGGATTCTCCACCAGCCCCACCGGAGCCAAGTTCCCGTATGGTCTTTACATTAGGACCAGGCAAATGATGCTTTTCCACAAAAGGACCGTAGAGCGCCAGTGAACCACTCGCCCCGAGATCCAGAGCGAATTTACCTTTGATCGGATCGCTCCCGACGGGTGTTACTTCGGCACTGAGAATCGGATGACCCTCCGCGCTGAACTGAATCGGGATACTTTCACCCCTTTCCGAATAAGCGAACTTGTCCTTGTTGTGCAATTTGATTATCCGAGCTTGATAGTCAATTTCAAGGACAAACTGTTTGATGAACTGGGTCCCGATGATCCCGTCGCAGTCCTGCCCGAGCCGCGGCGCCAGATTTCTCAAAGAAAATGCCAGGATCACCGGCTGAGAAAATCCTGGAAATCCGGAAAGAGAATACGTCGAGCCGTGAACGAATGCGGCGGTGGATTTTTCTGCGCCTACGCCGGTCACAGTGATTTCTCCCCCAAGACTCAAACCCAGCTCTTTCGCGCGATCGAGATCGATGATCGCGAACTTGTCGCCTGTATCTAGAATGAATGAGAGCGGTCTGGAGTTATTCACAGTGACTTTCAACAGAATGTGCCTGTTCACCAGATCGAAGGGAACCGTAATCAGGTCCGGATACCCCGAAGCAGGCCAGTTTGTCTGTGAACTTCTGTATAATGCAAGCGGCCATCGCCACAGTATGCCGCCTCCAACTCCGGCTGCCGCCGATACGACCACGACTATGAAGGCGATCAGGACAACCGGCCATCTTTTACGCATACAAGCACCTCCCGCACAAAAGTTTTGAAATGGACAAATGTTCACCAGTAATGTACGGTTGATGAGCAAAAGAGTGCAGAACATTGAGCCGTATTTTGTCCGGTTTCGAATTGTGGCCCCGGCAATGTTCAAATCCCCGGAACTAAAAGAGAAGCATGGACAAACAGAGAAAGGACCGCCGTATCCAGAAAACGCGGGAACATTTGCAAAACGCACTGATCTCGCTGTTGTTCGCGAAGAACTTCGACGTGATCCTGGTTCAGGACATCCTGGACCGGGCCAACGTTGGGCGCTCCACGTTCTATGCTCACTTCCGTGATAAGGACGAATTACTGATGAGCACTACCCGCAATTTGCATGAAATGCTGCGGCAAGCGCAGTCCAGCCCGCTTCCTCCCTCGGCAAAACCCTACGAGAGAATTATCTCTTTCAGTTACGTAATGTTCCAACACTCACGCGACTTTCAGCCACTGTACAAGAGCCTTGTTCAGAGCCAAGCCGGGACTTTGATTATGCAGTCGCTTCGCAAAATGATTGCCGATCTCGTCATGGAAGAATCAAAAAAGGAGTTTCAGCGGCGAAAGAAAGCGAGTTCCGATGTCCCGTTGGAAATTCTCATTCACCACGTTGCTTCGGCTTTCATCTCGGTCATGACCTGGTGGCTCGATCATAACAATTCCCTTTCACCGAAGGCGATCAACAACATCTTCCGCTCGTTGGTCCTTCCCACACTGGCTGCGCATTTCGATTGAGGCGCGGTGTTTCCATTCAAACGAGTCGGCGGTAGACAAAAAACACCAGGGCCAGAGATTGATGCTATATCATCATTCTAATTGACATCATTGCATCATTATTTTAAACTTCGGATATGAAACGGACTACCGTGGCCATTGATCCACCGATCCTGGAAGAGCTTCGCGAGGTTGCAGACAACGAAGGCAAGCCCCTCCGGAAACTCATCAACGACTTCCTCGCTCAGGGACTTCGCAACCGGAAAGGAGGAAAGACTCCGAGGCGTCTCCGATTGAACTGGCATTCGCAGCATATGGGGCCCAAAATCGATTACTCCGATAAGGAGGCGCTGTACCAGATTCTGGACGAGAAGAAATGAGCTATTCCATTGATCTGAATCTGCTTCTTTATTCCATAGATGAGGACAGCCGTTTTCACAAGAAAGCAAAGGCTTTCCTGCGTTCGATCATCCATTCGGAAGAAACTTGTTTCCTTTCGTGGGAGACTATCTATGGCTTTCTCCGAATTGCAACGAACCCAAGAATCTTTCGGAGGCCGCTTTCCATGAAAATGGCGCTTGAGAACATCCAATCTTTAATGGCGCAGCCTGGATTTGAGATGATCGCAGCCAACAAGAATTCCTGGGAAATATTTGTGCGGCTGACGGAAGATGTCACGATCAAAGGCAATTTGGTGTCGGATGCTGTGCTCGCTGCGATCCTGGAAACAAATGGAGTAAAGCGGTTGTACACGCATGATACCGATTACCGTAAATTTTCTTATCTCAATCCTGTGGATCCGCTCGCAGATATAGACTGCTAAGAGATTGAATTACCGGCGAAGCCAGAGTTTTTCGTAGGGAACGGTTTCGCGGGAGATGTGCACTTCGAAATCCTGAACTTCCGGAGCGGCAAAACGATACGTTTGTTCGTGGAAGAGCGGCAGCAGCAGGGCTTGCCGGATGATGATTTGTTCGATCTCTCTGTAAATTCGGTGGCGCACTCCGGGGTCCGTTTCGGTGCGGCCGCGTTCTACGAGACGGTCGATTTCCGGCGTTCCGCAATACACTCCGATCAATCCTTTTTCCGTATGCAGCAGTCCGTGGTAAAACGTATCGGCATCCGGATAATCATCAAACCAGCGCATGACGCCAAAATCGGCTTTCGTTACCTGCGCTTGAAACTCACCGGCATTGAAAAGCTGTGTAAATTCCTTTTCATGCTCTTTGACAGAGAAACCCTGTTCCTTAAATAGTCTGAAAGAGTTCTGTAGCCAGAGCGGAGTATGGCCCGTGATAAATATGATGAACGATTGCGGTAACATCCACTTCTGATTCACGTTTCTCTTTTCGCGACTGCCGGGCCACTGCAGGAGCGCTCGGTTCGTAGCCCAGCAAACCGGGAGGAATCAGGCTGTGTGCCGGGATGGCGAGACGTCCTACCGTTCTCCGGACCAGATCGGCAACATCGATCGCCTGAACCAGACGATGTCTTTCCTGTCTCATCCGATAACGGCCCGTGATGAATATTAAAAAATGCATAATAGGTGCTCAACTGCGGGACTTTCGCGATATCCGGTGGCAAACTTGGAGTCGTGTCTTAAGATTTCTGCATCGGCCGGAAGCAAATCTCCCGCAATCGAAAATTTTCCGCTTCGGAATCCGGAAAGAATCTCCTTTCGGCGGAACATCAAAAATAAAAACCAGGCCGTCTGTTTTGGGATAGGCGGATCGCCAGTAGTTCGGATTTGCTTCCAGCTCCAATCGCTGACCGCGTTCCCATCGAACGATCCGGAAAGGCCCGGTTCCAAGGCATCCCTCACGCCATCCGCCCTGGAATTGTGTAGTCCCCTCAGGAACAATGGATGCGGCGGTGTACGCGAGTAGCGCCGGAAAGAAAGATAACGGCTGAATCAGTTCAATGCTGAAATCGGAAGCAGATTGAATGTGGAATCCTGCCAGTTCTCTCGACCTCTCCTTCTGCAAGTTCCTTGAGCTCCACGAATACAGTAGTAAAGAGCTCGCTGTCCGCTCTCCGGATTCTGCAACATTCGCTCAAACGAATATCGTACGTCTCGCGATGTCAACCTGCGTCCATCATGAAAACGTACATCCTCGCGCAACCGGAAGCGGAATCGCTTTCCTGCATCCTCGGCCTTATATTCTTTTGCCAGCCACGGTATGATCCGCGCGCCTTCCACCTGTCGCGTCAATGTCTCAAAGACCGGCGAGTAGACCTCCGACATCAACCGGGTAAATGTCGTTGCAGGATCCAGGCTTGAGATCTTTCCGGACATCGGAACGTGGAGTACCCCTCCTCCCGGCCTCGTTGCGATCGTGGGCGCCGCAACTTCTGTCTTGTACATCTCAGAGTAGTTGACGTAAGGCCGGCTGCTTCGGAGAGTCAAGCGTCTTACCCGCGGACTCGCAACTCGATAATCCACTTCATGGAACAGCGGAAGAAGCAAACCGTTCTCCATCAGAAAGGATTCGATTTTGCGATAGAGCCTCTCCCGTGCGGTTGGATTGCTTTCGCCGCGCGCTTCCTCAATCCACCGATCCATTTCTGGCGAAGAATAGTACTTTCTCCACTCTCCAAACTCTGAATGGAAAAGGGAAAAAATGAAATTATCCGGATCGTCATAGTCAGCGTTCCACCGCGCAATCACCAGATCGATTCCTTCATTTTTCTGCCAGCTATCCAGAAAGGACGCCATGGACGAAGTGGCGATCGAAAGCTGGATTCCGATATCAGTCCATGCCTGAAACAATGCGTTCGTTAACGGAGCGAAACGATCCTGAAGGATCGGATGAATGGATACTTTTACAGATCAGCGGGAACTTCAATTCCAGAAGACCGCAGCAGGTTTTGCACATCTTCCTTACTGACAGGCTGCCTTCGCCTTCCGGGATCGTGTCCCAGGATGCCCGGAGGATAGAAGCATTCGGCGGGTTGCGCAAATCGTCCTAGAGTCCCCCGCACCAGATCATGAATCCGGATCGCACTGCACATTGCCTTGCGCAGGGATTCGTTCCGCCCGATCAAAGTTTGTTGATTGAACAACATCAGGTAGACATTCTTTTTCGGCGCTTCGACCAGGTTTGCGCGCAACCAACGATCATGAGTAATTTCATCGAGATCCTGGGGAGACAGGTTGCTCGCCAGATCAAAGGCGCCGGAGCGAAGACCGGCGGCCACTTCAGCGGAGTTCACGCCGCACTGAAAATCGATCGAATTGAGCGCAGCGGAAGTGCCCTTCCAGTAATGGTCATTGCGTTCCAGAAGAACTTTTTTTTCCGAAAAGGAAGCAATCCGAAACGGACCCGTGCCCGCCGAAAATTGCGTTGCGCCTGTGCCATTCACAGGCACGGCAATGTACGCCCGCGGATCGGTAAGAAATGCAGGATACACGGGAAGTGGTTCTGCCAGATCGATTCTCAGCGTGTTTTCCGATTTGAATGACAATGCCTTCTACGTGATCTGTCGAGCCGTCCAGATACTTCGATACCCCACGGATGGCGGCAAACGCAGCCGGAAGAGGCTCCCGGCTTCTCCGGATCGCCGTCTCGAAAGATAGCCGGACATCGCCAGTCGTGAATGATTTCCCATTGTGCAGTTGTACTTGAGGACGCAACCGGAACAGAAACGATTTGCCTTGCTCCAGAACTTCCCACTCTTCGCACAAGCAGGGAACGAGATGGCCGCGCTCATCCATACTCAGTAGAGGCTCAAAAACGTTCGCCAGTATTTCGGATTCTTCAATAACGTTGATATCCACTGGAACCAAAGCAGCAACAGGAACCGGTAAGGCAACATGTAGCTCGCCGCCCTTTTCAATGACTTCTTCTTTTTCTTGAACGGCAGGGTGAACGCGTTCCGCTTCTTCCAGTATTGTTTTGCAATCTCAAATTCACCGCGCAGATTGGCAACGGTGGCCCCAAGCGAAAGGAGATTCGACAGAACCTGTTGATCGGCGCCTCCAACAGAATGAGCAAGATCCAGTCCCTTCTGTACCCAGTTCCGCGTTTCTTCGATTCGCCGTCCTTCCCATGCAGTTTCGGCCGCCAGGACCACAGCGCCAAGAACGTTTTCCGGTTTCCCGTATTGCTCGTAAATTTCGATCACCAGCCCCGAGCTCTTGAAGCGTAGCATCGATGTTTCCGGCCATGCGATGAGCATCTGCAACAAGCGAGCGCACCTGGCCTTCTAATAATGTCGCAGCATCGGACTCTCCCTGCACGAATTCCAGAACCACTTTTGCCGAACGGAGCGCATCGTCCGGGCTGAACGCATCCAGCGATTTCCGGATCTGTTCCATGCCATATTCGATGACCTTCTCCGGGACGTCTCCTTCGGAATAATGATGGACGAGCGCGGAATAAAATCGCTCCAGATGGCCTGCATTCCGGGCTTCCAGCTCCTCCGCATATTTTCGGTGTAACGCTCTTCTTCTTCGCCTGGGAATCTGACCGTACAATACGTCCCGGACAATCCCGCTCGAGAAGGTCAATACTTCTCCGCGGGATCCTCGCTCTTCTTCAATGAATCCGGCGCTGATCAATCCGTCCACAATGTCATCCAGGCTTTCTTTTCCTTCCGAAAGAGTTTCCAGATCGTGAAACTCAAATGTCCTTCCCGGAATGGAAGCAACCGACAAGAACGCGCTTCCAGTCTTGCGGCAGACGCTCGATCCGCTTTTCTACTGTCTGCTGAATCGTTGGAGGAAGTACATCGGAGGATAGCGCTGCTTCACCGGAAAGACTCCATGCGCCGGTATCCGCTTTCACAATGCGTCCGGAATCAATTAAAGATCGAACGAGCTCTTTCAAAAAATGCGGATTCCCTTCCGTGGCTTCAAAAAGTCGATCGACCGTGTTGCGGTCCATTTGTGAGCTTCCAACAAGGGCCGCCAGAAATTTCTTGTGCTCCTCCCTGGTAAACGGCTCCAACTGAATTTCCAGGAACCGCCGGTCCCCCTGAAAACCATTGATCATCCGGCTTACAGGATGGCTTTTATCTACTTCGGTTGAGCGATATGTTCCAACGATGAATGTGGGAGTCGGACCGAGCCGCCGCACGACGTACTGGAGGGCGTCAATGGATATGTCCGCATTCTGCAGATCCTCAAAGAAGATGACGAGAGGTTTGCCTCCGCCAATGCGAACAAACGAGCGCGCCAATAGATCATATATATAGGTGCGATCCTGGATCTTTTTGGTTTCGGCGCCCGCGGACACCTTTTGCCCGCCCGTAATTTCTTCCATTTCCGCAAGCACGGGAAAAAGCGAAACGAGGTCGGATGCCAGATCGGAAAAGTCGACCGGTCCGGAACCGGCCGATACTTTCAAACGGAAGTAATCCTGGATGGCTTCGCAGAATCCTTGATAGGGAAAGGCCTGATCTTGCTCTACGAAGCGGCTGTGCAGCACGCGGATTTTTCTGGCTTTCAGCAGATTTTCCAGTTCATCCAGCAAACGCGTTTTGCCGATGCCGGCATCTCCCGCCACGACTGCAAACTGACATTCATTCTGCAAAGAGGCGTTCAACCGGTGCTGCAGATCCGCGAATTCCTTCTCACGTCCGATGAGAGGCGAAAGAACCGGCCGTTGAGCCACAGTAGAAGCCCTGTAGACCACCGATAGTTTCTGATCTCGATCCGAATCGCGCAGTTTGGAACGCTGCCGGATCAAAGCATCTGCAATCTCTTTCGCTTTCTGCGGGCGGCGGGAAGGTTCTTTTTCCAGACACCGCATGACAATTTCTTCCAGTTCCTGCGGAACATCTGCGCCGATCGAACGCGGAGATTGTGGAATCTCATGAGCAATCCGGTAAAGCACGGACTGCAACTCTCCGGAAAAAGGAGGCTTCCCCACCAGACATTCATACAGAACCGTGCCGAGCGAGAATATATCGGACCGCCCATCGATGTCCCGTTCCGTCATTTGTTCCGGACTTAAGTAAGAGATCGTACCCACGAGCGTTCCTGTTTTGGTTAAATGACTGTGCGCGGATGCCATTGCCAGACCGAAGTCGGTAACACGCACACGGACGTCTCCCGAATCCAATCGGGTCACCATGATGTTTTCGGGTTTAATGTCCCGGTGAACTACTCCTTTAGAATGACTGTAATCGAGAGCTTCGGCTGCTTGAATTCCGATGTCCAGCACTTCGCCCAGGCTGAGAGATTCGTCTTTCAAGAACGTTCGGAGATTGGTTCCCTCCACGTACGGCATGATGAAGAAGAGGGATCCGTCCTGTTCGCCGATGTCATAAACACCGACAATGGCCGGATGATCCATTCCCGCTACGACGCGCGCTTCCCGGCGGAAGCGTTCGACGGCATCCTGGCTCAAGATGTCGGGAGTCATCACCTTGATGGCAACATCCCGCATCAATAACGGATCCCGCGCAAGATAAACAACGCCCATTCCGCCGCGTCCCAGCTCGCGTATGATCTGGTAACGGTTCGCAAACGTCAGTCCACGCAGAGCTGCCGCCAGTTCTGCCGCCGAAGCGTAGCGATGCTCCCTGTCTTTGGCAAGCGCTTTTCGGATGATGGCATCCAGTTGTTGTGGAACCCGAATGCTGATCGTGCTGGGAGCCGGCGGATCCACGGTTGCGATTTCATGCAACACGGAAAGCACACTGGGTCCGCTGAAGGGCACTTTTCCTGTTGCCGCTTCGTACAAGACGCATCCAAGAGAAAAAATATCGGTCCTTGCATCCAGCGACTCTCCTCTCGTTTGTTCAGGCGACATATACGCGACCGTGCCGACAATCATGCCGGTTCTGGTCAGCTTGCTCATCGTTTGTTCCCCGCTGAGCGATTCATCGGAGACCTGGGTGATCTTCGCGAGCCCGAAATCGAGAATCTTCGCCTGCCCCTGGGGTGTTACTAATATGTTCGCAGGTTTGATGTCCCGGTGGATCAACCCTGCGCCATGCGCGGCAGCCAGCGCGTCGGCTAACTGAGACCCGATCCCGATCAATTGCGAGGCATCCAGGGCCCCGCGGTCGATCACCGACTTCAGTGTCTCCCCGTCCACATATTCCATCACGATGAAAAGGAAGCCATCCGATTCCTCGATGGAGTAAATCGTAACGATGTTGGGATGATTTAACGCGGAAGCCGCTCTCGCTTCCTGGAGCAAGCGGCGCTTGGCGTTCTTTTCGTCCTGAGCTTCAGACGGCAGAAGCTTGATGGCAACGATTCGACCGAGCTTCGTGTCCTCCGCCTTGTAGACCTCGCCCATTCCCCCCTGACCGATTTTCCCGAGAATGCGGTAGTGCTGGACGACCTGTCCAGCTTGTAGAGTGCTCATAAACCCGATCATTTCACCATAAAGCGGGAGCGATAACAAGATTTATGTGAGGCTAGGTTGGACAGATTTCTGAGCAGCGCGGGCATCCTTGCCCGCCGAGCTCTCCTATTTTTGCGGGCTGTAAGCTGGCTGTAAGCCCGCGCTCCACTAGCCTACTTGCTTTGCAATAAGGCTTCCGCTTCTTTCACGGTCAAAGTCTTGTTGTAAATCGGCATATCCGGCTGTTGTTTTTTCCCGCCTTCATGCAGCGATCCTGTATCCACTGCAGCAAATCCGATTTCTTCGATCAAGTTTGCTACCATTCTCTTTGCTGCAGGATCATCTCCGCAAACAAAAATAACGCGCCGTTGTTCGAGAGGTAATTTCTTGTTCCCCTGCGTTTTTAAATGCTCGTACCAGATTGTATTGAATGCTTTGACAATCCGCGCTTTCCCGAGATGCTGAGCCAGCAATTCACTGGACGTTGTTTCGTCCCGATCCAATTCAGCATAGTGTCCATCGCGGTCCGGGTAGTAGTTGTTGGAATCGATGACCACTTTTCCGTCAAATCCTGTGGTTGGAAGCTGTTTGCACTTCCCGAACGGGATGGAGATGAAAACGATGTCCCCGAATTGAACGGCGTCATTTACACTGACAGCGCGCGCTTTCCCTCCAAGCTGCGACACCAGGCTTTTGAGTGTTTCCGGACCGCGTGAGTTGCTGATCGCGACTTCATGTCCGGCTTCTACAAAAAGTCTGGCCGCCGTTGCGCCGATGTTTCCGGACCCGATAAATCCGATCTTCATACTTCCTCCATTGTCATAACTGTAATTTCGGATTTACCCGCGACGATCGCAACCTGTGGCCTCTTCCGCGCTCCACTAGCCCCCCATTCTTGTTGACTATACGTGCATATATCAATAATATATACGTATGTCAAAAGAAAAGCTCACTTTGTATATGGATGAAAAAACGAGTCGCCTGGCGCACGGTGTCGCGAAATCGCTGGGAAGATCCGTTTCCGAACTCGTGCGGGAGTACACATTGCGCATGTATCATGGGATTCAGTCCGACGACATTGCTCCTGAAATCTTGAAATGGGTAGGCACGCTGAAAACCAGAAAAAGCTACAAGGCACTGCGGGATCAGATCACGGATGAACGTTTGAAACGGTATGAAAATTCTCGTTGATACAAATGTTCTGCTGGATGTCCTTACACAGCGGCGTCCGTTTTTCGAGGATTCGGCAAAAGTCTGGTCTCTCATCTATCAGGGTCTAATGCCGGGATATGTCTCTGCGATTTCGGTAAATAATCTTTACTATATCGTTCGGAAACTTCGCGACAAAGAAACTGCGGAATCATTTGTGGATGATCTGCTCCGCGATTTTGAAGTCGTAAGCCTGACGAAAAGCATTCTTCAGCAGGCGAGAACCGTCGATGGCAAGGACTTCGAAGACTCCATTCAGTATTTTTCAGCAGTTCAGGGAGGATGCGAGATTTTACTAACTAGAAACAAGAAAGACTTTCCCACGGCTGGTTTGCGATTGCTGAATCCGTCGGAGTTTTTGGAGCGTCTGCGCGAACCGGAGAGTTAGATCCTCCGGCACAAATTGCTCTGTGCTTCTCCCGCGCCCTCCGTGTTCTCTGCGTTGAAATCCCAACATTGGTATGATGAAGCGGAATGATACGGATTCCCGTACCAAAGGAACATGGGTCATGGGTCATGCTGTACGCGCCCTGCATCATTGCGATTGCTGTCGCGGGGCAGATTCGACCCCAAACGATCCTGCTCCTTGTTTCCATCACTGCATTTTTCTTCGCTCATTCTCCGCTCTTTACTCTGGTGCGCCTCAATCCGGCACAGCCGGGAAGCACCGAAAAATTCAAAGAAGCGCGGATCTGGACGATCCTTTATTCCCTGATCGCAGTTGCAGCCGGACTCCCGCTGTTGCTCCGATACCGGTTATGGTTGCTTGTTCCTTTAGGATGCGTCTTTGCAGTAGTGCTGGCGTACCAGACATATTTGACTTCGAAGCGTTCTGAAAAAAGCATGGTGGGAGAGTTTCTCGCAGTGATCAGCCTGACCGCATCTGCGCCGGCGACTTACTATGTCACTACAAAGGAATGGAAGCGGGAAACAACCGAACTCTGGATTTTCTCGATTCTCTACTTCGTCAGCAGCATTTTCTTTGTCAAGATGCTGGTCAGCCGGGCGGCTCGCAGGGAAGATCAGAATTCTGCAGCATGGCAGTGTGCCCTGTATCACCTCCTTCTCGCTCTGTTCCTGTCCGCGGTGATCTGGTGGAAAGAACTGTCGTTTCTGGTGGCTCTGGGATATGTCCCGATCGTTCTCAGGTCTTTCTGGCATATGGCCAGACCGCAGAAGAGGCTAAGCCTGTTCAGGGTGGGGGTGATGGAGATTGCCTATACGATCCTGTTTGTAGTGTTTGTTTCAATCGGCTTCCGGGCGCGATGAAATCCCGGATCTGTGCTTCTCCGCGCCCTCTGCCCCCTCCGTGTTCTCCGCGTTGAAATCTGGCCACAATGGTTTCTCAAGTCAGGCCGCACCACTCGCCTCATGCAGTGCCGATCGATCCATTGAAGTAAGGAGTGAAACCCATTGGCTCATGGAATTTATCGGGTTGTGTCTTTTGAAATCGTCGGTCCGCACACCCTTTGCGTAGGATTTGACGATGAAACGAAGCAAACGATTCACTTCCGTCCCGTTCTCGCAGGCGAACTCTACCAGCCGTTGGCTCGAGCTGTCAGAGCATCCACTTGCTGGGGCCAATTGTGGAGGGTAGCAACGCGGAGAACGCAGAGGGCGCGGAGAAGAGCTGCAACAGTTTAGCCGCGCAACAAAATCGTTGCAAAACTGTTTGCCACTGATCCTTCGAACAATGTTGATCCAGTGATCTTCTGTCGGGCCAGTTCCTCACGAGGATTCAGTTTGCTTTCAACTACAACCGTTGAGTAAGGATTGGAAGATCGTATTCGCGTGAATGCCGTGAGTTCAAGTATGGTGTAGGCTATTCACTTTGCTCTCGATAGATCTGCATATCGCAGGCTGTGCATTGCCAGTCTGGATCAGCGCCGGTGATGCAGCAGCCGCCCAAAGCAAGCTTACCTTGCCTGGCCTTCTCGAAACCTTCCTCTGAAGGCATTCCATACAAAATGTCAACTACTTTCTTCGCTCCGCACGCAGGACATTGCTGGGGCTTCTTTGTTGAAAAGTACATCTGGTTAACCATTCTTTGTTATAAATAGTTTACATGAAGGGACACAACTTCGCATCTGAGTTCAGTCATAGAATGCCGAACACAATATCAGGTTGCTTGGAATCTCCGGGGGCTTAAAATTTATGAGCATGAAATCGCTGGTACTTGCGGAAAAACCGAGTGTGGGGCGCGAACTGTCGCGGATCCTTGGTTGTCGTCCGCAGGGTCGCACGCACATGGAAGGAGATCGCTACGTGGTGACGTGGGCGCTGGGGCATCTGGTGACGCTTGCGGATCCGGATGAATATGATGCGAAGTACAAGACATGGCGGATAGAAGATTTGCCGATGCTTCCTGAACAGATGCGGCTGAAAGTGATCCGCGAATCGTCACATCAGTTCCGTGCGGTGGCGGGCTTGATGAAGCGCGGCGACATCGGCGAATTGATCATCGCAACGGACGCTGGACGCGAAGGGGAACTCGTAGCGCGTTGGATCATGAAGCTTGCCGGCTGGCGGAAGCCGTTCAAGCGGCTGTGGATTTCTTCCCAAACGGATGCCGCCATCAAAGAAGGATTCACGAAGCTGAAACCGGGTCCTTCCTACGATAACCTTTATCAGGCTGCGCGCTGCAGATCCGAAGCGGACTGGCTCATCGGGCTGAACGTGACGCGCGCGCTCACCTGCAAACATGACACGCAGCTAACAGCGGGGCGCGTACAAACTCCCACACTGGCGATGATTGTTGCGCGCGAACAGGAGATCAAAAGCTTCGCACCGCAGGACTACTGGACCATCAACGCGGATTTCGTCGATTATCGCGGACGCTGGCGTGAGCCGCACGGAAACAGTCGCTTGTTTTCGAAAAGCCGCGCGGATGAAATTCTTGCAAAAACGCAGGGACATCCCGGCATCATTGAAGAAGTGGATGCGAAGAGCAAATCGGAGCCGCCGCCGCTCGCATACGATCTCACAGAACTGCAACGCGATGCCAACCGGCTGCATGGCTGGCCGGCAAAGAAGACGCTGCAGATCCTGCAGGGGCTTTACGAAACGCACAAGGTGGTCACCTATCCGCGCACCGATTCACGCTACATCACATCCGACATGGCGCCCACTCTTCCCGCGCGGCTGCAGGCCGCGTCTGCAGGCGCGCTCGCGCCATTCGTCAAAAAACTGCTGGAGGCTCCGTTGAAACCGGGCTCCCGCTTGGTGAACAACGCGAGAGTTTCGGATCATCACGCGATCATCCCAACTGAACAGGCGCCCGATTACAAGAAATTCAGCGGTGATGAACGAACGCTGTATGATCTGATTGCCCGCAGGTTTGTTACCGTTCTGTATCCGCCCTGCGTGTTCGAACAGATCACGCTCACAACACGGGTCAACGGCGAAGCTTTCTTCACGCGCGGCAAGACGATCAAAGATCCGGGCTGGCGCGCTGTTACCGCAAAAGTTGCCGGTGACGACACCAGAGATAAAGAAGATATGCCGGAGCAAACGCTCAAACAGCAGAGACAGGGAGATCAAAAGACGGTCAAAAGCATCCGGCTGGATAAGTCGCAGACCAGTCCGCCGCCCAGGTACACGGAAGCCACGTTGCTGACAGCGATGGAGAGCCCGGGAAAATTTATCGAAGATGAGGAACTCCGCGAAGCTGTAAAGGCAGCGGGCCTCGGCACGCCGGCAACCCGCGCGGAGATCATCGAAAAGCTGCTGGGCTATGGCTATATGGAACGGCAGGGGAATCACCTTGTGCCGACTTCGCGTGGGATTCAGGTTGTGTCACTTGCGCCGAAGATCCTCAGCTCACCCGAGCTAACTGCTCAGTGGGAACTGCGGCTGGAAAAGATCTCGCACGGTCAGGAAAATCCCGAGAGTTTTCTAGCGGATATCCGGAAGAACACGGTGCAGCTTGTGGAGAGCGTCAAGGTAGACACGTCTACGTATCGTGAGGAGAACCTCACGCGCGTGAAGTGTCCGATGTGCGGGAAATTCCTGGTGAAGATGCCCGGCGCAATGTTGAAATGCCAGGATCGCTCTTGCGGTTATACCCAACCGGAAAATCCAGACGCCTATTCCGAACGCCGCATGTCGCGCCAGGAACGCGCGCAGCAAAAGTACCTGGTGCGCAAATACTCCGATCAGCAGGAGATCAAGACGAATCTTGGCGACCTGCTGAAAAAGGCGCTCGAGAAGAAGGATGTGTAAGAAGGGGGATGTGGAGATAAAGGGGATACCGACAATCTGACTGAGCCAAGATTCTTGTCTCGTCGAGCGCGAATGGCATCCGGATTGCAACAAAGACGAATGGAGGTGAGTTATGCCAGTCGAAACAAGCCGGGAATCCGTTCATGACTTCGTAGTTCAGAAGACACTGGCTCTGGTTGGAGTATCGCGAAATCCCAGGAAATTTGGAAATCTTGCGTATCGCGAACTGAAGGCAAGAGGGTATCGTGTATTCCCGATCAATCGCAATCTGGATAGCTTCGATGGCGAACCATGCTATCCCGATCTGAAGTCTCTTCCGGAAAAGGTGGATGGAGTGCTGATTGTAGTTCCGCCGAAGGAAACGGAGCAGGTAGTCCGGGAAGCTGATGCTCTAGCAATTCAACGCGTTTGGATGCAGCAAGGATCTGAATCCGATGCGGCCATTGAGTATTGTCACAAACATGGAATCAGCGAAATTCATGGTGAATGCATATTGATGTTTGCCGAACCGGTCCGATCCTATCACAGGTTCCATCGCGGTATTCTGTGGCTGTTCGGAAAACTACCGGCCGCTTGAACAAGGAGCGTTGAATTAACGCGGGCGTGACGCCCGCACCACCTCTTTTGGCTCATCTCTGGTGCAAAGAGGATTGTAAACAACCAAAGAACCTGCTTTTCAACCCGCGCTTCGGCCACTTCACAGTCCTGCTGTGCATTCAAAACCCGAAGCCTTGTGTGTTTTTTGCCTTCCTTCTTTAATGAAATGTGGAGTTTGGTGTATGAAAAAATGGATTGTATTTCTTGCAGTTCTTGCATGTGTGCCCTGGCTTGCAGCTGAAGACACGTTTGCTTTGTACGGTAAGGTCCAGGAAGCATGGAAGAAGAATGATTATGCTACCGTTCTGCGCCTCGCCGATCAAATGATCAAACAGTGTCCCGGCCATTCAGGCGTTCAATTCCAGTATGCCCGGGCGCTTGCCGCGAACGGTAAGCTGGAAGAGGCGCTCGCTGCACTTGAGCGCACCGCCAGGATGGGAGGTTCACCACCTGCGGCGACGGATCCGGTATTCGATTCGTTGAAGCAAAAGAATGAGTTTCAGAAGGCGCTCGAAGCTTTTCAGCGAAACCGGCTTCCCACAGGGCGGAGTGAGATTGCTTTTCGAGTGCCGGGAAAAGATCTCATTCCGGAAGGAATCGCATACGATCCGATCGATAAGAATTACTACATCGGAAGCACGTATCAAAGAAAGATCGTTCAAGTGGATTCAACCGGCAAAGCTCAGGACTTTACGATTGAAAAGCAGGACGGTTCCTGGGGAATGGTTGGAATGGAGGTGGATCCTGTACGCAGACACCTCTGGGCCAACACTGCCAACGCCGGCGTTTCCATGGCGATGAAGGATCCGGAAAGCGAAACCGAGGGAAGGACTGCAATTTTCAAATATGATCTGCGAACCGGAACGTTGATAAAAAAATATGAAACGGGAAGCAAGGACAATCCACGTTTCTTGAATGATGTTGCAATCAGCTCCAATGGAGACGTATACATTTCCGAGAGTACCGCGGGTGACATCTATAAGATCGATGCATCGCGCGACGTTCTTGAGCTGATGATTCCCGGCGGATCCATGGGAGATCCGAACGGGATCGCAATTTCGGAAGACAACAAGTTTCTATACGTCTCGCACCTGGAAGGAATCACCGTGATCGATCTCGCTTCCCGGGAGCGGCAATTGCTGGCGGGACCGGAGGACACGCAGCTGGGTAGTCAGGATGGAATGGTCTTCTACAAGAACAGCTTGATCGGAATTCAGGCGCTGACCGGGGGAGTCGACAGGGTTGTGCGTCTTCATTTACAGGATCCGAAGCATGTGAAACGGCTTGAGGTTTTGCAAGTGAATCATCCACTCTTTGATTTGCCGACCACGGGAGTTATGGTGGGCGACGAATTTTATTACATTGCGAATAGCCAGCTTCGCAGTTTTGATGAAAAAGGCAACATTTTTCCGCCTGAAAAACTGCACGACACGGTAATTCTAAAGGCGCGCCTCTAATCCCGCCTCTGCCTGCGCGCATAGATTCGCGGGCGGGACGCCCGCGCCACAACGCCCGCGCCACCCTGCCAATCACGCGTGCTAGAATAGTCCCCACAATGATCGGCGCGACCATTACGCATTACAAAATCATTGACAAGCTCGGAGGCGGGGGGATGGGCGTGGTTTACCGGGCGGAGGACACGCGTCTCAAGCGCAGCGTGGCGTTGAAGTTTTTGCCGCCGGAGCTTTCGCGCGATCCACAGGCACTCGAACGTTTTCAGCTCGAAGCGCAGGCCGCTTCGGCGCTCAATCATCCCAACATCTGCACGATTTATGACATCGGCTCCGGAGCCATCCACCGGGAAAGCGGAGCTCCTTCGAACGTATTGGAAGATACAGCGCACTTTATTGCGATGGAATTCCTGGAAGGGGAAACGCTGAAACACCGCATCTCCGGCAAACCGTTTGATCTCCGCAAAACGATGGATCTGGCGATTCAAATTGCAGACGCACTGGATGCTGCTCATTCCCGCGGAATTCTTCACCGCGACATCAAACCGGCAAATATCTTTGTTACGAATCGCGGACAGGCGAAAATCATGGACTTCGGTCTTGCGAAGCTGATGCAACAGGAGCTGAAATCTCCGGAGGTCTCCCATTTGCAAACTGAGATGCAGGCCGGATTAACCAGTCCCGGAACGACCGTGGGAACGATTGCTTACATGTCTCCCGAACAGGCCAGAGCAATGGATCTGGATGGCAGATCGGACATCTTTTCGTTTGGAGCAGTCCTTTATGAAATGGCCACCGGCAGACAGGCGTTTTCCGGAAAGAGCACGGCCACAATCTTCGATGCAATCTTGAATCGCGTTCCTCCATATATACGGCAACTGAATGGGGAAGTCCCTCTCGAGTTGGAACGGATCATTCATCGTGCCCTGGAAAAAGATCCGGATCTCCGCTACCAGAGCGCGTCTGATTTGAAAGCAGACTTGAAGCGTCTGAAACGCGATATCGATACCGGCTCCTCTGTTGCAGTTCCGCGAACGTCATCCGCCCCTGTCGATGTAGCAGCGGTCGAATCTGTTTCACCAATGCTCTCCACGACCGGTCCGATCAGCGCCGCAAAAACGCAACCGGCGGCAGTACAACCGTCAGCATGGAAACGGTTTCTCTGGCCGGTGCTTTCGGCGCTTCTCGCCGTTGCGCTGGTGAGTTCCATCCTGACGCGTCCGCGCATCAAAACAGCGGAAGCTCCGATCATGCGTTTTCCGGTCAACCTTCCGCTGAGTGCTCCGCTTTCCATCGGCGCTGCAACACTGTCGATTTCTCCCGATGGCACGAAAATTGTGTATCTGGCAGGCAGTAAGATGGCGGGTTACTCACCTGTACGAGCTACGTCTGCGATGCTCTATAGTCGCTCTCTGGACGATCTGGAAGCAAAGGTTGTTACAGGTTCGGAAGGAGCTTCGGATCCATTCTTTTCCTTTGATGGCGAATGGATCGCGTTCTATGCTTCCGGCAAACTGAAAAAAGTCTCGATTTACGGTGGAGCCGCGCAGGAAATCTGCAAATCTCCCAATATTCGCGGCGGCTACTGGGGACCTGATAACAAAATCCTGTTCGGCCTCGTGAACGCATCGATACAGTTTGTAGCTGCCGGCGGAGGAGATCCGCAATCCGCTACAAATCTCGACACCGCGAAAGGCGAAATCAGCCACCGGTTTCCTCAGATGCTGCCGGGAACTTCCTGGGTTCTCTTCACTGTAAAGTACAACAACATGACTTCCTTTGATGAAGCAGCGCTTGCGATCGAAAACATCGAAACGCACGAGAGAAAAGAATTGCTGAGAGGCGGTTCTTACGGGCGATTTCTGTCTGAGGGATACATCATGTATGCGCGCGGCGCTTCACTGTATGCCGTACCGTTTGATGTGAAGAAACTCCAGATCATGGGAGCGCCGCTGCCGGTGGTTGAAGGAGGGATGCTGAATCCGGTTTCGGGGACAGCGAATTTTGATGTGTCGGAGAATGGAATCCTCATCTATACTCCGCTCGGTCCACTTTCAGGACTCAACAGCATTCTGGCATGGATGGATCCGGCCGGTCATTTGACTCCGATTATGAAAGAAGCCCGACCGTATGACGATGTGCGTCTATCGCCGGACAATCAGAAAGTAGCGATGACCATTCGTGCAGCAAATGATGATGTCTGGGTATATGACATGTCCAGTGCCTCATTGACGCGTCATACATTTGGCGGCGGCAACAGCGGGTTGCCCGATTGGACGGTCGACGGAAAGAAAATATTCTTTATCTCGGAGCGTGGAAAAGAGAACAACATTTTCTGGAAGCCTTCGGACGGAAGCGGCGCGGCCGAGAAACTTGGCGCGGAATCTCAAGCAACGATTGACTATCGTTTAACAACAACTCCTGATGGCAAATCGATCATCTACGGCAGCAAAGGCGATCTCTACTCCATGTCGCTCGAAGGAACGCACGAATCCAGGCCGATTCTTCAGGATCCTTCTACCGTAAATGCGCCCCGGATTTCGCCGGATGGCCGTCTGCTTGCATACATTTCGGATGAGTCGGGCCGGAATGAGGTTTGCGTGGCGCCATATCCGCAAATGAACGGGAAATGGCAGATATCGAACGGGGGAATCGATTACGCTCCGATCTGGGATCCCTCAGGGAAGGCGCTGTATTATGCGCAAGCTGGGTCAGTGATGAAAGTGGATGTCAGCCAGGAGCCCACGATCGGCTTCTCCCCACCACAAAAGATTGTTGCGATGCCCGTCTCTGTGATATCGATCCATGATGTTTCGCGCGATGGAAAAAAATTCCTTGTAACGTCCGCTGACGAGGAAACAACGCGCGATGCCACGCAGTTGACTGTGGTGTTGGGCTGGTTCAGCGAACTGCGCCAGAAATTCTTGAAGAGATAGGGAGATGAGGGGGAGATAGGGGGATAAACGGAACCACAGATAAACACAGATGAACACAGATTTAGAAAATGAATGGCATCCATCGGTGTTCATCTGTGGTTTCATTTGGAGCTAAAAGTCGTATGAAAAAATACTTGATCATATTCGCGATTTTGTTTTGCGGCTCAGTTACGTTTGGAGAGACCTCAAAACGCTTGCTTACCATAGACGATTTTCCGAAACTGCAGACGGTGGAAGATCCGCAATGCTCACCGGATGGAAAATGGGTTGCGTATACGGTTACGGACAGCGACGTCAAGGCAGACAAGCGCCGTAGCTCGATCTGGATGGTGAGCTGGGATGACGCGCAGAATGTGCGTCTCAGTTACGGCAGAGCCGACAATTCGCCGCGATGGAGCCCCGATGGGAAATACCTGTCTTTTCTTTCCGAGCGTCCCGCAGATAGCAAGTCGCAGGTGTGGTTGCTGGATCGCCGCGGTGGTGAACCGCGCCAGCTCACAAATGTAAAAGGGGAGATTGACGATTACGAATGGTCTCCGGATGGAAAGAAGCTGGTTCTAGTAATGAAAGAAAGCGAGGCCGCGGATCCGCCGAAACCCATCGTGATCGATCGTTATCATTTCAAAGAAGATATTGAAGGATACCTTACTGCTGCTTCGCGAACCCATCTCTACCTGTTTGATGTCCAAACGCAAAAACTGGAGCCGTTGACCACTGATAAGAACTTTGAAGACAGTGATCCGACCTGGTCACCCGATGGATCGAAGATCGCCTACATCAGCAATCATGAGAAAGAGCCGGATCAAACCGGCACGAATGATATTTTCCTGATCGAGCCGCGCGCGGACGCAAAGCCGGTGAAGCTTCTCACTGCGAATGCGCCGAACGAACAGCATCTCGTGTGGAGTCCGGATGGTCGCCTGATTGCATACCTGCTGGGACAGGGTCCGCAGGACTATGCGTACAGTCAGGACAAGCTCGCGGTCGTTCCGGTTGCGGGAGGAGCGCCGCACGTGGTGACGGAAAAATTAGATCGCATGGTTTCCGCGCCGGAGTTCAGCGCGGACGGCTCGTTCCTCACGTTCATGGTTGCTGATGATCTCGTGCAATATCCGGCGAAGGTTCCGGTTTCGGGCGGCTCCGTGGAACGACTGTTAACCGGCAAGCTTTCGGTAACGGATCAGTGTCGCGGTGGCGATCACAACGCGATTCTGCTTTCTACGGATGCAGCGCCGTTCGAAATTTATGCGATGGAAGGGACGCGTACGCGCAAGCTCAGTTCGCACAATGATGCTTTGCTTTCGGAATTGCAGCTTGGAGCAGTGGAAGACATCAGTTTTCACAGCAGTGATGGAACGGAAGTTCACGGCCTGGTGGTCAAACCGCCAAATTATGAAGCAGAGAAAAAATATCCAACGATTCTTTGGATTCATGGCGGGCCCAATATGCAGGATGACCATTCGCTGGTGGTCGACCTTTACGCAATGCAACTGGAGCGCCAGTTTCTCGCGGCCCATGGTTATCTGGTGCTTGCTGTCAATTATCGCGGGAGCAGCGGGCGCGGCGCGGAATTTGCGCGCGCCATCTATGCTGATTGGGGAAACAAAGAAGTTGCCGATTTGCTGGCCGGAGTGGATGAAGCCATTCGCATGGGAATTGCCGATCCGCAACGTCTCGGAATCGGCGGCTGGAGCTACGGTGGAATCCTGACCGACTCGACGATTGCCAGAGATACGCGCTTCAAGGCAGCGATCAGCGGCGCGGGCAGCGCCAACCAGCTTTCGATGTACGGAAGCGATCAGTACGCGATGCAATACGACCATGAGATCGGTCCGGCATGGCGCAACCTCGAAACATGGATGAAAGTCTCGTATGCATTCTTCCATGCAGATCGCATCAAGACGCCCACACTTTTCATTGGCGGTGAAAAGGATTTCAACGTGCCGATTGCCGGTGGTGAACAGATGTATCAATCGCTTCGCACGCTCGGTGTTCCCACGCAACTGGTCGTGTATCCGGGGCAATTTCACCTTCTTACGCGGCCGAGTTTCATTCGCGATCGCCTCGAGCGCTGGATCGCCTGGTTCAATCAATATCTGAAGTGAAACCACAGATAAACACAGATGAGCTCGTGTAAGAAAGGAGATGGATCTCTGCCGCAACTCCTCCGATGATCACATACGCCACACCCTCACGGTGCAGTGCGGTAATCAATCGTTGAGGATCGAACACTTGGATTCTCAGGCTCTGGGAACTTTCTTCTCACGAGCTTCTGCAATCTGATTCGAGAAAGCAAGCCTTGCACGCAGTTTCTCAAGCCTCTCAGTGGGCGACAAGCGAAGATTTTCTTCAAGGATGCTGAGGTCAATTCCATACTCTTCAGCTTCCCGCAGTACGGCTAGATCATGCGAGGACAGCTTCGAAACGGTTTCTTTAAAATCCATGCGTATATTGTAGTTCCTGGGGACTTAGTTCATCAAGCTTGACCCGCCGCAGCGGTCGTTTCTGAAGTAGCTCTTAACGCAAAGACACGAAGGCGTTTTCGATCCACCTCTTCGTGCCTTCGTGCCTTTGTGGTTTATTTCTTCTGGTTTCCGGATGCAGTGGATTTCCAATCAAGAATGACGCGGATTGGTTCCGATCTGACATCGCCGGGCACAACTGCTGCGAGGAACCGGCCATGATCGGGCGTAGGATTTAACGCCATCAGCGGAAGTTTCGATGCAAACAGAAGAACGGGCGATCCGGATTCAAGAGCATTTCCTTTGACTCCAACTGCTACCGATTGCATAGACAAATCTGTGGCCACGAAAAAGACTTCTTTCCCATCGTTTCGCCAGTGAGGATTGTCGCCACCTGATTTGGAAAGCTGCCACTTTCGATCCAGAGCAGGGAAGGAACGCACAAAAACTTCCTTATTCCCGGATTCGTCTGAAACATAAGCAAGCCAGTTGCCGTCAGGCGAAAGCGTGCCAGCATTGATACTTGCAGATGGATCAGAAAGGATCGGCTTGTTTTTCTTCTCCTCAAAATCGTACAGCCAGATCTCATTACGGGTGCTGTTTTTTGCATTGCTTTCGAGAAACAAGTATTTCCCATCGTTCGACCACGATGTGGGAATAAAATTGCGGGTCTTATCCGTGACCAGGACCTGCGGTGGACTGCTTCCGTCAGCAGATTCGATATATGTGCTATTGCTGCCTTCGAGCTGGGTTGTAAAAGCGATTCTGGATTCATCCGGCGACCAGACGGGATTCGTAGCATCCCAGCCGCCGCGGGTCAGCCGCGTCAAAATCTCCCGTTCCGGATCGCCGATCCAAATTTCAGCTCCGGTTGGCCGCACAACTTGAGCGGCAAAACGGGCCCCGCCGGGAGATATCGCGAGGTTCTGGATCCCCAGGCGCTGATGCCCAATGTTGCTTTCAATTTCTCCGGAACGTTTCAACCAGCACAATTGCCCGCTGCCTTCTCCTGATGTGAGCGCAAATGCCAGGTCTCCATTCTTTGAAGCGGAAACAGAAAGTGTGCCGGATGAGGGACTATACAGAGGATGGGAGCCGATTTCTTCCACTTCGTCAGCGACCTGGAGTGTTTTCACATCAAAAGGGATGGACACAAGTGTCTCGCTTCTGTAAGTCAGGATTCGATCGCCTACAAGAATCGCTTGCGATAAATCTGAAGTGAGTCTGTTCACAACGCTGGTTTTGAAAGAAGCAACATAGAGGCCTCCAATCCTTGCTGCAGTCTCCGTATGATTGCTCCAAAAAGTAAAAAGAAAGTGCTCCCCATCAGGCAAAAAGATTGGAAACCGGTGTGAGCCATCCAGAATCGATGGATCCAGCTTTGTAACATTACCGGTTCGCCGCCGGTTGCGCGTACGCGTTGGATCGGAGAATTATAGTCCCTGGTAAACAGAATCGTTCCATCAGTTCCCCACGCTCCGCCTCGTCCAAACGGTATGTTCTTGCAAATGATTTGAGTCGTGGATGAGGCGAGGTCTATTCTTCGCAAGCTTGCGTCCGTGTTTACAAAAAACGCAATCGATTTTGAATCAGGAGACCAGAACGGATGAGTTGCGCCCACCGTGCCTTCTAATGGAATCGTATCGAAGCGATCCATGCGGCGAAGCCACAATTGAACTCCCATTGCAGGGTCTGTCAAGCCGAAAACAATCGCGCTGCCATCCGGCGCAAACGCGATCGGGGCTTCAGGAGCCAGAAGATGTCCCGGTGGAATGGAGAGTTCAACGCTTCGCGGAGCTGCAGCAATCTGCGGTTTCATTTGCGTGCGCAGGAACTGAATCACAAATGTGACGGCAAGCACTGCGGCAAGAAGCCAGGGGGAGCGCTTTGGTCCAACTCCATTTGTGACGCGCAACCGGGGCCGCAGCGAGTGTTTGTGCAGCGCCGGATACGGACGTTTCCGCAGTGCTTGCAAGATCGGAAAAGTTGTCCCGCACTTTTTGCAGATCGCGAGCTAGTCGCGCGTCGATGCGTATCGTTCCTCCGGCTCCTTTGCAAGACAACGTTCCATAATCCACCGTAAGGGAGCCGGTGTTTGTGGACTCAATGCAGCGACGGGCTCGGGATCTTCTTGAATAATGGCGGAAAGGCTTTGGACGGGAGTGCCACGCGAAAATGCGCGTTTTCCGGTACACATTTCATAAAGGATGGAGCCAAACGAGAACTGGTCGGATCGAAAGTCTACCGGTCGTGCCGATGCTTGTTCCGGTGACATGTAACCGACCGTACCCAGGATGACTCCTGCGTCAGTTCGCGCAATGGTCGGAAGTACAGATGCTCCGGCTGATGGAATTTCCTGCGACTTCGCAAGACCGAAATCGAGAATCTTCACGAATCCATCCTGCGAAATCATGAGGTTCTCCGGTTTCAGATCGCGGTGAACAATTCCGGCTGCATGCGCTTTCGCGAGTCCATCCGCGATTTGTGCCGCAATGTTCACAATTTTGCGAAGCGGAATCGCGCCGGTTCCGAGCAAATCGCGCAGCGTTTTGCCATCGACGAATTCCATTGCGATGTAGGAAATATTGTTTTGCGATCCGATATCGAAAACGGTAATGATATTCGGGTGATTCAGAGCGGATGCCGATCGCGCCTCTTGTTCAAACCGTTCCATGCGGTCGCGCTTGCCGGAAAATTCTGCGGGCAAAATCTTGATCGCGACTTCTCGCCCGAGCCGTGAATCGCGCGCGCGATACACCTCGCCCATTCCACCGGCTCCGAGTTGTCCGACGATTTCGTACGGCCCCAAACGATCGCCTGCTTGCATTTGCAACATTCAACCACATTCGTTCAAGTGAGTCGAGAGAGCAAAATTGGAATTGTTCGTTTACTTCCAGATTGCGATGCGTAAAGCTGAACAATGCCAGAATGCGTCACTGAGTTCCAGGCGGCATGAGATAGAGCGTCATGGCAAAGATCAGATAGACCATCAACACCAGCACACCTACGAACCATGCTGAGCGACCGCTGTTTGTAACGAGTGACGCCGTGAGGGTGCCAATGAGAATCATCACCACCGCTCCGGGCCACAGTTGCAGGTTCATCGGGGTAGGCCCGATCAAGTAGCTCACAAGCACAAGCACGGGCGCGACAAAGAGCGCGATTTGAGATGCGCTTCCCAACGCGATCCCTACGCTCAGATCCAGTCTGTTCTTACGCGCGCCGGAAAATGCCGAAGCCATCTCTGCCGCGCCGCCCACCAGCGCCACGACAATGAATCCCACGAAAGCGGGCGTCATCCCGAATGCTTCCGCAGCCTTCTGCACCGACTCGACGAATATTTCGCTCACCAGTGCAACCAGCAACGTAACGCCGACCAGCGTTCCCAGGGCAAGAGCGATCGGCCACGGCGCTTCGTCGCCCTCGGCGTGTTCCGCGCTTGCGAACAGCTCGCGGTGCGTCTTGAGCGAGAACAGCATTCCCAGCCCGTAGGCTACGATGAGCAGCACCGACAGGCCCAGGCTCAACTTTTGGGTGAACGCGCCACCGAATCGGCTGTCGAGATCGCCGAAGGAATCAACAGCGCGATCGTAGCCAGGAAAAGCAGTCCGGCTTGCATCCGCGCGCTGACCCGGTTGTATTCCTGCACGTGGTGCTTGAGTCCGCCAAGCAGAAAGGATGCGCCCAACATGAACAGCGTGTTGGTGACAATCGCACCGGCAATGGACGCCTTCACCAGCATGTATTGCCCGGCGCGCAGGGCGGTAAGCGCGATGACCAGCTCAGTCAGATTACCCAGCGTGGCGTTGAGCAGACCACCCACCGCATCACCCGTCTTGACCGCCACAGATTCGGTGGCATGACTCAACAGTGCGGCCAGTGGCACAATGGCCAGAACGGACAGCACGAAGAGCAGCGTATGTGCCTCGGGCTTGAGCTTCGCTGCAGCAAACACCACGGGCACAAACACCAGCAGCCAGAGCAATGGATTGTGACGGATTTCGTGCAGTAGCTGTTTCATAAGTTCACTTTGGTTTCGGTCCGAAAGCAGCGTGTAAACTTGCTTCGTCCTTCGCTCCGAATCCCTCTATGTATGGTATAGGAGATTGCTTTTTCAGGAAAGGAAGTAAATTGAAGGCTGAAGCATGCGCTCCGGGATCCACCGGGGGCCATGCATTCTCTATTGTTTTTTCTTTACGCCTTGCATCTTTTCGTGAGCACGGTATTTCGCGACTTACTGGATCTGCTTCACCGGTCCTGCGCGATCATCAAGCAAAGAATGAAAATCGCCGTACAAATTTATTTCATCGTGTGCACCCATTTTGCTTGTGTTTCATGCGATCAGGAACCCCTTTTTTCTCGGATTGTTTTCATCCGATTGCCTCGATGCATCCCCTTACGGGCGTGTCACGTGAATGTGGAAGGTCACGTAGAAACTGCCCTGAGGAGTTGAGATTGTTTTGCCGCGGGATGTCGTAAAGTAATCCAGCCTGGCGCGAGTTTTCCCCGGATTGCTGGTGATATCCGGATCTGTGGATGGATCCAGGGACCATTCGGGCGCAATGGCCGTCGGAACCGGATGCAAGGCAGGTAATCTGAACCTTTTCGGATCCATCTGCAGCGTCATTTCCCATACCCAGGACGTAATTTCCGGACGCGCCCGGAAAAGGCGTAAATTTCAAATGCATCGGACAATAAATGATGCTGCCGGGAGTCATTGTGTACATGCTCAGGTTGGCCAAACAGGTGCATTTATTCATCAGCCGTACCGAGTTGAGCACGGTTCCTATCGGCTGCGCTGGAGA
Organism: uncultured bacterium; assembly: GCA_963843285.1. Classification (GTDB taxonomy): domain Bacteria; phylum Acidobacteriota; class HRBIN11; order JAKEFK01; family JAKEFK01; genus CAZDDB01. Next base: position 298,494 of record CAWJJO010000012.1, read on the forward strand.
CTGATAACCCACTTCCCCTGGTTGCACAGCCATATCACTCGTTAACGTAATCTTAACCTGGCGGACCTGAGCCGTTGACAGATCCAGTAGCCGGTCACCATAAGTTAAACTATTGCAAACATTGCCCATCATGACGGAAACGTCTCCACTGACTCCACCGTCTAATCCATCCCTGTATGCCCCGGTTCCATCACTTTGAATGGAATACGGGGGACTGCTTATGAATCTTAAGGTTACCATCCTGGTTTTTTGTTTGTTCTGCGTTTCCTTCTCAGTTTTTGCGCAGAGTCAATACGGAGCAATACAGGGAACGGTGCAGGACACAGACGGACAGGCTATTCCAAGCGTCAGTATAAATGTATCAAGCCCGTCATTGATCGGTGAAACCCGAGTCGCGGTTACCGACCAACATGGATTTTATCGATTTCCTTTTCTTGCACCAGGAACGTACGAACTCAAAACTGAACTCAGTGGATTCCAAACAACCAACCGCAAAGGCATCACGCTTTTTATCGGGAACACTCTGACAGCCGATTTCACGCTTGAACTACTTCAAGTATCCGAAGCGATAGAAGTTACAGGTAGACCTCCATTGATCGATTCAACTACGACTGCTGTCGCGACGATCGTTCCTCCGGAAATAGTCAGCACTCAGCCAAAGCGCAACGACATTCGGAGTTTGGTTGCTCTGACACCAGGCGTGAGCGATGATCTGGTTGCTTTTGGAGCCAGCGACGACAAAGCAGATGAAAATGCGTACTGGATCGATGGGACAAACCTGAGTGATCCAAGGGCTGGAAGTCTCATTCTTCAATATGATCAAAACTGGATCGAGCAGGTTCAGGTTACAGGAATTGGCGCGCCCGCGGAATATGGTGGATTTACGGGCGTTCTCGCTAATTTCACCACACGCTCGGGCAGCAACCAGTTTCATGGACTTGTTGAAACATTTTTTCAGAACGAAAATCTCGCCAGTTCCCATACTGAGGATCCAGCGGGTGAAACACCGTTTTCAACGTACGACTTTAGCGCACAGCTTGGAGGCCCACTTCTGCGGGACAAACTGTGGTTTTTTTCAGGATTCGAGTACCCGCACACCGAAACACATCCGTTTGGTTATGACGGCGTCACCACAGATGTACAGACGAAGTTTATCAGCAAGCTCACTTATCAACATGACGACAATAATACGCTGCAAGGATTCGTTCACTTTAATCATCACACCATTGAAGGTCTCGACGCGGACTACTTTGTACTTCCTGAAGCAACCAGAACGAACAAGAATCCTCAATTCAGCTGGAACACAACCTGGATTTCGCTGCTCAATTCAGCAACAAATCTGGAAGCACGGTTCGGCGGTTTTAATCACCACAGCAAGGATATAGAAGACAGACCGGACTTGTCGGGACATTGTGATGTAGCGATTGGCATCTGTTCGGTCAATTCAGCAATCCGTGAGGAAAGCAAACTAAACAGGTTGCAGGGCAGTTTTGCGCTGACTCATTACAGCGAAAACTTTATTCAGGGGGGACACGATTTCCGTTTTGGGGTTCAATTTCAGCATTCCTCCGGTCTGAGGGAACAACACTATAACGGCGGCGTGTTTTATGCGTATGATTACGCCGGAATGCCATATTACCGGAAGAGCTTCGAGTACTCCTTCCCGGTGGATGGCGATCAGATCAGCTCATTCGCTCAAGATGATTGGAGGATTACCGATCGTTTCTCCGCCAGTGTGGGAGTCCGGTGGGACCACAATCGGGGCTCCACAGATTTGGGGAAGGTTTATGCAAATGACCAGGTTGCTCCGAGACTTGGCTTTGTTTGGAAACTAAATCAAAAAAATGAAACTGTGTTGAAAGCACATTATGGCCATTACTTCGAGGCATTATTGCAGCGAAGCTACAGTGGAGTAACTGACGGAAGGTTGCCTATTATTGGTGAAATTTACGATCAAGGAGAATGGGTAGAAGTATTCCGGCAGACGTTCAAGACTCACATCCCGGGGGATTTGAAACAGCCCTATGTTCAACAATTCAATGTAGGAGTAGATCATGTTCTCCCCGGTGAAGTTCCTATCGGAGTTCATTACATCTACAGACGATGGTACAACATCCTGCTCAACCAGAATTTATCTGAATTTGATCCTGTCTCCTTTATCAATCCAATTACGGGAGAGCCGATCACTGTTTATCTGGTGAAGGATCCGGATGCGGGCCATGTTGTTACGAATCCACCCGGTCTTTACCGCAGGTATCACGGAGTTGAAATCTTTGCCAGCAAGCAATTTAGCAGCGGATTTTCTTTCACGGGCTCGCTGGTTTACTCCGATCTGGAAGGGAACGCCCAGAGTGTGAACGATGGCACTCGTTTTGGCCTGGATCCAAACAGTTATCTGTATCCGGGAAATTTGATTGTTGATCGACCGCTCTCCTGTAAAATTGCCGGAACTTATCCCCTGCCCTGGGGCTTTAACGCAGGTTGGTATTTTCGACATGAAAGCGGAAATACATGGACACCGTTAATCAGGGTTCCGGGTGTTCCATTCGGCCTGATTTCTGGAGAGCCGCAGGGATCGAGACGGCTTCCATCAAAGAATCTCATGGATCTGCGATTTGAAAAAGAATTCCCGATTTCTCAAGGACAATTGCGTTTTACCATTGATGTGTTCAACCTCTTTAACACCGCCTATGTGACCCGGGTCAATCGTGTCTTTGAAGATCCCGGCTTTGGAGCGGCCTCGCTGTATAACGAGCCACGCCAGATCAGACTTGGTGTGCGTTATACATTTTAATCATGGACGAGAGCCATTGATTTTGGAATCCATAATGCACTCCATATTAGAACAAGATTGATCGTGAGAAAATAAACATTCGATTGTCGATTTTGGGTTGAATCTAACGATTATATAAGTGAGAGATAGATCTTTACTCAAAAGGAGAAAGCGATGAGCAATGTACGAGTTCTCGTTGGAACGCGTAAGGGTGCATTCATTTTGGCGTCGGATGGCAAGCGAAAACAGTGGGATGTTAGCGGACCTCATTTTGCTGGCTGGGAAATTTACCACGTAAAAGGATCGCCTGTGGATCCCAATCGGATTTACGCATCTCAAACCAGCGGTTGGTTTGGACAGATCATTCAACGATCCGATGATGGCGGCAAAACATGGCATCAACCCGGAACGCCTCCCGGCGAACCAACTACTACACCTGACGGCATGCCAAAAGGTGAAAGCAACAAATTTGTTTATGACGTTTCTCCCGAAACCGGTAAACCGCTGACTACTCATCAGTGGTACGATGGAACACAACACCCGTGGGAGTTCAAGCGTGTGTGGCATCTGGAGCCGTCACTTAGCTGATCCGGATACTGTTTATGCGGGAGTTGAAGATGCCGCAATTTTCCGGTCAATCGATGGCGGCAAATCGTGGCACGAACTCGCCGGTCTTGCGCGGCCATCCAACGGGCGCACAATGGTCTCCGGGTGCAGGCGGCATGGGACTGCACACAATCCTGATTGATCCCACCAATCAGAATCGTATGTACGTTGCAATTTCTGCTGCTGGAACTTTTCGAACAGAGGATGCCGGCAAAACATGGAAACCAATCAATCGCGGTTTGCATTCACAGTACATTCCCGATCCGAATGCTGAGGTGGGCCACTGCGTTCATCGAATTGCGATGCATGGGTCGCGGCCGGATGTGTTGTTCATGCAAAAGCACTGGGATGTCATGCGCACCGATAATGCGGGCGAAGAACTGGCGCGAAGTCAGCGGCAATTTGCCAACCGACTTCGGATTTGTAATTGATGTTCATGCGCACGAACCGGAAACGATCTACGTGATCCCGATCAAAAGCGATTCTGAACATTACCCGCTCGATGGAAAGTTGCGCGTGTACCGCAGCCGTTGCGGCGGCAACGAATGGGAACCGCTCACAAAAGGTCTGCCGCAGGAAAACTGCTTCGTCAATGTGCTGCGCGATGCAATGGCAGTGGACTCGCTCGATCCTGCGGCGTGTATTTCGGTACGACCGGTGGGCAGGTATACTGTTCACCGGATGCGGGAGAAAGTTGGCAACCGATCGTTCGGGATCTTCCGGCGGTGTTGTCTGTCGAGGTTCAGACCCTGGGGTAAAGGAAATTTGGGCATGATTCGAGTGATTCTTCCTTATCATTTACGGAATCTGGCGAACGTTGGCCTGAGGTGCGACTTGGATGTGAAGGTGAAATCACGGTCAACGTTCCGTGCTTGAAGAACTTGAGACACGATACCCGATGCTGGCGGCACGATTCGCGACCACGTCACAAAGAGAACGCCGCCCGTATGTGCGGTTTTTCGCCTGTCAAGAAGATCTATCTCTCGAATCGCCGGATACGCCGTTGCCCGAAGCAGTGGCGTCAGGTGCGGAGCCGTTTATTGTGTTAGGAGCAATTGCCGGAGGATAAACGGCTGGACGCCGAAGGAACCAGCAGCTGCATTGCCATAATACTTAACCATATGGTTAAGTGTTCGTTTATGGACGGGTGACGTGCAGGTGAAACGTCATGTAGTAATTGCCGATGTTCTGTTGGTTTGCCAGGTTGACGAGTCGCGCGCGAGTTTTTCCTGGATTGGATGTATCGTCCGGATCGGAAATTGGATCGATCAACCATTGCTTACAGCCCGCGGAATCAGGACGGCGCCACGTTTTGCGTCAAAGGAGAAGGAGCGGCCCAGACAGACAAGTGAAAAATGGCCGTTACGGGCGTAGCATGTTCTCTGCTTCCAGCGAGTCCGTGCTTGCGCCCAATCGGACCAGCAGCGCAACCAGGATCCGCTGCGTCTGACTCAACAGGGCGCGCCGTCCGACTACCTCACGGGCTAGTGCCGGCTTGTTTGTGATCAAGCCGTCAGCACCGTTGCTCATAGCGCTGAGCATCCAGGCCGGATCATCGACAGTCCATACATAGACCTTCTGGCGCGGCGCGGTGCACCTGCCGCACGAACCGGCGGGTAGCCATACGCGACTCGACAGCGACAAAATCCGCTCCGAGCGAGGTGATGTCCCCCATCACCTTTGCGGCCAACGCCCCAACTGTCCAGGAGGGCCGAAGCTGCTTCATCTTTCGTACCATCGAGTGATCGAGTGACATATAAATGCAGTCGTTCACCATCCCCTCTTCCTCCACAATGGCGGCTACCCTTTCTTCGAGACGCTCATTGTGTCCGTACGACTTCAGTTCCACCAGAACTTTCGATCCCTTGCACGCGGCCAGCGCCTGAGCGAGCGTAGCGACGCGCTCATCCTTGAATTTAGGATCGAAGTAGCTACCGATGTCAACGGTGCGAAGTTCGTCATAAGTGTGTTCCCAGATTTTCATCGGTGAGCCGCCCAGCTTCATCAGGTCACTGTCGTGATTTACAACCACGATTCCATCGATTGTTTCCTGAACATCGAGTTCGACGAAGTCCGCATGCTCGGCTGCGGCAAGACGGAAAGCGGCCAGAGTGTTTTCGGGAGCATTCGCGGAAGCGCCGCGATGAGCGATCACAAGGATAGGCTGATTGTTTCGGCTCCCCGCAAATACAAGCATGATCAAGGAAGCAGCGACAAGAACAACCACTGCGGCGATTCCGGCCACAATCCTGGGAGAAGCTTGAAATCTGCCTGTCTTCTCTGCGTTGGCGATATCCACTCCGGCGCCCTCCGGAGCAGCCGTGTTCTGATACAGCAGGACAATCAATTCTGAAAATAGCGACATATTGAAGATCGCTACTACGAGACCCAGACATATCCAGACGAAAACCATCGCACCCACGAACAGCAGGAGTGTAGTGATCGAGCCGGCAAGATGCGGCCCCGCGCTGCGTCCGGTCACCTCCAGCAGTGCCGTCAAGCCCGCACTCAGAGCCAACGCGAGAACGGCCCATGCGCCGAGAACAAGCAAGATGAGACCGTGATTCCCTGCGGTTCTTTTGGCGCTCTCGCCAAGCGCCCGCGCGGGACTCACTTTTTCGAAGAGTAAGAGCGGAAGCGCAAGCGCCCAGCGCGCTACCGTGCGAAAGAGCAGCAACACGAGTACGACAACGATTGCAGCCATGAGCGCTGCCGCAATCCAGAACTCAGGGGGCCTGCGAGCCAGATAATAGTTGATGTCTCGATCGTGCAGCAGCCCAAGATAGACCGCTCCAGCAGCGAGAGCAAACGGAACGAGAGCAATCACAATCCTTCCAACCATGTGAGCGGCGAGTCGAAGCACGGCTACAGCTCGCGCCGCGCCAAACGCGAGGGCGCCTCTGGCAGTCAGTCGAATGCCGCGCGTCTCTGCTAGACCAATGACCATCAGACACGCCGACTCAACAGCAGTGATAGCAATGACTACAGAGGAACCGAATAACAAAGCGATGATTCCTTCCCAGTTGGTGAAGAAGAAGGTGGCTATGTCGGCATCAGCAACTACCCCGGTACCCGTGCGCGACATCATCCAGCGCAGAAACAGGATTGTGGCAGGTGTCAGCACCGCGAAGCCGATCGCTTTGTAGGTGAGATCGGTCAGAACCAGACTGCGCCAGGCAAGGAGAAGAGCCCGCATCGCCTTCCGCCAAATTTCCACTACCCGCTCCTTCCTCGTCAGCATTCGTTCATCCTTTCAGTATGGCATGAAAGGTCTCATTGGGAATTGGTGTTCCAGAAACGTTTTGAATCGGTCTCGATGACAAGATTGAAGTGAGTGTAATGTCCTAGGGTTTTGTTGCCGGCTCCCTTATGAAGGGAGGGGCTGGGGAGGGTTGTCCAACAAATACAACCCCTCCTGCCCTCTTACGTTGTGTTATCCTGTCGCGAACCTTCAATTACAATTCATCTAGGAACACAAAAGCCATGAGCATTTTCTGGGAAACGAATTACCAGGAAGCGTTAGAAAAATCTATAAAAGAAGCAAAGCCGATCCTGTTATTGTTCAGCAAGCCGGGTTGACCGGCATGCGAGAAGATGGATGCCGTGACGCATTCCAAAGATGGGATCATACAATTGATTCATGAGCTTTTTGTTCCTATCAGGGTCAACTCTGCGACGGAATCGGAGTTGAGTAAACTCTATCGAGTGGATATCACGCCGGTTTACATCGCGACAGACTCCAGGCAAAAAACGTATCACCGCTGGGTAGGATTTGCTCGCGCTGAAGATTTCACTTCGACTCTACGGGTTATGAGAGCGGCAGCAGATATTGATCGAAGGAACTATGACTCGGCAATCGGACAGCTTGTAGCGGTTGTTGAAGGGGCTCGATCTTCCTCGACTCCTGATGCATTGTATTTGATCGGCCTTGCGAGATACAAAAAGTCAGGCAACTTCCAGGAAGCTGTAGAGCAATGGCGCCGCTTGAAGCTTTCTTATCCAAACCATCCGCTCATCAAGAAAGTGGATTATGCGCTTTAGTCCGATGGTGTAGTCGAGCATGCGTTTTTTGACACGTCTTTTTGGAATCCTGCCGGGAGAAAGCAAGACAACAACTCTGTTGTTTATCTATTTCTTTTTCCTGATCTCCGGATTCGTCATGGCCAAGTCTGTCCGGGACGGACTCTTTTTGAGTCAAAACACGCCGTTGAATCTTCCATATCTTTACGTGTCCATTGCGGTACTGATGACGGTTACGGCGCCGCTCTATTCGCGGTTGAGCAAGCCTTTTCCGATCCGGAACGTAATCGCAGGTTCACAAATTGTCGTGAGCCTGTCCATGCTTCTCTTCTGGCGTCTCTTGTCTTCCCGTCCCGGGATCTTCGCGCTTGCATCGTTTTATATCTGGGTTTCGATTTACGGAGCGATTTGTGTTTCCCAGTTCTGGCTGATCTCCGCACAACTGCATGATGCCAGAGCGGCAAAGCGGCTATTCGGATTTATTGGAAGCGGTGGAATTCTTGGAGGCATCCTGGGAGGGTTTGGCGCAAGATGGATTGCGGCAAGCCGGGGCGCCGAACAGTTACTTCCGGTGATTGCTCTTTTCGCTCTCTTTTGTGCCGCCATTGTGAAACTTACTTCTTTGAATGAGAAGACTCCCGCGGAAGGTTCCACTGCCCACTGCGGATCAGCAGACGAAAATATCCGGCGCCTTCAGCGCTGTGAGGGGATCACGTTATCTTCTGTGGATTTTTGCTGTGCTATTTATCACAGAACTCATCAGCACCTTCGTGGACTTTCAGTTCAAACTGATTTCCCGGAATGCATTTCCTGAAAAAAATCAGTTGACCGCTTTCCTGGGCAGTTTTTACGGCTTCTTGAGCATCGCCAATTTTCTTTTTCAAATTCTTTTGACATCCAGGATGATTCAGTGGGCCGGGGTGAAAGGAGCAATTCTGGTTTTACCTTTTACGATTCTTACAGGATCGTTTACTTTGATCTATTTCCCTGTGCTCTGGACTGCCATCTGGTTGAAAATCGGTGACGATGGGCTGCGCCATTCCCTTCATCGTTCGATCCTGGAGCTTTTGTACCAGCCTGTTCCCAGGGCAATTCGGGAAAACGTAAAAGTTTTCCTCGATTCCTTCGCCGTGCAGCTTGCCACAGGTCTGGGAGGCATGCTGTTACTGGTGTACACGCGCCTGTTTGCGCCGGATGCAGCGCCGATCGGGGTGATTGTTGTTGTCCTGTCGATCCTGTGGATTGCCATTCTGCATGATCACCAACTCGCACTATGTAAATGCATTTCGGGAAGGATTAAGAAAGCGGGCGATCGATCCGGAAAGCATGAATTTACGAATTGTAGATGTCGGAACGCTCGAAACGTTAATGCAGGCTTTAAACAGTACTGATGAGAAAGTAGTTTTATATGCGATGGAATTTTTGGAACGTGGCGGAAAAGCGTATCTGGTCAGTCCCTGGCTGCTGCATCATCCTTCCCCCCGAGTAAGACTGAAAGTCGTAGATCTGATTTCCGGCCGCAACGATCGCTCTGCGATCGCTCTTTTGAAAGGAGCGATTCGCGATGAGAACGTGGATGTACAGGCGGAGGCATTGCAAACGATCTGTTTCCTGGAGCCGGAAGCACACGAAGAAATGGTACTTTCACTGTCCAGCGAAACGGATCCACAGTTGAGACGAGCGGCGATTCTCTGTGCGGCGCTGGGCTCGGAGGAACAGCAGCAGCAAGCTCACGCATGGTTAGAGGAAATGATTCATGATTCGGGAAAGGAGAGCACCGTCTTGCAGATTGAGGCGGCAAAAGCGCTTGCGAAGTTGCCTCCCTCGTTTCACGACCTGTATCCGGACCTGTTTGCGAGCGCGGATCGTGAAGTCGTACGGCAGGCAATTCGAAGCGCCGCGATGACGTCCAATCCGGATTTGATTCCTTATCTGGTGGAAAAGCTCGGCGACCGAAAGTTGAAAGCGGAGGCGCGCAGCGCGTTGTTGAAGTATGGTCCGGAAATCATTCCTGTTCTGGAAACATTCCTGAAAGAGGAGTCGGTATCTTTGTGGGCAAGGCGCCATATCGCGAAGACGATCGGTGGTTTTGGAACCCAGTCCGCAGCCGACACGCTCTTTGATCATTTTGACCACGCAGATCCTTTTATCCGGAATAAAGTTCTCGCCGCGCTGAATCAGTTGCGTGCACTTCGGTCCGAGCTTCGGTTTGACCGGCAGAAAGTCGAACAACGATTGACCGAAGAAGCAACCGACTATTTCAACAAGCTTACGATCAAGCAGGCGATTGTTGACGGAACGGGCGTTGATCTCAAAAAAGATTTTCTCGCCAGATCGCTGGATCGCAGACGGGACCAGAGTGTAGATCGAATTTTTCGTTTTCTCGCTCTGATCCATCCTCCCCGTGATGTTGCCAATGCTTATGCCAGCTTGAAGAGTCAGGATCCGGCATTTCGAAGCGCGGCTATCGAGTATATGGACAATGCTCTGGACCGGTCGATCCGGAGAATCGTGTTACCGGTAATTGACAGCATTCCTGACAAAGAAAAGCTCAGTCGCATCCAGGCTGTTTTGCCTGTCATGAAACGAACCGCGGATGCGGCCCTGGTAGAACTTCTGAACGGAAATGATTCCTGGCTGAGCGCATGTGTCGTATATTGGATTTTTCAGCACAGACGGAAGGATCTCTATCCATTCCTATCGTCGCTTCACTCGGATGCGGGTTTGCTTGGTGAAACATCGCGGTGGGTGCTCGGCAAAATGGAAGCTACTCCGGTACGGGAAAAATAGATGGCTGAACAGGTTGCTACAATTGAAAAAGTATTCTTGCTTCAAAACTGCGAGCTGTTTTCTGCCGCCGGAGCAGATGAGCTTCTCACACTGGCTCATGTTACAAGGGAAGAGGAGTTTCATGCCGGAGACACCGTATTCGCCGCCGGAGAATCTTCCAATTCTTTCTACTTCGTCGTGAGGGGGAAGGTGCATCTGGAAAGCCGGAGCAAACACATCGATGAAGAGGCGATCGAACATCAAACGTTTGGAGTTCTTTCCGTTCTTGCGGGTGGTCCCAGGACGTACAAAGCTGTGTGCGAAGAAGATTGTTTGTTGCTGCGCGTTGATGCAGACGATTTCTATGATTATCTGTCGGATGAAATGGAAGTAGCCAGAGGAATTTTGCAGTTCTTTGCAAGACAGATTCCTGAAAAAGCGGTGATTTGATATACAAGGAGGACAGGATGGCTCGAATACTAACCGTAGATCCGGAAACTGCCACCGGAGTTCAAAAAGACATACTCGAACAGGTTCGAAACCAGTATGGCGGTATGATTCCGGGTGCTTATCGGATCCTTCTGGTTGATCTCAAGATCGCCGAAGCGATCGGTGGACTGTATCAACATTTGAATTTTCGCGACTCGTCTCCGCTGACGAAATTGCAGCGGGAAATGCTCGCAACCGTAGTCAACGGTATCATCGGGGGCGCCCCCTGACTGGGCCTGCATATGGCGGCCGTGCGCCGCTTAATGGGAAATGAACACCTGAGTGTCGAATTTGCCACCAGATGGCCCGAGTATGATCTGGATCCAAAAACGCGTACCCTGTTGAGTTACGCCAAAAAGCTCACAGCACAGTCCCATTTGATTGACGATCCCGATATCGATGCGATGCGGGAGGCCGGCTGGGATGATGCAGGGATTTACGAAGCGACAGCGCTGATTTCACTGTACAACTTCACCGGTCGTATGGACGCCGCTTCCGGATTGCCTCAAGATGAGCCCTCACAAGACGCACAATATCCGGAAGCAGTTGCACCTTGAGTACGACTTTTTCATAGTGTGCAGGCTGGAAGCCTGCGGTCCCTAATGCAGGCCGGAGGCCTGCGCTCCATATTCTTTAGCGGCGGAATGAGCGAATCGCGATGGACAGAACATCAGTCCATCAGAACATGGAGAAGAAAATCCTTGTGTCGGCGAATAAGCAGAAAGTCGTTCTTGTTGTGGGTGATTAACGTGGCCCCAATCTGCCGAGCGCAAAGAGCAATGAGCACATCATTCAAAAGCGCTGGAAGCTTGGATCTCCACCGCTTTTCCTGCTCTTCGATTTCCATCAGAATCCTGGAGGCTTCCAGCCAATCAATGAATTTCGGCGCCACCACCCGTCCTGTGCGCTGTAATGGAAGCGTAAAGTCTTCTACCAAATCCCGCGTTCTGCGGTCCTTCGAATTGACCGATAGTTCATACGCTACAACGGCGGAAAGGAAAGTCCTGGGAAGCAGAGGGAAAAAGACGCTTCGGAAACGCGCTTTTTTCTCGTCCGAGCGAAAGGCGCCAAGGTAGATATTCGTATCGAGAAGGTATTTCACCGATATACCGTTCGGAAACGTCCCTCTTTGAGAAGTCTGTCCAGGGATTCTTCAATTTCCCGGTCTTCGGCGGCTTTCTGCAAAGCTGTTTGGATGGCTTCCGTATCGGTCTTTGCACCGAGAAGTCTGCGTACCTTCTCAATCAGCTCTTCGTCCAGGTTGTAGGTCTTCTTTTTTACTGTCGTTTTCATGTAACCATATTGTATGTATGATATATACGTATTGTCAATACCCAGACCGATTCGCACCCTCAAGCCTGCCGGCATCCATGTACAGACCGTCTCCGAATTTGTTTGTTGTGACATTAACCACAAATGTTTCGCCTTCGTAGGCCTTCAGAAATTCTTCCCGAGAAATCTTAGATTACATTTCACGCAATAAGGATGCTGATCAGCGGCGGATCCAGAGTTTTTCGTAAGGAACGGGCTGCTGCATGTTGAAGACGATTTCCAACCCTTCTACTTCGGGACGCGCAAAACGGTAGGTCTGTTCATGGAACAGCGGAACCAGCAGCGCGCGGCGGGCGATGATTTGCTCAATCTCGCGATAAATGTCATGCCGTAATTCCGGATCAGTTTCTACGCGTCCTTTTTCAATGAGACGATCGATTTCGCGCGTGCCGCAAAAACTGCCGACGTATCCTTTTTCAGAATACAGGATGCCTACAAATGTATCGGCATCCGGATAGTCGCCCACCCAGCGGATCATATCCATATCCACCATGCCGGCGAGTTCGGACTTCATCACCGTATCCGATTTCGTGTTGGCAACATGAACTCGAAATCCGTTCTTCTGAACACTTTCAAAAAGCTCTCGCGCAAAAGAAGCATACGTAGCTTCGAACATTGTATGAACAGACGCGTTCAATTCGATTTCTTCTTTTGACTTCGCGCGATCGGAGGAAGAAAGGACGGGACGCCGGGCCGGCTCATAACCAAGCAGACCTGGCGGAATCAGGCTGTGCGCCGGAATTGCAAGACGGCCCAGGTTCCTGCGGATTAAGCCATCCACATCCAGCGATTCAACAAATTTATGACGAAGTTTTTCATCTTGAAACGGACCTTTGTGAATATTAAAAACGATAAAATAAGTAGACAGGCGGGGCGTTTCTCTATAGCGGTTTGCATATTGCGGATCATGCTTCAGGGTTTCTACGTCCGAAGGAAGCATATCCCAGGCCAGATGAAACCGGCCACTACGAAAACCGGATAAAATTTCCTGGGGCGATACTCCAAAAGTGAAAATCATACCTTCATTTTTGGGATACCCTTCGCGCCAGTAAAAAGGATTCGGTTCTAATTCCAAATGACGTCCGGGATCGAAGTTCACGACACGATACGGACCGGTTCCCACAAACCCGTCTCGCCATGTTCCGCCGAACTTTTCCAGGCCCTCAGGAAGGACCGCCGTATTTGCATAAGAAACAATCGCTGGAAAGAAAGACACAGGTTGATCCAACTCAATCACAAATTCCCGTGATGAGAGGATACGAAATCCCGTTAGTTCTTTACGGGCCCCACTCAATATCTCTTTTGCTCCCACGATCGGCGCCAGTAAAGAGCGCATTTCGCTTTTTTGATTTTGCAACAGGCGCTCAAAGGAGTATCGGACATCCCGCGCAGTAACTCCTCTGCCATCCTGGAAACGAATATCATTGCGAAGACGAAAATGGAATTTTCTCCCGCCCTGTTCGGCATCAAAATCCGAAAGTAGCCAGGGCGTAATTCGAGCCCCTTCTACCTGATACGTCAGGCTTTCAAAAATTGCCGGAATCACCTGAGTATAGGTGACGGTAGACACCATGGAAGGATCCAGTGTACTGATGTCTCCGCTGATGGGGATTTGAATGATACCGCCTCCGGACTTCCGGAGAATGGCAGGGGCTGAAGTCTCGAGTTTCTCCAATCCTGTGTAATTCACAAAAGGTGGGGTGCTTCGCAGACTTAACTTCTGGACTTTCGGACTTGCGACACGGTAATCGATCTCGTGGAACAACGGCAGCAATTCGCCGGCCTCCATGATGATCGTTTCCATCTTCTTATAAAGCTTTTCACGAACAGCCGGTTTGTTTTCGATCCTGGCTTCTTCTACCAATGCATCTAATTCCGGAGAGGAACAGTATTTTCTATACACACCGGTCTGCGATTGGAAAAGCGCATGTGTGAAATTGTCCGGATCATCGAAATCCGGCGCCCACCTCCCGATCATCAAATCCAGACCTTCACAATCCACATGACTCTTCAAGAATACTTCCAGGGTTTGTGTTTCGTTCGAGACTTCGAAACCAAGGTCCAGCCAGGTCTTAAACAAGACTCTTGTGAGAGCGCCAAAGCGATCCGTTAAAATCGGATGGACAGCTATTTTCAAATGGACAGGAAGTGAGATGCCGGATGCTTCCAGAAGCGCCATTGCTTTATCGCGAGTGATCGGATAACGTCTTTTCCCCGGATCATGACCCAGAATTCCAGGCGGAAACAATCCTTCGGCGGGTTGAGCAAAACGCCCCAGAGTGCTGCGAACGAGATCTTGCGTACGAATGATTCCACAAAGAGCTTGCCGAACGGACGGGATTCGACCGATTCGGCTGTTCTGATTGAAAAGAACGAAATATGTATTTTTCCTGGGGGCCTCCACCAGGGTTGTTTTTAATCGCCGGTCCCGAAGGATTTCATCCAGATCTTCCGGAAGAAGATCGCGTCCCAGATCCACTTCGCCAGAACGGATTCCTGATGCCATTTCTGTTGCGCTCAAACCGATCTTAAATTCGATGGAATCCAGATGGGGAGGCCCGTTCCAGTATTGAGGATATTGTTCCAGTAAGATCCTTTTCTCTTCGAACTTTGTTACACGAAACGGTCCGGTTCCAACTGGTGGAGCATCCTTTTCTGATTCCAGCGCAATACCGGTCCATGGATCCGTCAACATGGCCGGATAAATCGGGAGCGATTCCGTCAAATGAATCTCCAGAGTATTTTCCGATGTAGCTGCAATTCCCGAAACCGTTTCCTTTTCTCCATCCAGGAATTCCTTTGCGCCTTCGATGGGCGAAAATGCAGCGGGCGGCGAATCTTTAGAAAGACGAATCGCGTTTTGTAGGGACGTCTGAATGTCTTTCGCTGTCAGGAGATTCCCATTGTGCAGTGGAACGTCTCTACGCACACTCAGCCGAATCAACCTTCCCTGATCCTGGACTTCCCAGTGTTCACACAGCCAGGGGATCAGATTCCCCTTAACATCCGTTGCGAGAAGCGTTTCGTAAACATTTTCAAAGATTTCTTGCTCTTCAACCACCTGACCTCTTGCAGGATGATGGGCATAGCTGGAAATGCAGAGGCCAACTACAAGTTTGCCTCCCCGGGAAATTTCTTCCCGCTTTGCCCTGGTCTGCGGCTTGAGCTGTTCCACTTCTTCCAGATATTTTTTAGCCTTATCATATTCGCCACGAAGATTAGCTTCGGTGGCAGCAAGCGAAAGCAGCCGGATCAAGTTCTCCTTATCTTCAAGATCGCGCGCGATCACAAGACCCTTATCAATCCATCGCTTCATGACATCGACTTTTCGCCACTCCCATGCCATTTCGGCTGCAGAGACAATCCACGTGAGCGCTTCCGGTTTCCGATTTTCACTTTCGTAGATTTCCACCACTTTCTGCAACTGTTCCAGAGCTTCCAGAATGTCACCAAACATGCGATGAGCCTGAGCCAGAAGAGTGCGCGCTTCCGCTTCCACCAGAGCCTTTCTTGCAGGACCTTCTTTCATCAAGTCAAGAACAATTTTTGTGGATCGCATTGCATCTTCAGTGCTGAATGCATCCAGCGATTTTCGCGCCAGCTTCAATCCATATTCGATTACCTTTTCCGGAACATCTCCATTCATGTAGTGATGCAGCAGTTGAGGATAAACACGGTCCAGTTGTCCGCTGTGACGCTTCTCCAATTGTTCCGCATATTTGCGATGAAGCAATCTGCGTTTTCTTCGTGAAATGCCTGCATATAAAACATCGCGTACGACGCCGCTGGAAAATCTCAGTTGATCGGAAGAAGAGGCGCGGTCTTCTTCAATAAATCCACTTTGCAAAAGACGTTCTACAGCCTCATCTATATCCGCAGATCCTTCGTACAGGATTTCCAAATCGCGGAAATCAAAATCCCTGCCTAATATGGAGCCAAGTGAAAGGATTTCACGCACGTCTTCCGGCAGCCTTTCAATCCGCTTCTCAACAGTCTGCTGAATCGTTGCAGGCAAAGACTCGGAGACAATTTCAGTTTCTCCTGACAGGCTCCAGGAGCCACTATCGGTTTTCCGGATCCGGCCGGAATCAATGAGGGACTGGACAAGCTCCTTCGTAAAATATGGATTTCCTTCCGTAGCGTCGTAGATTTTTTCCACAAACGCGGATTCCAGTTCGGTTGTTCCCAGAATTGATTCCAGGAAGGCGAGGTGTTCGGAAAGCAGAAGAGGCTCCAGACGGATGGATTCAAATCTCCGATCATCATGAAAACTATCCAGCATTCTGAGAATCGGATGGCGTTTCGCCACTTCTGTAGTCCGGTACGTGCCCACAATCAAGGTTGGCGTAGCGCCCAGGCGCCGAACGATATATTGCAAGGCTTCTACGGAGACGTCAGCAGCGTGTAAATCTTCAAAAAGAAGAACCAGAGGTTTTCCTTCCGACAAACGAATCAAGACACTGGCAAGAAGTTCAAATATGCGTGTGCGTTCTTCCGGCTTCCGAACCTCGATGGACTCGGTTGTCGTTTCTCCGCTCGCAACCGAGCCGATTTCATGAATCTGTCTCAGCATCGGAAAGAGAGAGCCGAGATCCGCTGCCAGATCGGAAAAATCAAGCGACGGACTGCTGACGCTCTTCGTTCTGAAAAATTCCTGAATGGCATCGCAGAACCCCTGGTACGGAAAAGATTGATCCTGTTCCACAAATCTACCGTGAAGCACGCGAATTTTTCGCGCGGCGGCGAGCGTTTCCAACTCCCCCAGGAGTCTGCTCTTTCCGATGCCCGCCTCTCCTCCAACCACTACAAACTGGCACTCTCCCTGGATCGCTGCGTTTAGACGCCGTTGAAGTTGAGCGAATTCTTTTTCTCGTCCCACAAATGCGGATTTCGGAGGCCGGCTGATCAACGTCGAAGGACGGTGCACGGTAGAAAGCTTCAGCATGCGTTCACTGTCGCGAAGTTTGGAGCGGTGCCTGGAAAGCGCTTCTGCCACATCGCGCGCACGTTGCGGACGTTTCGAGGGATCCTTTTCCAAACATTGCAGAAGGATCGATTCAAACTCTTCCTGAATTTCCGCGCCTGCCGCACGCGGGGATTCCGGAAGTTCATGAGCAATTCTGTACAAAACCGATTGGATTTCACCCGCAAATGGTTGTCTTCCAGTCACGCATTCATAAAGCACCGTGCCCAGGGAGTAGATGTCCGAGCGGGCGTCAATCGTCCTGCCGGCGACCTGCTCCGGACTCAAATAGGTGACGGTGCCAACGACAGCTCCCGTCTTGGTCATTCTGTCTTCCGAAGAAGCCATGGCTAGGCCAAAATCCATAACCCGCACACGAATTCCATCTTTTACCGAATCTTGCCGCCCCACGAGGATATTTTCAGGCTTAATATCCCGGTGGATTACTCCTTTAGCATGACTGTATTCGAGGGCTTCCGCGATCTGAATGCCGATCTCCAGCACTTCCCCCAGACTGAGAGATCCATCCTGGATGAAGGTTCTCAGATTTTTCCCCGTAGCATAGGGCATTACGAAGAAAAGAGATCCGTTATGCTCCCCCACATCATAAATACTGACGATGGACGGATGATCCATTTTCGCAACAACGCGCGCCTCCCTCTTAAACCTTTCTTCCGAATCAGGGTTGAGAGATTCCGGGGTGATCACTTTAATGGCCACCTCGCGATCCAGCATCGGATCCCGAGCCAGATAGACAACGCCCATTCCACCGCGCCCGATTTCGCGCAGAATCTGGTAACGATCAGCGAAGGACAGTCCTCGAAGCGCAGCGGCAAGCTCAGAGGCGGAGGAGTAACGCGCTTCTTTGTTCTTTTCGAGAGCCCGTTTGATGATCAGGTCCAGGCCGCTGGGGATATTCTGCCGAACGGAACTGGGAGTGGCCGGATTCGCCGTAGCAATTTCATGCAACACGGAAAGCACACTGGGTCCGCTGAAAGGCACCTTTCCCGTTGCCGCTTCGTACAAGACACATCCCAGAGAAAAGATGTCGGTCCTTGCATCCAGCGGCTCTCCGCGTGTTTGTTCGGGAGACATATAAGCCACCGTGCCGACGATCATGCCGGTCCTTGTCAGCTTGGTCATCGTCTGTTCCCCGCTGAGCGATTGATCGGAGACCTGCGTCGCCTTCGCCAGTCCGAAATCGAGAATCTTCGCCTGCCCCTGGGGAGTTACTAATATGTTCGCAGGTTTGATGTCCCGGTGGATCAATCCCGCGCTGTGCGCCGCCGCCAGCGCGTCGGCCAACTGAGACCCGATCCCGATCAACTGCGAGGCATCCAGCGCTCCCCGCTCGATCACCGACTTCAGTGTCTCCCCTTCCACGTATTCCATCACGAGAAACAGCGAACCGTTCGATTCCTCGATGGAATGGATCGTTACTATGTTGGGATGATTTAATGCGGAAGCCGCCCTTGCTTCCTGCACCAAGCGGCGCTTGGCGTTTTTTTCATCCTGAGCTTCAGCCGGCAGAAGCTTGATGGCCACGATCCGGCCGAGCTTCGTATCTTCCGCCTTGTAGACTTCGCCCATTCCCCCCTGACCGATTTTTTCAACGATGCGGTAATGCTGGACGATCTGTCCGGCTTGCAGACTGCTCATAAACCCGATCATTTCACCATAAAGCGGCAGCGATAACAAGATTGAAGTGAGATGGATCAGGGGATCGCGGCCACCGGCCGCCCTGGCAGGCCCGAGGCCTGCGGACCATAATGCAGGCGGGACGCCTGCGCTCCATATGCCGGAGGCCTGCGCTCCAATTACCGGAGGTTTTGAACCAGATATAAGGTGGTAAGCCGGCGCCTGTAGCTGTAAGCAAACATCGATTCGTCCGGAGCGAAAAGGATGGAGGCAATTAAGTTAACGCCTGTCAAATCGGGGGGATGAACCTCGCGAAAGAGTTGCCGGGCTCCGGTTAAAATGTTGACTTTGAATACTTTTGCAGGCGCACCGAATGGATTCATCACCAGTACCGATGATCCATCCCTGCTCCATTGAAATGGAACTTCTTCCGGTTCCAGTTGCGGAATCGGTTTCGCTACTCCTGCATTGATCTCAAAATAGAAAGCTGCGCTCAGTGAATTCTCCATCAACAAGAATTTTCCATCAGGGGAGACTGGAGCGGCGTCGGGAATGACGAATAGTCCTTTCGTTTGGATCGATTTCACCTTTCCACCCCCGGTATTTTGCAGCAACAGGACCTTTTCTTTGTTTTTGTCCAGCGCCGCTATGACAATCTCTTTTCCACCCGGCATGAATCCTGCAGCAAGCACCTCAGAATATTCCGGATATTCAAAGGATCGGATGTTTCCGGCGCCGGTCGGCACAAGACCAACTTTCCGGGCGCCAACATTAGCTAGCACCCATTTCTCGTCCGGCGAAAAACAAGATGCTGCACCACCTGCGAGCCGGACAGCCGGAGAGCCATCTGTCCCGCGCAGAAAAATCGTCCCGCTCGGAGATTCACTTCCCTGTCCCCGCTCCCACATTAGAATCTGCTTCTTGTCCTGGGAAAAATCGACCACTTGCGCATTATCAAGCCAGGAAAGGTCACGCTCCTCTCTTTCTCCCCCCGAATTCAACATCAGAATCACGCGGTCATCTGTAAATCCGGCCAGTACTCTTCCATCTGAAGTAACATCAAAAAGCTGCGTCCCGCCGGTAAATCGTTGAATCAATCGAACGGAGCCGGAGAGATCGAGGGCATAAAGCTCATCTCCGCCACCTGCATCTTGCGATAGTGTCGTGAACCAGACTTCTTTTTCCTGCGGACCCCAGGAGATCCCACCGGGGAAAAGCTGCCCGGATTCGGCAATTTTCTTCCCGTTCTTGTCGATCACGATCACGCTTCCATTCGAACTGTTAGGATTATGTTCTATAAAAGCAATGGCATCGCCTGCTCCGGAAAAACGGATGCGATCGATTCTTCTTGTGCTCTCATACAAAATTTCCCCAGGTGGAAATTCGAGGTAGAATTTGCCGGAAGCTCCTCTGGAAATTGCCATGTCCTTTCCATCTGGAGTCCAATCGGCGCCATAAATTTGTTCGGCAAGCTCGCGTGGCGAGCCTCCGGTCAGAGGCACCTGACTGAGGATCCGTTTGTCACGTGGCATCAGAATCAGCATTTCTCCCGTTCGCGAAATGGAAACAACGTCTGCGTTCTGGATGCCGAGCGAACGAGACTCGGCCCGATCCGGCCTCGTCTGATAAAGCTCGCTACCTGCGCCGGAAAAGGAACCGCCGTAGATAATGGTCTGCCCATCCGGTGTAAACCGCGCGGACTGGATCGGTCCTCTGCGATACGTCAGACGATGATAACCAAGGACCGTTTTCTCTACTGGCTTAGATGGACGGGATACGAAGTAGACCAACGCGGCTCCAAGAACTAGAATCAACGCGATTGCTGTCGCGTCGAAAAACTTGTGTAAACGGCGGCGTTTGGCAACCGGCGGAACGGGAAGGGCGGCAGCGGTCTCGGAGGAACTGGCGATTTCAGAAAAATGATCGCGAATGCTTTGCAGCTCTCTCGCGAGATCCTTCGTGGAAGCGTACCGCTCCACAGCGTTCTTTTCCAGACAACGCTCCAGGATCCATTTCACGGGAGGCGGAATATGTAAATTCGCAGAGGCAACCGGCTCGGGATCTTCTTGAATGATCGCCGCCATGGTTTCCACCGCTGTTTTCCTCTGAAAGGCGCGTTTTCCCGTTGCCATTTCGTAAAGGATGGCGCCAAACGAAAATTGATCCGACCGAAAATCGACGCCTGTTCCCGCTGCCTGTTCCGGTGACATATACCCAACGGTTCCCAACACAAGCCCTGCATCCGTTTGAGCGGATGTGGGCAAAGCAGAGACCTGATCCCCGGCCGGTTGAAACAATTTTGCCAACCCGAAATCCAGGATCTTCACGTAACCATCTTTGGTGATCATGATATTTTCCGGTTTTAAATCACGATGCACAATCCCCGCTTCGTGAGCCTTTGACAGACCTTCAGCAAGCTGAGTCGCGATCTGCACCCCCTTGCGAGCCGGAAGCGGACCGGCCTGCAACATCTCGCGCAGAGTTTTGCCATCGACAAGTTCCATCGCAATGTAAGAGCGCGTATCAAAGGAGCCGATGTCGTAGATCGTGATGATGTTCGGGTGATTCAAAGAGGAAGCAGCGTGAGCTTCCTGCTCGAACCGCCGAAGGCGATCCGGATTCGACGAGAGCTCAGCGGGCAGAATTTTGATTGCCACTTCCCTGTTCAGGCGGCTGTCGCGCCCGCGGAACACTTCTCCCATTCCACCCGCTCCCAGCGGGGAAATGATTTCATACGGGCCAAGTTTCGTGCCGGTGGTCAGTGGCATTGCGATCTATTTAACCACAAATGTCGGATTAGAGGCGCGGACCGGTCCGACTGGCAGGCTGGAAGCCTGCGCTCCATAATGCAGGCGGGACGCCTGCGCTCCATATTCGGCAAGATTGATGTAGAATCACTGATTATTCTTTTTTGGAAGACAAAACAATGAGTACTTTGCCTGCGGGGCAGTTGCTGAATCATTACCGCATCCTTGAGAAGATCGGCGAAGGAGGAATGGGGCAGGTCTACAAGGCGGAAGACACGAAGCTCGGTCGAATCGTGGCGTTAAAACTTTTGCCGACCGAATCGAAGGAGGAGAGTAACGCACGGCGCCGCTTGCTTCGTGAGGCGAGAGCGGCCTCCGCGTTAAACCATCCGAATATCATCACCATCTATTCCATCGAAGAATCCAACGGCGCTGACTTCATTGTCATGGAATATGTGGAAGGTGAGACATTGAAATCCGTAATTGACAGTGGAACATTGCCGATTTCCCAATTGGCGGATCTCGGGGCCCAGGTTGCGGATGGTCTGGCTGCCGCGCACGCAGCAGGGTTGATCCACCGGGATATCAAGCCATCGAATATATTAGTAACACCGGATGGACAGGCGAAAGTCCTGGATTTTGGCCTCGCAAAAATCATGGAAGTATCGGATCAGCAGCTCAGCGCAGAGAACACCATGAGCCGTCTGACAAAGACGGGGATGATTGTTGGAACCGTTGCCTACATGTCTCCGGAGCAAACGCGAGGCGAAGCTCTGGACGCGCGCACCGATATCTTTTCACTGGGCTGTGTGCTCTACCAGGCTGCAACGGGAAAGGTTCCGTTCAGCGGGCCGAGCGTGCTTTCAATTCTGCATGAGATCGCAACTGTAGATCCTGCTTCTCCCAGCTCCGTCAGCAACAAGGTGCCTCAGGGCTGGGATACAATTCTGAAGCGCGCGCTCGCGAAGGACCGGGAACAGCGCTATTCGTCCGCAGTCGAATTGGCAAGAGCATTGCGCGGAATGACGTTTGGCGATCGATACCAGATTCTGCGCGAGCTCGGCCGCGGTGGTATGGGAATCGTTTACCTGGCCCGGGATCCGATGCTGGAACGGGACGTAGCCATCAAAGTGATGACTCCGGAGCTCTTGAGTCCGGAAGCCATTGAGCGCTTCAAACGGGAAGCGCGCGTGGTTGCCGGGATGGACCACCCGGCCATCGTCGGCGTGCATGATATCGGCGAACACAACGGCTCTTTGTTCTTCATCATGCCGTATGTAGAAGGCACAAACCTCCGCGCGTTTTTGAAAGACGGATCGTTGAGTCTCGGGGAAGTCATCGATATCGGAGTTCAGGTCGCGGAAGCCCTCGAATACAGTCATTCGAAGGGAGTAGTTCACAGGGACATCAAACCGGAGAATATCCTCGTTACTCGAATGGAGCCGGAAGGAGTTCGCGTGCGGGTCACGGACTTCGGCCTGGCAATGGCTTCCGCTCAGAGCCATCTGACCAAGACCGGAACTCTGGTCGGAACGATTTCCTATCTGAGTCCGGAGCAATTGACGCAGCGAGACCTGGACGGACGCTCCGATATTTACTCTCTCGGAATTGTACTGTACGAATGCCTGACCGGAAAAACGCCCTACGCCGGCGAAATCCAGTCGGTGCTGTACCGCATTGCGCATGAGATTCCGCAAACACCCCGGGCTCTGGGCGCCGATATTCCAGAAGGCGTGGAAGAGATTGTGATGCGTTGTCTGGAAAAAGATCCCCAGCAGAGGCAGCAAAAGGCGAAAGAAGTTGCAGACGCCCTGATTCGCCAGCGATCCAAGCTTCGGGACAGCGAACGCATTCAGAAATTGTCGATGATTCATCGCGCCTCCGTGGTGGCGCAGCGTCCCGTGATGTCCCGTATGATCGGCCGGGATAAAGAATTTGCCGAGTTGCAGCGGCGTTTGAATTCCGCGCTCCAGGGCGAATGCCAGTTCGTTGTGCTGGCGGGAGAAGCTGGAATCGGCAAAAGCCGTCTTCTGGATGAGCTGGAGAATCTGGCAAAGGCCAGGAAGCTCCGCGTTTTGCACAGCCGCTTTGTGGAGGCGGACCAGGCCTTCCCGTATCAGGGTTTTTGCGAAGCGATTCAGGAATATTTCACATTGAAAATGTCCTCTACTTCTTCAGGACCGGTTGATTTTTCGGATCTGGCGCCCGATTTGATCTCCTTATTTCCTGTCCTTGCAGAAGTGGAAGAAATATCCGGCGGACACAAGATGCCCTCCCCTGCGGAAGCACCACGATCGCAGGACCGCACGTATATTTTCGACTTACTGGCCCGCTCCTTTGTTCGGATTGGGAGCGGCAAGCCTCTGATCATTTTTCTTGAAGACCTCCATAATGCGGACATTTCGTTGGAAGCGCTTCAATATATAGTCCGGCGTCTCGGCCCGACTCCCACTTTGATTGTCGGCACCTATCGAACCACAGAAGTCGACAAACACCATCCAGTATCCCGCATGATCAAAGGCTTTCATGGAGACCGCAGATTCTATCAAATGCAACTGGAACCATTTTCCACGGCCGAGCATCGCAGCTTCCTGGAGACACTCGTCGGCAGCGCGGAAATGGAAGAGGGATTCGTCGAAAAGTTGTACGAAGCAACGGAAGGAAATCCACACTTCACCAAGGAGCTGGTTCGATCGCTCATCGATTCGGGAAGAATTATCAAGAACAATACCGGCGCGTGGGACCTGTCGGGAGAAACGGCGCTCTCTTCGGATGCGCTTCCGCCCACCATTCAGGAAACGGTCGAAAAGCGGATCGAGCGTTTGCCGAAAGAATGGAAAGAGGTTCTTTCGATTGCTTCAATACCCGGAAGAACTTTCGAGTTCCGCGACCTGGAACTTCTTTCGGAAGAAGCAGGAGATCTGGAAGACGTTGTCGACGGCCTGATCAGCTCCGGATTCATTGAAGAAGAGCGTGGATCGCGCGGAGATGTATTCACTTTTTCCAGCGGCATTGTTCGCGATGTCCTGTATGCCGAAGTTCCGCGCAGGAAAAAACGAAAATATCACCGTGAATACGCCGAACAATTGGAAAAGCGGAATTCCGGACGCCTGGAACAGGTTTTCACGCAGCTCTTACATCATTACGCGGAGGGCGATGTTCCGGAAAAGGTAATTCAATTCGGCATGCTGCAGATGAAAAAATCGCTGGAAGCATTGAGCGCGGAAGACGCCCTGCGCGCAGGAAAAATCGTTCTGGAGTTTGTTCAGGGAGAAAGCGATCTTTCTCCGGCGCTGGAAGGAGAAGTCCGGTTGCTGTTGGCGCGCGCGCACCGGATCGGCGGCGCAACCGCGGATGCGCTCCAGGAATTGGAATCGGCCATCGGAATCTATGAGCACGCCGGGACGGCAAAGGATCAGGTTCTGAGCGCCCTGGTGGAAGCCGCAGAAGCAGCCTGGGAAGGCCGGAAGATCGAAGAAGCGAAACACTGGGTGGAGAAGGGTTTAGATCTCGCTCGTTCTTCGGGACAAAAGGAACCTCTGGCGAAATTGCTCTCGCTTGCCGCAACGGTTGCCGGCATGCGTGGAGAACACGAAATTGCCCGGCAGTACCTGGAAGAAGCCGCGCGAAACAAACCGGAAGCAAAGGAAAAAGAAGAGAAGATTCCTGAAGGTGGAACCGCAACGGTTGCTCTGCCCAATCCGATTGCATCCTTGCATCCCGTGAAAACGGCGATTCTGGAAGAAACAGAAATTGTCGGCAGTGTGTTTGATACGATCCTGAGGATGGATGAACAGGGACATCTGGAGCCTTTTCTTTGTGAGAAATGGGAAGTGCTGGATCACGGAAAGTCCTTCTTGTTTGCATTGCGATCCGATATTCATATGCATGACGGCGAACTGCTGACTTCGGAGCGGATGAAGTCCTGCATCGAACAGAGCGTTCGAATGAATCCCGATCATTTACCGATGGCTTTCGCTACCATTCGGGGAATTCCACAATTTCTGGACGGTTCCAGCGGTCATCTGGAAGGACTGATCGTTGTTACCGGTAAGAGTCTCAGGATTGAACTTCAAGAACCGCTTCCGATCTATCCCGCGCTTCTAACAGATCCAAAAGCATCCATTGTTTACCAGAAAGAATCCGCGCTTCTGGGAACCGGACCTTTCGAGTTGATCAACTACAACCCAAATTCTGCAGTGTTGAAGAAAAATCCGAATTACTGGAGAGAAAATCGTTCTCATCTGGATCAGTTGGATTTTCGATGTGGTTTGAGCTCCGCCGAGATCGCTTCCGGAATCCGTTCCGGAGATTTCGATATCGGAAGCAATTTGCTTCCGGAGGATCTGGAAAAGATTCTTCAGGATCGTCAGTTTCGGGCCGGTTTGGTCGAAACATCAAAGAAAAATATTTACTTTGTTTTGTTCAACGACCGGAGTCCGGTCAGTCAGATCCCGGAGCTGCGCAAAGCCTTGAGCGGTGTGGTTCGAGTGGACGATCTGGTGCGGGCAACCCTCGGTCGCTTCGCTCAACCGGCGCATGGTCTTTTGCCGCCGGGACTTTTAGGACATGACCCCGGAAAAAGACCGCGTCAAGCGATCCTCCGCGAGAATGCGGTCGAAGCTGCTGAAAGCCAGCGGGATCTCCCTCCCCATTCGTCTGAAGGCGGCTGTCCATCCGCTCTTTCAGGATCGTTATAAATCCATAACGGAAGAACTGTTCAAAGTCTGGTCGGAAATCGGTGTGGAGATCTCCATCGAAACCACGAGCATGAAAGCATATCTGGAGGCGGCAAGGAAAAAGGAAGGGCTTGATCTGATGATCGGACGTTACAACGCCGATTACGACGACCCGGACAATTTTACCTACTTCCTTTTTCATTCAAAGACAGGCCTCTATAACTACTATTCCTCGGAAGAGCTGGACCGTCTGATGGAAGAGGCGCGCACAGAGAACGATCCCATGATCCGTGAAAAGCTGTATCGAAAGATAGAGAATCATCTGCTGGATTCCGATTATCTCCTGCCGCTGTTTCACGATATCGACTATCGCGTTGCCGGCGCCAGAGTCCGCGGACTTACGTTGTACGGCAGCCGTCCGTATGTGAAGTATGAAGAGATCGGGAAAGGCGAAGCCGCGGCTGCAGCACCGCTGAGAAAAACTGCAGGCGGGATGATCTACGTCCCCTTCGCAAATGAATTATTCAGTATCGATCCATCTTTGTCGAAATCACTTCAGCAGGCCGAAGTGTCCCCCGAGATTTTTGAGACTTTGACGCGGGAAATCGGAGGGGCTCAAGTTGTACCGTGGCTTGCGTCCGAGTTTTATGTGGAGGAAGGAGGCCGAAGATTCCGTTTTCGTCTCCGGGATGACGTGCGGTTTCATGACGGCCGGCGTTTGACCGCAAGAGACGTAAGGTATTCATTTGAATACGTTTTACAAAATCCGGATAGTACGAGTCGTTGGATGCTGGCTTCTATCAAGGGAGGCAGAGCACTGGCATCCGGAGAGGCACAGGAGCTGGAAGGATTCCAAATCCTTTCCGCGTCTGAATTTGTGATCCATCTGGATCAACCGCTTTCATTCTTTCCTTCGCTTCTGGCCCATCCTGTTGCTTCCATTTTTCCGGAGGGCACCAGGCACTTTCATGGAAGTTGGCGTGAAGGCTGTGTCGGTACAGGACCGTTCCGTGTAGTCAGGTTCGAACAGGGCCGCCGCCTGGAATTGGAAGCGAATCCCGATTACTGGCAAAAAGGATTTCCGAAGAGCGAAGGTCTGGTGTTTTCGTTCGGAGTTCCGCCACAGGAGATTCTTGCCGGTTTTCGTACGGGACGTTATTCGCTTGTAGGGGACCTCATCCCGTCTGATGTAGAAGCTTTGCGGCACGAGACCCAGTTTGCATCGGGTTACCGGGATTCTCCCCGACTCTCTACGTATTACATTGCATTGAACTTGCACAAAGAGCCCCTGTCCGATCCATCCATCCGGCATCGCCTGATTCGAGATGTGGATATGGAAGGGATCGTGCGGCGAAATATCGGCAGGCTGGCGATCCCTGCTCATGGACTGATTCCTCCGGGATTGCTGGGCTACGAGCCAAGAAAGACCAGAAGCTCCGGTTCGCCAAAAAGATCAGAATCTGCTCCGAGCATCGAGCTCACCTGCGCAACCCACACACTTTTCGACGGACCATATGCCGCATTCACAAAAGAATTGTTCCGATCTTTTCAGGACAATGGGTTTTCCATTCGTGTAGCAGATGGGAAAGCCGAGCACAGCAAATATCCGGTGATGGCGAAGACCGTGGATCTTGTAATGACGCGCTGGATCGGAGACTATACGGATGCCGATACGTTTTACAGCGGATTGCTTCATTCCGAACGGGGATTGGTAAGTCCGTTTTGCCGCACACCTGAAATGGATCAACTGATCGACAGAGGCCGGAGGGAGACGCATCCGCAGTTGCGGCACGAGATTTATCAGCAGGCCGAACAGATGATTCTGCAGCGCGCCATTGTGTTTCCCCTCTTCCATGACCAAACCTACCGTTTCGCCAGACCGGAAGTGGAAGGCTTCGAAATCCGCTTCTCCTCTCAGCAGGTCGTTCCCTACGAAAAACTCTCCATCCGGCGATAGGCGCCTTCAAGGTCCCTTGCCCGAAGCCGGGCAAAAGCCCCGTCAACGAGGCGCGAACTGAATGTTTTTCGCGACAAGGACGATGGCGAATCCTTCGGTTCCGGAGCAGGGACGAAAGACCGACTGGGTACTGTCGAAAACCGCGTTCTCCCAGTTTCTGAACTGGCTGGATGGCGGCGCAGATTCGTGCGGCCAACGTTATCTTGAGGTACGCCGGCGCCTTGTTTTCTATTTTGACCGGAAGAACTGTCTGTCACCGGAGGACTTAGCGGACGAAACGCTGAATCGGGTAGCGCGCAGATTGGAAGAAGAGCGCTCGATTGCCTGTGATAGTCCCGCCCACTACTGCTACATCGTCTCCCGTTTTGTTTTCCTTGAATCATTTCGCCGGCGCCATCAGGAGAAGGCTGCGGACGATAGAATTCCGGCAATGGCTGATTCCCACGAAGAGAACCAGGATAGAGAGCGTCGATCGGAATGCCTGGAACAATGCATGCAAAAACTGGATCCTGATGACCGCGCGCTGATCGTAAATTATTATCAGGGCGAGCAGCGTATCAAAATCGAGAATCGCAGAGCCATGGCAGCGAAGTTGAAAATTACGATGAACGCGTTGACTATTCGAGCCTGTCGCATACGCGACAAACTGGAAGTCTGCATGCACAAGTGCCTGGGAGGCGGAGAATGAAAGATTTTGAGAGTTTTGTCTTATTTCAATAAAGGGGGATTGTGTACCGAAACGCGCTGATGCTTTCACCCCAAACGCCGGGAATGCTTGAGTTCCAGGAAGCGTCGAAGCCGAAACGGATGAGCTGGATGCAGGGAATGCTGTGGCGGCTGCGTCGCGGACCGCACCGAAGTCTCGTCGCTTATGAATGCGGCTCCATAAAGGGGTCCAACGCATGCCTGGTAGATTTCATAAAGGAAGATATTGTGGCGGCAGTCGCAACCAACTCATGGGAATGCTGCGGATGGTCGAAAGCGGACTCGCTGGCCGAATTTTTCCGGGGAACAGCACTACAAAATTAGAGTACAGACGCGAGACTGTTCCCAAAACAATTCGTTTTTCTGAACAAGTCTCGCGTCCGAGAGAAGCCACGTGTGCCTACTTGGCCACGCAGGTATTACTTGCTGCAGCAACTGTAACACCGGTTTTGATGTTAATGACGCTGGCGCGTACTGTGTCTCCGGCTCTCACAAAATTGGCCGAAACAAACGAATCCAGATCGTGAGCTTCTATGTTGGTATCGAAATCCAGGTCAATGTCGTCAGGACTGATTGTCACTGTTACCACTTTGTCCGTTGCCGTTCTTACAATGTTGCCGGTTCTGGCGTTCTTCACTTTCGCGCCGTAGGTTCCCTTTGCCAGATCCAGTCCATCTACCTGAATTCTCACCCGTCCGGATTCAACTCGGCATCTTACACGGGCGGTGGCCGCCTGTGATTCGATCGCCAAAGCAAAAAGAAACGCACCGCACATCAAAACTGTCATGATTCTTTTCATTTTCATTTTTCTCCTTTCTTGTTTTTTTTTGATTTGTTCAAATGATGTGTTTAGCAATGCGCGTGCCATGTACCGATTCGATTCGCTCTCGACTCAAGATTGGAATTTGAGCAGGGATTCCGGTCTTCTGGAAGGTTTTATGTATGCGAAAAAAGCTAAAGAACTACTTATTCAGCAGATGGATCAGTGAATGGTGCAATCGTTGCATGCTGACCGGTTTTGAAAAGAAGCAATCCGCTCCGCGAGTGATGCACTCAGCCGCGTCCTTCCGCGCCGAGCCGCTTACTACCAGAATCGGGAGTGCAGGATGGTTTGCCCTTAAATCTGTGAGCCACTCCATTCCATCTCCATCAGGCAGGTCGAGATCGAGGATCAAAGCGTCGAATGTTTGATCCGAAACCAGGTCGCGCGCTCTGGTCAGGCAACATGCCTCCTGGACGCTGAACTTTTCTCGCTCCAGGTAACGCGAGAAACCGAAGCGGACGGCGTCTTCATCTTCGACAAGCAATATCCTGAACTTTCGCATTTCTGTGTGTTGAGATCGATGCTTGTGTCTCCGTCCAGCGCCTCTTCAAACCAGAGATGGGCAAGACTGATCGTAACTTCCACATCGTTGCTGATTTGAATCAGGGGCCTTAGCTGTTGAACACTGTTTGACATCATATATATGGAATATCCAACAACACAGATCGCGAGCAGCCCCGCAAACGCAATTGCTGACTCAATTCGGGTGATGAAATTCATATGGCGAATCAGCAAGCAAGAACCGTTCCCGTCTCAGCTTATGGTGAGCAGTATCAACCAGGAATCAATTCGAATCAAGTCACAAGTGACAGGTGCAGACTGGAGTTCCATGTCTCGGTAGCTGACCTCGATGGTCTCTTGCAACCGGTCAAGGTGATAGGATATTTGTAGGGTTAAGCAAGGGATGAAAAGTTTGAACTCTACATCAGTAGAATCTCCGCAAATTCCTATGAGACAGACGTTCCCGCAAATCCTATGAAAATCGGAGTTCTTGGATCCGGGGGGATGGGATCTGCGGTAGCTTCGCGACTTACGCGATCGGGTCACGATGTCGTTGTTGGAACAAGAGATTCGCGCGGTCGCGTGAGTTATCAGGAAGCCGTAGATCATGGCGAAATCATCTTTCTCACAATCCCATGGCCGCATGGTTTGGCAGCAGTGGGAAATATTCACAGTTTTGGAAATCGCGTACTCGTCGATGTGTCCAATCCTGAAACACCGGACGGCCGTGGTCTGGTGATTGGCCATACTAACTCCGGAGCGGAAGAAATTGCTGCGGCGGCAAAAGAGGCGCGCGTTATCAAAGCATTGAATCATATTTACGCGGAACTGCTCCTCAACGATGTGTCGTTCGATGGAGGAATTCCGTCTGTTCTATATTGCGGGGACGATGCCGAAGCGAAAAATCTCGTCCGTCAGCTGATTGCGAGTTGCGGCTTTGATCCAATTGATGTTGGAATCCTGGAAAATGCTCGGTATCTGGAGCCATTAGCGATGCTCACGGTACAACTCGTTCGTGTGCAGAATTGGGGCCCTACCGAAATCGCACTCAGAGCAATGCGCAAAAATCCCTAATTGTCAGATTCGTCGTTATGAAATTTTCACTCATCTTGCGAAGGATTCATCTGTTAGCCGCGCTGTTTCTGATGCCATGGTTTTTGATGTATGCCGTGAGCACGATTCTGGCCAATTACACTGAATTATTTCGCAGCGGCGAGGACACATTTCAAACGGAGAGCGCCCGGCTAATTCCAATTCCGTCCGATATGCGTGTCCAGGACGCTGCGAAAAGAATTCTGGAGACTCTGAAGATCGAAGAGAGTTTCGAAGCGCAGAGACAGCGCGACACCGGCCGAATTGTCATTCACACAAAAGGGGTATTCGAGCAAAGAAGGATCACTTATATTCCGGAGGAGGGCAAGGCTGTTGTAGAACATCGATCATTGGATTTCCCAACTTTTGTAATGGGTTTGCATCACAGGTCGGGATTTCATGGTCCCAGAGCCGGGGGTTACGGGTGGGGTTTTTCAGTGGATCTGGTAATCCTATCCATCTCGTTTTTGAGTTTTTCCGGTCTCTGGATGTTTTGGGAGATTCGTTCCGCCCGGCGATGGGGGATTCTGTGTCTGATTGCCGGTTTTTCGTTGTTTACCTTCTTTCTTTTTGCAATCTGATATGAATTGGGATTATCTGATTCGCCGGATTCACATGTATCTGGCGCTCTTTCTTTTGCCATGGTTTCTTATGTACGGCATTTCCGCAATCCATTTCAATCACAACTCTATCTTTCAGACAATGTACAAAGGAATGCCGCAATGGTCTGTCCGTTTGGATCGGCCATATCATTTGCAGCAGACTGGAGGCGATCTCCGGAAGAGGGCGGAAAAGATTCTGAATGATCTGGGAGTGCACCGGGCGTTTCAGGTGCGAAGGGAAGAGAGCCGGATTGTGATTCGCGCGTACGACTTTTTGTCTGTCTCCCGCATCACCTACTATGAAAATGAAAGCCGGCTGGTGATGGAAGATGGCCGGTGGGGCGTAGACAAGTTGTTGGCCGGTTTGCATACGCGACATGGGTTTGATCAGAATTCACCTCCGAACGATGCCTGGGCCTGGATCGTAGACGTTGTGAGTTGTGCGATCCTGATCTGGATTGCAACGGGGGTCTTCATGTGGTGGCAAATCCGCCGGCTCCGTCTTTTGGGGGGTATGACGCTTGCAGCAGGTTTGCTGTACTTCATCACTTTGCTCTTATTGCTTTAAGAGTTGCGCCTCCAGCTTTAAGCTCTCGTTCACAGAACCGTAACGCCGGCATCTTGCCGGCAGAGTTTGAGTGGTGTCGGAAGTTGCCGGCTGGAAGCTGGCGGAATCGGGTGAGTTATTCGTCGTTCACCCCCCTCTGATCCGTAATCCAGTTTACTTCCCAGGTTTGCCTCCATCATCGGAGAACGACTGTTCAAAGTGGGCGGAATTCGGAGTGATGTCCGACCATACATATCGAATCAAGATTGTTCTGCCATTGTATATGTCCTAGCAATAGAATTCGCCGCGTCCGTCTTTGAACTCGCCGATGTGCGATTCCAGGAAGGGGCCGCAAAACGACAACCAGACTGCACGCCATCAGATAGGTCCAAATGTGTTTGCGCGTGTTCATCATCGCCTCCGTTGTAAAATTTTTACTTCTCATAGTGGTCTAACACAATAACCACTTTGAGGTAGTTACGATATCACCACTGTCGCGATCGATCCGACCTGGTTTGGGTTCCATATGTTCTCAGCCGCGAAGTATAATTAGAGTATGAAGTGGCTGAAGCGGGGATTGATTCTGCTCCTGGTTGGGGGCTTTGCCGGCGCGATGTTCACGCAATTCTGCAACATGCTTTTTCATTGCGGTTGCGAGGCGATCTGGGCTGCGGCTGGCCGATTCTGCAATGTCCACACTGCCGGAGTTCCGCATTGTCCCTTTTGTAGTACGGGATTGTGGGGAGCGTATTTTCCCCTGGGATTGATTTGGACTGCTCAGGCGGCAGTCGTACTTGCGCCTTCGAGACTCTCCGCAATCCATCGTCTCATTCTTGGAATGCTTGCTTTCTTACTCGTTGGCGTAACGGTCGGATTCTTTTTTCGGTGGTGGACGCATTACCCGGTTTTTCTGGGGATCTGACGTTACGAGAATTTCGGTGTTGTATTCTCTTGATGAAGCAATTCAAACCGAAGGGCGCTGAGAGCGCGGAATTTTTTTTCTTTTACCCTCCGCGCCATCTGCGCTCTCTCAGGAGGATCTCTTATTCCGTGGGAATCCTTCTCAGCTCGATATTCATGATTGCATCCTGTGACCCTTGCTGGATTTCCACACGTTTTTCGTAGGTCTGATACCCGCCTAACGTATAGCATACGCGATACAGGCCTGGTCGGACAGCAGAGACCGGCAAAATCGGAAAAGTGGTCTACCCTTGCCGCTAACAGAGGCGTTACCTACCTTAAGTGTCTATGACTACGCGTTTCCTGATCTTTGTTTCCGTTGTCGTTTCATTTCTTGGCGTGTCCGCTTTTTATGTTGGCGAACGAATACTTACATGGTCGTATTGGGCCGACGATCATCGGAGTGTAATCTGGCTGACACTTAGCTTGTTCGTTCTGTTGCAGGTGCTGGGCCCCGTTCTGTATCGATTGTATCCGCGTCACATGAACAGACTGTTCATGATTCATTGGATCACTTACACAAGTCTGGGGGTTTTCGCCTGCATGCTTTTTTACACGCTGGCAGCCGATCTGCTTCTTCGATTTGGAAGCCTCTTTGTTGATCTCAATCGCTTCGTGGATTTTGAACGACGCAGCTTCCTGGTGGCCAGCATTCTGGCCTTAGGTTCCGCAATCATCGGCTTTATTCAAGCCACGGCAGGACCGAGAATTTACGAAGTAGAAATCCCCCTGGCGAATCTGCCCGCGGGGCTGAATGGTTTCAAAATCGCTCAGATTTCCGATCTACACATCGGACCGACAATCCGGCGGAATTATGCGAAGAAAGTTGTAAAAATGATCAATGGTCTCGCTCCGGATCTCGTAGCATTGACCGGAGATCTGGTGGATGGATCCGTTGCGCAGCTTCGTCGCGCAGTGGAGCCTCTTGGGGAAATCAAGGCGAAACATGGAATGTTTTTTGTGACCGGAAATCACGAATATTACTGGGGCGCACAGAAGTGGATCGAGGAATTCCGACGACTTGGCGCGCGCGTTCTGCTGAACGAACACGCCGTGATTTCGAAGAACGGCCACGAGCTTGTGGTTGCAGGGATTGCAGATCCAACCGCGGGACAACTTCATGCGTCCGGCGCTCCCGATCCTGCAAGGGCTGTCCACGGAGCGCCCCAGGAAGCGATTAAAATTCTTTTGGCACACCAACCTGCGGTTTACAAAGAAGCTTCCCGGGCTGGCGTCCACCTGCAGTTGTCCGGTCATACTCACGGTGGTCAATTCTTTCCCTGGAATATCGTTGTGGCCCTTGTGCACCGCTACTACAAAGGATTGCGAAAACATGAAAACATGTGGGTGTACGTCAGTCGCGGAGCAGGCTACTGGGGACCGCCTCTGCGTTTTGGAGTGCCTGCTGAAATCACGCTTCTCAGATTGAAGCGCGCAGATTCTGCATTACATCTTTCATAACGTGAAACTTAGTTTCACAATATGAACCAACCTGATGCAGGCTGGAAGCCTGCGCTCCAAAAAGGAGCACAAAGTTTCATTCGACGCGCGTAAACTCCATGATCCAGTTGCGTTCCCACGTCTTTCCTCCGTCCGCTGAGAATGCCTGTTCCCACTTGCACGAATTCGGCGTGACATCAGACCAGAGAAACCGGACAAAGATACTTTTGCCCTCGAACATTTCCTGATCATAAAATTCACCGCGCCCGTTTTGGAATCCCCCGATCATCGGTTTTTCGAGAATCCCATTCGAGCTGTTGGCCCAGTAAAGACTCCACTGCTCAGACTTCGGATCAAAAAGGCGCAAGGTCATGCCCTGAATATGACCTGAGGGACTGTCGGCCTCAAACTCGTCGGTGTTTGCGCGTCCTCCCCATATCTGTCTTGCTACAACCGTACCTTCAAATTCATCCCAGGATGTACATCCCTTCAGGCGCTCTTTGAGCTTTCGATTCCGAACCTTCCAACTTCCAATAAAAAAATCAAAATCTCTTTGAGGATCTTTCCTCTCCTCTCTTTGACCAACCGTCATATCCTTCTCCTTTGTTTTGATATGGCCGATCTTATCTTTGATGTGGTACTATGACAATGACCATTTTATTCCATTTATATATATCCACTTGGAGAGGAAATGAAAGCGGAAGCAGCGACAATATTTCCATACATACCGTTTGATCGAGGTTCAGGTATTCCCTTTTATAAGCAGATTTATGAAGGATACCGCGCGGCGATTCTCACAGGGCTGTTGCGCCCCGGTCAGCGGTTGCCGTCCACACGAGCACTTGCATCGGAGCTAAAAATTTCGCGGTTGCCGGCAGTCAATGCCTTCGAGCAACTTCTTCATGAAGGATATATTCAAGGGAAAATTGGCGCCGGAACATTTGTCCAGGAGTCGATTCCGGATGAAATTGCGAAACAGCCATCGGCGCCTTTGGGAAGGGTTCATCCGGCGGCGCCGCGCATTCAGCTCGAGCATCAAGCGGGAAATCAAACTGCATTGGGAGCATTCCGTGTGAGCCTGCCGGCTCTGGATCATTTTCCACAAAAGATCTGGTCGCGACTCGTGCACCGGCACGCAAAGGATTTCCCCGTTGAGCTGATGGCGTATGGCGAGCCTGCTGGATACTTCCCGCTGCGTGAAGCGATTGCTCAGTATTTGCGTACGGCCAGAGCCGTGCGTTGCGAGGCGCGACAGGTGCTGATTGTCTCCGGCTCACAAATGGCGCTGCAGATCTGCGCAAAGGCTTTGCTGAAACCCGCGGATCGGGTGTGCGTTGAAGAGCCAGGTTATCCGGGAGCGAGAGATGCATTGACAAGCTCCGGGGCAACGCTGATTCCAATTCCTCTGGATGAGGATGGTATCGACATCAACGAAATTTCCACACGGGGCAAAAGAGCCCGAGCCATCTACGTGACTCCTTCGCATCAGTATCCGTTGGGCCTATCCATGACCGCTGCGCGGAGATTGGAGCTGCTGGAGTGGACGCAACGTAATCAATCCTGGGTCATTGAAGACGATTATGATAGCGAATACCGCTACGCGAGCCGTCCGATTGGCTCCCTTCAAGGTATGGATCATGCGTCGCGGGTGATCTATATCGGCACTTTCAGCAAAGTACTGTTTCCCTCTTTGCGTCTTGGTTACGTTGTTGTTCCCCCAGCTCTTTGCGACTTGTTCGTCCAGTTGCGTGAGACGCTCGACATTTTTTCCCCGACCTTGTATCAGCTCGTCCTCACGGACTTCCTGCAGGAAGGCCACTTTGCGCGCCATCTTCGCAGAATGCGCGCGATCTATCTTGTCAGACGAAATGCGCTTCTGGAGGGCCTTCGCAAACATTGCGGAGATATGCTGCAGCCCTACAATACAGATGCCGGGCTGCATCTTTCAGCATTTCTGCCCGAAGGCATGGATGATTGTGAAGTCGTTCGAAAAGCCGAGCAAATGGGAATCAGCGCCACTCCCCTATCCATCTGTTATGCGGGCAGAAAAAAAAGAAGTGGATTGATCCTTGGTTTCGGCGGCGCGTCTGAGCGACAACTGATGCGCGCGTTGAAGACACTCAGCAGCGTGATCGGGAATATGGCGTGAAGGTGATTAGAAACTGAACATCATGTTCAGACCGATCGCTTTCTGTTTTGGAGAAACCATCGGCGACCACATAAAACGGGGAGGCTCTTTTCGTAAATCTCGCGTTACGGTCTTTCCAACGATGTAGCCCAGGGCAGCTCCCGCAACAACATCACTCAAGAAGTGTTTGTTCTGTTCAATGCGCGCAGAGCCCACGAACGCCGCTGCAAAATAAGCCGGAATCCCAACTTTTGGTCCATAGTAGCGGCTTAAAATGGTCGCCACTGTAAACGCACTCGAAGTATGGCCTGAAACAAAGGAAGCGTCATTGCTCCCGTCCGGACGCACCCGGCCGACTGCATACTTAATCCCCTGGGTCAGTATGCCACCGAGAGCGATCCCTTGAGCAAGGTCGTAGGTCAGGCCGCGGAATTTTGCATTCGAACTGAATTGACCGACCAATAGAAGCCCCGCGGAACCGCCGACAATCACTGCGGGACTTCCCATGAAACTTCCCGCCTCAGCGGCGTCTTCAAGCCGTTCCCTGCCGTCGAAATAGTGGTGAACGTTGTCGTCCAGTCCGTATGCCACGCCGGTTGCGGAAGCGCCCACCACGAGCGGCATCAGATTCCCGGTGGAAAAGAGGTTCGCAAAATTCCTTCCAAATTCCTTCGGAAAGGACCCTAAGCTTGTATCGCGACTTGCATACCAATCGGTTTGCAGGTTTTGATCTTTGTAATTGTTTTCTTCAAGCTGATAGGCGGAGAGGTCGGTGGTTTTGAAAAAAGAATCTGCAAGGGCGCCGTTTGCTACGGAATCATCCGCAGATGCAAAGCCCGCCGAAAGCAAAATCAGACAGAATAGAAAAAAAGGCCTAACTTTCATGGAACGAAGAATCATAAATATAACGAATCCGATCCAAAAGGCAAGCATTTTGTTGCGAAAGTTGGCTCTTTTCACCGGAATTTCTGTTGGTATTCTGGAAGCATGGCTGCTGAGCATCGGGGAAATGTGCAGGTCCGAAGGGCCGTTATCGACGACGCCCCGCTCATTGCAGCGCTCTTGCACAGATCTTTTGTTGAATTCTACTCCTGCTATTCGCCGGAAGGATTCGCATCTACCACTCCGTCAGCCGAACAAATCAAGATCAGGGTAAATGAAGGGCCGATTTGGGTTGCCATACGCGACGACATTGTAGTCGGGACAATATCGGCGGTTCCCAAAAAGGAAGGGTTGTACATCCGGAGCACGGCCGTAGATCCGACTGTGAGAGGGCTGGGAATTGGACGAAATCTTCTGGAACACGTGGAAAGTTATGCCGCCCAAAACGGGTTCAAGCTTTTACTTCTCAGCACTACTCCGTTTCTGACACAAGCCATCCAGATTTATGAACGATTTGGATTTCATCGAAGCGATGAGGGTCCTCACGACTTATTCGGAACGCCGCTCTTTACGATGGTAAAAGTCCTGCCGGAAGCAAGAGAAAGTAGAAAGCGTTGACGTTCCATTTCAATTCTGTAATGTTTCAGAAAGTATGGGGCAATCCAAGGAAGGATAATAAGTGTATCCTGTATTGAAAGGGTTGTGATGCGAATTTTAGTAATTGAAGACGATGAAAAGATCGCTTCTTTTGTAATCAAAGGATTGCAGCAAGCCGGAATGGCCGTCGACCATGCTTCGAACGGAGAAGAGGGGCTCGATTTATTTCTCAGCACGACGTATGACGCGGCAATTGTCGATATCATGCTTCCCAGACTCGATGGAGTCACATTGATTCAACAGGCCCGATCCCGAAAGATCGCGACACCGGTAATTGTTTTAAGCGCGAAAAGATCTGTAGATGATCGTGTCTCCGGGTTGCATTCGGGAGCGGATGACTACCTAATCAAACCGTTTGCTTTCTCGGAGCTTCTGGCCCGAGTACAGGCCCTGCTTCGTCGTTCGTCCGGAACACCGGAAACAGTCCGGCTTACCTTGGGGGATTTGAGCATGGATCTCTTGACGCGCGAAGTAAAAAGAGGCGGGCAGCTGATTGATCTTCAACCCCGCGAATTCTCTCTTCTGGAATATTTAATGCGCAATTCCGGACGGCCGGTTTCGAAAACCATGATTTTGGAACGCGTTTGGGATTACAGCTTCGACCCGCAAACAAATGTAGTGGATGTGCTTGTCTGCCGCCTGAGAAACAAGATCGACAAAGATTTTCACGAGAAACTCATCCATACCATCCGGGGCGTTGGATATGTTCTTA
Organism: uncultured bacterium; assembly: GCA_963843285.1. Lineage (GTDB taxonomy): Bacteria > Acidobacteriota > HRBIN11 > JAKEFK01 > JAKEFK01 > CAZDDB01. The sequence goes on from CAWJJO010000012.1 coordinate 337,516, forward strand.
AACGGCCTTAAGCGTTCGTTCAAGAAACTCGGCCTGCGGATTTCCTTGTGGCATTCCGGCATCTTGATCCTTAGCGGGCTGTTGCTGCTGTTTATGGTTCACTTTCTTTTGTCCTTTCTGTTTCTCGAAAAGGACCGTGAAAGCGTTCGACAAGAACTAAATCATCTTGGAGAAATTTATTCGCGAGATGGTAGAGACGCCGTTCGGAAGGAAATCGCTGAGCGGAGTGGCCGAACCGGATTCTTCATTCGCCTGGCCGAGAAGAGTGGCACAACAATTTTATCCAGCGGTCCTTCGGATTTTGAAGACTATGACCTCCGGCAAATCGAAACGATCACGGGGCCGGCAGGCGGCTGGCTCACCCTGGGGGAAAAGCACGAGGACAATAGCCTTCATCTGCCGTTTGGAGAAGAATCACTCGAGATCGCCGTGCTTCCACAGGCAGACGGAACGGTGTTACAGGTAGGAAAGAGTTCAGAAGACAGAAATGATCTTGAGCAACGAATCCTGTTTATTCTCGGCGTCATCATGATCCCTCTCCTTCTGGCCGTTGCGACCTTTCTTTCTCATCGTGCGCTTCATCCGCTTCGAGCGATGATCGCTACAGTAGAATCCATCCAGGCAGGCAAATTGAGCAGCCGTGTTCCCACCAGCGGCAGCGGAGACGAGCTGGACGAGCTTGCACATCTGTTCAATGCGATGTTGGAACAAATCGAAAGACTGATCAAAGCCATGCAGGATTCACTGGATAATGTGGCGCACGATTTGCGAACGCCGATCACGCGGCTTCGGGCGACAGCCGAAACGGCTTTTCAATCCAATGGTTCCGCGGAATCCTATCGTGAAGCGCTTGCTGATTGCATGGAGGAAACCGAACAGATTCTTTCCATGCTGGAAACTTTGATGGATATTTCTGAGTCGCAGGCCGGAAGAATGCGTCTCCAACCGGAAAAAGTCAGCGTTTCCAGGTTGATCGAAGACACGATCGACCTTTATCGCTATGTTGCCGAGGATCGCGGCCTGGTACTGGAACGCTCTTGCCCCGAGGATTTGTTTATCCATGTCGATCCGCGACGATTTCGTCAAGCTCTGGCAAATCTTGTTGACAACGCAGTCAAATATACTGAGTCCGGAGGACGCGTTGTGCTGGAAGGACGACAGAGCGATCATGAAGCGCTGATTTCAGTGATCGATACGGGAACAGGAATTCCTCCCCATGAATTGCCAAAAATCTGGGAGCGCCTTTATCGCAGTGACAACGCGCAGTCCAAAAAAGGGATCGGGCTGGGGTTGAGTCTGGTGCGCGCAATCATCCACAGTCACGGCGGAATCGTTGAAGCAAAAAGTGAGCTGGAGAAGGGCTCGATTTTTACGATTCATATTCCGCTATTCTCGAACTAGCGACCCTTAGCTCAAATGCTTGTCCTATGAAAAGGAACCAAACAATCAAAGAGACAAGATGCTTCCTTCTCGCGATCCTCATTGCCGGTACTTTCGTAATTCCCATAGCGGCGGAGATTCAAGCAGGAAATTCAAATGGCTGGAAAGACAACTTTGACGTCTCCGCATGTACCTGGTCTTCCATTGGAAAGAACGACTTTTTCATCCTGCAACCGGGATACAAGCAGGTTCTTGAAGGCAAAGAGGGAAAAACATTCGTCCGCTTGGAGATCACAGTACTGAACGAAATCATGAAAGTCGGAAACGTCGAAACACGGGTCGTAGAAGAGAGAGAAACTCATGACGGTGAATTGGAAGAGGTTTCCAAAAATTACTTTGCAATCTGCAACCCATCAAACGATGTCTATTATTTTGGAGAAGCTGTGGATCTATATGAGGATGGGAAAGTGGATCACCATGAAGGAGAGTGGGTTGCAGAAACAGCCGGCGCGAAGGCAGGCCTATTTATGCCTGCAAAACCGGGGATCGGCGATCGTTTCTATCAGGAAATAGCTCCCGAGGTCGCTATGGATCGTGTGGAGATCATCAGCGACCATGAATCGTTGAAAACACCGGCAGGAGAATTTCACGATTGTTTGAAGACCGAAGAAACAACTCCGCTTGAACCCGGAGTCAAAGAGTACAAGATTTACTCAAAAGGGATCGGCATCATTCAAGATGGCGATCTCCTTCTGAAAAGATACGGATCCGATATTTCCCAAAAATGAGGAAGGGGGGTAGTGGCGGGAAAACAGTTTGTAGCGCGGGCGTCCCCGCCGGCGCTGGTAAGGGCGACCCTTGTGGTCGCCCTCATGAAGTCGTTCCTGCTTCGGGGCGGGCGACCACAAAGGGTCGCCCCTACCATTCTTTTGCTCTGCTGTTATTTTCTAACATCAATTTGCTCTGCTACGTTCGGTCAAAGTCGAACGACGTGCGCGCTCGCGGGAATGGTTGAGGATGAGGGCGAGGACGCTCCCCTGCCGGGGGCAACCGTTCAGATCACGAGTCCAGCTCTCATTGCCGGACCACGGGCGATGACAACCGATGCCCAGGGGAGGTTCCGTTTTGCAGAGCTTGCTCCAGGACGTTATCAGATCAACGTCACGTTCCCCGGATTCAAGACTGTCTCTTTAGAAGGCATCCAGATCTCGGTCGGAATGACCGCAGAAATTCCGATTGACATGAGCATCTACGCAGACCAGACGATCACTGTGCAAGCAGATTCCAAGCTCATCGATCCTACAACATCAGGAATGCAAACTATCCTGCCGCCGGAATATTTGAAAAATATTCCGAGTGATCGGGATACTTCGCATATTCTTGACCTCGCGCCGGGGATCAATCTCGAATCGGCTTATGGGGGCGGTGAAGAATCCGGCAATTCGTATCAAGTCGACGGAGTTGACATCTCAGATCCTCAATCAGGCGCGCCATGGGCGCTCTTCAACTACAGCCTGATCGATCAGGTTGAGCTGGTCGGTCTTGGCGCTTCCGCTGAATACGGTCAATTCACCGGCGTTGTTTTTAACACAGTGACCAAGTCCGGCACGAACAATCACTCCGGATCGGCTGAGTTTTTCTATACCGGTGACAGGCTGACTGCGTCCAACCCGGATACGGATCTTGCTGCACGAATTGAACAACAGGTGGAAGGCAATATTCAATTCGGCGGACCGATTCGAAAGGATCAGCTTTGGTATTTTGCTGCGGCACAATACGTACACAATGAGCAAAGCGAAGGCGGACCAATTGAGACGGAGAACGATCCGCGAGGCTTTTTCAAGCTCACGTTTGCGCCAAACGATACGAGCACTCTGGATGGCTGGCTCGAATTGGCCCACACAAAGATTACAGGCCGCGATGGAGATGCTTTCACTCTGCTTGAGGCAACAACGGGAGAAGATAATCCGGAAGTTGTGGGACATGCATCCTGGAAATCCATCCTGTCAGAAGACTCGGCCCTCAGCATCGACTGGGGAGGCTATGCCGGACATCATCACTTCAACCCTCATGGCGGATTTTCACTTCCCGGACATGTGGATGCAGTGTCCGGTTTCGCTTCAATTAACGCACGCGAGTTCGGAAATGTGAAGCGAAACCGCAATCAAGTCAATGCTTCGATTGCGCATCATGTAAACCATCTGATCAGCGGATATCACGACTTTGAATTCGGAACTGAAATGGAGCATTCTAAAATTCACGATCGATATGGTTTTCCCGGCAATGCTTTCTTTTCCGACAACGAAGGTCCCGAGGAAGATCCCGTCACCGGAAAAGATGACTTCTTCACTCTTGCGTTTCTCGGCGGCGGTTATGATGCGCGCGGCACAAACAATCGAATCTCTTTGTTTGCGCAAGACTCCTGGCGGATTGCGCACCGGCTCACACTGAATCCCGGTGTTCGTCTCGATATCAATCGGGGAAGAGTGAGTGACGGCACTACCGTTTACAAGACGAATCCGGTTGCGCCACGCATCGGTTTCGCCTGGGATCTGGGCGATGACGGCCATTCCATCTTGCGAGGACACTACGGTCAATATTACGAAGCGCTGTACGCCGCCTTCTATTACTATCTGGATCCCGGAGCCTTCTTTCCGCTAACAACAGAGAGGATCTTCAATACATCAGGATTCAGAGAAACGATCACTTCGAATTCAGGCCAGCAGTACACGATGGACCCGGGCATCAAACATCCGCGGCTGGACCAATTCATCCTCGGGTTCGACCAGCAGCTTCCATTTGGCATTGTCCTCAGTGCAACTGGCGTGTATCGCCGCAATTCCGATCTGATCGAGACAGTCAGCAGAGATGGAATCTTCGTACCGGTACACGGAGTGGTTCCCGGCACCGGACAGGAGGTAACGCTTTTTGATTATCTCAATCCGAATACAGACGTGTTGATCTATACCAACCCTCCCGGTCTAAAGCGCACATACGGAGGGTTCATTCTCTCCGCGACGCGCCACCTGACTCAGAACTGGCAGCTGATGGCTTCCTATGTCTATTCAAGAACGCGCGGCAACATCGATCATCTAGGATTCGATGAAACAGGCGGCGGTGGAAACACTCCGTTCTTCGATGGTCATTTTCTGGATACTCCGAATTCGCTTGTAAATGCACAAGGGCGCTTAACCCATGACCAGACGCATCAGATAAAACTGCAAGGCACCTGGATGATTCCGTCTCTGAATCTGTCGCTTTCCACCAACTACACCTATCACTCCGGTGATACATGGACCCCAAGCAATGATTGCCTTTTGACTGACGATGGGAACGGTATCCTTGGCGATGGGATCCTCGATTGTCACGAATTTCCTCAGGGTCCGGTAGTGTACTTTTCCGAATCCCGCGGCAGCCGGCGACTTCCCGCGCGAAACGAACTCGATCTGCACGTGGAATGGGAGCATGGCCTTGGAAACCGGCAGCAATTCAGCGTGTTTGCCGATATCTTCAATCTCAACAACCAGACCCGCGCAACGGAAGTCGAAACGTTCGTGGATGAACAATTCGGTCAGCCCGCAACACTCAATTTCCCGCGAAATATCCGGCTTGGAATTAGCTATGCCTGGTGATGTCTGGAAGATCTGAGCTTTACACCGCTCACAAAACAGGGCAAACTTTCTCTGGCATGTTATGGAAAAAGTTACTTCCCATTGCCGTTCTGTTGTTTCTTATAGGTCTGGTAAATGTTTCCCGGGCGCAGGCGATCAACGGATTCGCAGACGTTGATGCGCTGCGCCGCGCACTGGGGTTGAGTCTCGGCGCATCACGCGTTTATACAAAAGAGCGGGGATTTTCATACGCCGGCTATGCCGAATTGCTTTATCAGGACTACGCGAGCACAGCTCACTTGCACGCGTCAAAGTTCTTTCCGGTCGCAGCGGACCTGCCAACCAACAAAGATTCGGAATTCGGACTGGTGCGAGGTGTTGTGTTTCTTGGCTACCGGTGGAATGATCACGTTGTTTTCAATTCCGAAATCCGCGTCGATCGCGATCTGATCGAACGCGGAGTAGCAACTTTCCCGGTGCATTACGAGACCACCAAAGCTTCCACGGAAGGTTCGCTGGATCTCGCGTACGTGGATTACATCAAGAGCCCCGCGCTTACGTTTCGCGCTGGAGTGGTCCTTGTTCCCATGGGGCTCATCAATGAACTTCATCAGCCAAATGAGTACCTGGGAACGCGATCCGGATTTGGTGACATCTTTACGATCCCATCCATCTGGCACGCGCTCGGGTTCGGAGTCGCCGGCCGGAAAGGACCATTGAACTACCGTGCGTACGTAGTCAGTGGTTTGAATGCCGCCGGGTTTACAGAATTCGGATGGCGCGGCGGACGTGAAATTTCCTGGGACACGATCACGCATCCCGCATTAACATTTCGCATTGATTTTAATCCGATTCCGAACGGCACGCTCGGCGGATCCTACTATTTCGGAAACTCAGGAGTCTTCGGCATCGCTGAAAATGTGGATGAGACGTTTCGTACGGAAATGTTGGAAGCGCACGGAGAGTTAAGATGGAAAGGAGCATTCACCCGCGCGCAATACGCAAAGGGCCTTCTGGAAAAATCTCCGGAGCTGAACGCCATTCTGGAAAAGAAGGATCTGCGTGGAGTCGGCAAGAGAATCGTAGGCGGTTACGTCGAAGGTGGCTGGAACTTCCTGTGGCACAAGAACAACGGCACAATGATCATGCCCTACATGCGTGGTGAGGCGTCCAACCCGCAGGACGCTCTTCCGCCCGAGTCGATAGCGCAGGGCTTGGTCAAGAATCACTTCCTGGATTTCATCATCTGGGTATATGGAGTTGAAGTCCGGCCGATCGCTCCTTTGTCCATCAAAGCCGAATACATCGCGATGCACGACCAGAATCAGATTTTTTGGAAAGAATATCATCTCGGCGCAAGCTACGTGTTCTGATATCATTTTGCCGCCGGATCTTTTTTCACTTTTGCAAATGCGAAGCCTTTGTCATAGAGCCCGTCAGGAATCAACCGGGCTATTTTCATAATCCAGGCAAGCTGCCACGGAAAGCTATAGAACCGTTTCTTTTTGCAGATCGCATCGTATATTTTTCGCGAAGCATCTTCCTGGTCCAATAGAAACGGCATCGGATTGCGGTTGCGCGCCGTCATGGGCGTCCGAATAAAGCCGGGACAGATTGTCGTCACATTGATGTTGTAAGATTGAACGCTGATACGAAGACTTTCCAGAAAACCATTCAATCCGGATTTGCTTGCACAGTAGGCTGCCGCATCGGGAAGTCCTCGATAAGAAGCCAGACTGCTAATTCCGACAATCTGTCCCGATCTTCTCTGAATCATCCCCGGCAAGACTGCTTCGACGCAATAGATTGGACCCAACAAATTCGTGCGCAGTACCCTTTCCGCAATCTCCGCACTGAAGTCCGGTGGAGCCATAGAGCCCCCAATTCCCGCATTTGCAACCAGGCAGTCAGTAGGACCCAGTTGCTCTTCGCACTGCCGAATCGCAGCATGAACCATCGTGCGGTCGGTCACATCGCACGCAATGGGAAGAGCAGTTCCGCCATTCGAACGAATCTGAGCAGCGAGTTCCTCCAGCTCCGGCTGCCTGCGCGCCAGGAGTGCGACGGCAAAGTCCTTCGCCATCAAAGTCGCTAAGGAACTTCCGATGCCGGAAGAAGTTCCGGTTATCACTGCGACTCGCTTCATGAAAACGATTGACGAGAAAACATGATTTTCACAAAGATACTACTATCATAGGCCTCACTACGCTTCAACATTGCAAAGACGGAATCGTTTATGTTATTGTTACGCTTACTGTATTCAGAGACTTACGGAAAAATGACAGTTCTGTCTTTCGTATTGTATTCCTGAATTCAGCGAATAGGGGAATCACTCATGCCTGGCACCGATATGGTCATGTACGAGGAGGAATTTCACCAGATTCGCATAGTTTTGCAAAAGCTCAAAGAAGATGCAAACGCGAAATTGGTATTTCTCGTCGATAAAAATGGCCAACAAATCGCATACAACGGTGACATCCGCGACGTAGACACCACGTCCCTCGCATCGTTGACGGCTGGTAATGTTGCTGCAACGGATGGTCTCGCGCGGCTGATTGGAGAAAAAGAATTTTCTGTTCTTTTTCACGAAGGCGAAAGAGATAATATCCACATTTCGATTGTCGGAGGAAGGGTCATTCTGGTCGTTATTTTTGATGGGCGTTCTTCGTTGGGATTGGTGCGATTGCGCGTAAAGAAGGCTTCCCATGAGCTTGAAAATGTATTTAGCACGATCCTTCAAAAGGTGGAAAAAGAAAAAGAAGCAGGAGCCGGGCTCGAATCTCCTTTTGCGGAAATTACCGACGAAGATATCGATAGCCTCTTCAGCGAATAATCACGAGAACCGGCGTATGCAGACCCGCCGGACAGGATGCGGATTCAGGCATGACGTTCATCAATTACGCCGCGCGCGAAATCACCTGCAAAATCGTGTACTACGGCCCCGGACTGGGCGGGAAGACGACCAACATCCAGTACATCTATGATCGGACGAATCCCGCTTCCAAAGGAAAACTGATCTCACTTGCAACAGAAACGGACCGTACTCTGTTTTTCGATTTTCTTCCGCTGGATCTCGGAATGGTGAAAGGGTTCAAAGTCCGTTTTCAGCTGTATACGGTGCCGGGGCAGGTTTTTTACGACGCGAGCAGGAAACTCATCCTGCGCGGAGTCGATGCGGTGATTCAAGTTGCAGACTCGCAGGTGGAGCGGATGGACGCAAATGAAGAAAGCGTCTACAACCTCAAACAGAATCTAAAAGAAAACGGCTATGATCTTGCCACCGTTCCTTATTGTCTGCAGTTGAATAAGCGGGACCTTCCGAATATTGCTCCAGTCGATGAAATGATCCGCAAACTGAGACAAAAGGATGAACCGGTCTTCGAAGCCGTTGCATCAAAAGGAATCGGAGTATTTGATACTCTGAAAACAATTGCAAAACAGACTCTGATTGAGCTTCGAAAAAACTCTTAAAGCCGCAAGTTACATCAATGTTTTCCGAAAATCGAAAGTAGACATCATATCCCGGATTTCATCCGCCGCCTGATCCATTGGTTCCTGTTTCCCGATAAATTGAACTGTGTACGACGTGTGTCCGGAATAGCCAACGTAAATGATGGTCTTGTATCCCGCATCGTTCTTACTTAAGTCCGCGCGAAGCACAAGAGCATCGTTCGTGTTCATGCTGGTTCTTCCAGAGTCGGTCGTCTCCATCTGAAATCCCAACTGTTCCATTCGCGTCGCAGTTTCAGATTCCAGAGCCGAAAGCCTTTGCGCCAGTGTTTCATCATCAAATGAGGTGTCGTACTTTTCGGAGGTGTCGGTAGTCCAGATTGCAAGAAGAACTTCGGGCGTCCGAAAGCTGCCTCCGCGATAGAAAGCGTCCCTGACTTCCTTCATCGGCACAGATCCCATTTGACTGTTCGGGTAGTGACTCCAGCCTTTCTCAGGAAAGGTGAGTGAAAAACGCAACCGGCTATTCCAGTAGTATCCGCTAAACGTGGAAGCCTTTTGCATGAAGAAATGGAATACCCAGTACCCGATCACAAGAACGCCAAGGAGAAGTCCAAGCGCCAAAACATTCCGTTGCAAGGCGCTTCGCTTCCGTGCTTGATGATACGCTGCGGCCGTTTCGGGAACGGAGGGAGCTTTCCAAGAATAAGCGCCGGGAGAAGCGGCAGGTTGAGCGGGGGTGACGGAGGCTGCCGGCGCAACGAACGATATGCTGCCGGAAGTAAGAATCGCCGCAGAAGATTGATCGGTCCGATGTTTGGAAATGACAATGCCGCATTTCATGCATTGATCATTCTCGATCTGGCCGGATCCGCACTTCGGACAGGTACTGCTCATTCCTGGTCTCGTAGTAGAATTATAAAATTTCCACCGGTGCTTTCCAAGTCATGAAACGCTTGCTGGGTGCACGTCAAATTTGTTGAAATCACTGAAAAAAGTTTTGTATCGCCGGCGTCTCGCCGGCCAAAAAAGAAACTTCAGCTCGAACTCTGCCAGCGGGACGCTTGCGTTACAAACCGCAAACATGTTTTCCACTCCGATTCTAACAAATTTACCGTGCACCCAGCGTTTGCTCACATGGTATCGGCAAAACCGGATTTTGTATCCGTGGCGTAAGACCAGAGATCCGTATCGGGTCTGGCTTTCGGAGATCTTGCTGCAGCAGACGCGTATTCCTGTTGTTCTTCGCTACTACGACAGAATCCTTAAGCTATTTCCTACGATCCAGGATCTCGCGCGCGCCAAGGACAGTGTTTTTCTATCAGCCTGGTCTGGAATCGGCTATTACAGCCGCGCCAGAAACATGCTGGGTTGCGCAAGGCAGATTGTGGAACGGCATGGAGGAAAATTTCCACGGGATTTTTCTTCGCTTGTAGCCTTGCCGGGAATCGGGCCGTATACGGCCGGCGCTCTCCGGAATCTCTGTTTTGATGAGCTCACTCCCGCAATGGATGGAAACATCAGCCGGGTGCTCGCCCGAATCGCCAATGATTCGCAGCCAATGGGTTCAAAGACCTTTCGCGATGTAATCCAACGAACCTTCCTGCAGCTGGGCGCCGGAGCTTCTCCTGGAGATTTTTTCCAATCGCTGATGGAACTTGGTGAACGCATCTGTCTACCCGCACCCGCTTGTGGTCATTGTCCGGTTCGTTCCGATTGCCTGGCGTTCAAAAATGGAACAACTTCGCAGATTCCAAACAGGCCGCAAAAGAAGAAAGAACAGACCCATTACTGGTACTTGCTGCTGCTTCAAAAGGGAACCGCCTATCGTTTTGTTCAAAACAGAAAACGCGAGTTTTTAAAGGATAGCTGGATTTTCCCGGATGTTCTAAGCAGACAAAAGCTTTCGCAACCGCAGCTTAGAACTGCCTTCAGACAATCCTTTGGATTGGAGTTGGACAACGCGCGGCCCGTCCTCACGTTGAGACACTCGGTCACCTTTCGTAGAATTCACGTCCAGGTTTTGAAGATGAAAGCGGGCAGGGTCCGCGACATTCCGGGAAAATGGTTGCGGGAGAAAGATCTGGCCGCGCATCCCACTTCTTCGATCACACATAAGGTGCTGCAAAAATTGCGGGCGACCACAAGGGTCGCCGCCCCTACCACGTTACATTCCTAATTCCTACTTTGTGTTCTTTGTGCCTTTGTGGTGAATCCGTTTCCTTCATTGCGTTACAATACATGCATGATCGGCGTGAAGATCGGGGGCCGGTATGAAATCGTGCGGGAGATCGGGCGCGGTGGGATGGGCGCTGTCTACCTGGCGCATGATCCTCTTCTGCAGAGAGACGTAGCCGTCAAAGTCCTGACCGCACATTTGTTGCGCGAAGAAATCGAAGAACGCTTTCGGCGCGAAGCCCGGATCATCGCACGTCTGGACCACATCGGCATTGTTCCGGTCCATGACACGGGAACTCACGAGAAGTCCTTATTTTTTGTGATGCCTTACGTCGAAGGGAACGATTTACGAACTTATCTGGAACACAGGCTGCTGCGCCTGAACGACTTTCTGGAAATGGCGATCCAGATTGCCGATGCTCTCGAATACAGTCATTCTAAAGAGATCGTACACAGGGATATCAAGCCGGAAAATATCCTGCTGTCCCAGGAGAGCGGGAAACTACGCGCCAGGCTCACGGATTTCGGACTCGCCTTGACTGCCTCAGATACGAGACTGACCATGAACGGGCAGGTCGCGGGAACCATTTCGTATTTGAGTCCCGAGCAAGTGTCCGGTGGAGCGATCGATTTCAGAACCGACCTGTATTCGTTTGGGACAGTTCTCTTTGAGTGTATTAGCGGAAATACTCCCTTTACGGGGTCGCTCCAAACCGTGCTGTACAAGATCGCCCATGAAAAAGCCCCCGTTCTTCGTTCTCTGGGGGCGCCGGTGGATGCGCGGTTGGAGGAATTGATTCTTCAGTGTCTGGAAAAAGATCCCTCCTTGCGTCCGCGAAGTGGAAGTGAAATCGCGTCCGAACTGCGAAAGTGCATGCTCGCTCTCCCTGCCGGAATGCCGGATCTTCATGTAGGTGTTGGTCCGGCAAATACCGAAATCCGGTCATTTCCTCCCCCTGCGGAGGAGACAGAATTGATTTTCTTCTCTCCATCCAGAGACCAGGAAAAGTATCGGAACAATCTTCCGGCACAGCTCACTCCGTTTGTCGGTCGCGAATCAGAACTTGGAATGATTCAGGATCTGTTGCGAAAGTCAGATGTGCGGCTGGTGACACTTACAGGGCCGGGCGGAACGGGAAAAACACAACTGGCCATCCAGGTGGCAATGAATCTCTTGTCCCAATTCCCGGGTGATGTTTTTTTCGTGCCGCTTGGAAACATCCACGATCCGTCTCTGGTTGCGTCTGAAATCACGCAGGTTCTGGGAATTCAGGTAACGGGTGGACGAACGGATGTGGAGAGTCTGAAAGAGTTTTTGCAAAAAAGAAAGGCCCTCCTTCTGATCGACAATTTCGAACAGGTGATTACTGCGGGACCACTTCTGAGTCGATTACTGCAGTCTTCCCCTGGATTGAAAATCCTGGTAACCAGCCGCGAGGTATTGCGTATTCAGGGGGAACACGAATATTCCGTGCCTCCACTGCCGTTGCCGGAATTGCAGGAACCTTCATCACCGGAGAGCCTGGTGCAATATCCATCGGTGGCTCTTTTTGTCCAGCGCGCCTCCAAAGTTCATTCCGGTTTTACATTGACCGAAGAAAACTCCCGCGCGATCGCTGAAATTTGCGTGAGATTGGAAGGACTGCCGCTGGCTATAGAGCTGGCGGCTGCCCGCACGAAACTCCTCGCACCGCAAGCGATGCTTGCGAGGATGGGGAAACGGCTTCAGATCCTCACCGGCGGAGGACGCGATCTGCCTTCCAGACAACAAACCATGCGGGGGGCGATCGAATGGGGATACAACCTGCTCAGCGATGCTGATAAACAAGCGTTCCGAATGGTCTCCGTGTTTGTCGGTGGGTTTACGCTCGAAGCCGCAGAAGCAGTTTGCGCCGCCAAATGTGAAAATGTTCTGGAATTGCTTGCTTCTCTCGTAGATAAGAGTCTGATCCGGCAGGAAACAGGAGAAGAGCCCCGATTTGTCATGCTGGAAACAATCCGCGAATTCGGTCTGGAGGCGCTTGTGGCAACCGGTGAACAGGCAGAACTGCAGGTCCGTCATGCGGGATTCTTCCGGGATCTCGCAGAACGCGCGGAGCCGGAGCTATCTAAGAGCGGACAGGAACTGTGGCTTGATCGGCTGGAAAAAGAGCATGATAACTTTCGTTCCGCGCTGGAATGGACGATCGGCCACGGAGATACGGATACCGCGATCCGTCTTGCGGCAGCGTTATGGTGGTTCTGGTACCTTCACGGTCATTACAATGAAGGGCGCAAGTGGTTGGAAGGGGCGCTCAAAAATTGCAGCGGTTGTCCTCCGTTCTTTCGCGCGCGTGCGCTGCTTGGATCCGGGGTTCTTGCATTCCTTCAATGTGATTATTCCCGCGCGGAAGCTTTGCTCAATGATTGTGTTGGACTCTCGCGTCAAATCAAGGAGAACCGCACACTTGCTTCTTCGTTACAATTTCTGGGAAGCATCGCGCGCGAACAGGGAGACTACGAGCGCGCCATCTCTCTTCATCAAGTCACTATTCCACTCTGGCAAGATTTACAGGATCAGCGAGGGGTAGCGCGCGCGCTCAATTACATCGGGTTTGCAGCCTGGCTCCAGGGAGATTTCGAACAAACACAAACTTCGTGCGAAGAGAGTCTGGCTCTCTATCGGCTCCTTGGAGACAAAGAAGGAATTGCCTGGGCCTTACTGAATCTGGGAGCTGCCGCACACTACCAGAACCGATTTATCCCGGCCGCAAAATATTGTAAGGAAAGCATGGTCGTTTCACGCGAGGTTGGATTCAAAGAAGGACTGGCGTGGGCCTGGGATATTTTGGGAAACACCGCACGGCAGGAAGGACAACACCCACGCGCAGTTTCGCTTTTGCAAAGAAGTCTGCGGCTTCATTGGGCACTGGGAGACAAATGGCGCACCTCAAGTGTTCTCGAGGGACTCGCGTGTGCGGCTTACGCGCAGGGAAAGTTTTCGTTGGCCTTGACGATGAGCGCTGCTGCCTCGAACTTACGACAGGTCATCGGTACCCCGATTCCACCCGTAGAAAAGAACGAGCTGGAACGCAGTCTTTCGGACATCCGCGCGGCGCTGAGTCCGGAAACTTTTTCGCTGCTCTGGACGGAAGGTATCCAGATGCCGCTGGACGAAGCAATCGCGAAAGCTCTTTCGGAATGACCAGCCCGATTCGAAATCGTTTTCCATGTCTACGGCTTCGAATTGTTTGTGCTGCTCGTTTCTCCCCCTTATAAAGGGGGAGATGAAAGTGGGGGTTGTCTTCCAACCTCCCCTAATCCCCTCCTTCATAAGGAGGGGAAATCCGCGGGCGACACACAATTAGACATTACCGAGACTTACGGTTTCTTTGCGTTCTAAAATTGAGATATAATGCGTTCGGGTATATTTTTCACATTTAGAGTAGACTGTGCCAAATTCCATTTCAGCGGAAAACTTGGTTACTGAAAGGCTTCCATTTGTTCTGTACAAACGCCAGCAGGCTCAACTTGCGCGAAGTCGCCTTTTCCCAACGACAATTTTTTACACTTCCTATTTCCTGATCATCGTAGTTCTGGCGTTTCGATCCAAGCATCCGGTTGTCGCTGCTTTTTTCTTTGCGGCAGGTGTCGTCAATTGGACGCTGGTGGAGTATCTATTCCACCGCTATGTATTACACAGGCATTTCGCGGATGGAAAAGGATTCATCCGCAAATTCGCGCATCGGCGTCTGGACCCGCTTCATTTTGAACACCACGAGCGGCCCTGGGACGCGCTCCATATTACAGGGATGATCAAGGATTTGTTGCCCCTCTTCTTTGTTGCCGCTCCGTTGAGTTTCATCGGCCCCATTTATACGCTACCCATTCTTCTCGCCGCTACAGTTGAGGGTTATATCGCCGAAGAATGGGTTCACTATACGATTCATTTTTCCAAAATCAGGAATCCCTATTTCCGTTATGTCAAGCGTTTTCACCTGTATCATCACAGCCCCAAAGGGTTTGATCGGGGATATGGCATCACGGGTGGCTTCTGGGATTTTGTGTTTGGCACACGCTATCCTGAACCGGTGCGAAAACGGCTTTTCGTAAAGTTACAGCCGGGAAGAATCGCGGCGGCATAAGGGTAAGACCTGCGTATCTGTGAGCGACTATTCCCAATATCCTTGCCGGAAACGGATCTCCGTGTCGGCGCGATTCACTACGACTTTGATCTTGTGATAATCCCCTTTACTCTTATGTTCCGGCGCTTTGTAGCAGATCAAATACTGCTGGCGCAAATCTTCCATTACGTTATTGAATCCAAGCTTGAAGTTTTGCGACTTGTTAAACGAGATCCCGCCTGTTTCACCCGCAATCTGAGATAGCGAATCGCCGTACTCATTCAACGCCTGAAGATCTCGGGATCCACGAGAAGATCTTTCCAGTTTGATATCCGGATCGGTTGTGATCAATCCGCGTGTATTGATCGTATACAGCGTGATGTTCGACCGGTTCATTTTCCCGATACTGGTTTCCAGCGCTCGATGGAAATCGAAAGTGGCGCCCTTATGATAAACGGCAAGTTCGGGAGCATCGATCTGTTCCCGCATATCCTGAGCTGCAACATCCACGATATCGTAATAGCGCCGGCCCGGATCAACGGAAAAGCCGCCTGAAATCAAGAGAACCACACTGTGATCGCCCTGATTTTGAATCGCAAGGTGATCGGAAAATTTTTCGAGAGCCTTCAGCGAAAATTGCGTCACTTCATAGGACTGTCTCGAGGCATCCTGGGCAAACTGATACGCATCCCGAAGCACATCCTGCGCGGATCTCCTGGAAGCTTCATCATTGAACCGCTCCCGGCTGTTCAATATTTTTCGAATCTCCGTTTCGTTGTCCTCAATTGCAGCGTCACGAAACACATTTCCCTGCGCTTGCTCGATCAACTGCTCCACCTTTGCCAGGTCCTTCGTATACTGAGAAAAGATTCCCATTTTTCGATTCGCCAGAACACCTGCAACCATTACCTCGCGGTTGGATCCGGAAAGGTTCTTCACAAAATCCAGAAGCTTCGGTTTGATATACATCCATTCCGGCTGAGAAGTATTGAACAGATCCAGGAAGAGAACAAATTTCTTGGCTGGAACAGGCGGCTGCGCTTCCTGCGGGACGGTAGGAACCGTCATCTCTTCGAAACAGGTCGGAGCCATTACCTGGTCGTCTTCAGATACGGTAAAGTCTTGCTGGGTGAGCCCGCCGATAGGATGATTGGATCGGTCCAACACTTTCACCCAGACCCGCACCACAGATACGGTCACCTCTTCCGCAAAGGTGTAGGGAACCATCAAGAGCAAAGCGCACGCGAGCAAATATTTCTTCACGATCCATCCTCCATCAAATCAAATATCCGATAACCCAGCTTGCGAAGCGCCCGCTGGAAGCAACCAAGAGGAAAGCCTACTACATTGTAATAGCATCCTTCGATCTTGTTGACAAACAGGCCGCCGAATCCCTGAATCGCATACGCTCCCGCTTTGTCAAACGGTTCGCCGGTCTGTAGATACCACCGGATCTCTGCCGGCAAAAGCTTGCGGAAGTGGACGCGGGTGCGTTCATAATCCATAACCATACGGTTATCAATCGCCAGCGCAATTCCTGTGATCACCGAGTGTGAGCGGTTGCTCAACAGGCGCAGCATCCTCGCAGCGTCTGAAGCATGGGCCGGTTTCCCCAGTTTCGTTTTTCCGACGACCACCATTGTATCCATCCCGATGACAAGCGTACCGGGTCTACGGAAGCTTCGCGCTTTCTCTCCTGCTAGATACATCACTATCTTGCGCGGGTCAACGAAATGGGAACCATCTTCGTTGATCGATGGAATAAAGACCTCAAATGGGACCCCGACCTGTCGCAGGATTTCCTGTCTTCGGGGACTGGAACTGGCTAATATCACACGCATCTTGACATCTTATTTTAACAAGGCTATGCTCGATTTCGGTTTTTCAAATGTTTTCCGGTTCTAGGAACTTTTTGTAGTTGTTCAGACCAGGGTAAACCCCTGGTTTTTCTTTTTTCAGGAAGGTGATAGGAAGATGCGCTCAATTGGAAAAGTGAAGTGGTTCGATAACAAGCTCGGTTATGGGTTCATCAAACAAGACTCCGGTGAGGAGATTTTTGTGCATTACTCCAAAATCCGGGGAGATGGATATAAATCCTTGAAAGAAGGACAACAGGTCGAATTTGACATCATCCAGAGTCCGGAAGGAAGGACACAAGCCGGTGATGTCGATATCATGGCGACAGTGTAGATTTTCTAACTCCCGGAGCGGGCGTCCCTGCCCGCCGGAATGCAATTGGACACCTCTTGCAGGCACGGCGGCCCGCAACTCCAAAAAAGGAAGAGGTCCGCGACTCCAGGATTGCGGTTATTGGATCGGCCTGGCTTTGAGCTTGGCGTGTCCGGCTTCTACCTTTACAAAAAAATCGACTTGCTTACAGTGATATTTGTCAATGATTTGCTTTTGCTGCTGGTCCAATAACTCGCAGAATTTTTTGAAATTGAGACCCGGTTTTCCCTCGCCGGTCTCTTCGCGCGTCCGGACGTATTCCTGAAACAACTCTTCCCGCTTCTGTTTCTGGGGGTCCTGCGTAAGATTCTGCGTGGTTACTTTTGGCTTCGAATCAGGCTTGGAATCAGGATGGATAATCACACCCGATGGATTTCTTCCTTCCTCCTTATACCGCATTTGTTTGGACCACAGATCCTGGTAGGAGCTGAACCGCGCGACGAGTGTGTTATATCGAAAACGCTGTGCATAGCTCAGACTGAGTACCGATGAGTACCGCCGGATGGAAGTTTCCACGCGTTGACGAAGTTGGACAGGAGGACACTTTTCTGTGCCGCTAAAAAACATATCGTAGTCACGTTTGAGCTGGCTCACTGCGCTTTCCAGCTCATTCAAATCGCGCTCGATATCTTTTTCATCCGGCGTTTTTGCGGTTTCTTTTGGACCTGTGTTCATAAATAAAACCAGAGTAAGGGTAACCAGAGCGTGGCGGCGTAGGGAAGTTTCATCTGATCAATCCAGATTTCCAGATGGG
The DNA here is from genome assembly GCA_963843285.1 of uncultured bacterium. Lineage (GTDB taxonomy): Bacteria > Acidobacteriota > HRBIN11 > JAKEFK01 > JAKEFK01 > CAZDDB01. Next base: position 355,221 of record CAWJJO010000012.1, read on the forward strand.
GAGAGTTTTCAACCATCTGGTAGATCTGATGGATTTCCCAGGCCTGATTCGGATGAAACTCAATCCGGTGTTTGGTCAGCTTCCCAATTTTCGTAGTACTATAAGTATTGTGAGCCGAGGCAAACCCGATCGCTTCACGCCACTCTTCCTCTTTTCCGGCTGGAACTCCGAATTGAATGGCAACAACCGGATCTTTCTTTTTTCGATATGGATAAAGAATATCTTCAATGATCTCCTGGATTTTTGGATCTTCCAAGAAATCGGGGTCCTTTACTGCTCTCAAAGGGCTCAAAGCCTTCTCCCAGTCACATCTGAAACCGGAAACTATATCATATAAGTACTTATGGGTGAATCACAACGCCTTCGGGATATTCCATCCGTATCCGAGACATTGGAATTGTTGCTCAAGCAGGATTGGACGGCCCATTTCTCGAGAGAGCAAATTACCCGGGCGATCCGGGAAGAGTTCCGGGATGTAAGAGAGCGGTTGGGGAAAGAAGAGCCGGTCGAGCTGTCCCAATTGGCATCGAACATCCGCAACCGTGTAGAAACGGCCCATTTTCTATCACTGAAGACGGTAATCAACGCATCGGGAATCATTGTCCACACAAATCTTGGACGTGCGCCCCTTGCAAAAGAGGCGCAAGATCATGCGGCGCAGATCGCAGGAAGCTATAGCAATCTGGAGATGGATCTGGAGACCGGACGCCGGGGCTCACGCGATGTACACGTGGAAAGGTTCCTGCGCCGGTTACTTCCGGCGGAGGCGTCCCTTGTCGTAAACAATAATGCGGCCGCCCTCCTGCTGCTTCTAAACAGCTTTGCCGAAGGAAAAGAGGTTCTTGTTTCACGCGGCGAGCTGGTAGAAATCGGCGGTTCTTTTCGTCTTCCAGAGATCATGAAAAAGAGCGGAGCGGCCCTGAAAGAGATTGGAAGCACAAATAAGACACGTCTGGAAGATTATCGCGGCGCAATTACGGATCGGACCGGCATGATTCTGATCGTCCATCCCAGCAATTATCAAATCGTTGGATTTACGGAGAAACCGGACGTGGCTCAACTTGTCGCACTCGGGAAGGAAAAATCAATCCCGATTGTGGAGGATCATGGCAGTGGAATTCTTCTGGACCTGGAACCGTTCGGAATTTCGGGTGAACCTACAATCGAATCTCGTTTGAAAACAGGACTTGATTTGATTTGTTTCAGTTGTGACAAGATCCTTGGAGGTCCTCAGGCAGGAATCATCTGCGGCAAGAAAGCTCCGATAGATTCTTTGCGGGGAAATCCGTTGTTCCGGGCGCTTCGGGTGGACAAGGTGACCTATGCCGCACTGGAGGCGACGTTGCTGCTCTACTTAAAGGGACAACAGGAACGGATTCCCGTATTTGCCATGCTTTCTCAGCCTGCGGATCACCTGAGGCAGCGCGCCCTTGCCTGGCTGACCGATCTCAACAACGCGTTTCCTCAACAATCCTGGCGTGTGGAAGAAACAACAAATTATGTCGGTGGCGGTGTCGCGCCGATGAAAGGCCTGCCGTCGTTTGCCGTGTCGTTAACTCCGAAGAGTTCGGCCGATGAAATTGCCCTGCGCCTTCGATCTTCCGATCCGCCCGTAGTTACGAGAGTCGAGGAAGACCGTGTCTATTTCGAGCTTCGCACAATTACAGATCCGGAGTTGCAGCAAATTGCATCCGCCCTGCAAAAAATTCTGTAGGGGCTAAGCATTTTCCACTGACGTGACGTTCCAGCTCCAATTGGCGATATTCTTCGCCGTGTAAAATTCTATTCGCAGATGAAAATGCTCAGCCCGTCACACGAAATGGTCGTTACACTCGGCGTAATCGGGCTGTGCATTTCCGGGGACTTGAATGATCCAAAATTGCTTTTCTGCAAACAGAACTTTTCTGTTCGGCCTGCTTGCCGGCGGCAAATGCATAGCCCCTACGAACAAGACGCAACGCACGCAAAGGTTCTTCATGCTAGAATAAACGCCTTCACACAGAATCATGATGATTACATCGGAAACAATTGAATCGCATGGTCTAACCAAAGACGAATACGATCGCATTTGTTCGATCTTGAAACGCGAGCCCAATCTCACGGAGCTCGGCATGTTTTCAGTGATGTGGAGCGAGCATTGCAGTTACAAAAGCTCGCGCGTCCATCTGAAGCGGCTTCCCACAAAAGGACCGATCGTACTGCAGGGTCCGGGCGAAAATGCAGGTGTCATCGATTTGGGAGAAGGACTCGCAGCTATTTTCAAAATTGAGTCGCACAATCACCCTTCGTTTATTGAGCCATTTCAAGGCGCAGCTACTGGAGTCGGAGGAATCATCCGAGATATTTTCACAATGGGAGCGCGGCCCGTTGCCCTGTTGAACTCTCTGCGATTTGGTTTGTTGGAAAATCGCAAAAACCAGTCGCTACTCCGGGGTGTTGTCTCCGGCATCGGTTTCTACGGAAACTGCATCGGGATACCGACGATTGGCGGCGAAGTTGTGTTCGAGGATTGTTACAACCTGAATCCGCTTGTAAACGTATTCTGTTTGGGAATTGCCGAACAGGAAAAGATCTATTACGGCCGTGGAAGAGGCGCCGGAAATTCCGTGTACTATGTCGGCGCCAAGACAGGACGTGATGGCATTCATGGCGCTACGATGGCAAGCGCCGAGTTTGACGAAGAAACGGAATCCAAACGTCCAAATGTACAGGTAGGCGATCCCTTCATGGAAAAACTGTTGCTCGAAGCCTGTCTGGAATTGATGCAGGGAAATTGTCTGGAAGGAATCCAGGATATGGGCGCGGCTGGACTTACCTGCGCAACCTCGGAGATGGCAAGCCGCGGCGGAAGCGGAATGCAGGTCGTTCTGGATCGGGTTCCACAGCGCGAAAAAGGCATGAATGCGTATGAGATCCTCCTTTCCGAATCACAAGAGCGCATGTTACTGGTTGTCAAACATGGTTATGAAAAAGAGGCGGAGAGGATTTTTGATCGCTGGGATCTTCACGCGGAGAACATAGGAACGATTACAGACGATGGCTTTGTTCGAGTTCAGCTGCATGGAGAGAAGGTGGCGGAAATTCCCGCGCGTTCATTGGCCGAAGATGCGCCGGTGTATCAAAGGCCGCTCGAAAAATCGGTTTCTCACTACGCCGTATTTGAAATGGACGAGCCTTCAGACTATAACGAAATAGCGCGGCGAATCCTCGCTCTTCCAACCGTTGCATCCAAGAACTGGGTGTACCGGCAATATGATCACATGGTGCGTACCAATTCAGTGTCAGTACCTGGAACAGCAACTCCGGTAATCCGCATCAAAGGTTCAAACGTTCACCTCGCGATGAGTGTTGACGGCAATGCACGATTCTGTGAACTCGATCCTTACCTCGGCGCCCAAATTGCGGTGGCTGAGGCCGCCCGGAACGTGCTCTGTACCGGAGCAAAACCGGCGGCGATCACAAATTGTCTGAATTTTGGGAATCCGGAAAAGCCTCAAATCATGTGGCAGTTCTCGCAGGTTGTCGACGGCATCACAAAAGCGTGCACGACTTTTGGAACACCGGTCACGGGCGGGAATGTCAGTTTTTATAATGAAACCGAAGGCGTAGGAATTTATCCGACGCCGGTCATCGGGATGGTGGGCATTTTACGTGATCGTTTTCCGATGACTCCACATTTCAAACGAGAGGGTGATGAAGTTGTCCTGGTTGGGGAGCCTTGCGAGGAAGCCGGCGGCTCTCGGTATGCGACCCTGAACGAGGGTTCGCTGAAGGGACCCTGTCCGCAGATTGATCTCGACCGCGAGAAACGGTGTCAGGACGCTCTGCTGCAATCGTTTGAAGAAGATTTGCTCCAGAGTTTGCACGATTGTTCCGATGGCGGGCTGATTGCGACGGTTGCAGAGAGCTGCTTTGGAAGCTATCCTCATATTTGCGGATGTCATCTGTCTGCGGAAGGCGTTACCCGGCCCGATATATACCTGTTCGGGGAGTCCCAGACACGATATCTACTCTCGTGCAGACCGGAATCCTGGGCGCGATTACAGTCGATTCTTGATTCTCATGATGTGCCTTATTCGCATCTGGGAAAAACCGGGGGGCGAATGATCCATTTCGACTTTAACGGGCGGAAGCTGATTCGGCTTCCAATCGAAGAAATATACAACATCTGGTATAATTCGATAGCGAATCAACTGGCGTAACGGCATGCTTCTAGAAGACGACAAATTTCATGACGAGTGCGGTGTCTTCGGAATCTTTGATCATCCGGAGGCAGCCAAGATGGTGTATCTGGGACTCTATGCGCTGCAGCATCGCGGCCAGGAAAGCGCCGGCATTGCGATTTCCGATGGAGATCGAATTGTTTGCGAACGCGGCATGGGCCAGGTCGCGGATTTTTTCCGTAAAGACAGACTTGATAATTTGCGCGGACACATGGCGATCGGTCATGTGCGATACTCCACGGCAGGCGGTAGCGCGCTCAAGAATGCCCAGCCCATTTTTGTAGATTGTCACCGCGGCGAAATCGCGATCGGTCACAATGGGAATTTGGTAAACGCTCCATTGATTCGAGCTGAACTGGAAAAAGAAGGCACCATCTTTACCACGACTTCGGATACCGAAGTTGTGCTTCACATGATCGCCAAGTCGCGACAAACTCGCTTCATTGATGCTCTTATCGATACACTTGCTGTCCTGAAAGGCGCTTATTCTTTTGTGTTTCTTACAAAAGACAGCGTAATCGGCGCACGCGATCCATGGGGATTCAGGCCACTTTGCCTAGGCAAACTTGGCGGCTCCTACGTGCTTGCTTCAGAAACATGCGCGCTGGATTTGATTGACGCGGACTATGTTCGCGACGTACGCCCGGGCGAAATCATCATGATCAGCGAAAAAGGGTTGGAAAGCATGATGCCGTTCCCATCTCAGAGGCAGCACAGCTGCATTTTTGAGCTCGTGTATTTTGCTCGACCCGACAGCAGCATCTTCGAACGGGATGTCTATAATGCGCGTTTGAGCATGGGACGCCAGCTTGCCAGGGAAGGCCCCGTCGAGGCAGACATTGTGGTACCAGTTCCTGATTCAGGTCTTGTGGCCGCACTGGGTTACTCGGCCGAATCGGGAATTCCCATCGGATTTGGTCTGATTCGAAATCACTATGTGGGACGCACGTTTATTGAGCCCAAGAAAAGCATTCGACATTTCGGAGTCAAGGTGAAGTTGAATCCCGTACGAAGCATTCTGCAAAATAAACGGGTGATTTTGATCGATGATTCGATCGTGCGCGGCAATACCAGTCAGAAAATCGTGAAAATGGTCCGCTCCGCCGGCGCGCGGGAAGTACATTTTCGAATCAGTTGTCCTCCAACCATCGGCCCTTGCTATTATGGAATCGACACTCCGACTGAAGAGGAATTGATCGCCTCGCATAAGACAGTTCCGGAGATTGCCGAATTCATCGGAGTGAATTCCCTGCAGTATCTGAGTCTTGAAGGACTGCTGAAAGCGACAGAAGATCCGAGAGGAAGAATCTTTTGTACTGCCTGCTATACACACAAGTATCCGATTGCCATCCCGAAAGAAGGCTTTGAGCAGCTTCGACTCTTCCACAAACAGGCCGAATCAAAAGAAGAAAAGTCCGAACTCGTAGTAGCCAGGAGTTAGAATATCAAATATCAAATAAACATAAGATAATTAGTAAAGAACCCGCGAACCTGAATCCTCACACATTTTTGTTTAAAGCTCTTTTCAAAACTGAACGCCATCTGAAAGCGGTTCTTTGCTTATGGCATTATGTTTATTTGATATTTGATTTTTGATATTTTATGACGAAGTTGGGCGTGTTAATTTCCGGGCGTGGAAGCCATCTGAAAAATATGATGGACCGGTGTAGCCGGGGCGAGATCTCCGCATCGGTGGCAGTGGTCATCAGCAACAATCCCGATGCTCCGGGGCTTCGGTTTCCGCGCGAAGCGGGAATCGAAACGGTAGTGCTTTCCCACAAACATTTTACAGCCCGGGTGGAATATGACACGGCGATTGTTGAGCACTTAAAGCGGTGCGGTGTTGAACTGATCTGTCTTGCAGGATTCATGCGTCTATTGTCACCGGTCTTGATCCGCGCCTTCCCCCAACGAATCATGAACGTCCATCCTTCCCTCCTTCCCGCGTTTCCGGGCCTCCACGCGCAGAAACAAGCGATCGAATATGGCGCGAAAATCACGGGCGTGACGGTCCATTTTGTGGACGAAGGTCTGGACAGCGGGCCCGTGATTCTGCAACGAACCGTGGAAGTCCGGCCGGAAGACACTGAGGAAAGTCTTGCGGATCATCTTCTGCCCGTAGAACATCAGGCGTATGCGGATGCCGTGCGGCTGTTTTGTGAAAACCGGCTGAAAATAGAAGGTCGCAAAGTTCTAATACTGTGAAACAATTTACGAATTGGACAAACAATGACACCTGAAGAACAGCTCCAATATCTAAAGAAGGGATGTGTGGAGGTCATTCCAGAACAGGAACTTCTCACAAAGCTGAAACGGGGCAAACCGCTCATCGTCAAAGCCGGATTTGATCCAACGGCGCCGGATTTGCATCTGGGACACGCCGTTCTTCTTCGAAAAATGAAGCATTTTCAAGAACTGGGTCACACAGTGATTTTCCTGATTGGCGATTTTACGGGGATGATCGGCGATCCAACCGGCCGCTCCATTACTCGAAAGCCTCTTTCCCGTGAAGAGATCAACGCGAACGCGGAAACATTCAAAGCGCAAGTGTTTAAAATCCTGGATCCGGTTCAGACAGTCATCGACTTTAACGGCCGGTGGCTTTTTCCGCTTCGCGCTGAGGATATCGTGCGTTTGTGCGCAAAATACACGGTCGCACAAATCCTCGAACGGGAGGACTTTACGAAGCGGATGCAAAAAGGTCAGCCGATCAGCATGCATGAGCTTCTTTATCCACTTGCCCAGGGTTACGATTCGGTAATGTTGAATGCAGATGTTGAACTGGGAGGCACCGATCAAACATTTAACCTGCTGGTTGGACGAGAACTGCAGCGGCACTTCGGACAGGAACCGCAGGTCATCATGACGATTCCGCTGCTGGAAGGAACAGACGGCGTAGAAAAAATGAGCAAGTCTGTTGGCAATTACGTCGGGATCACCGAACCTGCATTTCAAATGTTCAGCAAATTGATGTCCATCAGTGATGAATTGATGTATCGCTATTATTTGCTGCTTACGAACAAGAGCGTCCAGCAAATCGAAGAATTAAAACAGATTCATCCGAGACAGGCGAAAGAGGATCTGGCGAGACAGATCGTGACGGAGTTCCACAGCGCGGACGCAGCGGAGGAAGCCGCAATCGAATTTCGCAGGGTATTCTCGGAGAAACAGGTTCCGGATGAAATGGACGTTTTTGAAATTTCTTCCGGCGACCGGCCGGTGCTGGAAGTTTTGCGCGCAAGCGGCCTGGTTGCAAGCAACAGTGAAACGCGACGTTTGATCCGTCAGGGTGCCGTTACGCTCGACGGCGACAAAGTCACAGACGAAACAAAGCCGCTTGTACTACAAGCCGGACGTTCCTATATTTTAAAGGTAGGACCGAGAAGATTTAAGAAAATATCTGTTCGTTAGCGGGAGGATTTATGCGTAAACTCATTGAATTCGTTCGCGATATCGCAGAGGATCACCGCATTCCCCTTCAAAACCGCGTCGTTCTGGGCAGTCTTCTTCTTTATCTCATGACACCGCTGGACCTGATTCCGGATTTTATTCCGATTCTCGGGTGGCTGGATGACGCGTTTGTCACGTTGATTATTCTTGATTACATCTTCAACTCCGCAGATACCGATTTGATTCTCGAACACTATCCATGGAATAAGAAGAATTTCAACAAGATGAAAGGTCACGTGGAGCGTCTATCCTGGCTAGTTCCACCTGGAATCAAGAATCTCTTATTTCATCATGCGGCCAAACTCGCCATTGCGAAAAAATCGCGCCAGCCAAAAGAAGAACTCCCCAAGTAAAATATCAAATATTAAAAATCAAAAATTAAATAAACATAAGAAAATCAGTAAAGAACCTTCTCGATCTCATCGAATCTCGTTTGAAAGACCTTTCGAATCTCTTCCTACAGGCGTATCGATTCTTTACTTATTGATTTCTGTTTATTTGATTTTTGATATTTGATATTTGATGTCAGTGCTGTCCGGTTAAATGTCGAATAGTTGCAATTGTTTACAGTTTAGATCCTGTTGAATCGTATAGTTTGGTTGTGAAAGTGCTTGGAAAATGGGCATTTTTTCGAAAAGGCTGAGACTCAAAATCTGTAGAATTGTGTAAAGGCTTTGATCCAGTTGGAGTTGTTTCTTTATCACCGACACCAGAACATAAACCGAGATGGAAATCCAAATTTGAGTCTTCACAGCGTTTGGTGAGGTTCCATAAAATGCTTTGATTCGCAAATGCTGTTTGATCCATTTGAAGAAAAGTTCGATCTGCCAACGGCATTTGTACAGCTGGCCGATGACCACGGCAGGCAGATGGAAATTGTTGGTTAAGAATGTAAATCGCTTGTTTGTTTCGGTATCGTAGTATCGAATGCGGCGTAGTTTGTCGGGGTAATCTAGTTTGGTTTTGATGCCATTTAGCAAGATAGTTTGATCGCATCGAAGTCCTGTGGATCGCTCCACAGGATAGGAGTATAGACGATGGTAGTCGAAGTTGCTTTTGGCTCTCGTGATGAAGAAGGCCATGGTTTGATCGATCTTGTAGAGTCGAGCAAAATCGACGTAACCGCGATCCATGATGTAGATGGCAGCGGGCTCGAATGTCAGTTGGTCCAGGATGTTGATATCGTGCACTTTTCCTGTCGTGACAATAACCGTCGTCGGAAGATTGCCGCGCAAATCCAGCAGCGTGTGAAGTTTTATCGCGCCTTTGTGCTTGCGAAACCTCGCCCACGGAAACAACTCCAGACAAAGATCGATTGTAGTGGAGTCCAAAGCGTAGACCGTCTGATCCAAATCCAAAGCGAAAGGCCCGTCTGCGTACAGTTGTCGAGCAATGCCAATGAGCACCTGCGCAAAATCGGCGTAAATCTGCCAAGATCGCTTCTCGTTGGCATCGGCCAGTGTGCTGCGGGAGATCTTGCCGCGAATGCCAGCATGATAAAGTTTGGATTCCATTACCCGCAGACACGTCTCGATATCCCGCAGACTCTCCCGATATGTAAGTTGCGCAAAGGCCATGCAAAGAAACTGATCCAAACAAGAGAAACTCCGCGTACGATGATTCCCTTGATAGCGTTCGACACATTGATTGAATTCCAGGCGGGGAAGCGAGTCCATCAATTGAGAGAAAACCGTTCGTCCTTCGTTCATAGACCACCTCTTTCCGTAACAAAGCGCGGAAAGTATGGCAGAAAGGATCAACTAATTTGAAATCGAAAACGACTATTTTGTACTCTAAGATATTCATTTAGTATAAGTTATGGGCAACTTCAAAATTTTAACCGGACAGCACTGATTTGATGTGAATAAAGTCTTGTTGATTCATGCATTGCTGGGGGCAGGGCATCGGCGCGCGGCGCAAGCGTTGCAGGAAGTCCTTCAGAGCAAAGGAGTGGAGTCGGAGCTGCAGGATCTGCTGACTTTTCTCCCATGGCCACTATCCACATTTTATCCCGGGGCATATGATTTCATGATTCATGATGCCCGTGGAATCTGGAAAGTCTTCTACGAGGCGATGGATCGCCCTTCCTCTCCGTATGCACCCGCAAAATCAGCCTTACAACGGTGGCAATTTACAAAACTGAAAAGGTATCTGCAATCCGGAAAATTTACTCACATTGTTTCTACACATTTTACGCCTTCTGCCTTGCTGGCCGATTGGAAGTCGGATGGGCAGATTGATGCCGCAATTTTTTCGGTGGTTACGGATCACATTGCGCATCGATGCTGGAAACGGACCGGACTGGACCATTACTTTGTAACGACAGGCGAAGTCGCAGCACAGATGGCTTCTTCGGGAGTTCCAAAAGAGAAAATCACAATCTCCGGAATTCCTGTCTCGATGGCATTTTCTGCTCCGCGAAACAAAAACGGCGCCCGCGCAGCATGGTCCTGTTCACCTGAAGATCACGTCCTTCTTGTACTCTGCTCCGGTATCAGTACGGAAAAAACCATACGCCTCTTGAATGAGCTGAAGCGCGTACAGCCACAGTTGAGACTTCTGGTTTCAACAGGAAACGATGCTGCAAAGGAAGAGAAAATCAAATCCCTGTTTCCGGAAAGACACTTCACCATTTTTGGTTTTTCGACAAAAATAGCTGAAATGATGCAGGCTTCGGATTTGATTCTCAGCAAGCCGGGAGGTCTGATTATTTCTGAAGCTCTTGCGATGGGTGTGCCTCAACTTCTTTTTTCGCCGATTCCGGGCCAGGAGGAAGCAAATGCCGACTATGCCGTCCGTCACGGCGCAGCAATCCTGATTCAGGAAAAGCCGGGGGCGTTCGCCGAAGCAATCACCGCTTTACTGAACGATCCGCAAAAACTGGATGCCATAGCCGAATCCGCGCGATCCCTGGGAAGGCCGGATGCTGCCAGAGTCATTGTGGAAAAGGTACTGCATGCTTGATGAGCGCATCAGTTGATCTCCACCGGAATGACTGTTAGTACGCGCATTCATCCATTTACTATCTCGCGATTCAGTTCTGCAGAGATCGTGTTGTGTCAAGAAACTAATCCGCTGACGAAACCGGTCTGCTATTCCAGTTGCATCTCGGACCTTTCCTGAGGTCCCGGTTGGAGGTGATGCTGCAGGATTGCGCGCGCACATGTATTCCAACGGAGGATCGCATCATCGTTCCCCGCAGGTCGTATCGCTTCGGCTTCCTCATACAAATCCATGGCATCGCGGAACCAATCATAGGCGACATACCCGGAGCCGGGGCCGCCATGGTCCAAAAGGGCTTTGCCGCGGCGCTCGCAAATGATGCCGGCATAATAGGTCCTCCGGTATCTGTCCTGAATGCGCGGAAGTATTTCCTGCGCATGCTGTACACTCCCGCCCTTTTCGAACTGGTCAGTCAGGGCCAGAACCAACGTAACCAACGCATTCTGGTTTTCGGGATCTACTTCCAGGATGTCGCGGCAAATACTTTCAGCCTGGCTCGGTTCGTTCAGGAGCCTGTAACGCTCCGCCTTCTCCAGTGCCCTGGGAACTGCCTCTATTGTGATCGGTTTAAGATGAAACATAACCACCCTCACTCTTTACGTCGAAAGATGCGAATCAGTTTCTTGACCGGATCGTAGTGTTCGTCTACAACCCGTTCCTTGAGCGGAATGATCGCATTGTCAGTAATTGTAATATTTTCCGGACAGACCTTCGTGCAGCACTTTGTAATGTTACAGTACCCGATGCCGTGAGCTTTCTTCAGATCTTCAGTTCTATTCTCGGTATCGAGCGGGTGCATTTCCAGAGCCGCAACATAAACAAGAAACCTGGGTCCGATGAATTCTTCCTGAAGATGATGTTCGCGAAGAACATGACAGACATCCTGGCAAAGATAGCATTCGATGCATTTGCGGAATTCCTGAACGCGATCGACATCACTTTGAGCAATTCGCCAGGTTCCATCCGGCGCGTCGGGAGTGCGTGGATTGAACTTCTTGATCTTCCTTTTTACGCGATAGGTCCGGGACACGTCAGTGACCAAATCTTTTACTCGCGGGAATGACTTCATCGGCTCCACAGTAACTGGTTTTTCAAGAGACAGTTCGCTCAAGCGTGTCATACACATCAGGCGAGGCATTCCGTTGACTTCGGCGGAGCACGATCCGCACTTCCCTGCTTTGCAGTTCCACCGCGCAGCCAGATCCGGGGCTGATTCCGCTTGGATCTTCAGTACGGCATCCAGGACGACCATCCCTTCGGAAATCTCAGTGGCGTACTCCTCAAAATTACCACTATGTGTGCCGCCACGCCAAATCTTGAACCTGGCCGTACTCATTTGTTTTCCTCGATGATCTGTTTGAGATCCGCGGGCATTTCGGGAATCGGCTCGCGCCGCACTTCCATCTTTCCCGCAGAATTTTTTCGAAGGACCACGTTGATTTTTTCGGATGCTGTGTCTTTATCTGGATAATCTTCGCGAAATTGTGCTCCGCGGCTTTCCTTTCGTTCCAGGGCCGACCGCGTAATCGCTTCTGACGCAGTCAGCAGATTGTTCAGGTCCAGCGCCGCATGCCAACCTGGGTTGTATTCTCGGTTGCCGGAAACATGTGTCTCGCGAGCACGTTTCTGCAGAATGCCGATCTGTTCAAGAGCGCGAAGCATTTCCTGTTCAGTACGTACAATCCCAACAAGATCCTGCATCATTTTTTGTAAATCGTGCTGGATTTGATAAGGACTTTCCGTGCCATTGCGCTCAAACGGCTCGAGAGCAGCTTTTGCAGCCTCCTCCAATTGTCTTTCGTTGATCTTGCCCGGCCCATTCTCTTTTGCAAACTTCGCGGCAAACTCGCCGGCGCGTTTGCCAAAGACAAGAAGATCGGAAAGCGAGTTGCCGCCCAGGCGATTTGCGCCGTTGATACCGGCGGCGCATTCACCGGCAGCAAAAAGACCGGGTACCGTAGACATCTGAGTTTCCGGATCCACCCGAACGCCTCCCATGATGTAGTGAGTCGTCGGTCCTATTTCCATCGGCTCCTTTGTAATGTCCACACCTGCCAGCTGTTTGAATTGATGATACATGCTGGGCAATTTTTTCTTGATATGCTCCTCCGCGTTTGGAAGTCTTTCCCGGATCCACGAAATATCGAGATACACGCCACCATGCGGGCTTCCGCGTCCTACTTTGATCTCTCGAACAATGCAACGAGCCACATGATCCCTGGTGAGAAGCTCGGGCGGCCTTCTCGCATTCTTGTCACCCTGGCAATACCGCCAACCTTCTTCAGGAGTGTCTGCCGTCTGCGTTTTATAGAGGTCCGGAATGTCGTCAAACATGAACCTGCGCCCTTCTTGATTTCGGAGAACCCCGCCTTCACCGCGAACACCTTCAGTTACCAGAATTCCCTGAACACTGGGTGGCCAGATCATTCCGGTAGGATGAAACTGAACAAACTCCATGTCCTTCAATTCAGCCCCCGCATGATAGGCCAGTGAGTGCCCATCCCCGGTATATTCCCAGCTGTTGCTTGTGATGCGGTAGGCTCTGCCGATGCCGCCGGTCGCAAGCACAACAGCGTTTGCCCGAAACAGCTTGAAACGCCCACGTTCGCGGTCGTAGGCAAACGCACCCACAACGCGATCACCATCTTTGAGCAACATGAGGACGGTGCATTCCATGTGAACGTCCATGCCAAGGTGTATGCCATGATCTTGAAGAGTGCGAATCATTTCGAGGCCGGTACGATCCCCGACATGTGCGAGACGCGCATATTTGTGGCCGCCGAAATTTCTTTGTAGGATCCGTCCATCTCCGGTTCGATCAAAAAGCGCGCCCCATGCTTCCAACTCGCGTACACGTTGCGGGGCTTCTCGGGCATGGATTTCAGCCATCCGCCAATTATTCACATATTGTCCGCCGCGCATGGTGTCCGAAAAATGAACTTTCCAATTGTCGCGATCATCTACATTCGCAAGCGCCGCGGCAATTCCGCCTTCAGCCATCACGGTATGAGCCTTGCCCAGTAAGGATTTGCATACAAGTCCCAGCGAGACACCGGCCGCAGATGCTTCAATGGCCGCTCGGAGTCCCGCTCCGCCCGCGCCAATTACAAGAACATCGTGATCGAAGGTTTGATACTCAACCATCAGAGAATTCTCCAATCTGTCCAAACGCCCATCGAAACCATACGAACATAAAGATCGGAGAACATGACCCAGATCAGACTCATCCATGCCCAGATCATGTGACGGCCGTTCAACCGGCTTGCGCAGCGATAAGCAAGATGACAGGTTGGAACTTTCGATAATTCATCGATCCCGCCGCCGATCAGATGACGAAGCGAATGACAACCAAATGTGTAACCTGCAAGAAAGATCACGTTGAAAGCCAGCACCACTGTTCCGATTCCGATTCCAAAAGAAATCTGACCTGCCGGTTGCTCAAACCACATGGCTTTCCAAACATCATGTGAAAGGATCATCAAGAAGGGAAAGGCAATATACAGGAAATAGCGATGGATATTCTGAAGAATGAGCGGAAAAGAATGTTCCCCGCGATAGTTTTTCCTGGGCTCGCTTACGGTACAGGAAGGGGGATCGGCCCAAAATCCTTTGTAGTACGCTCCGCGGTAATAATAACAGGTCAAACGAAAGCCGGCAGGAGCCCAGAGAATGAGAAGCGCTGGAGAAATCCATGCAGGCAACCACGCCGGTCTTGAACCGAACCAGCTATGCGGCGAATCGCCAAACAGCAATGGGGAATAGAACGGCGAAAGATATGGTCCCCACGCAAAATGATTCCCTTGAAAAGCCGCCCATGTTGCGTAAACGATGAATGTGGAAAGGCCTGTAAATATGACCAGCGGCTGAACCCACCAGGTATCCCGGCGCATCGTGTGGCCAAAACCGCTTTGTTGCAAGGACGCTTCTGCGTTTGCCATCGCACCCGCTTAACCAGACGGGAGTATATACCAGCGTGGTAACCAATTCAATGAAGCTGATACCTCGGTAGTGTCTCAGTTTGAAAGTTGTGCGATTTCATCGAGCGTCCAAACATGATCCGAAAGCCCAGCTGCCATCGCCGGAGTTATCCTCAATGTTTTGTGAATCCGAGCAAAATTGTAATACAAAAAGTGCAAAGCGACAGCCGCTGCATGGTTTGTTACCTTCTTGCTAAACGCATTTGTGAGCCTGGTGAAGCGCCGCATGGACATGCGCATGGTTAAATTCTGGCGTTCCACATAGCTTGTGCTGACGTGATCTGGATCGGGATCACCCATAACTACCTTCATATCGCACCCAATGCACTTCGCCGGGGAGTATCTGTGCTCTGGTTCATCGGATGCACCATAAAGCTTCTGCAACTGCGCGTAATCCACATCAGAACCAAAGGCATCCTCTACAGCACTCAAATAGACTCTATTGCTATCGGTCGTGATCTGGAGACGGTTAACGATGCGTTCCGCGCAATCTTGCATGAATTGCTTTCCCCATCCAGCACTGCGACCGCCGACCAAATAACTAACACACAATTTTGTGTCAGCATCAATCGCCGTCCACGTCCAAATATCTCCCCATCCAGCGGCTTTCTGTTTGAGAGTAGTATTCTTCTGTTTTGCGCCGACGAACGACCAAATCTCATCGCACTGCAAACGCTGAACACGGAGATTTCGCACCGTCCGGTCATGGTAATCGAAGGCAGCAAACCCGATATCAACCAAGAGCTTGCTAACCGTGTTTATGGAAACATCACAAAGGCGTGTGGTTGCGCGAAGGCTATTCCCCTCAACCAGCATTCCAATGATTCTTGCCCGTGTCTCGAGAGGTAATCTGTTCATGGTTAAAGTATACAGTAAAAATAGGCTTTGTCAAGCATTAAATTCAATTACCCCTATGCGGGGGTGTGGGGGTATTGACAATCCATATCGGGGCTGATATCTTAATATTGGCTTGTTGAGCAATGAATGGAAATCACCTTTCGCGACAAAATGCTTGCGTTGGTGGAAACAGACCAGGCAACACAGACGCCTTTATCTGTTTCTTTAATCAAATCACTCAGACACAAGCTTCACGTAATGCGATGTGCGCCGGACGAAAGAACCTTGAGGAATTGGAAAAGTTTACATTACGAAAAACTGGATGGCAGCTTCGTTGGGAAGCGATCTATTCGAATAAATGATCAATGGAGGCTGATTTTCACTATCGATACGGACAGTAAACCGAACAAAATTACTGTATTGAGCATAGAAGACTATCACTAACGGGGGGTGATTATGACGACTATGACAACGAACGAAACATGGATTAAGCATCCAGGCTACTACATCAGAGAGGAGATGGCGGAGCGCGGTTGGCTGCAAAGAGACTTGGCGTTTATTTTAGGCGTTCCCGAAAAGGCTATCAATGCGATCCTTCAAGAGAAGCGCGGCATTAGTCCAACTATGGCCAGAGCATTGGGAGAAGCTTTTGACGTTCCGGCAGAATTCTTTGCTAATCTCCAGCAGAGCTATGAATTAGCTCAAGCCCAAGAGCCAAGTCCTGCCGTAGCTCTGCGTGGGCAAATGCAGAGCAAATATCCTGTAAGAGAAATGATCAAACGTGGTTGGATTGAAGATTCTGATGTGGCCATGTTGCAGGAACAACTCTCGCGGTTTTTTATGGTTAAAAATTTAGATGAAGTTCCATATATGAAGTACGCTGCGTTCAAAAGTAAATACGAAGAAAGAAACATTCCGCCCGAACAACTGGCCTGGTTGTTCAGGATTTATCAAATAGCAAAATCTATTGCTATGCCCAAATATTCAGAAAAAGCATTGCGTGGCGTTTTGCCAGATTTAGAGCGGCTACTGAGTGCTCCAGAGGAAGCAAGGCACGTTCCGAGAATTTTAGCAGACTGTGGCGTTAGATTCATTCTGGCCGAAAGACTACCGGGAGCCAATATTGACGGAGTGTGTTTTTGGCTTGACGAAGCTTCTCCGGTAATTGGAATGACTACGCGTCTAGACAAAATTGATAATTTTTGGTTTGTTGTGCGCCATGAAATAGAGCACGTTCTGAATAAGCACGGCCAAGACGAAGAAATTTTAGACGTGGAATTAGACGGAGAGAAAACAAGCAGTACCGATCTAGGACTTCCAGAACAAGAGCGGATCGCGAATGCAGCCGCAGCCAATTTCTGTGCGCCCGCTAAAAAGCTTGATTCGTTTATGGTCAGAAAACACCCATTCTATTACGAGAATGATGTCGTAGCGTTTGCGCGGATGTATGGGCGACATTCAGGGCTGATTGTCGGGCAAATGCAGTATCGCCTCAAAGACTACAGATATCTGCGTCGTCATTTGGTTCAAATTAGAAAATTTGTTCTCCCTGGATCTTTCCGTGATGGGTGGGGTTCAATATTTCCGGTGTCATTATGAGGAGTAAAAATGTCAACAAGAAGATACAGATTACAGAAGATTTGGCGACACTTTGAGGATGCCTGCGGGCATAGACCCGCAACCGCCCGCGAAGCAATTGAGTGGGCGATACAGAGACATTTATTGCAGCTTCCAAGAGTAGATCCGCTTGATATTCTAGCTAGACAAATGTCTAGTGCTTTGAGAGAAGAATATGACACCGATGAAAAGGGACGTCGCTACCGGGTTAACTATGCGGTGAGAATCGGAAAGAGATTGAGCTTATGGTCGAACAGAGATTACGCGCCACATGATCACATGGAGATAAGTTTTGCGCAGCGCCGAAATGGAATTGTGGGAGATTGCATACAGCTTAAAACTGACGTCGATTCATACAACGATTTCGGAGAGCATGCCAATGTTCAGTTGATTTTAGATTTTACTGAGGACGTAGCGGAACGCGAGTTCTCTTTGGTCTGAGTTAAAGGGAATTTTCGCTATGCCACTAGCTTGCCAATTGTAAGCGCCTGAGCGTCAATTTGATCGAAATGAGAGCGTTTCAACCAGATTTGAACGTAAGTTTTCAATACATTCCAACCAATAATCAAACCAACAACCGGAACGATCACGGTTATTAGTAGTATTGGAGAGCCCAGCAACAATTGTTCGGCTGCTGCCAAGTTGGCATCGTCAATATATTGATTCAAGCGTTCTCGCGTAGCGGTATCTAAATCAGCGCTTACGGCCTCAAACATTTTCGTGTATGTCTTTCCAGAAGTGCGAGGAACAATAGCGAAACATACAATAATTTTGAGCATTGTAAAATCATCGGCAAATCGTATGAATCCGTTCATTGTATGGCGTACGAACTGATATGCGGGATGATCAAAGGGAATAAGGCCATCACGAGCTTCGATGAACAATGCGTTTCGCAAAGTGAACACATCTTGCCGAAACCGATCAATACGGTAATCGCGGTAAAGCTTGAAAAGTAAATACCAAAGCCCGATCAAAGAAATGCATGACAGTAGCGCTATAAAAGCAACACTTTGCGGATTCATTTTTTGTCCTCCGGTGAAGTTTCGCCCCGTCTTGTTAGGTTACTAGAAGTCCTTTTCTTATCGGTACCAGATTCCAATTTCTTGATATGGTCTCCCTGGGTTTCAATAACATCCCTTCTGAGCTTTTTTTGGCGCCAACCATAACCTATTCCGCCAAATGCAAATGCCCAAGCCAGCGTTTGGCTTATAGTTATTTTTCCAAGCAGGCTCATCTTGATTCCGATATCAGCGAACGTAGTTTTCCCAGCGAGAACATTAACCGACAAGTATGAAATATAGAAAATAGCTACGAGAGCTGTCCACTGAATTAAATTGTTGCAAATGGATGTAATTGCATCGGCAGTTCGGGTTCGACGAAGAATCGTGAGTTCGTTTCGCGCTTTCGCAAGATCAGATTCAGTATCGCTTGGTGTGCGCTTCGTCGACAAGTTTCCTCTTGTAAGTATAACTCAATTTTGATGCTCGAGCAAAATCGCCAATACTTGGTACAGTTCTCGAGCATTCAATTCGCCCCTTAAACAGATTTCTTCCATCGTGCTCGAGCGGCTATCTTGGCAATCTCTCGGCGCTGTTCTGGAGTAAGGGTTTTAGCCCGAGCTTTGCCGCCTTTCATGCCCCCAGCGTGACCGCGCTGTTGTCCTGGACGTTTCTTGTCTTGTGCTGTGTCCTCAGCCTCTCCGGTTGCAATATCCACGATAAGCTTAGCTCTTTGATTTGGGTCTCGCGGTCGTTTCGCCATTGCTCTGAGTATGGCATAAAATTAACCATTTGAACCCTGTTTTTCAAACATGCGAATTCAAACTGAGACACTACCGATACCTCAATGGGTGTCGCGGGCCGCCGTGCCGATCATCAGAGACATGGAGTCTGCGGGCCTCCATGCCAATCATCAGAGCCTGGAGTCTGCGGGCGTCCGTGCCCGCAGAAAGGGGATGTACACCCAATGGCGGGCAGGGACGCCCGCCACTCCACAGTTTTCCGATTGCTGTAGTATGATGATTTTTCCCTGGGATTTCATATGCTCGAATCAGGTAGCGGCGCGACTCGAATTCTGCTCGTGGAGGACAGTCCGACTGACGCTGGTCAGGTTCTGGAGATCCTTTCCCGGTCAGGCTCTTTTCGGTTTGAACTGATTCATGTGGAAAACCTGGCAGAGGCGATCCGACGTCTTGGTGAAGGCGGAATCGACATCATATTGCTCGATCTAATGCTGGACGATTCGCGCGGTCCACAGACGCTGACTCGACTCCAGGCTCAAAGTGGCGACATCCCAATCGTGGTCCTTGCAGATCTGGATGATTCTGCGATTGCGATGAAAGCCGTCCGCTCAGGAGCCCACGACTATCTCGTCAAAGGACAGACAAGCAGCACGTTACTGGTTCGCACAATTCGCTATGCGCTGGAACGCCGGCGGTATCACGACGCATTAATGGAAATCGACACTCATTTCAAAGTCATTACAGACCGCACGTCCGATGTCATTTTTACACTGGATGCCGGAGGAAAGATTCTATCAGCCAATCAGGCGGTGGAAAGAGTTTTTGGCTACAGCCCTTCTGAGTTGACGGGACAACTGATTACGATTCTGATTCCAGAATCCACTCAATATCTATCCGAGCAGCCGGAACGCAGGCCGATCGAACTTCCCGGAAAAGATCGAACCGGACAAACCCTGATATTGGAAGTTTGGTTCGCAATATCATCCCGAAATGGAAAGCAACTTTACATTGGAATTATTCGCGATATCACGGAACATAAGAGCCGTTATCAGGCCGTCCTCTACCAGGCAGAGTTTCAAAAACTGATTACGGAGATTTCCACTGCATTCATGAAGCTGCCCCCGGAACAGACGGATGTGGCAATCAACCGGGCGCTGCAGCAGGTTGCGGAATTCGCAGGAGTGGATCGCAGTTATGTTGTTTTGCTCTATGACAATCTGACGAAAGCTGAATCGAGCCATGAATGGTGCGCCCCCGGAATTCCATCACGCGGTCACATAAGAGATATGCCAGTTGCAAATTTCTCGTGGTGGATTAAGAAACTAAAAGGTCTGGATGTCATACATATTCCGCGTGTCCGCGATCTCCCTGCAGCCGCGAAGGCCGAACGTGAGTTTCTGGAATCCGGATCAATTCAATCCGTAGTCGTTGTACCGCTATTCCTGAAGAACGTCCTGGTCGGCTTTCTAGGTCTTGATTCAATTCGCACCGAAAAGAATTGGCCGGAAGAAGTCCACACTCTTCTAAAAGTCCTGGGCGAAGTTTTTGTGAATGCACTGGATCGGAAGAACACAGGAGAGGCAGTCCGCGCTTCGGAAAAGAAATATCGCTCACTCTTTGAGAACGTGCTAGATGGCGTATTTCAGACTACGCCGGATGGGCGTATATTGACCGTGAACCCAGCCATGGTGCGCATTCTCGGATATGATTCCGAGCAAGAACTCCTGGCTACTCCTGCACGCAACTTTTATTTCAATCCCGCAGAGCGTGACAGCTGGGCCCAAAAGCTGGAACAGGAAGGAGAATTGCACAGTGTCAGAATGACACTGAAACGAAAAGACGGCGAGCCGGTGATCGTACTGGAAAATGCAAAGGCGATCCGCGACGAAAAAGGTTCGGTTCTTTATTACGAAGGGACTTCCACAGACATCACAGAGCGCCAGATCGCGGAAGACGCTCTGATCGAATCTATCCAGTTTAATGAAGAAGTAATTTCAGGCGCAGGAGAGGGGATCGCGATCTATGATCGGAACCTGTGCTGCCTGGTCTGGAATCCGTTTATGGAAAAGCTGACCGGATTGCCGGTAGAAGAAGTGATTGGGAAAAGGGCTACCGAACTATTTCCCCAGTTGCACGAAAATGGAATCCTGAAATTACTCGAACGAGCGCTGGCCGGCGAACGATGCCGATCTCAGGATGTGCTTTATCACATTCCACAAACCGGCAGGAGCGGATGGATCAGCGGAACCTATGGCCCTCGCCGGGACAGGAAAGGAGAAATCACAGGTGTAATCGGAATCATTACTGATATTACGGATCGCAAGCAAGCGGAAGAAGCGTTACAGAAGTCGGAAGAAAAATGGCGTTCGCTGATCGAAAATGCGCCCAATTTCATTGCTACCCTGGATCGTCAGGGAATGGTCTTGTTTGTGAATCGAGTGCCGGAAGGATTTGCCCTGAACTCCGTAATGGGTACACCGGTTTACGATTATGTGCCTCTGGAGGAACATACCCGGTTGCGGCAGAGCCTGGAAAGAGTATTCCAAACTGGAGAGCAGGACAGCTTCCAGATACAGGGAGCAGGCTCTTTCGGAGCGACCTCCTGGTATCGGGTCAGCATCGGACCGATGTGGCGTGGCGGAATCGTGGATGCCGTTATGCTGGTTGCAACCGACATTACAGAAAGTAAGAAGAACGAGAAACTGCAATCCGCTTTATACAGAATCGCCGATTTGACCAGCTCGGCGGAAGACATCCAGCAACTTTTTTCGGGCCTACATGGGATCGTCGGCGAATTGATGTATGCCACCAATTTTTACATTGCCCTTTATGATGAAACACATCAAATACTGAGCTTTCCGTACTACGCGGATGAACAGGATCCTCCTCCCGACCGAAAAACCCCGGGCAAGGGTCTCACGGAATACGTGCTGCGTACAGGTCAACCCCTGCTTGCCGATCCGATCACTTTTGAAGAATTAAGAAAAAGGGGTGAAGTTGAATCCTACGGCTCTCCTTCTCTCGATTGGCTGGGTGTCCCGCTGAAACGAAGCGAAAAAACGTTCGGAGCAATGGTCATCCAGAGCTACAGTGAGAAAATCCGATTCGGCCAAAAGGAAAAGGACATTCTAACTTTTGTGTCTCAGCACATTGCAACAGCCGTGGAGCGCAAATGGTCGCAGGACGCTCTCCGAGAAAGCGAATCCCGTCTGAGAGTCTTGATCGAACGCATGCCGGCAATCCTGTGGACAACCGACACGGAATTGAGGTTTACTTCTTCCTCAGGCGCCGCTCTGTCCGCGCTCAGTTTGAAGCCGGATCAAGCTGCCGGACTGACTCTGTACGAATACTTTCAAACAAACGATCCTGAATTCGGACCGATTGCTGCCCATTACAAAGCGCTCAGGGGTGAGTCCATCACTTACGAAGCATCCTGGCAGCAACGTACCTATCAATCGCATGTGCAGCCATTGCGTTCTCATGAAGGAGTGATTACAGGGACAATCGGCGTCTCGCTTGATATCACCGAACGCAAACATGCTGAACAGGAACTGGAGCGGTCTCTTTCCCTGCTCCGTGCAACGCTCGAATCTACGGCTGATGGAATCCTGGTGGTCAGCCAGGATGGGAAGTGGATCAGTTTCAACCGGACATTTGTAAAGATGTGGCGCATTCCTGAAGCGATCGTAAATTCTCGCGACGAAGGAATGATGCTCTCCTATGTATTGAAGCAGTTGAAGGATCCTGATCGATTTCTTCAAAAGACCAAAGAACTTTATGATAAGCCTGATTCCGAAAGCTACGATGTTCTCGAGTTTGTAGACGGACGTATCTTTGAGCGATATTCGCTGCCTCAACTGATTACCGGCAAAAGTGTGGGACGGGTTTGGAGCTTCAGCGATGTCACTGAACAGAAAAGAGGAGAGGCGCTCCAGTCCGCACTGTACCGGATTGCGGAGAAAACCAGCTCAGCCGAAGACATTCAGGAGTTCTACACGGCGATTCACAGAATTGTCGGTGAGCTCATGTATGCAAAGAACTTCTATATCGCCCTGATTGATGAAGAAAAACAAATCCTTACATTCCCCTATTTTGTAGATGAAGTGGAGCCGGTCCCCGAACCACAGGCACTGGAGCGAGGACAAACGGAATATGTATTGCGAACGGGGCAACCTCTACTGACAACGCCGGAGATATTTTCAGACCTCGTTGCAAAAGGTGAAGTTGTTTCCGTTGGTCCACCATCCGTAGATTGGCTTGGGGTGCCTCTAAAATCAGGAGAAAAGACCTTCGGAGTACTGGTCGTTCAAAGTTACACGGCGCAAGTGCGTTATGGAGAAAAAGAGAAAGAAGTTTTAACGTTTGTTTCACAACACATTGCAGCAGCCCTGGAACGAAAGCAGGGCCAGGAATCCCTTCGTAAATTTGCATCAGATCTGGAAACGTCTCTGTCCGTTTTGCGCGCGACATTAGAATCTACGGCAGACGGTATTCTGGTGGTTGATGGGAATGGAAGAATCACAACTCACAATCAACGTTTTGTGGAAATGTGGCGAATTCCATCGGAAATTATTGGCTCCATGGATGACAGTCAGGCGCTTGAATTTGTTCTGGATCAATTAAAAGATCCGGATGGGTTCCTTTCCAAAGTCCAGGAATTGTACATTTCGCCAAATGCCGAAAGTCACGACATTCTCGAGTTCAAGGATGGCCGTGTTTTTGAGCGACATTCACGCCCGCAAAGGATTGGAGGCAAGAGTGTAGGAAGGGTCTGGAGTTTCAGCGATGTTACGGAACGAAAGCGCGCTGAGGAATCGGTACGCGAGAGTGCTGAACGTTATGCTCTTGCCGCGCTGGGTGCGAATGACGGTTTGTGGGACTGGAACATCAAAACAAATGAGATTTACTTCTCTCCGCGCTGGAAATCCATGCTTGGGTATTCAATGGAAGAGATCGGAAACAAACCGGAAGAATGGTTTTTCCGAATTCATCCGGACGATCTGAGCCGTGTTCAGGCCGAGTTGAGCGCTCATCTAGATGGGTCCTCACCACATTTTCAGACCGAGCAACGCATTCTCCACAAAGACGGAGACTATCGCTGGATGCTGACTCGCGGCATTGCAGTCCCCGACTTTGCGGGAAGACCATCCAGGATGGCCGGCTCACAAACCGACGTGACGGACCGAAAAACAGCAGAAGAACGCCTCATGCATGAAGCAATCCACGATGTCCTCACAGGACTTCCCAATCGCGCTCTCTTCATGGATTTACTGGCAAGATCGATCGGACGTGCCAAGCGGCGCGACAACTATCAGTTTGCAGTGCTCTTTCTTGATCTGGACCGCTTCAAAATTGTAAATGACAGCCTCGGACATATGATCGGAGATGAATTACTGAAGACGATTTCTCAAAGACTCTATACCTGTTTGCGTCCAGGTGATACGGTTGCGCGTTTGGGCGGCGATGAATTTACCATCCTCCTGGATGACGTAAATGATGTGAATGATGCGACCCGTGTCGCGGAACGAATCCAACAGGAGTTAACGCGCCCGTTTTCATTGAGTGGACAGGAAGTTTTTACATCCGCAAGCCTGGGGATTGCGCTTAGCGCTACCGGATATGACCGGCCGGAGGATGTTCTCCGGGACGCAGATCTCGCCATGTATCGCGCAAAAACGTTGGGGAAGGCGCGTCACGAAGTGTTTGACAAAGCCATGCATGCACGCGCTGTCGCCTTGTTGCAATTAGAAACCGATCTGCGGCGGGCACTCGAACGAAATGAATTCCGAGTTTTTTATCAGCCAACCGTATTGCTCGACAACGGAGAGATCACAGGAGTGGAGGCACTGATCCGATGGCAACATCCGGATCGAGGATTGGTGCTGCCAATGGATTTCATTCCCAATGCGGAAGAAACAGGGCTGATTGTGCCGATCGGTAGGTGGGTGCTTCGCGAGGCATGCTTTCAGATGAGGCGCTGGCAACTTCAACTTGGGAGAAAACTCAGTATAAGTGTAAATTTATCGCCCAAGCAGTTCGCGGCGCCGGATCTGATTGAGCAGGTAGGACGCATCATTGAGGAAACGGGAATTGATCCCAGACTGCTGATCCTGGAAATTACGGAGGGCGTGCTTATTGAAAATCCTGAATCCGCTACGAGAATGTTGAAACAACTGAAATCGCTCAACGTTCAACTTCACATCGATGATTTTGGGACCGGATACTCTTCCTTGAGTTATCTGCAGCGTTTTCCGATCGACACTCTGAAGATCGACCGTTCGTTTGTAAGTGGTATTTCCTCCAACGGTGAAAATCAGGAGATCGTTCGCGCCATCATTACTCTTGCTCATGGTCTCGGGATGGATGTCATCGCGGAAGGAGTGGAGAATAATGAACAACTGGAATTTTTGCGGTCTCTTCAATGTGAATCCGGACAGGGATTCTTCTTTTCCGAGCCGATTGCCGCCCCACAGGCTCTGGAGCTGATCCAGAGCAAGAAATCACCTTAGCGGAGTCGCGGGCGTCCCTGCCCGCCGGAGCGCACTTGCATCGGACTTTTGGCGGGCACGGAGGCCCGCCGCTCCAGAATATTTTTGAAAGCTACCGTAGAAATGAGATCAGTTGGAACAGGATCGCGCCGAACGTAGCGGCAAACGGAATTGTGAGAACCCAGGCCCATAGAATTCTACGGGTCACACCCCAGCGCACGGCGGAAACCCGGCGTGTCGCGCCAACACCCACGATTGCGCCGGTAATCGTATGAGTTGTTGAGACCGGAATTCCTGCCCATGTTGCTCCAAAGAGGGCAATCGCGCCGGCCGTTTCCGCGCAAAACCCGCCGTAGGGCTGCAGTTTTGTAATCTTGGAACCCATCGTATGCACAATCCGCCAGCCTCCCGATAACGTACCCAAACCCATGGCAGCGTGCGCCGAGAGCACCACCCACAGCGGGATAGGAGGCAGCGATTCGTGTGGACCCGCATTCAACATTCCTCCTGCCACCAGTACGGCGGTGATGATTCCCATCGTTTTTTGAGCGTCATTTCCGCCATGTCCGAGTGAATACGCAGCCGCAGACAGGAGCTGACCTTTTCGAAAAAATTGATCCACGTGTCGCGGGGACCATCGCCGAAAGATCCAGGATACAGCGACCAACAAAATTGCCCCCAGTAACATGCCAACCATGGGCGAAAGGACAATAAACACAATCGTTTTGATCCACGCTGCCGGTTTCAACAACCCGTGGATCCCGCCATATGCGGTAATTGCGGCGCCGGCGTAACCTCCGATCAATGCATGGGAACTCGAAGTGGGTAAACCCAGATACCAGGTAATCAAGTTCCAGATCACTGCGGCCATCAACCCGCCAAGCAACACCACCAGTCGCAGATCGACAGGGATCAGCTCAATTTTCACAAGATCACCGCCGATCGTTTTGGCTACTCTCGTTCCCATGATTGCAAACGCAACAAAGTTGAAAAACGCCGCCCACGCAACGGCAATTCCCGGTGGCAGCACACGAGTGGATACAACGGTGGCAATGGAGTTGGCCGCATCATGAAAGCCGTTGATGAAATCAAATGTCAGCGCAACCAGGACGATAAATAATGCGAACAAGATTGTGGTTGTCACTTGCGGTTCCTCAATTTCCGCTGAAGAGATCAGGCATGCTTGACCAGCAAACCCTGGAGAACATCGGCAACATCTTCACAACGATCCGTAGCCGCTTCCAGGTGTTCGTAGATTTCACGCCATTTGATCAGGAAAATCGCGTCGGTCGGATTCTTGAACAGCTCGGTGAGTGCGCCTTTCTTGATCGAATCCGCCCTGTTTTCCAGGGTATGGATCTCCAGCAAATTATCCTGCAATGCAGGAAGATCTTTCGGGTGCCGGAGATATGGCACCGCTTTATTAATCTGTTCGCAGCACTGCATGATAATGTGGGAAAGCTCGATCGCGTAAAGTGTCGGTGAAGTGATATCAAAGATGATCAGCCGCGAGGCTACCTCATCGATCCCATCCACCACATCGTCCAAACATTCAGCCAGCTTGAATATATCTTCACGGTCCAGTGGCGTTACAAAAGTCCGGTTCAAAACCTGAATGATTTCATGGGTCAGGCTGTCCCCCCGGTCTTCAAAATCTTTGATGGAATCGACCTTCTTTGGAATGTCAGTGTATTGTTTCAGCAACTGATGAAAGGCAGTGGAACACTCCAGCAAGTTCTGGGAAATCTTTTCAAAGATCTCAAAAAAACGATGTTCGCGCGGCATCAAAGAGAATTTCGGCATGCGAATTACTCCATTTTTGAAACACTATGGTAACAAAGTTGAAGCAAATATGAAACAAAGGGGAGGGAGCCAGAATCCCGAGGAGGGCAGGTCTAATCTTCGTGTGGAGTTGGCGGGCCTCCGTGCCCGCCCCACTTCTTCGGTATTAGTGAGACACGGATCGATTCACAATGGTCCGACCTGACTTCATAACAAAGACGACTTTCCGCAAAGCCGTGATGTCCTCCAGAGGATTTCCGGCAATTCCGATCAAATCCGCATCCAGTCCCGGCTGGATGGATCCGGTCCTATCCTGCAGGCCCAGGCATTCCGCAGACAGGGACGTGGCGGAAACAATCGCGCTCATGGAAGATTGCCCTCCTTTGACCACACGATAAATCAGCTCTTCCAGATTGCGGCCGTGGGAACCGGCGACCGCATCCGTGCCAAAGACGATTTTCAGATTCTTGATTTTGAGAGCGTGTTGGAACATTTTGAGAGCGACCGGTACAGCTTCCTGCATCTTTGCGAAACCTTCTTCCGTATAGTTTCCGATTCCAAGAAAGTGTGGCTTGTTCTCGAAATAATTCTGGAAAATCAAACCGATGTTGGGATCGAAATATGTGCCGTGATCCGCAATGAATTGAAGGGTGTCGTCGTCCAGCAAAGCTCCGTGTTCGATGGAGGTGCAGCCTGCAAGAACCGCGCGCCGCGCGCTTTCTATGCCGTGAGCGTGCACTGCAGAACGCAATCCGCGCAACCTGGCTTCTCCGCACGCGGCATTGAGCTGATCCTGTGAAAGTGTCGGCCCGCCTCCATCACGAATACTTTTCGACGCGAAAACTTTGATTACATTCGCTCCTTTTGCAATGGCGTCGCGGACATGTTTTCGGATCGCTTCCGGATCTCCTGTTTCTTCGGTGACCGGCTCCAGCGATGTCAGAATCGTCGGCCCCGGAATGGCGCCATGTTCCATCCAACGGGAAAGTTCCTGATCCGCCGGTGAACCAAGACTCTGCACCGTTGTCACCCCTCCCGATCAGCGTAGCAAAGGCATTCTCCAATCCGTAAGGAAGCGAATGCTCAGATTCCTTCTCTGTTTCCGGATCATGACTCTTTCCCGTCCGGATCGAAATGCCAGCTGATATGCACATGCGTATCAATGACACCGGGAAGGAGAGTAATGTTTTGCAAATCATATGTTGGGCTCTTCTCCTCACGTTCGACTCCAACAATCTTGGAACCTTCCACTACGATCGTTCCATGGATTAGAACGCCTCCATGACCATCCAGAACTCTTGCGGCGCGAATAGTAACCCTGTCACCCGCGTATAGCAGAGAAGCAAAACACAGCACGAGGATTGTCATTTTTATCATTGCAATACCTACCCTTTGGAGAGCGTGGGCCTCCGTGCCCGCAAGAATGCGTATGGTCATCAAAACGGCGGGCAGGGACGCCCGCCGGCTCCAAAATGAAACCTGTCCTTTAGACTTCCAGCTTATAGCCAACCCACGGAACGGTGGTAATGATCACAGGATGACCCGGATCCTGCTCAATTTTTTTGCGCAACTGATTGATGATTACACGCAGGGACTGGATTTGTTCCGCAGACGGCCATCCCCAAACCGCCTTTAGCAAGACTCGATTTTCGACAACCTTTCCCGCATTCAAAACGAGAAATTTTAGGACTTCATATTCCTTAGGTGTTAAATATACTTCCCTGCCGCGGATTGAAACGATCCGCCTTTCCGCATCGATGGTAACGCTTCCAGCGTGAAGATCATTTTCTTCCTCGGGGACCGCGCGACGAACCACCGCGCGGATCCTGGCGATCAGCTCATTGATCCCAAACGGTTTTGTCAAGTAATCATCGGCGCCGTACTCGAGCGCCACAACTTTGTCCCGTTCGGAACCCTTTGCCGAAAGCACAATGATCGGAAGTTGCGAAGCTTCTCTGACAATCCGGCATACTTCCAGACCAGTAAGGCCCGGCAAAACCAGATCGAGAATCATGAGATCCGGCATCCGCCTTTCAATTTCCTTCAGGGCTTCTTCTCCGCTGGCAGCCGTCCGCACCAGAAAACCCCGGGCCGGTAATCCGATCCGTAATACCCTCAGTATATTGGGCTCATCATCCACAATCAGAATTTCCGGAGCCTTCTCGGTCATTCAGCTTCTCTCTCCCCGTTCATTATACATTTCTTATCATTTCATAACGGTCTTCTAATGCAGGTTCTGATACATTTAGGAACCTGGACAAAACCTTCCAACAATTCTTCCTGATTCGCTGTCTGACATCAGATTTCGTGACGAGATACTATGAGTGA
The DNA here is from genome assembly GCA_963843285.1 of uncultured bacterium. Lineage (GTDB taxonomy): Bacteria > Acidobacteriota > HRBIN11 > JAKEFK01 > JAKEFK01 > CAZDDB01. The sequence continues at coordinate 384,667 of CAWJJO010000012.1, forward strand.
AACGCACAGTCACAACGGAGAGCCAGTACAGAAATCAGCGTTGTCAGTCCTATGCTTGACGGCCCTGGGAGTGGTTTACGGAGACATTGGAACCAGTCCATTGTATGCCTTGCGCGAGTGTTTTTTTGGAACCCATGCAGTCCCCGTAACACACGATAACGTGCTCGGAGTTCTTTCATTAATCTTCTGGTCACTGGTGATTGTAGTGACGTTGAAGTATCACGTGTATGTTTTGAGAGCTGACAACCGGGGAGAAGGTGGAATTCTTGCGCTGCTCGCCCTCGTCCACTCGGCGATATCGGGTGAAAGCAGGAAGAAAGCGATTCTGGTGGCATTGGGACTTTTCGGAGCCGCTTTACTTTATGGCGATGGAATGATCACGCCCGCCATCTCTGTTTTAAGCGCGATCGAAGGTCTACAAATCGCAACACCATTTTTTGATCCGTATGTGATCCCCATTACGATTGTCATTTTGATCGGATTGTTTTTGTTTCAACGCCGCGGTACGGGAGGAGTGGGCGCGGTCTTCGGCCCTGTGATTCTGGTCTGGTTCCTAACGATCGCCATTCTGGGTCTGATAAACCTGCTTCACCATCCGTCCGTTTTGAGCGCGATCAATCCGTTGCACGGGATTCGTTTCTTTCTACGCAATGGATTCCATGGATACCTGGTTCTCGGGGCCGTATTTCTTGTTGCTACCGGCGGCGAGGCTCTGTACGCTGATCTCGGCCACTTCGGAGAACTGCCGATTCAAATTGACTGGTTCAGTCTGGTAGGTCCTTCCCTTCTTTTGAACTATTTCGGACAGGGAGCCCTTCTTCTTGTGGATCCTGCGGCAGCCCGCAATCCTTTTTATTTGATGGCGCCGTCCTGGGCCATGTATCCTCTTGTAATTCTTTCGGCGATGGCGACCGTGATCGCTTCGCAGGCCGTAATCTCCGGAGTCTTCTCCTTGACGCGGCAGGCCGTCCAGCTTGGTTACGCGCCGCGAGTAAACATTGTGCACACCTCGTCGCGTGAAATCGGCCAGATCTATATTCCCGGAGCCAACTGGGGATTGATGCTGGCAACAATCGCCCTGGTCATCGGGTTCAAATCTTCCACCAATCTGGCCGCTGCGTATGGTGTCGCGGTAACGACTACCATGATCATCACAACCATCCTGGCGTATTTCGTCTCGCGTTATTTGTGGGGTTGGAAGCTGCCCGTTGCGATGGCAGTTACGGGCGGATTCCTAGTTGTGGATCTTGCTTTCTTTGGGGCAAACTTCGTGAAGGTTGCTCAAGGTGGCTGGTTCCCTCTCTTGATCGGACTTGCGGTCTACATCATATTTGCCACCTGGAAAAAAGGGCGAGAACTACTTGCAGCTAGACTTCAAGAGGGCATTCTTCCACTCGAAGAGTTCGTAAAGGATGTAAAGAGCACCGGAATTGCGCGCGTGCCGGGAACGGCGATCTTTCTAAACAGTGATCCGCAGGGAACGCCCATCGCCTTGCTCCACAACATCAAACACAATCGTGTTTTGCACGAGCAGAACATAACCGTCACGATCGAGACGCAAGAAATTCCGCACGTTCCGCCCAAAGAACGGATGCAAGCACAGGAACTGGGAGAAAGTTTTTATCGAGTCGTGCTCCGGTACGGTTTTATGGAAGATCCGGATGTCCCTTCCGTCTTGCGTAAACTGAGTCAAAACGGATTGAACATCGAGCCATCGACAGCAACCTATGTTCTCAGCCGCAACACTCTCGTTCCAACGGACCGTCCGGGAATGGCTCTATGGCGCGAAAAACTATTTGTATTTTTGACGAGAAATGCGTCGCGCCCAACGGAATTTTTCCGGCTCCCGCCAAATCGCGTTGTAGAACTGGGGATGCAAATCGAAATCTGAAGAAGATTCCTGATCTGGAGTATGCGGGCCTCCGTGCCCCCAACAAGCGGCTGAAACATCTTTCAAATCGAAATCTGAAACTATTTTTTCTCAGTTCCCTTTTGTAGAAGCGCCTTTGCGCGGTCGACTTCAGAGTTAAATTTTTCCAGTGTCTGGGCCACTACAAGAATCTGATCTTCGGCAAGCTTCCAGTTTCTTTGTTCGATCGCTTCACTAATGGATGGAAGTGGCTTCGCTTCATAGCCTGTGTAGACTCCCGGCGCGTAAATCTGGTGGGTAAACCACAAACGGCCGGGAAGCCCTTCCTTACGTGTCAGGGCCCGTTCGCTATGACTCAGAATCTCATTTAAGTCTGCAATTATTTTCCCGGGAATTTGTTCGGATGGCTCCATCCGGTCCTTGTATATTTTTTGGTATTCAGCAGCACTTTTTTCCAAACGCTCTGCAGCATTCTGCAACGGGGCAAAATTAAGGTATGGAACCGGATCTTGCAGCTCCGGAGTTACGTAGGTTTTCGTAGAATCAAAATACACTTCGTAAGTCTTTTCCTGAATCGACTGATTCCGATCTTTGGTTTCCTCGCGCATCCGTTCCGTCATGTCCTGAAGACCCTTCACGTATTGAGTAATGTTGTCTCCAAATCCGGTGAATTCAAAAGGAAGAACGTCCGCGCCGGCAAGCCGGAGCATGCAACGTCCACTTGTCTTTGCGAGTGCGATTCCATATTCAAAAGTCGGATCCATAAACCGGATGTAGTGATCAAACGAATCGTAAATCGAGTGATACTGTCCGTAATCTTCTTCGCCACCGTAGCCTATATCGACTGAAGCGATCCCGGCGTGCTGCAAGAAAGGGGTATAATCCGAGCCGGATCCCAACGCCGGAATTCGTAAATCCTCCCTGTTGCGAGCGTCTTTCTTATTTTCAGGAGTTCCCCGAAGAATCAAGTAAGCGCGGCTTCGTTCCTGGGCGCTGATTTTCTTTTGAGGATCTTCGACGTCCCTGCTCACCTGATTCATAAACTTTTCCAGAGTTTGAGATCCCGCCATATAGAGGAAACCGCGCGAATTGCTGTCCGAGTTCAAATACGCTACCGCCTTTTGCTGGAGTTCGTCTCGATGGGATTCCACCCACTCTGTGGAGCCGAGCAGGCCTTGTTCTTCTCCATCCCATGCCGCATAGATCAACGTCCGTTTTGGCTTCCAGCCTGCTTTTGCAAGCTCCGCTACAGCCCGCGCCTCTTCCAGCAAAGCCACCAGGCCGCTGATCGGATCGGTAGCCCCGTTCACCCAGGCATCATGATGATTTCCACGAATGATCCATTGATCCGGAAATTCCGAACCGGGCATTCGCGCAATCACATCACGGATCGGCACAAGGTCCCAATTGAACTCCAGCTTCAAATGGACTTTTGCGGGTCCCGGGCCGATCCGGTACGTAATCGGCAAACTGCCGCGCCAGGATTCAGGGGCCACAGCGCCGCTTAAAGCGCGAAGCAGAGGAAGAGCATCCTGATAGGAGATCGGCAGAACCGGAATTTTTGTAATCGCGTTTGATTTCTCGCGTGGAATCCGTTTTGCATTCTCTGTTGCAGGAATAAAGGGCGTTAACGGATCTCCATCATGCTCCGTAAAATCAAGGACAGATCCTCTCTGAACACTGTTTTCATTTCGGTATCCGCCTTCCGGATACACCACGCCCTGATAATAACCATCACCCTGCGGATCGGAATAAATGATGCATCCGATGGCCCCGTGTTCCGCGGCTACCTTCGGCTTGACACCGCGCCACGATTCGCCGTAACGCGCAATCACGATTTTCCCGCGTACATCCACGCCCCGCAATTTCAGCTCATCGTAATCTTTCGGCACTCCGTAATTCACATAGACCAGCTCTCCCGTTACATCTCCATCGATCGAGTACGCATTGTAGGTCGGAAGTTGTTCACTTTGTTGTCCCGATGTCCGATCTTCCTTCAATTCAGGCTCCGAAAGTCCGGCATGATAGGGCGTAGGCGCTACCATCTCCAGAAGGCGTGTCTTTGGTGTTGGAAATAAGACCTTGAATTCTTCGATCTGGGTTTGATAACCCCAGGAACGGAAAAGTCCGGCGATAAATTCCGCATTTTCTTTTCCATAGGGGGAACCGGTGTGATGGGGTCTCGCGGAAAGACGCTGCATCCATTCTTTCAGGTTGCTGCTCTTGAGCAGCCCGTCAAACTTTAACTCCAGAGCTTGCTGGGCGGCTGCCTGTTTTTCGGAGAATCCCAACATCGACTTTTCGACAGCGGAAGCATCCGGCATATTTGGCAATAGCACAACGAGAATCAGAATCAAAATGCGCAACAACTGCATGAGTTCCCTCCTTCGAAGCGAGAGAATATTGTAACCGATCGTACCTACAAAGGCAGGGTAATCGTGAATGTGGCGCCGCGGCCGTACTCGCTTTCTACAGAAATACTACCGCCGTGATTTTCCACGGCGTGTTTTGTGATTGCAAGACCGAGTCCGGTACCGCCCATCTCCCGGGAGCGGCTCTTATCGATGCGGTAAAAACGTTCGAAGATGCGCGGGATTTGACCTGACGGGATTCCGGGACCGTTGTCCTTTACCTGGATTTCCAAATTGTGATCTGACTTCCGCGCAATCAGCTGAATTTGCCCGCCATCATCCGTGTATTTGATTGCGTTATCCAGTAGATTCGTAACCGCATCGGCGATTTGCACCGGATCAACGTTCAAATGGATTTCTTCCGGAGGTAAGGCAACGGTAAATGCCTGTCGCTTTTTCTGCGCCATCGGTTCCAGTACAGCCGCGATTTCAGTCAAGAACGACCTGACTTCCACTGCTTCCCTTCGAAAAGGAGTTCCGGTATTCTCCACATTCGCAAGCTTCAGCATATCGACGACAAGATTCTGAACATTTCGAAGTTGCTTGTCCATGATCTCTAGAAATTTCCTGCATTCTTCCGGACTTTGATAAGCGCCGTCCAACAACACTTCCGTAGACCCTTTGAGAGCTGTAAGAGGTGTGCGAAGTTCGTGACTGACATTTGCAACAAAGTCCTTTCGGATTTGTTCCACGGTCTTAATGCGCGTAATATCGTGAAACACTAGCAAAATCAATGCATTTCCATTTTCCTGAATCCGGGAAGCTTGCACTGAAAACGATCTTTCTCCCGCCGGCCCATAGAACTTGATCTCCGTTGCATCGGGGATTTCCGGATCGGGAACAGGTTTCAACAGGCGGTAAATGAAGTTTGAGAGTTGTTCGTTTCTGCTGATTTCCAGATAAGATTTCCCTTCAATTCTCTCCGTTTTCAAATCGATCATGCGTGAAAATGCCGCGTTAGCAAATACCGCTTTGCCGTTCTGATCTACAGCAAACACGCCCTCGACCATACGGGCCAACAGAGCCCGGTTCCGATTGTGCTGCTGCTCAACCGACTGGATCTTTTGGGTGAGTTGCATGGCCATACTGTTGAAATCCTGGGCCAATTCGCGGAACTCCATACTTCCTTCACCAACTGCACGCCGGGTCAGATCACCGGAGGCAAGACGGTTTGCACTTTCGCGTAGCCGCTCAATCGGGCCGGTAATTCCCCGGGAAAAGCTCCAGGCGAACGGAAGCGAGAGAACCACAGCCAGAATCGCGGCAAGAATCAAGAAACGCGTGATCTCAGCCATCTGTTGGGAAAGAGTCTCGAGTGGAAATGCCAGGCGCAGTACGATGGTGTCGTGATCCCGCTTGATCGGAACTGCGTAGTAAAGCATTTCCCGTCCAACTGTTCGGCTGACATGCTGGTTAAAGACAGGATGCCCTGCCATCGCAGCTTTGAACTCGTCGCGATTCGCGTGATTTTCAATTTCTCTTTTCCCGAGGCGCTCGGCCCAGTTGTCCGCCAGCACCGTCCCGTCTGAAGCGATGATCGTAATCCGGTCTTCCGTGTGAATCACCCGCGCGATTTTCACCGGCTGCTCAAGCAAATCCGGACTGCTCATCGCCAATTCCGCCAGCACTTCCGTTTCTTTTTTTAGATTTGTCTTCAGATTGAACAGAGTCGTGTTGTAAAGATGACGATGTAAGAAAGCGCCAAATAGAGCGGAAGCAGCAAGAATGCAAATGATCAGAGAAAGAAAAAGCTTCCAGAAGAGGCGTTCAGGATGCATGGAACGAAGGAACCTGTTCCCTGAGCTTGTATCCAAACGACTTGATCGTCGTAACAGCATCGGACAACAAGGGGACTTTTTGACGCAGGCGCGTCATATGCACATCGACAGTTCGGGTGGAACCGTAGTAATTGTAGCCCCATACATGATTCAAGATCATATCGCGGGTAAGTACCCGCCCCTTATTTTCAAGCATGTATAACAACAGCTCAAACTCTTTCGCCGTGAGCTCGACCTCACCACCGTTGTAACGGACTTCGTGCTTCACTGTATCCACGGTCAGGCTACCGTACTCGAACACCTTTTCGGGAACAGTCCCTTCCCTTCTCCGTATATGAGCCTTTACCCGCGCGATCAACTCCTTAGCGCTGAACGGCTTTGTAACATAATCATCAGCTCCCGTTTCCAATCCCCTTACTTTGTCCGTTTCCTCCGCTTTCGCGGTCAACATGATCACAGGAACGTCCCGCAGCCGTTCATCCTTCTTTAGACGCTTGCAAACTTCCATTCCATCGAGCTTCGGCAACATCAAATCTAGAATGATCAAGTTGGGCACCACTTTTTCGGCAACTTCCAGAGCTGTAAATCCATCCTCCGCAACATGCACGCGATAGTTTTCTTTTTCCAGGTAATAACGTAATACTTCGATGATATCCTTTTCATCTTCAACCACGAGAATATTCTTTCTCAATTCCGTGTCTCCGTGTCTCCGTGATCCTCTTCTTCCGCATGATGGCGGATGTCTTTCGCTTCCACCATATATACAACGTCCTCCGCTATGTTGGTTGCATGATCCGCAACCCGCTCCAGATGCCGCGCCACCAGAATCAATTGAAGTCCAGCTTGAATCGTTCGGGGATCGGAAATCATGTATGTCAGCAATTCACGGAATACCTGATTCTTTAACGCATCCACCATGTCATCGCGAAGCACGATCTCGCGAGCCTTGGCAGCATCTCCTTCTACAAGAGCGTCCAGAGCGTCGCGAACCATCCCTTTTGCGATTTCGGCCATCTTCGGGATGTCAATCAGCGGTTTGACCTCAGGAAATTCAAGAAGAATTTTGGTATTTTCAAGAATGTTCACAGACTGATCCCCAATCCGTTCCAGATCGGAGCTGATTTTCATAGCCGCGATAATAAAACGTAGGTCGTGCGCCATCGGCTGCCGTAGTGCCAGAGACTTGAAACATTGATCATCGATTTCCAGTTGCAACCTGTTTACTTCTTCCTCGAGCTCAGGAATGTTGTCCGCAATCGTAATATCACGCTGCACAAGAGCCTGCACACTGTTTTGAATCATCGCCTCAGCCTTTCCGCCCATCCGGAGAATCTGCTGCTTGAGCGTATCTAATTCCGTATCAAACTGTCTCAACATCGTTCTGTTTCCTCTCCGCCTGACGACTTACTGACGATACCCTTACAGTCTTAATTCTATATTGATTTCATGTTAACAGAGTGTTAAATCCGAATGGCATGAATTTACATTTCTGAAACATTGACTTGATATCGTTGCAATTGCTCCTCTCTAGACTACAAGGAATCGCATAAACAATGCGATCAACCGAAAAAAAGGAGTGTAGGCACAATATGAAACGATATGTTGTTATTTTCGCACTGGCGGTTTTTCTTGCTGCCGGTTCCTTGTTTGCTGATGTAGTAAAGGTTGATCCTGCTTTAGAGGAATACAAACCGGTAAGCGGGATCTCTGGAAGTCTTTCCAGTATTGGCTCGGACACATTAAACAATCTCATGACCTTTTGGGCGGAAGGGTTTAAGGCGATGTATCCCAATGTGAAAATCGGGATTGAGGGCAAGGGATCTTCCACTGCTCCGCCGGCTCTGATCGAAGGGACCTCTCAATTCGGTCCAATGAGCCGTGAAATGAAAGCGACAGAGATCGACGCTTTTGAAAAAAAATACGGCTATAAGCCTACTCAGATCAAAGTGGCCATCGACGCGCTGGCAGTCTACGTACACAAAGACAATCCTACAGCCGGTCTGACTCTAACTCAGGTGGATGGGATATTTTCGAGTACCCGAAAGAGAGGTGGTAAGGAAATCAAAACCTGGGGTCAGGCCGGACTGAGCGGAGAATGGGCCAACAAGCCTCTGTCTCTTTATGGCCGTAATAGCGCATCCGGAACGTACGGTTTCTTTAAAGAACACGTAATGCTGAATGGAGACTATAAGCCAACGGTGAAGGAACAGCCGGGGTCCTCTGCCGTCGTACAGGGCGTCAGTAGCGACCTTGGCGGTATCGGCTATTCTGGAATCGGCTATAAGACTTCCGGTGTAAAGGCGTTATCTCTGGGAACTGCCGAAGCACAACTCATCGAGCCGTCTTACGAAAACTGTTTGAACGGGAAATATCCAATTTCGCGTTTCCTTTACGTCTACGTGAATGAAAATCCGAACGAACCGCTCCCCAAGCTGGAGTCTGAATTCCTTCGCTACGTGCTTTCGAAGCAGGGCCAAGAAGTAGTGATCAAGGACGGCTATTTCCCGTTGCCTCTTTCCGTTGCAAAGGATTCTTTGGGAAAGCTGAAGTAATCATTTTGTATGTGGGCGCGCGCACGTGCGTCCACATACTTTGAATTGAAATGTCCTCCATACAGCCTCAACCCGAAATCGAAGTCGCACAACCACCAACTTCGATACCGCCTCCCCTCCAGGAAATTCCGAAACGCTTTCAACCACCAAGATCAGCTCTGCTCATGGACCGTTTCATGACGCAGTTCATCAAAGTGGGTGGATTGAGCATCATCACGGCTGTCTTCGGAATCTTTGTTTTTATCCTTGTGCAGATTTTGCCTTTGTTCCGCGGAGCTGAAGTGCATGAGCGTCGGACCGTACAGATACCGGCCGGTGATTACCGTGCTTTCGGAGTAGATGAGTGGGGCGAGCTTCCATTCGTAATTACTGCCGACGGGACCATTTATTTCGTCGATCTAAAAGGGAACGCAGCACCGCAAAATGTCGATCCGGGTTTTGCAGAGCAAAAAACGATTTCCGCATTTCAATATGATCCTACACGGCAAAAAATCATCTTCGGAACGTCCGACGGCCATTTTTCGATTGCCGAGATCGGATACGGCACCACATTTGACGGCAAGAACAGAAAAGTAATCCAGGCTCTGAAAGCCGGACCTTTCTTTCCGGTAGGACAACCGGGATTTCCTGTGCGGGAGATTCGCTTTGCCGATTCGGATCAAAATAAACTCATCGCCGTCTTGCAGGATGTCGATGGAAAAACCAGGGTCTACACGGAGACGCTCGAACAAACTCAAAGCTTGATGGGAGCGGGGGAAATCGTGGTAGGCAAGCCATTTGATTTGACTTCTCAGATCGATGGCGAGCCAGCAATCCTATCTGTAAATATGGCGGCCAGTGATATCGTTGTGGCGAATCGAAAAGGGGAAGTATTTTATTTTGCCTTTAGCGGCGGCGACTTAAGGCTCATCCAGAGATTTCAGCCATTTCAGGATCTTCAGGATCCTGCAATCAGCTCCATGGACTATCTTTTTGGGGGGGTATCTCTGGTATTCGCGGCAAGAGACGGAACAAATCGGGTTTTCAGCCTGTACACAGAGGAAGGTGGAGACATCCGGAAGTTCGGGAAGACAAAAGAATTCGCTTCACTCCCAGGTCCCGCTACTTTTTTCGCGCCAAGCGTCAGGAACAAGGCATTTCTTACCGGTTCGGGATCGTTTGCTTCTCTTCGTTTTTCAACGACCGAAGATATCCGCTGGGAGCAAAATCTACCATTCCGGATTTCGCAAGCCGCAATCGGCGGAAAATTCAACAGTCTTTATTTTCTGGATACTCAGAACAAGCTTCACATCTATCAACTGAAGGATCCACATCCCGAATCCAGCTTGAAGGCGCTATTTGGAAAGATCTGGTACGAGGGGGCCAGAAAACCGGATTACGTCTGGCAATCGACAGGTGGAACGGACGATTTCGAACCCAAGCTTTCTCTTGTTCCGCTCATCATCGGCACATTGAAAGGCACTTTGTATGCGATGTTGTTTGCGCTGCCGATTGCGTTGCTTGCCGCTACGTACACTTCCCAGTTCTTGCACCCGAATTTCCGAATCATCGTCAAACCGATCATGGAAATCATGGCTTCGCTTCCGTCCGTCGTCCTGGGATTTCTTGCAGCACTGTGGCTGGCTCCCATTCTGGAAGAAAGAGTGCCCTCTGTAATCGTCATGCTTGTATTGATTCCTCTCTCGGCACTTCTCTTTGGATGGTTGTGGTCGCGTCTACCGATTCAATACCGCGTTCTCATCAAACCGGGTTATGAATGGATCTTTTTTCTTCCGGTGCTGGTGATTGCAAGCGTGCTCTCCTGGCAGCTGGGACCGGTTTTGGAAAAGGCTTTGTTTGTCACTCAGGATCCGAGTACGGGGAAGCTCGTTGCCGATTTCCGTCTCTGGTGGCCGCATGCCACGGGATTGCCTTTTGAACAACGGAACTCCCTGATCGTTGGATTCATGATGGGCTTTGCCGTCATCCCGATCATATTTACGATCGCCGAAGATGCGATGTCCAACGTGCCGCAGGCGCTTCGATCTGGTTCGCTTGCGCTCGGTGCGAGCCGCTGGCAGACAGCCGTGCGGATTATTCTGCCGACTGCATCTGCGGGAATTTTTTCTGCAATCATGATCGGGCTGGGCCGCGCAGTCGGAGAAACCATGATCGTTGTGATGGCCACGGGCAATACACCGATTCTGGATTTCAACATTTTTTCCGGTATGCGCACGCTCTCCGCGAATATCGCTGTCGAATTACCTGGAAGCCCCTGCCCAGGGCACTCTGTACCGAACTCTTTTTCTGGGTGGAATGGCGCTTTTCTTGATGACATTTACGGTGAACACCTTCGCCGAAATCCTGAGACAACGTCTTCGCGAGAAGTACAAAACGGTATGAGCACGGAAAACAAGACTAGTGCGGCAAAAACAAAGGCTGTCGGCGAGCCGTTTGTCTGGTTTACTTCCATGGGATTGACCATCGGACTTGTGATGGTCATTTATCTTCTCGGCCTCATTATCGCCAATGGAGTGAAAGTCTTCTGGCCGAGTCGCATCGCCAGGATCCAATTGCGGGAAGGAAGCTCGGCGGCGATCAATGGATCGTCATTCCTTGGCGGAGCGATTATCCACGAACAGAAAAAAATCACAAAGGCTCTCGAAGGAACCCCCGGCGAAGTGGAATGGCAACTGTTCATGGGAAACAAGGATCAATACGGGCTTTCATTCAAGTTCGTGGATCACAAGGACGTAGCAGACGTTCAGTATCCGCCTGGAATCATCTCCGTTGAGCGAATGGAATATGGAGACGCAATCGGTTTTCCCAAATCGATCCAGACCAGAGGGAAGGGAGCTATTTTTGCGAACGACCCGAAGTTTCGCGCACAGCTGGAATCGATGGTGAGAGAGGGAGCGAAAAGGCGAGCGGAAATTAAGAAGGTTGAAAAGGGTCAAATCGGAAGGATCAATCACGAAATGGAGGAACTCCAGCTCCAGGAAAAGCTGATCCGAAAAGACAATACTGCATCCTCGCAAGAGGCAGCGCTCAAAACAATCCACGCGCGAATATCCGTCCTTCAGGGTGAATACGACGTTCTTGCGAAACGCGCCCAAGAATTGCGAGCAAAACAATCAGAAGATACGTTCGCGTATTCATTGATCACTGGGGAAGAGAAGAGCATCGCCATGGGACAGATCGTCTCCTATAGTTTTCCGAACGCCATGAACTTCTGGCAAAGATTGGGATTCTTTTTTCACCGGCTATGGATTTTTGTGAGTGATGAGCCCAGGGAAGCAAATACGGAAGGTGGAATCTTCCCTGCCATCTTTGGCACATTTGTGATGACACTTCTGTTGAGTGTTGCGGTGACACCTTTTGGAGTGCTGGCGGCGATCTACCTTCGCGAATATGCCAGGCAAGGTTTGTTTGTGCGATCGGTGCGCATTGCCGTAAACAATCTTGCGGGTGTTCCTTCGATCGTCTTTGGAGTATTCGGGCTTGGATTCTTTGTATATCTTGTCGGCGGGACAATCGATCGCTTTTTTTTCAGTGAGTACCTGCCGACTCCAACTTTTGGTACCGGCGGCATTCTCTGGGCTTCCCTCACACTGGCTCTCATGACCGTTCCTGTTGTAATTGTGGCGACCGAAGAATCATTGGCCGCAGTTCCGCGAGGCGTAAGGGAAGGCTCCCTAGCATGCGGCGCATCGAAATGGCAAACGATTCTGCGCGTGGTTTTACCCGCTTCGGCCCCGGGCATTTTGACGGGACTGATCCTGGCGATGGCGCGGGGGGCCGGCGAAGTGGCGCCCCTCATGCTGGTGGGTGTCGTAAAGCTCGCGCCCAGTCTACCGCTGGATGGAGCGTATCCGTTTCTTCATCTGGACCAAAAATTCATGCACCTCGGGTTTCACATCTACGATCTCGGTTTTCAGTCGCCTGATTCGGAAGCTGCAAAACCGATGGTTTTTGCAACTACTTTCTTTCTGATCTTGCTGGTCGTTCTGCTGAACCTGGGCGCGATTGTAATCCGTGAAAGACTACGACGGAAATATTCAACAGGGGCCTTCTAAAGGGGTTGAAATGGAAATGACCGAAACACCACCACAACCGAAACTACTCGAGATTACCATACCGGAAAAGGAAAACGAATCAGCGGAAGGAGTCTCCGATTCAAAATACATTCAGGTCGTAAAATTCAATTTTTCTTACGGACCGGCTCATGTACTGCATGACATCGAATTTGACATTCCGGAAAAGCAGGTCACAGCATTGATTGGCCCCTCCGGCTGCGGGAAAACCACACTTTTGCGATCCTTCAACCGCATGAACGATTTGATTGATGGTGTACATCATACAGGCGACATACTTGTGCGCGGACGCAGTGTTTACGATCCCCACCTGGAAGTCATTTCACTTCGCAAGCGGATCGGGATGGTGTTTCAGAAATCCAATCCTTTTCCAAAATCGATTTACGAAAACGTAATCTACAGTCTTCGTGTTGCCGGTCAGAACAACCGCGCTGCGCTTGATGAGACCGTAGAGCGCAGTCTGGGGGGAGCGGCGCTTTGGGAGGAAGTCAAGGATCGCTTGCAGGAAAGCGCGTTGGGGCTATCGGGTGGACAGATGCAACGCCTTTGTATCGCGCGCGCGATCGCAAATCGTCCGGAAATCCTCTTGATGGATGAGCCCTGCTCTGCGCTCGATCCGGTGGCAACAGGAAAAATCGAAGAGTTGATCCGGCAGCTTCGCAAAGAATTCACGATTGTCATCGTCACTCACAACATGCAGCAAGCTGCTCGAATTTCGGACTATACCGCCTTCTTTTATTTAGGTAAAATGATCGAATACGACACAACGGTCAAGATCTTCACCAATCCCGCCCAGAGACAGACCGAAGATTACGTCACCGGACGCTTCGGGTAAGTCCCTTTATTTCTCGCAAAGACCGCAAAGCCCGCGAAGGAAAGAAATGTTACTCTGTCGTAACATTTCTTTGACTTAGAAGAAACGGGGCCTCTCTAGACTGTCAGAGAAACAGTTCCTTAAATCGTCAATCAAGGAGTAAAGAAGCATGAATCGTACCTCTCAGTTTGCAACTGTACTGATGATTTTCATCCTGTTTGTGGCGTTTCTTCCGCGACAAGCAGGCGCGCAGGGATTTTCTTATGCGGAAGAAACAAAAGACGGCCGCATTTACGTTTTCAATAACATGAAGGCTTACCAGGATTGGAAAGCGAGCGGCGAGATGGGGAAAAGCATTACTCGCATCGGCGCCGGTCCCAACGGGGAGACGATTGTCGCTGACAGCATTGAGGCTCTCCAGCTATACTATTTCAAGCACAACCTACCGGCCGAAGTAGTGCCTGAAACGCCTGCTCCTGCAGTTCAGGAGAAGTTGCCGTATAAATTCAGCGGTTATATGTTTGGTGACTATTTCTACAACACCTCGCGTGATCCCAACGTCTCGAAGTTTTCGAACGTGGCGATCCAACCCGGTGACGAAGATCAAAACGCCTTCCAGTTTCGAAGAATCTATTTCACTTTTGATGACGACATCTCTCCAAAGTTCACAACTCGTTTTCGTCTGGAAGCGGATCAGGCTGCGCTTTCCAGCAACGGCAGAATCAGTGTATTTGTCAAGGATGCTTATCTGCGATGGAAAAATGCTTTCAGCATGACCGACGTAATCTTCGGTATCCAGCCCACGCCCGCATTTGAAATATCCGAATCTGTTTGGGGATACCGTTCCCTCGAAAAGACGATCCTGGATCTACGTGGCATCGTTTCTTCACGTGATATTGCCGTCAGCTTGAGAGGGAAGCTGGACACGAACGGCAAATACAACTACTGGGTGATGGCTGGAAACGGAAGCGGAAACAATCCCGAAATCGATAAATTCAAACGCGCATACTTCAATTTCTGGTGGAAACCGAATGAGAAATTCCAGGCCACAATTTACGAAGACTACCGTGCGCTGCCAGATATACCAAATCCGAACGACGCCGCCCAGAACATCAGCAACAGCAGCTGGACCACGGCATGGTTTGCCGGTTACGGATTGAAAGACAAGTACCAGATCGGATACGAAGGCTTCTTTGTGAAGACAGGACAACGGCACGAAACTCGGTTCGGCGGCGCCTTTCACATCTGGAAACAAGAACCGCAATCGGTCATTCCGTTTGGGGTTGGTATAACTTCAGCACGATCGTCGGTGTCGTCGGTCGATATGATTACCTTGAACCAAACAACAATTCCGCCATTACAGGAGATAAACGAAACTTTATCATAGCCAGCCTTGTGTTGAAGCCGCACAAGAACGTTTTCATTATGCCGAATGTGGAAATGGAAACGTACGAAGACAGCCCGACCGGCGCGTCCTTCAAAAAGTCGGTAACTCCACGAATCACCCTTTACTGGGTTTTCTTATAGATAGGAAGACCCCACCAAGCGGGGACGCGATTGCTCCTAGATAGAGAGCCGCGTCCCTTCTTCTTTACTCGGTTTGGGCGATCGACTCGGCAATCTGATAGCAGTTGCCGCCTTGTTGTTTGGCGCGATACATCGCCCGATCTGCGGCTTGCAGAAGCTGCTGGGGAAAGTCATATTCTCCGGCGCCAATTGCAATTCCAATGCTTGCCGAAGAAATTAGATCCCGTCCCTGGATCTGAAACGCCGCTGCGAATTGATCCTGCAGCCTTTGAGCGACCAGAATTGCATGATCTTTGCTTGGCAAATCATCTGCAAGGACTGCAAACTCATCCCCTCCGGTCCTTGCAACGGTATCGAATGGGCGGACGCAAGATTGCAAACGCGCAGCAACTTGCTGAAGAAGCACGTCTCCCATCAAATGTCCCAACTTTGCGTTGACGCGTTTGAATTGATCCAGATCCAGAAAGTAAACCGCGAAGAAATAACTCTTCCTGCGTTTGGAACGCGCGATTGCATTACTGACACATTCAATAAATAGATTGCGATTGGCCACACCGGTCAGTGAATCGTGCAAGGTAGAGTCTCTCCATTTTTCGTATTGCTGGACCCACAGTTCGGCGATCTGGAGCCGCAAATAGAGCTGTGACCTTTCCTCTGACCAGATGAGATAATCGTCCGCGCCTGAGTCAATCATCTTGCGGAGCTCTCCGCAATCGGTTGTATTCGTAATTCCGAGCACCAGCATGAATTCCGACCGCTCCAACCGGCGCAGGCACACAAAAATCGATTCCCCCTGGACCTGGAATGAGGAATCGACGATCGTTAACGAATAGGAGTTGTGCTGCAAGTCGCCCCACGCCTCCGGCGCAGTGGGATAGGACTTGAACTCGTGCTTTCGGGAGAGAAGAACCTCCTCGATTTGCAGCCGGGTACGTGTATCACTTACCGCCACAAGAACGTTCATAACCTCTTAAAACGCCTCGGGCGCACGCGGGGGCAATGCGCCCGTTGTGACTGCACGCTTGATACGTCTCAGTCGTTAAGAATCGCTTTTATATAATTTCCGATCTCGTACTTCCTGTATCACTAGAACACAGAACACGACAAGCAGACTTCCCATCAGGATGAAACAGAGGTCCCACAGGAGGTGATGACCTCCAAACAGTGTGGCATGACAAACCAACAGCATTACAGCACAGGCCAGGAAGAGAAGGGCATATGCCTTCATCGATAGCCCACCAGTGCTGGAACTACGCTTTGGAACTCGCAGTCGCATTTCTTGTCCCCGTCCCGGGGACTGAAGCGAGCCGAGATGACCCGCATCAGTGATCCCGAAACTGCTCAGACTTGGTCCTAACAGTGCAAAACGGATGCCAGCTGCCGGCAATCGTTGCCTCGACCAGACCCGACAGATTATGAATCGCGTAGTTCATCAAATGCCAAAGTGACTTCAGCATTTGATGAAATGGACGCGATTCAGAATCCATGGCTACCAATCAAACAGGGGAAGGCGCTTGCCTGCAAAACATGCGCTTCTCTCTTATTCGGCAATGCAATCAGTTTCGTCAGCGTCCGTTCCGATGCGACTGTATCGCGAGAAGTAAGATCCATTACGCTGGAATCGCCAATAATCCGCGCCATCACGACAGTTTCGTCTGTCATATCGGTCTTAAAAGTGGATAGTTCGTTTAAGAACACGATTGTGAATCCGGCAAGCAGCGGCAATAGAGTTACCAGCAAGAAAGCAAGGATCAACTTATTTTTAATGGAAAGGTTCTTCAGGAACGGCATTTGCCCCTCCCTAAATACTAATAGAGTCGTAGGTCATGGTGTCCAGTCTATCACAAGTAGCAAAACTTCCTGACTGCATGCTATTCTGACGGGGATGTGTCTTCTAAACAAGTTGGGAGGGGCGTTTACGCGAAAGCCCCTGGAGATGAAAGATGATCTCAGTGGAAGCGCCGGCGATCTGCTCAAGCGCGCCTGGGAGGATATTGATCCGGACAGGCTGATCGATTATC
Organism: uncultured bacterium; assembly: GCA_963843285.1. Taxonomy (GTDB): domain Bacteria; phylum Acidobacteriota; class HRBIN11; order JAKEFK01; family JAKEFK01; genus CAZDDB01. The sequence continues at coordinate 401,713 of CAWJJO010000012.1, forward strand.
ACACCCACGTGGCCGGACTTGGAACCGACGGTACAGAGGCCTTCATCAACGCCAGAATGCTCTCCTGGGCTCATCCTTTTCATCGCGTTAAGTTTGCCGTGTATCTGACCGCGTACGGGGTTCGAAACGAAAAACATACCGATTCCAAACTTGTAGCGCGAATCGTTGATCTGGTCCGGCACACTCCATTGCACGGGAGGCACCGATTGCTGGCGTTTGATAGAAACCACAATCCCGATGGATCTGTGAATCTCGCAAAAACCGAATTCTATGTTCCGAATGAATACGTCTTTGATCTGGCAGACAGGTTTCCGGATCTTTTTCTACCGGCGATGTCGGTGCATCCGTTTCGTCCGGATGCATTGATGGAATTGGAGAAATGGGCTTTGCGCGGATGCCGGATTCTGAAATGGTTGCCCAATGCAATGGGAATCAATCCTTCCGACCCACGTTGCGATCCGTTTTATCAAAAGATGAAAGAGCTGGGTATCGTTTTGCTGAGCCACGGCGGGGAAGAGAAAGCCGTCGAAGCTGCTGAGGATCAAAAACTGGGGAATCCCCTTTTGCTCAGAAGACCGCTGGATCTCGGGGTAAAAGTGATTGTTGCCCATTGCGCAGGCCTTGGCGAAAACGAGGATCTGGACAGTCTGGCACGCGAGCGGCGAACAAATTTCGAATTCTTTCTCCGCCTCATGGATGAAAACAAGTATGAAGGACTGGTGTTTGGAGAAATCTCGGCGATGACGCAGTTCAATCGGATCGGAACGCCGCTAACCACAATGCTGCAACGTGAAGATCTGCATCCGAGACTGATCAACGGAAGCGATTATCCGTTGCCGGCAATTAATATTCTTGTCCGCACCGGCCCGCTTGTGAAAGCCGGCTACATCACAACGGAGGAGCGCAAACTATTAAATGAAATCTATCACTTCAACCCTCTGCTCTACGATTTTGCATTGAAGCGATGCGTGCGGATCCCGGGTACGGGTCGGCGTTTTCCGGGATCTGTGTTCATGCTCAACTCGTCACTTGGCGTTTAGTCTTTCGCTCTGTCTTCGATATTCGCGAAGCAGCGCGAGATCCGGCTTGTAGATATCGTCTTTGTGGTTGAAGGAGGCGCCGCATTGAAGGCTTTCTCTCAGCCATTGAGTTACGCGGCGGTTTTCATCGCGTGTTTTCCAGGCGCCGTCGGTGTCAATCACAATCGTTTTTCCCTGTGACACGTATTTCCGTACGGTTTTGCAAATGCCTTGGCCCTCCCAGACATCCGCATGAAACGAGATGACGTCCACCCATGGCTCCTGTAAAATGCCAGCGCACCTTCCCTGGATATTGACTGCAATTTCCGCGTCCGGAGCTTCCGCAAGAATCCAGGATGCGACACGCCGGTGCCAGGAATCAAGCATAGCGCAGTCGGGAGACCAGTTTGCTTCGTTCATGATTTCGTAGATCGGACTAAATTCGCGAGTCTCGGAAACAATTGTTCGCACGTAGTTTCTCTGGATCGTCAGGAGTCTCCTGTTTCGAAGATCATAGAAATCGGGAAGCGCGTTTTTCAAAATACCGTTGTGATTATTTTTGTAAAACCAGGGGCTCTGGGGGAAAATTTCATCTGTAGAAAGGGCCCAGTGATCAAACAACGTCAGCAAAACTTTTTGATGGTGCATTCGCGCGGACAAAATCACTGAGCGGAGCCGGTTCAAGTAATCCCTGTCGATCCGGTCCAGATTGTATTTGCCTCCCTGCTTTTCAAATGGCATCCTCTCGCGTACGTGGGGAATCGAATTGTTATATCCGCCCGTCCAGATTCTCTGGAGATTCACTCCATGCGCTTCCATCTCTTCGAAATAACTGCGGGCATCAAAGGCGGGATCCGTCACAATCTGGTAGTCCGAATAGCCAAGATACGTTTCTGCGGAAAGGAACGTTGCCGGCAAGTAAATCGCGAGAATCAAAATCCAAATACGCTTCACCATTCTAATATGGTGTCCAAGCGGCGCTCAGGCCACCCCAATAATCATATTTTGGATTGCCCGCCTGCATCGAAGAAAAGTCGCTACTGCAAACTTTTCGGATTGAAAGGGGAATAGCCGAGAAACTGCCACCCGGGCGGAAAAACATCTGCTGTTTCCCGGACTTCTTCCACTTCAAATGCAACCAGACGCTCCGCGCCCACGAAGTCCCCGATGCGCGCTGGATCCCAGATTACCTCGGCTTTTCCGGAAAGTTGTAAGATTCTCCCATCCTGAAAATCGAGAAACAGCAAACCCGCATTCGGGTTCTCCGTCGGCTCGCGCGCCTGGATATATTTTGGGCAAAGTGAATAGACCCGATCGAGCCGGACCAGAATATTTCCATCAGATCCGATTTCCGCTTTGCCTTTCAATTTGGCGCGCCGGCGGGTTGCGAATTCAATCGCAAGCAACCCGATCTGCGCATTGTGTACCAGGTTCTTTACGAGCGGATCGGATGCAGCCGTTGAGGCTGCGATCCGAACCGTTTTTTCATCCGGTATATTGATAAACCCAGGATCTCCGGTTAGAAGCGATGCCCAAACGCGACCATTCGCATCGATGCTGGAAGCGACCAGCATCCGCTGCTCGCGAAGAAACGTCTGCGCACGAGCAGGGACCGTGGAGCGCATAACGCCCGATACCTTGCCGGCGGCTTCCTGTACACCGGCGCGCGCCTGAACTTTCAATTCCCCCGCATGATATTTCATGATCGCCTCCGATCAGAAGAAACCGCAAGCAGGCGCGCCGCCCGGAACGGCATCGTGTGATTCCGCTCCAGTGGAGCTGAAAACCTCAAGACGCGTACCGTCCGTATTATCAACGTCACAACAAAACCGCCGCGGTTGCGTCCGCGCGAAAGAATGTTTCATAATCTGTGCAATGACCAAAAAGACGTTGCATCCCCGTTTTCGTATTTTTCGTGGAAGAGAGATTGCGATCGGCCCGGGCAAGGCAGATCTCCTCATCGCGATCTCTGACACGGGATCTATCAACCAGGCGTCGCGAAAGTTGAACATGTCCTATATGAGGGCCTGGAAGCTGGTCCGAACCATGAATGCGTGCTTTCGGAATCCTGTGATCGTCGCTTCTCGCGGTGGAAAACAAAAAGGCGGAGCGCGACTAACGCCATCCGGCGCCAGAATCCTCGAACTTTACCAGCGCCTGGAAACCGAAAGCCTACGGGCCACCCAACAGACATGGAAAAAGATCCAGCGGCAGTTGCGGTGAGAAGGACTGCTGGCATCCGATATATTTGACAAAATATATTTAACGAAATATGATGCCTGCTTCTGTTGAGGTGGAGTAGCACCCATGAGGCTGCGGACCTGCATTTCTGTGATTCTTTTGTTCTTCTGTTTCGATGCTGTGGCGGAGACAGAAGCAAAACCGGCCGGACGCGAGCCAACCCTGAAGATCGGCGGACTCATTCAGTTTCAAGCTGATTTTGGCGAGCGGGGGGACAGCCGCTTTACTACTGCGGATGATCGATTCTATCTGCGCAGAGCGCGCTTGAATGCAAACGGGAATTTCCTGGAAGAATTCGATTTCAAAGTAGAGCTGGAGCTCTCCGGCTCCCTCTCCAACAATTCCACCAGCGTCAGTACCAGCAATCTGCGCGCCCAGCTTACCGACGGCTATGTCAACTGGAACCGGCATGCCGGCGCAAATATCAAGGGTGGTCAATTCAAATCACCCTTCGGCTACGAGCAGCTCGTGACCGACGCGCGGTTGTTCACGATTGAGCGATCGCTGGTCAACGACCGGTTGACCATCGGCCGTCAAATCGGAGCACAGGTCTGGGGCAGTTTTTATGGCAAACGCCTTTCTTACGCCTATGGCCTATTTAACGGAAATAGTGTGAACGTATCGTTTAACGATAACGATTCATTTCTTCCATGTGCCCGCCTTGCGGGGATCCCATGGCAGGGGAAATTGTTCGGCAAGGAATCAAATTGGACTGCCGGCGGTAACATGTTTTTCTCTGAAGATACAAATCTCACCGGCCAATCCGCCGATTTTTCTTTTGGCGGAAACGCCTTTACTGGAAAAAGACAAGGAAGCGGAATCGATTCGCAGCTTCATATCGGACCGATGGATCTCTGGGTGGAATATCTGCTAGTGCGATTCGAGCCGGAAGACAACATTCCGCTCGACCGGTTTACGCCATCGGGATGGTACGCGCAGTTTTCCTACTATTTTACCAAGCGCATCCAGGGAGTCGGCAAATACGAACGATTCGATCCGGATCTGGAGCCGAATTTCACTGCCACAAGCACGTGGACATTCGGTCTGAATTACGAAATCAAAGGACATGATCTGAAGATGCAGCTCAATTACCTGCGCACGGAGGCAACCGGGATCCTTGAGATACAGGACAAGATCCTGTGCAGATTTCAGCTCGTATTCTGAGTGTGGCTGATGAAAAAAGGATGTTATTTTCTTTCACTGCTGATCCTTGTAATTTCCGTATCCGGCCTTCACGCAGCGGAACTGCAGATTTTCGCTGCTGCAAGCCTGACGGATGCCCTCCAGGAGATCGGCGCCGCTTACGAAAAAAAAACAGGGAACAAACTGATTTTCAACTTTGCTGCATCAAGTATTCTTGCGAGACAAATTCAAGAAGGAGCTCCGGCCGATCTCCTTTTCTCTGCCGATGAAGAGAAAATGGATTCATTACAAAAAAAAGGTTTGATTCTGAAAGACACCCGAAAATCGCTATTATCCAACACGCTGGTCCTCGTGATTCCGTTTGACAGCAATGTCTCAATCGATTCGGCGAATCAACTCGCCACGTCAAACTGGAAGATTGCGATAGCGGAACCACAAACAGTGCCTGCGGGCATCTATGCAAAAGAGCATCTGAAGAAGATTGGAATCTGGAATCAGGTGATTAAGCGCATCATCCCAACCGAAAATGTGCGTGCCGCGCTGGCAGCCGTCGAATCCGGAAACGTGGATGTCGGAATTGTATACAAGACCGACGCGAACATCTCGAAGCGCGTGAAGATCGCATACGAAATTGCTGCTCAAGACGGACCAAAGATCAGCTATCCGCTTGCTGTGGTTGCCGAATCCAGCCAGGGTGATGCCGCCAGGAAATTGGCTGATTATCTTGCCTCTCCTGAATCGATTGCCGTTTTCCGGAAGTACGGCTTTCTAACACGGGAATGAGCGCTGAAGAATGGCAGATTCTGTGGTTTACACTTGGTGTCTCTACCTTCAGCACTGTTTTGATCCTACCTTTTGGCATCCTGCTTGCGTGGCTTTTGGCCCGCAGGATGTGGCGCGGCAAATCCATTATTGAAACGATTGTGTCGCTGCCACTTGTGATGCCACCGGTTGCAACCGGACTACTGTTGTTGAAGTTGCTCGGAAGGAGAGGACCGCTCGGAAGCTTCCTGAAACAGTGGCTGGATCTGGACATTGTTTTCACGTGGCGGGGTGTTGTAGCAGCGATGGCGGTGATGTCGTTTCCTCTTCTTGTCCGGGCGGCGCGTGTTGCATTTGAAGAAGTGAACCCGCGGCTGGAGCAGGTTGCGCGAACGCTGGGTGCTTCTCCGGTACGCGTATTTTTGTCCGTTACGTTACCGCTCGCCGCGCGCGGGATCGCTGCCGGAACGCTGCTTGCGTTTGCGCGCGCACTGGGTGAATTCGGCGCAACCATTGTCGTTGCAGGAAACATTCCGGGCAGGACGGCAACGCTCTCACTTTCCATCTATCAATTCATTCAACTGGGACAGGACAGCGAAGCGCTTCGATTGCTGGTTGTCTCGGTGATTCTCGCATTCTCGGCGGTCCTGATCAGCGAGATCTTTTTGAAACGAAGCAGAAGATTCAGCGACAGTGAGGTCCGGCTTGGATCTCCTCCCCCTTATCAAGGGGGAGGTCGGGACGGGGTTGCCTCAAACATCTCCACCCCCCCACTAACTCCCCCCTTCATAAGAGGGGAGAATCGCGGCATGACACTGATTCTGCGAAACCTTAAATTGCCGCTCCAGAGAATTACTCTGGATGTGAACGCCGAGCTGAGCGGGCGCATCACTGGAATCTTTGGCCCTTCCGGATCCGGCAAAACTTCGCTGCTCGAAGCGGTTGCCGGAATCCGGAAACCTGCAACTGCCTACATGGAAGCCGAAGGACATGTACTGACGGACACATCGCGCAGGTTGCATGTTCCGATCGAACACCGTGCTGTTGGTTATGTGCCACAGGATCTCGCGCTGTTCCCACATCTTTCCGTGAAGAAAAATCTGCTCTACGGATTTCGCGAACATCAGCAGCAACGCGATCTCATCAATCTGAGCCACATCGTGGACGTGCTGGAAATCGAACCCCTTTTGAATCGTGGTATTTCGCTGCTTTCAGGCGGAGAAAAGCAACGAGTAGCCTTCGCGCGCGCAATTCTGGCATCGCCCCGTCTCCTGCTGATGGATGAACCGCTGGCAAGTCTCGATCGAAATCTGAAAGAAAAGATGATCGAGTATCTGCTGCGTCTTCGCGATGCCTTCCATATCCCGATGCTTTATGTGAGCCATGATGCCGATGAGGTTGCTTCGCTCTGTGATGAGGTCGTTATCCTTGAAGAAGGACGCATCCTCAAGCGAGGAACCCCGCAGTCTTTGTTCGAACGGGACACGCGAACCCACTACATATTTTAAAGAGACAATTGCCTGGTTGGATCGCTATTTGGGGGCCTGTGAACCGGTAAACTCTGAATATTTAACCGACTGATTGAATATCCGTCGTTGCGATCGGCCGTGCGATAATATTTTGGTGCAGAAACTTCTGGGAATTGCCTTCATTCTTCTTTTTGCTTTTCTGACTCGATCGCCAAACATCTTCGCTCAGTCCTTCGGAATCAATTCAGAGCTCGAGTCCCGAGAAATCGCGGACAAGGTCCAAGAGCTTGGGGTCGGTTGGGTTCGCGTCACGGCATACTGGTGCAAAATAGAAAAGTCAAAAGGGGAATTCAATTGGTCTGAGCTGGACCACAAGCTCAGACTTGCAGGCCAGCGTGATTTGAAAGTTTATGTGCTGATTCACTGCACTCCCCGCTGGGCCAATGGCGACAAGACCGAAACGCATCCTCCTATCAAAACTGAGGATTGGACCGATTTCGTGAAAGCCATCACTCACCGTTATTCCCGGCACTCCGCACTAGGCGGATTCGGAATGTGGAATGAACCCAACCTCTCCGGATTCTGGGTTGGAAGCAGGACCGAATATGTCGAAAAAATTCTGATACCGGGCTATCAGGCCGTGAAAAGCGTAGATCCCGAAATCTTAGTCGGCGCCCCGGAACTCGCACATCACTGGACCTCCCGGGGCAGGTGGAAGCTCTGGGATATCTTGAAAGCGGCCAACGGCAATTTTGACGTGGTCACTGTTCACTACTATCCTGATTCATCCGTCGATTTTGATGATTATCTCGATCGATGGATCAAACCACACGTTCAGGAAAAACCACTGTGGGTAACCGAGATAGGAGAGAAGGCCTGCAGAGATAGCCGGGACTCGGAAAAGAAACAGACAGAAGAATATCACACTTTCCTGCGAGTTTTTCAGGAACGGAGTTCCTGGTTCCAGTTAATTTTCCCTTACAGAATTTGGGATCCCGAGGATTCATGCAGTAACGGGAACGGCTTTGGCCTGACTTACGGATCACCGCTTCTTGAAAGACCGGCTTACGGAATCTATCGCAATTCCCTGCGGACTCAGGATCAATAAATGGCGTGACACCCGGTTTTGGACGGGTATTATAATGACTACAACGTCATGATTTCGAACGTGAATTTTTTACGCCGTACCGGTCTGATTTGCACTTTATTCCTGCTGATCGGATGGGAAAATCTGCATGGCCAGGGAATCCCGCCAGTTCCGGGAAGTACGTCACACAACGCCCAAACACCGGGGATAGCCGCTCAGTTGCCATCCACATCCGGGGAAATTGATACTGCGATTGCAAGAATAGAGACACGTCTGGATGGTGTTCGAACGCGGCTTAGTGCACAAACAGCAATCACATCGGAAGCAGCATCTCTTACGGCAACTTCTGATGAACGAACCGAGCAGCGCCGTCTCCTGCAACAACTGTTGAGTGTCCTGGATTCCGAGGTGCGGAATCTTCGAAGGTTGAAGGAAATCCGCGAGATTAATCGTATCCAAACGGTCGAACAAAATGGATGGCAAGGCTTCTCAGAACAACCGCCATATCCATTCGTGTTTGTGGAACAATTGCGGGACACGATCGCGGGTCAAGAGCTGGAAGCGCAATCTTTCGAGATGATGCGTTCCATCGTTGAGACGGAGCTCGCCGGCAGCGCCACCCGGCTCAACGAGAGTGTCCGTCTACTCCGCCAGGCGAAAGACCAGTTAGAGCTTTTGGGCGCGCAGAATCAACGGCAGCAATGGCTCGTGGTGCTGGCGCAATTGCGGAATGAAACGAACGAAGCGGCGGTTGAAGCTGCCGAAATGAGAAGACAGGTGGCGCTGGAATCGTTAAATGGACGACGCAAGTACATTGAGTTTCTGAAACACAAATTAAGCATCGCCGAAAGCAAGATGCGCTTTTCGAAACAGGACATTGATCTGGTGCAATCACAGATCAATCTCAGAAGGGAATCTTTCCAGAAAGAGCTGAATGAAGCGCTTGCAGCCGATGTCGAGCTGCGGAAATCGTTGGATACTCTTCGCGAAAATTTGCGAAATGGGACAGCCCCACCCGGGCCCGATGCGAATGTATTGACTTTGACGGAATTGCAGGGCGCTGTGGAAGCAGCGCAAATGCGCGCGGAAACAAGCGACACCAAGATTGAAATTCTACGGACTTTCGTAAGCCTGGCGGATTACATCCAAGGCGTCTGGGAAGACAGGATCTGGGTGAGAAATGACCACACATTGATGGAGCTGCGTTCCAAGAGAGAACAGTACGAACAACTTCTAACGAATCTCAATCAGTGGACGAAGTTTGCCGAAGCGAAGCTTTCTGCATCGGTCGCCCAAGCGATCAGATATTCCATCAAACAAGGGGACCCGAGTATGACACCGGCCGGGCGCCAGGCAGCGCAGGATGTGCAGAATACACTCGAAGACCGCGCCGCCATGTTTCAGCGGGCGCTCAGCGTTCTTTCTATTGTGGAAGGACAAACACGCCGGTTGACTTCTGAGATAGCGGACCGGGAATTAAGAATGTCCGCCTCGGGAAAGGCACGCTATGTCCTGGATCAAATCGGCACATTTTTCCATCGGATCTGGATTGCGGAGCTGTACGTTGCGGAAGACACAGTCATCGCCGATGGTCAGAAAATCTCGATCCCCCGCAGCATTACGGTGGGCAAAGTTATCATTGCGCTTTCCATTTTTGTGCTGGGTCTGCTTCTGGCGCGATGGATCAACGGAATCACCGGACGAGTCGCAACAGGGTTGTTTCGTACAGACGACCGTACCGCCGGACTCTCCGCAAAAGCCGCCGCGACCATTGTTGTCGCAGTCACCCTGCTGGTCGCCATGGCGTCCGTCCGCATTCCCTGGACTGTGTTTGCATTCATGGGCGGCGCGCTAGCAATCGGCGTGGGGTTCGGCGCCCAGACTCTCATCAACAATTTTATAAGCGGCATCATTCTCCTTTTCGAGCGCAGCATCCGGGTGGGCGATATTGTAGAAGTCGAAGAACAACGCGGCAAAATCATGAACATCGGCCTGCGCAGCTCCTTGATCAAACGCGGAGACGGCGTGGATATGCTCGTTCCGAACAGCCGGTTTTTGGAGAAGAACGTCATCAACTGGACGTTCACGGACAACCTGGTTCGTTACGTAGTGCCGGTCAGCGTGGCTTACGGATCACCGACCGCCAGAGTCTCGGAGCTCATTGCACAGGCCGCCGCTGATCACCCGCTAGTGCTCAAAGATCCACCGCCACAGGTTTTGTTTGAGGATTTTGGCGACAATGCCCTTCTTTTTACGCTCAAGTTCTGGATTCGATTGGGTCCGGACGTGGATGGCGGAATTGTCCGCAGCGATCTGCGGCATCGCATCTATGAGCTGTTCGAACTGGAGGACATCGCGATCGCTTTCCCGCAAAGGGATGTTCACCTGGATTCGGACGGGCCGATTGAAGTGAAAGTGATCAACTCAAGTCCGGAAGGAAACGGTTTGTAGCGCCGGACCTTGCCAGGCTAAAGAACTGTTGCAGGCAGGATGCTCCAGGATACACGCTAGAGGCCTGCGACCCATAGTGCAGGCGGGACGTCTGCGCTCCATACGGTAGTGAGGGATTCTCCGTATCTCCCGGAGGTGCTAGTTTTTATTCGCAGTGACTGCGATTGGCTGAGTAAGCTCAACTTCAAGCGGTTTCTGCAATACAAAGATCAGCGGTGATTTTTCTGGAATCACCACATGATCACCTTTGGTAAGCAGCACCACGGTACTTCCAGCACCAGCTCCGACTGCCGCTCCGATGGCAGCTCCTTTTCCGCCACCCGCTATCGCGCCGACAAGTGTTCCGATTCCAGTTGTAACTAGGACCTTCTTCGTATCCTTTTTCTTACCGGAAGGCGCCTGCGAATTGAAATCATTCGTCTGGACTGCAACAGAGTCGTGTGTATCCAAATCGATTTTCTCGATTGTAAATCCAATCGCCGCTTTTCCTTTGACCTTGCCCGGTTGATTGACGAAGGTAACACGACCGGTAACAGCATTGTCGGGGGAAGCGATGATCTTTCCATTGGCGCCCAAAGGCGCGGCAAGGACCATCGAAACTCTGTCACCGGGCTGA